>NZ_ANIJ01000020.1 GCF_000347035.1 Leptospira sp. B5-022
AAGGGTTGGCGACGTTTCGCGAGTCCGAAGGACTTGGCGCGAGGCTTGCTCTGCAAGACGAGTGACAAAGCGAAATGTGGCGGAGCCTGGAGCGAGGGTGCGCAAGCATCCCGAAGCGTAACGCCAACTCGAAAGTTAAGCGACGTGCAGGCATAACAAAAACAAATTTACGGCACCATTATCTTAAGGTCCCATTTTGCCAAAAGAAGGACTTTTTTGGGTCACGTTCAT
The DNA here is from genome assembly GCF_000347035.1 of Leptospira sp. B5-022. Classification (GTDB taxonomy): domain Bacteria; phylum Spirochaetota; class Leptospiria; order Leptospirales; family Leptospiraceae; genus Leptospira_B; species Leptospira_B cinconiae. The sequence goes on from NZ_ANIJ01000020.1 coordinate 232, forward strand.
ATTTATCCAATATACTAGGAAATAATTCTGGATAAGGAGCCGCGGATAATGGTAAACAAAACATAAATTCAGGATCCTGAGGTTTCCCAGATAAGCCAATTACTATAAATACTGGAATTCTTTCCCTTTTCATAAATTGGGTATATCTTTTGATTTGCTCTGCCTTAGACCAATTAATCACATAATCATTGATCTTCGAACTTTTCACTGGATTACTTCTAAATTTGCATTCAACTGCAAATATTTCCTTAGTTGGCTTATAACGAATTTTGAGATCTGGATTTTGATTACTCTCAACTAAGAAACCTGTTCGACTTGCATCATGATCGCGAGTCCAATCAACCGCACTGAAATAATTCTTATCGAATTTAGATAACACATATCTTTCGAAATTCTTTCCCTTATCCAGCGATGCCTGACGTTCATCAGGAATCCAAAGATCAATAGTTTGAAGTAATTTATCGAGAAAACTCATTGGAATTCAAAAATGATATTCTTTTGTATGAATTCAAATACTAGAAATTTTAGTATTTGGATAAATTTTTGCCTGTATGTTCGCTTAACGACCAAGGTGTTCCGACGTTTCGCGAGTCCATAAAGACTTGGCACGAGACTTGCTCTGCAAGACGAGTGACAAAGCGAAATGTGCCGTAGGCCAAGCAAGGGTTGCGTAGCAAGCCCGCAGCGCTGCGGAAGCACCGATAGTTAAGCGCCGTAAAATTATATTAGCATTTTTATTGCTTCTCTATCTCCTTCTGGGAAATCCATACCAATCAAACCGAGGATTTTCACCGTTATAGGGATTGTTGTCAATATAGCAAACTCTTGTTCTGAATACTCTTCAAACTTCTGTTCCGAAGAAGATTTCTCTTCCAAGTCTATTGGAATAAACGAAGTGATGTTATTTAGTATTGGATATTCACTATTATCCGAAATGAAATATGGCATTTTATACTTTTTACAATGCTCAATAAATAATTTGTAATCCATGAATGGAATCTTTCCATGAGCATTACTCAATATTATTTTGCTACATAGCGGAGCCTTATAATTAACATGATCTAGTATCCTTTTATAAAGGCAAAATGAATAAACTACGCTTTTAAGAACGTCCGTAAAACCAACTAATGCTAATGATTGAAATCTTTCATTCTCTAAACAATGTATAAATTCATCAAAAAATTTGTAATTCGCCCGAAAGCTAATTAATAATGAATCACTATTGAACTTAGGAAAATAAGTTTCGCTACTTTGTATCCTAACTTTGAATGAATAGTTATTACGATTAAAAAGGGCGATCACCCCGCTATTTCGATAGTCATTCTTTAAGACAGATCGAAATACTATATTCGGTCCTTCAGTATAGACATTATCAAATTTGTAGAATTTCTTTCCGAAATCGTCAATTATATCATCAAGATCAGATAATAGTATTATTTCTTTGCTAAGTTTATTCGGAAAAGGAGATGGAAAATAATAAACATTTAAATTAGTTAGCTTATAATCATTTCTTTTATCGATATAATTCAAAGCATCTATTTCTTTTTGAATTAAAAATTCAATTTCTTTAGATTTTGCATATAGTTCATCTACTACATAACGACTGTTTTCCTCTTCACCTTCAGATGAATCATGCTTTCTTCTATAAATTTTTCCTGACAAAGAAATATACGGAGGGTTATTGCCTGCAGGAACATCAATTACAATTAGCTGTTTACCTTTTTCTAAGCCGATTTCCGGGATTGGTCCAGGAATTGGCAATATATCGACGTAAGGAGTAGGAGATATATTGCGTTTAATTGTATCCTTTATTAAAGATATTTGCCGTTTAGCAAGTTCTATATCTATCCCAATAAATTGATATTTTGGAATCGAGTCTTCTTTAATTTCTTTAACTCCAACAACAATATAACCACCGTATGAATTCAAAAATGATGTTATTGATTTTGATGCCTTACTGGAATCATTGAACTTTTCTTTGTATTCAATAAACCATCCTTCCGAAGCCGAAATTAAGTTTTCTATAAGAAGTTCTTTATTTTGATCTAATATTTGATATCTTTGCATTTTAATTTTATGGCGCTTAACGACCAAGCCTAGCCGACGTTTCGCGAGTGCGTAGTAGCACTTGGCGCGAGGCTTGCTTAGCAAGACGAGTGACAAAGCGAAATGTGCCGGAGGCCAAGCAAGGGTCGCGTAGCGATCCCGCAGCGCTGCGGCTGAGGCGAAAGTTAGTCGCAGTAGACGCTTATTACATTAATTCCTCTTCATCATCCTCTATAACTGGCATATCAATTGCATCTATTTCTTGAGGAATCAAAATCTCTTGAAAATGTTGAACGACAGCATCTGCACGTTTAGTAATAAATTTTTCATAATCATTCTCCCAAATTCCAAACTCATACATATCAGTAATAAGATGAGATTTCAGAGTTTCTTCCAATTTCGGATTACTTTTACTGAATTCAGTCATATAATTTGCGGGCGCTTTATCTCGAATTTTACGTTTATTCAAGTAGTCATCAACTATCGTTATATTAAGAATATTATTAGCCTTCGAATTTTCGATACCACTCCGTTCTAAGAATGCTTTCGGAAAAAAATGATGATAATTCTTTGAGGAAGATATTTTAAGCCAGGCGTTATCAATTATAACCTTTCCATCATTATCAAAGGATTTCGGCTCATAATAAGAATAAACACAGAGAATAGCTTTAATAAAACTCCTACCTGTACTAAACCAACCATTTCCCTTAATATATTCAGATGTGATTTTAACTGGCCAACTATAAGTAACATGGTCGTTCTGCAGAACTGCATCCATCCTCTTTATATCTTGAGCGAGTTTGGTCTCAAGCCCAGAGGAATATCGCCCAGATAAAGAGCACCTCCAAAAAAAATCCTGAAGTTTTCTCTCCGTTTCTCCTGTAGGCCTAGTTTGATGATGGTAGAAGAAATATGAAAAACTAACTAAAAGTGCATTATATGGGAGAAGTTGAGAAACAGGAATTCGATAGAATGTCCGAAAATAATCAATCGCTCTCTTTAAGCTATCAACTGCCTTGTCCCATGCAGGGATAAATTCGTGTCTCGTTATAGTAAGAATATCTTTTCTTCTGCATTCTTTACGTAAAATTATAGAGATTATTTGCAATACAGTAACATCAGATATAGTTTCATATCCTACTTCTTGTAATTCTTGTATCAAAAGCTTAAACTTCTCAGACAAGTCAAAGCCACTCGGCAAATCATAGGTCTTTGCGACCATAATTTCGAAAAGTGTTAAAGTTTTTCCTCCTTCGTTTATGCGAGAAAATATTTCCGTCGCTACACTGATATTAACTTCCTTTATTAGTATTATCGAATAACTATATGATTCGAGCCTTTTTTTATATTCTTCCAATTTATGATGGTATTGGCTCGGATATCCTGATAGCAACGACAACCCACCCGTTAGCAACTGATTAATTGTTATAACTCTGTCATTTACTTCTAAAATTTCCTGTGACGTCTTAACAATTTTATCATCTTCGTTTGAATCAAGATCTATATAGATTTTTGAAAAATCTTCTAACTTTTTAGATTCTCGAACAATAGTGATCCCCCTTAAACTACAATAAAGGCTTGTTAATCTTTGTTGTCCGTCCAAAACGTAATTAACATATTCGCCGTCTCCTGCCTCAGGCAATTCGACATTCCCTATATTTCGAATCGCTCTCAAGCGATCATTCGTACGCCAAAAGATAAAAGTCCCAATCGGATATCCTTTAATAATGCTATCGAGCAAATTAACGACTTTGCTGATTTCCCAAACAAATTCTCTTTGAAATTGTGGAATCTTAACTTGTCCTCTTTCAATATCGTTTATTAGAGAGCTGTATGGCGTTCCGTGAGGCTCTGGTAAATTCATACTTCTTCCTTAAAAGATTTATTTGG
>NZ_ANIJ01000021.1 GCF_000347035.1 Leptospira sp. B5-022
TTCAGAGTCAGAAGAATGGGTAACATCTAAAGTAATAACTCTATTTGGATCCAAGAATGCTCTTTGCGCTTCAAAGAAATCAATTCCATGTTTCCGCAAATTTTCCTCATTCTTTACAGGATCCCATTCAAACTCCATCTATGCATAGATTAACTAAGGGAGAAATCCTTGTCAATACATATAATTATGCATACTAATATGCGCATTTCTATAACAAAAGATTAAGCGAGTGAAAGCGGGCAAGGATGCCCGCAAGACTTGAAAAGAATGTCATGCAGAGCTGTTCGCCTAACGACCGAGGTGCTCCGACGTTTGCGACGGCACGAGCTTGCGAAAGCAAGTGCAGTGACGGAAGCAAATGTGCCGAAGGCCAAGCGAGCGGGTTGCGATAGCAAGCCCGAAGCGTAGCGGCTGAGGCGAAAGTTATACGCCGTAACCATTTGAACTATTACGATTTATTGGTATTAATTTTTTCCATTATACTAATTATTGGATTAACGTTCAAATCGCCGGATCCAGTTTCCTTTAAATATCCTGTCTGAGGATCTGAAAAAAGGTATTTTGCTATTTCTAATCTAAATTGATTTTTATCTGGGGCTGAATCACCAATAGCATTTTCAAACTCCTTATATTGAGAAAGAACAGCTGCTCGATGTGCATAAAGCACATTCAAATGTCGCTCAGTTTGATATTTTGTAAGTGATATTTTCGCAATCAGAGTAGGAAAGAGAATTAGAAATGACCTTTCTAATAGATATTTTATTATAGTACCGACCTTTGCATCATCTGCTAAAGATACGCAAAATACTGAATAGCCAACGAGCATAAGGCAAAAAGTTAAACTAATAGCAAATGACAAAAACCATCTGCTTTCATATTTTTCATGTTGAAACTGCAAATTATTGAATGTGCTTTCAGTTTCAGAAATCACTTTTGTAGATATTTTATCTTGAAGATTACCAAGTATCTTTTCTGCTTCTTTAACACTTTTACTAAGCTTACCGATCTCCCTTATTGCATGTTTTTTCCCTTCAGAAATATCTTTTAAAAAAGCATCACTCTTTATCTTCGCATATAGCACTTGAACTTGAAAGTTAATGATTTTTTGATCTGTAAATATTGATTTGGTTATGAACCAATTTAGAATATTTTGCCTTGTTCCTGGAAACTCAGGCTTGTGAATTCCATTAGAAACCAGTTGATCTACCTGATCGAGATATGTTTTTACAGTCTGAACACAATTGCCAAGCGTCGCAAGTGTGTTCTGAGATAATTGTTTTGAAAGTGATTCTGTATATAATTCATGTTCAGATAAGCAGGATTCTATAAAATCGAAAATAACTTCTTTTTGAGTATCCACTTCTTCAAAATCATTTAAAGGACCAAGTTCGGGGTGTGCCACCTTTCTATTCCTTAATCCTTTCATTTCTTCTCTAATTTTCTCGATTTGCATTTTATTTTTCCATTAATTGTGGTTATGGCGTATAACGACCAAGGTGTTCCGACGTTTCGCGAGTCCGAAGGACTTGGCACGAGACTTGCTCTGCAAGACGAGTGACAAAGCGAAATGTGGCGAAGCCCAAGCGAGAGTTGCGAAGCAAGCTCGAAGCGCCGCGGAAGCACCGAAAGTTAGGCGATGCGACCGCACCTACTTGTAACTATCTTTTCTTTGATCTACATCAACAAATATTACTAATAGTTCGTTATCTTTAATCAAATAGAACAAACGATACTTACCAATACGATATCTATAAAGACCGTCAAACTCCCCTTTCAGCTTTTTGATATTCGGTCCAAAGAATGGATTCTTTTTTAGGATTGGATAGACGTAATCTGTTAATTTCTTTTGAAGATGGGAAAACTGACGATCTTTGAGTTTACTTTGAAATT
>NZ_ANIJ01000022.1 GCF_000347035.1 Leptospira sp. B5-022
TGCTTGCCTCGACTCGAATAAATTTCTTTCTTATCTAATACTTTGAGAATCTTTTTATCTAATGTCCAAAGTTGAAGTTTCTTACCTCTAACTTCATTAATAAGAACTGAATCAATTAATCCTATGCCTTTATCAATATGCTTGTTTTCAAATGAAAGCTTACCTGCTGATAAGAAACTACCATCTGAAGTTAAGGTATTTAGATTTTCCCAATATTCTAAGATAAAAGATACTTCGTTCTTATTTTTACAGCCTTGGAGTAATTCACCAAAGACAACTTCATGAACTATCACTTCTGATGATTCAATAAGATCTTTTAATTCACTGAAATAAGGGTCATTTCCCCGGAAGAATTCGATCCAAACAGACGTATCTACAAGAATCATCTGTTACGGTTCAGATTACGGATATTTTCCCCGGAAAAGCCTTCCTGGAACGAAAGTGGAGATTTATGTAGCTTAGCATTCAAATTCCTTATTTTGGCCTGTTTTAACCACTCTGAGAGCGCTTTCTGGAGGGAATCAGTTATGTTCTTACCTCCGGAATACTTTTGAACCTCAGCAATTAGATCATCTGGCAATATCGCAGTCACTTTCATACGATACAATATACGATATTGATTCGTATTTTCAAGCTTTTAATGGGAAATTCTCTAAATAATGGATTCTCAATTCCCTATTACTAAATTTCCAGATGGATCAAAATTTTGGGCAAGCATGTTCGGCTAACTCTGACTTTCTGCTAGTTCGCCCATCTGGCACAAAAACGGAGCATTGGCGAAGGTGCGTAAATCATAATTCATCCAGCGGACTTTTTATCTTAGAAACCATAGGGTCGACAATGCGAGCATAAATTTCAGTGGTTTTGACGGAAACGTGGCCAAGTAATCTTTGGATTAGCTTGATGGAAGTTCCGGATTCCAGGAGGTGGATCGCAAATGCATGTCGAAGATCATGGATCGAGACATCTTTAGTGATTCCTGCTTTTACCTTCGCCATAGTGAAAATTTTTTCCGCGCTTCGGACACTTAGATTTTGGTTAGGGATTTGGCCTTTAAAAATCCAAGACCTCATTCCTTGCTTATGTAGTATATTCAACAATTCATTTTTGCAACTAGTGGGAAGAAGAGTGAATCGGTCCTTTTGCCCTTTCCCTTGACGGATACGAATTGACTTTCGCTCCCAATCTAAGTCATCTCCTCTTAATTTCACAAGTTCACTCACACGAAGGCCTGCCCCATAGCAAAGCCGAAGAAGAAGGCGATGTTTAAGGTTCGACGCAGATTCAATCATTCTAGCAACTTCGGATCTCGATAAAGATTCTGGAATTCGCTTCTCCCGTTTTGGATAAGGATAAGTTTTTAAATATTTCTTACCAATTACGATATTATAATAAAACTTTAAAGATTGTAGAATGGATTTAATTGAATTGGAAGCTAAGTTCTTCTCATATAAAATCCTGTCCAGATAAGATTTTAAATCAGATTCGGTTACTATATATGGGTTTTTGCCTAAGGACTTTAATAAAGCCCTGTTGTAAAAAAAATAGGATCTTAAAGTTTTCCTACTGTAGTTTCTTCTTAGTAGTTCCGTTTTAAGGGGGATTAATATAATTTCAGGATCAGCATCAATTCTCTCCCCATAATCCGAAATAAATTCGGAGAGAAACGATTCGGAAAATGGAATTTTCCAGACTCTTTGAACATTATCCCAACGAGAATTCAGGACCTTTCTTATTCTTTGATATAACTCCGTGTCATACGAAAACGAAACTACCGAGAAACATTTTCCATTCTCCCAATGTTTCCAAATTTTGATTCGTTTGGGCATAGGGAAAGGATAGAAATATACTAAATATTTGTATAGTAAATTATTTTAATTATAAGATATAGCTCCGCCCCTTCAGTCACACTGAAACAAAAAAAATTCATTCGAAAGGAGATCGTCAGCCCTCATTTGACGTTTCTGGTGAAATTTTGCCTTTTTTATTCGTATTTCGACTTATTGCCAGCAAATTCCGAATTTTCCAGAATATTACCTGAAAAATATCCGTTATACGCTTTTTTAGGACAAATTAATTGAAGCTAACATTAGAAAAAATTTTACAAGGCTACTTACCTCATTTTTGTATTCGCTTATACTGTTTTGATGGAGAATTTCGGAATTTTTCTCTAATACCTCATTACTCAAAGGATAATTCTTTACTGACAAAAGTTATTCGGTTCTTTAAAAACGGAGTGATTCTAATGGATCTTTTGCGGATAATAGATATTATATTTTCTTCGTATTCTTTAATTTTGAAATGAGTTCGTTTATTCTTAGATCAATTTGTATCCCTGTATTAGGCAAACCAGATGGATCGTTCTGACTCATTAAGCCCTGATTTTCGCCTTCTTTTCGAATCTGTGCCAGGCTTGTATTTGGTACTTTCTCCCGAGTTCAAAATTATAGCAGTAAGCAACGCCTATCTCAAAGCAACTCTGACTGAAAGGGATAAAATTCTAGGCAGGGGAATCTTTGAAGTTTTTCCGGATAATCCGGACGATCCGGATGCAACCGGTGTAAGTAATCTTCGAAGCTCCCTCCTCCGCGTTTTGGAAACGAAAGCTCCGGACACCATGGCAGTCCAAAAATACGATATCCAACTTCCGGAAGAAGAAGGTGGGGGTTTTACCGTTAAATATTGGAGTCCTTTAAATATTCCGGTCTTAGACAAAAAAGGAAAGGTACATTGCATCATCCATAAGGTGGAAGATGTGACCGAGTTTGTTCTCCTAAAAGAAAGAGGAGAAAAACAATCGGAGATGACCGAGGCTCTTCGTTCCCGCACAGAAGAGATGGAAACGGAGATCATCCGACGTTCCCAGGAATTACAATCCGCGAACAAAAGCCTAAGAGAAACCGAAAGGATCAAAAACGAATTTTTTGCGAACGTTTCCCACGAGCTTAGGACCCCTCTCAGTTTGATCCTAGCTCCCGTGGAATCCATCCTTCTAGATAAAAGATCCGGTCTTTCTCCCAATAACATCCAAATGTTAGAAACGGTTCACAACAATTCCGTACGACTTCTTCAAATGGTGAATAGTTTATTAGATTTTTCTAAATTTGAGGCGGGGAAGATGAAGGTGGAATTGGAATCCACGAATATCGGCGACCTGATCCAAGCCATTCTGAAAGATTTCGAGCCGAGCGCTTTGGAGAAGAATATTCGGATCCACCATGAAATACCTTCTTCAGATCTTAATGTTTTGATCGATCGTTATCTTTTCGAAAGGATCGTCTTTAACCTTCTTTCAAACGCGTTAAAATTCACGCCAAAGGACGGGAATATCTCCGTTATCGTAACGTATTCGGAAGATCAACTTTTTCTCTCCGTTCAGGATTCCGGAATTGGGATCTCGGAAGCGGACCAGAGGATCATCTTTAAAAAATTCCAACAAGCCGAAGGTTCTACCACCAGAAGGTTTGGCGGAACAGGACTCGGTCTCGCAATGGTAAAAGATTTTTCGGAACTTTTGGGCGGTTCTGTGGAGGTTTCCAGCAAACTCGGATTAGGGAGCAAATTTAACGTAACCATTCCTGCCCAAAAAGTAGACCCGGATGAGAAGGGAACTTCTTCCAAAATTTTCTCCCATTCTCCTCAATATTCTAGTTTAGAGATCTCTAATGCAGCAGATTACAACTTTTCCGATAAGCCGAAAGTTTTAATCTGCGAGGACAATGAGGATCTTTCCAATTATATTTATTCCCTTCTCTCTCCGTTATACCGGGTGAAATCCGCTAAGAACGGAAAAGAAGGGCTTAAGTTGGTATACTTCTGGGAACCGGATCTGGTCCTTTCCGACGTGATGATGCCTGAGATGGACGGATTACAACTCTGCAAAGAGATCAAGGCAGATCCTAAAATTTCCAAAACTACCGTAGTATTACTTACCGCATTAACTCACAGAGAAGCCATGTTAAAAGGTTGGGAAGCCAAAGCGGACGAATACTTGTGTAAACCTTTCCATCCGGAAGAATTGATGGTAAGAATGAAGTCACTTCTGACCATCGCAGAGGATAGAAAGAAAAATTTAGAGGCTTTGGAGCAGAAAAATTTCGAATTAGAATTTGCAAATGCGGAATTAGAAGCGTTCTCCTACTCTGTTTCCCACGATTTGAGAGCGCCTTTGAGGGCCATCCAAGGTTATACTCAAATGATCTTAGAAGATCATAGTTCTGTTTTGGACGTTGAAGGGATCCGATTCCTGAATGTGTTAATCGAATCCGCAAAAAGAATGGAAAATCTGATCGATAACTTATTAGAATTCTCTAAAGTAGGGAAAAAGGAACTAAAAGACTCCACCTTCGATCTCACGGAAGTCGCTCAAACCGTTGCAAGCCAGATCAAGGACCAAACGGATCATAACGCGGAAATTATTGTCCATCCCCTTGCTAAAGTGACTACCGATAGGGATATGATGTCTTACGTGTTCCAGAATCTGATCTCGAACGCTGTAAAATATTCGGCTAAAAAAGAAAAACCTAAGGTGGAGATCGGGGTCACAGATACGGAAAAAGGGAAAACATTTTTCGTAAAAGACAACGGCGCCGGTTTCGATATGAAATATTATAACAGACTTTTCGGTGTTTTTCAAAGGTTGCATAGACAGGATGAATTTGAAGGTACAGGTGTGGGACTTGCCATCGTACAAAGGATAGTCACCAGATACAAGGGTTCAGTCTGGGCAGAAGGTAAACCGGGAGAAGGCGCCTCCTTCTTCTTTACCTTGGGAGAAAAAGCAGGGACCGCGGTCGGTTTTCATAATTGAAAAAACCCGTCACTCTATAATTTCTTTACTTAAGAGATAAATTTCATTTTCAAAGATAGGAATCTATCCGGCGAAAACGTCTTATATTTTAAACCTAGAAACTTTCTCCTTGAGCCGAAGGAGCGGCGTTCGAAATTAGTTTTCATGGGAACGGAAGTCCAAACTTTATCCTGGTTCAAATGGACTCCTTACGCGATCCTTCCTCTATTTAGTCTTTTTCTTTCCATTTTCACTTTTCGTTTAGGTTTCAAAAATAGACAAACTTCCGGAGCGCCCGAATTCATTCTCGTATGTCTCGGAATCACACTTTATAGCTTCGGATATTTTTGGGAAATTGTCAGCACCAAACCGGCAAGTATCATTTTCTGGGACAATTTTCAATTTATCGGCCCCGACATTCTGATCGTTTCTCTTCCGTTCCTATGTTTGAGAATTGCCAATTTAAGTAGGTTTATTCATCCGATCAGTATCGTTCTTTTTTCAATCATTCCAATCTGCACTGAACTTGTAGTCTGGTTCGGACAAGAAGAATGGATCCGCCCTTCTCTCAGATTCGATAACTCTGCTCCCTGGCTGGCCTTGATCTATGAATACGGTCCTTGGATGCAGATATACGTAGTCAATTTCCTTTCCGTATTCCTACTTTGCATTATAATTTTATTATATGGAGTCTGGTCACAAAGGGCATTTCATAGAATAAGATGTTTGGTATTCCTGATCGGCATTTCCCTTCCATTTGGCAGTCAAATAATGACCGCCGGAGGTTTTGTGCCGTTTATCCATCCGAAGTTGGATATTTTTCCTTTGGCGGCCGGTTTCGCATTACTTGTCTGGATGTACGGTCTTTTTTATTTTAGGATATTAAATCTGATCCCTTTGGCAAGAAATCAGGTTTTTGAATATATACAAGATGCGGTTTTTGTAATGAATTCCTCCGGGGTCCTTCTGGACTGTAATGTTTCCGCTTTAAACCTTCTCGGAACGGCTAGATTAAGACAAGATCAGAAACTTTCCGAATTCCTTCCGGATTTGGACACTCTTGTGGAAGAATGCCATATTTCCAAAAAAACCAATACGGAATGGAGAACAAACCACGGAAAATACTACGATGTTTCCGTTCGTTCTCAGAAAGCGGAAGGTTCTCAATTTAAAATTGTCGTACTTAGGGATGTGACACAAAGGGCAATTTCGGAAAGAAAACTTTCCGAAAGAAGGGACATTCTACAGAGTATTTTGGACTCAACTAGTATTCTTTTCTTGGTCTTGGACGGCGACGGAAAATTAATTTTATTGAATAAAGCCTGTTTGCAGATCACAGGATTCGACCTAATGGAGTTGGAAGGAAAAGTTTTTTGGGAAACGGAACTATTTACGGACGAAAGAAATTCGATCGCGAAGGTTTTCGAGAAACGTTTTGCAAAGAAAAGATTCCCAAAACATACAAGCGTACTTCTAAGGACCAAAGACGGAAAATCCAGGAGGACACTTTGGGAGCATAAGGAAGTCAGAGATCGGTACGGTCTTTTGCAATACGTAATTTCCACAGGAACCGATGCTACTGGTTTGGAGGAAGCGGAATTCAGGATCGATACATTACAAAGAGCGAATAAAGAGATCTTGGCTCAAAAAGCGATCATTGAATCCCAAAAATCCGATCTGGAAGAAGTTCTACAAAATCTGAAAAAAACCCAGGCAAAATTGATCCAGGCGTCTAAGTTAGCGGATCTCGGTCAGCTAGCCGCAGGTATAGCGCACGAGATCAATAATCCGATCGGTGCCATCCAAGCGGCAGGTTTTAATATACTTTCCTATCTGGAAAAGATCAGAACGGAATTAAGATCTATCCTTCCTCTTCTCTCCTCTTTATCCGATGATGATTGGAATTCCTATAAAGAACTGATCTCAGTCGGTGTTTCTTCCAAAGAAATACTGATCGGCCTGGAAAGAAGAAGAGTTCTTGCGGAGATCAAAATGGAGATGAAATCCGTAGACATCCTTTTTCCGGAAGAAACTGCGGAATTTTTTGTGGATTTCGGGGTAGCTTCTTCTTGGAGAAATTTCGAGAGTATATTAAAAAATCCGAATGCAAGGGAACTTCTCCCCTTCTTTTTGAATCTTTTGGGACCGGAACAATGTGTGGATACGATCAAAACCGCAGTGGATCGTTCCGCAAAAATTGTATACGCACTTAGAAGTTTCGCACATTTCGAGTCGTCTCATAAGAAGAGAAAATTCTCACTTAAAGAAAATATAGATACCGTACTGACATTATACCAAAATTTATTTAAACACGGTGTCGAAGTTTCGACTAATCTGGAAGGGATCCCAGAATTTTTGGGTTTTCCGGACGATCTAATGCACCTATGGACAAACTTGATTATGAATTCCGTCCAGGCAATGTCGTATAAAGGTTCGATCGGGATCAGCGCCTATTTGAAAGAAAATGAGGTAATCGTTTCCATCCAGGACAAGGGGCCCGGGATTCCGGTGGAAGTGCAAGACCAAGTATTCGATGCATTCTTTACAACTAAACCTTTGGGTGAAGGTTCCGGTTTAGGTTTGGACATTGCAAAACGTATTGTGGAAAAACATAAGGGAAGGATCTGGTTCGATTCTTCTCCCGGGAATACTATATTTTATGTGGGGCTTCCCTTCGAGGTTTGAGTTTTTGTGATCGCATTTTTAGATAATTTTTTCATCTATAATACTTCTGCTAAACTTCTTACGGCTACGTACAATCCTTGGTTAGTTGTCCTTTCCGTTTTGATGGCGATATTCGCTTCTTATATCGCTCTTCAGATCGTAGGACAGAAAGTACCGGAATCCGCTCCGCCTATTACCAAATATTTAATTTCATCCGCTGCTAGCCTGGCACTAGGTTGTGGTGTTTGGTCCATGCATTTTATCGGAATGCTTTCCTTCGAATTATGTACGACCGTTCAATATGATAAAAGCCTGACTATTTTGTCCGTCGCTCCAAGTATTCTTGCTTCCGCAATCGCATTGTCATTCGTGAATAGACCCAAAATTTCAGGCGCAGAATTAATATTAGGCGGTCTACTTGTGGGTTCCGGAATAGGGGCCATGCATTATACCGGAATGGCTGCCATGCAGACAAGCGTGTTCTTACGTTATGACCCATGGTTCTTCGCGTTATCCATAGTGGTTGCCGTAGTTCTTGCGATACTCTCTCTTTGGGTACGATTCGGTTTGGAGAGTTTACAATTACGGACTTTCTGGCCTTCTTTTATTTCGGCCTGCACCATGGGATCTGCTATTTCCGGAATGCACTATACGGGTATGGCCGCTGCAAGATTCATAGGAGAAGCGGATACTAACCTGGCTTCACAAGCTTCCGATTCCACCTTCCTTGCTCTTGCAATTTCTTTGATCACGATCGCTTTCACTCTTTTTGCATTCGCAGTCAACTGGTTCTTAAGATATAGGGATCTTGTGAATAATCTCCGGGTAAGCGAATCCAGACTTAGGACCATCATCACTACGGCGGTGGATGGTGTGATCACTATGGACTCTCAAGGTAAGATTCGGGAATTCAACCGTTCCGCCGAGTTGATATTCGGTTATAAAAACAAAGAAGTGATCGGGAAGAACATTAGAGAGTTAATGCCGGATCCGTACTATAACGGCAGAGACAAAAATTCCCAAACAATGTTGAGCGCTGGTTTCGCTAAAATTATAGGAAGTAGTAGAGAAGTTATCGGGATCAGAAAAGACGGCTCCGATTTTCCAGTACGTTTAGCGATAGGACACGGCAAATTCGCGGGGGAAGATCTATTCGTAGGTTTTGTAACGGATATCAGCGAAAGAAAAATGATCGAAAACGCATTAAAACAAAGCGAACAACAGGTGCGTTCCTTGATAGAAAATATACCCGGCATTACTTACAGATGTCTTCCTAATAACGATTGGAAGATGTTATTTATGAGCGACGCTTCCGAATCAATCACGGGATATCCGGTCCAGGATTTCGTAAGTGCAAACTCGATAAGATCTTTCAAAGATATTATCCATCCGGACGATCTAAAAAGAGTGGAGTTCGAAGTCGATGCGGCAGTTTCAGGCAAAAGGGCCTTCACTTTAGAATACAGGATCCTCCACCAAAGCGGTGAGATCCGATGGCTTTGGGAAAACGGTTGCGGAGCTTACGGTGGAAATGGAGAAGCGATCTTTATAGACGGAGTTATTCTAGATATTACCGAAAGAAGAAGAATCGAAGAAGCGTTACGTAAAGAAAAAGAAAAAGCCGAACTTGCGGCGATCACTAAAACTTCTTTTTTGGCAAATATGAGCCATGAGATCCGTACTCCCATGAACGCGATCCTCGGATTTACGGAAGTACTTCTTTCGGAAGAATTGGAAAAAAATCATAGGAGCCATTTGGAAACCGTCAAAAGTTCCGCGAAATCTTTATTAAGACTTTTGAATGATATCTTAAACACCGCGAAGTTGGAAAAAGGAGCGGTGGAATTGGAAGAAATTGACTTCTCCCTTTTGAAATTAGTCGCGGAATTAAAATCCACTTTGGGTATCAGTGCCAGAAAGAAAAATCTGGAATTCGAAGTTATCCAAGATCCGGAACTACCTGAATTTTATAAGGGAGATTCTTTGCGGATCAGACAGATCCTGACGAACCTGATCGGTAACGCCGTCAAATTTACGGACAAAGGAAAAGTCAGTCTAAAAGTGACTAAAGAAGCAGGGAAACTCCATTTTGCAGTCCAAGATACCGGGATCGGGATCCAAGCGGATCGATTGGATAAAATTTTCGAACCCTTCACGCAGGCGGATATTTCCACCACTAGACGTTTTGGCGGAACGGGACTCGGCACCACAATTTGTAAGCAGCTAACGGAATTGATGGGTGGGAAAATTTGGGTCGAGAGCAATTTAGGGAAAGGTAGTACTTTCCATGTTCTTCTCCCTTTAAAAGAAGGAAAACATAAACAGGAAAACAAGATCCAAATAGGGATCAGACTTCCTCCTTTAAAGATCCTAGTCGTCGACGATGTGGAAAAGAATACGGAACTCGTAAGCCTTCTTCTGCAAAACCTAGGACATCAGGTAGAATCGTCGTATAACGGAGAAGACGCGGTAAAAAAAGTCACGACCGGTTCTTTTGATCTGGTCTTAATGGACGTACAGATGCCGGGACTGGACGGTCATCAGGCAACTAGGGTTATCCGAATGCATGAGATCCAGGGGAATGTTCCTAGAACCCCTATTTTAGCATTGACTGCAAGTGTTTTTGAGGAGGATAAAAGTGCGGCAAGTTCCGCCGGAATGGACGGATTCGTCTCTAAGCCGGTGGAAATGGACCAAATGATTGCCGAGATCGCAAGAGTATTAGGTTATTCGGAAAGAATTGCCGATCCGGAAATCTATCTTAACGAAAAAGAAGTGGAATGGGATCCGGAAAGAGCTTCGATTCTCGCCAAAGAATTATCCGACTCCTTTCAAAGAGGTTCGATCGAAGAAGAATATGTGGAAGAATTTTCGGACCTGATCCGAACAAAAGTGGAAAATTCCGATTTTAAACTTTTTAGTTCTAAAATAGAACAATTCGAATTCGAAGAGGCTTATACTCTTCTCAAAAAATTCAGCACCCAACTCGGATTGGACACGGATCTCGGAAAATAGAATGAGCCATCTACTCGATGACAGACCGAAAATTTTAGTCGTAGACGACGAAGCGGCAAACCTACAAGTACTCAAACAAATATTACAAGAAGATTATAGACTATTTTTCGCAAAAGACGGGATCAAGGCTTTAGAGCTTGCGATCTCCGAAAGACCGAATCTCATCCTTTTGGACGTGATGATGCCCGGAATGACAGGACATGAAACCTGTAAAAAACTCAGGAATGAGTTCTCTACCTCCAGGATACCGGTGATATTTGTAACGGCAATGGCGGAAGAAGAAGACGAGGCGGACGGTTTCGAAGCGGGGGCCGTCGATTATATTACGAAACCCGTTAGCCCCGCCATCGTAAAAGCCAGAGTAAAAACTCATCTTTCCCTGGTTCGGAACGATGAACTAAAAGAGACAAGACTTCAGATCATTCAAAGATTGGGCCTCGCCGCGGAATACAAGGACAATGAGACCGGACTTCATGTGATCCGAATGAGCCATTATTCCCAAACTTTAGCAAGGGCCTTGGGTTATTCGGAAGATACCGCCGAAAAAATATTACATGCTTCTCCTATGCATGATATCGGTAAGATAGGTATTCCGGATAGTATATTACAAAAACCTGGTAAACTTGATCCGGAAGAATGGGAAATCATGAAAACTCACCCTACGATCGGAGCCGAGATCATCGGAGACCATGATTCGATACTTTTGCAAATGGCGAAAAGTATCGCTTTGAACCATCACGAAAAATGGGACGGGAGCGGTTATCCGAACGGGATCAAAGGAGATACAATTCCGGTGGAAGCGAGAATAGTCACGATTGCGGACGTATTCGACGCACTAACAACAGAAAGACCTTATAAAAAAGCCTGGAGTATAGAAGACGCAGTCAATCATATACGAAAGGGAGCCGGGTCCCATTTTGATCCGGGTCTTGTACCGGTATTTCTGAATCTGATGCCTGAACTTTTGGAGATCAGAGAACGTTGGGCAGAAACTTAAAATTTATAGTCCGTCCCAAAGTATAAGCTATCGGTCAACCAAGTCACGGGCTTCATGAGACTGAACCTTTTGGGACAGGCCCTTATAACACACCCTTAGGTGGAAGAAAAAGGATCTCGTCCTGATTAAAACTTGCAGGAAGAGAATACAAACTTTCCAAAAAGATCGCAGCATCCGAAGCAGGGATCATATCTTCTCTTTTAAATCCTTCTCTACCGTCCCAGATCGGAGTGTCTATCGCTCCCGCAAACACGGTAGTCACTCTTATCCCACGATCTTTTACTTCTTCCCGGATCGCTTTTGCAAAGCCGGCAATACCGTGTTTAGAAGCACAATAAGGAGAAGACCCCGAGAATCCTTGCCTCCCAGCGGTGGAAGAAAGATAACAAAGTAGAGATCCCTTCTTTAATAAAGGTAGAAGTTTAGAAGTCAGTAAAATAGGTGCGCTTAAATTCAGGATCAGATGTTTTTGAAGATCTTCCCATTCCAGATCTTCTATTTTTAAGAATAGACCGTCTCCGGAAGCGAAATAGATCGCATGGATCTCTTCCCAACGCTCCGAAATAAAAGAGGAAATTTTTCGTATTTGATCAGGCTCAGCAAGATTGCAGTTATAATTCTTTCCTCTTTCGAAACTTTCCTCCAAGGGCCTGCCTCTCCTGGAGATCCCGATCGGAAAATATTCGGGATTTGCATTCAATTTTTCTAATAAAGATCTGCCGATCCCGGAACCGGCCCCGACTACCAGGATATTCTTGGAACCCATACTATTACTTGGACATCGCCCGCACTTTTAATAAAAAATCGGCGGCTTCTAAATGCCGATTCGCCTGGACCAGATCCTTTCCCCAAACGGTAATCCCGTGTTTTTCTATAATACAGAAGGGGACCCTAGGTTTTGCCTCGATGAGATGTTTCTCCAAATGATCGGAAATATCCTGCACATTCGGATAATTGTATAGGACAGGGACGGATACGTTCGGATCCTCATCCCAGATACCGAACGCCTTGATGATCTCTAAGGGAAGAAGCGGAAGATCCTCGATCGGATTCTCTTTGGAAACTCCTATTTCGATCAGATTGGATTCCGGTGTATGGACATGAAGAGAACATCCCATTTCTGGAAATGCTTTATAAACTGCTCTGTGTATGGAAGTTTCCGCGGAAGGTTTCAGACCTTCTCGACCTTTCCAACCTTCTAGTACTTTTCCGGATTGGATCTCTACCGGAAGAAAATCTTTTCGGGTCAGTTTGTTCTTATCCAAACCGCTTCCGCTTACCCAGAATATGTTAGGATCTTTTTCGTCCTTGATGGAAAGATTGCCCGCAGTTCCGGGCATCCATCCTTTGGAATGATACAGGACCCCCGACTCCGCGAGGCGGGTCAGGATCTTTTTTTGGGACATTTTTCAGACTAGGGCCGTAGTTTCTTCTACGTAATTCGGGACCCAGCCGCTCATGTCTTGGAAATAA
Organism: Leptospira sp. B5-022; assembly: GCF_000347035.1. GTDB lineage: Bacteria > Spirochaetota > Leptospiria > Leptospirales > Leptospiraceae > Leptospira_B > Leptospira_B cinconiae. The sequence goes on from NZ_ANIJ01000022.1 coordinate 12,939, forward strand.
CGGACCGCCTTAATTCTTTTGTTCTCGTCCAAAGTGAACCAATGGTTCGTATTCTTTGGAACGGAGATGAAGTCGTCCTTCTCCACCTTTACTAAAAACTTTTCACCCGCAAGTGAGAATCCGAAAATCCCGGAACCGTCCACGATATAACGAACTTCGTCGTCGGTATGATAATGCACTTTATCGAATTTGGCCAACATCTCGTTCAGGCCTGGGACTTGCGGATGAAGAACGATCAGATCCCTGGATTGATAACCTTCTTTTTCCTTTAAGGTTTCGAAACGACTGTCCAAATTTTTGAGAAGAGTTTCCTTCTCCTCGTCCACGAGAGTCAATTTATCCGTAAGAGAATAAGAACTAGTAGGAACCGGCCAATGATCGTACTCGATCCCTCTCTTATTCAGAAAAGATTTTACTTCGGAATTGTCTTTGATTTCCGGAAGTCCCGGTTTTTGGATAATTATCGCCATTTGTTCCTCCTTTAGGTGGTTTCCCTTTTTTTAGCTCCGCACCCTCAAGCGGCAGTGACGGCCTAGTTTGTATGTAAGGCCGCTTTCAAGTTCCTTATTTATTGACCCTTTCCACGTAGGTAAGATCTCTCAAGTCGATCCGGATAGAATCTCCTTGTTTGATAAAAATAGGTACGTTGATCTCTCCCCCGGTCTCTACGGTAACTCTTTTCAGAGCGGTTCCGGAGGTATCACCTTTTAGACCTTCTTCCGCATACGTTACTTCCAGGATCGCAAAGTTCGGAGGAGTCACTCCGATCGGTTTACCTTCGTAGAAGGAAACTTCCATAGCCGTCTCTTCCTTTAAGAACGGAAGAATATCTTCCAAGTATTCTTTAGAAACAGGAATCTGTTCGAAGTCGTTTGTGTCCATGAAGATGATATCATCACCTTCGGAGTAACAGATAGTCATCTGTCTTTTTTCCAATTCTACGGATTCTAATTTTTCCGCAGCCTTGAAGGTCCTTTCAATGGAACTGTTACGGACCAGGTTCTTTAATTTTGTACGGATAAAGGCGGATCCCTTTCCCGGATTCACGAATTCGCTTTTTACAACGGAATAAAGTTCTCCTTCTACCTTGAGGACCATTCCTTTTCTAACTTCAGTGATGCCTAAGTTCATAAACGACCTAAAATAAAGATTACGCTCTTTCTATATCCTTGTAGGAAAGCCGGGTGTCAAGCGATGTACTCCGGCTACCTTCGTTAATTGTAATATTTCAGGACTAAAATTCGGTTCGACTTTTCCCCTTACAAGAGGAGAATCCCCTTTTGGAAAAGATTTCCGGAGAACCAAAGATTCGATGAAACAAAAATTAACGCTCTTACTCCTTCTGTTTACCGTGTTAACGGTTACCAATTGCAAAAAAGAACCCTTACTGATCACCGGCTCCGAAACCATGCATACCTTGCTAAACGTGGTAGCGGCCGGATACGCTAAAAAGAATCCGAAGATAGAAGTTACCGTCCAAGGTGGAGGTTCCTTCGAGGGGATAGAAAAATTATTCGAATCCAAAACGGATATAGCTGCCTCTTCTAGAACATTAACTCCGGAAGAACAGACCCAATTCGAAAGAAAAGGAAGATTCGAGAATGTATTGATCGGCTATGATGGGATCGCAGTTGTAGTGAACCCTGCAAACCCCGTTTCCAAATTTACCTTAGAGCAGATCTCCAAAATATTCTCCGGAGAAATAAAAGATTGGTCGCAAGTAGGCGGAAAGCCCGGACCGATCCATGTGGTCCTTCGAAATGATAAAAGCGGAACTGCCGCTTATTTCGAAACTCATATCTTAAGACAAAAAGACCTGGGAGAAAAAGAATACCAAGCTTCCAAAAAGAAAGAGTTCACTACCGATTCCAAGGTGGTGGCGGATAACGATGAGATGGCGGATCTGATCGAAAAAGATGCAGCCGCAGTCGGATTTATGGGGATGGGAAGCGCACAGATCCAAAATAAAGGAAAAGTGAAAGCGGTTTTTTATTCGAAAACAGGAAAGGATCCTTATGTGGAGCCGACGATCCAAAATGTTTCCGAAAGAAAATATAAACTCTCTAGAGGGTTGTATCTATTCTATCTATCCGATAGAGGTAAAAAAATCGATGAGTTCATTACCTATATCACTTCCGAAGAAGGGCAAGCTCTGGTATTAAAAAGCGGCTATTTACGAAGTACTTTAAGTACTGTGGAAGTGGAAGCTACCAAACAATAAATTCCGATTTTCCCCTCGAAAAAAGGTTGCGAAAGCCGTTTTGTTCCGTCTAAGTTTAGGTAGTTATGAAGCGGCTTTGGCTTTTGCCTATAATCTTATTCATGGTAGTAGCCCTCTTTAGTGAGGTCGCGTCCAGAGATTATAGTACGGTCAAAAGTTATTCCTTCCAAAAGAAATCAAGGACCCAATCCTTCCGAGATGGCGACGATCAAGGACTTCCTTCCTTGTTCTCCGCGGGCGCAGACGATGCGGTCTTCGGACTTATCGCTAAATTCTCTCAAACTGCCTGCGGATTAAAGAGCAGTCTTCTGCCAAACGATCCAGGTCGCAATTTTTACTTTCACACCCTAGCCTATCGTTATCTTTTCCTTCCCCCTCCGGTCTGACCGGTTTTCATTCTGTAAGTCCTCGGGAGGACTTTTCCCCGTAAAAAGCTAGATAGCGGTTTCGGGCAAAATTCCGCTTCGGCAAAAATAGAAAACGGGAAATCCGGCTCATCCTTCTCCTAAGTCTCCAACTTTAATCGATGGGCATTCTCCTTGAGGTTATATAAAGAAACAACTCGAATGGAAACCTATGTTTGGTTTCCTTCTTTTTTATACGGATACTCGGTTGACTATAATTGCCGGCATGAGAATCCATCAGTAAGAGGGCTTCTTGGAACTCGTTTCCTCATATCAAAAACAAAAGACCGGTTCCGGTCCGGAATGGTTGGATTGGAAATGGCAGATCCAAAATCGGATCAAAGATTCATCCGAGTTAGAAAACTATATCCGGATCAGTTCGGAAGAAAAAGAAGCATTGCTAACCTGTGGCGAAGTGTTCAGCTTCTCCGCTACTCCTTATTATCTTGGCCTCGCGGATCCGGAAGATCCGAACTGCCCTATTCGATTACAAGTCATACCAAGAAAGGAAGAGTTAGATACGAGAGCCTGGGATAGAAAAGATCCGTTGGCGGAAGAATCCTACATGCCGGTCAAAGGAGTGACCCATCGTTATCCGGATCGTGCACTTTGGTATCTTTCTCATGTATGCGCGGTTTATTGTAGGTTCTGTACGAGAAAAAGAAAGGTGTCCCAGTCTGCGGAAACTCCGGGAACAGAAGATTGGAAAGACGCAATCCATTATTTTAGAGAACACACTGAGATCAAAGAAGTGATCCTTTCCGGGGGAGATCCTTTAAATCTTTCCGATTCCAAGCTGGACTATCTACTTTCCGAATTAAAATCCATCCCGCATATCAACCAGGTGCGGATCCATACTAGGTATCCTGTTACACTTCCCATGAGGATTACTCATGAGCTTTGCCAGGTCTTAAAAAAACATTTTCCGATCTATCTGGTCACTCATTTCAACCATTCCAAGGAACTTACGGAACTTGTGAAGGAACGGATCGGGATGTTAGCGAAAGAAGGTGCCGTTACAGTCCTAAATCAGGCTGTACTTTTGAAGGGGATCAATAATTCCGTAGGAGCTTTGACGGATTTATTCTACGGACTGACCAAAATAGGGATCAAACCCTATTATCTGCATCATTGCGACGAGGTATTCGGGTCTTCTCATTTTAGGGTCCCAATAGAAGAAGGTGTGGAACTCATGAAGCAGATCCGAGGAAGTATCAGCGGACTAAGCGTTCCGTTATATGTGGTGGATCTGACGGGAGGAGGAGGAAAAGTGCCTCTGCCTGCGAACTATCTGGAAGAAACCAAAAATTCTTCCTATGTATTCCGAAATTATAAAGGAGATCTGTATGAGATCGGTTTCTAGAATTGTAATTCTACTCATATCCGCCCTGGCCCTAGAGGTATGTAAAAGCCACCAAGAGAATCCAAGCTCAGTCACACCTGAAAATCCGTCGGCACTTCGACTCAATTACGATGTAGTATATTATACCGGAGGACATTCCGTTTTACTCAACTCCGGAAGATTATTCGCCCGGGGTCTATTTTACGAATGTAAAATATCGGACAGCAATTCCAGTTTTGAAAGTTTCCGGGCCTCCTCTTACACGGAAGATAATTCCAACGATTTCAGACAATTGGTATCCGAAACGGACCAGTCCAAATTCAATTCTAGACAATTCCAATATTTCCCTATGGGAGAAAATTCCAGAGCCACAGTATTCTCAGGTTGTGCCAAAGGATCCGGGGCAGAAAAATGTTACGTCCGATGGGAATGGCAGAAAGAGACCTTCATTTTTGTGTTCGAAACCCAGTTGGAAAACAAAAAGGGATTGGGCACTGCGGAATTAGGAAAAGAATTCCACGAATTCGTAAGTCGGGGAATAAAAGCGTTTTAAGAGCGTATTTTCTTGACCGATTTCGATCCGGAAAGTATTTTATCCGGCGGGGAGAAGAGATCCCGGGGATAAGATAAAATGTGGTTAAAATTGGGGGATACCGAGGTCATTAATCTAGACTATATCTCCTCGATCAAAAAGAACATGGCGGCAAACTCCATAGAAATCACCTACCATGACTTCAACCATGTTAAATCATTACCCTTCGGAGATCCGGAAGATAGAGATCGGGCCTACAAAGCCATTTTGGAAAATCTTTCCAGAATGCGTTTGTTTTTCGAATAGAAATATCTTCTTATATTCCTAGAGTAGAGACCAAAGCGATCTTAAGTCATGGAACGTATTAAAGAAAATCTATCCAGTGTCTCCTCCCTAAAACCATTCGAACTTATATTTTTCGGGTCCAGACAAAGAGGAGAAGGAGACGAATTATCCGACTTCAATTTTCTTGTGCTCGCAGATCCTTCCGATCAGCTCAAAGGAAATTTTATCCGAGAGATTAATAGAGCTATGGAACCTCTCCAAAGCCAGGGACAGGTAAATTTACTCGCAGCAGACTGGGACGGATTCCGCACCAGAATGAAAAGTTACGACCCGGGAGCCATCCATATCTGCGAATTGGGTGAGCCTTACTTTGGATCGGAATACTTCCCGGTAATTAAAGAAGAATGGGACAAATTCAAATCCGAGCCTATCGACGGAAACACCGCTGGCAAATATTTAAGAAAACGTTATAGATTCTATAAAGGGATCGTACCTCGCAACACGAAGGAAGACGTGGTTCGGATGGAAAGACTTCTAACAGTCTATCTCCAAAACTGGATGTTCCGGTATATTGAAGATCTGGGAATTGCTGAGATCGTAAACTCGGATATTCCTTCTAGGATCGGGCCGATGTTCCGCGCCCTTTACTCTAAGGAAGCCAAGGGAAATACTTTGGAGCTACTTGAACTATATGAAGAAGTTCTAAAATTGAAAAAGGAACTCCGTTCTCCCGAGTCTCCTTTCTCAGTGGAAAGATTCAACCAACTCAAAGAAACTCTCCGCTTCGAAGAAAAAGAGATCCGCATTTTAAAACTGAATTATTGAAAGGCGGCCCCCACCCTGCTTTGGGAGGGGGGAGAGGCTCGTGGGAATTTCGAAAATTTCTATATCACAAAAAAAGCATTTTCACAATGCATATTTTTGAGGGGCGCGTGTAGGACCTCCTACAAATTTTTCTTTGAAAAATCGTTTACCTCTTTTGCAAAGATTGAAACGGCAATTTCACCACATCGTTTGCATCCAACGCAATAACGATCGCATCCGGAAAAAGTTCCGGTAAACGTGAAATCGTTTTACGAGCCTTTAACACCTACATAAAAGTATGAGAGACAGAAGAAGGCTCGTAGTATAGCAAGGAACTTTTTTCATTAGGATTTTCTAATTTCTTAATTCTCTCAGAATATCCGCATTTCCAGTTACCGCTAACGCGGCGGCCAAGCCCCCCATCATTGCCCCTGCAATGCCGGGAGAAGCCGCGTCCGCGCCGGTCAAATACAAACCCTCGATCGGGGTCCGCACATCGAACCAAGGACATTTTTCCTTCTTGTATCTTTCCGGCACACAGGCCAAACCGTAGATAGCTCCGTCCGGATGAGAAGTAAAGTGTTCGTTCGTGATCGGAGTGGAAAGTTCCGCAAATTCCACCAATTTAGTGAGGCCCGGGAATCTTACCTCCAAGGTGGAAAGTATACGATTTATAATTTTCTCTTTTAAGTTTTTATAATCTTCTCCCCTCTTCTTCCAAGGTTCGTCTTTCCAATCCGCAAAATTGGAATAATCCGTGAATGTGATCACATCCATCGTATGAGACTTCGCTTCCGGATTTTTTAAACTCGGAAAAGAAAGATATAAGTTCGGTATCTCTCCACTTTCCGAAAGCCAATCATTTCTTTCCGAAAAATTCTTATCATGGTCCGGAGAAGAGAAAATCCAATAATTCTCACCTTTAAATCCGAATTTTGCAGGACTCTCGGAAAGACCAAGATAGAGACAAATACTTGTGGTCATTCTTTCTCGATTATAAAAATCTTTTAGCTCCTTTCTGAAAGGTATCGGAACGGAATCCGGGATCAATTTTGTATATGTAGGATAGGCTCCTGCACATGAGATCACCAACGGAGCAAAAAAGTCCCGCTCATGGCCTTCTCCCCTCAACGCTTTTGCCTTAACACCTACTACCTTTCCATCCTTGATCAAGATCTCCTTTGCTTCTACGGAAGATAGTACTGCGCCTCCTTTTTCCTCAAGGATCGGTTCTATAGAATCGAAAATTTTACCGGCGCCTCCCACAGGATAATAACCTCCGTTTAGATAATGTTGCACTAACGTTGCATGCATCGCAAAAGCAACTTTAGAAGGAGGAAGACCGTAATCTCCCCATTGGGCTGCTAAAATTCCCTTCAAATCCTCACTCTTGAAATTTTTATCGAAATAATCCTTGAGAGTTACTATATTCCCCTCTCCAAGCAAGCCTGTAAGAGAATCTAGTGGAGGAGGAGAAAGCCTCATCATGATCGCTTTTCCAAAAAGGCCCGAAGTCCTTTTGATATCCTTGAAATATCTCTCGATGGCCTCTAATTCTTCAGGGAATTGACTGATCAAATCCGATTTGAACTTTTCCGGATCTCCATAAATATCGAATTTTCTAGACGGAAAGACCAAACGTTCAAAAGGTTCCGGCATTCTTTTCCAAACAAGTTGCCCTCGAGTGATCTTATCGGAGATCTTCCTGCAAAGCCCACCTTCATGCATGTCGCCTACATAGTGAATACCCACATCCCAATGGTACTTTCCTTGTTTTCTCTGGAATTCATGAGTAAAACCTCCCGGTTGAAAATGTTTTTCCAGGACCAGAACCTTCTTCCCTGCCGATTGGGCCAAAAGACTGGCGGTACATAAACTTCCCATGCCGGAGCCTATAAATATAATATCGAATTCGCTGCCTACTTGATCAATATTCATTGACAAACCTCTTATTCGCATTCAATGTGAACACTGAACACATTAGTAAGTATAATTAGACCCTTTAATGTAATACGTGTCAACATGAAAAATCTCCAAGAAAAAAATTCCTACCACCATGGGGACCTAAAAAGAGCCTTATTGGACGCCTCTATAAAGATCTTAAAGGAAGAAGGTTATAAGGCGTTAAGCCTCAGAAAGGCTGCCACCTTGGCCGGAGTCAGCCAATCCGCTCCCTATAGACATTATCCGGACTTGGAATCCTTATATGCCGATATTGCGGAAGAAGGATTTAAAATACTGGCCGAACGACAAAAGAGGTTAAGAGGGAAATATAAAAAGAGACCTTTACTTCTATTCAGAGAATCGGGAGTTTCTTATGTGGAATTCGCATTAGAAAATCCTGATCTATTTCGTATCATGTACGGAAATCAAATAGAAAGCCACCTAAAATACGATTCTTTGATCAAAACAGAAGACGAAACCTTTCAGATTATTGTAGCGATCATTAAGGATTGTCAAAAGGCGGGTTTGATCCCGGAAGGAAATACGGAAAAAGCGGCCACCTCCGCCTGGACTATGGCTCACGGAGTCGCAGTACTTTTATCCGGACAGCAGATGATGTTCAGGAATATCGATATAAAACAAGCAAGAAAGATCACTAAGGATCTAATCCAATTCTTATATACCGGACTGAAAGTGTAATTCGTAATTTAACGGCAAGACTACGAATTACACTGTTTTTGTACAAAAGCGAAAGTTTTATATTACGGAAGATATTCTACCTCTTATCAAAAAGATAATGAGAAACAATCCATTCTTCTCCGTTTTTGTATTTCCAAAGTTCTGCACAGGCCATAAAGAATGTTTTCCAATAGACAAACCATTTCACCGCCTGTTCTTTACCGTAAGTTTCCCCTAAAATTTTCAGGACTTCTTCTTTATTCTTATACATATTGGAGAGCCATGCTTCCGAAGTAAGAGCATAATTTTTACCGTTTACCACCCATTGGTTACGGATCTGAAAATTTTTCTGGAAATATAAAAAGAGATCATGAGAAGGCATTTGCCCTCCCGTAAAAAAATATTTAGCCATCCAATCCGTATCATCCACTACTTCGAAAGAATAAGCGAACTTTTTGTGAGTGAATATGTGTACAAAAAATTTTCCTTTCGGTTTTAGAAAATTTGCCAACCTTTCAAATAGGGCTTCGTAGTTTTTCATATGCTCCAACATTTCTACGGAGACGATCCTATCGAATTTCTGACTTGTTTTAAATACGTTCATGTCAGCGGTAATTATATTCAGATTCTTTAATCCTCTTTTTTTGGCTTCCGCATCTATGTACTTTTTCTGGCTTTTAGAATTGGAAACTCCCGTTACTTTGGATTTCGGATACTTCTCCGCTATATAAAGAGAAATAGATCCCCAACCGCAACCCAAGTCCAAAACGTTCATCCCATTTTCGATTTCCGCTCTTTCGCAGGTCAGATCCAACATTGTTCTTTCGGATTCATCTATTCCAACATCGGGAGAAGTCCAGTAACCGGAGCTGTACTTCATGTATTTTCCCATCACCAACTTAAAAAAAGCGGCAGGCACTTCATAATGTTGCTCATTCGCAGCCTGCGTATCTACGGCGATAGGAGATTGTTTTAGCGCATTCACATATTGAATGAGATGTTCTTGATTTTTCTCCAGACTTCCCTTGTCTTCCGTACGAAGTCTTTGACGCAAAAGTTGACGTATCCTGAATCGGATCAACCAGTCTGGGAAAACGTCTCTTTCCATTAAAGTATAGATCAGACTCATATTCAATTTTCCTATATTCTAAATTGTGGATCTACTTTTTGCGGAACCAAGGGAAGAAAGAGCTGGTCTTGGATTTGTATTCCAGGTAAAGATTACCTTTGGATCTTATTTGCCCGATCTCGTTTAAAGGGATCCCTGTGATCTTCGTTAAAAGGATCAACATGATTAACGGGGAGATAAGACCGATCCATCCCCAAGGCGAAGCGAGAGAAACAAGACCGAAAGAGACCCAGATCACCCATTCAAAAAAGTAATTCGGATGTCTACTGTATCTCCAAAGACCAACATCGCAAACCTTTCCTTTATTCGCTGGATCCAATTTGAATTCCGCCAATTGAAAATCGGCTACCGATTCCCCCCAAAGCCCTATTATAAAAACACAGAGACCGATCAATTCCAATGGATGTGTTTGTATGGAAGGATTTAGCGCGGGAAATAAAAAAGGAAGGCTTAAGATCGTCCCTAGGATTCCCTGGAATTGGAATACGTTCGTAAAAAACTTTCGATCCACCTGGTCTCCGTATTCTTTTCTGAATTCGGTATATCTTGCATCTTCATGGCCTGTCAGAACTCTTGTGGTAAATATAAAATAAGAAAGTCTCCAACCCCAAACTGTTGCCATAAAAGCAAAAATCGCCTTTCTAACCGAATAAGCGTCGCCTAATAGAAAATATATGATTGCAATCGTGGAGATACAAAGCCCCCATCCCACGTCTACTATCGCGTAGTTTTTGATCAACTTCCCGATCAACCAAAGGAAGCTCATCAAAAAAAATACGACCACCCAGGCAATGAACATCAAGGATACGGCTTTTTCGTACATTAGGATACTCCGATATATATGGATCTTACTTACGAACGATCCGGCTTGCTTTTCTGACCAGGATCAATAATAGAAAATACGAGATACCTGCAGGTATAGGTACCATACAACTCCAACCCAAAACCGCATATCCTGCGGAATGAGAAAGACCTTCCAAAACCTGGGAATTGTCCCCTTCTACAAGTTTATAAGCCCAAGCCAGATCCAATTCCTTACCCGATAAATAAGCCCCTAGTTTTAAAAAAGGGACAATTAGAATAACTTGAAATGGATACATCGCATAATTCGCAATCTGGATCGAGACCGGGTTTAATCTTAGAATGAAACCTAAGAACGCACATAACGCCATAGTAGTCCCGATCAAAGGAAAAATTCCTATTGCTCCTCCTATAGCAAGAGACAACGCGATCTTTTCCGGGCTGGTTCCGGTTTTTAATTCTTCTAAGATCCTTGTTTTTGTCTTAGTCAAAAAAGAAGGTTTCCATTCTTGGTTTTCTAATTTTGTCACTGGGTATTCAATCCGAGATTATTCGGCCTGGTATACACTACCTGCACCACGCTGATGTTTCTCATATAGAAGGCCGCGGCGCAATACGAAAAATAATATCTCCACTTACGCAAAAAGGATTCGTTATAACCCATGTTAGCGATCGCAGAAAGATTCTCTTCGAATCCCTTCTGCCATGACATTAGAGTACGATCATAATATCTTCCTATATCTTCCACTTCGTGGAGGAACATATCTCCAGTTTTATTGATCGCCTGATTGATCCTTGCAATGGAAGGTATAAGCGAACCGGGGAAAATATGTTTTTGAATAAAATCCACGCCCTTTCTAAAAGACTCATATCTTGAATCCGGGCAAGTGATGATCTGGTGAGCCATAAGTCCGTCTTTTTTCAGGACCCGATTACACATGGCAAAGAAATCTTCGAAATATTCGTGCCCCACTGCTTCCAACATTTCCACAGTTACGATCTTGTCATAAGATCCTTGCACTTTCCTGTAGTCTTCGAGCCTGACTTCTATTTTATCTTCGAGACCCATTTCGGAAATTTTTGTTTTTGCAAATTTATATTGTTCTTCCGAGATCGTATAAGAAGTTACTTTGCACCCGTAGTTTTTAGCGGCATACGTAGAGAAAGCCCCCCAACCTGTTCCAATCTCCAAAAGGTGATCAGAGGGTTTAATTTTTAGTTTTTTACATAAATTTTCTATCTTTGCAATCTGTGCTTCCTGCAATGATCTTGCCGGATCGGAAAAATATGCGCAGGAATAAGTCATTGTAGGATCCAAGAACTTCTTATAAAAATCGTTCCCTAAATCGTAATGTTCCGTAATATTCTTTTTACTTCCTCGAACGGAATTTTTTCGGAATAAATGTAGGAGTCGATTCCCCAAATTCATTAAGGTAAGATGAAGAAAGTTCTTATTAGAGCCGCTGACAGAAGGTGTACTTTCCAAATTTAAAAGAAACCAACAGATGATCGCACGAATATCATCCGTATCCCAATCACCGTCCATATAAGATTCTGCAAGACCAATATCTCCGTACAATACCAATTTTTTGAAAAACTTTCTGTCTTTTACTTGTAAGATCGCATGATGAAACTCAGGAGGATCAGAAGAATTCGGATTTCCTAAATATCTTTGTCCACCGTCCGGAAAAAGAATGCGTAAAGACCCTCTTTGCATTCCCGACAAAGCGGAGAAAAAGAGTTTTTCATAAAAACTTAAAGTTCCGGTTTCGGAACCTGAAGTTTCCTGTAACGGTTCTACTTTTACAATATTATCGCCTTCCAAGATGCAAACCTCTTTGTTTGTCCAACCCTTCGTTCTTTCGTATGAAAGGTAGTTTTTTTAGGTAAAGAAGTAAGGCCTGCCAGTGAATGAGTCCGATTACCCTAATAGTTACGAAAGGATATTTTAGGAACATTCGGATCAGATTTAGATCCGTTAGATCCAAAACCTTTCCGGTATAAGTTGTCACCATGACCCTTTCTCCTTTTTCGAAAGCGTCTATCCTTAAGTTTATCTTTCCACCTTGGGGCGGATTTAAATAAAATTCGAACTCCGAGTCCAAACTGACGAACGGAGACACATAAAAGAACTTCCCCTCTTTTTTTTTAAATCCTTTTTGATCAAAGGATCCTTTTCCAAGGAAGTATAACTTCATTTCTCCGAATGTATTTCCAACCTCGGCAACGGCGCAGAGTGGATTTCCGTCCTTATCCTCGGCAAAATAAAACGATACCGGATTGAAGACGTAGCCGAATACTCTTAGGTTGGTGATTAGCGTTACCTTTTCTACCTTTTCTTTGACTCCCTCTTGTCTTAAGTACTCTAAAAAATTTTCTTTTAACCCTTCTTTTCCGAAGTTTAAATGGTCCTTATCCTTAAAAGAAAATACTCGAAACTTATTATTTCCAAGCATCCATAAACGATCGTTTACTCGATCAAGTTCGTCCAGGTCCAATTGGAATGTAAAGATCCCGTAATTAAACCGATTCGGTTTAGGGGTCTTACGATCGTGCATAACCCTGGCTTCGACTATCTTGGAATTTAGTTCCATACCTTCCTTCCCAGCAGGGTCTCCGATAATTCTTTCGCGGACCAAAAGGCATCTTCATGGAATCCGTATCTAAAATAACTTCCGCAGAAATAGATCGGTCCCTTACTATTCAATTCGGATAATCTTTCTTGGGCTTTCAGGGATCCGACGTGAAAAAGAGGATGTTCGTATTTTATCCTTTTCAAGACCTTTTTAGGATCCAGAAGCCCAGGGTCTCCTATGGAAAGAAAGTAATCCTTCTTTTTGGAAACTCCTTGTAAGCTGTTCATCCAGTAGATCGTATGCGGACGTATCTGTCCTTGGATCAGGTCCATTCTATAATTCCAAGAAGACCAGGCTGACCTTGTATTCGGCATCACAGCATCATCCGTATGTAAGGTTGCAATATTCTCCTGGTATTCGAATTGAGATAATAATTCTTTCTGCAAAGTTGACGGCTTTTTTAAAATATTTAAGGAACTGTCTGCATGGCAGGCAAGTATCACCTTGTCGAATACTTCGGACTTCTTTCCTTTGAAAGTAAGTTTGGCCTTTCCGGCCGGAGTAACTTCTACACCTAAGACCGGTGAGTTAGTATGAAATCGATCCCGATTTGGCGTGATCAACCTCTTTACATACTCAATCGAGCCTCCATCCACAGTGTACCATTGGTGTTGAGTGTTTAACCCTAAAAATCCATGGTTTAAGAAGAAGCGAACTAAAGAATAGGCGGGAAATTCCAACATCAAATCTTCCGGAGTGGACCAAACCGCCGAACTCATCGGTACAAGATAATATGTCAAAAGATCAGGATGATACCCTTCTTCTCGGATATATCTATGTAAGGAATACTCTTTATATTTAGGATCTTGTAATATTCTAGGGGATTCCTGGTTGAATCGATTGATATTTAAGAGCAAACGTAAAAATCGAAAATTGAATATATTCTTTCTTTGGGCGAATAAGCCACCCAATCCGGAACCGCAAAATTCCAAATCATCAGGAACATGTTGGACGCTGAAAGACATACTCGTCTTTTTTGTAGGAACGTTTAACTCTTCGAAAAATCGTTTTAAGTTCGGATAGGTAACGTGATTGAATACTATAAATCCGGTATCTATAGGGATCTTCTTTTGTTCTTCCGGAACGAATACGGTGTTTGTATGCCCTCCTACATAGTCGGCTTTTTCAAATACCGTAATTTCGTAATGGTCCCGTAAAAAATAAGAACAGCCCATTCCGGCAATACCCGAACCTACAATGGCAAGCTTTTCCTTTTTTTTCTTGGGGATTTGTTTAGATTTCTTTTTGAGGGGAGGATTCTTTTTCAAAAACTTCCTTCTTCCTTACTGTTCCGTATCTCATTAGAAAACCTTTCGAGAAAAGATTCCGAAGGTTTCTGTATAGACTCGGTTTTTACGAATACGGTTTGGAAAATTTTTTCCAAAACTCCGCCATTAAAAGGAAATTCCTGATTTTAGTAAAAACAAATTCGTATCCGTTTAGATTCGGTTTGTTTAAACCTCGTAAGAATATTATAAGCTCTTGTATTTCTTAAACTTACAAGCCGAACCCATAAGCAAGAGTAATATATCTTAAGATACGAAGCGAAAACACTACCAATGCAAAGATCCAAAACTTCTGGCGAAAGAATCCGGAAAGTACAGTGATCGGGTCTCCTATAAATGGGAGAAAAGAAAAGCCCAAGGCCCAGTATCCCCATCTGGACATTCTTTCGGCCCAGCCGGCATACGTTTTCGATCTGGAAATCCTATCTTCTATTTTTTTTCCGAACCAATAGCCCAGAGAATAGTTGAATGCGCAGGCGGCACAGTTCCCGATCGAGGCCCAAAATACCGCTTCGGCTGGAGAAAATCCGGACCAGATCGCCCCCATAAGTGCTGCCTCGGAACTGAATGGTAACAAGGTAGCGGCGCCGAAAGAAACAAGGCTTAGTCCAGGGCCTGCGTATGCCTGTAGAAGTCCCGACAAAAATTTTGATAATTCCAACGGAGACTCCAGGGCCTATATTTTTTTCAGTACAAATCCAATTTCAAATGACCCCTTCGAGCCTTGAAGAGGATATGTAAAGTAAGACAATTTTGGTATAAGAGCGCCTAACCTAGTAAACAATAAATAGATTTTTATACTATAACGTTCTTCATCCATTACATTTTTGACCGGAGCCCGATACGTGAGATCCACAAAACTCGATAAAAAGATAATATTCTACCTTCTAGTTTCCCTTTTTACTCTTTTTCCATTCTCTTTATTTGCGGAACCTTTTACCCTAATTGGAGAGGGAACTCAAACCTCCCCTTTCACTGCAAAGATAGGAGTCGGAGCTGGACAAGCAGAATATCAATACGGTCTTGCGGGTAGATCCGAAACTTTCAGAGCGGGCATCGAATATAATCCCAGAAATTTGGGTTTCGAACTCGGAGTCAACCGTGCTAGTTATTTCGTTCCCCAAGACCGTTCCACGGAGATGGCTTCCGCGATGATTCTTTCCGCTCCGTCCTTCGAAAACTTCGGATATTATTTTGCCGCGGCGGCAATGATCGATAAGGTTACCTTCTCCAAAACATTTTTAGATCTAGGACCCACATTCCATTTCCGTCCTGGATCCAAATTCGATCCATATATCGGAGCGGGACTAGGGATCGCAGATATGGGCGCAAAACAATCCACATTAAGAGCTTACGGTAAACTAGGAGTTCGTATGAACTTCGAACGCAGCTTTGTGTTTTTAGAAATCGAGGGCGCTTCTATCAACCGTCATTTCCAAGGAGAAAAGTACATCTACGGCGAAGGTTCTGGAATTTTCGGATTCGGTTATTATTTCGGATCGGGCTCCGCATCCGACAACAAGGAAACTCCTCCCAAAAAAGAGAAAGAAGAAGAACCAGCACCTAAGCAGGAGGAGATTAAAAAAGAAGAGGTAACCCCTTCTACGACATCTACGACGGAAGAAGATAGATCCACTGAAGAGAGTCGTTGAACCTATCTCAAAAATACTTTAGAATAAGCCTGGAGTAAATTCTTCTTATCTTTTAAGGGGAAATAACGCAATTTTTCGTTTTACCTCGGCAAACGACCTAAAAACAATACGAAGCAAGCGATAAGAGCCTGCTTCGTATGGACATCTTCCAGTTTTCCTATCATTCTATCGGCTATATTTCCGGGACCATCTTTACCGTTTTTCTAATCGTTTCTTTACTGAAGTTAACGGGTAAAACTTTACAAGCTTGGATTTTGGTAGTTTATCTATTTTTCGTACTATTTTTAAATTTCGGATTTTTAGTCCGAACTTCTTTTTTTCTGCCTTCCTTATCTAAACCGGCATGTTTCCTGATCGCTCTATATACATCCTTCTCAAACTTAGTACTTTTGTATTTTATATATTCCTTTTTCGGAATAGATCGTACAAAAGAATCTAGGCTCGCATTATTAACGATATTTGCAGCCGGGATGTTCGGGTTTTCGTTCTATGTATTGAAGAACATCAATTCGGAAGTTTCTTATAATTTCAGCATTCAAATGTTCGAATTTCAAAAACCGGAGTCTACAGCTCCGATGGGGTCCATCCATTTTTTGACATTTATTTGGATCTTAGTAGTGATCCTTAAGCAGAACATAAAGGTAAAAAATGAACTTACCCTTGGACCCGATGCCGATTCGAAATTAAATAAGGAAAGAACCGTCCAAATGTCCCGCAATTTCGGGTTGGCGATCTCGGTTCACGCGTTGTTCTCCCTTACTTATACTTTTTACGGATTGGGCTATCTTTCTTTTTCCAATTTCCAACTGATATTGACTTCTGCCACAAGTTTACAACTCTTCTTGTATACGGTTCTGTATTTGAATTACTTTCCGGAACCTTCTTCTTTTATGATCAAGATACTGGGCGTCTCGCTGGCTACGGTATTGATCTTATTTTGTGTGGTTTCTCGGATCAGTTTTGTTCTGATCGAAAGTCATTATGACGAGGCAAGAAAAACGGAAATAGAGAACCTAAGAGAAAATTTAAAATTAGGAAGAGGCAATATTCTGCCTAAGGATGTGTTATATTTAATTTCCAGTTCGAATCCTAATAACACATCTCGATCGTACCTTTCCCGAAACTACGAGGGGGAATATATCTCCAAAAGAATGTACAGATCATTATCACTTCCGGAAAGTAAACCCGTATACATTATCTGGTATACATTTTACTCGGAAGGAAGGATCTACGAAATAGGCTATCCGTACGAATCCTATAGCAAAATGGTCCATTCCATCGTTTCGATTATTGCCTTGATCTTAATTTTTTCTTCCCTCTTTTTGGTCCTCGCACTTCCTTATTTGATCCGTAAAGGACTTAGAGATCTGCAAACAGATCGAAAGATATCTTGAACTTCCGATCTTCTTTATATTAAACCAGGAGCTTTCGCATCTGCTCCGTGACGGAAGCTGCCGCTTTTCGGGCCCCTTCCGCAAAATCAGGGCCGGAAGAAGAAAATATGATACTTCTGGAAGAATTGACCAAAGAATTTTTTCCGCAAACGGAGATCACTTCCTCTAAAGAAGCTCCCTGTGCACCGTAACCTGGGATCAAAAAGATACGATCCGGATGGGCTTTACGAATTTCTAATAATTCCTTGGGATGAGTCGCTCCCACTACCAACCCCACATTCTTAACAGGAAATTTTTCGCTCAATGCAGCCACTTCTCTGTAAAGCGTCCTACCTGTTTCGGAGAATGTTTTTTGTTGGAGTTCCGCAGAATCCGGGTTGGAAGTTAAACAAAGTAAGAACACCATCTTGGACTCGTCCTCGATAAACGGTTTGATCGTATCCGATCCCATATAAGGAGAAAGAGTCAGTGAGTCCACTCCCAGCTCTTTAAAAAAGAACTTCGCATACTGTCTTGCGGTATTATCCAAGTCTCCCCGTTTTGCATCCGCAACGATCGGGATCTCGGGATAATTCGTTTTGATATGAGAGATCAGTTTTTCGAATTGTTCGATCCCTTTGGAACCGAACGCTTCGAAGAAAGCGATATTCGGTTTATATGCGACTGCGTATTCTGCGGTAGCGTCTACAATCTCTCTGGAGAATACGAAAAGTTTGTCCGGAAATTTTTCTAAGGATGGCGGAAGTTTAGCGATGTCAGGATCGATTCCAACGCAAAGAAGGGAGTTTAACTTCTCCCTTCTTTTTACGAATTTGGAATAAAAATCCATTATTTCCTTACGATGTACTCTTGCGCGAATGGAGGAAGAGTAAACGCAGCCTTATGGATCTCGGCAGAGTAATATTTTAAACCTTTCGGAACTCTTTTAGGATCCGGCTCTACCTTATAAGGGTCCGGTCCTTTGGAGCAATACGTGAAACCTATAATCCCGGAAGGATACGTAGGAACCACCGTAAAGTAATATCCGCAGTGATCAAATACCTGAGGAATGAACTGAAATAATTCCTTAATTACTTTTCCGTGATAGTAAAAACTTTCCGCCTGAGTGGTACAGATCCCTCCTTGTTTCAAGGAAGCGGCCATCGTCTCATAGAAAGGTCTTTTAAATAGAACTTCCGCAGGGCCGACAGGATCGGAAGAATCCACGCAGATCACGTCGAAATATTCCTTATAGTCCTGTACGTATTTTGCTCCGTCTTCGTATGCGTGTTTGACTCGAGGGTCTTTCATCGCATTTGCGATCTCAGGGAAATACTCGTAACAAACGTCCACAACTCCCTTGTCAATCTCGCAAAGA
The DNA here is from genome assembly GCF_000347035.1 of Leptospira sp. B5-022. Taxonomy (GTDB): domain Bacteria; phylum Spirochaetota; class Leptospiria; order Leptospirales; family Leptospiraceae; genus Leptospira_B; species Leptospira_B cinconiae. The sequence goes on from NZ_ANIJ01000022.1 coordinate 31,404, forward strand.
TGTACTTCTTTTACGGAAGGGTGTTTTAGGATCTCACGAACGGTTCCTCCGTCCCCACCACCGATCACTAAAACTTTTTCAGGATTCGGATGGCTCATCATAGGAACGTGAGCGATCATTTCATGATACGCGAACTCATCCGCTTCGGTCATCATGACCACCCCGTCCAAGGTGAACATACGACCGAAACTTTGGGATTCGAATACGTCTATTTTTTGAAAAGGAGTCTTACGGGAATGTAAGAACTCCTTCACTCTAATCTTGAGAGCCCTTCCGTTGGGTAACTCGAGGGTCTCGTCCAGCCAAAGTTCCAATAGTACCTCTTAGAAGCGGTTTGTTACCGTAAGACGCATTGCGGCGCCTTTAAAAAATTTGCGAGTAAACTCAGCCGCAACTTTAGGATCGTATCCTTTACAAGAGAAGATATCGATATAAGAAGTATTGGTATCGTTTGCGAAGTGAGCGGAGATACAAGAAGTCTCGATCAACTGCACCATAGAGTAACCGGCAACACGATCGTCTTCTCCGAAATAAACTACTTGGGTCTCGCCGAAACGTTTCATTTCGATCAGATCGCAGAGTTCGATCACATATTGTTTGATTGCATCCGCGTCACGGATCAGAGCCGCATCACAGTTTTCCAGATCGATGGAAGTTAGAAGTCCCCAAGCTCCGTCTTTGAAAGGTTCATACACTTTCAATTCAGGATCCGATTCGATCTTGGACTGGATATAAGTAGGGAAACTTCCGTTGAAACGTTTACGGACAATTTCTGCCTCTTCGTTGCGAGCCCATGCGAGTTCAGGGTTTTTCATCGCAGGATGATACGTAATCTCTTGGCCGGCTTCGATGTCACGAAGAGCAACCAGGGTGATATCTCCCTGAAAACCGCAATTTGCATCCGCAGACTGGCGAATATAATGTACGGAATCAATTCCGTCATCATGCAATGGAGAAACCAGATAGAAATCCTTATGAACCCTATGCGGAGAAGAAAGTCCGGAAAGTCCTGCAAGTTCATTCTTATGAACTGCTTTTCCTCCCCAAACTGCCACAACCTCTCCCGCAGAGATAGCTTCCTTCGTATAAAGGAAAGCTTCGCCCTTGTCGGTAGTAGCGATTTCGATACTGTTTCTTAAATAAGAAAAACGATTAACAATTTTAAGTTGGTCTTGGATCTTTAGGCTCATTCTCTGATACCTCTCCTCATAAAAGTTTGAAAATAAGTGAAGTCGACCCTTCCTCCCGGAGAGGGGAACTCGTCTTTATCAATTAGGGTGTTTCCGGCTCTGCCGGAGAGAAGATACTTATTTCCCAACTGGCTTGTGAGGTAGGTCTACGCCAAGTTTCAACAAACCGCGCTTCATTTCCACTACGGAGATGCTCTTTGAGCCGAAGCGTTCCTTGAGATATTCCAAAGCTGCCTGATTATCGATCAAGTCTCCGCAAGTGAAGACGTCGATAGCGCAATAACCGTATTCTGGCCAGGTATGTATGGCAAAATGGGACTCGCTCACGACAACCACACCGCTCACACCAAACGGACTAAATCTATGAAAAACAGATTTAACTGTGGTGGCGCCGGAGAGGTCGACTGCCTTCAACATGATATCTTCTACCAATTCGTGATTGTTGATGGTCTCGTAATCACACTCATAAAATTCTGCAATTACGTGCTTTCCCAATGCGTTCATCTACTGCCTGACACCTCCGAACCGGTTTTGGTTTAGTAACCGAGCATGCGTATGACTATGTTTTTTTGTCAACTCTCTACGTAAATTTATATTTATTTTTTCTGTTCAGCTTTTTCTAAGATCGGAAGATCCTAGAAAGATATTATATTAGAATTTTCTGACGAGTCTTAGTCGGAGATTCACACAAGGAGCATTATCATCAAAAATACACGAATTCAAAAATGGGTCCTTTTGAGCTTTTTCGGGGTTTTTTGGGTTATTTTAGGTACGCTACTTTATACAAATAGGGAGAAGTTCGGTTTCTTAAAGACTTCTTCTTTTGTTTTTCATTCCAAACAAGAAGCGATCTCTAACGCGGAGAAGAATGGAAAAAAAGGGATTATACTAATCTTAACTCCTAACTCTTGCGGCGAGTGTGGCGTAAGTACCACATTCCTAGAGGAATTAAATACTTTAGGTTGGACTATCTTACGATTGGAAGAAGAAGATCCCGACTACGAAACCATCCTCTTGGACGATAGATTTTCGGAAATACTGCCTGCAATCCAAGAATCTAAACCAGCTTGGGGAGTTTTCAATTTGGGAGAAGGGCTTTTGCTGACAAAACCTGGATTGCCCAACAAATCGGATCTAGAAACGATTCCGTAATATTAAGAAGAGGCAAAACTCTTTTCGGTTCGCACGGAGACCACAAAATTCACTGAGGGAGTTGGTCCTACATGAATCACTCTGTGTGCTCCGTGTTCTCTGCACGAAACGTCTTTCTCTAAACGTTTAATCTCCCTTTTTCAGGAATTCGGAGATGGAGTTCTTGTCCTTCTCTAACGAATGTCTATGGATCTCTTCAATCACAGTTTCGATCACGGAGCCCATTAAGAATACTCCGGAGTTTACTTTTACGTCGTAACTTCTCTCGGATTCGCCCGGACCAATCTCCTTGTATACGGAGAATCCCTTGATGGTGACGATGGAATCGTTTCCTGGGGGTGCGATCGTAAATTCATGGGTGTTGGTGGAAAGATCGAATACGGAATCTTCCAAAAGAGAAGGATCGGAAAGAAGTGTAGCAAGCACCTTTGGCAGGGATTCGGCTAACTTTACCTTTCTTTTTTGGTAAACTTTGTTTCCCTCTTTTCTTTCCTCTAATAATTCCACGTTCTTTAATTCGGGGAATCTATCTAAATATTTGTATCTATCTTCTCTCGCTCTGAGTAGATCTTGGAGGGGAACTGGGAAAGTTTGTACTACTTTATATTGTTTCATCCGTGGTGCCTGAGGATTTGTTTAAGCCGTTTCCCGGGCAGTTTGTTCATATTTCCCCGCTCGGGAAACCCTTTTTTCCTCCCGGTTGAAAGGAAAAATCCGAATGACAGGCTGGCCGTAAAAGGGGCTCATGACTGAAGATCTTGCGCTAATTTCAAAGAATGAAAGACAGAACTTGGATAGAACTTTCCAGAGCGGCGATCTCAGCGAACCTGAAAAATTTTCGCGCCCTTCTCTCCCCCAAAACCTTACTAACTGCGGTCATCAAATCAAATGCGTACGGTCACGGACTTTTAGAAACTGCGGAGCTTGCCTCCCAAGCCGGAGCGGATCTTTTCGGTGTAAACTCTTTGGAAGAAGCAAAACTTCTACGCGCAAAATATCCCGAGTTTAAGATCCTGATCATGGGAGAAATCCCGGAACTTGCAGAAAGAAGTTCCGAAGTTTCGGACCCGAATTTTTGGATCATCGTATCTCGAACCGAAGAAGTAAGAATTTTAACAAATTGTAAACCTTCTCCTCAGATCCATCTCAAGGTGGATACCGGAATGGCTCGCTTGGGTTATTCAGGTACGGATTTGGAGAGAACACTTTCAGAGATCAAATCGGAAGGGCTGAAGGTAGATGGGATCGCGACCCATTTCGCAAGCACAGAAGATGTATTAGAGCAGAAATACTCCAAAGAGCAGATGAAATCTTTTTCGGAAGCGATCCTTCTCGCGGAAAAATTCGGATTCAAAAATTTAGTCAAACATGCATGCGCTTCCGCGTCTACCATGTTGTTTCCGGAAGCACATTACGATCTGGTACGTGTAGGGATCTCCCTCTACGGACTCTGGCCTAGTTTACAGACTAGACTTTCTTTGCATCTAAGCGGCAAAAAAAATTTTAATCTTTCTCCCGTTCTTTCGTGGAAAACCAGGATCGTTCATATCAAAACCGTTCCGGAAGATAGTTATGTGGGTTACGGATCCACATACCAAACAAGCGCCCCTACGAGGATTGCAGTCGTGCCGGTCGGTTATTACGAAGGATTGGATCGAAAACTTTCCAATAATGGAGCCATGCTCGTAAAAGGGAAACGAGCGAAGATCCTTGGAAGGATCTGTATGAACATGACCATGTTGGACATCACACATATCCCCCTGGCCCGGATTGGGGACGTGGTTACGATTTTAGGCAAAGAAGGGGAAGAAGAAATCTCCGCCGACGATTATGCAAACTGGACTTATACGATCAATTACGAAGTTACCACTCGGATCAGCGAGTCGGTCCCTAAAAAAATAACAGAGTAAAAAGAGAAGAGGAACTGTATGGATCCGATTATGGAAAAGGAAACCGCAAAACAAGTTCAACCCGTATATACTACAAAAACTTACAGTTTTATGATCAAGATCGTATTCAAAGCAAGAGGGATCCTTTTTGATGCTTTTGAAGAACATTTTCCTGCAAGTAATCCTAATAAAATTTTAGAAGCCCCCTATCCTTCCATTCTAATGGCAAATCATGTTTGGGAAGGGGATGTCCCGGCTCTGGCGGCAGTCTATCCTCATGTTCATCCATCTATCAAATTTGCGATCCCAGCCAGAGAAGATATTTTGGGAAAAAATTTTTTAATGAAGGAGTTCAAACCGAAGGGACTTCTGAAACTTTTCTTTTTTCTAATAGATAAATCAGGGCTTATTCCTAAATATATGGATTATATCGGCTGTGTTCCGATCAAAAGACCGTTTAGAGATAATGCAAGGGAACTCCTGAAAAAAGGAATGCTCAGAGATATGGTAGACCAGGAATGGAGTTATCTTTCCGATCGGATCTCCGAAGGAAGAAACCTTTTTCTATTTCCGGAAGGGGTTTTTAACCAAGACGGGTATATGGCCCAGATAAAAAAGGGAGTATATTTTCTTAGATCTAAATTCAAAAATTTGAATTTTACATCCTTCACTTTGACCTACGATTATTTCTCCTCCAAAAAGTCGGAACTTCATATTGGCTATGGAGAACAATTCCCTATTCCGGAAAATGCGGATGCGGACCAGGTTTCCGGGATCGTAAAAGAAAAATTAGGAAGCGGATATACGATTACTGCAGGAAATTTAGCTTCGTATATGGTCCTAAAATTCGAAGGCAAAGCGAAAGAAAGTAAGGAAAAATTATTTTCTCTCCTTATATCCTTAGCGGAGAAGATCAGGAATGCTCATCCTGAAATTTATATCTCGGAAAAATTTAAAACGGATGCGTTGAAACATGCATTCGATTCTTTTTTAGAGAAAGCTAAAAAAGGAGGTTTCGTCCGACTAGAGGGAAACGATATCGTTTTCTTGGAAAAATTATTTCAGATCCCCAAAGATCTTCATAATTTAAAGAAAAAAAATCCGGTCTTATATCACAGAAACCAACTCACGTATCATATTCCTAAACTAGATACGGTTTGGTCCACGATCGGCGCCTGAGGAGATACTTTTGGCATTTTGGAAAATATTCGTTTCCCGTAAAACTAGGGTAGAGAACTGGATCACTAAACCCGGAGCCTTGGAAACTAGCATACGTAAAAGTTTACATTTTTTATTTAGATCCAGCTTAGAGGAAATTTTCCCGGAAGATCTTGCCATCTCTCCTTCCGTTTTGGGGCTAGTCCGTCTGCCGGAAGAAAAGTTAAAAGTTTTAGCCGAAGAATTTCCAATAGAAAAAGCGTTCCCCTACACTTCTGCGGATGAGTTCCTATCGGAAGAATCCATGGATTCTATCGTGGAATTTATCGCGGGAACTCAAGCGGCGCCTTCTAAAAATCTGATCCTAGGAATCTTAAATCAGCCGGAAGTCCAAGCGATCTTCTCCCAAGGATTGGAGAAAGTCCTGAATGAATTTCATAAAAAGATAAATCCTTTACATGGTGTATTCCAAGCCGCCGGTCTGGAAAAACAGATCTCTCAATTTTTATCTTCGCTATTACCTACGTTTACGGAAAGAATTGCGGACTTTGTTTCCATCGGTTCCGGAACCCAAGAGATCCAAGCAGTGATCCGAAACACATTGAAAATCCTTTTCCAAACGGGCTTTAACGATCTAGGACGATTGGAAACTTCCAGATTCGGTGCAGGAACGGATCGGATCCGACGAGCGATCGCAAGCGATGAAAAAGTCCGCGGAGCCTTGGAAAATTTATACTCGGTAAGTAGAGATACATTACTGAATCATTATAGAAAAGAAACTTTGAAAGAGTTTATAGGACTTTCCGAACCTGAATTGGATCTATGGATCAGTAAGATCGCGGAAGATACGGCATCTAATATCAGAAAGGTCCACACTAAAAGATCACTCTCTCCTTTAGTTCTAGATCTGCTCTCGGATATTTTGGGATGAAGAAGGTAATATCCACCATCCAAAACGCATTAGAATACCTGGATAAACTGGGACCTCAGAAATCCTTTCAGTTATTCCGTAATCTAGGTTATGAGGCGTTATTTTCCATTTCGGAAAAGGTGGATCATAAGAGGCTTTTATACCTAAGCCAACATCTGAGTGAAAAAGAGATCGTAACCCTTTTACAGTCTATTCAGGAATCCATCTTAGTGGATTTGATCCAAAACACAGTACCTTCCGATCTGGTATACTATGTAAAACACCTCGGCTTGAAAGACCTGCAATTTTTAGCGGAATCCATTTCTCCTTTAGATGTTTCTAAGATCAATAACACGATAGGCTCTAAAACGATCGTAGAGATCTTAACTCATATAGGTCCGGATTCTGCGATCGATTATTTGAATTCTATCGGTATAGATTCTTTCCTGGAACTGACCAAGGCTCTGCCGGTAAAAGATTTTGTTCCTTTAACCAAGGCTTTAACTCCGGAAGAATGTGCCGAGTGGATCCGAAAAAGATCCATTTCGGAGATCCCCGCTTTGTTGAAAGCATTAGGAACTAAAAATGCAGTCGGTCTTTTACAACAGGTGGGCTTTCAAAAGGTAATTTCCATCCTTTCCGTTTTGAACCAGGAAGAACTCGTTCATTTAATCCATACTTTGAACAAAATGAAACTACCTTCGGTCAAAAAACCTGCCGCTAAAAAATCAAAAATCGTTCAAACGAAAAGAATTTCAAAAAGAAAACGTAAAGGTCTTTAGGACTTCTAGTTCGCTTTTTGAGCGGAAATTACTTCTTCCCTACTTTTAGAAAGTCCATCCAATCTTTCCTTTAGCAGTTTCTCATATTCTAGATTGGCATTTTTAGGGTTTTCGCCGACTAACTTTTGATAATTTTCCATTCCATATTTTAGGATCTCCAACATATCGTCGGATCTTTTTAGTTTTGTATTCAGGTAGAAGGACATTTCTTCCTTGGAGACATCCTTTCTTTCTAAAATTTCCCTTTGGATCCTGTAATAACGGTCTTCATTCTCTTTCTTTTTAGCGGATTCTTCTTCCGATAGTTTTTTAGGAATGAGAGAATTGTTCGGAAATTTTTCGGTAAGAGGTTTGAATTTCTCGTAAAGTTGATCGTATAATTTGGCCTTTTCTTCCGGACTTAAACTTTCCAGATAAGATTTTGTTTTACTAGGTTTAGAGCCCGATTCCCCGACGATCGCAACAGGTCCAGATACAGTCTCTTCTACATGTCCCGAAAAATCCAAGAAAGACCCTCCTTCGAATAAGGAGTTTTCTTTTTGAGTCAAGGTCTCCTCCGAGAGACCACCTTGGTAATTTGTATTTTCGTTTGTGGAAGTTCCCGGAAATAGAAGATAAAAAATTCCGATCAAGGAAACAGTAAGTAAAAATAGGATTAAATACGTTCTTTTTTGGTTCATTCAGAATACAAAGGTAAAATCACCTTAAAAATACTGCCACCTTTTTGGTTCGGCTCTAAGATGACTTCTCCTCCCATTTTATTGATCAAGGTACGACTGATGGAAAGCCCGAGTCCGGTGCCCCCCACTGTTCTGTTTCTTTGGTCCGGGACTCGAAAAAATCTTTCAAAGATCAGTTCCTTGTATTTAGGATCTATACCGATCCCGGTGTCAGTAAATCGGACCTCTACTTTTTTATCCGAAATTTTTCTAAGTGAGACGTCGATTCCGCCTTTTTCCGTATATTTTATGGCATTCACGAAAAAATTCGTTATGATCTGTGAAAACTCGAATCTTACTCCTTTTAGTTTTAGACCTTCCGAAAGATTAGTAGTAACCGTTAGTCCGCTTTCGGACGCGGAAGGAGAATTGATATATAATACTTCTTCGATCACAGTCAACGGATCAAATATCTCATACATCTCTTCCGAAGTTTGAGAGTCCTTCTTTTCCAATTGTAGAAGGTTATCTATCAGGAAATTCAACCTTCTTACGTTCTTACGGATTACATCCGTCATTTCCTTCTGATCCTTGTTCAAGGAAAGTTGTTCATCAGCGAACAGAAGGTCAAAATATCCTTGGATATTCGTCATTGGAGATCTAAGTTCATGAGATATATTGGATATGAACTCGTGTTTGATCTTCTCGGATTCCAAAATTAACGCGTTATCGTTTACTTGGATCTGATAGAATCTTTTTGTCTCCGCACTGAAGCCGGTCACACTAAGTCCCACCGAAAATTTTGTCCCGTCTTTTAGGATCAAACCCGCTTCCGGAATGAAAGTCATGTTTTGGTCCTTTCCTCCCGGAGATTTCAGTTCCGTTTGTTCTAAAATATCCGGGAGGACCCTTGCTAACCTTATATTTTTAATCTCGGAGGTTTGGTACCCGGAAACTTCCCTGAACCTTCTGTTGGCATCCACGATCATTCTAGTGTCCGCGTTCACGATGATCATCGCGTCGGTTGCAAACTCGAACATATAACGGTATCTTTCTTCGGTGGTTTGGCGTTTTAGATCGCTTATATCCAACCTAGTTTCCAAAAGATAATTGTCTTCGGAAAGCCTTTTGTTCTTTTCCTCTATGTCGCGGATCTCTTGATTCAAATAATCTAATATTGCGTTCACCGTGGAACGTATAAAAAGGTACGGGCTTTTGGGCAGTTGTGTGTCCAAAGAAACTTCTCTTCTTCCTAAAAAAAGAGAAAGAGCCAATTCTTTCATTTCGGAGACCAGACTTCTGAGAGGAGAAATATCTTTTACAAAATTCCCTAATTTGGTTTTCCCGTTGGAATAATAACTATGATAGAGTTTCGAATTTGTTTGTGTAATCGAAGATGGAAATTTAGGGAAAGGATTGTCGGCAACCGAATGGGCCAGATTTTCCAAGACCTTCTTTCCTCCATCCAAACCCGGAAACGTTTTTCCGTACATTTCCGTCACGAACCGGACATCTTCGAAGGAAGGCATTCCCGATAAAATTTTTCCAAGCTCCGGAACGGGCCTTCTATAAAACCCGTCCAGCTCTCCCGGTCTCCAAGGACAAGGGCCTACCCAATCCGCTACAAACGAATCCCCTTCGTATGCTACGTGATTGGCAAGATCCTCCATTGCCTTTTTGATCGCCCTGGAAACCCTATTTGCTTCCTCCGGAAACTTAGAAGCAAATCTTCCGGTAAATACGAGCATATTCGTAGGAAGATAATATGGAGGGATCTCGTTCTCCACTGTGAGGCAGTAACCCTTCTCCCCAAAAAATGGATACTCCTGGAGAGAAGCGGCAGCTCCCAAACACTCTGCACGGATGAACTCATGAGCGAGTAACGTAGGCCTTGTAGTAAGATAAGGCACCGGTTTTCTGCGATGATAATTTTCGGAGCGAAAAAATTCCTCCGCTACGAATCTATCCAAGGAATAAGGGTGTAAGATGGGTAAAAAACTATGATAGGAATCCCGGATGGACTCCGCTTCCATGTAAGATGCCGAATAAAATCCATGCACCAAACAAGACAGAATGACTCCTCGATAAAAAGTCCAATGAGGAGAGGTTTTTCGTAGTTGTTGGTCCATCCATGCCGTGAAAGGAATTTCTCCGGCTTCTGCCCGGCCTTCTCTCAAGTGAGCAAGAACTGCTTCGTAACTTTTGAGTGCACGGACTCTGACGAGTACGTCTTCTTCCTCAAAGTATCCCCGACTAAAAGCTAGAAATACCGGAAATGCTGTGAGTCTTGGTGTTGTGACTATCTCTATTTCTATCACGCCCGTCTATCGTTCTTAGGCCGCGGGTTTTTTCAAGAAACCCTTGGATTTCCTTTCTAAAACCTGCAAAAAAGACTAAACGGATCCTGGTTTTCTTCCGAGAGACATAATAAGGACGTGAAGATTAGCCATTTCGGCATAGGTAGGAACTCCTGAGGATTGTATGAAGTTAGATGATTTAGAATCTTATCGTAGAATTGTCTCCAGAATGGAAGAAATCCAGGGAATTACCGAGAGATTTCAGCCAAGATCTCCTGCTCAGGAAGGAGATCCTACACCTAAGAAGATCGAGTCAGAATTCTCCCAAGAACTGGACGCCAAAATGAAGGGAATTTTCTCCCAAGAGAACGATCCAATTCCTAGGGACCTAACTAGTATTATAGAAAGGGAATCCTATAAAAATCATCTGGACCCGAATCTCGTCAAGTCTGTGATCAAGGCGGAGTCCAATTTTAGACCGAATGCCGTTTCTTCGAAAGGCGCGATCGGTCTTATGCAACTTATGCCTGGCACGGCGGACATTTTAGGAGTGGAGAATCCTTTTGATCCGGAAGAAAATATTGCCGGTGGGACCAAGTTTCTCGCGGATATGATGAAGAAGTTCGGAAATACGGATATGGCGCTTGCGGCTTATAACGCCGGACCAGGTGCCGTCCAAAAATACGAAGGGATCCCTCCATACAAGGAAACGAAAGATTACGTAAAAAAAGTGAATCGTTTCTGGAAAGGGAAATATTAAAAAAGGTTTAATAATACTTTTTTAATTCTCCGAACAGACAGGAGGTTAATTCGGAACAACTTACCATTTTGTCCGGCTGGAGACATACCTGCATTTTATCGAAATGTTTTCTGCAACCTCTTAAACAGGAGTTTTCCACCTTATACAATTGGTCTTCCGAAGTTTGGGGATATTCCTTTTTCGTACATTTCGCAAGATTATCGCAATAATCCAGGCAGATCTCTTTTCCTTCCCATTCCATTCCCGACTGGACCACAGTTCCTCTGGAATATTTAAAAGCGATAAACGTGCCCACGGCCAGACCCAAAACAAAAATGGGAAGATAGGGGAAAATTTTTCTGAAAGAGATTGGGCTCATCGACTCTCCGATTCGGAATTCTTATTCCAAGAAGGCTCATAAAAATAGATCAATTCTTTTCCTTGGTTTGGGCCCAGGAGTTCCTGCAGGGTGACATCTCTTTTCCAAACAGTTTGGGTCTGAATAAGTCGGTATCCGGAAGGGATCCGGATCGGCTCCTGGAAAAAGACTAGGTATCTCTTCCCATCCACACAATTTCGATCCGCACCTGGAACGGAATGGATGATATCGGCTCCTGGAAGTGCGTTCCTAAAAGTAAGCGCTGTCCAAGGATTTTCCGAAACGATGCAGATCTGTTTTGCGCTTGTGAAAGGTCCCTTTTCCGGCACCTCGCTTAGGTTCACTCTGGGAAGAATAGAAAATTGGATATAAGAGAGTAAGCCCGCTGCGAGCACCAGATTCAGGACAACAATGGAAGGAACTCCTAATCTTTGCGATCGAACCCTTCTTCCCCATACAAAAATCAAAAGTAAAAATGCAGTGAATACAAATTCCGCCAAGATACTTTGGCCCAATAGAACCCCGAAACCCCACATGCCAACCAGGATCAAAACCCCGATCCCGAACGAGAAAAAGAAATTCAGAAACAATATTTTCGAGAATTGATATTCCTTTTTTCTAATGAAGAATAATCCGATTCCCAAAAAAGCCAAAGGGATCAAAGGAAGAAGGTAATAAAAATCCTTACGGTTTGGTGCCAGGTGAACCAAGCAGACGGTAAGAATTGCCCAGAGGTAGGAACTCCCGATCGTTTCTCTTACAGATTTCGGCTTTTGGAATAATTTAGAAGAGAATCCGGAAAAAACGGCCAAACTAAAAGGAAAACTATAAAGTAAGAATCCGAGCGGGATAATCCACTCAGATTGGTTAGCTGTGGAAGCTGAAAATTTTCCGAGATTCTCCGTGAAGAAGAAGATCGTTAGGAATTCTTTCCCCAATTCCGAATAGGAAAGAAGGACAAGTATCCAAATTGCAGGAATGATCAAGGAAGAAAAATGGAAGATGAGATGAGAAAGGAGTTCCTTTCCTATTCTTTTCTTACCTGCCCATTCCCCATTTGGGTGAAGCAGAAAAATTCCGATTACGGAATAGGAACCTAAAATAATTCCGGAATAAACTTGGAACACGGGACCTTTGACCAAAATTGCAATTCCGGAGAAGAGGCCTCCCATAAATAACCAGATTCGTTTCTTAGTAAGTCTGAATTCTAAGATCGTGATCGAGACCAAAATGATGAAAAATGTCAATAAGGACTCCATCATCACCAATCTGGAAAATTTGAACACTCCCAAGGTTAGAGTGTAAGCTGCAGAAATTGTGAACGCTTGTTTAGAACGCCCACCTGCCCTTCTAATTCCTAAGTAAATTAGGACGGAAGATCCGAAAAAAAGTAGAAAAGAAGGAAATCTTTCCGCAAAAAAACTGACACCCAAAAGTCTGTCCGAAAAAATTCCGAGCCAAAATAACGCGGGCGGTTTGTAGAGATTTAAAACACCTTCAAATTTAGGGAAAAGATAGGAAGAAGAAGTTAAACTTTCTCGGATTGTGGCGATATGCATCGCTTCGTCACCTTGGGTCAAGATCGTATTTCCACCGGATCCGGGAAGGAGGAGGAATACGTTTAACAAAATGAGCAAAAAAATAAATAATTTATCCTCATTTAAGCTTTTTTTAAAAAACGAATTCCAAACCATAAATTTGAAGAAAGTTCCCTTTTTTCGAAGTTTCAGATCGAAACAGATCGATAAGTCCACATGTAATCGTTTACTTACTTATCGCCATACTGCGAAAATAAACGGAACAAGCAAGAGTAAAGTTGATCTAAAAAGTAAAAATGCGCTTGGCTGATTAGTCAAAGGTCGGGATACATCCTATATAGGCAGTTAGATGGTTCGAACCCCTAAAAAGAAGGTCAAAAAAACGAAAGCATCCAAGGCAGGTGCACACGGTTCTCATAAGGGCCCTAAAAAAAGGGACCGAAAAGCAACCGAGACTGCTTTGATGAGAGCTGGGATACAAGTTTTTGCCAAAAAAGGTTATGATGCAGCTACCACTAAGGATATCGCCAAGACAGCGGGAGCAAACGAGGCGCTTATCATGCGTTACTTCGGCGGAAAAAAAGGACTTTTAGAAGCTATCCTAACGCGAACCGATGACCTGGGCGATTCTACCGTAGGAAAGAAAGAAGTAGAAACCAAGCCGGAACTTCATTTGGATGAGGCCTTGGTCGAGTCCATCATGGAAAGATGTTCCGATTTCAAACATTATTCCGACTTCATGAAAGTTGCAGTCAGTAGGATCATCCTAGATCCGGACGTTAGTAGGATTATCCAGACTAAAATTTATACCAAGGCTCTCCCTGAAATGATCCATGAGCTGGAAAAATTTAAGAAGGGAGGAGAGATCGACCCTAAAGCGGACCTGAAATCGGTTGCATTCGGGATTTCTTCTTTGACCTTTGCGTTAGGATTTATGGCCCAGGTAGTTTATAAAATTCCGGAATCGGAAATCAAGGCCACTATTAAAGAGATGGTGAGGATCCTACAGAAAGGCCTAAAACCGGACTCCAAATAAAAAAGCCGAGACCAATATTAAAGGCCTCGGCTTTCTTCGGAAAAGTTTTACTTTTTGCCGCCGATCAGATTCAAAGCACTTCCCGCCTTAAACCATTCAATCTGCTGTGCATTATAAGTGTGGTTCACTTTAAATTCATCCTTACTTCCGTCTTTATGATGTAAAACTAAAGTCAGAGGAGTTCCTTCTTTAAAATCGGTAAGTCCGATAATGTCGATCTTATCGTCTTCCTGGATCTTATCGTAATCCGCTTTATCCGCAAAAGTCAGAGCAAGCATTCCTTGTTTTTTCAAGTTTGTCTCATGAATACGAGCGAATGATTTTACAAGCACTGCTCTTACTCCCAAGAATCTTGGCTCCATAGCAGCGTGTTCTCTGGAAGAACCTTCTCCATAATTCTCGTCTCCAACCACTATGGAGCCGATCCCTTTCGCTTTGTACTGGCGTTGTACTTTTGGGACCTCATCGTAAGATCCATCCAGCTGATTTTTCACGCTATTGATCTTCTCGTTGAAGATGTTCGTAGCTCCTATCAAAAGGTTATTGGAAATATTATCCAAATGTCCTCTGAATTTCAACCAAGGACCTGCCATAGAGATATGATCGGTCGTACATTTTCCTTTTACTTTGATGAGAAGGTTCAAACCTTTTAGATCCGTACCTTCCCATTTAATGAAAGGAGCAAGTAATTGTAGACGATTTGATTTCGGATCCACAACCACTTGTACGTTAGAACCGTCGGCCGCAGGTGCTTGGTAACCGGGATCTTTCACATCGAATCCTTTTTTAGGAAGTTCGTCTCCATTCGGAGGATCTAATTTAACCTTCTCCCCTTTTTCATTGGTAAGAGTGTCGTTGTTCGGATCGAAAGTAAGATCTCCAGCAATCGCAAGTGCAGTCACAAGCTCTGGAGAAGCTACGAATGCAAAAGTGTTCGGGTTCCCATCGTTCCTAGATTGGAAGTTGCGGTTAAAAGAGTGAACAATTGTGTTTTTCTCCTTCTTCTCCGCTCCTACCCTGGACCACATTCCGATACAAGGACCACAAGCGTTTGCAAAAACTTTTGCCCCGATCTTTTCGAAAATTTTAATATACCCGTCTCTTTCTATCGTAAAACGAACGAGCTCGGAACCGGGAGTGATCGTAAACTCAGCCTTTGGCTTTAAGGATTTTTCCGCAGCCTGGTTCGCAAGAGAAGCAGCGCGAGCGATGTCCTCGTATGAAGAGTTAGTGCAGGAACCGATCAGACCAACTTCTACTTTAGTAGGCCATCCGTTTTTCTTAGCTTCTTCTTTCATTTTAGAAATAGGAGTCGCCAAGTCGGGAGTGAAAGGTCCGTTCAAGTGAGGCTCCAACTCGGAAAGGTTGATCTCGATCACTTGGTCGAAGAATTTGTCAGGGTTAGTGTATACTTCCGGGTCTGCGGTGAGGTGTTCCTTCACCCCGTTCGCCAGATCCGCGATATCCGCTCTTGCGGTAGAGCGAAGGTATCTTTCCATGGACTCGTCATAAGCGAAAGTGGAGGTAGTTGCTCCGATTTCCGCCCCCATATTACAGATAGTACCTTTTCCGGTACAGGAAAGAGATGAAGCTCCTTCACCGAAATATTCTACAATTGCCCCTGTTCCACCTTTTACGGTGAGAATCCCCGCTACCTTTAAGATAACGTCTTTTGCAGAAGTCCAGCCGTTGAGTTTTCCGGTCAGTTTCACTCCGATCAATTTAGGCCATTTGAGCTCCCAAGGAAGACCAGCCATCACGTCACAAGCGTCCGCTCCCCCGACCCCAATCGCAACCATTCCCAATCCACCGGCATTCACCGTATGTGAGTCGGTGCCGATCATCATTCCCCCAGGGAATGCATAATTTTCTAATACTACTTGGTGGATAATACCAGCTCCCGGTTTCCAGAATCCGATCCCATACTTGTTGGAAACGGAAGAAAGAAAGTCGTAAACTTCCTTGTTTTCGGTGGAGGCAGTCGCTAAGTCCTCGGAGGAACCGATTTTCGCAGTGATCAAGTGGTCACAGTGCACAGTGGAAGGAACTGCTACCTTACTTCTACCTGCTGACATAAATTGTAATAAGGCCATCTGCGCAGTTGCGTCCTGCATTGCGACTCGGTCCGGGGCAAAATCAACGTAAGACTTTCCTCTCTCGAAATTGGAGGAGGGAGTTCCTTCCCAGAGGTGGGAGTAAAGAATTTTTTCGGTCAGAGTGAGAGGTCTGCCGACCACTTCTCTGGCTTTTTTAACCAGGGTCCCGAGTTTTTCATACCGGGCACGAATCATATCTATATCAAATGCCATTGTCATCTCCGATGATGGTTTCATCGTCTCTTAGGGTCGGGGTGCTTGTATAGGATTTTTCCGCCAAAAGGACAATTTTAAAAATACGGAATATCCGTTTACTATTTAATTAGACGGAGAATGTGGAGAAGTGTCTGGAGTTCCTACCAGAGATTGGGAGAAAGCAGAAAAGGGAGATCACTCCCCTTTCACTTGACGATTTGGATATCCACTCGTCTATTTTTTTCCGGACTCTGCCCCTTCCTTTCGGAAGAAGAAACTATCTGAGAACCTTTTGCTTCCAAAATGAAACGAGAAGTTTCCAAACCATTGCCCAATAAATAATCCCTAACCATTTCCGCTCTGAGCTGGGAAACTTTCAAATTCACCTCTTCGGTTCCTTCGGAAGAAGCGTGTCCAATCAACACGACCTTCACTCCCGAATTTCTTTTAAGAAGAAGAGTAAGGGAATCCAGGATCCTTCTCTGTGACTGAGGCACCTTTATATCATTTTTATCGAAAAGGATCGGGGAAGATTGGATTTTAGAAACAAGCTCCCCGTCCTTCCCAGGAAGATCCGCAGGTTCATGTTTCTGAGAGAAGAAGCCAAAAATATTTCCCTTTTCCGAAGAAGGACTCTCTTTCTTCTCAGCCGGTTGCTTAGATTTACTTTCTTTAATTTCTTCGGTATGACTAATAGATCTCTTTCCATTGTTTCGGAATGCAAAATAGATTCCTATTCCAAACCCTGCTAGAATAAGAAGAGAGAGGACGAGAACAGGAATTTGATTCTGCTTTTTTGCCTGGCCTGCCGAAGGAGTCGGAATATATCCTCTGTATGATGCTTCTGTGTGCTGAGAACTCATGAGACTAATCGCTTCATCATGAGAAGTGTATTCTTCTTCTTGAGGGGAGGATTTAGTATGAGAAGATTTTTCTGCGGCCCACTTGCGGATCTCTGTGCGAAACCATTCATCCGCTTTTGTAGTAAATTGAAAATTCTCACGGACATATTCCATCGTTTTCTTTTCGATATCCGTGTAGGTATTATTATCCTTTACAGCATTAAGCAGTTTCTTTGCATCCGCGATTGAGATCCGGCCGTCTTTTTTACCTGAGGTAGCCTTCTCGGCTAATTCGATGAGGCCTCGATCATATTTTTTGCCTTTTATAGTGACGTAATAATTCTGCTTCTTAGTCATATTCTCCGTCCACACTATATAGGCCTGGGATCTTTTCAGTCGACGAACCCTTTTTCGGGTAAATCGAATCTTAAGTTAATTTGATAGACAATCCGTGCAACAAAAGTTTTGCGAGGCCTATATTCATTATCGAACCGTCTATGACTCTTTCTTGATTCGAAATGAAGTCGGAGAAGAATAAAATCCTGTGTTTTTAAATTTCTCGCCAATATGGGCTAACTTCCGAGAGGGAGTTCCTTCCCAAAAGTACCATTAAAAGACGATCCAATCCGATCGAAATTCCGGAACATTCCGGAATACCTCTTTCCAATGCATGAAGGAACCCCTCATGAACAGGAAAAACTTCCTTACCCAACTTTCTTCTCAGTTCTTGCTCTTTTTCAAAACGCGTTCTCTGTTCCACCGGGTCTAAAAGTTCGTAAAACGCGTTAGCTAATTCTATTTTTCCGAAATACAATTCAAATCTTTTTGCTACTCCATCTTCAATTCTGGAAAGAGCGGCCATTTCAGGAGGATAGTCATAAATGAATTGAAATTCCGAAGTGAAGTTCGGCTCTAATAAGTTTAAGAATATTAGAAAAAAACAGTCTTCATATTCCATGGCGTCGAAAGAAAGATTCGTAAGGGATAATTCGGTTATTTTTCGCTCCAATGAGTTTCTATCCCAAGGTATTCCTGCCCTCTGGGAGAGGAGTTCCTTCACTGATTCTCTTTGGAATTGTTTTTCCGGAAGGGGAAGGGTCAACTTGCAAGCTACCCACCGAATCAATTCTTCCAAAAGGTCCATTGCTTGGTGTAAATCTATATTTGTCTGGTAGAATTCCAGCATCAGGAACTCCGCGGTATGGAAGGAACTCCCCTTCTCCCCTGACCGAAACGTATGTGCGATTTCGTAAACCTTTTCCGCGCCTAAAGATAAAGCTTGTTTGAGCGAATATTCCGGGGAGGTAATTAAGTACCCTTTCTCCTCTCCAGAAGGAGATCCTACCATAAATGGATCCAAATAAGGCTCCATTCCAGGGATTTTTTTTAAAGATGGTGTATCAATCTCAAGGAATCCTTTTTCATGAAAAAAAGTTCTCGTAGCATGTAAAAATTTGGATCGAAATGACAATATTTCTAAACTGTTCAGATTCATCTTTGAATACGATTGTTCAAAATAGTAAACTAATCCTTTAGAAAGGGAACCGATTGTGGAGTATATCCGAAAATACAGCTACTTTGAAATAAGGAAAAAGACCAAAGCCGTGGAGATTGAGCCACTCGTTGCTGAAGTTAACGACCAAGTATTGAACGAGTTGAATTCTGTCTTAGCCATGGCTTTTTATGAAACAAATCGACATGTAAAATTGGAAATTTCAAAATTCGACACCTTGCCATTTACAGTAATAGAAAAATTGATTAAATATGCTCTAGATCTGAGAGAAAAAAACCGAGTATTAATTCTTTCCAAACCGAAACCTCCGATTCGGAAATACATTAAAACTTTTTCTTTAGAAGAATTAATTCTGATCCTCTGACCTTCTCCTTCTTTCAGGAACATTCCAAGCGTGAAAGGTCAATTTCAATCCGAGATTTCCAAGAAGTAACAGTGTCCGTGCACTTAATGCCGTTTCTTCCAAACTACCATTATTAAATTCAACGGAACAATAAAGTACGACTGCATGTTTTTCGCAAAAACTTTGAAATTCCTTGCGACGAGGAGCTATTCTTTCCAATAATTCTCGGATATGGTCTTCCAATGGGGAACTTGCATCTCTTTTCGAATGAATTTGCCATAGTGAGGAGGTGATCGATTTTCCGGAAATGGCAGGAACTCCTCTATTCACTGACAAGTCCGGTCGGATTCCCAAAGTTCTGGTTACTTCGTGAACATCCAATCCAGGCTCCGAAACCGCAATAAGAGCCCAGCTTCGTGGAAAAGAAGGATTACTAATTTTCATAAACTGCCCAAAATCGGACTTTTCACATCGTTAAATCGAAATTCTTTGGAATTGCCATTAAAGCCAAATCTCAGGACGTCCAAAAACGCCAAACATATAGCATTTTCCGAATTTTTGTTTTCCAATCAATACATTTAAAATCCCATTTTTTGCTATGTTACAATTTTGGTGGGAATAATATGTTGTAATGAGGTTAAATTTAACATCCAATACATCTGAGGCGCTTATGAAGAATATTCTGGTAATTGAAGATGATCCGGACATCGGGAATTTGATACGAAAGTCATTGGATTCTGCTCATTACCGAACAACAATTCAAACTTCTGGCGAAGAGGGGCTAAAATACTATAAAGCAAACCACCCTGACCTCTTGATTTTAGATCTTTCTTTGCCTGACATCGACGGGATGGATGTATGTCGAACCGTCCGAAGATCTGATGAAAATACTCCAATTTTTATCGTTACCGCTCGAAATGAAGAAATCGATAGAATAATGGGGCTCGAGTTGGGAGCTGATGACTATATCACCAAGCCTTTCTCGGTAAGGGAATTAAAAACCAGAGTAGATGTATTCTTCCGCAGGTGGGATAAAAAAGCGGGAATTAAACCAAATATCGGAAGCGGCGGAGAAATCATCAGAGGTTCTCTGAAAATCGATCCAGTGCGCCGAAGGGTCACCTTGAAAGACCAAGTGATCAATATTTCGCGAAAGGAATTTGATATTTTACAGCTGATGGCAACTTCTCCAGGCAAAGTTTTCTCACGAGAAATGATCTTAGAAGCTGTTTGGGGAATGGAATGGGATGGATTTGAAAGAATGATCGATTCCCATATCAAAAGGATTCGTTCTAAGTTAGAGAAAAATTCTGCCCAACCGGAATGGATAGAAACAATATGGGGTATAGGTTATAGATTTACCGATAACTATGAGGGGATTGTAATAATCGATTAGATTTTTTCCCACATATCGTAGAGAATCCGCTCTAAAACTTTTAAGAGCGGATTCATTAAAGGGAGTTCCTTCCTAAAACAATCTCCATCATCCTCAGAAATTATAAATCCTTCAAAAAAATCCGCTCATCCTTTCCATTTCGAGACCAGTCTTTTTTATGGAAAAATTAAAACCTGTTTTTCACCGCTCCTTTTCCCAGAACATTTCTTTAGGAAATATAGTTCAAAAAAAGCGTAAAGTCTCTACGCTTCTAATTCCTCCATATTTATCGAAATATGTTCGTAAACATGGGATTAGCAATTTGCTAAGAAAGACACTTGCAAGACAGCAAAAATGTTTTCATTCGAATAAACGTATTAATTCCGAATCCATATATACCAAATATCAGAACGTTCGGGGAAGATCGAAAGAGAATGGATATGTAGAGTTCAACTTCAGGCCAAGGCCGGAAGATTGGACTCAACTTCGAAGTCTCGCCATTAGTCACGGAGTTTCAATGTGCTATTTATTTGTGTTACTACTGGAAGAATATAAATCGAAAGGTTTTTCAAATCCAGAAAAAATGATTTGGCAAGTAAAAGCCGCGATACATGCAAATTTTAATTCAAAGATCTTCTTTCGAGAATTATGGATTTTAGAATATCAATCAGCAAATTCAGATTTTAGAGTAAAGATCCTCATGGGCCAAAAATTGCATAAAACATAAGTTATTATTTAACAATTCTATTCTAAATTAAAAATTATTTAAAAGATTTTCAGCAGAGATCGCAAATTGCAAATCAAAGCTGGACAATCCCTTCAAGGTGTGGGTGTATAGTTCCACTCTAACGGAACGATAGGAAAAGAAAATTTCCGGATGGTGATCCATTTCGTTAGCTAGATTTGCTAACGCTTTTATGATTTTGATTCCGTCAAGATATTGAGATAAATCATATACTCTAACAATTCTCGGAACTATATCTCCGGTTGCTATCTCCCAAGTTGCGGGGAGTTCCTTCCTAATTTGCTCTATCGAAAGCGAAATTGGAGAATTATCCATAAAAACCTCGGAATCAAAGGACTTTTTTCAAGGCTTGCTTGATCTTCTCCGCATCATCGATTGCACCATTTGAAAGAGATCCTGCACGTGCCATTAAATTGACAGCTCCGTCCATTCTGGCTTTTAACTCTTCTATTTTATGCAGTTGATCATTCAAAAAGGCGAGTTTAGACTCGATTTCCATTTCCTTCCTCTCCAGAAGTAGTTTGTAATTCTCTAACTCCTGAATTTTTTTGCGGGTTTTTTTAGCCTCACTGTCCACATCTTTACGATAATATTTCTCTAACTCTTTCTCAGCTTGTGCGTGACGATCAGCCTCTGCCTTGAATTCTCGTTTTAGGTGTTTCAGTGCCTGACGATACGCTCTGTTGTATATTCTTTGTCTTTGTGTTCTTCTTATCTTAGCTATTTTAGATAAAAAATTCATGTGCCATCCACCTTTTACCTTGCATATACCGGAATGGTTTTCGCTTCAATTTATATCCGTTTGGTGGTTAGACCTAATATATCGACTTATTTATCCCTACGGTCAAATTTAAAGTCCTTAATTTTTGCAATTGTATGAATTCAAGATGTAAAATTCTTGAAATTGATAAGCTATACTAACATAAAAGTATATGGAGGGCGTTCTTATGTCTAAAGGTGATAATCTAAGCGAAGAACTCCAAATTTTGAAAGATAAGGCCAAACAAATCACAGGTAAGGCCCGGGAGGAATACTTGGAACATGTATCTGATCTTAAGGAAAAGTTAAAGCAAGTAACTGGTGAAACCAGCGAAAAGGCCAAACAAATTATCGATCAAACGGGAACTTATATCAAAGAAAACCCACAGAAAGCAACTTTGATCGGACTAGGAGTCGGAGTCGGGATAGGCGTGATCATTGGTATGCTTATCGGTCGAAAAAAGTAATACGGAAATAGTCCATTGGCCGCTAAAAAAAAGGATTCGGAAGAAATTCCTTACGAAAAAAGTGAAAAGCAGGAAGGAACTTCATTTTCAAGTTTCGAATTGAAGGAACACCTTCTCGCTTTTATCAATTCGATCTCAGAATATTTCGAAACTCTTCTTCTTCTCGCAAAAAAAATTGCAACGGAAAAGATTGTATTAGGCATTCAAGCCTATATATTCTTCAGGTTCGCTCTTTTCTTTATAAGTTTAAGTGCTTTATTCTTTTTGGCTGCTTTTTTCCTCTTTTTGCAGAGACAATTTGCAGGAGATCCGTTACCTGCAGCTTTAGGGACTGGAGGTCTTTGTCTTTTCATCTCTCTAATAGGCATTTTCGCTCTTGTCCGGAAAGTTAGAGCGTAAAGAGTGAAGGAACTCCCGCCGTATGCGTAAGCGAAAATCCAAAGAAAATCTAATCTTCTCCCTAAATCCCCTTTCCGGAGAAGATTACGCTCCCTGGAAAGACCCTTCCAAAATGAACAAGGAAGAACTCAGACTCTATCTACAGATCAAAAAATTACAGGTACAACTAAGTTTCGAAAAATTACAATCTTCCATTAGTTATACTGGAATGATAATCGAGGCCTTCCAAAGTCTCGGGCTTCAAGATTGGGTCCTAAAATTGCTAAACCAACAAGTCGAGGATACTTCAGAGTAAGTCTGGAGTTCCTACCACTCTATTTCACCTCTCTAATCTGGATCGTCTCCACCCTATCCGCACCTGCAATAATATCCGACAAGATCACCACCTGGTCCCCATCCTTCACTCGACCGCTCGACTTTAAGGTCTCAATTGCCAGTTTAATCGTTTTTTCAGGGTCACTGGAAAAATCGATTCGATAAGGGATTACACTTCGAGTTAACCAAAGTTTACGTCGAACCGTAGTCATATTAGTGAAAGCATAGATGAGTGGGAACCTAGGATGGAAGGAAGCCACATTCAAAGCGGTAGTTCCTCTCCGGGTAATCACTATAATGGCAGGAGATTTGATGGAATCGGAAAGCATAGCCGCAGATTTGGCCATTTCTTCCTTCTTGTTGGAAGGAACTCTTTCCAAAACGTATCCAAGCCCTGGCGCCTTCTCCACTCTTTCCGAGATCTTATGCAGCATATCCACACAACGGACCGGAAATTTTCCTGCCGCGGTTTCACCAGACAACATAATTGCATCAGCTTCTTCAAAAACTGCGTTGGCAACATCCGTGACTTCTGCTCGAGTAGGAGAAGGATTATTGATCATGGACTCGAGAAGGTGAGTTGCAACGATCACTCGTTTACCTTTGATCGCACATTCTCGAATAATGGAACGTTGGATCAAGGGAAGTTCCTCGATGGGAAGTTCCACTCCAAGATCCCCCCTTGCTACCATCACACCATCTGCGGCTTCCACGATTTCCACCATGTTTTTCACTGCTTCTTGGTCTTCAATCTTGGCGATAATGTCCGTATGACCGTTATTATCTTCGATAATCTTGCGGAGTTGATGGATATCTTCCGCGGAACGGACGAATGAAAGTGCAATAAAATCCACATCTTCTTCCAGACCGAAAAGAATGTCCTTTTGGTCCTTTTGAGTGATCGACGGTAGATTTACACGGATCCCCGGAAGATTGATATGTTTACGAGAGCCTAGTTTACCGCCATCTACGACTTTACATTTGAGAGCTGTTTCTTGGATCTCTTCCACCACAAGATTGATCAAACCGTTATCTACGGTGACCCTGTCTCCGATCTTCAGATCTTTTACGATATCGCGATAATTTACGAAAACGGATTGTTCTTCGGACTCTTCTCCCGGGATAATATGGAAGGTAAAAGATTCTCCCACTTTCAGATCCAAATGATCTACTTGCAAATCCCCCGTACGGATTTCAGGACCTTGGGTATCCAATAGAATAGCGATCGGATGTTTTAATACATCTTTATTCAAAGATTTAATGGCACGGATAACCGATCTATGAAAGTCGTGATTTCCGTGGGACATGTTCAATCTGGCGATATTCATCCCCGCTTCCGCAAGGGATTGGATCATTTTTTTATCGGCCGTTGCAGGGCCGATCGTGCATATAATTTTAGTTTTTCTGAAATTAACTAATTCATTTTTCATGTATATTCGGTTTTATTAAAATTGCTCCAATGATCCGAGCTCAAATTTTAGGAAGGGTTCTGTTCAGAAAATCTTCTAAAGAAATATAAAAGTCGAACTTTTCCTGTTCCGGCATGCCCGCATTTTTCTGCTCGTCCACGATCCTCTTCGCTTTATCCAGCAAGGCCTTTCCGTTCTTTTTCAGGAACCTTCTCGAAATAAGGATCGGAAAAGAATACTGCTCTTCCTGATTTCTAACCATAAAGGAATGGATTTCCTTTTTTGCATTCTTTTTCAGGAAGTTGATCAGAGTATTTTCGTCCATATCTCCGCCTAAAGCTTGTAAGAGATATTCCCTGTCCGGAAGTTCGTCCTGACTCCAAGCATGGTCCAAAACATCCAAAACTGCGGAAAGATTTCGTTTGATCTCTGCCTCTTGCTCCGAGCTCAATCCGGAACTTCTTGCAGGAGCGCCCGACTCGGAATTCGCAACGACGGCTACAGCTCTCGCCTTTGCAGTCGCCTCGGCAGCTTCTCTGTCCTTTACTCTTTTTTCGGCAAGCTTGACCTTTTCTTCCTGGGCAACCTTGGTCCTCGCTTCCAGGATCTTTTTATTCTGCTCCGCAGCGAGCCTTGCTCTGATCTCTTCCGCTTCAAATCTATGAACTACATTATTATTCCCGAAAAGAGATCTGAAAAATCTGGTGATAAAAGGAAGATATTTAAAAAGAGAAGAATATTCCAACTTCTCAAATTGAGAACTTGCCTCTTTGGACTCCATCATGTCCCGGATATTCATTTTTGCCAAAACACGGATCTCACTATCGTTCCCGGTAGCAGTAAAAACCCTTTTAGCAGTCTCGACCGCCCCGCTGATACATTCCTTATGAAGAACAAATATATATAGCCCCTTCTTATCCGCAAAATCAGCGTTCAAGATCATATCATGGTTGATGATCAGATTTTTGACTTCTTCTTCGATCGGTTCCCCCCGGAAGCGAAGATAATTCAGATCCACTAATCGATTTGCGGATTTAATATAGTCGAGTAACTCGGAAAGTTTGGCCTTTTTCTCTTCCTTCTCCTTTTTCTCCTTTTCCTCTTCTTCAAAATGGATGAGAGAAAGAAGTTCTTCGACTGCTGTTTTTTGGTCACCGTAAGCAGGGCTTAAAAAAGGAAGGACTTGTCCTGCAATAGAACGAGTATTCTGAAGATCATGTTCGGAAAAATTGCCTAGTACACCAATCCTTTGTAATTCCGGAATGATCCTTTCGTTCAGATATTTTTTATAAGCATCCAATCTCGCAATGATCTCGTCCTGAACATTATAATAAAAAACGGAACGGTTCCCGGGACTCAGAGCATTTTCGTTTCTAAAAAAATAAAGAATTCGGGAATCCACCAGCTTTTTGAGTACCGGCTTTAAATGAATATTGATCGTGGTTTGTTTCAAAACAGGAGTAACGTCAAAATTATCCTGAAACAGATTCCCTATCTCGGAAGAAGCATAGGTCTCGCTTAATTTATTATTATCAATACAGTCAAAGATCCATTTCTGGAAGCTCTCCTTCCCTGGGAATTGCCTCTTCTCCTTTACCCACCTTTGGATGGAACTGAAAGAAGTTTGGTTCACTCCGTCCACGTATCTATGGCTAGAACCTGCATCCGTTTGAGAAGGCCTAGCAAAAACGGTGATCAATCTTAGAAAAGAAGCGATCCTTCCGTCGGATGAATCTCCGGTAGGATTATAATCCACCATGCAGATCTTTTTTACGATAGGGGGATTTTGGCGTGCACTCATCTCTCTAAGATAAGCGTTTACCCTTTCCTTATCCAATGTCAGTTCTCTTGCGAGCTGTTCCGCACTGGGAAGAATTTTATTCGCTACAAACTTTTCCGTCCAATCGCCAATGATCAGTACTAATTTATGAATTCCCTTGTACTGGAAATCCCCTCTGGCCTCTAACGCTTGGGTTAACTGTAAAGCCGAGTTATAATCCGCTACCTTGAGTTCCGGAGATTGGGGATCCAGCATGAGTCATCCTCTTTGACTAGAGTAGGTTTTTCCGATACATCAATTCCGCGTTTAAAATCGCGGCACCGGCAGCCCCACGGACCGTATTATGACTTAGGACAACATATTTCCAATCGAAAATCGGATCAGGTCTAAGTCTTCCCACTACGGTAGTCATCCCTCTCCCTGTTTCCAGGTCCAAACGAGGCTGGGGTCTGTCTTCTTCTTGACGATAAAGAATCGGAAAATCCGGAGCGAGAGGCAACTTTAATTCTTGAGGCTCACCCTTAAAAGAAGACCAGGCTTCTAAAATTTCGGACTCTGTCGGCTTCTTCTTGAATTTTACGGAAACACAAACCGTATGCCCGTCAAAAACAGGGACTCGATTGCAATGAGCGGAAATTTTAAAATCCGCGAGTACGATCTTACCACCTTCTGTCTTTCCCAGACATTTCAACGGTTCGATCTCCGCCTTATCTTCTTCTCCACCGATAAAAGGGACTACGTTTCCTAAAATATCCATGGTAGGAACTCCTGGATAACCGGCTCCGGAGATAGCCTGCATGGAGAATAACATAACGGACTCAATACCGAATTTTTCGTAGAGAGGTTTAAGAGAGATGGTGACTCCCATGATCGTACAATTGGAGTTAGTCACGATCTTTCCCGGAGTTTTTTGGCTGGAGAGTACATCCAAATGGTTCGCGTTCACTTCCGCAGAAAGAAGAGGAACGTTTTCGACCATTCTATGATTTTTAGAATTGGAAATAATATGGATACCGGCTTCGGCAAAAGAAGTTTCCACCTCTCCTGCGATAGAAGCGTCCAAACCGGAAAAAGCCAATTTAGCACCTTGGGTAATCTTTGGGTCCGGCAAAGTGATAATTATGTCACGAGCATATTTAGGGATCTCTCCCGAGATCTTCCAACGCTTCTTCATGACTTCCGCATATGTTTTGCCTGCGCTATTCTCGGATGCGCATAGATGGGTTACCTGAAAATAAGGATGGTTTTCCAAAAGTTGGATAAACCTTTGCCCGACGGAGCCGGTGGCTCCCAAAACAGCTACGTTAATTTTGCTCATAGAACTTATTGACCGCTCGCGAACTCAAAGCCCGCTATTATTGTTTTTTTCTATTTTTTTCCGAGACCACGGACTGTCATTCGACAAATTTAGCGATGAGCGCTGCATACTTAGAATTCATCTTTTGAGTTCCGGCATACGTAAGATGATGAAAGTCCCAAAAATCAGTCGAAGGCAGAGTCCGGCTTAGATCCACAAAATTGTCCCCGCCTCCGCTGATTTCTTTCAGATAAGACAAATGCTCTTTATACCATTCCGAATTCCCATACCAGGAAAGGCTTACCGGGTTTTCAGGATTGTTTATTAAGAGAAACGGCAAATCCTTCTCTTTGAAAAAAGAAATGAGCTTCTTCATATAACGAAAATGAAGAATAGGACGGAACTTCTCCTTTGCGATCTTCTTCTTAGAGTCCGCGAGCACCTGAATGTACTGTAATCCCGGTCTTTTTTTTAGGTCTGTCAGAAGACGAAAATAAAAATATTCCTCATATTCCTTATCGGACATCCCTAGAAAGCGTAGGTCTTCCAACCTTTCTTCTCGAACCGGCTTTCTATCCAAAATCGAAAGATCATCTTCTTTCCCGAAAATCTGTTGGAGCCTTATTCCGAGAACATCCCGAGCCCAATCTTTATGCTCCGCTCCCGCAAAATATGGGATCCAAGTATTGGAAAGTTCCGCCCGGATCCAGTTTTCCTTCTCCCCTTGATTCAAAAATCTAGGATCCAGAAGAATTTTTTTCCAACCTGGACTCGTAAACTCCAAGGTTTGTTTTACGGTATGAGAAGAATTTTCCAAGTCCAGGATGAGCTTTCCGTCCTTCAGGACTTCTTCCACTACCTGGATATAAAAACCTTTGCGAGCCATATAAGGTTTCGGCTGGAAAGAAAAAACTTTCCCGGTCCATCCTCGGAACGTCACTTTTTCCGGAATATCCACACCATTGTATTCCCTAAAGCTGGTGTTCCTACCAAAACGATGCTCATAAAGAGAAGAAGAAATTTTCCAATAAATTTCCTTATAACGATACGAACCGAAGAGTGAAGCCGCTAGATATTCCGAACTTTTCTCCAATCCGATCAAATCCCAAAACTCCACGAGCGTTTCCCAAGGAAAAATGATCTTAGATTGAGGAGCATCCCTAAAATCCAAGGCATCCAGAATGAGCTTGGATTCTTCCGCAGTTTCGTTTTTACCGTTCTTCGGATCCAGAACATAGGTCCTATACAATCTCCAATCCACAAAGTTTACCGGATACACCACAAGATCCGGAGACAAACTTAGGAATTGGTTCTTCATCAAGTACACATCCAAAGGGGGCATACCCGCGTAAGATAAAAAGACGACGTCCAAATCTTTTCCGGTGATCTTACGAAGCTCTTTCTCTAGATCCTTGGGATTAATGGAATAACCCGTAACGCTGGAACCTATTACTAATACGCGGAATTTCTGCTTCGAAATCTTTTCGAAAGATTTAAACTCGTGTAAAAAATTATAAAAATAATCCGCGCCCCAAGAAGATTCGTTAGGCAAGAGCCAAAACGTGTATCGAAACAAGAAGAAGTCCAAAAAAAATACGGAGATCGCAACGGAAAATAAGATCGTTAACTTGGAACGGAACACAGCTCCATAAACTGAAAGTAATTACCTGTTTGTCCAGAAATTGTTGCATTTTCTACTTTACCTAGGATGAGGCATTGGCCAGGATTCCCAAGTGGTTTGGCTCTGGATTTCGATAATTATTTTCCTAGTCTCACTTATATTTTCCCTATTTACCGCACCTAAAGAAATTTTCTGGAACATGGAAGCTCTGTATCTTCCTTCCGTTTTAATCGATGTTCTTCGGGACGGAGGCTCCTTAAGGACCTGGTCATTTGCCCCCACACCTTATTTTTTTCCGGACCTACCGATCGTTTTTATATTCGGCTATATAACGGAGAATGTTTTCAGGACCTTAACATTTTACGCGATCTTCCAAACATCTCTACTCGCATATCTATTAGGAAAATTCGTCCGGGCAATGGAGCCGAAAATGCCCAGACCCCAAAGTTATGTATTCAGCTTACTCTCACTTTCTTCCATATTATTGATCGCTGAAAAATTTCCATTATTGTATTTTTTATATTTTCCATCCGTACATATAAGCGCCTTTCTCACAACGCTCTGGATCTGGCCTTATCTAAGAAGAGAGAAGGTTAAGATCCCGAAATATTCCATTTTCCCACTGCTTTCCATACTTACACTTTCGGATAGGATCTTAATCTTAGAATTGTATCTACCGGCGGCACTTTCATGGGCGAGAAGGTACGGTCGTTGGGGAACTTCTTTCCCACTCATCTCCATCCGATTTTTTGCAACCGGGCTCATCGGACTCGGACTTCATTCTCTGATAAAAATATTTTTAGCCATCAACTCACCTAAAAAACTTTCCACACTCGAGTCGATCTCCCACTGGTGGAGTGATTTTTTTGCCTCGATCCTGAGCTTAAAATTATCAGGTGTCTTTCTTTTATTTGCGATCCTGGGCGGGGTCCTATGTTTAAGAAAAGGAAAAGAATCAGGGCATAGTTACGGATTTTTAGGATATTTCCAACTTAGCCTATGCCTTCTGCCCCCCTTACTCGGGCTCTATTCCGGCGAAAATTCGCTTAAATACAGCATCCCGGCAATTGTGATGGTCCCGGTTCTATTTGGGATTTTACCTTCCGTTCAAAACCAAAACTATCTCAGTCATTCTAGAAATTTCGCTTTTTTAGGACTCTTATTCGGCCTCGGGGTATTTGCAATATTTGGAGAAGGAGAAGCACAGTTCAGAGATCCGAGCGAATCTATCCGGCCACCTGAAACAGTCTGCGTAGACGAATGGAAAGAAAAAGATTCATTTGTTTTCGTACTTTCAGAACCGCGCAAAGCGAGGAGGATCCTCGCATATTCCGAAAAAAGGGTCCTTGCTTATCCGATAGATTTCAGCACACTTGAGGGCTCTTACTCGGTCTCCAACAAAGAATGGTTCCTATTCCCGCCGGAAGGACCGATTGCGATATTACCGGATGGCCTAGGAGAATCCAGGATCAAGTCCTTTTACGGAGAACCGACGCGAGTTTTACATTGTGAATCCGGGAGCGGAAAAATATGGGTCTACGAAGATAACGCTAAGATCAGAGATTTTCTACAAAGACCGGTTCAAAAAACAAAGTAAATAAACGGTTGTGACTCGGAAGAGAATACGACCGCAAACAAAAGCCCAACTCCTACCAAGGCTCCGAAAAATAGCGGATGCAAATTTTCGTAAAAGTTACGAAAACTACCGTCTTTCTCGTCTTGATTGCCGATCCAGGTGGCCGCGAAAAATAGAAAAAATGCGATAATTAAAATACGCAAAGAAGAAAGCGACGGATCCGCACCGGTTGAAAACCCGAAAAGTTTTTCGAAAACGATCCCTGTGGTTTTCCAATTCGGAGATCTAAAAAATACCCAACAAAGAACTACACAAAAGATCACAATGATCCTATAGGAAAATCTGCCGAAAATCCCAAGTCCATTCGCAGCGGAAAAAAAATCGGGCCAAAATTTTTTTCCCATTCTTTCCATGGCTAAGAATAAACCGTGAAACCCGCCCCAAACCACAAAATTCCAGCTGGCTCCATGCCAGAGCCCACCCAAAAGCATGGTCAAAAACAAATTCACGTAAGTCCTTAGCTCGGTTTTACGATTTCCCCCCAAAGGAATGTACAAATAATTTCGCAACCAAGAAGAAAGAGAGATATGCCATCTTCTCCAAAAATCGGAAAACCCGGAGGCAAGATAAGGCATCCTAAAATTTTCAGTCAGCCTAAAGCCTAAAAGAAGAGCGCACCCCAAAGCGATATCGGTATATCCGCTAAAATCACAATAAATCTGAAGAGAATAAGCGAAAACTGCTGCCCATGCATAGGCACTCGAAAATTCAGAAGGAGTCCTATAAAAAGAATCCGGTAAGATCGAAAGTTGATCCGCGATCACCACCTTCTTCCATACTCCCATCAACACTAAAACGAAACCTTCTCTCAGCGGGATTTCCTTCCATACTACCCAAGACTTGAGTTGAGGCAAAAAGGTCTTGGCTGGGACAATAGGTCCCGCAACTAACTGGGGAAAGAAGGAGAGAAAGAGTGCGTAATTCCAAAAATTCTTTTCAGGTAAAATTTCCCTTCTAAACACGTCGATCGTGTAACTCAAGGACTGAAACGTGTAAAAAGAGATCCCTACGGGAAGCACAATGCGCCATACAGGAAGACTTAAATTTAGCCCAAATGCCGATAATACGGCATTTCCGGACTCCATAAGGAAAATAAAATATTTAAAAAAAGCTAAAACACCTAGATTCAAAACCAATGAAAAAGTAAGTAAGATCGCCCGCGCTCTACCTTCTTTTTGATCCATTGTTTTTCCGATCCAATAATCCAAGATCGTTGTCCCGAAAAGAAGGAGCCCAAACTTGGGATTCCAAGACATATAGAAAAAATAGCTCCCAGCTACCAAAAAAGACTTCAGGATCCATTCCGGAAGAGCGCTTAGCTTAGGCAAAACCCATCTTAGCCCAAATATAAGCAGAAAGAAAAATAAAAAGAGTGGGGTGGCGAAATTCATTTACCTAATTTTAAGCATTATTTAAGATTTTAGAGGTTTGCTTATTTATAATCTCTTTTACGCCTTTTTTTATTCTCTTTTTTGCTTAATTTTCTGCTTTTTAAATGGTCCACTTGCACCGAACCCCACAATTCGGACAATTTGCAGTGATTTCCGCCTTTACTCGGCGGCCCTTAGGCGTTTCTACCTTTCCAATTGCCACGAATTCGAAGTCTACTCCTTCTGGAACATAGTGACCGCCACCATATTTGGCGGAACCTTCGATTAAATTTGAGCAGGCATGGCATTTTACTCTCAACTTGATTACTTCGGCCATTGGAAGAGGATCTACGAACCTTCTCCTTTCGCAAGAAGAAAGTAATTCTCGAGCCTGTCAAAACCTCATGGGGGTGTAAATCGGATACACATGACTAAATGACATATATATTGGCATTAAAGATGGGCG
The DNA here is from genome assembly GCF_000347035.1 of Leptospira sp. B5-022. Classification (GTDB taxonomy): domain Bacteria; phylum Spirochaetota; class Leptospiria; order Leptospirales; family Leptospiraceae; genus Leptospira_B; species Leptospira_B cinconiae. The sequence continues at coordinate 63,761 of NZ_ANIJ01000022.1, forward strand.
AGAGATCCCCATGCTGGGCTGTTTTATAGAGACACGAACACGAAACAACGAATGATAAGGATTTTGGATTAGATGCCCAGAAAGGGACAGTTGCCCGAAAGATTCCCGAGTGGCCCCCTTCGAAAGAATCAATGAAATTTCAGTATTTTTCCGAAACACCAAGGCAGCCGCCAGAAGTCTTCTATCAAAAAGCAAAAAGGAGTCATTTCGACTATTCCGTATTGATTCTTTGCCCCACTCTCCGGGCAGAATCGCACCGAATTGAGACAATTAAATGCCAATATTTGGACATCCAAAGATTGAGCCGGATGGCCGAATTGACGCCTTATACTACTGCCAGCCTGAAAGGATCTTTTGGTTTTAATGACGAAATAGAGAGCATTAGCTTGGAGGCCACATACCTTCGAAAGGGAGCCCCTTTTTCTAGAATCCCGCCGAGCGCCCCGGGTACAATGCATCGAGTTGGTCTGGACGATTATCCAATCTTATTGCTTATAATTAGGCACTTGCACAAAAGCCCTAATCCGGGCGCTTGAAGTCGATTTTTCGACGACAAATGACTATTTATGCATATAGTTGCCCATTTATGGGCATTTAATGACAGATTCTGCCCATTTGCAGAAACTGCATTTTGCTCCTGTGCTACACACAGGGAATTTTTTGAAATTTAGGCTCTTTTGCGAGCGGGCGTCTGTTTTTTGGCAGGGGCTGATTTTTTGGGAGCAGTTAACTTCTTCTTGTCCTTTTTTGAATCGATTGCGCTTGCATCGAAGTTCACATCCAATCCCATTTTTTTATTTCGTTTCACCATATATACGAAATGTCTCACATACTGAGCATAAGGCTCAGGTACAGATTTAGGATCGAAGTCTAAAGGATTTTCTAAAAGAGAGCGGACCACGGCCTGATTGAGATCTTCTTTGCTAGTGACCATAAGAGTTTCTAATCTGCGAAGAATTTCGTGATCGTTCACCTCGCTAGTAACTTTCTTCATCGCATTCAAAAGCCTCTGAAAAGAGGTTCGTTTGATCTTCACGGCCATATTTGTTAAGTTAGAATTTCTGGGGTCGGACGACCAGAAGAAAATTTATGTGAGCCTTGTCCGGCCTTAACTGATACTTTTTCGAGTGATGGCTGCAGCTCTTGGTCTGCAACAGGAGTTCCTACTTTATTAACGGATGACTTTCCAGTTGCCACCCGGAGTCCAGAGTCGTCTGGTACAGCCTTCCCTAATTCCGGCTCTTTGCCGAGGTCGACCCAGGAGAAGACCCGGTTTTTGACGAATTTCTCGGGTGCCCAAACCATGCCCCCTATTCTGCCGGATCCTTGCTTCCATCCGGTCCCAAGTGTACTTTCTACGTCTTTGCCTAAATCGTCAGTCCCAGTGGTAGGAACTCCCGACCCTAAAGACAGATTTCTTTGCTTTTCAACGAAGCAGAATGATCCGCGGTGAGAGTCTTTCCCGCTTAGATAAACAGAAATTACATCCGAGCATCCGGATAGGGCTTCCCCATAAGTAACCCCAGCATCGGAAGAGGTCTCATGAGTGCCAGATTTGCCTTTGGGTCCGGAGCCTGGTAGGAACTCCAGTTGGGCCCCCTGCCCGATTTTCAAATTCAGCAATACAGCATTTAGACCAAGTAAACAGTTTTGAGAAAAGACCGAAGACCTTGAAAAAATTTCAGAAGCAGATGTCCGATTCTGGATTCCAAACTTGGAATCAGAACGGTTCCTCTTTTCCACTTTTTGATCTTTGGAAATTTTTGCGACTCTGGTAGGAACAACTTCATCCGCAAGGAGAGAATCCAAATCCGGAAAGTCGGATAATCTTTCTTCTTCCGAATAAGAAATTCCCTCGGCAAGCACTTGAGCCACTTCTTCTTGGTAGATGGATTTTAGTTCTTCCGAAATGGACTCTTCCGCCTCGACAATAATTTGAGAAGAAAGTTCTGAGTCGGAACCCGCTTCCGCAAAGGCAGAGTTAGAGCCCAGAGCCAGGGCGGCAATAAGCAAGAACTGTGCCAAAAAATTATGTCTCATTCGAAAAAACATGACAGTATAGCCCATTTTTAACCATTTTTAAGGGAAATGGAAGCTTTTTTTACCGTTTTTCTAGGAATTTAAGCGGTCTTTCGGAACAGTCTCTTGGCCCGGAGCTTCCATTCCCAAAGTACGATTTCTTGCTCTTTGTTCTCAGCCCGGTCCTGCTCTTTTTCCAAAAGTGCATAAACCATACTCGCGATATCTTTGGAAAAACCCTTTTCTAATTCTGCCTCGAATTCTTTTTCTCTAGTTTCTAAAATTAAGCCGGCGAGTCGAAAACCTTCATCTAAATTTTTTAATTTAGGTGCCCAACCTTTTAGCTCTTCCTTATTATCTTCGTTTCGGATCATCACGTCCAAGAAGGTTCGAATGAATGCAACTTCTTCCGCCTTTAGTGTAAATTCCAAAAGTAATTGTTTTACTTTTTCCAACTCCATTTTACGGAGATGGATCCTGGCCAAGAAAACCGGATTTTTGGAGTGCATGTTCAGGTTTCCTTTCTCCAATAAATCCGTAGCTCGGACCTTGTTGAAATCTACTATGCTGGATTCTTCCCTCAGACTTTTTTCCAGTTCCTCTTTTCCGGGAGATGGCTTCTCTCCCACTGCCCCAATCTTTTGGGCCACCTTTCTTTTGATGATGAGCATGTTCAAGGAAGGAAACCTGATTTTCAGCGCTACCAATTCCTGGCGAGGGAACTCCTCATCCAAAACAAGGTGGTGCATTTCCACACCCTCTTCCCTAGCTTTGAGCAGACTATCCACCCTCTCGTAATGGTAGATGATTACCGGTAAAATATCACATTCACTTCCGCTATTCAGGAAGATAGTTCGGACCTCGTTTCCGGAACTGGAATGTTGGTATGGGATCACAAGCTTTCCCTGCTTTACGTTTACGAAACTTAGTTCCCCTAACCTAAAATGAGAAAGGTCAAAATCCTCCCCTAAAAATACGATCCTCGGCACCGGAACTACGATGGACTGGTTTTTGGCTCCTTTTGGGACCTCAGGGCCCCGGGAGGTAAAAACTACGTACGTCATTTTTCCCAAGCGGACTTTTACTAAAAATCCGGCAGGAGTTTTTCTTTCTTCGTATAAGGAATCTAATTCCAAAATTTTAACCCAAACCCAGGTTTTTTAATTTATATTGCAAAGATCCCCTGGAAATCCCAAGTGCCTTTGCCATTCGTATTTGATTTCCGCCGAATAATTTATCCGCCAAAAGAATTTTTTGGCGTTCCACGGCTTCCACAGCTTTTCGCAAATCCAAGTCCTCCGGATCCGGAAGAGAAATCCCTTTCGAACCTTCTTTTTTCAGATCGGAATTTCGGATCTCTCCCGAGCCGGAATTTAAAACAGCTTCTTCGATCGCATTTCGGAGATCCTCTAAACTTTGACAGGAAACTCCTTCCACTAAAGAAACGATTGCCTCTTCGGAGAGCGCCAAATCAGGGCGACCATGCAGCTCACAGACCTCATGGAAAATTGGACCAACCGCAGCTATTTTATCCGATTTTGCCCAATCTTTCCAAGCGGGCAATTCTAACCTATTTTCGGCCAAAAGAGAACGAAAATATAAAAACTCTTCTATTGATTTTTTGTTTGAGTTTTCTAAAAATATAAGACGGGATTTTCCGGACTTTCTCTGAGAATATTCGAACAGGATTCTTTGCTGGGCCAAAGAATAATTCTCCGAATTTTCTAAAATTAGGGTCCCAGACTCGGCCATTTTTTCCCAATCGATCAGAGCCTTTTCCAACTTCGTTGCTTGTTCCGGGAGGATCGAAACCGTCAAAATTGGCCGACCGGGAAATTCCCTTTTTTGGATCCATTTTGCTAAGGTTTTTTTTCCAGAAGAAGCAGGGCCGGAAATACAGATAGTCCGAGATTCTTTGAATTTTTCGAGTTGGGATCCTTTTCCATTTCCCAATCGGAAAAGTAACTCCCCAAGAGGATCCGGGCCCAGGTCCTCGAAAGTTTTATAAAAAGAAGAAGGTCCGGAGTCTTTTTTTAAGAGTCCAGCCACCTTCTGGCAAAGTAAATGTAAGAGTAAAATTTGTTTTTCTTCTGCTTCGTTTGGAAGTTCCATTAGGAAGAATCCAAACATTCTGCCATTCAGTAAAACCGGGGACAGCAGACAGCCTAGAGAGTCATCCCGGAATAATTCCAATTCTTTCGTTCTAGGCAAAAAGAATGGAGATTTGCTGTCCTCTAAACGGCTGCGGATTTGGGATCCCTTTGTTAGGAAGGGATAGAAAAATCCTTCTTCTCCGTACCCCCAGGAAGCTGCCTCCTCCAAAGAGGAAGGGTCCGATTCTGAGACCAAAGCGACAAGCCCAGCCTTGCCTTCGATTAATCTTAAACATTCCGGAAAGGCAAGTGGTAATAATATCCTAAGTTCTTTAGGATCTGGACTCCCCCAAATAAATTCTTCCGGAGCGGATAGCATAGAAGGGAAAATGTTTAAAATTAAGCATGGTGTCAACCATGTACCTGGACTTTCTTTCGAATGTCGGACGTCCGACATTCGAATCCGATTTTTCTGCATTTTTTTGAAAATTTAAGAATTAGTTTGAATGCTTCTCCCCTTCTTCTTATATGGAAATATAGCGTTGGCTTCGGGCCCGAAGTTGACTTTTTAATTTTTATTTTTGTTTAAATTCCCTCCATATTCTTTCGATTTCCAAAGGAAGAAGTAAAGGACGGGATGTCGGACATCCGACAATTGAGATACAAGGGAACAGAATGATTGTAGTATCCATCGCAAACCAAAAGGGAGGGGAAGGCAAAACCACCACCTCCCTGAATTTAGCCTGGGGTCTCGCCAGAAGAGGTAAAAAAACTCTACTGATCGATATCGACCCTCAGGCAAATTCCACAGGGATTTTCCTGAATCCAGAAGGGTTAGAAAAATCCATGCATAATATTTTTCAATCCAAAGCGAAAATCAGGGAAGTTATGGTTAAGACCGAGGTTGAGAACCTGAACATCGCCCCCTCTCGCCTGACCCTTGCAGAGGCAGAGACAATTGCAGCTATCGTAGACGCGCCTTATATTTTAAGGGATGCTCTTGCGGACCTAGAAAAGGAAATGGATTTTTGTATAATCGATTGCCCGCCTAGCCTTTCGATCTTTACCATAAACGCTCTTGTTGCCTCCAACTATGTAATCATCCCCCTTCAGGCGGAAAAGTTTTCCGTGGATGGGATCTTAGGACTACAACAAACAATTACTAGTATTAAAAAAAGGATCAATCCCAGTTTAGAAATCATGGGAGCATTGGTTACTCAACTCAAGCCCCAGACACTTCTTACCAAAACGATTATACCGGTCCTTACGAAATATTTTAGGATTTTTGACAATAGTATCTCGGACGGGGTGGCAGTGGGAGAATCTCACCTGGCAAGAAAGTCAGTTTACGAATACAATAAGTCTAGCCGCCAAGCCCAGGAATATGAAGGCTTCATTGAGGAATTTTTGAATGAGCTCAAAAAGTAAACGATTAGGCTCCCTCGCAGATGTATTTCAGGCAGAAAAACTGGAAGGTACAATCCGAAAGATCCGACTGGATAAGATTCGTCCTTCGGAAAGCCAGCCTAGACAAGAAAGAAAAAAAGGTGTAGAAGAGCTTGCCCAAAGCTTGGATAAGGATGGACTTCTTCAGCCCATCTTAGTCACCAAAAAAGCAGACGAAGAATATTATACGATCATCGCCGGAGAAAGAAGATTTCACGCTGCTACCCTTCTCAAATGGCAGGAAGTGGAATGTAAAATCTTAGACAAGGATGCAAAGGAAACTTTCCGACTTGCAATCATAGAAAACTTACAGAGAGAAAATTTATCTCCGTATGAAGAGATAGAAGCCATGACTCATCTCAAAAGTTCTTTTTCTTATACCGACCTGGAATTAGGTAATCTGTTTGGAAAAAGTAGAAGTTATATGACTGAACTTTTGGGAATCTCCTCTCTTTCCAAAGAAGACCTAAAAATTTGCCGAGATGCAGGGATAGAGTCGAAAAACCTGTTGGTGCAGGCAGCCTCTGCAGCTAAAAAAGGTACCCTAAAGGATTTTCTCGAAAAATTCAATTCCGGTGAATTAAAAACAGTAAAAGACGCAAAAACTTTTAACAGAGCGGAAGAAGGTGGATTATTTTCCCCAAGCCAAATCAGCGCCAAATCCGGATCCGAAAAATCCGCAGCTTCCCCCTACCCTTATAAAATTATAAAAAAAGGCACAAGTGTAATCATCTCGACAGAGGATGAAACCTTCCTTGCCGAACTTCATAAATTCGTGAAAAAAGAAATTTCCAAAAAATTCGGAAAATAAGATCCGGAACTAAAAGGCAAAATCGAATAACAACTATTGTTAAACGAATTACTAAGGTGCAAACATGTACTTAGTAAAAGATTTTATCGGACTCGGGCTCAAAAATTTGGGAATGAGTTGACGAAGCTGAAAAAAGCCCCAATATGTGACATAATATTCTAAACGGAAATGTAGTACTTTCTCCCGAACCGGAAGAGAGAGGGAAGAAACATTGCCGTCGGTCTGAGATAAAAAAACTCCCCTGGTTTGCCCAGGGGCCGGACCTTCCCGAAGGAATGTTGTTGGATGAGACATAAATAACCTTATGTCGGATAAATGTCAACTACCTTCGGATTTTTTGCTTAAAATTAATTTTTTTGCCTAGTGGGCAAAAAGAGGATCCAAGGTATGGGCGAGCATTTTCCATATATAAAATTCCTCTCGGACATCATAGATTCCGGGGTTTGGGCCACTCTTTCTCCAGCTGCAAAGACCCTATATCTCGTCCTGCTTAAATTTAGTGACCAGACGTTTAAGCCAGTCTGGCCTAGTAACGAAAGCTTGATCCGGCTTACAGGATTAAAGACTAAAAAATCCATCAATGAAGGAAAGAAAGACCTAGTAAGAGCGGGCCTTCTCCAATTTGTCCCTGGGACTGGTCATAAGAACTCTACCTACTATTTTTGCTTCAACTACCCCGGGTCCAAAATTCCACCCCAGGGGGTTATTTTCGGAAACCCCAGAGGTGGATCGGGAGGCTCCCCTGGGGTGTTGGCTGGTAGCCCGGAGGGGGGTGGAGCCGGAAACCCAAACAATATAAATATAACCATCCATAATACCCAAAACCAAAAACCTAGTTTGGAAAAGAAAGAATTAAGTTTGGATTCTTTAAAAGACCGTTACGGAGAAGACATACTCGCCGAAGCAATGGAAATTGCGAAGGCACAAGGACTCGGTGATAATTTACATTATATTCGTGGGATTTGTAAAAATCTCTCCGCGACCAGGCGGCCGAATTTTGAGCACACCTCCCCTATCCAGCCCCAGGACCTGAGACATTCTTCTGGAAAAGAAGCCTCTTGGATGGGGTTCTTAGAATGGTGTAAGGGGAATCTTTCTATAAGCAGTGTGGAAGTATTGGAGAAAGTTCAGGTCGAACCGGATGGCAAAACTCTTTTAGTGAAAGATCCTCTTCCTGATCCACTGAGAATGATCATTACAAAGTACTTCACAGACAAAATCCACCCCTCGATACTGGTTATATTTTCTGCAAAAGCCGAAGAAAACCGGGTACATGTTTAAAAGGACCACGTTAAAGCTCTTATGAATGAAGAATCCATCCGGATCAGCCATCCTCGACAAGTTAAAGTAAACGAAATTAAGACCAAAGGTACGTTCGAATTTAAGGATGGAGGACTTCGTTCTTATTCCGAGTTATTGGACCATTCCGGTGTCGGGGTCTTGACTTTGGTTTTAAATCAAGGCTCTAGTTTTAATCAGATCAAGTTATATCAATCGGAACAATCCGGCGCCTTCTTTCCCGATTCTTTCAAATTCGAAATTTCCTTGGATGGAAAAGTTTGGGAACCGATCCTACAGGAAACAGGTTTCAGGAGATTGAATAAAAAAGTAGGACAATGGAACTTCTCCTTGGTCCGCGCTAACTTTTTAAAATTGGTCAGTAAGGTTTCCGAAAAAGAAGGATCCAAATTTAAAGTTTCTATCGGCACTTTGGAAGTCGGCATTTCAGGGGTCACTAAATTAGAAGTAAGCTCCGAAAAAGACAGGTTTTGGGTAAAAGAAAATCTGATCGATGAAAGACCGGATTACGGCTGGTCTTCTCTTGAATCGAATCAGCCGAAGGAAGAATTTTTCCTGATGGATCTAGGCTCTATCAGTAGAGTGAGCGAGTTGAGAATTCTTTCGCCGAAGGACGGTCATTTACCTTTTCCAGAAACGTTTACCGTATATTATAGCGAAGACGATCTGACCTGGAATCAGCTTTTAGAGGAGAACCAATTCTTGTCCGAGTTGGGAACCTGGTATCAATGGAGATTTTTGCCTACGAATATTCGCTTTTTGAAATTCGTTTCTCGCCCTCGTAAGGTCCAAGGCAAAGAAAAATACTCCACAAGCATCGCAGAGGTGGAATTGTACGCGGCTCCGTACTTGAGCGAGCTGACTCATAAACCTACTGCGGAACCTCTTCCTTATGCTACCGTTTTAAGATCGGGACTTGTGAGGCTTGCAATCGACGGCGAAACTTCCGAAGGTGCCGCAGTTCAGGCAAATGATAGAAGGTTGAGAGACGGTTCTACCGAGTATAAAGGTATTGTGGAGCTTGCTTCCGATGGAGAAGAAAAGGAAGGTGTCGTTGTCCAGGGTAGCGACAGAAGATTAAAACATTCCACTGAGGCTTCTTACGGCCTTGTGAGACTTGCATCCAACGGCGAAAATCGGGCAGATAGGGTCGTGCAAGGAAATGATGATCGTTTAAAACCTTCTACCACTCAAAGTTTTGGTATCGTAGAGCTTGCGGAGAATGGTGAAACGAAAGAAGGTACCGTTGTTCAGGGAAATGACGATCGTCTAAAACATGCGACTGCTCAAAAATTCGGTTTAGTACAATTGGCTTCCCCGGGAGATGCAAGCCCCGGAAAAGTGGTCACTTCGGATGATCCTAGGCTACGCCATGCGACTACGGAAAGTCCCGGTATTTTGAGATTTGCCTCCAATGGAGAAGAGTCTGCGGATGCGGCAGTTCAGGGAAATGATAAGAGATTAAAAATTTCCACTCCTCAGTCTTACGGGATTGTAAAGCTGGCACGTTCCGGAGAAGCGAAAGAAGGTGCGGTCGTCCAAGGTGACGACGAAAGGTTGCGTAACGCTAGTACCGAGTATCCGGGTATCGTAACTGTCGCTCCAAAGGGGAAATCTATCCCTGGGCATGTGGTTTCTTCCGATGATCCTAGATTGTCGGATGCAAGGCAGCCTCTTTCTCATACTCATGATTACGCTCCAAAAGAGCATGATTTCAGCTCTCATACCGGATATCTGAGATTGAAGGGTTCCATAGAGGCTCCTTATGCAAATATCTCCCCTCCTCCTGAAAATGCAGGACTTGCGTATGCAAGAAATGAGAGCGAAAAAGGAGCGGGTATTGTTGGTTCCGGTAGATTTTCCGGGATCTTGGGCTTCGGAGAAAAATTCGGAGTTCGAGGTGATAGCGCTTCCGGAGAAAAAGAATCCGCCGGTATTTTGGGTCTAGCCAAAAGAGGATTCGGTGGATGGTTCCATTCTAGATCAGGTCACGCGGTATATGCGAGCGGGAAAGGGATACCAAGTCTGAACGAAACAGGTTCAGGCAAAGCGATCTTGGCTGAAGGTGATTCCGATTTTATAGGAACTGTATATTTGCAAACGGGAAAAGGTACGGATTGTATCGCTAAATTTTTCCCCGTACAATCTTCCGATGTGATTGCGGAAGGTGATCTTCTTGCTATGGGCGAAGACGGTAAACTCCATAAATCCAGACAGCCGAATGCCACAAATATCGTAGGTGTTGCTGTGAAATCTGCGGCATTGGTCTTGGGGGATAAACCTCAAGCGGAAGGCCAATGGCTTGTTGCGATTGCGGGAGTGGTTCTTGCGAATGTAGAGGCTCAATCTTATCCTGTACAGCCTGGAGATCTATTATGTTCTGGTCTTACCGGAGGCCATGCAGTCCGAGTCGCTCCTGAAAATTTAAAACCCGGGGCGCTTGTCGCAAAATCTCTGGGCTTACAAAGAAACGGCAGAGGCCCTATTCAGGTCCTTCTCTGCTGTAGTTGAAAAATTCCCCATCTGCGGGGAAAGGTTAGAATGAAAAAGATATTAGAAATTTATAAAACGGCAAAAGCGCCGGTGTACTCTTTCGAATTTTTTCCGCCTAAAACTCCGGAAGGAGAAACGAAATTATTCGAAGCGGTAGAAGAATTGTCAAAGGTGGATCCGGGTTATATCACCGTGACCTACGGGGCGGGAGGTTCTACCCGGGATAAGACTATTCGTATCACTTCCGAGTTGGCTAAAAAGTTTTCTCTTCCTGCGGCGGCTCATTTTACTTGTGTTGGCGGCAATAAGGACGAGATCCGGGTGATCTTAAAACAGATCCGAGAGTCCGGGATCGAGAACTTAATGGCTCTCCGAGGAGATCCTCCGAAAGGAGAAGGGACTTTCAAAAAAGTTGAAGGCGGTTTCGGTTATGCAAGCGAGCTCATCTCTTTTATTAAACAAGAAGGTTTCGATTTTTGTATGGGGGCCGCTTGTTATCCGGAAAAACATCCCGAAGCTCCAAGCCTAGAATCCGATGTGGATAACCTAAAACGTAAAGTGGATTCGGGTGCTTCTTATCTGGTCTCTCAATTGTTTTTTAAAAATTCCAATTTTGAATCTTTCTTGGATTTGATCCGAAAAAAAGGCATCAATGTTCCTGTGATCCCTGGGATCATGCCGATCACTTCTTTTGCTCAGATTGAAAGATTTAGGTCGATGGCCGCTTGCGAATTTCCGGAAAAACTAGTTTCCGATCTGGAAGAGGTAAAGGATATACCGGAAGAATTTTATAAAAGAAGTATACAATTCTCCGTAGGTCAATGCCGTGAATTGGTCAAACTGGGAGCTCCTGGAATTCATCTTTACACTCTAAACCAATCTCCTGCGAGTTTGGATATAGTGAGAGAACTGAAAAATTAAAGAAATAGTTCCTTCTCTTTTTCGGGAGGAACTAATCCTGTTTCGAGGGCCTTTTGCTGCAATAAGCGGATCGCCCTTTCTCCTTCGTTTCCTAGGCTTTTAGAAAACTCGTTCACATACAGATCTATATGCGCATCCGCCACTTCTCTCGTTGTGGTTTGGGAATGTTTTAAGATATAATCGTACATACTTTCTCTGTTTTGGTATGCGAGAGACAGACTTTCCTTAATTGCCGAGTCCAGGTCCTGTTTGATCTGGGAAGAAAGGTCTCTGCGGATCGCAATACATCCGAGCGGAATATGGGCTCCGGTTGTGCCTTCCCACCATTCTCCTAAATCTTCTACTTTTTCGAGACCTCTTGCTTGGTAGGTGAATCTTTCTTCGTGAATGACGATCCCGAAATCAGCCTCTCCGTTTTTTACTTTGTCCAAGATCAGATCGTAGCGTGTGGGAACCGGTGTAAAATCCCCTTTTAAATATAGATGTGTAAGTAAATTGGCAGTTGTCCAAAGGCCTGGGACCAAAATTTTTTTTCCGTTGGGAGTTCCTACCGAGGAGCCCGCTTTTTTTACGATGATTGGGCCGCAGTTCCTACCAAGTGCGGATCCGCTATCCAAAAGAGAATATTTGTCCGCTACATGGAATAATGCGGCGAAGGAAATTTTCGTGGCTTGGAATTTTCCTTTGTCCGCGAATTGGTTCAGTTGTTCCACATCGTACAGTTCTTCTTTGATGGAGAATGGCGCCTTGGTCTTTCCGGAAATAAGATGATAGAAGATGAATGTGTCGTTTGGGCAAGGAGAATATGCCAGACTGAGTTCCATTCTTCCAGGGAATCGGTTTTGATTCTCTTGGAAACGAAAAAAGGGGGTGGAAGGAACTCCTGCCCCCGGGTCTGCTGGAAAAGAATTGTAGGTTTCCTTGGACATTATTTCGAATTCTCATTCCGATAAGAGCCCGGACCAAAAGGTCCAGGCTCTTGAGGCCAAAAAGCGGATACTTATCGATAACCTAAGCGTTGGGACGGACTATAAATTCCCAAAATTGGATGGGCATCTACCCTTCCATACGATTGCCATGGATTTGGATGGGACTCTGCTGGATTCTCGGGCCTCCATTTCTAGTTTGAATCATTATGTTTTGCAGTCCGCATTGGATCAAGGGGTTGGGCTGATCATCGCTACTGGCAGAAGGTTTTCTTCTGCTCTTCCCTATGCTCTGGAATTTCGGGGAAATGTAACCGTAGTGGCTAATAATGGGCAAGTGCTCAGAAGTTCACCGACTGGAGAAAGAATTTCGGAAACATATATCTCCAAAGAAGCTGCAACCGCAGTTTTATCCTTGGGAAAGAAGAAAGGCCATTCTCCCCTTCTCCATGTGGACCGCTTCGAGGAAGGGATCGATATCTTGCTCGAGTCTCCGATCACGGACGATAAATATCATCATTATTCAGGCGGAGATATAACGAGGACCAAGGTGGTCGGTGATCTTTTGGAACATTCTTCCGATCGAGCGCTTGTGGTATGTTATCTTTCTTTAATAAAGGAAGAATTGATCGAGTTGGAAAGGGAACTTCTCTCTTTGCCGGAGGCCTCCGAATACAGGACCGTAATCACAAAAATCCCCGGAGTTTCGTATTGTTTGGAAGTTTTGGAGAAGGGAGTCTCTAAATGGACGGCCATCCAGTCATATTTAAATATTTCAGATTTAAACGAGGCGGGAGTGATCTCTTTCGGGGACGAATTGAATGATAAAGAAATGCTTTTTTCTTCCGGATATGGATTTGCGATGAAGAATGCAGTGTCCAGTTTGAAAGAAGGAGCTTCTTATATTACCAAATATTCGAATAATGAAGACGGGATTGCGATGACTCTTTTGGAATTATCCCTGCTTTCGTTTCGATAAGTTTTTTTGATTTTTATCAATCTTCACTTCGCAAGAGGAACAGGCGGCTTCGTAACAACCGAAACTCGTCTCTTTTGTTTGAGTTTTGCTAAATAAATTTTTCATGGAAGAAACAAGCGGAAAGCTCAAATATACGGCAGCAGAGCCCACTACAAGATAAACAATTTTATCTTGGAATCCTATGTCCCAAACCATGAGGTCATTTTGAAATTCGTTCTCAACACTTGCAAGAGGAATATTTTTCGGATCTCTCTGACAGTATTTTGACAAATAAGGCCCTGAATCAGGTATGATCGAAGATAGATGTGGTCCACATTACAGGTTTTTCATTCTGAATCTTCCGACAGGGAATTATTCTCTCTTCCTGAGGCTTTTTCTTGGAAGACTTGTATGCGCACTGTTCTTGTTTCCGATTCCAGGATTCATCCAAATCCGGAAGATCTCCCGGCTCATTGGGAAGTGAAATCCGGTTACGAAGCATACCGACTTCTCCTTGAAATTATCTCCGGCTTAAGATCGAAATTGTTCGGAGAGACGGAAGTCCTTTCCCAGTTCAAACAAAGATTTCAAGAAGTACCCGATCTTGCTTTCGGAGATTATTTGGCAAAACTCAGAGACAATCTGATCGAGGATTGTAGGACTCTTCGCTCCGGTTATTTGCAAAATTTAGGCGAACAATCTTACGGTGGTTTGGCGGATAAATATTTATCCGAGGCTTCCAATCCTCCGAAAGAAATCACACTGTTTGGGACAGGCCAGCTTGCTGAAAAAATCCTACCTTGGCTTTCTCATTCCAATAGAAAGACCAAGATCGTTGGACGTAATCCTAATCGGTTGGAATTTTTATCTTCTGTTTCCGGTTCCACTTCTCATTTAATGGAAGACTGGTCTCCGAATGGAGAAGCTTGGGTGATCGCAGCTCCTATGGATTTTTCCGCTTGGATGGATAAATTGACCCCAGGGACCTTGGTTCTCGATTTCAGAGAAGAACCTTTGGAAGGATCTTGGCCTACAGATATCGTATACATTTCTTTTGCAGATATGCTTTCTTCTTTGAAAGAAACGGAAGAAAGGACTAAAAAAGTGAAGGAAGAATTAAAATCCGTCTTAGACGAGCTTCTGGAAGAAAGAGAACTGGAAGCTCATCAAATTGTATTCGGTTGGGATGACCTACCTTGTCCGACGTTTTAAGAATCGGTTCCCGAAAAAGTTCCCTCGCAAAATTACAGACCTGCCTCGTACATGATCACTTGCGCAAATTGTATCCTGAGTTGGAGCTCCAACTTTTTTTCAAGGAAGCAAGTGGGGACCAAGATCTAAGCACTCCTCTCTGGAAAATGGGAACTAAAGGTGTATTCACCCAAGATTTAACCAAAGAACTCGTCCAAGGAAATGTGGATGTAGTCGTTCATTCCTTTAAAGATCTGGATCTGGAAGGTCACGAAGGCACGGAAATTATAATGGTCCTCCCTCGTGCAGACCAAAGAGATGTTCTGCTTTTTAAAAGATCTTCTTACGCAAATCCTCCGAAAGAAATTAAGATCCATTCTTCTAGTCCCAGGAGAGAATATAATCTTTCCGCGTTTCTTCCGACTGCACTCCCCTCTCGGCTCCAAACTTTGCCGATTAGTTTTCATCCCGTAAGAGGAAATGTCCAAACAAGGATTCGCAAATGGAAAGCGGATCCGGAAGTCTCCGGCCTTGTGGTTGCAAAAGCGGCGCTGGATCGTCTTATTTCCGAAAACTTTTCTTTTTCTTCCACGGAAGAATATTCAGAACTCAGAAAGGAGATCCGATCTTCGATCACAAATGAACTTTTTATGGTTCTGCCTTTATCAAAAAATCCGAATGCACCTGCGCAAGGCGCGCTTGCTGCCGAAATCCGAAAAGGCGACGAAAAGACGAAAAAACTTTTGCTTCCGCTTACTAATCCGAAGGAAGAAGAAGCGGTTTTGGAAGAGAGAAAAATTCTCTCTTATTTCGGCGGAGGTTGTCACCAAAAGATCGGAGTTTCCGTGATTTTGGGCGGACCTTCCGATTTTCTATTTGTTCGAGGTAAAACGGATAACGGCTACGAGCTGGATGCTTTCGATAGATGGAGAGGGGAAGAATTGCCGCTGCCTTCTTCCTTGGATCTTATGTTTCCGAAACCAAGACAGGGTTTTAGAATGAAACGTTCTCCTGTCCAAACCTCCGTTCCGAAAGAAAAGTTTTGGTTTGTTTCTCGTGCGGATTCTTTGCCAAAGGATTGGGAATTGCCAGGGACTGATACGATCTTTATCGTAGCAGGAGCAAAAACCTGGGAGAAATTAGCCTCCCGCGATGTTTGGGTGAACGGCTCCACCGACGGTTTAGGCGAAGAGGATGCAAAAGAGATCGTTAGTTTTTACGAATCCGATCCCGACTTCATCAAACTCACGCATGAGGAAAGCGATATTATAGAAGGTGTCTGGAGAAGATTCGTAACTTATAAAGTGGATTTCGATTCGGAACAGCCTGATCTTTCCGGATATTCCCACTTTTTCTGGATGAGTGCTTCTCAATTCGATCGTGCTTATAAAAAAAATCCGGAAATCGGTTCTCGTATCCATTCTTGCGGGACGGGAGCCACGTATAAATATATTAGAAAAATATTAGGTTCGGATGCGAAAATTTTCGCATTTCCGAACTTTGAATCCTGGGAAAAGGCCTGCAAAGGTGAAGTCCTGGATTTCGGTACAAAAAGAGGTGTTGTATGAGTTCCGAGAGTTTGTTGGGCCTGAGAAGAAATCGCCTCAATGCCCCGCTCAGAAATTTGGTGTCTTCGGAGAGTTTGAATCCTAAAAAACTAGTCCAGCCGATATTCGTGGCGGAAAGTCTGAAATCTCCCGAAAAAATGTCCTCATTACCGGGAGTATTCCGAGATAGCCAAGAATCCATTCTTTTCCAGATCGAATCGGATTTGAAGAATGGTGTGGAACATTTTCTTCTATTCCTGGTTCCCGAGAAAAAGTCGGACGATTCTATTCCTAAATCGTTTTATAAAAATGTAATAGGTAATATTAAGTCCAAATTCCCCGAGGCGTTTCTTTGGGTGGATACTTGTCTTTGTTCTTTGACCACTCACGGTCATTGCGGGCTTTTGGATCCGAAAGGTAGAATAGACAATGTAAGTTCCGTCAATATACTTTCCGAACTTGCGCTTTGTTATGCGGAGTCCGGTGCGGACGGAATTTCTCCTTCCGATATGATGGATGGAAGAATTAGAAGTCACAGAAATATTCTGGACTCCAACGGTTTTCAGCATGTTCCGATCATGAGTTATTCCACAAAATTTAAGAGCCATTTTTACGGTCCGTTTAGAGAAGCAGCAGAGTCGGCTCCCGGTCATGGGGACCGTTCTTCGTATCAGATCGATGTGAGAAACAGAGAAGATTCCATTCTTTCTTCTGTCAGAGATACGGAAGAAGGTGCGGATCTTTTAATGGTTAAGCCGGGCATAACTTCGATCGATCTGATCTTGCCGATCAAAGAACAAACGGGTCTGCCTGTGGGCGCCTACCAAGTGAGCGGTGAATATGCATCGATTGCAATGCTTGCAGAAAATGGATTTTGTAAATTTGAAGATGCACTTAAGGAAACCTGGCAAGTGTTCTCCAGAGCCGGCGCTTCTTATCTGATCACTTACGCAGCAAGAAGAGGAAAGGAGATTTTAGGCTGATGTTTCCAAGTTCTAAGGAACTTTTTGAAAGAGCAAAAAAAGTAGCACCGGGGGGAGTACATTCTCCCGTTAGATCCTTTCGTTCCGTGGGAGGAGATCCCGTATTCTTCCGATCCGGAAAAGGTGCGAAACTTACGGATGTTTCCGGAAAAGAATATATAGATTATTGTTTAAGCTTTGGGCCCTTGATCCTAGGTCATAGAGACGAAGAAGTCCAAAAAATCGTTTCCGAAACCGCAGATCTTGCCTGGAGTTTTGGGGCCGCGGAACCTTATTCGTTAGAACTTGCAGAATGGATCGTTTCCAAGATCCCTTGGGTAGAAAAGATCCGATTTGTGAACAGTGGAACCGAAGCGGTAATGAGCGCATTACGTGTGGCCCGTGCGGCAACCGGTAGGGATAAGATCCTAAAATTTGACGGATGTTATCATGGTCATTTGGATGCATTGCTTGTAAAAGCGGGCTCAGGACTTGCGGGAGAATCTTCTTCCGATAGCGCCGGGATCGGTTCCGAGCTGATCAAAAACACATTGGTTCTTCCTCTAGACGATGAAAAAGCGGTAGAGGAACTTTTTGCAAAAGAAGGCAAAAATATCGCCGCATTAGTGATCGAACCTCTTCCGGCAAATTACGGTTTATTGATACAAAGAAAAGAATTCTTATCGAAGATCGTCGAGATTGCTAGAAAACACGGAAGTCTTGTTCTTTTTGACGAGGTCATCAGCGGTTTTCGTGTGGGCCTAACCGGTATGAGCGGTGAATTGGGGATTGCACCCGATCTTGTGACGTACGGCAAGATCATCGGCGGCGGATTTCCTGTCGGAGCCTATGCTGGAAAAGCCGACTTATTGGATCTGGTCGCTCCTCAGGGCCCTGTTTACCAAGCGGGAACATTGAGCGCTAGTCCTTTCGGGATGAGGGCGGGTCTTGCTACATTACAAAAATGTGAAAAAGAAAATGTGCATGCGGTTTTAGAAAATCGCACCAAGTCTTTTGTTTCCGGGATGGTCTCTATTTTAAGGGAGAGAGATCCGGAGGGAGATTGGGATTCCAGTATACATTCTTCTCTGTTTTGGTTCCATAAAAGGTCCCCTTCCCCGATCCGCACTGTGGATAAAATCCCTGCGGGCCATAAGGAAGGTTTTACAAAAGTTTTCCATGCACTTCTTTCGGAAGGAATTTATCTGGCTCCGTCCGGTTATGAAGTCGGTTTTTTGAGTTATGCTCATTCCGATAAAATACTTTCCGAAACATTGGAGAAAGCGGATTCCGCATTAAAAAAATTGAAAGTATGAAGATCTCAGACTCTAAAAAGATCGTTTTACCGGTTATCTGGGTCTTGACCACGGTTTCACTCGGGGTCTGGTGGCTTTTTTTGGGATTAAGACAAAATAGAATGGCGACCGAACTTGCATCTCGTTTGGGTTCCAAGATCGAAAGCGATTTTTTAGATAAACTCGAAAGACAAAGTTCCATGATCAAAATGGAAGGCACCTTTTTTCTCTTCTTGTTAGTAACCGGCGGTGGAACTTTAATTTGGCTTACCTTCCGAGAAGAAAAAAGAAATAAACTCATTCACGATTTTTTTTCCACTGTTACCCATGAAATGAAAACTCCTTTGGCAAGTCTCAGATTACAAGCGGAGAGTTTATTGGAAGAAGGTGTGGATGCGGGAAAAGACAAACTTCTTCATAGATTATTAAAAGACTCCGATCGGATAGAATCCCAGATGAACAAGGCGCTATATCTGGCGAGCCTCATGAGATCCGAAGGATTATATTTAGAAGAGTTGGACCTCCGACACTGGGAAGAAAGTCTAAGAGAAGAATGGTCCGAGTTGGATATCCAAACGGAATGGAAAGAGACCAAAGTGTTAGCGGATAGAAGGGCCTTAGAAAGTATTTTCAGAAATCTTTTAGAAAACTCTGTCCAACACGGAAGGGCCACAAAAGTAAAAATTCTTTCCGAACCGATTTCCGGAGATAAGATCAAATTCAAATTCGAAGACAACGGAAAAGGTTTCTCCGGTGATTTTAAATTATTAGGAAGATTATTTTTAAGGCATACAAGCACTAGCGGCACCGGTGTAGGATTGTATATCGCCGAAAAGTTGGCTAAAAGAATGGATGGGAGCTTCTCCGTTCGAAATTCCGAGTCGGGAGGATTTTTAGCGGAGTTGGTCCTCCCCTCTTATTCTTCTCAAAGGAGAAGTGGTGCATGAAAGCGAAATTATTATTAGTGGAAGATGACCGCTCTTTAGGTGAAACTTTAAAGGAACGGTTGGAAAAAGAAGGATACGAAATGATATGGACCGTTTCCGCTCAGTCCGCAAAAGTTTTAGCCGCTGAATCCAAACCGGATCTGATACTTCTAGATGTTCGTTTGCCGGACGGAGATGGATTCGAGTTGGCGGAAGAATTAAAATCCAGAAAAGATTGTCCTCCATTTTTGTTTTTAACCGCACATTCGGGTGCGCCGGAACGTTTGAAGGGATTCGAACTTGGTGCCGAAGAATTTATACCCAAACCTTTTCACTTAAAGGAATTGCTGATCAGGGTTAAACACGTATTAGAATCTCATAAACATTCCATAAAACAGGCTAAATATTCTTACGAAGGTTACCTTCTGGATTTTTACGGATATTGTATTCATACACCTTCCAAAGAAGAGATCCATCTTTCCAAAAGAGACTGCGCTCTTTTGAATTTTTTAGTGGAAGAAAGAGGAAGAACGGTCAGCCGAGATGAGATCCTGGACCGCCTTTGGGGAGAGGAAAAATTCCCCACAAATAGAACTATAGATAATTCCATTGTTAGATTACGCCAAGCCTTCGGAGATAGAGGCGAAGATGCGATCCGTTCCGTGAGAGGAGTCGGCTACCAATGGATCGGAGACTTAAAAAATGTCTAATACTAGATTCCAAGCTGCACTTAAGTTAGAGCCTCAGGTGACTCCTCCGATTTGGATGATGCGCCAGGCCGGACGTTATCACTGGCATTACCAAAATTTAAGAAAGAAATATTCTTTCGAAGAGTTATGTAAGGTCCCAGAACTTGCGGCGGAAGTGGCTTTCGGTCCCGTGAATGATTTCGATTTTGATACTGCCATTTTATTCTCCGATATTCTTTTTCCTTTAGAGGCATTCGGAATGGGATTACGTTTCGGGGAAGAAGGCCCTAAGCTAGGTTGGCATCTTTCTACGGTAGAAGATCTGAATCGGTTTTATCCATTGGAACAAGCGGTGGAGTTTATGGGATTCCAGAAGGAGGCGGTGATCCGAACCAGAAAACGGATCCCGAAGGATAAATCCCTGATCGGGTTTATAGGCGGGCCTTGGACTTTGTTTTGTTATGCTACTCAGGGTAAACATGATGGAAATCTAATACTTCCAAAAGTTTCTGCGGAACTGAGGGAGGGTTTTTACGAGAGAATCCTGGCATTATTAAAAGAGAATATAAGGCTTCAATTGGAAGGTGGCGCTGAGATCGTGATGATCTTCGACACAGCAGCGGGGGATGCTTCTCCAGTATTCTTCCAAGAGGCGATTTTGCCAACCATCCAAGTTCTGGTAGAGGCGTTTCCCGGCAAAATCGGTTATTATGCTAAAAATCTGGCACCAGGTTCTTTGCAGTCTCTTAGGGAAGTTTCAGGTCTGACCGGTTTTGGGATGGATCATCGAACCGACATCGTCGGCTTTCTAGGAAACGGATCTCATTTTGTGCAAGGAAACTTCGATCAGGCATTATTATTCATGGAGTCCGGAGAATTTAAGAAATATTTAAATCGTTGGATCAGACCTTTCTTAGAATTGATCCCGGAAAAAAGAGCGGGATGGGTTTGCGGTTTAGGGCATGGAGTCCTGCCAAAAACCCCGGAAGCGAATATTAGAACTTTCGTAAATACCATCCGTGAGGCCTTCGTATGAATTCCAAATCCGATTTGATCCGAAAATACGATGTTCCGGCACCTAGATATACTAGCTACCCCACCGTTCCTTATTGGGAAGATAATCCTACAAGAGAAGAATGGATAGATGCGCTTCGAAGAAGGTTGGTCCCTGACGATTCTGCCGTAGCCTTGTATCTTCATATTCCTTTTTGCGAGACTCTTTGTTCTTTCTGCGGATGTAATACTTCCATTACTAAGAATCACTCTGTCGAAGATCCTTATATAGAAACGGTATTACAGGAATTCCGAAAATACCAGGAGGAGCTTCCCGAACTAACTAAACGGGAATTGAGGGAGTTACATTTAGGCGGAGGCTCCCCTACGTATCTTTCCGAATCCAATTTAGAAAGTTTGTTAAAGCCACTTTTAGATTCTTGGAATGTATCCGATTCTCCCGAATTCTCTTTGGAAGTGGACCCGAGAAGGACCAGGCTTTCCCAGCTGGAAATACTGGCAAAGTACGGATTTAGAAGGATCAGTTTGGGGGTCCAGGATTTCGATCCGGAAGTGCAAAGATTGGTAAATCGGATCCAACCTTTTGAACTGACGGAAACAATCACTCAAGGTGCTCGTACGTTAGGATATCATTCCGTCAATTTCGATCTGATATACGGTCTTCCTAAACAAACGAAAGAAAGTATGAAGGAAACGATCCGAAAAACTTTGGACCTTAGGCCGGATCGTATCGCATTCTACAGTTATGCTCATGTGCCTTGGATCAAAGCGGCGCAAAGATTATTCACGGAAAACGATCTTCCTAAGGGAGAAGAAAAAAGGGAACTGTATGAGATCGGCAGAGAACTTTTTTTAAGCGCCGGATATAAAGAAATCGGAATGGACCATTTCGCTTTAGAGTCGGATTCGCTATACGCAGCTTATCAGAGTGGAAATCTTCATCGAAATTTTATGGGTTATACCACCAAGTCTACCGACTTACTTTTAGGTTTGGGGGTGTCTGCAATTTCGGATAGTTGGGATTGTTTTTATCAGAACGAAAAGATCCTGAAAAAATACCAAAGAAGAATTTCGGAAAACGGACAGGCAATACTCAGGGGACATAAATTAAATTCGGAAGATCTAGTTCATAGAGAACTGATTCTAAAACTTTCCACTCTAGGAAAAGTAGAGGTGCCGGAGCCGATTTTTGAAGAGGTTCGCCTCTATTTGGCCAGTATGGAAGACGATAATTTAATCGAGTGGAAAGGAAAAACCCTTGTTTTAACGGACCTGGGAAAACCTTTCTTAAGGAATGCATGTACCGGCTTGGACATGCGTTTGAGGAGAAAAAGTCCTGAAACCAAGGTATTTTCTCAGTCTATTTGACTCGCTTTCTGAAATATTCGGGTCCAATAGCTGTTTCTTCCTTTAGAAAGGACTCATTTGGAAATTAATTTCTTTTCGTCCAATACTTTGGGGACTTTAGTGGTTTAACACTTTTTCGCTTTTGAAATGTTATCTTTACATTTAAAAAAAATAATCCCGATCTTGTTGATCGTTTTTGCACCTATAGGTATTTTCCCGGTCACCGTACTTTTGAGAGAAGGCGGAAAGGTAAATGGGGAAATCATCACACAAAATCAACATTCGGTCCTTCTTCAAACAGAATCAGGAAAACGTAAAATAGATAAAGACCTGATCCTTAAAATCCTTTTCCAAGAAGTAAACGACGATGAAGAGGAGAAGATCCGTAAAGAGGAAGAGGACAAACTCGCAGCGGAAAAAAAGGAAGAAGAAGACAAAGAAGCCGCTCAAAGAAAATTAGAGGAAGAAAAGCTAAAAGAAGAAGATCTGAAAAAACAAGCCGCAGCGGAAGAAGAAGCACGTCGACAGGAAGAACTTCGAAAGCAAGAGGCAAAACGTCCTCTCAATGCACTCATGAGATCCGCCGTCGTTCCCGGTTGGGGACAATATTATACGGATAGAAAGTTCCAATCGCTCCTCTACCCTACCTTATTCGCAGCCGCAGCCTTCGTAGCTTACGATAAGTTCAGAGTATACAGAACTTCCGTAAAAGAGTATGGCGATCTAGGAAATCCATACACGAAAGAAAGTCTGACACTTGCGGCTCTCGGTCAGGCACAAGCGGCCGCTACCCCTTCTTTATCCCCCATCGATGCATATTTAGCGAATCAATCCAGTCAAGTTCAGTTAAAAAGAGAAGAGGCTGACAAAAATTTCAGAGAGTATCAGGGCGCCTTATACGTGTTAGGTGGAATTTACCTAATTAACCTGATCGATTCTTATGTGTTTGCAAATTCTATCAAATCGGTAGTCCAGTTTTCAGACGGTCAAAGTAAGGGGATGGTAATATCCGCGATACCGGCAGGCGTCGGAGCGGGTAGCGGATTTTCCAGTAACGGGACCTACTCCGGAATGGAAACCAAATATACTATGGGTTACAGATTCGAATTCTGATCTTGATAAAAACTTTTCCTCCTTTTGGAGGAAA
This sequence comes from Leptospira sp. B5-022, assembly GCF_000347035.1. Classification (GTDB taxonomy): domain Bacteria; phylum Spirochaetota; class Leptospiria; order Leptospirales; family Leptospiraceae; genus Leptospira_B; species Leptospira_B cinconiae. The sequence continues at coordinate 86,845 of NZ_ANIJ01000022.1, forward strand.
ATCTAGGATTTTATTGCCAATAGTTTCTATTCCATTACTTTGTATCCGTGGCGAAATGGGTTCCGGATCATATAGTAATCGGCGCTGGCTTTACAGGCCTTCTGCACGCATTCCTTTCCTTAGAGAAAGGTGAGTCCGTATTAGTGCTGGAAAAAAAAGAAAGTGCCGGGGGGTTGATCCGCTCTGTCCGTACGGAATACGGGATCGTAGAAAGGGCAGCCAACGGTATTCTGAATTGTTGGGAGTTGGAAAACCTCTCTTCTCGATTGGGACTGGATATTTTATTCTCCAATCCTGCATCTAAAAAACGTTATATATTCTCGGACGGGAAGATGAAAAGAATGCCTCTTTCCGTTTTCGAAATAATCTCTCTGGCATTTTCCGTTTTGACGGTCCCTTCCCAACCTATCCCGGGAGAATCCATTTACAAATGGGGTAAAAGGGTCCTGGGCGAAAAAACGCTTAGCAAAGTGTTGGAACCTGCGTTAGGCGGAATTTACGCGGGCGATCTGGATGTAATGTCTGCGGAATTTGTGCTTGGAAAATTTCTTCCGGAGCAAGCTCCTCTTTGGAAAAACATTCTACATCTTCGAAATTCTAAAAAAGGAAAGCCGAAACTCCTCCCAGGAAGAAGAGGGACCGTAAGTTTTAGAGGAGGTATCGGGACTTTACTTGGAGCTTTGGAAGCAAGAGTGTCTTCTCAAGGAAAGATCAAATACAATCAGGACATCGCTAGCTTAAAAGAATTGAGAGCGACTTATCCTAAGTCCAAGATCACTATCGCAACGAATCTTGGCACCGCATTGAAACTTTTAAAATCGGAATATAAAGAATTCAAATCCTACCAAGGAATGTTGGATACATTGCCTATCGTAAGCGTGACCCGTTTCGGAAAGGATTCCATCTTAAACGGAAAAAAAGGATTCGGAGTCTTATTTCCGAAAGATCATAAAAGTTTTTCTTCCGAATTGGGGATCAGATGCAGAGGGATCTTATTCAACGATTTTATATTCGCCGGTAGGACTTCCGAAGGGGTCCACTCCGAAACTTTTATCATGGGGGGAGCGGGAGACAGGGAAATTTCCTCCAAAACGGAAGAAGAGATCATCTCCGTAGTGGAAGAGGACCGTAAAAAACTATTTTCCGAAAGCGGAGTTCCTTTGAATCATTATGTGACTGTTTGGAAAGATGCACTTCCTGTATATGGGCCCCAACTTCACGCATTTAATCGGGACCTGGACAGAGTTCTTCCTCCCGAAGTCAGAGTGGAAGGAAATTTTAGGAGCGGGATCGGTCTGAAATCCATTCTGGAACGGGCCTTCTCCCTTTATCATCCTGATCTTTACGCTTGATCCGCCTTAGTGTGCGAATTTATTTATTAGAATTCCTTTAAGCTCTTCTAGATCCTTTTTGATCCAGTCGGAATCCTCTTCGAATTTTTCGGGAGTCATACCTTCCGTTTGGAATAATGTAAAGATCAGCTCACTCCCTTCTCCGTTCTCAATGATCCTTAGAGGATTATAGGAAATATTTTCAGGACTAAAGATCACATAATGATCCAAGATCCCGTAAGGATTTGTATCCGTAAATTTTGCGGTGAGTTGTCCCATGGGGGAATCGATAGACCATTCTCCATTTCCTAATGGGGAAATCGATTTGCATAAGCCGGAGGCCCATTCCGGGAAATATTTAGGTTCGGAGAGATATTCGTAAGCGACCTTTTGGGCGACGGGGATAGTAACGCTAATATGTTTTGTATTCTTTGTCTTGGACATTTGTTTACTTTGAAAGTCGATCGATCTTTTTCTGGATACTACTTTTATCGTGAGATGTTTTTGCAAGCGAAAGCGCTTTACGAAAATTTTCTTCCGACTTGGATCTATCTATATCTAAATACAATTCTCCTAAAAGAGCAAAATAAAAATGATTTTCTATTAGGTTTAATTTTTCTGCTTCGATGATCGCTTCTTCTTTACTATTTGCTTTGGAAAGTGCGTATGTTCTATTTAAAGCGGCAATCGGAGAATATTGTAGCTGAAGTAGGCGATTGTATAATTGTAAAATATTTTCCCATTTTTCTTTGGTATCTTCCTTTTGAGTATGCCAGTACGCAATTCCTGCTTCCAGATGATATTTGGTGAGCAAGGTCCCGCTTGCTGCTTTGTTTAGGAAAATTTCTCCCTTCGCAATTAGATCATAATTCCAAAGGTTTGTGTCCTGGTCTTGGTAAAGGATCTGTTCTCCTTTTTCATCTTGCCTTGCTTCGAATCTGGAAGTGTGAAAACACATCAATGCAAGAAGTGCGTACACTTGGGGTTTGTCTGTGACCGTATTCTCCACTAGCATGCTGCAAAGACGGATCGCTTCTAAACAAAGATCTTTTCGTAACGTTTTGTTTTGGCTGATGGAATGATACCCTTCATTGAATAATAAATAGATCGTAGAAAGTACCGAGCCTAACCTGCCTTCTATCTCGTCCGATTCCGGAAGTTCGATCCGGATCTTTTCTTCTCTTAATTTTTCTTTCGCTCTGAATAGCCTCTTATTGATCGTTTCTTTATTGGTCAAGAATGCATCTGAGATCTCTTCTATCCCGAAACCGCATAAGATCCTAAGAGAAAGTCCAACTTGCGCCTCCGGGGAGATGGAGGGATGGCAGATTGTAAACATCATTCTGAGTTGGCTATCGTATATATTTTCCGGAGAAAGATCTATCTCGGGCTCGAAAGATTCCGATTGTGATTTAGTGAGTTCAGGGAGGATCTTATTTTGAAATACAGAATTTCTTTGCAGATAATTTTTGGCCTTATTTTTTGCCACTGCATATAACCAAGCGGTTGGGTTTTGTGGGTTACCTTTGACCCCCCAGGTCTCGGTTGCGGTTAAGAAGGTCTCGCTTGCTATCTCTTCCGCAATTTCCAATCTTTCGAAACCTATATGTTTGCAAAGAACGGAGACAATTTTAGCATATTCATTCCTGAATAGATGAGGCAATGTCTCCGGGCTTTGCATAAGACTCGTGCGCAATAAGTGACGGTTAACGTGTATTGTCCACACCCACGATCTTTCTTACTTCCACACTATTTCCGGGTCCGTTCAGAATGGGACATGCCTTGGCTATATCCGCCGCCTCTTCGAAATTTTCGGCTTTGATCGTGATAAATCCTGCTATGGATTCTTTTGTTTCGGCGAATGGTCCGTCAGTAATGATCTGTCCGGATTTGATAACTTTTCCTTCCGTGGATAGACCTGTGCCGCCTACGAATTTGTTTTGAGCGGCAATTCCCCCCACCCAGTCCTGGTACATTTTCATATACACTTGCATTTGTTCCGGAGACGGTTGCGCCTCTTTCGTGAGTAGATCCAGCCGCATTAAGATCAGGTATTCGTCCATATTTCTCTCCTATGGAAAGGTGATTTTATTTCTAGATCAATTGAGTTTAGAGAAATTGGACAAGGGATTTAAGAAAAACAATCGCAAACTACTTTTTCCTTCTTAGGATCCCATCCGCCGGAAGCCTTACAAAGGCAACTCAAGTGCCCGACTTTTTGCGCGGAATATTTAGCTTCGAATACGAATTTTGCGAGCGCCTCCAAGAATGCAGGATAAATCCCTGGTGCCGGTATTCTATAATAATCGGAGATCCCATTTTGAAAAGCATGGTCTCGGATCTGGACTCCGATCTCTTCTAATGTTTCCAGATGATCGCTGATAAAACTGATCGGATAGACTGCGATCCTTTTTATTCCTTTTTGTCCTAACTCTTGGATCTTATCCAAGGTGTTAGGAGTGGTCCATTTGCTCGGCCCTACCCTACTCTGGTACGATAAATGAATTTGTCCTTGGTAACCTTTTTCTCTTAAGAGAGAAGTGAGTGCTTGTACATTCTTTTCGATCTCTTTTGTATAAACATCGCCTTTTTTAATTAGACGAAGGGGGATCCCATGCGCGCTAAATACGATATCCAAGTTTTGCCAGTCGGGGATCTGTTCTTGTTTTATATGTAAAAAATCTTTTTCCGGAAGTTTACCTTGGAAAAAATCCAAGATCAAGTCTCTGATGGATTCTAAATATTCTTTTCTGTCGGAGAATGGCCTGACCCAAAGCGGATTGGATGCAGGGCAATATCCTAATTGTTTTTCCAATAGCATAGCTGTGGATAGTACTGTTGATCTGGAAAAATGAGGGTATAAGGGCAGAAGTACCACTCCTTCTTTCGGATCGGTCCATTCGGAAGGGAGTTCTCTGATGTCCGGATACCCGCAGCACATTGCAGTTTTGATTTCCCATTTTTCTCCGGATTCTTCTAAAAGTTTTTTTAAACCTTCCGCTTGTTTTTCCGTTTCGGAAACAAGAGGGGAGCCTCCTCCGAATCCCATAGAAGCGTAAGTCTCTTCTACTTTTTTTGCTCTTTTTTCGGCGATCTTTCCGGCAAGTCTGATCCTGAAAAATTCAGGGAGCGGGAGATCGAATACCAATGGATCTTCGAAAAGATCTTTTAAAAATTTCGGGATTTCTGCAGCATTTCTTGGTCCCCCCAAGTTGATCAGAAGTAGTTTGTTTTTCATAAAAAGTGGCTAACCTGTAATTCGACTGAGAACTGTTTTGTGCTCAGGTAGTTTCTGTATCTTCCCGAATAATTGGACAATATATCGTCTCTACTTAAACCTCCGAAAGTCTGGAAACTTCCTTCTCCATACAATCTGTGTTCCGTTAATTTTATAAAAAATAGCCAAGAAGGCATAATATACCCTGCGCCTAAATGCGTTTCTAGTCCATAGCCTGACGTATCCCCGATGAAGTTTAAATTTCTTTGATAATGATAGTCCCTGAAATGTGAATACCAAACATTTCCGGAAATACTTGCTTCCAACATCCAAGTCCCATCGGAATATCTGTAACCGAATCCGAAAGGAATTTCCCAGGTGGAAATGGAGTAGCTGAGTCCTATTCCGATCGGACCATACGTCACAGGTGAGGTGGCGATCCATTGTATCACGTCGTATAGATAATATTTATAGTACGTATAATACGCCCCGCCTGTGAGATAAAGACCGGAGCCCGGTTTTCTGGGATCGGGGTTTGCGCCGCCGAAATATTTTCTGGCAAGGAAACCGATCCTATCGTCTTTCATTTTTAGTTTTCCTCTTCCGTCCGCAAAGTTTTGCGTCCCTGTGAACGTATACGGAGTATCGTAAAAACTTAGGTTTTGAAAATCGATCTTGTTCCCATTTTCACGACTCACACTTCCCAAAAAGAAATCCTCGTCCTTTCCTTCTCCCGTCCTCTTGTTCTTAAATGTAGTTCTGTATTCTAGATTGATCTCCCATGTCTCCCACCAATGTTTTAAACCTATACCTCCGTATTCGAACTCTCTATTATAGGTGATCCTGGATCCGGCTTTCAGGCCGGAAAGGTTTGGATACTTTGTGCCGGATTCGAAAATATGTTGCCCTCCATTTTCTCCATAGATCCCTGTGATGGAACTTCGGATCATCCATTCGGATAGAATTGCCTGGAATTTCGTTTGAGAAGTCCCCTCTATCGGGATTTTTGTTTCGGATTTTATCTCTTTAGGAGATTCGGGCTCGTCGGCAAATAGCGCCGTCGTGGCAAACAGGCAGAATAATGTGGCTATAATTCGAATTTGAATTTTCATTTCGTCCTAAAACAGGGGTGAAATGATTTCATCCCTAGCGGAATTCCTTTTCCGAGAAGAAACCTTAGCATTCTCCCCTCCCCTATCGTTTCAATTCGGTTTTTTCGCACTTAAACCTATATGAGACATAGGTTTTCTTGACAAATTCGGTCTAGCCCCTGATCTATTAACAGGGTCAAGGTCTGAAGTGAAAGCCAAAGTTTTAAGTGTGGAAGAAGTCCTCTCCGAATACGTTTTAAGTTCGGAAGATGAGTTCCTGGAGAAGGCCGAAAAATGGTCCCTGCCCAAAGACAATAAGGGCAAGTACAAGACTGAGGTTTTGGATAAGTACTTCTCCAAAAAAATAAAACATTCCTACGAATCGGTCATTATTGCGGTCTCTAATCAAAAAGGTGGAGAAGGTAAAACCACGGTTTCTATCTGTCTTGCGGAGGCGTTGGCAAAATCGGGGAAAAAAGTTTTACTCTTGGACTGGGATGCTCAGGCGAATATCACTCAGTTGTACGTGGGCCAAGCGGACAAATCCGTCTTTCATACTCTCGGGTATAAGGGAGAATCCAAAGTAGACGTTTCCGAAATTATCGTAAATCTTGCTCCGGGTTTGGATTTGGTCCCTTCTTCCATTCATTTGGCAAATTTTACTACTCCATACGAGAGAGACGACTTCGACCTTTTGAAAGAAGCTTTGTTGCCGATCCGTTCTTCTTATGAATATATTATAATAGATTGTCCTCCGTCTCTCGGCTTAATCCTGGAGAATGCCTTAATTGCTGCGGACCTTGTTTTGGTCCCGATCCAGACTCGTGCATTTAGTGTGCAGGGCCTAAAAGATCTTCACGGGACGATTGAAAAGATCCGAAAAAAAGCAAATCCTGGTCTTGGACTTTTGGGCGCTGTATTGAATCAGTATGAGGACTCAAGAGCACTTTCGGGGCTAGCGGAAACTGTCCGGAAATACTTTCCGGTATTTGATTCCGTGGTGTATAGAAGGGAGGCAATCCCTCAGTCCCAAGCAAAACGTAAACTTTTATCCGAATATGATCCCAAAGCGATGCAGATGTTTTCCACCTTGGCGGAAGAAGTGATGAGGAGAGCGAATGGCAAAAAGAGCTGATTTTGCGGGGCTGGATTTACTGACAGCTTTTGGTGGGGACGAATCCCTCAAAAAAGAAATACTTCTTTCGGATATAATTACGAACCCGGAACAACCTAGGGTATTCGGTAGAGAGGATGTGGGCGATCTTGTCGAATCGATGAAACGTTTGGGGTTGATAGAGCCGATCGTTGTCCGCAAGTTAGGTAAGAAGTTCCAAATAGTTGCGGGAGAAAGAAGGTTCCAAGCAGCAAAACTAATAGGTTGGAAATCCATTCCGGTTGTAGAGACCGAGGCTTCCGAAGACAGATGTTATGAGATCGCTTTGGCTGAGAATGAAAAGCGTAAAAGTCTGAATCCCTGGGAAGTAGGAAGGGCGATCCAGTTTTTAAGAAAGGAAAGAAAAAAAACCGCGGAAGAAGTGGGCAAAATCCTAGGTTATACGGAAAGATACGTAAAACAATTGAGTTCTATCGCGAGATTGGACCAAAAATCGGTTTCGGAATTGCTTAAAAGTGGAAACGATCTTTCGGTAAAAAATCTGGAAGCACTTCTGAAAAAGAAAGAAGGCCGGGGGGGTGAAACGATTTCACCCCGTAAACCCGGTGAAAGAATCACCTTGGACCTGAAACCTTTGACCGTCAAGAATAGGGAATCTTTCCTAAGAGAACTTTCCAGCCTAAAGAAAAAATACGGATTAAGCTAAGACATTTTTTTTCTCGTTGGAGAAAACGTGAAGGCTCTTGATCTTGTTCTCATACTACCGTTTTGGCGGGTTTTTATATCCGCCTCGGGTTTCTAATAAAGGAATAGAATGAAAATCGGAATCGTCGTTGGCTCCCAGCAAAAAGAATCTCAATCCTCCAAAGTAGGTGAATTTTTAAATTCTAAATTGAAAGAAATGTCCGTGGAAACTTGGACATTAGATCTCGGAAAAAATCCTCTTCCCATTTATGATTCCACTCAGACAAGCGACGATAAGGTCTGGTCCGGTTTCTGGAAACCTATCGATGAAAATTTAAAAAGTTCGGAAGGTTTCGTTTTTATCACTCCTGAATACGGCGGTATGGCGAGTCCAGCTATTAAGAATTTTTTCCTTCATGCGGGTCTTGTTCAGTTAGGTCATAAACCCGGGCTCCTTGTTTCCGTTTCTTCCGGTAGGGGTGGAGCTTTTCCGATCAATGAAATGAGGGCAAGCAGTTATAAAAATACTAAAATCTGCTATATTCCGGAACATTTAATTTTCAGGGATGTGGAACATCTCATCAACGGAGGAGAGCCTGTTTCTCCGGAAGATAGTTTTATCAGAGAAAGAAGTGTATTCGCTCTGAAAATCTTAGTTGCTTATGCGAATTCTTTGTCCGAGATACGTGAGTCAGGCGTGGTGCAGGATCCTAGATTTAAGAACGGAATGTCCTGATCTTGAGATCCTTTTTGCGGGTACTGTCGCGGCAGCGATGCGTAGATCTTTAGTCCGGGCTTTGCCCGGATGAGTGTAAACGAAATCGAAGCAGCGCGACCCGAGCAATAGCGAGTGGGGCCGCCCCCCAATTGTATTCGAAATCTACAATGTGACATAATTTTAAACTTAGCTCGCCGTTTTCTCTGCACTGGTCTTTCCTGGAAAATCGAATAGGGGAGGGGAGTTCCTTCTCCCGGAATTGGCTCAAAGATTATCTTTTCTAACCCGATGATATATTCTGAGAGCTTTCGGATCCCGATCCGTCGGTTAGGAAACGAAATGTTTCTAAGTCAAATAGGACGGACCGGATTTTTAGATGTTTCGGTCTAATTCGAAAGTTAGGAATTCATGAATAAAATTAATATCCAGGCCGGACAAATTATTTTTCGAGAAGGCGAGTTGAACAACTCGATGTACATCATTATCTCCGGGACAGTTGAAATATTTTTTACTCATAAAAACTCGGCCACTCGTCTTGCTTTGATGAAAAAGGGAGATTTTTTCGGTGAAATGGCCTTGTTCAGGGCTAAGCCGAGGACTGCGACTGCAAGAGCTGTGATGGATACGGAAATGGTTGCGGTGGAATCCAAACAACAATTGGAAAGATACCTGATCGCAAATCCTGAATTTGCCGCTAAGATGGTCAGGATCTTAGCGGATCGTTTGGCGAATACGAACGAACTTTTGATCTCTAAACTGAACGAAATTACTACAAAAGAAATCGAATATCAGATAGACGATAAGTGATCAGACGTAGGTTATACGATCTTTGCCTGCCGCTTTCGCTTCGTACAATTTTGCGTCCGTAAAAGAATATAACCGATTACTTTCATCCGCATCTCCCGGATATTCTGCGACCCCGCCGGATACGGTGACCTCTATTCCAAAATCGTTTTTAGAGGAATTACGCAAGTAGGTTCGGAACCTTTCGATGGCTACTTTCGCGTTTTCTTTACCGGTTTCGGGAAGAATGACGGCGAATTCTTCTCCTCCGACCCTACAGCTGATGTCTTCCGTTCGGAAGGCATACATCAGAGTTCCGGCCACCAATTTTAAGATATCATCCCCGAAGGAATGTCCCTTGGTATCGTTGATCTTCTTAAAATTGTCCAAGTCGAATAGGAATAGGCAGAAATTTCTATTATATCTTTTACTTCTGGTGATCTCTTTGTTTAGGACCAGATTGAAATATCTTCTATTATAGATCCCTGTCCCTTCGTCTATGACCGCGTTAAGGATGATCTCCTCAAAGGAATAGATGTCCACGATCTTCGGGTTTTCTATCAGTCGATTCTTTAGGTAAATATAATCTAGAAGGGCGACTACGAAGTTCATACTTCTGCCTAATTGTTTGCTTAAACCTTCCGCATGGGAATAGATCTCTTTCCACAGCGACCTTGCCTCGGATTCAGGTAGATCCAAATTTGCGATAATTCTGAAGAAGTCGGAGTAGAAATAATCGTCCTTCTTTCCCATTTCTTCGAATTTATTGGCAAGACTAGGAAGAGGAGCCTCCTTATCGTTTACGATCTCTAAGATTGCGGTTTTTCTTTCGGAGTTGATCTGGCCGAGACCCTTGAACCGGTCCCGCATTTCTATAAGTTCGTTTCTGGCGAGATTTGCCGTCGTTTCGTGGGCGTTTAAGGTCTGCTCCGCCGCTAGTAGTTCTTCTTCTCCCAGCTTGGAAACTCTTTCATAGAGTTCCAGCAGTTCCTTGAGTTTTTGGATTTCTTCTTCTTTTTCTTTTAGTTCTTCTTGTAGATTTCGCATTTTGGTTCGGGGTTATACGGAGTCGGGTAGGAACTCCTAACTTTCCGGTTTGTTATACAATACTTGCAAAATAATTCTTTTCCCACCTAGGGGTAAACCAATTTAATGAATTACTTGGCGGTTTCATTTATGTCCAAAGGTCCCGATAGGAAAAAAGTTATTATTACGGGAGCTAGCTCCGGTATTGGCAGAGAGCTTGCACTTTTATACGGAAAAGCAGGCCATGATCTAGCGATCACTTCCAGAAGAAAAAAAGTTTTAGAGGATCTTGCAAAAGAGATCCGCTCCTTTCAAAAAGGAGGTAAAGTGATCTTGGCTTCTTTGGATGTTTCCGAATCGGGAGATAATTTTAAAGTACTTCCGAAACTCGCTAAGGAGTTAGGAGGAGTGGATCTATTTATTGCGAATGCCGGTATCTCTACCAACTCTTCGTTCGGTCAAAAAAGTTTCGAAGCTGACAAGAAGGTGATCGATACAAATTTGATCGGACTCATGGCTGGCATTTCCTCTTTGCAGCCGATCTTTAGAGAACAAAAAAAAGGGCAGATCGTAGGAATTTCTTCCGTGGCTTCTTTTAGAGGCCTGCCAGGTTCGGCAAGTTATTCCACTTCTAAGGCCGCAGTTTCCACATATTTGGAAGCGCTTAGGGGAGAAGTCAGACAATTCGGTGTGAAGGTCACAGTCATTCATCCCGGTTTTATCGATACGCCGATCAATCAAAAGCTGAAATCCCGTCCTTTTCTTGTTTCCGCAGAAAAGGGCGCTAAAAAAATTTACGATAGGATAGAGTCAGGAGTTCGATCCGCCACTGTGCCTTGGTTTCCTTGGGCATTGATCGGAGTTCTGATGAAATCGATCCCAGAATTTTTATGGGAAAAGATCGGGCCTAGATAAAGGTTTTTGGTTATGGTAGGAACTCCAGATTCTTCAAATATTTACAAGATCCTCTTCGTATGTTTGGGGAATATCTGTAGATCTCCCGCGGCGGAAGGTGCATTTATCGATCTTCTGGAGAAGAGGGGCCTTTCTTCCTTATTTGAAGTGGATTCCTGCGGAACTTCTCGCTACCATATCGGAGAATTGGCCGACCCCAGGACCAGGCAAACAGCCCGTAAGAAGGGAATAGAACTCACTCATAAGGCGAGACAATTTAAAAGATCCGATTTTGAATATTACGATTTTATTCTGGCGATGGACAGATCCAACCATAAAGATCTGGGAGCACTCGCTTCGAATGAAGAAGAAAGAAAAAAAATTCATTTGTTCCGAAAGTTCCAGAAGGGCCAAGGAAAGGAATCCGAGGTTCCTGATCCGTATTATGGAACTTTGAAGGACTTCGAGGAAGTTCACCAGATCGTTTTCGAGGCGTCGGAAGGATTTCTGGAATACGTCTTGAGTAAAAATGGAGTAAAGAATGCCTAAGGGTGAAAAAAAGAAAGTAGTAGTAATCGGAGTGGGTTTCGGGGGATTGCAGGCGATCAAAAAATTATCCAAAGAAGAAGATCTGGAAATCATCGCTATCGATAAAAAAAACCATCATTTGTTCCAACCGTTATTATACCAAGTAGCGACTGCGGTATTGAGCCCCGCCGACATTGCGATCCCGACCAGATCCCTTATCGGGGACAAAAAGAACGTAACGGTCTATTTGGGAGAAGTGGAGAAGGTGGACATCCAGGCTAAAAAAGTCCATTTTCAAGGGCATACAGAAGATTACGATTATTTAATATTGGCCGCGGGAGCTAAATCGGGCTATTTCGGGAACGATCATTGGAAAAAATACTCGATCGGATTAAAGTCCCTTAAAGACGCACTTTCTATTCGCACTAAAATTTTAACCTCTTTCGAGCAAGCGGAACTAGCGGGAGATCCGGAAGTAGCCAAAAAACATTTAAATTACGTAATTATCGGTGGAGGTCCTACAGGTGTGGAACTTGCCGGTTCCATCGCGGAACTTTCTCATGAGATCGTTCGAAACGAATTCCATACCATCGATCCTGCCTTGGCAAAGATCACTCTGATCGAGGCATCTCCTAGGCTTCTTGCCTCATTCGCTCCTAAGTTAAGCGAGTTTGCGAAGATTCGTCTGGAAAAAAGGGGAGTGGAAGTTTTAACAGGAACCAAAGTCCTCGAAATAGATCAGAACGGAGTTAAGATAGAAGGAAGAACAATTCCTTCTTCTACCGTGATCTGGGCAGCCGGAGTGCAGGCAAATTCTATAGGAGCTACCTTAGGAGTTCCTACTGATAGGATGGGAAGAGTAATGGTGGATGAGTTCTGCAATGTGGAAGGTCATCCCGAAGTTTTTGTTATCGGTGATATCGCGAATTATTCCAAAGGTTTGGAAAAACCTTTACCTGGAGTCTCTCCGGTAGCAATGCAGCAAGGTAGATATGTTGCATCTTTGATTCGCGGGGATCTGAAATCTAAAAAAAGAAAACCTTTCCATTATTTAGACAAAGGAAGTATGGCGACTATCGGGAGGCAGGATGCAGTCGCCCAGGTCGGACGTTTCAGACTGAGAGGGTTTTTCGGCTGGGTAGTTTGGTTATTCATCCATATTTTCTATCAGGTAGGATTTAAGAATAAGATCTCTATCTTTATCACTTGGGTTTGGTCTTATATTACGTTTCGTGCAGAAGCAAGATTGATCCAGGACGAGGTTGAATCCAATTCAGTCGGGTCTTCTCAGCCGAATTAACGCTGAAAATAATCCTTGAATAGGCCGTACATAATAAAAGAATAAGTTCGATGCGGACAGATCTTTGGAAAGGCAAGACAATCGTAATTACCGGAGGATCTTCGGGGATAGGAGAAGCTTTATTAGAAAGTTTGTCCCAGGTTCCTTGCAAGATTATCAATCTTTCCAGATCGGAACCGGAGTTAGTTCGTAAAATTTCCAAGAAGAAGGAAAAACGACCTGCTGAAATTTTCCACATCCAAGCGGATCTTTCTTCCGAAAAAGAGATCAATAAAGCCGTCGCTAAGTTGGCGAAACTGACGGACGGCGTCGATGTTCTTTTTAATAACGCCGGCATAACCGCTCATTCCAGATTCGATCAAACTCAAATTGAAGCTTTTAGGAAAGCGTTTGAAGTGAACTTTTTCGGCCCCGTCTTCCTTACAATGAGACTTCTTCCCTTCTTAAAAAGGAATAAAGGGGCGGTTATGGTTACGTCTACAGTCAGTGGGCTATACGGGATACCTGCAAGAAGCGCTTATTCTTCTTCCAAATCCGCATTACATGCCGTTATGGAATCCGCGCGTATAGAACTTTCGGAAGAAGGTTTGCGTTTTATCATATTCTGTCCTCCTTATACAAAGACAAATCTAAGAGCGAGCGGTATAGACGGGGACGGCCAGAAACTGGGAGAACCCCATTACTCCGGAAAGAGTAAAACTCCGGAGGAAGTTGCAGAAAAGATGATCCTCGCGATCGAGGATCCAAATTCAAGGCTTGTGGTAATGGATAAGAGCGGGTGGTTCGTTCAATGGATGAGGAATATTTCTCCTTCGTTTTTGGAAAAGGTATTATACAAAAAACTTTATAAGGACTTTCATTAAAGGACTGAAGTCTATATGGAAACTAGAAGTATTATTAAAGAATTCAAATATGATTTTCCTTTGGAAAAAGTCTGGAGTGCCGTCACGGTCAACGAAGAGTTGATTCATTGGTTAGCCGATAAGGTGACAGGGCGTCCTAAACTTGGCGGTACTTTTTCCTGGACTTGGAATCTAGGGCCTGAAGGAGAACTTACGTCTACGGGTATTTATAAAAAAATAGTTCCTTTCCAAGAGTTAATACTTCAGTGGCAAGACCATCCCGCAGGTGATATAGAACTCAAATTAGAGTTCGAAAAAGACGGAGATTCCACTGTTCTTAAACTCACTAACTCAGGATATCCTATAGGAGAAAAATTCGACCATTGGATCGAGGCCGCCTCCGAAGGCTGGGACGAAGAAAGTATGCATTTGTTACAGTATCTCAGGAAGAACTAAGGGTTCTAATTAACCTAGGATCTTGTTTTTATTTTCCGCTTGAACTCTCGGGTCCCTAAAAAAAGATGACATTAGAGCCCCGATTATAGGGTGTTCGCGGTCTTTTTCTCCATGAGAGACCAAGGCTAGCGAGCTGCTTTTCAAGGCGGTATACAGTGAACTTTCCAGAACTAGACTCTTATTTCCAAAGTCTTACGGATATCACGGATACGATTTCGATTTTAAACTCTCCGTACGATTCCGAATTCGACTCAGATATCACTAAGATGGAAAACTTCTTTAATGATATCCAATCCAAAAATTGGCTCACCACAGACAAAGAATACTTTAACTTATTTACCAGCCACTTCTCCTTTCATATCAAAATAGTGGAAGAGATCGTCCGCGAAGCGAGGGAGATCCTACATCCCGAGCGGCGTATGCATGTAAAACGTTTGGTAGGATACTGCAAAGCCACCGAAGAATGGCTGACAGATCTTCAAAAACGCCGCAGAGCTACCGAAACTCTCGCAACTGCTTGATATAATCTATTGACATCCCCGGTTCACCGGGGAGTCTTGAGTTCGTGTCCGAGAACGAACGTCCGCAGAACGAAAAAATTAATTTTTTCACCCATCCGTTTCTATTTTATCCCGTACTTCTTTTTATATTCATATTTGCCATAGATAAATTGTTCTTTTTGGATAAGGTCAGAGACTACGTAAAAGTAGAATTAACCTATATCTATTACGACGTTAAGCAGGATCTCTTAGAGGAGATGATCTCCAAGTTCGGCAAGAGCGCGGGGAAGAAGTCCGATAAAAAATTAGTACTTCTAATGGGCTCTTCCAGAATGTTGTATTTCAAGAACGAGGAGATCCTGGACTTCTATCCGGATTGGGAAGTATATAATCTTTCGTCTGCGGTGACCACTCCCGCCTATTATCTCTATTTTCTCGAAAGATTATTCGAAGCGGGCGTCAAGCCGGACTTTCTGGTTATGGAAGCGGATCCTTTCCAATTTAATGCAAACAGTACTACATTCAAAAAATCGAATTTAGCGAATAGTTTCGATCTTAGATTCGTTCTTTCCAATGCATGGGACCTAGGTAAGGAAAACGTAAACTATTATCTGGGAAATTATTTCTTCGGAGTGAGTAAGAACAAGCCGTACCTGACGAATGTATATTCTCACCTTACGAATAAAAAATTCGAACAAGCGGATCTGATCAAAAAACTGACCATAGAATCTCTGCATCGAGACAAGGGGAATGCGATCTCTCCTGCCGGCGGTTTTATGGAGAAGGACTTCGGCAAATTGGAAGCAAGTTCTATCCGTACGATCGGTTGGATCTACCCTAAATATTCACCCTCCGAAATGCAATTTTCCTTTTACGAAAAGATCCTGGATAGAGTGACAAAAGAAAGAGTTCCTACTTTGGTGGTCCGTCCGGAAGTTTCTCTACCATTGGAGAATCTTCTGAAAGAACTGAATATCCCGGCTCCTTGGTGGGACAGGATACGTCCCATTAACCAAAAGTTCGGGATCCCTATCATCGATATGGCGGAAGCGCCCGACTACGAGTGTAATACTTTTGCGGACAGCGGTCATATGGCTGTGGACTGTTATCGTCCATTCTTACGTTTTTTAAGAATGAGATATCCAAGAGAGTAATCCGGCTTTCATTCTCTACTTTTCGCCGGGGAAAGGAGGTTGACGAGAAGAATTGTCTGCCTTAATTTTGCTTCGTTAGATTTTCCCCAAAAGGCGAACCCATGAAAAAAATTCTATCCACAGCGGTTTCAATTTCTCTTTTGATCGGATGTTCTTCGACGAGCGTCGTTGAAAATAAGGGCAAAGCGGCCGAGTTCCAAATTTTAGAGCCGAATATCAGAGTAGAAAAATTCAAAGAAACATTCAATTTAAAGGCAGAAGGTCCGGTCAAGCTGGAGTGCGCCGGTAAACCTTGTACTCCGGACCAAGTCAGCGCTTTGACTCCGGACCAGATCAAAAAATTAAAACGTAACGGCGCTTGGAAAGAATATGTGGAGAAGGAAGATCTTCAAAAGAATAAATTCTCGGTCCTGGTCCGTGTAGGTGAATACAAGGACGATAAAAGAGAAGGTATTTGGAAAACATTGTACGAAACAGGAGAAACGTTAAGAGAAACTCCTTATGTTGCCGGATTAAAAGAAGGTGAAGAGAAAAAACTCGCGAAAGACGGGACACAACTTGAAAGTACGATTTACAAAGCCGACAAGAAGAATGGACCGTACTGGTCTAAAACGGACAAAGGAATCTTGAGCGACGAAGGTACTTACGCGGACGATAAAAAAGTAGGGACTTGGAAAGATTATTATAACGAAGATGGAGCTAAAAAATCCGTAATCGAATTCAAAGACGGCAAAAAAAGCGGTAAAGAAACGAATTATCATAAAGACGGGAATACTGTCTCTTCCGAAGGAAATAATTCGGACGACCTAAAAACGGGTTATTGGAAAAACTATTACGAGAACGGATCTCCCCAGTCCGAAGGTAACTACGCTCCAAAAGGTGCGGGGGCCGAAAAAAAATCCCTTAGAATTGGTGCTTGGAAAGAATATTATAAAAACGGAAAGCTATTCGCGGAAGGGCAGAGAGACCATACCCGTAAGGGAGAATGGACCTTCTATTGGAGCAACGGAAATCCTGCGTATAAAGGGACCATGATGAACGAAATGATGATGAGTTCGGCAGAGGTATATGACAAGGACGGAACGATCGTCGGTAAAGGAAAACTTCTTTTCGACCTTCTGCTCATGGATGAAAAGGCGGACGAGCTGAAGGCTAAATATAAGCCTGATTTCCCGTTTGCATATTATAAAAACGGCAAGAAGTCCTTTGAAATCGCCGCAAACGGTACTGCGGTCGAGTACGACGAGTCCGGAGCGAAGATCGGGCAAGGTCCGATAATGCCTGGAACCAACCAAAAAAACGATTGTTGGACCACGCCTCAGGGTAAAAAATATTACGTAAACGGTAGAGAAAATCCTAAAATGGGGGAACTGCAGGGCTGTAAGTGATATTTGGTTTTTTGTAACTTAGATTCTTAAAAGCCTGTCCCATAGGGTCTGGGCTTTAAAGCCTGGAACGGACTATCAGTGTAAAAAGCTCGGAGTTTTCTCCGAGCTTACAACTTTTAGAAAGGCTTTTCTCAATCTATAAAATTCTTCTCTGATCTATGTTGGAATTCCAACATGGATACAGAATGGAAAAAAGGGAATCCTTGCCTTGGAAAAAATTATAACTAATAATGATCTCAAAAAAATCAGCCTAGGAATACTGGTGGCTGCTCCTTTGTTTTTCTTACTCGGATATTTTGTCCGAGGATGTAGCTCCATAAATCGACAGGCAAAGGTGACCTATAGCGGGTCGTTTACGGAAGGGACTCTGGTCTCATTAAATTCTAAAAATGTAATATTGCAAGACCCCGATTTTTCTATCCCTCTGGAAACAGTGGAGAAGATAGAGTTTTTAGAGGATGCTCAAAGTTTGAACTCGGATCAGGTCCCTTTGAGCGACACGGAGAAATCCTTTGTAGGTACTTATAAGCTGCAAGTTGGAATTCATAAGGGAGTGTTGAGTATTTTTCCCCGTAAGACGGGAGGGATAGGAGCCACTTTACGTTTTACGAATTGGGGAAAAGGATCCAACGAGATCTTGACCGGTATACGGGTCACAGGGAAGTCCATTCGTTTTGTGAGATCCTGTGCTGGGGCAAGATGCTCCGAGATAGGTAGCAATGTACCTTTCACCCAAACGTATACAGGAGATTTGGACGGTAAAAAAATCCAAGGCGCTTACCAAGGTACAAATAGTTCCGGCCGCTGGCTTGCAGAACGTTAATAGGAAATACTATGGAATCCATTGCCAAAGATCGTGAAAATATTCCCTTAACCGAATCAGATATCCAATTTGCAAAAGATACGTTAGATCGAATCCGGCTGGAACTGACGGGAGAGATCACAGGCCAAGAGGCAGTAGTAAAAAATCTACTCATCTCATTAGCATGCCAAGGCCATGTTCTTTTAGAAGGGATGCCTGGACTTGCAAAAACACTTTTGGCAAAATCTTTGTCATCGGCGCTGGATCTGGATTTTAAAAGAGTGCAGTTTACGCCGGACCTTCTTCCTGCCGACCTGATCGGGACAGTCGTATTCAATCCAAAAAACGGTGAATTCAATACTCGTAAAGGTCCCATCTTTACCGGAGTTTTACTTGCGGACGAGATCAATAGAGCGCCGGCAAAAGTACAGTCCGCTCTTTTGGAATGTATGGAGGAAAGAACGGTCACTATCGGTGACAATACTTTTCCTTTGGAGAGGCCTTTTTTAGTACTCGCTACCGAGAATCCGATCGACCAAGACGGTACTTATCCGTTACCGGAAGCACAGATGGACCGTTTTTTTATGAAAGTCCTTGTGGATTATCCCGATATGGACGAGGAACTAGCGATCTTGGAACAGCATGGCAGACTCGCTACCGGCCCGAAACGTATTAAAAAAACTGCAACTGCTAAAGATGTTCTCAAAATCTCCTCCCTTGTGGATCGAGTGCATGTGGAACCTAAATTAAAAAGTTATATAGTTCGTTTGGTAAGAAATACCCGTCCGGAAGAAAAGACAGTGCCGGATCTTCTTCCTTACGTAAAACATGGGGCCTCTCCTAGGGCAAGTTTGAGCTTACTAAAAGCATCCAGGGCAAAGGCTTTATGGGAGGGAAGGGACTATGTGGCTCCCGAGGATGTGAAGGCCGTTCTACCTGAGATCCTTCGTCATAGAATCTTACTTACCTTCGAAGCGATCTCCGAAGATGTGGGGATCGAGTCGGTAGTCCGGATCGTTTCGGACGCTACCCAGGTGCTTTGATCTAATTAACTAAAATGTTCCGTAAAGAATACCAAAGCCTGATCCAACTTTTGGATTGTCCAGAGAGAGGATTTTCTCTTCGGAATAGGCAAGGCACGGCTACAAGTTCTAGGAAAGGCAGGGGAATCGACTTTAAGGATGTACGTCCTTATGCAGTTGGAGATGATACGAGACTGATCGATTGGAATGTTACCTCCAGATTCGGAGAATTGCATGTAAGGGAATTTTACGAAGAAAAGGAAAGACTCGGAGTTTTTTTCCTGGATGTTTCCGAATCCATGGACTGGAGCAGCTCGGAATGGACCAAGGCGGAGAATGCTTTTCAAGTCTTAGCTCTATTAGTTTTACTTTATGTACGAAAAGGAAATCTTGCCAAGATCTTACTCTATTCGGACAAGTTAGAATGGGAGACGGGATATATTCGTAACACGGCAGAAGCTCTCTCCGCTTTGGAAAAAGTCCGTTCTTATCCGCATAAAAAACTAAAAACGGATCCTAAACTTCCGTTCGTACTCTTAAAAAACAGGATCAGAAGATACACGGATTCGTATATACTTTCCGATTTTCACGGACTTCCTTCTTTAAAAAAACTTACAGGACTCAGAAAATTCCACACTCTACATGCGATCCGATTCAAGGACAGTTTGGAGGAAACCGCTCCCAAAGGTTTTTTCCAATTTTTTTTATTAAAAGATCCTGAAACAGGTAATCTTTCTTCTCCGGCGGGAGGGAGTATCCGCAAAAATCTGGAATTTCTATTTAAGTCCAGATGTTTGGAACTGGAAGGAAAAGACACGGACCCGAATAAACTTCTGGAATATTGGAGAAGTATGTCATGAAGGCGGGGCAGTTCCGTCGTAGATCCTTGGATCGTATTCAATTTTTATACTATACTTTTTATTTTTCCATTCTGCTTTTTGCAGCCCCGACATTTGCTTGGAACGAAGATTGGGAACCTAAAGAAGTTGGAATAGGAGATCAGGCGGAATATTTGTTGGAATTCCAACAAGGAGAAGTCCTGGATCCTGAACTCCCTTCCAAGGGAATGTACCCTGATCCGGATTCTCCGGATCTTCCGTTATTCGAAGTCATCACTTCCGAAGTTTCCGACACAAAGATCAAGTTGGTTGTTTCGTATTACGCTTCCGGAAAATTTTCCCTTCCTATTATTTGGAAGGATAAGGACGGAAAAGAATTCCGTTCGGAAGCGATTCTTAACGTTCGTTCTTCCCTGGGGGAGAAGGACAAAACCCCTGAAGAGATCCTGCCACCTTTGGAATTCTCAGGGAAGTACGGTTGGAAATTAGCGGCAATCCTTGCGGGTCTGGCTGCATTGAGTTTTGGGATCTTTTACGCTTGGTATTTAAACCAAACAGCATCCAAAAAGACCATGGACGCACTTGTGGAAGCGGATCCTTGGGTTCAGAAAATTCTAATATACGAAAGTAAATTGGATGAGATAATTAATTCCCCTCCGGTATTTGCCAGGAACTTTTATAGGGTCCTATCCGGTTATATCCGGGAGAATATGGCGAAAAAAATGAATGCCCCATTTGCGCATCTAACGGAAGCGGAATTATTCCAGCGTATTTATGATTCATTCGGATTGGAAGAAGGGGAAGTTCGAAATTGGGAGAATACTTTCCGTAAAGCGCAATATTCCGGAGAGGAAGTGGAGATTTCTTCTTCCGAAGCTTTGAAGGCCTGGGATTATTGGAAGGAGGCGCTCTCCAAATGACGGAATGGGAGTCTCCTTATTATCTTTTTCTAATTCTTCCGATTTGGATCTGGACATTCTATTCCTATTGGAAAAACCAACCGGCCTTGGGAATGGAACTCAGGATCCCGGGAAAAGTCCAATACGGTTCCTTCTCCGCAAAACGTTTTTTATCTTCGGTTGCACCATTAATTCGACCCGTTGCCCTAACGATATTCGTGATCTCAGTCGCAGGTCCCGGGAAAAGATATAGATTTCTTCCCGACGAAACCAAGGGAGTGGATATCATTTTGGCACTGGACGTCTCCGGTTCAATGTCCAAGAGTAGGGACTTCTTACCCGAAACCCGTCTAGGAGTTTCTAAAAAATTACTCAAAGAGTTTATTAGAAAAAGAGAAAATGATCGTTTGGGATTGGTAGTATTTGCGGGAGGAGCTTATCTGCAATCACCATTAACAAGCGATAGGGAAGTATTAGAAGAAATATTAAGTCAAGCAGAGGAAGAAACGGTCCTGGAACAAGGGACAGCTATCGGAGACGCACTGATCCTATCTTGTTATAGATTACGAAGGTCGCCTGCGAAATCTAAAGTGATCGTGCTCATAACTGATGGTGCTTCGAATACGGGTCGTATAGATCCGGTCACAGCTACGGAGATCGCAAAAGGTGTAGGAGTTAAAATTTATTCCATAGGGATCGGAAAAGAAGACCAATCTTATGAGGTGAATTTCGAAATTTTGGATATACTTTCCAAAAAAACGGGAGGAGTATTTTATAGAGCGGAAGATATCGGTGAGTTGCGGGAGGTATTGGCATCCATCGACTCTTTGGAAAAGGATCTTCTGATCTTACCTCCGGAAGAAGTGAGAGAGTCGGAATCCTTAATCTTTCTGACCTATGCCCTGGCTTTATTAGGTTTGGATCTACTTTTGAGATCTTGGGTGTTTCGGTATTACGTATGAGCGAAACTTTTTTAGAATCTTTTTGGATCTCACTTGGGCTGATCTTTTTTGCTTACACTTTGTTTAAGTTTGCATTCTATTTTTATTGGAGTCGCTGGAAAAAGTTTTATCCAGGTCTGCCAAGAGAATCCAAGGTCCCTCCTTTTTATATAGTTTTTGTAAGGATCTTGCTGCTTGCGTCCGTTTTCTATCTTTCTTATTTTGCATACCAACGAACGGAATCTACCAAGTCTAAGGAAGAGGAGGTCTCCAGAGGCGTGGACTTTCTGTTCTTAGTGGATGTTAGTCTTTCCATGCAATCGGTGGATACTCGTCCTTCTCGGATCATAAGAGCGAAAGAAACGATCCTAAGACTTCTTCCCCAGTTAAACGGGAACAGGTTTGGTATGATCGTGTTTGCAGCTTCTCCGTTCGTGTATTGTCCTATGACTTCGGATATTCGCGCCTTTTCGGAGTATGTGAGAGGTCTGGATGTGGATATAGTAGGGGACAGAGGAACTGATTTGAAGTCCGCATTTAAAAAAGCGGAAGAAGTTTTAAACTCCAATCAAGTATTACGAAATCGTATTTTAGTTTTAATATCGGATGGAGAAGATATGGATTCTCCAGGGATTGTAAAATTTCCGGCCGAGGTTTGGGTTTGGTCTGTAGGAACTCCAACAGGAGGGCCTATCGGATATTCGGAAGATGGTTCTAGAGTATACGGATTTTTAACCAGAGACGGATCCTTGGCTCCTTATGAAAATTCTCCGGGTGTGATTATCTCTAAATCCAATCCAGGATTTTTAAAGGAACTGGCGTATGCGAACGAAGGCAGATACTTATCTTTAGATTCCGAAACTCCGGAGATTGGAGATATAAGATCTTGGATCGGCTCCATGGAAAAAAACACGGGACAAAGGATCCGCAATGGACGAAGGGCAGAAGGAGCTAAAAAATTTTTAGTGCCTGCACTTCTACTTTTGTTATTTGATTTTTTCGTGTTAGAGTTCTTAGGAAAATATTTGGTGGGTCTTACCAAAAAAGCAGCTCCTGTTCTTTTGCTCCTTCTCTCTTTTTGGTCGAGAGATGTTTATACCTTTGAATTAGATCCCGGAGGGAATCGGATCAAAGAGGGTAAGAATTCCTACGAGCAAGGAGATTATAAAAGTTCCTTGGAAAGATACAAAGAAGCGGATCCGTATTTTCCGGAAGATCCTAGGTTGGAATTCAATCGAGGAGATTGTGAATACAGATCCGGGAACTTAGATAAGGCGATCCGTCATTTCGAAAAATCCGCTGACTCGAAGGATTCGACCTTAAGAGCACAATCTCATTTTAATTTAGGAAATTCTTATCTAAAGATGGGAGATCGTAAAAAAGCGGCGGAACATTATCTTCGCTCTCTAAAGGAAAACCCTAATTTAGAATCCGCTAAAAAGAATTTGGAATGGTTGCGTAAACTTCCCCCTCCGGAAGGAAAAGAAGGTTCCGAAAACAAAGAAAGTTTATCCGAGGAAAAGGAAGACAAATCCTCCGCATCCAAACAAGGTTCTAAAGGGAAGGAGAAGGCGGAAAAACAATCCAAGTCCGGCGCCGGAAAGGATCAGAAAGATAAAAACAGATCCAAGATGGAGGACGAATTAGATCGTATCATGGAGTCCATGGATCTAGATCCGGTGAAAAGAAGAAGCCCAGGTTCTAGGAACAAAGAGGTGTTCTGGTGAAACGTTTCCTTCTTCTTTTATTATTAGGAGTTTTGCCTTTATT
The DNA here is from genome assembly GCF_000347035.1 of Leptospira sp. B5-022. Taxonomy (GTDB): domain Bacteria; phylum Spirochaetota; class Leptospiria; order Leptospirales; family Leptospiraceae; genus Leptospira_B; species Leptospira_B cinconiae. The sequence continues at coordinate 110,144 of NZ_ANIJ01000022.1, forward strand.
TGCACAAGGTCCCAAATTTTATCTTAGCCAAACCAGAGCGGACCTGGGAGACGCTGTATTTATCATTCTAGAAACGGAAGGCAGCGCTCAAGTCCGATTGATCGAGAAAGAATGGAACGGACAAGGGATCAAGGCGGTTTACTGGGGAACCGAAGAGAACACCACCATAGTAAACTTCAAAGTATATCGTAAAAAACTAATTAAGTATAGGCTAACAGCTTCTGCGCCCGGACGTTATTCCGTCCCGGAAATAGAGGTAGAAGTAGATGGACAAAAGGTGGCGTCCGGAATGATGGCTTTGGAAATTTCTCCAAGAAGTTCCACTACAAATAAATCTTCCGGCTTTTTCTCGAATCGGTATTTTTTCAGCGAAGAGACCGATGGTCCTGAAGATGGGGATTTGAAGGTCCTTTTTCGAACGAACAAGGAACAAGTCTGGGTAGGGGAGCCGATCCTGGGATTTTTCACTCTATATTACAGAAACGCGATACGTCCTTATATTGATCGGGATTTTTCCAGTTCCATCGAATTTCCTTATTTCAGGAGCGAGGCGCTTTCGGGTATCAATCTTTTGATCCCGGAACAGGTGATTTACGAAGGAATAGAATTCGAAACGGCTGTTTATAATAAGGAAACTTTCATCCTAACACCTTTGAGAAAAGGTGAATATTCTTTAGGTTCCACGGTATTTCATTTGGAAGGAAGACAGCAGTCCTTCTTTCATATGAGGAGTATTAAGACGATCCCGAGTAAAATTTTCGTAAAGGATCTGCCTTCTCCTGCTCCGACCGGATTTAAAGGTGCGGTCGGTAATTTTAAGATAAGTTTAGAAGAATATCCTAAAGCCGCTTTTTTAGGAGAACCTTTTCAGTTTAAGTTGACCATTTCCGGGAACGGAAATCTTTCTTCCATTAAAGATCCTTTATTGAGTGTATGTGACCCTCCTTGTTATCCGGAGATCACTTTTTTACAAACAAGGCAGCAAAGAGATTTTAGAGAGCTTGGCCCTGGAGAATTCGGATTTTATCTGAATCATTCTTATTATTATTCCGTGCTACCTAAAAAAGAAGGAATCTGGAAACCGGAAGATCTGAAATTTACTTTTTTCAATCCAGGTTTGGGAAAATACGAAACTGTTTCTCTTCGTTTTCCCGATTTGGAAATCGGTCCTTCCAGGCCGAAACAGGATATTGCTCCCGAGGATGCGACAAGCCGGGGCGGTTCTTTTCTGGCAGTTTATATTCTTCTTTCTTCCCTATTGATTGGGGCAGGTATTTTCGCGGTTTTGACTCTGCGTAAAAAATACCAAGCAGAAGTAATATTGAAACGACTTGACCTCTGGATAGGTTCCAAAAGAGGTTTTGTTTTGAAACATTCAGTGATGACCAAGGGATTGCCGGAGGAAGAGGCTAGTCTTCTTGCGGGTTGGAAGTCCGAAACGGTCCCATTGACCGAAACCTATAAGAGTCTGGGACCTTCTTCCCGAGAAACTCTTCTTAGGATCTCCCGTTGGTTGTCTGATAAAATACAGAAGGAGGAATCCGAATGAGCGAAGAAGTAAAAGGCAGAATCTCCGTAGAAACGGAGAATATTTTCCCAATCATTAAAAAATGGTTATATTCCGAAAAAGACATATTCTTGAGAGAACTGGTTTCTAACGCATGCGACGCTATTGCTAAACTTAGGAAAATCTCCTTGAATGAGGAATTTGAAGGCGGCACCGACTATAGGATCGATCTGGATTTCGACCAAGAAGCTAGGATCTTGACCGTCCAAGACAACGGCATCGGGATGACCGATGAAGAAGTGAATCGTTATATCAACCAGATCGCATTTTCCGGTGCGGAAGAATTCGTAAAAAAATACCAAGCGGAAGGGGATAAGACCGAGATTATCGGCCATTTCGGTTTGGGATTCTATTCCAGCTTTATGGTTTCTTCTAAGGTGAAGATTGAGACAAAGTCTTATAAAAAGGGGAGTACTCCCGTCGTTTGGGAAAGCGAATCAGGTACGGAGTTCTCTTTAAGACCGGGTGATAGGTCCGAAAGAGGAACCAAGATCAGTCTCTATCTAGATGCGGATTCCGGAGAATATTTGGACCAATGGAAACTGAAAGAGTTAATCCGAAAATACTGCGATTTTCTTCCGGTTCCTATTTACGTAAAAGGGGAGAAGGCGAATAAACAAACCCCATTGTGGAGCGAACAACCTTCTTCCGTTAAAAAGGAACAGTATGACGAGTTCTATCAATATCTGTTCCCTTTTGCAGGAGAGCCTTTATTCCATGTTCACTTGAATGTGGACTATCCTTTTAGGCTGCAAGGGATTTTGTATTTCCCAAGACTCAAACACGAGTTAGACGCTAATCGTATGGGGATCAAACTCTACTGTAATCATGTGTTTGTCTCCGACGAAGCAAAAGAATTGGTACCTCAATTTTTGACCGTTCTACAGGGGACTTTGGATATTCCGGATCTTCCTCTGAACGTTTCCAGATCTTATCTGCAAAACGATCCATTGGTTAAAAAGATCTCTTCTCATATCGTCAAAAAAGTTTCCGACAGACTGCAGGAAGAATGGACCAAAAATCCGGACGAATTCCGTAAGAACTGGGAAGAGATCTCCTTATTCGTTAAATATGGGATGATGACCGACGAGAAATTTTACGAGTCCGCAAAAGATCTCATCTTCTTCCGATCGTCTAACGGTGATTTAACGAAATTGGAAGATTACGTGGAGAGAAATAAGGAAAAGAACTCCGGTAAAATTTATTATGCGGGAGAAGCGGAACTGACATCCGTATATATGGACCTTCTCAAGTCCCAAGGACTGGAAGCATTGCTTGTCGATTCCCGTATAGACAATCATTTCCTCCAATTTTTAGAAGGCAAAAATCCGGATTGGAAGTTCCAGAGAGTGGATTCGGAACTTGCGGACCAGGTTTTGGATAAGGAAGCAAGTCCTGATCTCGCAGACCAAGACAACAAAACAGCGGAAGATAGACTGAAGGAAATTTTCTCCAAGGCGATCGCCAAAGAAGGCGTGGAGATCAAAACGGAAGCTCTCAAGTCGGAGGATATTCCTTCCGTGATCCTGCTGCCGGAACATCTTAGGCGTTTGGCGGAGATGGGCCAGATGTATGGACAAAAGCCCGGTGACTTTTTGAAGAATCATACTCTTCTATTGAACCGTAAGTCCAAATTGCTCAAAAATATATTACATCTTTCCAAAGGTGTGTATCCGGAGAAGGCGGAAAAATTGGCCCGTTCCGTGTACGATCTGGCCTTGTTAGGCGCGAAACTGATCGGAGAGGAAGAATTGAGCGAATTGATCCGCCGCCAAAGGGACCTGTTGGAAGATCTTTCCTCGGATTAATTCCGAAAAAAAAAGGGGAAAATCGGAGATCGTACCGATATCTTTATTGGTACCGGTATGCGGACACCAATTTTCCCGATTATAATAACACTTACTTTACTGACTACTGCCGGTATTTATTCTCAGGAGCCGAGCAAGGGTAAGTCGTCTTCCGAGGAGGACGGAGAGGTGCATAAGGACGGCAAGTCCTTAGATAAGGAATACTACGAATATTATTTTAAAACCCTTCCTAATTTGGATGTTTTGGAAAAGGAGAAGTTGGAATACAATCTGATCCGTTCCCTAAAACTTGAGTTGAGAAAAAGGGATCCGGAAAAGATGAATCCGGAAGAACTAAAAAAAGTAAACGCAAACTCGGTAAGATACGAGCGTGTTTTCGAGGATTCCATTTGGATGCGCGGGATCAGAAAACAAATGCAGTTTATAAAATTTAAAGAGTTTATGTTCGTGATCGTTTATGAAAAGTATTACTGCTTTATCTCGTACGAAATGAATCCTGCCAGATATATCCAAGAGCCTTACCAGGTGCAGTTGATCTTTAAAAAGGACAGCGCCTTTAATTCTTCTACTCTACCTCAGCCTTAAACGTTCTGAAATAAAGGCTAACTAATACCAATCCGAAAGAGAACAAGATCCCGAATAATAAAAAGTCCTGCATAAAACCGAAACCGGGAGGCGGGGCCGTGTTTCCCACAATCCTGCCCAGGATCTTCGTTTTACCGAAACTGTTCCAAACGAACGTGCGGACTTGCACCGTATCTCCCACTCTCATTCTACGATTCGTGGTATGATCTACTTCTTCCGTAACCTCGTGTTTTTTGCCTTGTTCGTCCGGCACCAAGTACGTGTACACATTTACCGTTCTGCCTAACTTGTGGAGTTTTGTATTCTCAACCAGAACTCCGAACTCCTTGTTTCCAGGTAGAGATAAATTTTTGTAGATGGATTCTAAACTTTTATTTTCCCAATAAACTGCGGCGGAAAGCGGAAGAAAGAAAGCAAGAGAAACCCAGCCCATGAGAAAGAGGATCTTGTAGAATGGGGTAGAGTTCGGTTTCATTCTCAGTCTTTATCATCTTTTTTGATAGGGATTATTACAACTAAGTTTCCTTTTCTTATAGGAAGAAAAAACGAATGGTATAGAGAGTCTGGAGCAATATTCTTAGGATATGAAGGTATCTAGGTCAGACTTTTTAAAGTATATGGGAAAGGGAATGTTGGCTCTGACTGCCGTTCGGACCTTGGATCTTTTTTCCGAAACCGCAAAAGATCCGTCTAAAAAAGTACCTTCTACACATTCTTCTTCCCAAAAAACAAAAAAGGGAAACTTTTCAAAAATTCCGGGAAATAATTTTAAACCCATAAAACCGAATACTCAAGACGATCTGATCTTAGCCGCCGGTTTTAAGTATGATCTGATCGCAGTGTATGGAGATAAGATCAACTCAAAGGGAGATACTTTCGGATATGCGGCTGATTTCAATTGTTTCTTCCAATTTCCGAGCGATCCAAATTCAGCGCTTCTTTGGACCAATCACGAGTACTTAAACGAATTAGAATATTATGTAACCGGTTACGACTATAGCCAAACAGGCCCGAATAATAGAACTTCCGAACAGATCGAAAAATATCTCTACTCCTTAGGCGGTTCAGTGATCGGGCTTCGCAAATTAAACGGTACTTGGGTATTGGATCCCGATTCTAAATATGGAAGAAGGTTACATGGAAGGTCGGAATTCCAACTAAAAGGTCCTGTAGCGGGTTCCGAGGCGATCGCAGGTAAATCAAAAGTGTATGGAACCTTCGCCAACTGTTCCGGTGGCAAAACATTATGGGATACCGTACTTTCTTGTGAAGAAAACTACGAAATGGTCGTGGAAGATTGTAAACTGGAAGACTCCAAAGAATACGGTTGGATCATAGAAGTGGATCCTTTCGATCCTTTTTCCACTCCGGTAAAACATACCGCGCTCGGAAGATTTTCTCATGAGAATGCTGCGTTAACCGTTTCTCCTTCGGGAAAATTAGTCGTGTATATGGGAGACGATTCCAAGGACCAATGTGTTTATAAGTTCGTCTCGGAAAAAAAATATGATCCTAAAAAAGGAAAATTGAACTCGGAACTTTTGGATGAAGGAACATTATACGTAGGCAATTTCGAAAAATGTGTATGGGTTCCATTAGACCTTGAAAAAAACCCGAATTTGAAAAACGCAAAAGATAAAGAGGGAAAATTAAAATTTAAGACCCAAGCGGATGTCTTAGTATCCTGCAGAGATGCCGCAAAAACTGCAGGCGGGACTCCAATGGACAGGCCGGAAGATCTGGAAGTCCATCCATTAGATAAATCTGTTTTTGTTTCCTTCACTAATAACGATTCCCATGGAAATTTTTACGGACAGATCGTTCGTATCAAAGAGGAAAATTCCGATGCGGAATCGGTCCGTTTCGAGTTCGAAGTGTTCGTTGCAGGTGGAGGGAAGAGCGGATTTTCTTCTCCGGATAATTTGGTCTTTGATTCTTCCGGAAATCTCTGGGTGGTAACCGACATGACAACTCGTTTGCTCGGAAAATCCATCTTCAAAAAATTCGGGAATAACGGTTTGTTTTTTATTCCTACGAGAGGAGAAGATGCCGGGAAAGCATTCCAATTCGCTTCAGCGCCGATCGGTGCGGAATTTACAGGCCCATGGTTTACACCCGACGAAGAGTATTTATTCTTATCCGTGCAGCATCCGGGTGAAGATACGAAGGATTACGATCTTCCCACGAGTCGCTGGCCTAGGAGAACAAAGGGAGATATTCCGAGGCCGGGTGTGGTAGTTATCAGAAGGGCTTAGTTTTTAAGGCAAGCAGCGATTGCGTCTTCTTCTTTTTCAAAATGGACGAAAGGTTTCCAAAGGCCTAATAGATTGAAGATCTGAATGACCTTCTCTCCCGCTTCTGTGAGTAAAAGTTTTTTGCCTTCGCCGGATAGTCTGTTCTTTAATTCGAAGATAGCGCGGATGCCGGAACTAGAAACATATTTGAGATCGGATAGGTTTAAGACTGTGTTGTTTGCATGGGTCACATCCAATACTTTTTCCTTAAACAGGGGAAAGGTGGATTCGTCTAGTCGGCCGGAAACCAAATAAACTTTGATCTCTTGGCCTGCATCCTGTTCTAGAATTTTCAAACTATCCATGTTTTTGTACCAGCACCCGCAATCTTTCCGGAGAAACGGAAAAGTCCGCTTTTGCCCCGGGAGGGAAATCGTATATACGTTCCGCCAAGGAATCGATGGAGATCCCTCCGCGCATTTCCGATATTAGACGGAAAGAATTGCGAACAGTAAAGTGATCCAACTTATACTGGAAACTTTCTTTTTTACGCAACTCTCTACAGTACACTTTGAAATAAGGCTCTTGCTTGTCAAAGCTTACGTCTTTATTTTCGCAAGACATAACCCAGCCGGTAGAACCCGCTCCGGTATATACTAGAAGCCCGGAACATTTCTGTTCTTCGGTGACCTGTTCATGAGAGATCAAAAATCGGCTAGTTAAATCGGGGCTATTGTTCCGGATAGAAATTTCGCTTATCCCTTGGAAAGTTTCTATCGCTTTGCCGTCTGGATATTCGATCCTAACATTGATCCTGGGCCATTCTTCTATTTGAACATTTTCCCAATTTTGGGAAACAGCTTTGGAAATATCGGAAGTATGAAAGGATAAAAGGGCGCCTACCGAAGTTTCCGGATCCGAATTACACCCTAGGACTAGATTGTCCAAAGCATGATGGGCAACGTAAGTGAAGTGATTATCCCCGCCTAATGCGATCACAAGATCATAATCTGAAATATCTATATTTTCTAATTCTTCTCGGAATATGAACTTCCCGTTCGGGAAAGTACGTTTTAACTCTTCTCTGCTTTGGATCTGTCTAAGATGGGATTGGTAGATCCTAGAGAAAGAATCGTTTTGGATCTGTGCTACTCTTTTGAATTCATCCAGAGAGCCGTAACTCTCCAGATCCAATTCGTATTTTGTTCTTTTGATGACTACCAGAACAGATTCGATCTTTTTTCGCATTTCCGCCGACATGGATTACCAATTTGGACGGATCTAGGTCTCCCAGAAAACGAAAAAAATCAAACCAATGCGGGTTCCGAGGAATTATTTGCCTTAGGGTCCGAGTCTGCGAGGATCAATTTTAGAACGGACATAGTGGCTCTGAACTTCATTCGATTTCCGGTAAGTCTGTATAAAGCAACCAAATGTTTTAGATTTCTAATATTTTCAGGTTCTCTGGATCTGAGTTTTTCCGCGAATTCCAAAGACTTCCAGTAATCCTTGGTTTTTCTGAGGCAATAGGAAAGATAGAAGATATACTCGTTGTCGAACGGGATCTTTGAAAGATACGTCTCTGAATATTTCGCACCTTCTTCGAATTCTTTCGCGTTGATACAGATTCTTGCCATTTGTTTGTAAAGTGCAGGGTCCGAATCGTCGATCGCTAACGCTTGTACAAAAACTTCCTTAGTCTTTTCGGTATTCCCTTTTTTATACTCTTTGATCCCGATCTGTAGTAACCGATTGTATTCTTCCGAAATTACTTTCGTGCGAGAAGAAGGAATTTTCACCTCTTTATAACTGATACTTAAAAGACTTAGATCGTCTGAAATTTCTCCTGCGGCGTTAATCAATCTTTCTAGATCTTCCAAATTTCCGCCGGAAAGTTCCACGAATCTTAAGAATAAGTTTTCGTCTTCGTTCATTACAGGCTCAGGCGAGTTCGGGTCATATAGGAGGATATCGTCTCTTCCATCCGAGCCTAAGAAGATCCTGTCTCCAGCTTCCAGTTTATCCACTCGCACCAAAGGTTCGGTTGTATTTTCCGAAAAACCTAATTTACGGATCGGGAAGTCCGAATCCAAAAAGTTTGCCTTAGCATCTCGGTACAATACCATATTAGGATGTTCTGCATTAATGGAATATAATGCACCGGTTTCTTCATCCAGAAGACAAAGTAATGCTGAAACAAGCATCGTGCCGTCGAATGTAACGAATACGTTTTGTAATTCGGTGTAGCAGTCTTTGAGCCATTTTTCGGGGGTTTTTTTCTGGTTACTTCTGGAAAGTTGAGTCCTGGTTACGATCGCTTTGAATACTGTTCCCATTACGAGTGCACCACCCGCTCCTTGGATGGATTTCCCCATAGCGTCGGAGTTCATGATACTCAGGTATTTTTTGCCGTACAATGTGATTTCGCTGATGGAAACCAGGTCCCCGCCTATGTCGGCCTCCTTTTTTCTGAATACGAAAGTTTTCTTTTGTCTTAAAATGCCGCTGATCTTAGTATTCGGGCTTTCATACTTAGTGGTAGCAAGCGGACGTAGAAGTAGGGAAGTCAGGTAATAATCTCCGTCTTGTTTTTCCTTCAATGTGCGGAGATCGTCCAAGGTTTCCTGTAATTCTTTGGTTTTCTCCTCCACCTTTTTTTCCAAGAACATTTGGTGGTCCAAAAGATCCTTCTTCATTTCGATGAATACTTCCGCCATTTCTCCCAATTCATCGGAACGATTTAAGTCCACAATTTTGGATTCGTCTTCGTTCGGGTTTTGCATCGCGAAGTTAAGAGCCTTAACAGCGTCTATAATATCTCTGGAAAATCTATAGGATGCGAATAAGATCCCGCCGAAAACCGCAAGGGCGATGAGGCCACAATATAACCAAAGGTTTCGAGTAGATTCATACAACTCGGTCTCATCTATCAGGAGAACGAAATCTAGTTTAAGATTACTTAATCCTTGATTTTCATAAGGGACTTGAGTCAGATAATAATGTCTTCCTTCCAAAGTGAATCTGGAAATTCCCACAAGGTCTTTCGGTTTTCTATCCCCTAAATATTTGGAGATTGTATTGTCCGAAAAGGAAATCAGTTTTTCTTTTTCATAAATGGCAAGGTGAACGTCTTCCGAACCTGTGATTGCCTGGATGAATTTATCGTCCACTACCTGGCCCACCATCAAGATCCCTCCGTTCTTAAGCGGTGCGGTGACCCTAAGCCCAAGACCGCTATGGCCGATCTCTAGGGTAGAAGCGATTCTACCTTGCAAAGCTTCCTGAACGATCTTCTGTCCCGACTTATCGTCGCCATAATCGGCCGGTCTATGAAATCTAAAATAAACATGTCCTGTTCTATCATGGATCTCAAAGATAGAAAGACCATACTGAGTCATAATACCTTTGATATATTCCAGGTTGTTTTGAAGAATACCTCGATTACCCAAACCGTTCTCTAAAATAGAAAGAGTTTTTTGATTTCTTTCTATTTCTTTTAAAAGAAGACGGATGACTTCTTCCTTATGTTTGAGTTCCTTCCTGAACTCTAGGGAGCGGTCTAATGCTCGTTTGTCCTGGGGTTCGTTTTTTACTTGGTCGATCATTTGTATGAATGTGACCGCGAGGATAAGTACTAAAAGAAGCTGACTTGCTCCCAGAATAAGAAAAATTTTCTGTCTAAAACTCATATATTGTTCCGGAAATGAAATCTCCCTAAATCGGGAAGGCACACTTTGTATTTTTAGCCTTTTCTTTTCTTTGGAAAAAGAGATTTAAAACTTACACTGGAAAAATCCCATTCGTACTAAGGATTCGTGAAATTCAGGTTACAAAAATACTCCGCCTAATGGGTAGTTAGTCGGTATGGAAGGCACAGAGTTTAGGTCCTCTGGAATATTTTGAAGTCGTTTCTTAAAATTCACACGAATCCTGCTCCTCTGTGTTCTTTGTGCTCTCCGTGCGAAACAAAAATAAGAAAACAAGCTTCGCACAGAGGTCACTGAGCACACAGAGATAGGATCAGTAAGTCTGGAATACGATGTAGGAATTCCAACATTGACAAACAAATTAAACCCTCCGTGACCTCCGTGCGAAAACACCCTGCGTCTCTTTCAAACTCAGCGCCTCTATGGACTTGACCGGGATACGGTCGGTAGGAACTCTAACAAGATGGAAGATCAGGAACCTAAAAAGCAGGGCTTTCCATTTCGCCCTCTGGAAGATTTCGTGTTGGGAGAGGTATTGGGAAGGACCTTAGTCGCCTTAGGACATTCTAAAGAAGAAATACAAAAGGCTATTTACTCTCACTTGCCCGATGGACAATCCGAATTCCTTTTTACTCCGAACGCAAAAAAACAACTCCTTTTACAAAGTATGCCTGTGGAACTCAGAAGTTTCCTGGAGGCCGGAAAAGATAAAGAGGTCCAGGACATCTTTCGCAAAACGATCTCGGTAGAAGGTAGACTCGACCTAGCGCTGGAACTTTTGGAGTGGATCTGTACCGGTTTCGAAAAAGAAGAATTGGTCCGCGCATTATTCCAATTGGTATTGAACGGGAAAATAGAATTAAGCCCGGAATTTTATCCTCTCTTAATGAAAGAATACGACAAAGAGATGAGAGGAGACTTGGATCGGATCCGAGAAGAATAAAAAAGCCGCTTGTTCCCAAGCGGCCTTATAACATTCTACTTTAAGAACTTGAGGTCTTAAACTAAGCTACGTCGGCTAGGGGAGAAGGAGCCGTACCTGAAAGTTCTTTTCTTCCTTTTTCGGTCCAGACCGCTCTTTGGATGGTGATGATCCCCATAAAATGTAGTACCTTCATCACTTGGTATGTAAGATCCAACTCGAACCAACGGAAGGCGAAGTTCGGGGAATTCGGGTGAGCGTGGTGATTGTTCTGGTATAATTCTCCCATGATCAAAAAGTCCACAGCTAAGGTGTTTTTGGAATTGTCCGGATTTTTTGCGTGGTTGCGGTAACCATACATATGTCCGCACCAGTTTACGATAGCTCCGTGAGTCGGTCCCATTAGATAGTGGATCGGTAATAAAGCGTAGAGCCAAACTGCGTCAGCCGGAACAAAAGCCATATAGAAAAGAGTATAAGAAGTTCCGAAGAACAAACGAACAAACCAAGAATCCGCAAAACGATCGAACCAAGGGATCTCAGGATAATTTCCTTTGAATTCCTTCTCCACTTCTTCTTTACGATCCAAAATATTTTCGTAAACGACAGCGGTCGTCCACATCATATCTAAAAACCCTTTAGAAGCTACCGGAGAATGGGGATCTTTTTCCGTGTCGCTATATGCGTGGTGTCTTCTGTGAAGAATGGCATAAGCTCTCGGATTGAGAAAGGAAGAACCTTGCACAACGAAGGTAAAGAAATAGAAGAACTTTTCCCAGAAACGGTTCAGTTTGAACATCTGGTGCGCAGAATAACGATGTAAAAAGAACGACTGAACGAAAGCGGCTAAAATCCAGTGTGCCGCAAAAAAACTTAGAATGATTGCCATGGAGGGCTCCCTTTTTTTCTACAAGATACGAGTCATTTGGGGAGGGTAGGTTGCAAAAAAATGTGAGGGTGAACCGGAGAAATATAGGCGATTATGGTCTCTTTAGAAGGATTCCTCCGCAAAAAAGGCAGGTTTTGGGCGACTCCTTCGGATCGGGCTACTACGGGCTCGCGCATTCGCGCTCGTCCGGCAGGCCGGACTAAAGCCCTTCGTATCCCTGTCGCAGCGACTTTGCGAGCACTCCAAGCTTATTCTCCGCTGAGTCGGTGACCGAAGGTCAAACGAAACAGCAGATGGTTATGTTTAATAATAAGGCACTATCTACTTTTTCAAATTCGGGAACTTCGGTTTTTTAAAGGCGGCCCTGCTTCTAGTCCCACCTTCTTTTTCCAAAAACTCGGCGATCTCTTTACGTTCGTAGACAAGTGCCAAAGACAAAGGGGTATACCCTTCCGCCTGAGCGTTGATGGAGGCTTTTTTACGAACTAATTCTTTCACTACATTCGGAAGATCGAATACGATTGCAAGATGGATCGGCTTCCAGCCCTGATAATCCGCATTAGGATCGGCGCCTTTTTCAAGAGATTCCAAGGATCCATTTTCGTTCTTATCGTAAAGGTTTGCGATCAAGATACGATTTTGTTTTAGTCTTTCTTCTTCCGAAATTTTGGTCTCCGTATCCGTATTTGAACTCTCAGATCTCAAAAAATTGGAAGGATCACCTGCAAAGGCATAATCATAAACAGGCCTAGAAGCGGGGGGTTTCGTATGATAATACAAGGAGGATCCGGAAAAATTCGGATGGGAAATTTTAGTTACTTCCTGTGGATTTGTTTGGCTAAAATAAACATCACCGTAATTCTTATTCGTAAATAATAACGCTAGAATTGTCTGAGCGGTCCAAGGCGCCCAAGTTGCATAATATCCTTTGAATCCGGTCTCCAAAAAAGGAGAAGAATACATAGAGATCCTTTTTTTGGTCTCTTCGTCCCGGATCACACCCATATCATAAGCCATATTCCCCGCGGTAAAACAAGCTCCTAAAAATAGAACGATTGCTCCGGGGGCGGGTTTTAAACCCGAAGAAATCTGCTCATTCGACACGAATTCTTTTCCCAAATAAAATCCGCCTACGGATCTTTGATCGTAAGGAGGCTGGTTCAAGTTGGTACCGACCCCGTGTCCTGCATACAAAACTATATTCGCATTTTCTGATGCTTCTTTGATCCCTGACCAAGGATTATTCGGAGGATAAAATTCGCTGACGGAAACTCCTCTTTCTTTTAGGACTTTTACGAGACCTTTGATATTATTTACGTATTCTCTGGTCTTAGGGCCTTCATTTCCATCCACTTCACCAACGATCGCAACCGCTTTTAAACCTGTACCGGAGACGGTAGGGGAGGGAAGTTCCGCTCTTTTTTTGATTCCGGAGAATGTGCTACCGACAGCATTCGTTGGATGAACGAATTTGAGTTCTTCCGAGAAAGCAGGACCGAACGAAAATAAAAGTAATAAACTTACGAAGAATAAACCTGAGGAAAATTTCATCCAATGATTGGACAAAAAATCCGGTTTAAATCAATCAATAATTTATTATAACTTAACGGGGGGTTCAAAATCCCCAACCCAGATATCAAAAAAAGGAGAATCTACCTTTTGCACATTCGGATAGAAATCCGAAATTTTGGAGGGGATATTCTTACTCTTCCAAGGTTCCGTTTTCAGCATGATATCGAAAACGGGACTTTTTCTGGTCTTTTCCAATTTTTCAGGAGTGATCAATTCTTCTTTGATCTGGATGAGTGCGATCCTTTTTCCTTTCACTTTTTGGGAAATGGTCCTTAATAATGCGGATAAAGAATCCTCTTTAGGAGCGCACAAGACATTTTTGGATAAGTAATCATTTCCCATAAAGTACATTACGGAAAAATCATGGAATACGAATGTATCCGCTTTCAACTCATGGAATAAAGTGTATGTTTTTAGAAGTTGTTTTCTGGATTGATTTAAGAAATTTAACCCGATAAAAGTCATGATCAAAGGAATTGAGATCAGAATTCCGAAACTGTACTTTTGAATGAGTCGATTCCTCCTTCTCGCAAAATAATTCCAAAACCAGAATAGTACCAAGGTCGCAGGAGGAATTCCTGCACTCAAATATCTAGGTCCCCATTCCCAGAATCCGTAGTTTGGAGCCAAAAACGGGATCGTAAAAAGAAAGAATAATGCTCCTAGAACGATTGTTTTTCTTCTTACGGAAATTTTGCGGAAATTAAAAAGAAGAATGCCCGATCCTATTAGAGCAAACGGCATGTAGATAAAAAATCCGATCCGAATTGTTTCATCTATCTTATTTAAGAATAAGAAACCGAGGGCCCATTGGATCTTATGCACAAAGCCGGCTCCGGATTCACCGTAATTTGCATGAAATCTAGGACCTAAAAAGGAAGAATATCTAAAATAATTGAACAGGACGAAAGCGAAAAATATAAGTGCGAATCCAAGACCGAAACGGAACGTATTAGAAGTATTCCATTTTATTTTTTTATTGAATAGCGGAAATCCTTCGCTAATCCAGGAGGCCAATAAGATACAACCGGCAAATACAATGCCTTCATGTCTAAACCAAATGGATAATCCGGCAAAAATCCCTGCATAAAATCCCGCTCTTTTGTATAAGAAGGTAAGACTTGCGAGTAGAATCGCTATAAACAATGTATGTTCCGCAAATTCCATCATTAGGATGGGAAGATAAGATCCGAAGAATGCGAGTGTTATAAAAGTGTTGGATGCTTTCCAAAATTTTCTTAAGATCCCAAAAAATACGAAAACTCCGAGTAAATTAAAATAAGGTAATCCTTGGTTTCCTGCAAAATAATAAAAAGGAGTTGCGAGTGCGGCAAGTAATATCGGAAAAACGGAGATAGTCGAATCTCCCGATTTTGTATAATTATTCGCAGGCATTGGAAGGAATTCTTCTTTCGGATCTATAAACTTTGCAGGGTAGGGAAGCGCTTCCGATCCGAAACCTGAGTGAACTAATGCGTGGGTCTGGAGAGATTTTGTTCTGGAATCGTATGCAAGTGAAATTTCCGGTTTAGATGATTTGATCAGGACGAAGCAGAAAAGAAGTAGGGATAAGAACCCTAGGAGATTTCTTTTTTTAAATACGGATCTCATCTATTTCGCCTCTTTGAAAATACTTAAATAAGGTCTAAGTATCTAGAATTTATAATAGTCTTTTACGAATTTCTGATTGAAAGAAACTTTCCCAATCTTCATAATTCTTTTGGGGAATATTTCCTAACTTCTCGGAGAAAGAAAGCCCAAAATTCCCATACTCGGTCTTGATCCATTTTTCGATCTGGACCTTGGTTTCCGAAGATCTTTTCGGATGAGGTTTACTTTTCAAAACAAAATCCAATAGTTCTCGGATGCCTTTTTTCGTTTTTACACTGGTCAGGAAAATAGGGGGGATACTTCCTCCTGGAACAATATCTCGTAAAAATTCGAGAGTGGTCGAAAGAGTATGGAAACTAGCTCTTGCTAAGGATTCTTCATCACATTTGTTTAATATGAAAGCGTCCGGGACTTCCATAATCCCGCTTTTCATGAATTGGATCTGGTCTCCTCCCAAAGGGACCATGACTAAAAAGGAAAGATCCGCCAATTTGGAGACTTCTATCTCGTTTTGCCCGATCCCAACCGTTTCAACGAATATAAAATCGAAAAAACAACGGAGCAGTCGGATCACATGGTAAGTATAAGGATTTAAACCTCCCAGCTCCAATTGGCTGGGTTGAGATCTGAAAAAGATCCTCTTTTCGCGGACTGGGAGCGAAAGCCTTGTGCGATCTCCTAGTAAAGAACCTCCGCTTATATGACTGGAAGGATCTATGGCGACTACCGCCATTTTTTTATCTGGGACTGTTTGTAAAAAATTGGTGGAGATCTCTCCTAAGAGTGAGGATTTTCCTGCTCCGGGTGTTCCTGTAAATCCGATAGTGACGGACCTGTCTCCATTAAAGCCGGAGTTTTCCAGCTCTTTGAATAGGACTTTACGAAATTCGAATGAATCCGGTTTTTCCAGTTCGCTGATCAGCTTCGCAAGAGGATATTTTTCCCCTTGGGAAGCTTCTTGGATCAGTTCTTTGAGTTCCTTCTCTGCAAACCGTACGGTCATGCCTTATCGGAGAACCGGGGTTTTCTCGGATACGATGTCTATGATACGATCCATTACATCCATAAGATCGTAATCCTTTGGTGTAAAGATCGCTTTGACTCCGATGGAATGTAGTTTTTCGAAATCAGGTTGAGGAATAATTCCACCGAAGACCACAGGTATATCCGCTTTATAATGTTTTAATTCCGAGAATATCTGCTCTGCGAGTTCGACATGAGATCCGGAAAGTATGGATACTCCGATCACATTTGCGTTTTCTTCCACTGCGGATTGTACGATTTCTTCCGGAGTGAGTCTGATGCCGGAGTAGATCACATCGAATCCTGCATGTTTTGCGGATACTGCAATCATCTCTGCGCCGTTGGAATGTCCGTCTAACCCAGGTTTGCCGACTACGATCTTAGGTCTGGCACCTGTCGCTTTTTGGAATTTTTCCACTTTGGATCTGACATTAGCTACTTTGTCTGACTCCAGATTGAGTTTTTGTCCTTCTACTCCGGTGGATGGGCGATATTCTCCGAATACTTTTCTGAGCGTGTCCGCCCATTCTCCCGTAGTTACAAGAGCCTTGGCACATTCTACGGAAGCGAACATCAAGTTCTTACCGTTTCTGGCATCGTCTTCTAATCTCGCTAAAGTTTCCGCAACCTTCTTCGCATCTCTTCTTGTTTTTACATCAGAGAGTACTTTAAGAGTTTGCTCCGCGGATTTAGGATCTACTTTGAAGATCCCTCCGTCTGGATCGTTTGTAAGAGGGGAGGGGATCCCTTCTTTCCATTTGTTTTTTCCGACGATGATAAGTTCGTCGTTATTGATCTTCGCGAGTCTTTCCGCTTGGGATTTAACAAGCTGGGCTTTCATGTAACCGTTCTCGATCGCCTTGATAGCTCCGCCCATTTCTTTGATCTTTTGGATCTCTTTGTTCGCGTTCTCGATCAGATCTTTAACTTTACTTTCCACCACTCTGGAACCTTCGAATAGGTCCGGATATTCCAGTAGGTCGGTTTCGTAAGCGAGTACTTGTTGCAAACGAAGCGACCATTGTTGGTCCCAAGGGCGAGGAAGGGAAAGCGCCTCGTTCCATGCCGGAAGCTGGAGTGCTCTACATCTTGCATCTCTGCTTAAGGTGACTCCTAAAGCTTCGATTAAAATTCTCCAGGCGTTGTTTTCGGGTTGTTCCTCGGTTAATCCGAGTGAGTTTACTTGGACTCCGTAACGGAATCGGCGGTATTTCTCGTTTTTTACCTGATAAATCCCTTTGGTGATCTCTTCCCACATGTCGGAGAAGGCCCGCATTTTACACATTTCTTCGATGAATCGGATCCCTGCGTTTACGAAGAAGGAGATCCTACCAACGCACTGCTCGAATTCTTCGTGAGTGAAACAATTTCTTTCTTTGACCGCATCCAGGATGGCCATCCCGGTTGCGAGTGCGAATGCCAACTCTTGCACTGGAGTTGCACCCGCTTCTTGTAAATGGTAGGAACAAATATTGGATGGGTTCCATTTCGGAATTCTTTTCAAACAGTATTCGTACATATCCACGATGATGCGGATCGAATGTTCAGGTGGGAAAATATAAGTCCCGCGAGCTAAATATTCTTTAATTATGTCGTTTTGAGTGGTCCCTTGGAGTTTGGAAACGTCTTCTCCTCTTTCTTCCGCCAAAGCCACGTATAGCGAAAGTAACCACATGGAAGTTCCGTTGATGGTCATGGAAGTGTTCATTTCCTCGATCGGGATCTGATCGAATAGGATGCGGAAGTCCTCTAATGTGTTGATGGGAACTCCTACTTTTCCGATTTCCGGCTTTGCTATGGGGTGATCCGAGCTATAACCGCATTGAGTGGGAAGATCAAATGCGATGGAAAGGCCTGTTTGACCCTTTGCCAGGTTTTTTCTAAAGAGTTCGTTAGACTCCTTCGCATTCGTGTGTCCCGCGTAAGTTCTGAAAATCCAAGCCGGCTCTTTGCTGGGATTTCCGGTCTTATCGTAAAGGATATGGTCTTTTTTTTCCATCTTCTTGCCCTCGGAATATGCCTCTTAGTTTAGTTCAAAATGTGTTGGTATAATTTCACCTAAATTTTTAACGTAGCTCCGAAATCCGTAGGAGAAGAATTCCACCGCATGGACTTGGAAAGAAACAGAAAAGCAAACCCCGCGCTCATTTCACTTTCGACGCTGTTTCTCACCGGTCTATTGACTCTTCTCTATTCCTGGCACGGAGACCCGTCCAACGGAGAAAGTTTCCGGACATTGGCGGAATTACGTTCTCTTTCCGAAGACGGAAAATTTTTCTCACTTCAGGAGCCTCTTCCCTTTTTGCTATTATCGTTTTGGAAATCGATCTTAGGTTTGAATTATATACCCGCTTATCTCTCTTTCGGAGCGTTTTTCCTGAGTTTAGGGATACATCTCTGCGCTTATATCATGGAAAGAGAGAGCTGGAAATTGAATCATTATCTATTCTGTTATCTTGCCGCGATCAATCCGTTCTCCTATCTAGTTCCTTTGAATATGTTGGGAGAAGTAGTCAGCTTTTCGTTTTTATTAGTCCTATTTCTTTCATTCCGAATGGAAACCGTAATCGATCTTTTAATCTTAGTTTCCTGTACAGTGCTCGGGTTTTTCTCCCATTTTACTTTCTTCCTGATCGGATTTACTATCTTTGTGATCAAAGCGGGAACGGTAGGGATACGAGAGAAGAAGAAGCAGCAATCCGTATTTTTCAAAAGAAGGAACCTGCCTAAACTTTTCTTATTCGGTTATCTTTCGGTTTTTGTACTTGGGATTATTCTATTAGGAAATCTTAATTTTTACGGAGCTCATTCTTTTGTGTTCATGGGCCTGTCCGTTTGGAAATATCTTTTAGGCTTCGGTTCTTTTATTCTAATTCTCTTCGTGGGTAATTTTTTACTTCGTTCCGAAAAGGAATTAAACTCCCTTCCCGCTTCCATCGGGATTTTTGCACTGATCGTAGTATCGGGGTATTTTACAATCCGCCCTATTTTAGGTTTGGATAAAGCAAAGTTAAGTTCCTTGGCAAAGGACGTGGCTTCTCTCAGGGGAAGATTGATCGTCAATCAGGACGAAAGGATCTATGTTTCTCCTGAAATTTCCGCTTATATATATTTTACTTCTAAACAAAAGACCCATTTCACTTCTCATCCGGAAATAAGGGATAAAGATTATATACTGCTATCTGAGGTTTGGGCCGTAGACAGAAAACTTTTACTAAGAGAGGTAAAAGCCAAGAATACTCCTTACCTTTTCCTGTCGGGAGAAAGGATTCTCATCAATGGGTTCTTATGGAAAAGGATACAAACGGATCCTAGTTTAAAAACTTTAAGGACCAGATCCATCGAAGCTAAGTCCGAACTTTCCGACCAAAAAGGTTACGATGATCTTAAAACCTTTCTTATTTCCTGGTTTGCTTCTTCCAAGGCTCCTGATGTATGAGTAAAAAACCGAAAGACTCCGATTATATCGCATACGGAGCCAACGGTCTACCATTCGAAACTTCCTATTGGAGTGAGATTTACGGAAGCGGGAAGGATGTGGACGCTTCATTCAACGCGAAAGAACATGCGAAATACGTAAAATCTCTTTTTGATCTGATGCAACTTCATCCTAGGAGTATCGCGGACTTTGGGTTTGGCAAGGCATTACTTTTAAAAGAATTCGTAAAAATATTCCAACCGAATCGTGTGTTTGCAGTCGATCCTTCGGAAGAAATGATAGATGCGATCGCAAAACAGAAATGGATCCGTTCTTATAATCTTTCTTTTTTACACTCTACAATCCAGGATCTGGAGCTGAAACATTTTAATCTTCCTCCTTTCACACTTGGTATTTGTAACTCTGTGGTTCAATATATAGAAGATAAACATCTTCCTAAAGTTTTCGAAAAACTACATAAGATCGTGAATTATCTCTATTTTACGGTCCCGACCAAGAACGATTACACAAGAATGAAGAAGGAGATCTACTTTACGGATCCTTATGCCCACCAAAGATCCAAAAAGTATTACGAAAAACTAATTCGTCCTTATTTCAGAAGAGTTGCATTCAATCTTCTGGAAAGTAGGATCACGAAAGACAGCCCGTTTTGTGACGAGCTGTTCGTGGACGATTGATACTATCTCGTGAATACGTAGCCGGCACCTGCACCAACTGCGCCATTATCCGCACTTCCGTAAGCACCGTTCGTGATCGTATTTTCGGAACTTGCCTCCAAATACGCGCTCACCAAAAGACTATTACCGTCCAAACACACACCTCCAAAGAAGTCATAGGCATTCGCGTTAGGCGCTTTGATATATGCCGTCTGGGACCAGCTTGTGCCGTTTCTTTCGAAAATATAAACCGCTCCGGAATACTGAGCGCTATTGTCCGAGCTGGCAGTACTTCCATAAGAGATCGTAGTCTGAGCGCTTGAGTCCAATGCTCCCACAGCAATCGTATCTCCATAGAGGCTGATTGCCGCCCCGAAATAATCAGAAGGATCGGAATTAGAAGATTTCAAATATGCTTGTTGCGACCAGATACCTCCGCTTCTAACAAACACATATACTGCACCTGAACTATTGGAGGAATTATCCGAAGAAGCGGTTGTACCGGATGAGATACTAGTTTGGTTGCTGTCTTCTCCGCTGGCGCCGACCGCTAAAGTATCGTCATATAGAGAAACGTTGACCCCGAATTGGTCGTCCACATCCGGATTGGAAGGTTTGATATAAGCTTCTTGAGTCCAGATGCTTCCGCTTCTATTGAAAATATACACTGCTCCGGCTCTAGTTAAGCTGTTGTCGGAACTTGCACCGCTTCCGTTCGTAATATAGTTTTGATTGCTGCTCTCATAATAAGAACTTACGGCGATCTTATCTCCGCTGATTGCAACACTATATCCGAAGGAATCGTTTTCATCCGGATTGGAAGGTTTGATATAAGCTTCTTCCGCCCAACTGGTTCCTGTTCTTTTAAATACATAAACGGCCCCACTTTGGAAGAGAGTATCATCATTCGGAGCAGGTTG
This sequence comes from Leptospira sp. B5-022, assembly GCF_000347035.1. Taxonomy (GTDB): domain Bacteria; phylum Spirochaetota; class Leptospiria; order Leptospirales; family Leptospiraceae; genus Leptospira_B; species Leptospira_B cinconiae. The sequence continues at coordinate 131,077 of NZ_ANIJ01000022.1, forward strand.
TCCGTTAGAGATCGTATTTTGGGAACCGCTTTCATTCTTCGAACCTACTACCAAAGTGTCATTTTGGACAGCGATGGAGTAACCAAAAGCATCGTATGCGGATGGATTAGAAGGTTTGATATAAGCCTGCTGGCTCCAAGTATTTCCGTTCCTGACAAATACGTAAACCGCACCGGCAAACGTCATACTATTATCCGAAGATGCGGAACTTCCGTTAGTAATCGTAGATTGGTTACTACTTTCCTGGATTGCACCTACTGCGATCGTATCCCCTGAGATACTTACCGAGAAACCGAACAAATCACTTTCTTCCGAATTGGAAGGTTTTAAGATCGCTTGTTGGGTCCAAGTATTTCCGTTCCGAATATAAACGTACACTGCTCCGGATGCAGGAGCGCTATTATCGGAAGAGCCCGGATTACTTCCATTCGTGATAGTATTTTGGTTACTGTCCTCCAAAGGTGCACCTACCACTATCGTGTTCCCGGAAAGAGCCCAGGATCTCCCGAAATTATCATTCGTTTCCGAGTTGGAAGCTTTGAGATAGGCTTGCAGGGACCAAAGGCCTAAAACGCAGGTAGGGGCTCCGTTGATATTTATGGGAAGATAGTTTAGGTTCACGGAGTTTCCATCTCCGTCCGTGACGGTTACGGAAACTTGGAGATTAGAGCCACAAGACGGAGCAGTCCAGATCATTTCACTTGTGGTGAGATTCCCGTTGATCGTGTTTGTAGAAGTGCCTACAACACCCGAGCTAGAATTCCAAGAGAAGGTGAGTGGGGTATTCTCCGGATCGGTAGCCGTTACCCTAAAAACCATATTGCCCGAAGGATCTAAAGATAATCCGGTTTGAAAACTAGACATGATCTGAGGAGCCAGATTGACCGTCTGGGTTTGAGAGATCTGGATCGTAAAATACCCCAGATTAGATCCGCCATTCCCGTCTGATAAAGAAACACTTAACGTACAAGGCCCTATACTTGCGGAAGGAGATGCGGTAAATACGGGGTTTTGGGCATTCACATTATCGAAACTTCCGGCACAACTCGAGCCCCAAAAATAAGAGATCGTATTCCCGTCCGGATCGAACGCAGTCAGGGAGATATTGGTAGAGGCGCCTGGAGCAATACTGGAAGGGTCCGATATAACGTTAGTTACAAAAGGAGAAGAATTAGACCCTACGTTGATACTTCCGTAACCTGTTCCGTATCCTAGTTGCACATCTGCGGTAAAACTCAAACTTGAGCTTGCCCCTAACTGGTCGCTCACTGTCAATGTGATCGAATATTGTCCGGGAACGGACGGGGAAGTCCATATAGGATTTAGAATATTCGAATTATTGAAACTTCCTCCGGTTGTAGACCAAACGTAGGTCAAAGTATCGGAAGGATTCGGATCATGGACCGTTGCATTTAGATTCATGGAAGAAGAAGGTGCAACCTGATTTGTGGAGGCAACCAAAGAATCAATAACAGGAGCAGCATTCGAAAAAGGTGGGGATGGATTCGTTTCGGATAGAACTAATACGATATTGGTGATAGAGTTAGCGGTGATCGTAACTCCAGTCACCTGGCCTTGCTGTATCAAAACATTCGAGGCATTATAACCTTCTCCCGAAAATGTTCTGTCTGTGCCTGCCGGGATCTGTCCAATAATCCCTTGCCAAGTGTCCCCGACTTTTACTAGATCGTGTACGATTGGAGTGGAGATCCCGGGACCGGTCACAGTGACTGTTACCTTTGTCAGCGAACTGGAAACATTCACGGCGAATTGAACGTTTCCGTAGGAAGGAGTTTGGGGAAGCCCGAAGAAGGCGGCCAGCGCGGATAGTCCGGAGTTCGTTCCGGAACAAAAAAAATTCAAGCAGATCAATAAGATCAAAGTCAATTTTGTTTTCATCTTAGTTTCCTAATCTTTTTAATATTAAGTTTTTGTTATGTTATTCTTTTGTTGAAGAATCGGGTTTCTTACTTTGGCGGCGCTAAGGCAAGAAACGTTGCCGTATAACTTAAGTGCTATGGCCGAATTGGGCAATACCCCCGTTGAGGTAGGGGAGAGGGAAAAAATCAGATAAGGTTGGGGGAAAAGGTAGATCGTATCCTATGTCGCTAAAATCCCGAAGTTAGCAAATATTCGAATAGAGTTTTATTCTCCGATAGATACCATGTGCCAAACGATGATATTAACGGCATTTATCGGAAGCGAATATGGAAATAATGAAAGAAAAGGAAAAGGATAGATTTGCAAGCGAGGAATTCTATTCCCAAAATTATAGAATAGCCTCTTACTTTTTCGGGATTGTATGTGCAATCACCGTATGGGGAGCGATTTTAGAATATTTTCGCTCCAATTACCTTTTGCTCTATTTGGATCTGATCTCCGCTTCTATCTGTTTGTTCAGTTTGGGAGTGATCCGATTTTATTCCAAAAATTATTTCAGAAAGAACCTGATCGTATTCGGCGGACTATTCATCTTATTGGTCCTGGAAGTAGAGACACAATTCCATGACAACGAGTATTATTTTTACGATAATCATATGTGGATCACTAACCAAGTGATCCTTTTTTTAGTAAGTTTATTCTTTAACGGGAAACCTATCTTTTATACGATCTATTCTTTTTCCGTAGTTGCCTTATACATTCTTAGGATCTTTCCGGAAGGAAGCGAATATTTTTCGAGCAGGACCTTATGGGTGCAGATCGGTAATATGAGTGCTCTCCAATTGTTTATTTGTTTATGCAATACTTGGTGGTACGGATATAGGATAGAGCATCTTAAGAAGACCAAAAATTTGCAGGATAGATTGTATAATGAAAGAGAGGCCATCACTAGAGACCTTCACGATTATTTAGGGGCGAAAGTAACGGATCTAAATTTATTGGTACGTTCCATCCAGGTTTATAAGAGCGGAGATACGGATGCTCTTCTGAGATTGGAAAAATTATCCGAAGATATTTTTACGGGGATTAGGGAGATCACTGCGAGTATGGTCGATGTAAAATTGATCTCGGAAGATGTCTGGAGTGGGATAAGAGTATTGTTATTAAGAAGGTACGGTAATGCAGGAAGAAAGGTTAGGTTCACAAGAGAAGGTGAGGACGATTTTCATATCGATACGGAAAAAGCGGAACAAATTTTAGGGATCGTTACGGAGATCTGTTCCAACGATCTAAAATACGGTTCAGGAATTTCTCATTGGACCTTCTCTCCTAAAAAGGATTCCATAGAAATATCCATCAGGACCCGTACTAATTTCCAAGAGATGAGAATAGGTTCCAAAGGAAATAAAACCATTCAATATAGAACTTCCGCGATCAACGGAGAATGGAAAGAAAATCTGGAAAATCGGGACTTTAAAGGATTTCTGGAGATCCCGATCCGTCAATTGCGGAGAATTTGATTCGTGAAGTTATACAAAATAGCGATCTTAGAAGACGATCCAATCTTTGCAAGTCAGTGCAAAGAGAGATTAAAAAAATTGAATAGAGTAACGAAAGTGGAAGTTTATACTTCCGCCGAGGAATTTCCTAAAGGCAAGGATGTGCCGTACGATTTGGTATTTGTGGATATAGATCTTCCCGGTCAAAGTGGATTGGATTTTATTTTAGAAAGACACTCTGAGGATTCAAAAACGAATTATGCGATCTTATCCGCTTTCGAATCCGAAGAGGTCTTATTTAAGGCGTTAAAAGCGGGGGCTATAGGATATATATTAAAAAAGGATGTTGGAGATATCCAGGAGAAAGCGGAAATACTTTTGGAGGGAGGAGGGATACTTTCCCCAGGACTTGCCGCTAGAGTGATCCTTTCTTTTCGTAAGACTACTCAGAAGGAGGTGGAAGTGTTGTCCAATAGGGAAAAAAAAGTATTGGATTTGATAGTGGACGGCAAAAGAACCAAAGAGATCGCCGCTTTCTTGGGCACTAAAGAAGGTACAGTGAGGGTGCAAATCAAAAGTATATTCAGGAAACTGCATGTTAATTCCAGATTGGAGTTGGTGAGAAAATTTTCTTAACCTACTTTACCTTCTCCCACCAAGATTCGAAAACAAGATCCTTTTTTAGATCCAGCCATTCTCCCGGTTTAGGTGTGGCTAGGCGAACTCCGTTTTGATCCGCTCCTTGTTTTGTCCTTAAAATAGGTTCGTCCCAAGAATGGATCGCCAGATTAAAAGTGGCCCAGTGAACAGGAAGCATCGTTTTTCCTTTTAGATCCAAATGGGCTTGGACAGCGCTTTCCGGACTCATATGAATTCCTTCCCAGGTCCAATCATAAGCTCCGACCTTGATAGACGTCAGATCGAACGGTCCTAACTTTTTCCCGATTTCGGTAAAATGAGGAGAATATCCTGTATCCCCACTATGGAAAAATTTATGTTTAGGCCCGATCAGGCTCCAAGAAGACCAAAGAGTGGACTTACCGTTGAATATACCTCTTCCGGAATAATGAACGGCAGGAGTACAGATAATTTCAATATTCTTAATGTTTCCTTTCTCCCACCAATCCAATTCTATAATCTGATTTTCCGGAATTCCCCAGGATTCCAAATGAGCCCCAATACCCAACGGAACGAAATATTTCGTTCCGTTCTTTGCTAAAAATTGAGCGGTTGCCATATCCAAGTGATCGTAATGGTCGTGGGAGATCACAACTGCATCTATATTAGGAAGTTCTGATAGTTCTAACGGCAAAGGGAAAAGTCGTCCCGGCCCGATACTTTCGAAAGGAGAAACTTTCTCCGAAAAAACAGGATCAGTGAAGATGCGTATTCCGTCTATTTCCACCAATACGGAAGAATGTCCGAACCAGATCGCTCTGAGCCCCGGTGAAATCGGATCTGAAAAAGTTTTTAAATCAGGTTTTTGGATTGGAATGGGGGAAGGAGGGATTCTCATTTCGGAACCGAATAGTTGTCTTTTTAAAACGCCGATATAGTTTCCGGAACTTAACATAGGGACGAAAGGATCGTTTTCAAACTTTCCATCATGGAACATCTTGGAAGTTTTCATTCTTTCCAGTCTGGTTCCGCTTGGGCTTCCTCCGAAAGAACTCAGACAAGCTGTTTGACATAAAACCGATAAGAATAAACCGATTAGAACAAAAGAAGTGTAAAACGTAATTTTCTGCGCTCTTTTACCGAACATAAAACTCTCTTACTGGGAGGTCCTACAAGATCTTATTTTCCTGTTTTTTAAAATCAGAAATTTGAGTCGGTCGACTTTTTTAGGAAGAAGTTTGACAAGATTTCCTGATAATCTACGATCTGAGACCGTACTTAAAGTACGTTCGTTCTGGTAGATTTGATATGCAAACTTATTTAGAAACTCCTTCCGAATGTTTTTCCGATTTAAAGGATTACCCTTTTTCTCCTCATTATATTTCTGTAGGAGAATTTAAGATACATTATGTGGACGAGGGTCCTAAAAATGCAAAGGAAACGGTTCTATTATTGCATGGAGAACCCAGTTGGTCTTATCTTTATCGAAAAATGATCCCTCCTTTATCAGAAAAAGGTTATAGAGTAATCGCTCCAGATCTGATCGGTTTTGGAAAATCCGACAAGCCTATCGATCTAAATACGTATACATATAAGAATCATGTGGACTGGCTGAAAAATCTGATCACCGGTTTAGATTTACAGAATATTACGCTCTTTTGCCAAGACTGGGGAGGGCTTTTAGGTTTAAGAGTAGTAGCGGAGATGGATTCTCGTTTTGCAAGAATATGCGCTGCGAATACTTTTTTGCCTACGGGAGATATTGCTCCGAAGGAGGATTTTTTAAAATGGCTTCGTTTTTCCCAGGAAGTGAGTAAACTTCCCGTAGGAAAGATCATCCAAAACGGATGTGTGAGTAAATTAAGTTCGGAGATCATTCGTGCATACGATTCTCCTTACCCGGATGAATCTTATAAGGCGGGCGCTAGAAAATTTCCTACTCTCGTTCCGATCTCTCCCGATAATCCTGAAACGGAAAGGAATCGCCAAGCTTGGATCTTTTATAAGAATTTCAGAAAACCCTTTATTACTATGTTCAGCGATTCGGATCCGATCACAAAAGGCGGGGATGTATTTTTTAGAAGGACCATCCCGGGTGCAAAAGGCCAGAAACATACTGTGATCCAAGGCGCCGGGCATTTTTTACAGGAAGAGAAAGGTGAACTACTTGCCGAACTTCTTTCCGAGTTCATCCAAAACAATCCTTAGTCAGACTTTTTGTTTAATGGATTTCGCATATTCGGAGATTATTTTTAGAAAATTCGGATTTTCCAAAAATTCTTTGAACAGATCGAATTCTTTTTTTAGATTTTCGTAAAGATTACCTTGGAAAAAATTATTCGCTATCTCTTTTTCGGCTCGGATGAGTTTCGGGTCCCATTGAGTTAGTTTCTCCAGTACTTTTAATCCTTTTGCGATCGAGTCACCTTCCAAAACTAGATCGTCGATAATCCCCAATTGGACTGCGTCTTGGGAACGGATAGGATCTCCTAATAATGTTAAAGATAATGCTTTTGCCGGACCTACCTTTCGAGCTAGAGTAGTGATGAGTGGCGGACCTCCGAAACGAATTTCAGGGCGAAATAGGAATGTTTTCTTTTCCGCAAGAATATAATCTCCGCAAAGAGCTAAGTCAAAACCTCCAGCGGAACAAAAACCTTTTAATACACAAACCAAAGGTTTCGGAAATGAATAAAGTTCATAATGATATTCTAAAATACGATGACGGAAAGATCCTAGTTTTGTTTCGATAACTTCCTCCAGATCGTATCCGCTGCAGAAGTTTTTGCCGATTGCTCCTAAAAGTATTCCTCTTACTTTAGGATCTTTTTTGGACTCTGAAAAAATGGATTCTAATTCGTCTCTAATTCTTATATTTAACGCATTACTGTATTCCGGACGGTTCAAAAGTACAATTAGTAACCCGTTTTTGTTTTCTATACACAGATGTTTATAATCCATAGAAGGCTTTGGTACTGTTTATTTTCAAAAATTCAAATGAAAATGGATCCTTTTTTTGCGGAAATTCGGTAACCTTTTTCGTTCGGGGTAGAAACTAAAGAAAACGGAAAGGAGTTCGCTATGTTATCTAAGGTCCGATTTTTTGTGATTGTTTTGGCCGCATTAACTCTTGGAATGAGATTTGCTCATGTAATGGAAGCGGCGCCTAAATTACATTGGGAAGCAGAACTGTATTTTCCGGTCCAAACAAGTTTGTATAAATATTTCGGGATCATCGGTCCTATCGTACAGATAAGTTCCATTCTTCTTATTTTTATAATCGCTTATCTCTCCAAGGGCACAAAATCGTTTCGTTATACGATTTTAAGCGGGTTCTCTTTTATTTTTTCTTTAGGGGTTTGGTTCTTATTTGTGGCGCCTGCTGCTTCTCGAATCAAAGAATGGACCGTCACTCATACTATCCCGGAGCATTGGAATAGTATAAGATCCGCTTGGCAGTTCGGTCAAGTAGGAGCATTCAGCTTCGACTTTATCGCATTTTGTTTGTTGGTTAGTTCTATTTTGATCTCTCAAAAAGACTATATGCAAAAATCTTAATTAAACGAATAGCTTGCTCCTAATAAGATCGCGGGGATATCGGATCTTAAGGAATGTTTGAATTGTGCCACTCTGATGTCGTCTTTGGAAAATACTGCATGGTTGAAGTTCCAATCTGCAGAGCCTCCGTTATAGACTTTTACAGGAAGATAGTATAAAAGTGTAAAATCGAATTTCCATTTTCCTGCGGTATATCCGAAACCGCCTGAGACAAGATCTTGGACCATGATACCTGCTTGAAGAGCGTTCGTTCCTTCCGATCTTAAAACTCCGGAGTTATGCCTTGCTCCTAATCTATAAGTCCAATCGTTTACGATCCATTCTCCTCCGATGCCCAAAGCCCAAGAATCATGATAACTTAAATTTTGAGGGACTACATTCGTTTGTCCGAATGCAGTCGGAAATACGGGAGCAGCCAAAGTTTGTTTATAGATAGAAGTGTAAGAAGAATAATTATAATACAAAACATCTATTCCGACATTGAATGTATCCGTTCCATAAGAAAAACCAAATCCATGTCTTTCCGGAACTGCAAATGTCGCAGACACTCCGGTTCTGCTCGGATACGAGCCTACTTGTATACTTCCATCCAAAGGGATTTTTGCGGAAGTTTGGTAAGTATAAGCGATCTTTAATGTTTCCGTGATCTGATAAGTGGTTCCGAATATGCCGCCTAGTGCATAGGCATGCTTGCTTCTATAATCGAAACCTTGGCCGGGGACTTCGACGGTTCCTGTGATATCATGAAATTTTTGATATGCGATCTGTCTGGAATAAATTCCTTCTACTCCGAATGCCAGAGAAAGTCCGCCGATCTTATAGGAAAGTGCGTGAGTGGATTTCACTAGATAAAATGTAGAAGAATAACTTTCTTGAATTCTTTTAGAATCTCCTATCGGACTTGGGAGTTTCATTCCTGACCAATCGTTCAAACTTTGGCCGTTAGGAGTGATCCTTGTGAGTCCGTAGACTTCTCCATTTCCTCCTCCCGGGATATAAATCCCTCCACCATAAGACCATTTTTCGCCGAGTGGGATCCGGATCGCAAAATAGGGAAGTGGGGCAAGCACATTATAGGATTCCGAATTTTCGTAGGTAAGATTCGGGTCCGGATCCAAAAACTTATCTTTGTATACTGTACGGATGTACGGCAAAGAAATTCCGAACTCCAACTCTTTTCGATTTTTGAGACTTAAGTTAGCGGGATTGGTCCCTATGTCCATAGGAGATCCCCCGATCGCTAAATTTACTCCCCCCATACCGCCGTATCTCGCGTTGTGAGAAGGTTGAAAAAGTCCTACAGCTTCGAGCTTAGGAGCCAGGAAAGAAATTATAGCCAGGGAAAACAGGGAAAATTTTTTACGAACTCTAGATCCAAAAAGCATGCTTCAAGGAATTCGTTACGGTTTTTTTTACAAGTGCTTTCTTTTTAAAATTCAAAATATAAAACTGGCGCATTCCTGAGACGAGGCTTAAGTTTTAGAATGAATTCGAGCGAGTTACGCGCATTACGAAATGAAACTGATCCGTTAGCAGACGAGATTGTCACAAAATATTTTACTGAATCCGCTTTTGACCGGCAAAAAACGATGCTTTTTTTCGATGCTCTTTCCAGGAACTCGGACCCTATTCCTTCCGGGCTGCCGGATTATCTAGAAAAATATTTTTATGAGACGGAAGATCTTCCTTCTTGGGCGGACAAAACTAAGATCGCAAAGGGAGAGCGACTATTCTCCACTTATGGTCCCCAGATCCTAATGATGCTTTGTGTAAAGTCGCTTCCTATGGCATATTCTTGCGGAGACGGAGCGCAGGTACTTTATAAAACTGGAAGATTAATAGAACAGAATGGAGTGATTGATGGGGTTAATAGAAGACTCATGGAAACCACTCAGTTTGTGATCTCCGTCGCTCAGGAAAATGGACTGGGCCCTCAAGGAAAAGGGATACGCACTGCCCAGAAAGTACGATTAATGCATGCATCCATTCGTTATTTTTTAGGGAAGGGACAAGATTGGGATCCTGCTTGGGGGCGGCCGATCAACCAAGAAGATATGGCAGGTACTTTGCAGTCTTTTTCTAGCTTAGTGCTGGATGGACTGGCTCAATCTTCTTTAAAGTTAAGTCAGGAAGAAAAAGACGCATACATTCATCTCTGGAGAGTGGTTGGACATTTTATAGGTGTAAAACCGGAACTTTGTCCGGAAGGATACGATACCGCACATTCCTTAGGCGAGTCCATTTTTAACGATCAACAAAAACCATCTGACGCGGGCAAGATACTTGCAAAATCCCTGTTGGACTTTATGGAGTATATGCTTCCGGGGAACTTATTCGATAGTCTTCCATTATTTTTTCTGCAAACATATATGGGACAAAAAACAAGCGAGGTACTCGGCCTAGGATGGCCTCCTAAAAATCCTTTGGGTTATTTTATGGAAAGGATTTTTAAGGATGTCGACTCTCATGTAGACGATGACGAGGGATTCGGAAAGTTAGTCGCTTATTTTGCTTCCAAACTTCTTTTTTCTATGGATCATTTTTATTACGGCGGAAAAAAAGCCAGATTCTGGATCCCGCCTTCATTAAGAGAGAATTGGAGACTATAAAGGATGAGTTTTTGGCAGACTTTAGCAACGGATCCGGAGTATTTCGGACGTTATACGCTGTTTGAGAATATTTGTTTACTTTTGGGTGTGGCTTTCTGGGCATATATGTATGCAGTTCTTCTAATAGAACCATTTAAGAAAAAATTCGTCGAGATGCCCGTTTTTATCGCCTGTGGGAATATTATTTGGGAATTATTATGGGGATTCTGCTTTAAAGAACCTATGGGTGCGATATTACTCTGGGGCTATAGACTTGGGTTCGTATTGGATATAGTGATTTTCTACCAGGTGATCCGATTCGGTAAAAAACAAATTTCCTTGCCATTGTCGGACAAGGGATATAAATTCCTTTTGGGCATTTTGGTGACGTCTTGGGGATTATTGATATATACCTTTTATATAGGAGGTTATGATCTTTTTACCGGATCTAATTCGGCTTATATCTTAAGTCTGATTATTTCGGTAATGTATCCGATCCTTTTCCTGAAAACCGGAGATCCGAACATGTTCTCTTATTCGGTTTCTTGGGCAAAATTTTTGGGCAACGGGTTCTTTACAATCTTCATCTTTTTATACTTTCCGGATAAGTACTTCGTTCAGGTTTTGAGCGGACTCGGAACGATAGCCGACATATACTATGTTTGGTTATTTACCCGTCAAAAGTATTCGCCCTCTAAAGTGTGAACTTTAAAAATTAGTTCAGTCGAGGTTTTCGAAATTCCGTTACGATTTCGAAAAAGATCAAATTGGAAATTATGCAGGATTTGTCCACAGACAGGGTTCCTTATGAATTGGGGGAATTGTTGTACGAGGACAGTTTTTCCCAAACGTATAGAGGAAAATTAGGTAGGACTAGAGAACCGAAGATCATTCGAATACAAAGACCGGAGGGGAAAGAAACCTCTTCGGTGTATTTTCTGAATGAATTCGAATTGGGGAAATTAGTCAGCGATCCCGGCATTCTTAAACCGGAAGATATGTTCGAAAATTCGGACGGTATCTGCCTGGTGTATGAAAATATTCCTTCTAAACTTCTGCACCAAAGTTTGGCAGGATCCATTTCTCTAGAAACTTTTTTAGAGATAGCCGTAGCGATCACGGAAAATTTGGCAAGGTTACATTCTTTCGGGATAGTTCATAACCAAATTTCCCCGCGTGCATTTTTTTATAATCCGGATAACGGTGAGACCAAACTTGCCTGGTTAGGCGGAGCCTCCCTTCTACTTTCCGAAAAGGGAAGTTATGCACCTCTTAGATATACGTTCGATATTCTACCGTATTGTTCTCCGGAAAATACGGGAAGATTGAACCGTCCGGTCGATTTTAGATCCGACGCATATTCCTTAGGCGCACTATTTTATAAGATGATCTCGGGAGCTCCTCCGTTTGAAACGGAAGACCCTTTGGAGATGGTGCATTATCATATCGCAAGATCGCCGGTTTCTCTAGTTAAGAAAAGAGAGGATGTTCCGGCTGCGATCTCTACCTTGGTGGACAAATTGCTCTCCAAGATGCCGGAAGAAAGATACTTCTCTTTGGAAAATCTGATACATGATCTAAAGAGTATTAAAGATTCTTTAAGGTCTAAACGTAAGCTCTCTGAATTCGTTCCCGGGGTATATGAAAGAAAGGTGGGTTTTCGGGATTCTCCTAGGATCTACGATAGGGACCGGGAAAGAAAAGAGATCGAATCTAGTATAGTGAATGTGACTAACGGAAGAAGGTCCGCAATTTTTATCGGCGGTAAATCAGGGACCGGAAAAACGGCGTTAGTGGAGGATGCTATCACTTATCTGGATATCTATTCAGTGGTCCTTTTGCGTGGAAAATTCGAAGAAGATAAAAAGGAGATCCCGTATTACGCGTTCCGCCAGATTATGGACGATCTTTTAAGAAGGATCCTTCAGAAAAAAGAAGAGGAAATCATTTTATTAAAAAATTATATTAAGGAAACCTTAGGAGATAATATCGAGATCCTTACCCAATTTTTGCCGGACCTGGGAAAAACTTTAGGAATAGAAATACCGGTAAAAACGCATAAGAGGCAGAAGGACGAAAAGGTCCTGTTTGCAGTCGCTCTTAAATTTCTGACTCTTTGTTTTGATCGAAAAAATCCCGCTATTATTTTGGTGGATGATCTTCAATGGGCGGATTCGGCTTCCCTGGCTTTACTAGAATTCATTTTGAACAGTGAAGATTGGGAAGGATTACTTTTTGTTCTCACTAGTCGATCTGAGGATGCGGATTTTTTTCCGAATATTACGGTAAAACCAGGACCCTTAGGTTTGGATCTGAGAGAAATACGACTTTCTCCTTTGAATGAACATAGCGTATTTAAATATGTATCCGATAGTATCCATGTATCCGCCGAGGATGCGAGTCGACTTGCGGAAGTTCTCGTTTCTAAGACGGGAGGAAATCCTTTATTTTTGCACCAATTCTTGAGATCCCTGTATGAAGAGGGTTGCCTAAGTTTCGATACGAAAACCGCATATCATATAGTGGACTGGGATCGCCTTTTGCAAAGAGCGGTTACGGATAACGTTTTAGATCTATTTCTGGATAAAGTGGGGAAACTTCCCGACGAGACCTTGGAAGTCCTGAGAGTAGGGGCCTGTATCGGCGCAAAATTCGATCTGAAAGATATGTACGATTTTTTTAAGGCTCGGCCAGGTGTTTTGTCTAGGGGAATTCGGGAAGCAGTCCGAGAAGGGATCGTATTTTATAGAGAATCCGGAAATATGTTATTTCCGGCTTTGCAGTATATTTCCCAAAAAAAGATAGAAGAGTCTGGAATGTATTCCTCTCTATCCGATATCCAATTTCATTTTTCTCATGATAGAATGATCCAAAGTATTTTGGATGCTACGGACTCTTCCGAAAAAGCAAGGATCCATAATACTCTTGCTAGACTATTGATCGAAAGAGAAAAAAAATCCGGCGGATCTGAGCTGATCTTAGATATTGCAAATCATCTTCTGCGTTCCAGAGAATTATATACGAACGGACAGGAGAATGAAGACTTCTTCCATTATACGATACTTGCGGGAAATTCTGCCAAAGCCGGGGCCGCTTACGAATCTTCTTATTCTTTTTTCAGTTTGCTTGCTTCTCAACTCAAAGACTCTTATTGGCAAAAAGACAGAAAGAATGCGATCCATATCCTAAAATCTCTTGCGGAATCGGCATATTATTTATCCAGAAGAGAAGAGGCGGAGAAGATCGTATCCGATTTACTTTCCAAACTGCAAAGTCCATCCGAAAAAGCGGACGTTTACCTAATGCAATTGGAAGTGATGAACGTTTATAACGATCTTGACTCCGCATCCAAAATAGGGATCAAGGCGCTTCAATCGCTCGGTATAGGTTTCAAGGAAAAGCCGGGTTTTTTAGCGGTGTTCGGTGAAGTATTGAAGATGATCTTTTATAGTAGAGGAAGATCTCCGGAAAAGTTAGTAAATGCTAAAGACAGCAAAGATCCGTATAAAACGGAAGCTTTGAATATTTTGGTCAACCTTCTGAATTACGGAAAACATATGGATATGAAGGTTATGGCTTATATTTATTTGAAGCTAATCAATCTTACTTTGAAAGAAGGAAATGCTCCTTTCAGCTTTTTCGGTTACGCAGGCTTCGGATCCATATTACTTTCTATCACTGGAAATTTCCAACAGTCTATGAGATATTGGACCTTGGCGGAAAAGATATTAAAAAAGTTTAAATCGGATGAACTTTACGGAAGGTTCGTGTTTGGCCGGACCATTCTTTTGGATTATTTCATGTATCCATTCCGTTCCATAGTGGATTATACGGAGGAAGCGTTCCATAAATGTATGCAGTATGGGGATTATCTTTGGGCTGCATTCGCACTTTTCTCCCAAAATACGAACCAGTTATATTCCGCGGAAAATTCCCTTTCGTACCGGGAAAAGATCAGGGAAAATTTAGAAAGGGGATCCAAATTAAATTACGATATTCTGATGATCCTTTTACATTCTTCCGATTCTTATTTGGATCGTTTAGAAGGAAAATCCACTGAAACCGTGCGGTATAAGGAAAATTTGTACACGGACCGTGAATTCGAGTCTCAGGTCCTGGAATCCGCAGGGAACGGAACCGCTAATTCTTGGTATGCGACCCTATTCGGATCTCTTGCATATTTATCGGGCTATTATTTGGAGGCGGAAAGAATTTTTAAAAATTACCATTCCGATCTGGAAAAATCCAGGATCATGTTTATTTATTCAGAGTATCGGTTTTATAGATCCTTAGGTCTTTTAAAGTTGCGTAGAAAAAAGTTAAAATTGAGCGAGAAGTTCTTCTTTAGATATTCATTATATTTATTTAAACTTTGGTCGAAGATCTATCCGCCTAGTTTTCAATTATTTTATTTTATATTAGGTGGGCTTTACGAGGATTACGCAGGAAGAAAGGAGAATTCTTCCCTGTATTTCGATATGGCCATACAACAAGTGGAATCGGAGCCGAACGATTTTAGAAAGGCAGTCGTATACCAACATGTTGCGGAATGGAATATAGAACAGGGTAGGACTTCCTACGGAAAATTTTTGATACAAAATGCGGTAAGGCTCTACAGTTCTTGGGGAGCCAAATCAATCGTAAACTTACTTAGGGACGAACATGGAGAGTTGCTTCGTCCTCAAGGAACTACGAAACGTTCCATGGAAAAAATCCTGGCGGATTCAATTCTTCCCACATCCTTCGATTTGGATCTCAGGACTGTACTCAAGGCCTCTCAAAGTATTTCGGGAGTTATCGAATTAGGTGAATTACTTAGGCAGTTGATTCGCACAATTATGGAAAATGCCGCGGCAACTCGAGGTTTTTTAATTCTCCCTCAAAACAAAGAATTGTTTTTGATGGCAGGGTCGGATATAGAAGAACCGGGCTTTTTACCCAAACCAATCTCGCTCGATGAAGCGGGCCATCTTCTTCCTTTGGAAGTGGTGTATTTTTGTTTCCGTTCCGGACAGAAGGTTTTGATCTCGGATGCGGCAAAAGATTCTTTTTATTCCGTAAATCCTTATATCAAAAGAAGTAAACCGAAGTCCCTGTTATGTATGCCGATCACAAAACAAGGAAGAACGTTATGTGTTCTTTATTTGGAAAATCGACTTACTGCCGGTATCTTCGACGAACATAGATTAGAAATTTTGGAAATACTTTCCGCACAGGCAGCGATTTCACTGGAGAATGCCAAGTTATATGAGGATATCACTCGTATGAATTTCGAGCTGGAAAGAAAAGTAAACGAAAGAACGGAAGAATTAGCCAAATCCCTTTCGATCATCCGAAAGGATATGTTGTATTCCCAAAAGATCCAAAGAAGTATCCTTCCGGAACTAAAAAATATCCCGGGCTTAAGATATTCCGTCAATTATCTGCCTATGGACGAGGTAGGAGGGGACTTCTACGATATATGCAGATTAAGTAATGGGAGATATAGATTATTTTTGGCTGATGCTACCGGTCACGGAGTGCAAGCGGCTTTAGTAACTATGGCAATCAAGGGGGAATACGAAGGACTAAAATCCTCTTTAGAGAGACCGGGAGAAATACTTTTTGAACTTAATAATTCTATTTTACTTAAATATAAAACTCTCTATTTTACGGGAGCGATCTGCGATGTGGATCTATCGGAGAAAAAAGTTTATTTTGCATCCGCGGGTCATATATCCCAATTTTTAGTACATTCCTATCAAATAGTAGAGATGCCTAAAACGGGGGCCATCTTAGGTTTTGTAAAAGATTATCCATATAGAACCGAAGAATATAAGATAGAATCAAGAGATCGGATCTTTCTTTTTTCGGACGGGATCTACGAACAGTTCAATGAAGATAAATCGGAATACGGAGAAGAAAGATTTTTGCATTCCATTCGCGCAAATGTTCAGTTCGAACCTCAGGTCCAAGCAGAAAGAATACTTTCCGATCTCCAAAATTTTATTTCTAAAACCTCTATCCAAGACGATATCACTCTGTTGATCCTGGATATCGATTGATCCTCTTTGTTATTATCGCTTGCGTTTTCATTCTCTGAATTTCAGGATCACAATTAATAAGTTTTCTCACAGGACTCTCTGAATTGCTCGGTCTCTTTGTCATTTTATATATTTGTATAACCATTTTAATCGGAGCATTTGCCTCCAGATTTGTAAAAAGTTCCCAGGATTATGTGTTAGCCGGAAGAAAACTTCCGCTTGTTCTTGCATCGTCCGCTTTGTTTGCCACTTGGTTCGGTTCGGAAACACTGATGGGAGCTTCGTCCAAGTTTGTAGACGGAGGGGTCCTAGCGGTGATCGAAGATCCTTTCGGGGCGGCACTTTGTCTTTTTTTAGTAGGGATATTCTTTGCTAGGCCCTTGTATAGGATGAACATTCTCACTTTCGGAGACTTATACAAAAATCGTTTTGGCCGAAGGGTGGAATTTCTTTCCGCACTATTTATGATCCCTTCCTATTTCGGCTGGATTGCGGCTCAATTAGTAGCAATGGGTATTGTCATTCATTCCTTATTCGGATTCGATATGTATGTAGGAATATTATTGGCATCCGTTGTCGTATTGATCTACACATATATCGGAGGTATGTGGGCGATTTCCATTACGGATTTCTTACAGACCATTTTGATCATAGTAGGGCTTTTGGTTTTGGTTTGGGACCTACAAGGAAAGGCCGGTGGATTTCAAACTGTGATAGCGACGGCGAAGCCGGGATTTTTTTCCTTTTTTCCGCCATTACAAACGGAAGCAATCCTCGCTTATATTGCAGCTTGGATGACGATAGGGTTAGGCTCTATTCCACAACAGGATATTTTTCAAAGAGTGATGTCTTCTAAGTCGGAAAAGGTTGCCGTGTATTCCTCTCTGTTGGGCGGGGGATTGTATCTGACCGTCGCATTTTTACCTTTGCTTGCTGGATATTTTGCAAGAAGAGTTTATCCTGAGATAGCGGCGGGGGATAATCAAATGATACTTCCTCATGTAGTGTTATTACATTCTACTTTGTTTATTCAGATTCTTTTTTTTGGAGCATTACTTTCCGCTATCTTAAGTACAGCTTCAGGCGCGATCTTAGCTCCCGCTTCCGTTTTAGGAGAGAATTTGATCCGTCCTACTTTAAAAAATCCTTCCGAGAAATTATTATTGAGAGTGATGCGTTTTTCCGTGTTGATAGTGGCATTCGTATCCACAGGAATGGCGCTGAGTGAAACGAATATTTATCAGTTGGTAGCCGATTCTTCTTCCATAAGTTTGGTTTCCCTTTTTGTTCCATTGGTTGCCGCAATTTTTTGGAAAGATGCGAACGCAACCGGGGCAGTGTATGCTATGTTCTCGGGGATGATTGTATGGTTGGGCCTGAAATTTTTCGGACCGGAATGGCTGCCTCCGACAATCCCAGCTTTGGGTGTCAGTTTTTTAGGTCAGTTTTTAGGAAGATATATTAGGATTTCTTTATTCGAACCCGAACTAAGCGGAAACTCTGTTCCTTCCGGCGGCCTTTGATTCGTATAATTTCTTATCTGCTGCTTTTAGGAAATCTTCCGGAGTCTCGTCATTGTCTCTGGTTGCGACGCCGATACTTACGGTAATCGTCCAAGGGATCTCTTCGAAGGTCTCAGTTTCGATTCTAACGCGGATCCTCTCCGCAACGAATTTCGCTCCTTCAATATTCGTGTTGGAAAGTACAACGCAGAATTCTTCTCCCCCGTAACGGGCAGCTACATCACAATCTCTCACTAATCCGGATAATAATCTTCCGATTGTAGCTAGTAGTTTGTCTCCCACTTGGTGCCCCAAAGAATCGTTCGCCTTTTTAAAATGGTCCAAATCGAGAAGAAGTACCGACAAAGGAAAATCATATCTTTTGGATGCGGCTAAAAGGGTATTTAAAGATTCCATTAAATGCCTTCTATTAAAAAGTCCGGTTAAGGAATCCTTATGAGATAACTCTTTCAGATTTTTATTGGATTCTTCCAGTTGTAATTGTAGAAGGTTACTTTTTAAGCGGGTGCCTTCGACATTGATTGCCGTTCCTATACTTGCTATGGAGAACGCGAAGATGGGGGTTATTACTGAGAAAGTTAATTCCCTTTCTATTATATAAGAATACCCCAACGAAAA
The DNA here is from genome assembly GCF_000347035.1 of Leptospira sp. B5-022. Lineage (GTDB taxonomy): Bacteria > Spirochaetota > Leptospiria > Leptospirales > Leptospiraceae > Leptospira_B > Leptospira_B cinconiae. The sequence goes on from NZ_ANIJ01000022.1 coordinate 149,385, forward strand.
GAAAAACAAGTTGATAAATACAATCGTCAGGTAGGTCACAAAACTTGCCCGAAGAAATAGCGGAAGAAGAAGTAATCCGAAACAAAAAGCGGAATAATCGGAGGTGTGGTACTGGTCCACTAATGTCGCAAAAGTGGTGGTTAATGTGAGTAGTCCCACGTAGACTATCATTGCTAAATAGGAAAGTTTTTTACCCTTCCCATCATTTAGCGCTAGGACAGCCAGCATTAAACTTGAGAATAATGCAGAACTTCCAAAGCTCAAACCGTACAAAAATTGGACTTGCCCACCGCTAGGTGTCCCCGGTGAAAGGAAATTTTGCGCAAGAAGAAGACAAGACACAATAAGAGCGAAAATACTTAAGATCCTGATCGACTTATCGTTGTCTAGGGTCCGAAGTCTACGGATTTCCCCGGATCTAGAATAAGAAAAGTCTTCCGAAAGATATCTTCTGAGTTTCATAGCGGATAATCAGATAGACGGATGAAGATTTAGGTTTATACGCTTTGGAGAACGGAAGTAAAAAATCCAAGCATTAAAAATCGGAAAAATATTTTCTTAGCTAAGAAAGAAACGAGGGTGCCGATTCGTCATCCAAACTCGCATAAAAAACCTTGTTTTATAATTTTGGAAATTTCTTGAACTAAGTTCTAGACGATCGTCCAGATCGATATAATGTCCATACTATGTAAGAACAAATTTATATGAGTAGAATGGGGAACTTCTAAAAATTTATCTCTTTATAACCCTCCTAAAAAAATCTGGTTAAGTATATGGAATCCGTAGCTTCAGTTCCTCGGAAAAAAATAGTTCGTCATGAATTATTCCTGATCCTGCTTCTTGCGAGTATTCAGTTCACGAATATCATGGATTTTATGATCATGTTCCCGCTTCAGGATTATTTTCTGAAGCAGTTCCAGATCGATACTGCAATGTTTTCTTTCGTTCTTTCTTCCTATTCTTTTGCCGCTGCAATTGCCGCATTAATTGGAGCTAACTTTATAGATCGTTTTAATCGTAAATCCGCCGCTATCTTTTTATATATAGGTTTTTTGGTAGGAACTGCGCTTTGTGCGATTGCAAATACGTATTCTTTCCTTCTTTTTGCAAGGATCACTGCCGGGATTTTCGGGGGAATGATCAGCGGAGTTATTCTTTCTATAATAGGTGACGTTTTTCCGATTGAAAAGAGAGGGAAGGCAATGGGCGGGGTAATGGGAGCTTTCTCGGCAGCCTCGGTTTTAGGAGTTCCTTCGGGTATCCGAATTGCCATGAGTTCCGGTTGGAATTATACATTTGCGTTTATCGTGGTCCTCGGCCTTCCGATCTTAGTTCTGGCCATTTTATATTTACCTAGCCTTCCTTCTAAAATGGAAAAGCAGAAGATGGCGGATTTCAGCCAGCTGATCAATGTACTTTCGAAAAGGGATCATTTGGTGGCACTGGCGTTTTTTATGAGTGTGATCTTGGGAGGATTTACTGTCGTAACTTCGATAGCCGTTTTTATGGAAAGGAATATGGGCTTTTCCAAAACTCAAGTCAGCCATATCTACGAGATCGGAGGGATCTGTACTTTCGTTTCTTCTTGGATTGTAGGATTTCTGTCTGATAAATTTGGAAAACATAAGATCTTTCTGATCCTTGTGCTTCTCGCCTTGTTACCTATTCTTGCAATTACCCATTTGCCTAAGGATTTGCCGGTGTACATGGCCCTCGGAGTTACGACAGTTTTTATGGTCTTAGTATCCGGTCGGGTGATTCCCTCTATGGCGATGTTAACTTCTGCCATCCGCCCGGAAGTGAGGGGAAGTTTCATGTCTGTGAATTCCAGTTTACAAAGTGTGGCCACAGGTATCGGAGCACTTCTCGCGGGTGCAATCCTGATTCAGTTGCCAAATGGAACTTTCGAAAGATTTGATGTAGTCGGCTACTTTGCGGTCGGTTTTAATCTTCTCGCTCTCTATCTTTCCAGAAAGGTGAAAATAGTTTCCTAAGTTGCGCTTTGGAAACATGTTTCTGAAATCCCTAAAAAAATGCGGACATTTCTTGACTTTTTAATGTGACAGAATACTGTCTGGCCACACGTTAAAGGAGGTGGTTTAGTTGAGTAGCGACAGTTGCAGCAAGAAAATGACCTGTGAGGTGGCTGAGCAATAGCCCAGGCCCCTGCAAAAGGACCTCTTGGACCTATTGCAATACCATCAGACCACTGGCCTTTCTGAGTTCCGAGAATTGGTCACTTTCGGGCATTTAGCGTAGCTAGACGCAGACACTCAGAAGGTTTTAATTTCTTCCTTTTACGATATTGTAGAACTTGGGGAATTCCCGAGAGCAAAATCTGTAGTAACTTCGACGCCAATCCCAGTATCCCAATCCATTTTTCCAAATCCTAAGTTCATATTAGCTGCCGATAATCGCGCTAAGACGAACTTGCGTAAAATCGTCGAAGATACTACAAAACTCCAAACCAATATTCCGTCTTGAAATTTACCTGCGAAACCTAAGACTGACTCCGGCAGGATTTTATTTGGAATGAAGCGGGCTTTGGTTTTATCCGGTGGGGGCGCTCGAGGGGCGTATCATGCCGGGGTCCTAAAATATTTAGAAGAAATCGGATTTAAACCGGATATAGTCTGCGGGACTTCCGTCGGAGCGATCACTGCTTCCGCCTTAGGATGCGGTATGGACGCTGCCAGGATTGTACAACTTTGGAAATCCATCGAAATCCAAAAAGTGATGAAATATTCCATCTGGAACGATTTTCTGGACTTGATCTTTCGAAGGTTTTCTCCTCTTGCAGATACAACTCCGCTAAAATATCTACTCTACTCTCAATTAGATTTTCGTAATATTCGAAAGAATCCTATGGAGATCATCATCACTGCGGTGAATATACTTACCGCCGAGCTGGTTTTTTTCGGAAACAAGGACATAGATATAGAACATGTAATGGCTTCTTCTGCCATACCCTTGATCTTCCCTTGGCAGTATGTGGATGGAAAACCTCATTGGGACGGCGGGGTGATGGCGAATGTTCCGATCCTCCCTGCTGTAGAAAGAGGCGCAAAAGAGATCGTGGTTGTATTATTGTCTCCTGTGGGAGGAGTGAATATGGGACTTCCGCGGAGCAGAAGGGACGGGCTTGAGAGAGTTTTTGAACTTTCTTTGATCGGGTCCTTCCAGACCATCATGGCGAACTTGCAATACCAAAAAAAACAAAAGGATAATAAGAAGAAAGGATTCACAAAATCATTATTATCCTTTTCCGAACCCGAAAAAAAGGATTATAAGATCAGAGTCATCGGTCCGAGGACTTCTCTCGGTTTCGGAAGTATATTAAATTTCTCTCAAGTGCAAGCGGACTATCTGATCAGCCGTGGATACGAAGACGCGAAGATTCAATTCGGGGAAGATTAAGACCCAATGCTGGAAATCAAGGTAGAAGACGGGAATTTTATAGATTCGGAAGGGTATATTCTCCAATTGAGAGGAGTGAACTTATCTGGAAGTTCCAAACTTCCATTCAAACCGGATGGGACGACACATTTCGATCAGTCTTTAACATTTCACGATCATCGAAAAGTTTCATTTGTTGGTAGGCCTTTAGAGGAGAAGGAAGCCGGCGAACATTTGGATCGTTTGAAGAAGTGGGGATTCAACTTTCTTCGCTTCCTCGTAACCTGGGAAGCAGTGGAGCATTTAGGCCCAGGCAAGTACGACCAAGCATATCTAGATTATATCGAAAGAATGGTGGCGCTTGCCGACAAAAAAGGGTTCTACGTTTTTATGGATCCGCACCAGGACGTTTGGTCCAGATTCACAGGGGGAGATGGCGCCCCGGGTTGGACCTTGGAAGAAGTCGGAATGAACATCGAGAATATTAAAGATTCCGATACTGCAATCGTTCATCATTTCCAGGGCAGGAATTATAGAAGAATGTCCTGGCCATTAAACTACCAGAAATATGCCTGCGCTACGATGTTCACCTTATTCTTCGGAGGAAAAACATTCGCGCCTAAACTTTCTATTCGCGGCAAGAACGTAGAAACCTTTTTACAAGATCATTATATAGAAGCGATGTGTCGTATAGCGAAGAAGGTTTCGAAATATAAAAACGTCCTTGGATTCGATTCCTTAAACGAACCTTCTCCCGGATGGATCGGCAAAAAAAATATAGGGGAATTTTCCGGATTAGGTTTCGGTAAAGTTCTGAGTACTTCTCCTTTCCAAGAAATGTTCTTGTCCGAAGGTAGAACGGTTAGAGCAAACAACGCTTATATGCTCGGCTTTACCGGGTTTAATTTAGGAAAAACAAAGTTAAATCCGAAGTCGGTCCCTCTATGGCAGGAAGGAAAACATTGTATCTGGAGACAACATGGAGTTTGGGATTACGATCCGAATGGAGCTCCTATGCTCCTTCGCCCCGATTATTTTAATAAATATAGAGGAAGGAAGATAGAATTTTACCCGGAGTTCATGCTTCCTTTTATCAAAAGATTTAAGACTAGAATACAATCCGTTCAGAAAAAATTCTCCATATTCATCGAATCGGATCCGGGAAGTCTAGAATTAGACTGGAATGAAAAGCCGAAAAAGGGAGAAGGAACGGTAATCAACGCGACTCATTGGTACGATGTTTCCATTCTGATGTTTAAACGTTATATTCCTTGGTTCGGAGTTCATATCTTTAAACAGATCCCAATATTCGGAAAAAAGAATGTAGAGAAGGCCTACGAAGATACAATCCGAATGATCAAAGAAGTTTCGATAAAGAAGATGAATAACTGTCCTACGGTGATCGGAGAAACGGGCATCCCTATGGACATGAACGGACGTTTGGCGTTCAAAACGAAAAATTATTCTCATTTGGAAGCTTCTCTTGATCGTATTATCACTTCAATCGAGAAAAATTTCGTACATTATACTCTCTGGAATTACACTCCTGACAATACCCATAGCTTGGGAGATCGATGGAATGAAGAAGATCTTTCACTTTATTCTTTGGACACTCCTAAAAGTATAGATGAAGATGGGGGAAGAGCAGTTAGAGCATTCTCCAGGCCGTATCCGATCCGAACCAAAGGAAACCCGGAAGCTATCAGTTTTGATATGGAAAAATCCATGTTTAAATATTCTTTCAGAAAAGAAGGGGATGAAATTCCAGTAGCAGAGATCTTTCTCCCCGAAATACATTACGGAAAAGGTTTCGAAGTACTAGTAAATGCAGGAAGCTGGAAATACGAATCCAAAAAAAGGATATTGACCTTCAAGGGAGAAAAGTCCGTGTCCTATTACGGTATAACTATCTTCCCGACTAAAAAATAACTTTTCTAATAGGTGGGAATCGTTAGAATGGCCTTCGTCGTTAAAATGTCGGAATTCTCCAAGGTTTTGGAAATTTTCGATCTTATCTAGTAGGAGCTTCGACTCGAGCTAATATTGGCGACATAGAATTAAAAATTCGCAGAGGTCTTTGCATGAAAAACACGTTTTTTTCGATCCTTACGATTCTAATTTTTGCAGGTCTTATTTCTTGCGGCGGAGCGAAAGTAAGCCAAGCAGAATGTGATCCAGTTGTAAACGAATTGATTTCCAATCTTTCCGTTGGTCAAACTCCAGAGCAGACTGAAAAATTGAAAGCTATGCAAGGTCAAATTTCCGCTCATCTACTTAAAGAGTGTATGACTGGTAAATACGATCTTACTTGTTTAAAATCCTCTAAAACACTTGCGGCTCTCGCTACTTGTAAGAAGTAATTTTTAACAACCAAGGGCCGGAATTTTCCGGCTCTTTCTTTCCTGCTTAATCTTCGTCTATCAAAAAGAAGCCTTTTTCTTCAGAATAACATCCATGTTCCCTATACACTCCGGATGGATAGAAGTGTATCCGTTGTGCGTACCTGTATCTACTCGAAATACATCTTAAGCATACATCCCATCGAATGGCCCAGTCGCATTCTTCTTTCCTGAAGGCAGGTAGAACCCTTAAGAGAGGTTTTGATTCGGGAGTTTCGTTCGGGAAGGAGACCTCTGGAGATGGGTGGAGAAGGGTCGAAGTTACTACAAAAAGGGCAATGATTTGGATGTATCGACTCATTCTGGTAAGGTTCTTAGAGATAAAGGGGGGATAAGAACTCTATCGGTTTGCTCGTAAAAGATCTGGAGCGCTTGTAGACTAAAAAATTATGTCTCATAGATGAAAGGAATAGCTAAGTTCTTTAGTATCTTCGACAGCTTTTCCAAAGGACTCTCTTTCCTCCGTCGAAGATACTACAGAACTCCGATCCCAATTCCGGTTGCAGAAATTCATTCTCTCCGAATTCGGACTGCTTCAAACTCAGGGCGAATCTTCTTCTGATTCCTGAAATCGAAAAAATCGAAGTGATCTTAGAAAATTTTCTCCATCGTGTAAAAAATGCCGACCCGATGTGTTATTTCAATCAAAGCCCATTCGCGAAGAGGAGAAAAGGGTATAGTTTAGAACAGCCGTCGGAAATTACTTGAATTAGCGTTTCGAGTTGGAATCTTTGTGTAATGGCATCCCGAAAAGATTTTATGGAAACCCTGTATAGGGAATCCAACGGGAGAATTTTTGATTTCTTGTATAAGTATACCGGAAATCCGGAAACCGCCTCTGACCTAATGCAGGATACCTTTCTTAATTTTTTTAAGAAGTATTCCAATTCCGACTTAAACAAAGAGCAAGCCCTAAAGCTGTTGTATACCATCGCAAGAAATCGATCGATCAACTATGCCAAGAAGTTCTCCACGGTAAAAGAATCTGGGACGGACGATATGGGAAGTTATCGGGAAGAAGGGCAGAGTTTTGTAAGAAAGACCGAACTTTCCGATTTGGAAACCAGGTTGATGGATTGTTTGGACGACTTAGAAGAAGGAGAAAGATACGCTTTAGTATTAAAAAATTTAGAAAAATACACGTTGGCTGATATTGCGGATATCATGGGGATCTCGGTTGCGACTGCATCCAGATTGGTTGTAAAGGCGACCGGAAAGCTCATAGAGATCGCAAAAAACAAACAAATTCTGCCGATGGAATAATACAAAAAGGCTGTTTGAAGGGAAGATGGACGAAAATTTCGAACATAAAATACGAAAGGCGATCGAAGGAGAGAAGAACGAATACAGCTCTTCTATCGAAAAATTGTCCGACATGCTTTCCAAATCTTGGGTGAGTCCTCCTGTACATATTTCTTTCGAGGAAATTTACGAAAAGGCCCAAACTTCTAAGGTTATTAGCTTTAACAAACCGTTATTATATACTCTTGCTTCTGTAGCTGCGATATTGATCGGAGCATTCAGCTTTATTGTTTTACAAAATTCTAAAGTTACTCCCGTAAAGACCGAGTTCGGAATATCTATAACTAAAATTATCGGAAAAGGATACTTATTCTCCCCTGATTCAGAAAAACTTTTGGCCTTAAACGAAGGTGAGTCGGTAGGTTCCGGCCAAATCTTGAAGACAGAACAGGATTCTAAACTTTTCTTAAACATTGCAAAGGGAGAAGGTATGATCTTAGAAGAATCTACGGAACTCGAGATCATGAAAGAAGGAAAACAATCTTTCCGACTTCGCAACGGTAGTATCTTAGTCCATCTACATAAGAACCTGAAAAAGGACGAATTTAGGATCATTACCGAAACAGGTTTGGTAGAAGTCAGAGGAACAAAATTCGAAGTCAGAGAAAAGCCGAAAGAAGGAACGATCGTCTCCGTTTTGGAAGGAAGAGTAGCAGCAAAAAGTAGCAGTGAACCGAACCGCGGAGAACAAGTTTTGGAACCAGGACAAAAGATCCGATTAGAGGCAAAAGGATTTCAGCGTACTTTTCTGACTTCTGCAGAACAAAAGGAACTTGGATTCAAATTTTCAGAACTTCAAGTAGATGAAATTCCTAGAAATTCCGAAAAATCTTTCTCCAATAAGGACGATCTATTTAACGAATATCAAAGGTTGGAAAGGGTTATACTATCCAACGGTGAGAGGTTAGAAGGTGTGATCGTTGACATGGACGAAAATTTTATGTATTTGCAAACTCTTGAAAAGGAAATAAAAATCCAAAGAGATTCGGTAATGGAGGTGATTCAACTTCGCTAAAATCGAATTATTTTTGACATGTGGAGAATTTTAAAGAAATTCTACCAAAGAAGGCTAATTCCCATGTCTGAAGAAACACCAAACCCCTCCGCAAAGACTCCTCGGTATAAAAGACATCTCGCCAATTATCTGATCGACAAGGACTTTCAATTAAGGTTCTTCTTAAATTTTTCCTTATTATTCATCTTCGGGTTACTGCTTACTCTCGGATTTTTATTTTGGGTCCATTCTACCAAGTACGACAAGGGAGTCGTTTTCAGACTTCGCCAGGACACTGTTAAAGTCTATCAAAAAGGATTTGAGATCGTTAACGGGGAAGAGAAGGACAAGTTTGTGGAGAAGGAACTTGCTCTTCCCGATTATGATCACGGTTTGGATCTGTTTACGATCCAATTTAAGGGAATTCTGCTATTCTCTTTATTGTATCTTCTGCTTTCTGCTATATTCGTTTTGCTTTATTCCCATAAAATGGCGGGACCGATCTACAATATTAAGAAAAATCTAAAGTTGCTGTTGGAAGGCAAAGACGTGGATAAGATCCGGATCCGAAGCGGGGATGAGTTTCAGGACCTTGCGGATCTTCTAAATGAGTTGATCGACAAAAAGATCCACGGTAAAAAGTAATAGGTTTGGATTTTGTCGTATCTTCGACTGGTCCTTCTTCTTATTTTAGTTTTCTAAATTTGAATAGCCAATTTAGGACACTCTTGAAACATGCGGAACGTGTATGAAGGAAATACTCGTTCCGGAAACTTCTCATATATTATATAATTCCGATTCGAGAAAAATGGATAAGCTTTCGGATGAAAGTATCAATCTTGTAGTAACTTCGCCACCTTACCCCATGGTTGGAATGTGGGACGATCTCTTCAAAAACTGGGACAAAAAGACTAAGAGCGCTCTTTCCAAAAACCTGGGAAACGATGCGTTTGAGGCAATGCATTTACAACTGGATAAGGTCTGGAAAGAATGCTTTCGCGTCTTGAAAGAGGGTGGGATCCTGCTTGTAAACATAGGCGACGCTACTCGAAGTGTCGGAGGTGAATTCTGTCTGTTTTCGAATCATTCCAGGATTTTATGGGCTTGTCGTAACTTCGGCTTTACTTCATTGCCAGATATTCTTTGGAGAAAACAGACTAATTCCCCTACTAAATTTATGGGCTCCGGAATGTTTCCAGTGGGCGCCTATGTTACCTATGAGCATGAGTATATTTTGGTCTTTCGAAAAGGTGGATTAAGAAAGTATTCTAAATCGGAGATGGAGATCCGACGAAATAGCGCCTTCTTCTGGGAAGAAAGGAATATCTGGTTTTCGGATATCTGGGATCTAAAAGGAGAAAGACAAATTTTTAAGGATGTAGGAGCTTCTCGGGAAAGGACGGCGGCATTTCCTGTGGATTTCGCCTATCGATTGGTGAACATGTTTTCCATAAAGGGTGATACGGTATTGGACCCATTTTTAGGAACTGGAACTACGTCGCTTGCTGCACTTCTTTCTTCTAGAAATAGTATTGGATATGATCTGGATCTTGGAATTCTTGAAATTGCCAGGAAAAAGCTTCTCAGTGCTGTGAATGTCTCGTCGAAGATACTACAAAACAGATTACAAAGCCATCTTGACTTCGTTTCGAATCGGAAGAAGCAAAAGAAGCAGATTTTGCATAAAAATAAGTACTACGGATTTCCAGTTATTACTTCTCAGGAGACAGAATTGACTTTTGAATCTGTAGATTCATCACATGAAAGTGAACATTTTTCCTTGAAAGCTCGTTATTCTCGATTTAATCTGCAAAATTCTTCCAAAAAGTAAGTTTCTAATTGTTGCTATTCTGATAGATTTAGTAGACCCTACTACAGTCTTTGTCGAATAAATTTGTATTATAGGAAATCTTCCATGAAATATCGCGTATTTATATTGGTATTAACAATTTTCTTTACTCTACCCACTTCTTTGTTTTCGGAACAAGAAATTGCGATCGTATTGTTCGTTGTGGGGGATGTTTCAGGAACGCAAAACGGGAAGAAAGTAAATCTCAGGAAGAATTCGATTTTAAAGAAGCAGGATGATGTCGAAACAAAAGATGGAAAAGTTGATCTTCAAATTGGCCCTTCAGTTGTGGTTCGTATCGCTTCTTATACAAAAGTGAAGATTTCCGAACTAAGTTCAGACAAAAAGGCAAATAAATCAAAGTTAGAGTTGATTTCCGGCAAAGTTTTTGCCCGAGTTGATAAGGGTTCTAAAAAAGAAGATTTTACAATTTCCGCCCCTTCTTACAATGCGGGTGTTCGAGGAACGCAATTTGTAGTTTGTGAAGAAAATGAAACGCAGCGCAAGGAAAACCCCGATAATGAAGATTCGGATGTGCCAAATGGAATCTTTGTGAAAGAGGGGGAAGTCGGAGTTACTACAGAAAATGGACAAAATTTTCCACTAAAGCGAGATGAAGAAGTTGTAGTATCTCCTCAAGGTCTTCTGAAGCAGCCTTTAGAGGAATTTATGCGTGAGAAAATGAAAATATTAGATGGCTTTAAGAAGATAATGGAAGAGAATTATAAAATTCTCCGGGATCAAAAACTTCAGAATCAAGAATTATTAAATCAAACCAAGCAAGATATATAATTTCCAAGGTGTAGTAATTTCTACACCTTAAGAAAAAATTTCACGCTCTAACTCAAACTTGGGAAACGTGAAGGGTATGAACTCTACCGTTTTCCTTCATGAGAAACTTAAACAGAAGGTAAAGATTGTTAAAAATCCTTATCCTTCTACGGCATTGATTCCGGAAAGGCTTTGGAGAAAAGTTCCGATTGATTGCAGACGCAACTTTCCTCGATATTTAAGGCGTCTGCAAGAGAAGTATAGTCTGTTGATTCAATCCCAAAGATATATGGGAAGGAATCCGCTGAGAACATCCTTTCAAGAAAAAGGCCAGAATCTGGTTCGCCATAGTTATCGCCCGAAAGAAGATAATTACCAAGAGCTGAGAAATATGGCTCTCGCACACGGTGTTTCGATGAATTATATAATTGTGTTAATGATTCATTGGGAATTTCTTCAAATAGATGAAAGAATTCTTTCTCACATTTGGCGTAATCGAAAACCGCCAACTTCAAAGATTATAGACATTCGTCGTGTTTTGAACTTAGAAACCGGAGAGGTTCGCATTATTCTTATAGGATGGCCTCGAAAATTCATTCTTGAAAGAGGATCTCCTTCTCATTGGGGCTAACGTTCCTGTTTTAGCGGCTGATTTATACGACATAATTTCTAGTAAGAGCATGAGAATTTTTTGCTTGAAGAAATCAAGATATCTTGATATCCTGTTGAAAGGTGTGAAAAATGTCGCTAAAGGATATGTCATTAGAAAGAGAATCTGTCGAAACTTACTCTGATTCTATTGTCGTACCATTTTCTGCTGGAATAGGATCTTTTCAGGACCGGGATATTCTACTCGCGATAAAAGCATTATCAGACGAAACCCGCATTCGCGTTCTTCGGATACTTTCTATTGTACCTCTCAATGTTCAGGAGATAACAGAAGTGCTGGAGATGGGTCAGTCTCGGATCTCTAGACATCTAAAAATCTTGTCAGATGCAGGATTTTTGACATCTCAGCGCGAGGGTTCTTGGGTTTATTATAGTCCTCGGGTCTCCAGCGATCATTCACAGGATTTTTCTGCAAGATTTCATGAACTTCTTCTGGATTTTGAAAAAAATCTTCCATATTCAGAGCAAGATTTAGCTAAAATTAAAGATATCCTTAAACAAAGAGATTTGAAAAGATCAAAGTACTTTGATGATGTTGCACAGAATTGGGAAAGCATCCAAAGTGATGTTTTGGATCCGATTTTATATCGAAACAAGATCCTTGATTTACTTCCGGAACATTCTTGTCGGATCTTAGACCTTGGCTGTGGCCCTGGAGGTTTAATCCCTTACTTATTGATGAAGAGCCAGGAAGTTATTGGAATTGATTCTTCCGAAAAGATGATCAAAGAGGCGAAAGACTCCTTTTTAAATAATTCCCAAGTCCATTTCCTCACTTCTGAGATTGAAACCCTTCCTCAAAATTTGATTCAATCCGCAGATTCTGTCGTAGCTTCGATGGTCTTACACCATCTTTCCAATCCGCCTCAGGCTATGAAAGAAATACATAAAGTTTTAAAGGATGATGGTGTTTTCATCATCGTAGATCTAAAGAAACACAACCAGGAAATCATGCGCGATAATTTCGCTGACTTATGGCTCGGATTTGAGTCGGAACTTCTATCGGATTGGTTGAATCACGCCGGTTTCAACCTTGAATCCATCGAAGAAGTAGAATCACAGAAATACTTCAAAGTATTAATAATTAAAGCTAAGAAAAGAGGAGGACTTTAATGTCCGCTACAATACAAGAAAAAGGTTTAAAATATAAGGTTAAAGACATTTCACTCGCGGACTGGGGTCGCGAAGAAATCATTCTGGCAGAGAAAGAAATGCCAGGTCTGATGTCCTTACGCAAAGAATATAAGGGGAAACAACCTCTGAAAGGTGCGCGTATCGCGGGTTCTCTTCATATGACTATCCAAACTGCGGTTTTGATTGAAACCCTGACTGAGCTTGGGGCGGAAGTTCGTTGGTCTTCATGTAATATCTTCTCCACTCAAGACCATGCGGCAGCTGCAATTGCAAAAACCGGAGTTCCTGTGTTTGCCTGGAAGGGCGAAACGGAAGAAGAATACTGGTGGTGCGTAGAACAAACTCTATTCTTCGAAGATGGGAAAGGTCCGAACATGATTTTGGATGACGGTGGTGACTTAACCATGTATGTTCACGAGAAATACCCTCAACTTCTGGCGGAGATCAAAGGAGTTTCTGAAGAAACTACTACTGGAGTAAAAGGTCTCGAAAAACTCCTCAAAAAAGGCGAGTTGAAACTTCCTGCAATCAACGTGAACGATTCCGTTACTAAGTCTAAGTTCGACAACTTATACGGTTGTAGAGAATCCTTGGCGGACGGTATCAAACGTGCAACTGACGTTATGCTTGCTGGAAAAGTAGCGCTTGTTTGCGGATACGGAGACGTTGGAAAGGGTTCTGCTGCTTCTTTACGCAATTTCGGAGCTAGAGTGATCGTTACCGAGATCGATCCTATCTGCGCTCTTCAGGCAGTAATGGAAGGATACCAAGTTCTAAGGGTAGAAGACGCGATCGAATTCGTGGATCTTGTAGTAACTGCGACCGGAAACGACGACATTATTACACTGGAACACATGAAAGCAATGAAAGACGGCGCAATTCTTTGTAATATCGGACACTTCGACACTGAGATCCAAATGTCCAGATTGAACGCTGAAAAGGGTGTAGTGAAGAAGGAAATCAAACCTCAAGTGGACAAATACACTTTCGAGAACGGAAGATCCATTATCGTTCTTGCAGAAGGTCGTTTAGTGAACCTTGGTTGTGCAACTGGTCACCCATCTTTCGTAATGTCTTGTTCTTTTACGAACCAAGTATTGGCTCAGATCGAACTTTGGAACAATAAGTACGAGATCGGTGTCTATAGATTGCCTAAAAAATTAGATGAGAAAGTTGCAGCGTTACATTTGGAGCAATTAGGAGTTCGCCTAACCACATTAAACGCTAAACAAGCTGAGTATATCGGAGTGCCTGTAGAAGGTCCGTTCAAACCGGAACACTACCGCTACTAATCGATAAAGGAGAGGTTGTGGCATACGTAGTAACTGAGCCCTGTGTAGGGTGTAAAATTACTTACTGTGCCGCAGCCTGTCCGGTGGAAGCTTTCCGAGAAGGAAAGGATTACTTAGTCATAGATCCGGACATTTGTATCAATTGTAATGATTGTTTGAGAGAATGTCCGGTGAATGCCATCTTCCCGGAAGATGAAGTACCGGTAATTTGGAAAGATTGGATCACTTTGAACGCAAAAGAATCGAAAACGTTACCGATGATCAATGATCTTAAAAAACCTCTGTTAGATAAACGCTGCAATATTAAAGAATTATGAAACATAAATTTCCCACATATACAAACCCCAAAGCGCAAGAACTCTTAAAATTATTGGAAGAAAGGATCCTAGTTCTTGACGGAGCAATGGGGACCATGATCCAAAGATATGGCCTGGGAGAAGAAGACTTCAGAGATGAAAGACTCAAAGATCATCCTTCCGCATTGAAGGGAAACAACGATTTGCTCGTGATCACGAAACCGGAAGTGATCGAAGAAATACATTATAAATTTTTAGAAGCAGGAGCGAACATTCTAGAAACGAATACGTTCAGTTCTAACAGGATCTCTCAAGCGGATTATAATGCGGAAGCTTATGTTGACGAGCTGAACAGAAAAGCGGTCAAAGTCGCTCGTGCTGCAATGGAGAAGTTTTCGAAAACTCATTCGAATCAACCGTTATTCCTTGCCGGCTCCATTGGACCTACTACTAGGACCGCTTCTCTTTCTCCCGATGTGAATAATCCCGCGTTTCGTGCAGTGACTTTCGACGAACTGGTAGAAACGTTTTACGAGCAGGTCAGGGCATTGGTGGAAGAAGGAGTGGATATTCTTCTTTCCGAAACGAATATAGATACTTTGAATTTAAAGGCGATCATTGTTGCCATCGAGAATGTATTCAAAGATTTGAATGTGCGGATCCCGGTATCTCTTTCCGTCACGATCACCGATGCTTCCGGGAGGACGTTGTCAGGACAGACGATCGAGGCATTTTACAATTCCATTTATCATGCAAATCCTCTCTCTGTTGGGATCAATTGTGCCCTGGGTGCGGGAGAGATGAGGCCTTATATCGAAGAATTGTCTAGGATCTCAGGCTGTTATATTAGTTGTTATCCGAATGCAGGATTGCCTAACGCATTCGGCGGATATGATCAAACTCCCGAAGAATTTGGAAAGTTTTTGGATGATTTTTCCAGCCAAGGCTGGTTGAACATTGCGGGAGGATGTTGTGGAACAACTCCTGCACATATCAAAGAAGGTGCTAAAGCAGTCCAAGGTAAAAAACCTAGACTAATACCTGAGATAGAAGGGAAGACCAGATTATCCGGATTAGAACCTTTGAATATAGATGAAGCGACCGGTTTCGTCCTAATAGGGGAAAGAACGAACGTAACAGGTTCTCCTAAATTCAAGAGGCTTATCTTAGAAGGAAATTTTGAAGAAGCCGTATCAGTCGCTTTGCAACAAGTAGAAGCTGGCGCAAACATCATCGATATCAATTTCGACGAGGCTCTTTTGGATGGAGAAGCCTCTATGAAAGAATTCTTAAATTTGATCGCGGTCGAACCTGATATCGCAAAGGTTCCTTTTATGGTCGACAGTTCCAAATGGTCCGTTTTAGAAACCGGCTTAAAATGTATCCAAGGAAAACCGATCGTGAACTCTATCTCTTTAAAAGAAGGGGAAGAGAAGTTTTTGCAACAGGCAAAAACGATCAAAATGTACGGCGCTTCTGTCATCGTAATGGCTTTTGATGAACAAGGCCAGGCGGCTACGAAAGACGACAAAGTCCGTATTTGTAAAAGAGCTTACTATCTATTGGTGGAGAAGGCTGACTTTTCCCCATTTGATATTATCTTTGATCCGAACATTCTAACAGTCGGAACGGGAATAGATGAACATAATAATTACGCGGTCGATTTTATAGAAGCAATCAAAGAGATCAAAGCTATTTGCCCCGGAGCGAAGATCAGCGGAGGCTTAAGTAATATTTCCTTCTCATTCCGCGGGAACAATCCGGTTAGAGAAGCGATGCACTCCGCATTCTTATTCCACGCTATCAAAGCCGGAATGGATATGGCGATCGTAAACGCAGGTATGCTTGCAGTTTATGAGGAAATTCCTAAAGATCTTTTGGAAAGAGTGGAAGATGTCCTATTAAACAGAAGATCCGACGCAACCGAAAGATTGATCGAATTCGCGGAATCCTTTAAGTCAGGCGAGAAGGTCGAAAAAAAAGAAGAAGCCTGGAGAGAGGGAACAGTCGAGCAAAGATTGGAATATTCTTTAGTAAAAGGAATTGTAGAATACATAGACCAAGACACGGAAGAAGCAAGACTCAAATACGATCAACCTTTACAAGTGATCGAAGGTCCTCTGATGGATGGAATGAGGGTTGTAGGCGATCTATTTGGATCTGGAAAAATGTTTCTTCCTCAGGTTGTAAAAAGTGCTAGAGTAATGAAAAAATCCGTAGCTTACCTTCTACCTTTTATGGAAGAAGAGAACCGTAAACAAGCTCAGTCATCCGCTAAACAAAAGTTCCTGATCGCTACAGTAAAAGGGGACGTTCACGATATCGGTAAAAACATTGTGGCAGTCGTACTTGCATGTAATAATTACGAAGTGATAGACCTCGGTGTAATGGTCCCTTGCGAAAAAATCTTGGAAGAAGCAAAAAAGCAGAATGTGGATATCATCGGTCTGTCCGGTCTTATCACTCCTTCTTTGGATGAAATGGTCCACGTTGCTTCCGAGATGAAGAGAACGGGCTTCAATATTCCTTTATTGATCGGAGGCGCTACTACAAGCTCCGCTCATACTGCGGTAAAAATTTCGGAAAAGTACGACCAACCAGTGGTTCATGTTTTGGATGCTTCCCGGGTCGTAAACGTCGTCGGAAAACTTTTAAACCCTTCTTTAAAACCGGATTATATAAAACAAATCAAAGAAGAGCAGAAAGTCCAAAGAGAAATCTATTTTAATACTAGAAGCGATCGTAAACTTGTTTCTATTGAAGATGCTCGTGAGAATAAATATGTTACCGATTGGAATGTGACACAAGTAGCTAAACCGATTTTTGTTGGAGTTCGAGTTTTTGATAATGAAGTCTCTCTGGAGGAACTCGTTCCTTATATAGACTGGTCTCCATTCTTTCAAGCCTGGGAATTGAAGGGACGTTATCCGTCCATTTTGGAAAGTGAGACTTACGGTAAACAGGCCAAAGAATTATTCAAAGACGCTCAGAAACTGTTAGAAGATATCGTTTCTAATAAAAGATACACTACCCGAGGAGTGATCGGGATCTTCCCTGCAAATAGTGTTGGCGATGATATAGAAGTGTATGAAGACGAAACCAGGACGAAAGTTAAGACTGTTTTTCACACCCTGCGTCAACAGATAAGTAAAGAGGAGAAAGACGAACCTAATTATTGTTTGGCGGATTATATCGCACCTAAGGATAGCGGGATTGCGGATTATATCGGTGGTTTTGCGGTCACCGCGGGTCATGGAGTGGAAGAGTTTGCATCCTTATTCGATTCTCGTTTAGATGATTATAATTCCATTATGTCAAAAGCCTTGGGCGATCGTTTTGCCGAGGCTTTTGCCGAATATATGCACTTGAAGGTCCGGAAAGAACTTTGGGGTTACGTAGCGGACGAAAATCTATCCTCTGAAGAATTGATCCGGGAACGTTATCAGGGGATTCGTCCTGCGGCCGGCTACCCAGCAAGTCCGGATCATACTGAAAAAAGGACCTTATTCGATCTATTAGAGGTGGAGAAGAATACGGGCATTACTCTCACTGAACATTTTGCAATGATGCCGGCAAGTTCCGTGAGTGGCTTGTATTTTGCCCATCCTGATTCTAAGTATTTTGCAGTGGCGAAGATTAATAAGGATCAGGTCCAGGATTATGCGAACAGGAAAGGAATGACTATTTCCGATGTGGAAAAATGGCTTTCTCCGAATTTGGCTTATGACCCCCAGGAGGCTGTTTCCAGAGTCTAATTTTTAATGAAACGATTTGTCGAAGTTACTACAATTCCGGTTCATTCTGAATACCAGGATGAATCGGAGCCTGGAACGGAGTTTCCATTCCATCCTTGGTTGGCATCTAAAATCAGGGAGAAGCTGGGTAGGGAAGATCTACTCTTGAAGCTAAGTGAGATTCGTTGTGAGGAAGTTGCATGTCCTGTGATGGAGACTAGGATTGAGGTCATAGATACTACATCCGGCGAAACTGCGTCTATTCTCAGATTTGGCAGAAAGAAAGAACAAATCAATAAGCTGGATCTGCAACTTTCCTTTCAGAAAATGCAAAATTTGTAGTAACTTCGACGGAATTCAGACGCGAATTCAAATTCCGCTATCGAAAGATCGTTATAAGCCGTGGTTTCTGTCGAAGTTACTACAAACCTCTCAATTCAAAACAAAACCCGAAATTACCTTCTCAAAATTCGCCTTTTCTTTCTCAAACTGGCTTTCTAGGGTAAAAGTAGAGAACTGAACTGAACCGAAATTACCGCTAGTTAGAAAGGAATAAAAAATAAATCTAAGACCTTTGATCTGCGCCGTATAAGTGACAATCTTTCCAAGGACTCCGTTCACGGAACAATCTTCTATGTTTAAGATCCTCGCATCCGGATCCGTTTTGACTACATTTAATAGAACTAATTCAGGAAATGATTCCAAAGGAATTTCCAAACCTTCATAGATTACCATCGCGTTGCCGGTTCTTGTTTGGTTTACGAAATGGAACTCTGCAAATTCATGGTTTTCGGTCACACTTGTCCATTGGGCCGAATTATAAAAAACGGAATATACTCCTGACGTACTTTTAATCAGACTAGTTTGGTCGGTCCCTTTCAGGATTGGCCTGGTCGTATTTGATTTTTTTGATGGATCTACTTTGGGTTCGGGGGCATACTGCCAGGTAAAATTTTCTTTTAAGATTATCTTCTTTCCCGCTTTTGTATAAACCACTTCATCGGCCCATATCGTCGTAACAGCACAAAATAAGATTAGGAATTCGATTTTTTTCATAGGCCTTTCTCCTAAATTTGGATATCGGTGTGTAGCGTCGGAAAATGATATTAGAAAAAATTGATCTTTATTTTTGTAAATTTGGAGAACTATCGGAGAATTTATATTTTACCCCGAGCATACCTTGGATTTCGGGGGTAAGTAATCCGTCCATATTCGGAAATGGCTGGTGAAGAGGCAAACGTACTAAACCTTCGAAACTCAAGTTTTTTGTTGAAATGGAAAATCCGGGGTTTACGTAATATTCGTAACCTTGCTGCCAACCTTTGAAAGCTTGGGGGGTATCGATCGGTAAAAAACTCTTATCGTTAAATCTTTTGATTCCGGAAACTTGTAAGAAGAAATCCATCTTATTTAAACTGCCGGAGTTTGAGATCAAAGAATAACTTATACCAATGGAGGATTTTGCAGATTCGGGAATCGCTAAACCTACGTTGTTACCGACCATTCTCCAGCCTAGATCCATTTGGATCCCTGCGCGTCCGAGCAAATATCCGAAAAGTAAATTCCCTGCTTGGTTATCCAAACCCCTAGAAAGATTAGAACCTAGTCCAGGCAGAACGGAAGAAGTCACTCTCACGTCCGTTAAAGGATCGAAAGCCCTTCTTTCCGTATTCGCTCCCACATAAGCTTCGGATTTATTTTCTTTATTCTGGCCCATGCTCATTGCCATTACAAAAACCTCTTCTCTTCCGAGGGAAGGGTAGAGGGCGAAAAATTCTCTCTTTTGTAGAAGAATTTTAGGTTGGTTCGGTAACTTATTCGGCAGTCCCGGAATCGAATCGTAAGATGCGGATTCGGTCGGGAGGTATTCCTGAAACACTTTCATTTCATAAGGATATTTGAATGTAAGAGCGGAAAAAAATTGGACCTTATTCTCTTCCTTCTCGTCTTTCTGGTCGGAAGTTCCCTTTTGGGAAAATAGGGCTTTATTTTTGGAAAAGTTGTCGAAAGAATCCCAGAAAAAAGTAGAACTGTTCTCTCCGTAGATTACGGACAGGCTCGCTATAAAGGGAATGATCACCTGCAGGATGGAAGGGAAGGTCTTTCTAAAAAACGAGCGCTTACGTTTAGGAAGAGATTTGGAATCAAATGTCATCTTCTCGGTTCTCATCCTATATTTATTGATATATGACGGAATATTCTGCTTTGCCAATGAAAATTCCGTCATATTTAGCAAAAAAACCAACCTTCTATAATTTACTTGGAATCGGTAAAAATGAACACAAAGATCAGAAATTTCGGCCCCTGCAAATTTGAAAGTCCGGCCGCCTATGAATATTACACCGCAGACGAATCCAAGGTGGTTTTTAAGACGGTATTCGAAACGGAAGAGAACTGGAAGGAATATATAGAAGAAGGCGCCGAATTTTTCGAACAAGCAGGTCCTAGAAAGAAAATCTATTTCGACCCGAAAGAAGTGACCGCCGGGATCGTAACCTGCGGCGGGCTTTGTCCAGGGATCAATGACGTGATCCGAGGGATTGTAATGGAATTAAATTATAGATACGGGGTCAAACGTATCCTTGGGTTTCCTTACGGTTATCAGGGCCTTGTCAAAAAGTATGATCATAAACCTATAGAGTTGAATCCCGAAAACGTGGCTCATATAGGAAGGGACGGAGGTACGATTCTTGCCTCTTCCAGAGGGAACCAAAATCCTTCCGACATGGTGGATCGACTCTCATTATATGGGGTAAAGATGCTCTTCTGTATCGGAGGAGACGGAACCTTAAGAGGTGCAAAAGAGATCGTTAAGGAGATTGATAAAAGGGGAGAGGAGATTTCGGTCATCGGAGTTCCTAAAACGATAGATAACGATATCAATTATGTGCAAAAAACTTTCGGATTTTCCACGGCCTTCTCCAAAGCGATGGAAGCTGTAGAATGTGCGCATGTGGAAGCAAAAGGGGCGCCGAACGGGATCGGTGTAGTAAAGTTGATGGGAAGACATTCCGGTTTTATCGCGGTGAATGCAGCTCTGGCTTCTCAAAACGTAAATTATTGCCTCATTCCGGAAGTGGATTTTGATCTGCATGGAAAAGGTTCCTTCTTTGATGTTCTCAAAAAAAGAATACAGACCAGAGAACATGCAGTGATCATCGTAGCGGAAGGAGCGGGGCAAAAGTTTTTCGGCAAGACGGAAGAAAGAGACGCTTCAGGAAATCTAAAGTTAGGCGATATAGGGGTGTATCTTAAAAATTCCATCCAAGAATTTTTCAAAGCGGAGAAGATAGAAGTGAACGTAAAATATATAGACCCGAGTTATATCATCCGTTCCATTCCCGCAAACCCTGAGGATTCCATTTTTTGCGGATTTTTAGCCCAGAATGCCGTGCACGCTGCTATGGCAGGCAAGACGGATATAGTGATCGGTATGTGGAATAATGTATTCACACATCTTCCGATCGATATAGCCATCCAGGAAAGAAAAGTGCTGCAACCTACTAAGAGTACTTTATGGAGAACCTTGCTGGCCTCTACAGGGCAGCCCGCTCATATGGTGGCAGAATAGTAGAAGAGCCTATCTATTGAGTTATATTATGAAATCCTAATTCAGACGGACCATTACTAAAGTGTAATCGTCGTGAGGATCCGCCTCTCCTCTGAACGCATCGGTAGTATCCAGGATCAGTTCTTTTAGATTTTCCACAGGCATGTCCCCGTTTCTTTCTATCAGTTTTGCAAGATTTTCCAGAGAATACATTTCTCCGCCTTCGTTAGTGGTCTCGCTCACACCGTCGGTATATAGAACTAGAAGATCTCCCGGTTGGTATTCCACTTCATGTTCTTCTATCTCCGACTCTTTGATGCCGAGAGGCATTCCTTTTCCGGAGAGAAGTAATACTTTCTTCTCTTTTGCTTTATATAATAGCTGCTCGTTATGGCCCGCACTAGAATAACGTATCCTTTTTTTGAGCATATTGATACGAGTGAGCATTACCGTAACGAACATAAAATAACCGGACTTCTCCTGGATGATCCGATTCGCCCCCATAAGGCTGATGCTTGTGGAAGAGTTACGCGCCACTTCACCTGCGATAATCGTTTTGGAAAATTCCATAAACAATGCTGCGGCGATCCCTTTTCCGGAAACGTCCGCGATCAGGATACTCACTTCGTCAGGATTATGGTAGATTAGATCGTAAAAATCTCCGCCGATCTCCTTAGATGCGGTATAAGAAGTTTCGATCTCCAAAAGATGCATCTTCTTAGGAATATTAGGCAATGAGTTCAGCTGGATCTGAGAAGCGATCTGCATGTCTCTTCGGATAGAGGTTAACTTCTCCTTTTGGTTCTTTGCCAAAAGACTATTATATGCTTCTGCGATCTGGTTGGAGATCGTGCTTAAAATGGAAAGATCCTGGTGAGAGAAACTATCCCCACTGATCTTATCCGCAGCGTTTAAAACGCCTATGATGGTACCGTCTTGGCGGATCGGAACGGAAACAAAGGATCTTGTCTTATAACGATTTGGGGTAAGAAGGTCCGGATTGATATCCGTTTGTCCTTGTACTAAAAGAGCTTTTCCCTGGGATAAAATTTCGTTTAAGATCCCTCGGGACTCATCCACCAAATGGGATTCTTCTTCCAAGCTGAAACCGATTGATTTTGAGAGTTCGAAAGATTTTGTTCTAGGATTTTGGAAGATTAAAGAAACTCTTTCCGCACCTAAAACATCGGAGATGGAGTTTACTGTCAGATTTAAGAATTGGTCCAACTCGCCGATATTAGAAATCGCCTGGCTGATCTGATAGAGACAGTCCAATTCTCTCGCGCGGTCTTTTAGATCGCGGATCAATTTTCTGTTACGGATCGCGATCGCAGCAAGATCGGAAAGATATTCTAATATTTTAATATCCTTAATTGTGAATTCGGGCCTTTCCAAAGAGTTCACCGCTTCCAGTACTCCCTGGATCTCTCCTTGGGCCTTCATCGGAACGCAGATCAGGTTTTTTGTGGTAAATCCGACTGCGTCGTCTATATTCCTATAAATCCTAGGATCGTTTGCCGCATCGTTTACGATGACAGGTTCTAAACTTTCTAGAACCATTCCGGCGATCCCTTTTCCTCTCGGGACTTTTAATTCTGTGAGGGACTCTCCCTTATCCCCTTTGGCGACTTGGAATACGAGACAATCTTCTTCCCGATCGTAGAGTAGAAGGGAACATCCTTCCGTATTGAGTACATCTTTTGTGGTCTCTATAATAATTCCTAAAAGTTCTTCCAGATCATCCGTGGAGTTGATCCTGGCGGTAATGTCTGAAATAAGCGCTAAGGAGAGCTGTTTGAAACTCATTTGGTCCGGGAATACTTCTTTTTTTGAGAGATTTTCAGATTGGAGGGCTTATTCCAGCCCAAATCCAACTCCTGTCAAGGAGATTCGGAATTTCCATCTTATTCGATCAAGGAACCGATCCCTTGATCGGTAAAAATTTCGATCAGAATAGAATGGGGGACTCTTCCGTCAATAATATGAGTCCTTCTCACTCCTTGGTCGATCGCAGAAAGACAACATTCCACTTTGGGGATCATTCCTCCGGTGATATCTCCTTTTCGAATATAATCTTTTACTAAGGCACGGTTTAAACCGGTTACTAGTTTTCCGTCGATCAGGATCCCGCTGGTATCCGTAAGTAGGATCAGTTTTTCCGCTTTCAGAGCTCCTGCCAATTCTCCCGCAAAAGTATCCGCGTTGATATTTAAGGAATCTCCTGATCCCGATTCGGCAACAGGAGAAATGACCGGGATAAAACCTTTTTCTTGCAGAGATAAAACGACAGTCGGATCTATTTTGTCGATCTTACCGACAAGACCCACATCCACGAGTTCCGATTTTTTTCCTTCTACATCCACTTCGATCTTAGTCTTGGAAGCGACTGCCAGATTTCCGTCTTTTCCGGAAAGTCCTACTGCATTCCCACCTTCTTTATTGATCATGGAAACGATCTGTTTATTTACTTTTCCGGTGAGGACCATTTCTACCACGTCCATGGTCTCTTCATTTGTGACCCGATGTCCATGAACGAACTCGGTCGGAATATTCAGACTATCTAAGAGTCTGTTTATTTCAGGCCCACCTCCGTGTACGATGACCGGATGGATGCCTACATATTTTAGAAGAACGATATCTTTTGCGAAAGATTCCTTTAAATCGGCCTTAGCCATTGCAGCCCCGCCATATTTGATGACCACGGTTTTCCCGGAGTATTTCGTAATATAGGGAAGGGCCTCCAGAATATTGTTGACCCTCTCAAAGGAATGTTCCATACCAAACAGAGAAATCGTTCCCCACTTGTACGTCGATTCGGAAATGTTTACAATTTTAATCACTGGAGGAAGTGGGGGCCTGGGTCGCGCTCTCGTTTCCGAATTAGGAAGTTCCGGATATTCGATCCTAAATTGGGATCTAATTTCTCCTGACAAACTCCATTCATACGAAACATTCCAAAAAATGGACCTAACTTCTTCGGACGAACTGGAGAATGCCTGTAAAAATTTGCAGTCCGAACCTTCTTCTTCTATCCGTGGGTTTATACATTGTGCGGGTTACGGCGGTCCTTATCATAAAATCACCCAAGTTTCTTTGGAAGAATGGGACAGGATCTTTTCCATTAACCTTCGCTCCGCTTTTCAAATTACAAAATCGTTACTTCCAATTTTTAGCGCCCAAGGATTCGGAAGATTCGTTTATATCGCATCTTCATTGTCCGTGCAAGGAAGCGCCTTGTCCGTTGCCTACTCCTCTTCCAAACATGGTATGATAGGTTTTATGAAATCGATCGCTGCGGAATGGGGAGAAAAAGGAATTACGTCTAACGCAGTAAGTCCCGGTTATATGGAAACCAAGATGGGCATCCAAGAAGATCAAGTGGACGATCATCGCAAAAAAATAATAGAGATGACCCCCGTTAAGAAGATCGCTTCTCCGGAAGAGATCGCTAGAGTGGTGACTTTTTTAATTTCTTCCGAGTCCGGTTATATCAACGGTGCGAACTGGACTGTGGACGGAGGGATTACCTCGATCTAGTTTTTTTGGGAGAAGGTTTCGAAGTCGCCGGATCTTTTCCCAAGTTCAAAAAGATCTCTCTCAATTCCTTGGTAGAGTCCTCCACTTTTTCATCGATCCATAGTTCGTTTGCAGATGGGGAAGAATCGAATTTGATCTTTCTTTTTAAGATTTTCCCTCTTCTGGAAAGAAGAAGGTTCGCTTTTTTACCAGGCTGGTATTGATTTAATAATTCTGTCCAATTGCCTGGGAGAATCCTTTTATCATCCAAAGCGATCCATTCGTCGCCTAGATTGATATCCGTTTCTTTTACGGATTTGGAAAGAAGGATCTTACTTACGATCATTCTTCCTCTTTCTTCTTTTACCCTAAATCCGGATTCGATTTTAGGTTTGGAAGCGGTCCTTTCCACCCCGATCAGATGTAAATATTTTTCAACAGGAATACGCTTCGGTTCCACGATATAAGGATCGAATTCCAGTTTAAGATCCAGACCTGTGACCTTCTTCGCCGTTTGGAAAAATTCAGCCTTGGTAAATCCTCTTTTTTTCTCCTGATGGAACTGCTTATTCAAAGCAATCATGATATCGACTAGTGATTTTTTACCCTTGGTCTCTTTCAGGATATAAATATGTATGCTTAAGGATAAAATAGCGCCTTTCGTATAATAAGAGATCCCGGTATTCGAAAAATTCGGATCGAAAGGACGATTATAATATTTAGTCCAAGCGGTAAAACTGGAATCTTCCAAACTCATCCAGGATTCACCCAAAGACTCCTCCAACTCCCGTATGTCCTTCCAAAGTTTGTTCAGATACTGCTGGGGGGAATAAGATCCGCAAAGAAGTAGAAAGTAGGCGTCGAAGAAGCTAGTGATACCTTCCGCGATCCATAATTCTTTTGTTAAATTCGGTTTTTGGTAATCGAAAGGGCCGAGCGCGATCGGACGAATTCTTTTTACATTCCAGTGATGGAAATATTCATGAGATAAAAGTTCTAAAAGTGTTCTGTAATTATCGGGGCTGGACCATCCATTCGGATCGAATTGGTTGATGCTACTATTTAGATGTTCCAATCCTCCATACTGATTATCGCTCATATCCAAAACGAATAGATAATATTGATTTTCCGTTCCGCCCAACAGTTTGATCTGGGTTTCCACAATGGTTGCCAGATCCTTGGAGATCTTCTTCTTATTCTTTGTTTCAATATCTCCTAGAATGACTAGATCGAATTCGCATCCTTCTACGCTAAAACTGAGCTGCTTTTCGTTTGTAAGAAGGATAGGACAATCGAAAAATTCATCAAAGTTCTTTGCCTTCCAGGTTTGTTTGGAACCTTCCTTCTTCTTTAATCCCGTATAACAAAAGCGAAAAGGAGTTAGGGTTCTCCAACTCAGCTCCGGTTCCAGATCGATCCGATCTTTCGGGTATAAGAATGTTGCGGGAGGGTGGACTAAAATAAAATCGCTAGTGAAATAATTGGTTCGAACCGTGTGTTCGAATCCGTAGACTAGATAAGAAATTTTGAATGTTTCTCCCTTGGAAGAAACTTTCCATGTATCCAAGTCTGTTTGCTCTAGGCTCCAGCCCGGTTTGGACTGTGTAAATTGGACTTGGTGGATGGATTTGGAATAATCTCGGATCTTGTAAGAACCCGGGGACCAGTTCGGAATACAGAGAAATGTTTCCTGTTTGTCCGGGTGGACTTCCATTTCCACCTTTAATAAATGTAGAAGCGGTTGGTATGTATCTAATATATATTTTACGATCACGCCTTAGGCACCGGCCTCTTTTAAGATCGCCTCTAAAGTTTCGGCGACCGTTTTAGTGGGATCCACTTTTCTCCATACTTTGCGAATGGTCCCGTCAGGTCCCACCAAAAAGCTGTCTCTAGAAAGTCCCTTGAACACTCTGCCTTGCCATTCTTGGTCTCCATAAACTCCTAAGGGACCGCTCAAACTTTGTTTCGGATCGGACAGAAGAGGGAAGCTTAGATTGAACTTGTCAATAAATTGTTTATGACTGTCCAAAGAATCGGAACTGATCCCATAGACCTTTGCCCCTGCTTGGGTGAACTTTTCCAAATTGTCTCGGTAAGAGCAGGCTTGTTTAGTACATCCTGGAGTGTCGTCTTTCGGATAAAAATACAACAAGGTCCAAGAACCGGCTGAGTCTTTAGGTAGATGTACGGTGTTTCCGGTAGAGCTGGATAAACTTACTTCCGGCAATTTTTTGCCTTCCCATGAGTCAGACATAAAGTTTTCCTCCTATTTTCCCTTCCGGATAGTTTCTGCCGAAAACATTTTCGGGAAAAGGAAAAAATCCGCTAAAAAACTTGAAATCTCTCGGTTTTTCTCATCCAATTACTGCTGTCGAATAACGCATGCTGCAAAATCAAAAAATTCCCACTTTACCTTTTAGAACTCTAGTCTTTATTTCTTTTTTCTTATTCTCTTTTTTCTCTCTAGGTTCTCAGGAAGAAGAGCCCATCCTAGGGTGGAAAGACTTGGATCTTAAAAGATTGGAATGGGAATCCGTACAAGGATTTAAACCTTCATTCAAATCCGGTTTCGAATCCACAGAACCTGGATATGTAAAAATAGAAAAATTCCCGATCGTTCTGAACCAAATTTATAAAACTCCCGTCTCCGACAAGGTTCAGGAATTCACCATCCAGACAAAATTCAATCTTAGTTTCGATCCTAAGGCGAAAGTGTTCTTAAATCCGATCCGATTGTACTTAAATTTTATAGGAGAGAATTGGGAAATTTATCTGAACGGTAACCTTCTACAAAAAGAGATCCATTTGGACTCGAACGGAAAAATGCAAATCCGAAAAACTCTCAGAGATCTGGACGTGCAGGTGGATTCCAGTCTATTACAAGCCGGAGAAAATAGACTCGTATTCCACATGTTAGGAGATGCGCCGGCGGTTCATCTTTCTGAGGAAGAGTATCCTGTACTTTCCCCCATCTTCACTCCGACGAATGTGGACCTCGGATTTTATCTGGATGGGGATTATACTTTAGGCGTTGAATACGATTTTTCCAAGAAAATCGGGATCTTAATCAATTTAAGTTTAAATACGATCTACATATTTTTCGGGCTTTATCACCTTCTCATTTTTTCCAAACGAAGAACGGATAAATATAACTTATACTTCGGGATCTTCTCCATTTCCATGGCTGTATACTCTTTGAGTAGATCCACTATCATTTTCGATTTTATTCAGGACAGTACTTGGATTACAAGAATTGAATATGGTTCGGTGTCCTTGCTTGCACCTTTATTTTTACTTTTTCTTCACGATTATTTTTACGGGTCCACTTTACCGAATAAGGCGATACTTGGCATTACAGGATGGAGTTTTATTATCTTCTTCTTTTCTTTTTTAGCTCCATTCCAATACTTAATGATCAGTTTGAGAGCTTGGCAGATCTCCATACTACCTTCTCTCATTTATCTATTGTACTTCATGGGAAAAGCGGTTTACCTTAGAAAAAAAGACGCATCCCTTATGGCGATCAGCATGTTCATCATCGTATTCATTTCGGGTTACGATGTATTGGACTCCATGTTTTTCCAATCCGGAATACGATTCACGCAGTTTGCATATCTTCTTTTTGTGATTTCCTTAACCACCATTCTTGCAAACAGATTTATCGATCTGTACAAACAATCCGAAGAATTGAACATAGAACTTAGTCATCAAAAACTGGAACTGGCCAGACAGAAGAATGCATTCTTCCGTTTTGTTCCGATGCAATTTTTGAGTGTACTGGGAAAAGATTCCGCGGTGGATGTGAATCTGGGCGATTCCGCATTAAGAGAGATGAGCGTCCTATTCACGGACATTCGTTCTTTTACTACCATCTCCGAGAAGATGACTCCCGAAGAAAACTTCCGATTTATCAACGGCTATCTGGCTAAGATGGAACCTCTGATCCAAAAATACGAGGGTTTCGTGGATAAATTTATGGGAGATGCGATCCTCGCCTTGTTTTCTGCGGAAAGAGTGATTCATTCGGAGAACAATTGGGAAGGAAAATCTGCTGCGGATCGAGCGGTTCTTGCGGCAATTGATATGAGAAGAAGGGTCCGAGAACTGGAAGAAGAAGTGAAAGGTTTACACGGACATGTAAAGGGTGTAAGGATCGGGATCGGTATTAATACGGGAAATCTGATGCTTGGGACTGTAGGATCTTCTCATAGACTGGACACAACCGTAATTGGCGACACTGTGAACGTTGCATCTCGTTTGGAAAGTCTTACGAATTTGTATAAGGCGGATATACTGATCACTCAAAATACATTATCTAGTCTTACTATTGCCGACGATCTTGCGATCCGAGAAGTTGATTCGGTCGTGGTCAAAGGAAAAAGCCAAGCGATCATCATCTACGAAATTTACGAGTCTGACGATCCACATATCCGAAAACTAAAAGATGCAACTTTGCCCCTGATTTCTCGTGGAATTATTTTGTATAAAGTAGGAAATTTTAAGGAAGCTCTCCAAAATTTCGAACAGGCCTTAAAAGTTTATCCGGAAGATATAGTCGCGATCCTATACAGAAAACGTTGCCAAGAATATATAGAATCTCCGCCTGTTGGGAATTGGGTCGGGGTACAACATCTTTTGGAAAAGTAGAAGATCGTTTTTCGCTTTCCATAGGACCGGAGGCTTTTAAGAATAGGCACCTATGATTTCTTATCCGGTGTACAAGCTCATTCATATCCTCGGTATTCTATTCTTATTCTCCGCGTACGGTGGTCTGGCACTTCACGTAATAAGTGGGGGTACAAAAGAGAACGCTCCTAAAAAACTGATCGCTTCCGCTCATGGAATAGGCATGACCTTTATATTGATCGGAGGTATTGGAATGCTGGAAAGAATAGGACTTTTGACAAGCTTTCAAGGTTGGATTATCGCCAAGGCCCTGATTTGGCTTTTCTTCGGCGGATTATTGACTGCGTATTATAAAAAACCTGAGTTCGCAAAAATACTTTGGTTCGGTCTACCCGTGCTTGGTACATTCTCCGCATATTTGGCATTATACAAACCATTTTAAATTTTTTTAAAGAAGGTTTTTTAAGATACTCCCGTTTGAATTTTTAAGAATGGGAATATAAGGATCCGGTCCAAAAGGCCCAGGTCCTCGAGCCCGGGACCGGATATTTAACAATGACCTAAGTTTTGGGGCGGACTATAAAAATGTGTGAAGGGATAAACTTATGGCAAAGGTAAACGTTTCCAAATCGGTCAAAAAACCGTCCCCCAAAAAAGACTCCAGTCTCAAACCTATCAAAGATTTTCTAGGTTCTCGTGATCTTCCGGCCCCTGTGGATCGTTTGGAAGACGTCCGTAGAAGAGCCAGAAGGTTTAGGGATAGGTTTTTGTCGGGACCACAAGTCGTATATTACAAATCCTTTGATCTGGTGCGTGTACCTTATCCAACTAAGTATGCTTTGTTGAACGCTTTTAGTTTACCCACGCCGTTTTTGCATATCATCAATCGATTATTCATCATTCAATACAAAACTTCGGAGGGGATTAAGACCCTTTTATTCTCTCCATCCGATGTGGATGCGAACGCAGAAACTCCGTTTTTCAAAAGACTTTCCCAAAGTTTCGGCCCTTTTCAGAACCTTGGTAGAAAGATCATGGCTCCTACTTTGAATACTGTCGAACAATGTCTGAAACAAGTAGGACTTCCTCCGGAGAAAGTGGATTATATTTCTTTCGATCATTTACATACCCAGGATCTGCGTAAATGGTTAGGAGCGAACGGTCAGCGAGGATATTTCCCGAA
Organism: Leptospira sp. B5-022; assembly: GCF_000347035.1. Classification (GTDB taxonomy): domain Bacteria; phylum Spirochaetota; class Leptospiria; order Leptospirales; family Leptospiraceae; genus Leptospira_B; species Leptospira_B cinconiae. Next base: position 180,099 of record NZ_ANIJ01000022.1, read on the forward strand.
TGCAAAACTTTTAGTAATGAAAGAAGAATGGAATTCTATCCAAGGACTGCTTCCTCCTCAATCCGATTGGTACTGTCCGAATGGATCCGGCGGTATTTCCATGGATCGGGTTGTTTTATTGGATACTGATACCGAATTAGGTGGGGGAGTGGCTTTGATCCGAACCCCCGGTCATACCTACGGAAATCATAGTTTGGTAGCAAATACTCCGGAAGGAATTTTTGTGACGAGCGAAAATGGAGTGAGCGCAGACAACTATAACCCGCTTAAGTCTAGGATCCCTGGCGTGCGAAAATATGCAAAAAACACAGGCATGGAAGTGATCTTAAATGGAAACACATTGGAGATAGGCCTTGATCAATATATCTCCATGGTACTGGAAAAAGAGATTGCGGGTCCTTCTTTGCGAAATCCGGAATTTTATAATGTTATGCCTTCTTCAGAAATGAGCGGTTTCTGGCTTTTCCCCGGAACTAGTCCAACCTTCTCATTCGGACAATTAGAATTCGGTAATATAGTTATCCGTTAGGAAATATACATGAATATACTCATCACCGGTGCAAACGGCGGTTTAGGAAAAAATCTTGCGGAGAAGGCCTATTCCTTAGGTCATAATATCCTTATCACAAATCTGAACGAAAAGGCCCTAAAAGATTTCGTGTCTAAACAAAAGTTTGATAAGAACAGGGTTTTAACCGCAAAATTGGATGTGACTTCTCCTTCCGATTGGAAGAAGGTCATGGATCTTGCTTATAAAAAATGGGGAAAACTCGACATTTTAATGAATGTGGCAGGATATCTTCTTCCCGGTTATATAGAAAATGTAAGTCCTAAGGATATAGACAGGCATATCGATATCAACGCCAAAGGCCTGATGTACGGAACTAGGGAAGCTTCTATCCGAATGATCGCACAAGGCGGAGGGCATATTATAAATATTGCATCTTTAGCGGGTGTGGCCCCGATCCCAGGAATATCTCTTTATTCCACTTCTAAGTTTGCAGTCAGAGGGTTCTCCTTAGCGGTAGCCCAAGAATTAAGACCCAAAAAAGTATTCGTCAGTGTTGTATGTCCCGATGCGATCCAAACACCGATGCTTGATCTGCAAAAAGATTATGAAGAAGCTTCTATGACATTTTCCGGAAACAGATATCTCAAAACGGAAGAAGTAACCGATATTATTTTTAATAAAGTAATTCCTAATAAACCTATGGAAGTCTTGATCCCAGGTTCCAGAGGATTTTTGGCGAAGGTCGGAAGTTTTCTACCCGGTTTGAACGCGTTACTCAGTCCTTCTCTCATGAATAAAGGTAAGAAAAAACAAACGGTCTACAAAAAGGGTTAATGTGGACCTTTTTTATTTTTTCAATTTGGCCGGGGTCACCGTATTTGCGGTGTCCGGAGCCTTGGCCGCTGCGGAAAAAAGGACCTACCATGCGGATGCGTTCAGCGTATTTTTCACGGGATTTATCACTGCAATCGGCGGCGGGACACTAAGAGATATTACTTTAGGAAATTATCCTGTTTCTTGGGTTTCCGATTCGAATGTTCTTTGGGCGATATTTGCAGGTTTTGCGATCACGTTCGTATTTCCTAAATTTTTGATCCGGATGAAAACCGGGATTTTCTTTTTCGATACTGTCGGGATCGGGATCTACACGGTGATCGGAACTAGGATCTCTTTACTCAGCGGAGTAAATCCTTTTGCCGCCGCCATCTTGGGAATGATATCCGCAGTGTTCGGAGGAGTAATCCGAGACACTCTTATTAACGAAGTTCCCATGATCTTCCGAAAAGAAATTTATGCGACTGCATGTTTGGCAGGAGCAATCTTATATATCGTATTAGATAGATATGAAGTGAACGGAAGTTTAAACACTACAGTTTCCGCCTTACTTGTGATATTGATCCGAATGATTGCGGTTCGATTTAATCTCTCTCTCCCTAAATTCCGTTTGCCGGATTAGTCTAACATCTTAAAGTCCAACCTGGTTTTTCAAAGGAGGATCTAGGATGTATAGAAAAGGGTCTAATCAAGGACTACTTTGGATATTTGCAGTTATTCTTTTGCTGATCGTTTTTATAAAACCGAAAGACAACGGAGCCGCTTATACTTCTTATTTTAAGGACCTAAACACAGAGCTCAAAGAAAATGGACCCGGAAAACCGATCGTATTACTCGATTTGGATCGTTTGGATTCCAATCTAAAACTTCTGAAAGAAAAAATCAAACCCCCTCTATCTTACAGAATCGTCGTAAAATCTCTCCCTTCTATAGATCTACTTAAATATATCGTCAATGCCACAGGTTCCAAACGACTGATGGTTTTCCATTCCGGCGATATCATCATGTTATTAAATGATCCTGAATTCCAAAAATTTGATATTCTTTTGGGAAAACCGATGCCGATCGCCGCTTTGGCGGAAATATATTCCAAAACGAAAAAAGAACATTTTCAAAATGTACAATGGCTGGTGGATACTTCCTATCGAGTGGAACAATATTTAGATTTTGCAAAGAAGAAGGATCTAAATTTAAAACTTAGTTTAGAGATCGATATAGGTTTGCATAGAGGGGGATTTGCGAAACCGGAAGATTCTTTTGCAGCGTTAGAGCTCCTCCAAAAAAATCCTAAGAACGTAGAGCTTTCCGGTTATATGGGTTATGAACCTCATGTAGCTTCCGTTCCGGTCATCTTCGAAAATAAGACCTCGGCTATGGAAAAGTCCCTTAAAAATTCCTTAGAGATATATTCCGATTTTATAAAATTAGGAAAAGAAAAGTTCCCGGCTTTGTACCGAAAAGAATTGGTATTTAATGGGGGAGGGAGTAAAACCTACCGCTTTTACCAAAAAAATCCTGGAGTAGTCAACGATGTATCCTTAGGTTCCGCTTTGGTAAAACCTACCGATTTCGATGTGGAAAGTTTAGAAGAACATAGCCCTGCCGTGTATATAGCAACTCCGGTTCTGAAAAAGTTAGAAGGAACCAAAATCCCTTTCTTAGAATCTTTGTCTTTTCTATTCCCGATCTGGAATCCGAACCAAGAAGTGACCTACTTCATTTATGGAGGAGCCTTCTCCGCTAAAAAAGAATCTCCTAAAGGACTCGAGGATAATTCCTTATTCGGTTCAAGCACCAACCAAAGTATTTTAACCGGATCCCGGGCGACTTCTTTAGACCCCGACGATCATGTATTTTTTAGGCCTACTCAAAGTGAAAAGGTAATGGCGGAAATGGGAGAGATCCATTTGTTACGTTCCGGTAAATTGATCGGTACTTGGAAAACTTTTATCAATTGAGATAAAAGAACTCTTAGAGTAACGCTAGGAAGAACTCCCTATTTTATGAAAAATCAAACCTTATCACATTCTAGAATGGCAGGTTATGCTTCCGCAGAAGTAGGTATTACCGCGGTGGAAACTATGGCCCAGATCTATCTTCTGGATTTTTATGTTTCCACCGTAGGATTAAAACCTTCTCTTTTCGGTTTGGCAATGCTTATCGCAATTTTATGGGATGCGATCAGTGATCCTATTATGGGATATATCTCCGATCGAACCGGTTTTGTAAACGGAAGACGACGTCCTTATATTCTAGTAGGAGGATTTTTACTCGGATTAGGCGCTACCTTTCTTTTCACTCCTCCCGAGTTAGAAACTCAAGGTCTTAAGTTTTTGTATTTGGTAATCGTTTACTTTTTTACGAATACGTTCATGACCATGATCGCAGTCCCTCATATCAGTTTAGGGGGAGAGATGAGTTTTACCCCCGGAGAAAGGAATCAGATCTTCGGTTGGAGATTGTTTTTTGCGAATCTAGGCCTTTTATCCGGATTGCTACTTCCTGCAATTTGGGTCGCTTACGGAAAGAATGGATTTAGTTCCAGAAGTTATTCTTCTGCGACTATCTGGGTGTTATTATGTTTTGTATCTTATTTATCCTATTTTTTCACCAAAGGGAGAGATTTTCCGTACCAAAGAACCGTTACTCAGAAAATTTCCATCGGAGAAAATATTCTATCTTTCTTCCGATCGGCGGTCTTTATATTAAAAAATCGTTATTTTTTACCTCTTCTTTTGGCGTTTATCGTGGCGACGGCTGCCAGGACTTTAAATTCTTCCTTGGGACTTTTGTATTATAAGGAAAGATTGCTGCTCGAGGACTCTCAGGTGGTGATACGTATCCTTCTTCCTTTTGTATTTTTTCTTACGATCTCAATTCCTCTTTGGGTATACTTAGCAAAAAAATTCGGTAAAAAAAGACCTGCGTTCTGGGGGAGTTTTTTTCTAGGCATTTTGACAATCGTCTTGTACCCTATCTTGCCTCAGGGATCTTATGAGGCTCCTTTGATTGCTGCGTTTTTTGGCGGGCTATTTGCAGGGTCCATTCTTCTTTTCGATTCTTTGGTGGCGGATGTAGTCGATTATGACGAACTTCTAACGGGAGAAAAAAGAGAGGGGGCCTATTTCGGATTTTGGAAGATGGCGACGAAGGTCATCAGAGCCCTAGGGTTTGCATTTTTAGGATTTCTCTTGGAAGCGATTGGATACCAAGCAGGAGCGCAAACACAGAACTCCGAATTAGGTTGGAGAATTACGGTCCTATTCGGGCCTGTGGTGGGAGGTCTGTTCGTTTTGGCATCTTTGATCTTTACTAAAATGGGCCTGACTAGCGAAGTACATGCAAAGATCCAGGAACTTTTATCAAGAAAAAAGAATATTCAAAAAAGAAGAAGTTCCGGCGCTCCGGCCGGATAGGTGTCAGTATCTGTATTTCTTCTTAATTTCTTTTAGAGCGTCTTGGATATGTTTTTGTCTCACCTGAGGTCTTAAGTTCTTGCGGATAGGAAGATAACTTTCCGTAGTTGCAAGACTTTTATGACCTAAAAACTCTCTGATATCCTCTAAACTTTTCCCTTCCGCCAATTGGTGGATGGCCCTGCTATGCCTGAGAGTGAATAAGGTAACTTGATTTTTGATCCCGGCGGACTTTGCCAGATCGCCTACTAAACGTTCTACGTTCCTGGACGTCAAATGTGTACCTTGGTATTTTCCAGGGAATAAATAAGAACTTTTTTCTGTCCCAACTTCCTTTTCGAATTTTTTCAAGATCTTTTGTAATTCTCCGTCCATTACAACCGTTCTGTTTTGAGTAGGGATAGGAGAATCTACTTTGATCGTCTTTTTAGAAAGATCGAATTGCCCCCATTTTAAACGAATAATCTCTCCCACTCGTAAGCCTCCAAAATAGGCTAATGCGCAGAGAAGATGTGATCTAGGAGACTCCGATGCCGTTTCTAAAAGAAGCGTGATCTCTTTTTGGTTTAGGACCTTGGGAGTTTTATACTCTCTCGCAGGTCTTCTGAAATCTTCGAATACGTTCATATCCAGAACTTCTTCAAAAAACATTTTTAAAGAACTGATATTGATCTGAATAGTGGAAGAGGAAACCTTCTTCTTCCTTAAATATTCTATGTACTTTTCGATATCCTTTGTGACTACTTTTTCAGCGGGTTTATCCGCAAACAAAAGAAAGTCTAAATTATATCTTAGGTAAGTGTATTCGGTTGCCTTCTTATAATTTCTTTGCCGAATTACCTTTACTAGTTTCTCGAAGGAAGATTTATTCTTCTTCGGGACCTCCGTTTCTATCATCTCGGACCTCTAGTGCTAACTGTATCATTTTTATATTTTTTGTATCCGGACGTTCTAAGAGTCCAATTCCCCGGGTTGTTGGAATTCCAACAACCCGGGCATTCGTCTTTTAGAAGGATTTTTTTCGTCCCGGCTATAACGAAGATTCTAATTCCATTAGAAAGTCGTAAAGATATTTATAGTCCGCTTCAAAACTAAAGGCTATCGATCCATTTCCAAGCCGCAGGCTTCAAGAGCCTCGACACTTTGGGGACAGGCTCTTATGATTTTGATCGTATCTTATAAATTTGGACGTTTAAGGAAAGGGCAGATCGCCCTTTTTGTACTAAGTCCATCCGGATCTGCGTAGGATTTCTTCGCAAACTTCTTCCGTGCTGCGGTCATCTAAGGCAATCTGGATATCCGAATGAGCTCTATATTGTGGTAGTCTGGATTCTAAAATCGTTTTATAAGATAGAACGGAACTTAAAGGAGGACGGGTAGGATCGTTCTGGATTTTCTCCACTAAGTACTCGGATTTTCGGGATAGAGAGATCACAAATGCGGTTTCTTTTAGAAGATTGGTCTTTCTTTCGCTTACAATCTCTTTGCCGGAATCGTCTTGGTCGAATAAGATCCCACCTCCACAATCCAAGATCAGATTTTGCGATCCTGATACTTGTTTTAGGATCTGGAATTCTAGGTCACGGAAAGGTTTCCAATTTCCGGAATGTGATTTTACGAAATCCGGAATGGATACACCGCCTGTTAGGTAAACAGCTATCATGTCTGTGGAGATGACCGGTTTGCCTGTGAGTTTGGAAAGTTTACGGGAGATTTTGGATTTTCCGACACCTCTAGGGCCGATCAGGGCGATGTTTTTCAAACCGAGATCAACTCTTCGATATGTTTTGCCATCTCCGGTAAAAGAGTGTAGTACATTTGCAGATCTCCCTCTGTAACACCTACGACTTGTAAGGCTTTAGAAGAGAGTGGAATTTTCAAACCGCCTATGTCAATTCCCATTCCACCTAGGATCACGATACAATTCGCGATATGTATAATGGAAACTAGTTCAGGGAACTGTGTCGCCTTTTCAGGTTCAGTATAATATCTAGCTACTTCTATCAATTCCTGAGGGAAGTTCCATTTTTCCAGAAGTTTTGCACCTGTCTCTTGGTGGGTGTATCCGAAAAACTTAGCTTCCAGATCGGTATAGGGTCCTTCATAATTTTGTAATTCCGTTCTGAATTGCATAAGCACAGTTGGAAAAAAATCGGCGAGTATAACTTTCCCTATATTATGAAGAAGCCCGGCGGTAAATACAACGTCCTTATCCACTTTTAGTTTTTTCTGGACTGCGATTCTTTTAGCAAGTTCCGCTACGATCAGAGAATGGAGCCAGTTCGCTTCTCCATCTACTTGGTAACCTTTCAGTTCTTTTTTAAGAATACCTTTGGTCTCGTTCAGTAGAATAATCTCTTTTACAGTTTTGGTCCCAAGTGTCATTAGGGACTCTTGTACCGTTTTTACAGGTTTAGCGGGACGAAAGTATGCGGAATTGGAAAGTTTGATCACTGCAGCGGTAAGTCCGGGATCTTTGGAAATTTCCTTGGCTAGGTCTGCAATGACAACATCCGGATTTCCCACCATCTCCATAACTTTACTTACTACGGAGGAGATCTTAGGGAGCTGGGCCTCGTTTTCAAAAAGTTGATCTATCTTTTCTTTCATTCCGCTACCTGACCTTATAAAGGTACTTTTCGAATCCGCCCTTCTTTAAAAGGATCCTGCCATCATCCAAATAGAGACTGATCGTTCGACCTTCATGGCCTCCGACATCTTCTACTAGTAACGTTATTTTTTCTTTATCTAAAAATTCTTTTGCGACGCTTACGTTTAGATCCCCAATGTTCTGTAGGAAGCTTGAGTTCATTCCTTTGAACATGGAAGCTCCGCCGAATAGACGAGCGAAATATTCGCCCTTATTACAGCCTAACTCAGTCATTCTTTTTACCAATTCCGGAAGAGCGGTTTCGGCGTATTTATGGGGATTTTTGGAGGAATCTTTTCCGGAAGGGTCTTTGGCCAGCATGATATGGGCCATAGCGCCTACCTTTTTCTCCGGAGAGTAAAAAACCACTCCGATACAGGAACCTAATGTGGTGCGGATCACGGAAGGGGATTGGCCTCCTTGGATATCCGCGATCCCGACGTTTATAATTTTTACGTCTTTATTTAGCATACTTTCTATCAGTAATAACCGGGTAGTATTTTAGGATCATCCTAGTTCCTTCAAATCATTTTTCCTAGAAATTTGACGGGGACGGAATCGAATTATGTGACGATTGAACCTTCCAAAAATCCTGTGGGAATTCCCCCTCTTTTCGGAAAAATAGAGTTTCATATCCTCCTTGCGTAAAGGAAACTGTATGTACAGAAAGGAAATCATACCTCTTGCAAACAATCGCCTCCTCAGAACCGATCCGCACCTTGGAATTAAACGGTTCCCAGATCACTATTTTGGGAACAGCCCATATTAGCCAAAAAAGTATAGATGAAGTTTCCAGGATCATCCAAGAAGAAAAACCGGACACCGTCTGCGTGGAACTTTGTGCATCCAGAATGAGGTCCGTTCAGGACCAGGATCACTGGAAAAAATTGGATATTTTCAAAGTATTCAAGGAAAGAAAGATGTGGCTTCTTCTTTCCAGTCTCATCCTTTCTTCTTTCCAGAAAAAACTAGGTTACGGAAATATTCGTCCCGGGGACGAAATGAGAAAAGCGATCGAAGAAGGAAATAAGATCCATGCTAAGATCGTACCGGTAGATCGAGAGATTTCCATCACTCTTAAGAGGGCCTGGTGGAATGTGGGATTCTGGAGTAGAATGATGTTATTTTCCGCTTTGGTGAGCTCTCTTATCGTTAAAGAAGAGGTCTCTCCCGAAAAAATAGAAGAGATGAAATCGGACGATGTTCTCAAGGATCTATTTTCTCAACTTCCTTCCAGATACCACTCCGTCAAAAATGTGATCATAGACGAAAGAGACGCATATTTGGCACAAAGGATCAGACAACAAGCCGCGGTAGGTAAGAAAATTTTTGCGGTAGTCGGCGCCGGACATTTAGAAGGTATCGTAAAACATATCTTAGAAGATAAGGATATCGATCATTTGGATATCCAGCCGACTAAAGGTTTTTGGGACAGAGTCCGTCCTTTATTATTTCCCGCTATTATCATCTCTGCTTTTACTGCGCTCTATTGGTTCGGTGGAAAAGAAGAAGGTCAGGAATTTTTAATAAGATGGATCTTAGTCAAAGGATCACTTGCTGCAATCGGTGCAATCATCGCACTTGCACATCCAGTCTCCATTCTTCTTGCATTTATCGCGGCTCCTATCGGGAACTTCAATCCGATCATCAAACCGGGTTGGGTTGCTGCATTGTCCGAGTCATGGTTTAGAAAACCGTTGGTCGAGGATTTCGAAAGATTGGGAGAAGACACCGAAACTTTCAGCGGATATTGGAAGAATAAGGTGACTCGTATCTTTCTAGTATTTATGCTCCCTCAGATCGGAAGTAGCATAGGGACGTTCATAGTGTCCAAACAGATTTTTGATAAAATACTAAAATTTTTAGGCGCTTTTTTTTAGATCTTACATACGATTTGTAGCCCATGCGAAAGGAAATCAGGAATCGATCTTTAATCCTATCAAGTTTTCTTTTGGCGATCTTCTTCTCTTTTCCGATTTGGGGAGAAGGTCCGGTCTACGAAAAAAAAGACCGCTTCTACTTGGAAGAGAGGATGGACGGCGTTTCTCTTCTTCCTTATCTTTCCGTTTACCAAGATACAACAGGTAAAAAGTCCTTCAAAGAAGTGTTAAAAATTTTCGACCAAGGTGGGTCGGAAAAGGTCACACAAAATAGTTTAGGATATTCTAAATCTGCGATTTGGGTGCGTCTCAAAACGGAAAACCAGACTAACAAGCCTTTAGATTGGATCTTAGAGATAGATTATGCGCTGTTAGATTACGTGGATCTGTTTGTGGGAAGAGTTTCCGATTCTGCGGTCAATCATTCGGGAGATCTTAGGGAATTCGGCACTCGACCGATCGAACATCGGAATTTCGCCTATCCTTTTTCGGATGAGCCGGGTTCTAAAAGAGAGATCTATTTTCGGATAGCAAGTTCCAGTTCGATTCTACTACCTTTTCTGGCGTTTTCCAAAAATGAATTTATAGAACATAGTTTTACGGAACAACTTGCGCTCGGCTTGTATTACGGCTCTATGATGATCATGGTGGTATACAATCTATTTTTGCTATTTTCCACCAAAGATAGAAGTTATTTATATTACGTTATTTATATATTAACTTATGTACTCTTCCAGTTTACGTTAAACGGTCTTTCTTTCCAATATTTATGGAGAAGTTCCGTTCTATGGGCAAATTACAGCCTACCGTTTTCCATTTTTACAGTGATCTTAACTGCAGGTGCATTTAGCAGATCCTTCTTGAATGCTCCTGAATACACTCCTAAAACTTCTAAACTGTATTATTTACTTTTTGCACTTAGTTTCGGCGGGATGGTTTCCACTTTATTCATTTGGGAATACAGGACTGCGATTATGAGCAGCTTAGTACTAATGTTCTTTACATTAGGATTTTTGATCTCCAACGGGATACAATGTTTAGTCGCAGGAAGAAGAGAGGCGAAATATTTCCTATATGCCTGGTCTTCTTTCCTATTTTTTAGTTTTTTATTCGGGTTAAAATCTTTCGGGATTTTACCGAATAACTTTTTCACTTTATGGGGGATACAGGTCGGCTCCGTGATGGAAGTGACTCTTTTGTCCTTGGGATTAGCGGATAGGATCAAGGGATTGTCCGATCAACTGAAACAAAGAGTGGAAGAATTGGGAAAGATCCGTAACTATGCGGAAGAGTCTGAAGCAAAATACAGAAGTTTATTCGAAGTCGAAGAGGACTTTTTATTCTCTTTAGACCAAAACTGGAATATTCTAGCCGCAAATAAATCCGTATCTAAACATATAGGATTCAAACCTCAGGAAGTGATCGGCAAAAACTTTATGGAGCTGATCTATAAGGCGGGAGAATTACAGGATGCCTATAAAAAATTATACGTATTAGAAAAACTAGAAGAACTCGCTTCCGAAGGAAAACCTGTCAGATTTTTAGGGGAATTCCTACAGAAATATTTACGAGAACCGAAAGAGTTACAGGTCCAATTCCAAATCTTGGAATACGAGGGCCAAAGGGAAATTTTAGGAAGAGCCTACGAACCGGACCAAGACTTGATGTCTAGGTACGTGGACGACGAGAAGACTGTTTACTCTGCGAATAATTATCTGCAAAATGCGGAACTCTTAAGCCAAAGAATGACGACAAACTTGTATAGATTCGTGGATCCGGGCACGATTACTGCGATGAGAAATTGCCTGAGGGAAATGATCATCAATGCGATAGAACATGGAAATCTAAACATCAGCTTTGAGGAAAAAACCAGGGCAATGTCGGAAGGAAATTATTTCAGGTTCGTTCAGGAAAGGCAGAAGGACCCTTATTATAAGTCCAAAAAAGTAAAAGTGGAATATTCACTTTCCAGAGATAGGATCGGTGTACGGATCACCGACGAGGGAAAAGGATTTAACCATGCTAGGCTCCAGAAAAGTAGTATGGAAAAATTGAACTCCGAAGGGATCACTCATGGGCGAGGACTCACACTTACTTTAGCCACATTCGATCTGGTGAAATTTAATAGCACCGGAAACCAAGTCACATTAGTTAAATATTTTTAATTTAGGCGGGAAAATGAAAATTCGGATCTTCCTATTGGCATCTATATTCATTTTAGGTTCTTGTGTTTCGTCCGGTGAAGTTAAAAAGAAGGCGAAGGATCCGAATGCGGGAGTGGCAAGTATCGCTTCAGAGCTCAGATACCAATTTTTGACTTCTCTCAAAGCGCAAGGAGGCAAACTTCCGGCAAGGCTTGCTATCTTGCATATAGTAAACGAAGACGGAACCAATTCCCAATTAGGGAAACTCGTCACGGATAGACTCGGAAAAGAATTATTCGATCCTAAAACATTCCTATTATTGGAAAGAGATAGATTAAACCGAGTCATTGGAGAACAGGATTTTCAGGCAAGCGGTCTCGTTCTCAATGATCAAATCGTATCTATCGGGAAACTTTCGGGAGCGGAATATCTTGCCTTAGGGCAGCTTGTTTTTCGTGACCAGGAATTTTTACTGAATATCAGAATTGTCTCCTTGGGTGGCGTGATATGTGCGACTGCGGATATAGTGTTCGATTCGGATAACGAGACCTATTCTAAATATAAGGAATCCGTTAAATAGGTCCGGGGTTCTTCTTATAAAAGTAGCGGAGAATGTTATAGCTAGCGGTCCTTTCTTTTTTAAGTAAATACTTGAAGAATACTTCCTGATTCTTAATCTGTCTGTAAGTTTATGAAAGTTGTCTTTAGTCTCCCGGCACTTTGTATTTTTCTTTTTTCCGTAACCAATTTGTCTTCGGCGGTGCCTAAATATTCCGAGATGGACAAGACACTTCTTGCCGTTTGGAATAGAACATTTCCCGTCCCTTATACGAAAATTTTAAAAAGGGACCTTGCGGGAAAAGGCGTTTTGTATTATAGGAAAAACTCCAAAAAATCTGTATATATATATTCTTATTCCGTGTTCCTTCCTTTGTATATGGAACAGAACGAGAAGCCGGTAAGAAAAGACGATAGCGGAAGAGAAATAAAATTAAAACTGATTTACGATCCTTCTTCCGAGGAAGAAAAATATACGATTGAATTGGGTGAGTTCGACGAGATGTACGATGCGAAAGGAATTATAAAATGGATCCGATGATTGCAGAATCCGAAAAATTAGTTAGGGAAAAAATGTTGAGAGAGGGACTCTCCGAAGAGTTCATTTCCGATTTTATAGCCAAGATCCAAGAAGTCAGAAATGGAGAAACCGGGATCGTAAAATGGGAAGAAGTAGGGGACCTGGACCCGAACAAAGACGAGATCTCCTTAGAGAAGATCGAATCCGAATATTCAGGAGATCCTAAATTTTTAAAAGAATTAGTGGTCATCAAATTGAACGGAGGTCTTGGAACTAGCATGGGGCTTTCCGGACCAAAATCCTTGATAGAGATCAAGGATGGGATGAGCTTCTTGGAAGTTGTCTGCAAACAAATCGAGTACATCCGACAAAAATACAATCTCGAAATCCCTCTGATCCTGATGGATAGTTTCAGCACCCAGAAAGAAAGCCAGGAAGAACTTAAAAAGATCAAATTCTCCCAAAACTATCCGACGAGCTTCTTACAACATAAGGTGCCTAGATTAGTCGTCCCGGAACTGAAACCTTTGGAAATTTCCAAAAATTCCGAAGAATGGTGTCCTCCGGGCCACGGAGATATCTGGTTCACACTATTAGAAACAGGATTATTGGATCGACTTTTAGAAAATGGTTACAGAGTGGCATTCGTTTCTAACGGGGATAATTTAGGCGCAACCGTTCATCCTGGAATACTAGAATACATTCTGAAAGAAAATCTGGATTTCTGTATGGAAATGACTCCTAAAACTCTCGCAGATAAAAAAGGGGGAGCGATTTTCAGAAGGGTAGTCGGCGGAGAAAAAAAGAACTTACAATTATTGGAAACTGCTCAGGTGCCCTCCGATTATATGCATGAGTTCGAGGGTTTGGGAAAATTTAGAACATTCTCCACTAATAATTTATGGATCCGATTGGATGTATTGAAAGAAAAATTACTCGAAGGATCCTTCAAACTATCATTGATCGTGAATCCTAAAAAGGTAGAAGGGAGGGAGGTCCTACAGCTGGAGACTGCGATGGGATCCGCCATCCAAAATTTTTCCAACACAAAGGGTCTTATCATTCCCAGGGACCGTTTTGCTCCCGTGAAAAAATGTGAGGATTATCTAGTCAGACGTTCTGATGCCTATTCTTTAAATCCTGATTACTCAGTTACTATGTCGGAAGAAAGAAAGAAGGCCGGTTTAGGAGAGTTGGTCATCTCCTTGGATGAAACGTATTATAAGAAAGTGAGAGATTTTACCGATCGAATGCAAGCCATTCCTTCTTTAGTGCGCTGCACCTCCTTGAAAGTGGAAGGGGATATTTTGTTTGATAAGAAAGTAATTCTAGAAGGAGATGTTACATTAATAAACCCCGGACCAGGACAAAAAAAATTGTCCGAGCTAGGTGTGGATCGAATCTCGAACGATAGTTTACGTTTCCGCTTTACATAAAACAACAGTCGTTTAAAATCCAGTCCACGGGCTTGCGAGTATGTAAGCCCATCCTATGCCGATTAATGTCGCAAACGAAATGACCGATGCTTATAACTTAAAACTAAGATCCTTCGATATGGGGGATCTGGAACAGTTTAAGACAGTATTCATCAATGAAAATCGAGGAAAGCCAATCTTCCTCCTTAGATTTCAAAATATTTCCACAGTTTCCTTAGTAGAATTCATACAACTGATCCCTCAGAGGATCGCTGACATAGAACCTTCTCATCGTGAGCTATTTCGTTATTATGCCTATGGTGATAAAAAGAATTTACTGATCGGTGTAGCGCCTCTGGATAATTCCGGCCCGATCAGCCTTGCTAATTTTGATGCTGCCATGGGAAGATTCCATGATCATGCAATCCGGACCGGAACTCTTAATTTTGATTTCGGGATCGGAAGAACCCAATGTAATTTTATTTCCTATGTGGAAGAGATCTTTAGAGAATTGGAGACTTCTTCTCAAAAAAATCTGAAGGATAATCTGGTTCGTTGGAGTTGGACTTATCTGAATCGTGTAAACGATTATTTCGCAAGCGAACGTGCGGACGCAGTCATCCAGCCGATCATCCATTATAACCATAGGGACCATACGTTCTCTATGAAAGGTGGAGAAGTTTTCGTCGGCGGAGAGGCATACGCAGGTTATGCGGATCTGATCCGAGACATTCCTCATGACCAGGATTTAAACAGGATAGAACTTCTGATCTTAGAAAAGTTGATCATGTCTTGTAACGGTTCGCCTGGGCTTCTAAAATTTAATATTTCTCCACAGACCCTAATCGATACCTTTGACACGGACGAGAAGGTTACTCGCTTTCATGAATTACTTCTGAAACAAAACCTGAATCCGCAAAATGTGCGTATGGAGCTGATCGAAAAACCATACGAGGAAGGAGAGGCGACTCTCAAATCCGTTTGTAGAAGGTTCTGGAATTTCGGGATCAGTTTTGCCGCTGACGACTTCGGAGTAAAAAGCCAAAGTCACCAGGTGGTTTTGGATCTGGGAGAGATGATCAAAGAGTTCAAACTGGATCCGATCAGTTTCAAGTTCAAAGCCGATCAGGATTTGACCAAGTTCCTGGACAACCTTGCATTTATAGATTATTGCAGAAGACTTTCCGACAACAGAGAAGCGATCATCACTGCGGAAGCATTAGAAGATATCGATTCCTTAAACTTCCTGATTACCCACCAAGTGTATTATTTCCAAGCTAATTTATTCTGCAAAAAGATCTGGATCCAAGATTACCAGGAACGTTTTAAGGAAATGCAAAAACTTCCTGAAAACGCAGTCACTAAGATACTGAGTTCTCCCGAACTCACTCAAAGATTGAAAGAAGTCGGTAATATTTTCGTATTAGCGAAAGAAGTAGACCTGTTTTAATTGTTGGAACTCCAACGGGGAATGAGGGTGCCCCACCCTTTTTTGGGTGGGGGCTGGTCGGTGGCACACTCGCACTCCAACAAAAATCGCCTTATCACGAAATCCACAAAAGATCAAGCAGATCTTTCACCGATCCCCATGTTGGAATTCCAACAAAAGGATTGGAAGTTTCGTTCAGTCGCTTTTCTTATACTACTCCTTCAAGAAATTCAAAGTAGCTTTCTGATTGATGATCCCATTATCTTTTAAGGTTACCTGTAGAGCGTCCCCCGCGTTCTCGATCTCAATTCGGAACTTACCTTCCTTGTCGATGATCGGGCTATTTTCCACATATCGTCCTTCGAAAATTTTCTGCTTATTGAACTTCACAACATAGTTCACATTGTCTTGGCTTTCGATCTCCAAAAGGACTTGGTTCACACCCTTGGAACCGTCCCAAGACATAGCAGTCCAAGGTCCTTTAAATTTTTCTAAACTAGAATCTCCACCGAAGGAACGCATTACCTTGGCAGGTTTTGCTTGGGAAAGGACCGCTGAGACAGGAGTCGCCTTATCACTTTCTCCTCCCAGATCCGTTTTGGAAGTTACGGAGTAGAGATATAATATTTCCTTTTCGGGGATATCCGCAATAAAGTTTGTAGTCTTTTCGTTCGTTCCGGAAACAAAATCCCAAGAAGAAGCTCCTCTTTTTTTACGATACACATAGTATTCGTTGGCTCCTTTGACTGGATCCCATTTTAAGGAAATTTTTCCAGTTTTGGTATCGAGTGCTCCCTTTAGATTTGTCGGTGAGGCAAGTTTTGCCGCTCTGTGTTTATTTGGATCTATATATCCATAAGCATAGTCTGAGAATGGACCGGATAGTCCGTCCTTATTCACAGCAGCCACAGCGTAGAATGCGTACTGGCCATTCAGTTTTTCGTCAACGAATGCCTCTTTTGATTCTTCTCCTACCTTGGACCAAGCGCCTCCTCCGAATAATCCGGTCACATCGTAACGATAGACTAGATATTTGGAAGCGCCGGAAACCTTCTGCCATTGTACTTCTATTTTACTATTATAAAGTCCTTTCGTAGCGGTAAGCCCGAAAGGTTTAGAAGGTTTCGCTTCTGCTTTCATAGTAAATCCGGAAACAGCATCCGAAGTATCCCCGGTTTTACCGTTACCGATCGCCGCGATTACGTAGAACTCCGTCGCTCCGTTCCTAGCCGCAGCATTATCCGTGTAGTTGGTATTTTTTACTCTACCAACGGAGAGATATTTTTTCTGATTGGAGTTCCACTTGTATACATAGTAATCGGAAACTCCGCTGATGGGTTCCCAAGATAGATCGATCTTATTCGGATATTGTCCTTGGCTTGCTTGGACTCCCACAACCTTAGGCGGAGCCTTTGCTTCTTCGGTTTTTGCATAGCCGATCGCTTCTCCATCCGATAGATCGGAAGAATCATTGTCTGTTAAGGTCGCAATTTTATAAGAGTAAGCGATATCCTTTTGGATCCCATCATCCGTAAATCCGTTGGTCTGAGAAAGTCCGACCTTAGAAAAAGAGGAATCTCCCGGTCCTTTTCTATGGATCTCGTATCCAATTGCGTGCTGAACGGATGCCCAGGTCAGTACTACCTTATCCGAAAAAGAACCTTGGGTCGCAGCAATCTCCTTTGGAGCGGTCGGTTTTACTTTTTCAGGAGGTACGGGTTTTACATCCGTTGCCGGTGTAGTAGTGGTTGTATTCGTGGTAGTTGTCGGAGTCACATCGTCGACAAGGACGAATGCGGATTGGCAAACCTTCGTGAACCATCTATAATCAATATAGCCGTAACCGTTGTCTCCCCATTGGGTGGACCATGAGTTGATAAACTTAAACACTCCCTTGGAATCGTCGTAACCTACGATTGTAATCGCATGTCCGCCGTAGGTTTTCCCGACTCCTTCCTTATAAACTTCTCTTCCTTTTAAGTTCATAAAGTTTTCGTAAACTATTATCCCGGCTACTACGGGTCTTCCTAAGGAGAGTTGATTTTTCAGTTCGGTCGGATCGGTTTGTCTGATCCTTAAAAATTCTTTTGCCTTATAAGCAGAAGCAGCATTAAAAGCGTCTTGAGAGGGACGGCGAAGATAATCTCTTTCATTATATGGCATTGAAGACCAAGGTGCCGCCCCTTTTTCCACAACGAGACGCATTGCATCGGAAATCAACGAACCGTTGTCCCTTCCTCCGTTGATCTGGTTATAGATGAATGAAGGTGAGAAAATATTGGAATAGTTCGGACTTCCGGAAGAATCGCTTAACTTCCAACCTCTGTCCTTTCTCTCCATATACTCTTGAAAAGACTTGGTAGCGTAAGCGGTGGACCAGGCAACACAGGAACTTTGTTGTCCTTGGTCTCCGACTGGAGGCATATACTGGGAAAGATCCATGGAGGAAGAAAGCCCTCGGTGAGAGATACGATTCGGATTTGCTTCTTTGAAAGAAGCTAAAAGTTCCGCAGGTTCTTGTTTCATCCCCAGGCCGGGAACTGTCTGAGAGAGGAGGCCGGTTGCAGAGAGTGAAAGTAATAAAACGGATAAAAAACGTAAATTCGGTTTCATCTATTGGTCCTTTAGTTCTTGGTTAAAGATAAGATATTTTCTTCTAGTTGTTTGTTATATTCTCGGAAAGCGTACGGATGAGGTTCGTAAAGTCCGATCACTTCCGATTCCACTCCCTTGCTGTCCTTTACTTTTTTCTTAATTAGAAAAAGTATATATTCTCCTTCTTGAGGGGGTGCCTTCAGCCATTTTCCGAATAGTTCGGGAAAGATCAAAAATGCGATGTCGAATTTTTGCGGGAGTTCCTTTCCGCCCTTTAAGGATCTTAAAATTTCCACATTGGCTGTGACGGAGATGGAATTTGAAGAGATCTTACTTTCTTTCACATTGGAAAGTTTTGCCAATGCGATAAAGTCGGAGGAGTTCACCTGAGATTCCAGACTAGGAGGCGGTGTTAATGCGGAGACAGGCGAGATGAATATTAGGATCAGTACGAAAAGGATCAATACGAAACGTTTTTGCATTTGGAATGACTCCGGAAACAATTTGTTAACGCGGCTTTCCACTCTACTCGCGATCTGGGACCTTTTTCAAGAATTTTCCTTTCTAAATACGATTTAGAATATTCCAATTTTTGGAAAATAGTTTATAAGGGATGGTATTTTAAAGGATTTTTGGGGAACTTATTTTGCTCGGACGAGCAGGGAAGGTAGATCTATTGAATCCGGTTTTTCCGGGATTTTAGGAAATATTCCTTTGATCTTAGGAGAATCGTCCACCCAGATGAGTGCAGTCTTATATTTCATATTTCCACTCTCAGGTTGGATGTATGCTTGGATCCCGAACGCTCTGGCTAGTTCCAACGCTGAGCTTGAGTTTGCAGGTTTGAGTAAAAGTATATTCTCGCTTAGTTTGCCGAATCTATCTCTCAGATCCTGGTAGGTGTCCTTTTCGGGAGTTAGGGTGATAAAAACAAATTGAGAATCGTTCGACGCCGAGTTATCGAACCAGCGTAGAAACTTTTCCACTTCCTCCAGATCGTTTTTGGAAGAATGTAAAAATCCGAAATATAAAAAAGTTTGTTTTCCGGAGAAGACAGATTTCAAGGAAATGTCTGATTGATTTTCCGCTAAAACTAAGATCCCTTCCGGAACATCCTTCTCCGCTTGTATCATTCCCGGATCGGAATGGGAAAAGAAAAATAGTATGACTAAACTGGCTATCACGCCCGTTAAAAAGAATTTCCAAGCTCCGGATTCCATCTCTAATTACAAGGGACGAAAACTTGTCGGAAACCGCAGCTTTATTCTTAGGGAATGTCTCCGAATATTTAAGGAATCTTATTCCGAAAAATATTTCCGGTGTGTAAATTATGGAAATATTTAGGCGGTTTCAATCGTCGGAATCAGTTATCGTCGAGTTCGAAATGTACTGGAACCCTATGGTTCATTCGAGTCGGTCTTCCCTTTGCATAACCGGGGCTCCAGCGAGCCAATCGTATCACTTTTACCGCCGCTTCTTCAAAACCGTATCCTCGAATGGATGACTTGATCACTTTAGCGTTGATGAGATTTCCTTTTTCATCCACTTGTACTTCTAAATAGATCATCGCATCCGATATACCTTGGGCACGCGCATTTTCCGGGAAATAATCTCTCAAAGAAAAATCTATGATTGGAGTAGGGGCCTTATCTCCATAAAATGCGAATAAGAATCCGTCTTTGTCTGTACCTTCTCCGCTGATCTCATTTTCTTTGATCTCGTTCGGATCCGGGTCTTTCCCGTCCTCGTTGGAACCTTCTACCCATTCGTTCGGATCTTTGTGCGTAGGAGCGGTTTCCCCACCAATAAGTTCTGGAGGAATGTCTTGGATATCGACTTCTACGTTCATCTCCAATTGTTCGGAATCCACGAATTCCTTTTCTTTGTGGGTGATATAGTAGTAAGTTAGGAACAAAAATAGGTGAAAAGCAAGGGATCCATAAACACAAATCTCCCAAAGAGAAAGTTCTTTGAGCTTTTGGATTACGTTAGTCTTTACTTTTTCCAGACTAGGATTCATTTCTCCGGATCACCTTTTAACGGATAATGCGATTTGGTGCACGCCGGCCTTTTTGATTTTTCCCATAGTCTCTGCTATTTTTCCGTAAGGAAGGGAAGAATCAGCGGATAACGTGATCCTCATATTCGGACGGATCTTACTCTCTCTTTGTAATTGAGCTTCTAATCGGGGAAAATCAGTTTCATTCCCTTCTAAGAAAATTTTTCCGTCTTTGGATAATGCAACCTGAACGGTTTTAGCTAGATTCGCATCTACCGCATCCGCTTTAGGAAGATTAATATTAATGGATTCTTTTTTTAAAAAATTCGCGGTAACCATAAAAATCACCAAAAGAACCAAAATAACGTCCACCATCGGAGTAATATTAATACTGCCGATTTCTTCTCCGTCGCCGGAAGAACTTTGACCTGCCATATATTCTCCTTTCTAGAAATCCCCGGTTTAACCTTTCCGAGATAGGCTTGCTAAAAATTCTTTGGAAAGAATTTCTAGATTGGATTGGATGATTTTCAATTTTCGGGTGAAGTAATTGTTTGCCATTACCACAGGAATTGCAACAGCAAGACCTACTGCGGTGGCAAGCAGTGCCTGTGAAATGGTTCTCATCACCACTTCTCCTGCCGCGTTCCCCAAGGTTCCTAATTTATAAAAAGCACTGATCACACCGAATACCGTTCCTAAAAGTCCGATAAACGGAGCGTTGTTCCCTAAAGTGTTTAGAATGGAAAGTCTGGTCTCGAAACCAACTCTTTCTCCGATCATTTTTCCTTCCATTAATTCTCCCAAACTTTCTTTTCCACCTTTGGAATGTTCGGAAGAGAAGTCCGCAAATCTTGCGTATACGTTCTCCGGATAATTTTCTGAAAATTTAGGCGCTCCGGAGAGATCTCCTTTTCTTGCGGTTTGGATGATTTCAGGTAATACGAAGGCGGAGTCTTTCGTATTTTTAACAAATATGATCGCTCTTTCGACAACAACGGCTACTGCAAGAACGCTCGCGATCGCCATGATCACGAAGATCGCCGATTCCATGTATCCGATAGCAATTTCAAAACTCATTTGATGGTTCCTTCTTAATTTCTGTTTTTTTGTTTGATACGATCCCAGTCATTCTGTTTTTGTTCCGAAATTTCGGACTTAAAGTTCTGGTTCTGACGAATAAAGTTCTTTGCAATTTCTGACGCAGCCGAGGGTCTCTATTCCGGAATTGGAAATCAGTAGTTCGGAACCTTCTCCGCTACAATCGTTTTCGGATCCGACCCTGGACCAATAAGCTTCATTACAATTAAAAATACATTCTTGGGTTTTGGAATTTAAACCCGCCATTTGGTCCTTAGCTAATATCTGGCTACAATACGATTCATAATTTTTTGCGGACCCACCGGAGAATAATCCGGAAATCTCGACTTCTCCGCTTCCGATCAAATCGGAGGAAGTTTTTAAACAATCTTCCGTTTCTTGCATGGAGGACTTACATGCTGCGGACGGATTTGCGGAATAATGTAACAGAGATTGTAAGACCAAAGTGCTTTCATTAGACGCTTCCGGCGAATATTGGGAACAGTAGGAGAATATGACTAGAGCGGAGAATAATCCGAACCAGTGCGCAGAACCTTTTCCCAAACTCCGGAAGTGCATTAGAACTTAACCTCGATACCTATATTGAAGAACGGAATGACCACACCGCCCGGTAAAGGAATTGTTCCGAATGTCGGGCTAGGGCTTGGGTTTGTTTTGGAATAAGGTTTCGTATTATCGAAATCTTCTCCCCCTACGTTCTCTCTTAAGTAGACGTTTACTATCTCCAAGAAGGTATTAATATACCCCCATTCATAATTGAAAAATCTATCGAAACGTATGTCAAGTCGATGATAAGGCTTTAATCTACGGCTATTGATATATTCTCCCAGGGCAGGGTTATTAGCGTATTGAGGAACCCAATAGGTTTGGCCGTTGGCAGGGTTACTGAACCTTCCCCCATCGTCCCCTACGATAGGTGTAAACGGTCTGCTTGTGAGGTAGGACCATCTGGCCCCAAACTGCCATTCTTGGCTCCATCTCCAACCGAAGACCATATTGATTACATGGGTCCTGTCATAGTCGTATAATGTCTCTTTAGAATTTTTATAAAACTCCGCAGCGATCTGAGTCTCCTGAGTGTTCAAAGGAGCCGCTCCCGGATCAGGGGTGAATATATTATTGTTTCTGAATGTTTGAGACCAAGTATAAGTGATCCAACCGAACCAGTTTCTGGTTCCAGGACGAGAGTTTTTGCGAAGTACTAATTCGTAACCTCTGGACCAACCGGTTCCGCTATTGGAGTAATTTAACTTTTTGTTTACGATAAAAGGTTGAGCGATCCTGGAATAAGGATCCGGATTTGTTCCTACGTAGTCGGTGATATAAGGGTCATCCACGATCAGGTCCGAGTATTCTTGTTTGAATATCTCGCCTTTGATCTGGTAATCGCCTTCTAAGAGTTGTTCTATACCTCCGCCGTACTTGAATACCTTTTCGAAATCCAAGTGTGGATTCCCGCTATCTTTATTAAATCTAGTGTCCAGAGGGAAGCGGAAGAAATTACCTCCACCCGCAAAGATGGTAGTCCCTTTTCCGATACCTTCGAATTTATATGATGCCTGCGCTCGCGGACCGAATGCACTATTGTTGACATACGGAATATAGTCGTAACGTGCTCCCGGTTCTATGTGTAAATTTCCTAAACGGATCTTGGTGGTCAAATAACCGTTATAGTAAGCTCCCTTGGCGGTTATGTTGGTGGGGATCGTGGTAAAATCCGGACTTTGTGTATCGTACGGGTTCGGACTTAAATTATTCGGATCCGTTTGGATAATACTAGAACCGGTAGAATAATAATTCAATAGTCTATATTCGGTTCCGAACTCCGCGCTGAAATATTTGTTCGGATCCCAGAAAGCATCCTGACGCACACCATTATACGCGCCACTCGCTCGGTTCTTTCCTTGGATGGAACCGAAGGAAACGTTAAAATCGGTAAAAGGATCGTAGCTGATCAATGTGACACGATTGGAGAATGTGTCGATCGGTTTCCAAGTATAACGTACTGCCTGTGTCCTAAATCCCTGTCCTGAAGAAATACTTGCGCCTGCAAATGCGGCGGTGGAATCATTTGCCGGGTCGTTCTGGTATTTAGCGGGAAGATTTGCCGCAAAGTCGTCTTTGGAATAGAAGGAATGAAAAGAGATCTGGTGATGTTCGTTAAAGTTATGAACAAACTTTACCTGAGAGTCCACGAATCTAGGAAGTCTAAGTCCTTCCGGGAAGTCAGCGCCTAACGCGGAGGTCAATCCTTGCACAAATCTATCCAAGTATCCCACGCGGGCGGAAGCGATCAGATATCCTTTGCCGCCGAAAGTAGGGCTCATATAACTGATGCTACTGGACCAGGCGGAGATGATCAGGTTTTTCTGGGATTTGTCCACCTTATCCACCGTGTCGATATGAATGACCCCGCCCAATGCGTTATTGAAGTTTGCGGGGAACACACCCGTGTATACGTCTATGGATTTGATCAAGTTCGCATTCACCACTGCGCTCAATCCATCGAAGTGGAACGGGTACAGGATCGGAAGATCATCCACTAAATATAAGTTCGAGTTCGGATCGGAACCCCGGATCACGTAGTTATTTGCCCCGCCACCAAATGCTGCGGAGGGAACGACACCCGGTATCGTTTCCAAGGCGCGTAACGGTTCGCCGAAAGTTCCAGGCATCCTTTTGATCTCTTCGTATTTGATCGTGGTCCTGGAAAGGATCGGTTTATCTCTCTCCGCCGAGACTGTGATCGTACCTTTAGGTGCCTTGGTTTTAGGGGACGCTATGGAAGAATCGGCGCCTGCGTCCGTATAAAGAGTAACTGTTTGGCCGGACGCCTCGACGTTCCCTTTGATATCCTGCATATCTTCCACTTTTAAGATACGAAAAGTATAAATACCCGGAGAAGGTACTGTAGCTTCGAAATATCCTTCTGCGTCCGTTCTATAGATCTTTTTGGTCTCAAAAAGTAAAACCTGGGTCTTTGCTTCCCCTTGGTTTTTTTGTCTGGAGAATAACCTCGCCTTAAAGGTTACTTCTGCAAACAGATCCATTGGCGCGATTGCCGCGAGAAAAGCGATTTTGATCAGTACTTTTTTTAACTTCATGGCAATTTAGGATCCACAAATACGTCTTTAAAATTCAGATACCAAGGGATCTCTCCCGCAGGTTTATCATAATAGATCCAAAGACAAACCACAGGATAAGAATTGAAAGGGCAGTCCGCTTTGGTGATCGCGATACTACAAAGATCTAGATTCCTTCTTTGTACGTCTCCAACCGCGATCGGGAAATTGGGTGGGATAGGATCTCCGCATTTTTTGGAAAGATATTCTGATGCCGCATAGATCTGACTATTCGCATCTCCTTGTGGAACCGTATCTTCTTGAACACATTGTATGAATAAAATACAAAAGAAACTGAAAGTGAATAATCGGGCCTTCATCTTTTGCCCGCCTCGTTTTGACCGGTAGAAGGTGAACCGATCACGGTACCCTTTACTTTAAGAACACTTACAGTACCGACGGGAAAGAATAAATGAGTCTCCTGCCAGTATTTTACCTTGATCAAACTTTTCCCTCCCGGGATCTTTTGAACCGCTTCACTAAGTGCATAATCCATATTTAATGGATTAGTGATCGGAATAAGTCCGAACAAAAAGAAAACAGAACTTTCTCCACTGGAAATTCCCAACTCCATGTAATCTTTGGAACGAATGATCGTCGCGGAATCGATGAGTTGAGTGTTCGTCACCCTGCCTCCCACTTCTCCCTGGCTAAAAGTGCCGGAGCATGAGTACAAAGTAAAAAATAAAAAACAAAACAGGATGAAAGATCTGAAAAGAGTCATGTCGACCTTGGATTAACGGCCTTTCTTTTTAGGATCCGAGGACTCGT
The DNA here is from genome assembly GCF_000347035.1 of Leptospira sp. B5-022. GTDB lineage: Bacteria > Spirochaetota > Leptospiria > Leptospirales > Leptospiraceae > Leptospira_B > Leptospira_B cinconiae. Next base: position 205,044 of record NZ_ANIJ01000022.1, read on the forward strand.
CCTCGAATTTGATCGCTTCGGCGGAGATATGAAGACGATTCATAGTTAAGAATACAAAGATGGATTTATCCGTCCAATAACGGACATTGATCAGAGCGTCCGCCTCTTTTTCCTTCTTCAATTCCTCTAATAGTTGATCGATAGGAGGAGCTCCCAATGGAATTCCGATGATCGCAATATCGAAGGTGAACCAGTACTTCGTTCCTTCTACCGGAGAGATCACTTTATACTTTTTATCCGCTACCGGAACAGTACTTGTTGCAAGTCCCGCGCTAGAAGTTGCGCAAGAGAAGATGGAAGCAGCTAACAGAATAGATAAAACTAGTCCGGAAATACGAAGTTTCATGTTTTTTCCTTTCCCAGGAACCGACTCCGGTCTAAGTTAATTTCTTATTAGAACGAAGAAGTTTCGCGATTGAGGTTCAATCTTTAGTATCCACCATCAATCTCCCAAAAGACATATTTTCCAAGAAAAAAAAATCCCTTTGAAACCGGAATCACTATGATGTGGTCTGGACAAATATCGATTCGAAGGGGGAATATATTACAAAACCATGATTCTTTGGTTTCGTTAAATATTTAAATTTGATAATAATCCATCCTGGAGCATATTTTAGCCAGGAGGTTTTAGTTTTGGACCTCAGGAACACGGGACTTATTTGGATAAGTTCTTGTCTTCGTTCTTATAACGTTGTACGAGCTTGCGAGCGGTTTGATAAGAACCTGCTAATCCTTGCGTTACAAGTTCTTCAGCCTTATGGAAATCGGTTCCCATCTTCAAGAAAAAGTCATCCAGCAATATGGATTGTACTGATTCATGTAGCCAATGTTTGGCTTGTTCTTTTCTTTTTTTCTCTAGGTAACCTTTTTCTCGGATCGTTTTTATAAAGTTTAAAATTTCTGTCCATATCTCGGAGATTCCTTCTCCGGTTAATGCCGAACATGTTCTAACGTCTGTGTGTATGCCTGACTCATGAGCGGGAAGAAAATGAACTGCGGAAATGGTTTCCGCTTTTGCGCGATTCGCTCTGCCAATATTTTCCCCATCCGCCTTGGTGATCGCGATCAGGTCCGCCATTTCCATGATCCCACGTTTGATCCCTTGTAACTCATCTCCCGCACCGGCAATTAGCAGGAGAAGGAAAACATCCACCATGGAATTGACTGCAGTTTCAGATTGTCCTACACCGACGGTTTCGACAAGTATCGTATCGAATCCAGCGGACTCGCATAAAAAGATAGTTTCTCTAGTTTTACGTGCGACTCCGCCTAAGGAATCTCCGGAAGGAGAAGGGCGAATGAAAACTTCCTTTCTTCGGGAGAGAGTTTCCATTCGGGTCTTATCTCCCAAAATGGAACCTCTCGATAATTGCGAGGTAGGGTCTATCGTTAGTACGGCGACCTTTCTGCCTTGGTCAATCAGATGATTTCCGAACGCTTCTATAAACGTACTTTTGCCGACACCAGGAATACCTGTGATGCCAACCCGAATACTTTTGCCGGAATGAGGTAAACATTTTTCTAATATAGCTTCGGCAAGCTCTTGGTGGGAATGTAATGTACTCTCGACAAGAGTAATTGCCCTGCTCAATAAAACTATATCCCCGGAGAGTATTCCTTTAGAAAAAGTTTCCGCATCCGGAAGGCTCTTCTTTTTAACGGAGCCTCGGATATGGGTTTTTTCTTTTCCCTCGGCTTGGGGCATGGGTAGATTATCCTTCTACACTCTTAATCAGAAGTTCCAGGATCTCTGCGCCTGCCTTGGAGATTTTTGTTCCTGGTCCGAAGATCCCGTTTACTCCGGCCTTATACAAGAAATCATAATCTTGCTGAGGAATGACTCCGCCTGCGATTACTAGGATATCGTCTCTTCCTAGTTTTTTGAGTTCTTGGATTACCTGAGGAACTAAGGTCTTATGACCTGCAGCAAGACTCGAAACTCCGAGCACATGCACGTCGTTTTCGATTGCTTGTTTTGCCGCCTCGGCCGGGGTTTGGAATAGGGGGCCTATATCGACATCGAATCCCATATCAGCGAAACTTGTGGAAATTACTTTTGCACCTCTATCATGTCCGTCTTGGCCCATCTTAGCGACCATGATCCTAGGCTGTCTTCCTTCCAACTTCGCGAATTTTGCGGAGAGTTCTTTTGCCTTTTTGAAATCCGGATCGTCCATGATCTCCTCCGAGTACACTCCTTTGATCATATGTGTGACGGATTTATACCTTCCGAAAATTTTCTCCATTGCAAAGGAGATCTCACCAAGGGTGGCTCTTTTTCTAGCCGCATCTACGGCAAGTGCAAGCAGGTTTCCGTTCCCTGTTTTAGCACATTCCGTGATTGCATCTAATGCAGCAGTAACCGCCGCATTGTCCCTGTTTTTTTTAAGTTCGTTTAGTTTGCGGATCTGCGATTCTCTCACGGCAGTATTATCGATATCTAAGATGTCCAAAGGATTTTCTTTAGAAGGACGATAACGATTGATCCCTACGATCACATCCTTGCCGGAATCGATCCTTGCCTGTTTTCGGGCAGCTGCTTCTTCTATCCTCATCTTTGGAATTCCGGTCTCTATCGCTTTTGCGATACCACCCAGTTGTTCCACTTCCTGGATAAGTTCCCAAGCTCTTGCCGCTAGTTGTGCGGTCAAAGACTCCACGTAAAAGGAACCACCCCAAGGATCCACGACTCTGTGGATATTGGTTTCTTCCTGTAAATAGATCTGAGTGTTTCTTGCGATCCTTGCGGAGAAGTCAGTAGGTAATGCGATCGCTTCGTCTAACGCGTTCGTATGCAAAGACTGAGTATGACCGAGTGCCGCCGCCAAAGCCTCTATACAAGTCCTTCCCACATTATTGAAAGGATCTTGTTCGGTTAAACTCCAGCCTGAGGTTTGGCAATGTGTTCTGAGTGCGAGAGACTTGTTGTTTTTAGGATTGAATGTTTTTACTAACTTCGCCCAAAGAAGTCTTCCTGCTCTCATCTTTGCGATTTCCATAAAATGGTTCATTCCGATCGCCCAGAAGAAGGAAAGACGAGGTGCAAAACTATCCACATCCATGCCTGCTTTGATACCTGTGCGTAGGTATTCCAACCCGTCCGCCAATGTATAAGCTAATTCGATATCCGCAGTGGCGCCTGCTTCCTGCATATGATAACCGGAGATGGAGATGGAATTAAACTTTGGCATGAAATCTGTGGTATATTTGAAAATATCCGCAATAATCCTCATGGATGGTTCAGGAGGATAGATATAGGTGTTACGGACCATGAACTCTTTTAAAATATCGTTCTGGATGGTACCTGAAAGTTGTTCGGGTTTTACTCCTTGTTCTTCCGCAGCTACGATATAAAAAGCGAGAGTCGGAATGACCGCGCCATTCATTGTCATCGAGACCGACATCTGATCCAAAGGGATTTGGTCGAAAAGGATCTTCATATCCAGAACGGAATCGATTGCCACTCCCGCTTTTCCTACGTCCCCGACGACTCTTTCGTGATCGGAATCGTATCCTCTGTGAGTCGCTAAGTCGAATGCAACGGAAAGACCTTTTTGTCCTGCTGCAAGGTTTCTACGATAGAATGCGTTAGACTCTTCTGCTGTGGAAAAGCCCGCATACTGGCGGATGGTCCAAGGTTGTTGGACATACATAGTAGAATAGGGTCCTCTTAAAAAAGGAGGAATTCCCGCCGCATAGTCCAAGTGTTCCAAGGACTCCACGTCTTTCGGAACGTAAACAGGTTTGACCGGGACTTTTTCAGGAGTATTCCAAATCGTTTCTTCTAATTTAGAAAGTCCTAATTCGTCCAAGGCTTCTTTGGACCAGGATTCGAATTTTGTATCTCCGGTTACCGGAGTTCTGTTGGGAGAGAATGTAGGTCTTTTCATTGGATTCCCAGCCTCTTTTGAAGATCGGAAAGTGTTTCTAATAGATTGGATCGAACATGGATGAATCCGTTCACGCCGGCGGATTCCAGTTCGGGAAGAATATCTTTTGGATAACCGGCCACGAGTGAGATTGGCTTTTGTTTTAATTTAGGAAGAATTTCCTTTACGTAACCGCTTACTTCTTCGTCGGAACTACAGAAAACGATTATCTGCGGATTTTCTTTTTGGATGCCTGCGATCGCTTCTTCGGAAGTTTCGTAACTTCCGGGATCTACTACCTGGAATCCTGCACATCCTAAAAAGTTCAATGAGAAGATCGCTCTTGCCTTCTTCATTTTTAAGTCGCCCAAAGGAAGAAGAAGTACTTTTACGGAAGTTTTGTTTTTGGATTCGTAACCTTCCGTTTTCATCCGGATCTCTTCAATCGCATCCCCCGCAAAAAACTCAGGGATTGGAGATACTTTGAGTTCGTTAGAGGCAGAAGAGATCGCCGGAGACTTGATATTCTTATTCAGGTCTTTGTTTTGGATCTTATCTTTGGAATTCGGATATTGATTGGTTCCGAGAAAGATCTCTTTTCGGGTAGAGTAATTTTCTTCCTTCTTCTTTCTGGATTCCAAAATTGACGATTGGATCTTTCCTGATTTTAGACATTCCAGGAATCCGCCGTCCTTCTCCACTTCTGTGAAAAGTTTCCAGGCCTGCTCGGTGATCTGATCCGTGATCGTTTCTATATAATAAGAACCGGAAGAAGGATCCGCAACCTTATCCAAGTAAGATTCGTGTTTTAAGAGTAACTGCACATTTCTTGCGATCCTAAGAGAGAAAGAATCCGCAGGTTGTAATAAATGATCGAATGGAAGAACATTGATGATCTCTGCACCTCCGATCGCTGCGGAGATCGCTTCGGTGGTTCCTCTTAAAATATTATTATGAAGATCATAAATCCCGTAATTATACCTTGCGGTTTCCGCCTCGATAAACGGAAGGGAAGCTTCTCCCTTATCGGAAGAATAAGAAGAAAATATTTCCGCCCATAAAGTCCTTGCCGCTCTGAACTTAGCGATCTCTAAGAAATAGTCGGGACCGATCGTAAATTGGAAGATCGTCTGCGAATTCACTACTTCGGGAGAAACTCCTAATTCTCCCAGGCGATATAAGTATTCGGACCCGAGAGCCAGAGTATAAGCAAGTTCTTGAACGATTGTAGAACCGCTATCTCTGAATGTGGATGAATGAACGGTAAGTGCGCGGAAGTTTTTCCATTTACCTGCAAGTTCCGTCAAGATCGGTTTCAGGGTTTCCGGGCCATGCCCGCCCGAATGACCATGTCTTGCGAGAATTCTGTACGGATCGTAACCGAGCCCACCTACAAGAGTTTTGTTTTTAGGAAGCCAGGAATAAAGTTCGGGAGATTTTTCTTCCGCTACGAAATGAAGAGTGATCTCGTTTAGAGGAAGGTCCGCTAACAAGAACGAGAGATCTTTTTCATTTTTAATTTGGATCCCTTTTCTTCCGGAGCCCACATCTGCGAGCACAAGTCCCAAAGCGGAAACTCCGTTGGAGATCGCTTCGATCGCTAATTCTTTTGCAGTTTTGAGATCCGGGGTATCGATATCTTGTCTGATACTCCAATCGTTCGTAAGTTTGCGAGTAGACCTAAGATAAGGAAATTTTCCGGGAAGGTTGGAAAGGAGCCATTCCTTTCCTTTTAGATTTTCTTTTCTATAAAACGGCTGGATCTTAAATCCTTCTTGGGTTTCCCAAACTAGTTTTTTTTCGAAGTCCGCACCTTTTAAGTCCTTCTGGATAAGGTTTGTCCATGCTTCGGTAGAAACCGGTGGAAATTCGGAGAAAAGTTTTTCTGATGCCATTCGATTTACCCGTCAGGCTCCTTCTTTTTTCGTTTTAAGATAATGAGGAATGGAAGCGAGTATTGAGAGTGCTAGAGTTCCTACGATCACTACCAAAGAGATCTCGATAGAAACATGGATCACTCTTCCGAAAACGTATCCGGAAAATGCGGGAAGAAGAAGTTTTACTCCCACAAATGCGAGTAAAAGTGAAACTCCTTTTTTCAGATGTACGAAAAGTTCCATCACTCCGCCTAAAAGGAAAAATAAAGATCTGAGTCCTAAGATCGCGAATACGTTGGAAGTATAGATGATAAAACTATCTTGGGTAATAGAGAAGATCGCAGGAATGGAATCGATCGCGAAAAGTATATCGCTGAATTCCACAACGACTAAGATTAAGAATGTGGAAGTAAAAAGAGTTTTTCCATGTTCTTTTACCAAAAACTTTTCCGGGTGGTAAGTTTTGGTCATGGGAAGAATTTTACGGGCATACTTCAGAAGTTTCAATTCTTCCGGATCGAAATCCTCCTCGTCGTCGTGGAAGAACATCTTCCAAGCGGAGTAGAGGAGTAGGAACCCGAAAATGTATAAGATCCATTCGAATCTAGAAACTAGTTCTGCACCAGAAAAGATCATTACGGCTCGAAAGACCAATGCACCGATAATTCCCCATTTTAAAATCATGGGTTGGTATTGGGATTGTATCCTGAACTTAGAAAAGATCATAATAAACACGAAAAGATTATCCACGGAAAGTGAATATTCTAGAAGATATCCCGCTAAAAATTCCAAAGTCTTTTGTTTTGGGAGCCCCGGGTTAGTCGGGTCTTCGTGAAAAATATAAACTAAAAGAGAAAAACTGAAAGCAAGAGTGACCCAAAACAAGGTCCAGTAACCCGACTCTCTGAGCGAGAGTTTATGGGCTCTTTTATTCATTACGAATAGGTCTAAATAGATCAAAAGGCCTATCACGACGGAAAAAATAAGAAAAAGTGTAGAATCTTTTTGGCTAAACGAGATCATCGCAGCTTCCGAGGCCAGAATTGGGCCTTTGAAAGACAGGTTCCTCGGTTCGATCAGGAAGACAATCCCAAATCGCCGAGTGTTTTAGAGATTAGGAGCTGTTAATGATCTATATTATATTCCCGGTTTTAGCCTTTATTCATTTGGGAGTTTTATTTTTTGGTGCGGACATATTTCCGCTTCGTTTGATTTCCAAAATTATTCCCATTCTATATTTAATCGCGTTAAGTGTGGGAGAAGGGAAATGGAAAACAAGAGCCGGAATTTGGCTCGGGATCGGTTTGGTATTTTCCCTTGGAGGGGATACGATACTTGCCTTCCCGGATAAATATTTTGTTTTCGGTTTGGGAAGTTTCTTAATCGCTCAAGTCGCATATTCCGTTAGCTTTTCTTGGGGGAATCCAGTACATTTTCTCAGGTTGATCCCTTATGTGGTTTTCGGCGCTTCTTATTTTTATTGGCTTCTTCCAGGGATCGCACCTGCGTTAACCATTCCAGTCGCGGTTTACGTTTCCGCAATTTGTGTGATGGGTTGGAGATCCGCTGCTCGGGAAGTTTCTTCCAGAGACAGATGGTTGGGAATTTTAGGAGCGATCAGTTTTATCATCTCCGATTCTATCATTGCTCTCGGACAATTCACTCCAAATAAACTTCCGTTCCACGGAGTTTGGGTAATGTCTACTTACTACTTAGCGCAATTTTTGATCTATCTTTCCCAAGAGGAAGAGGATTAAAAATAGAAAAAATTATTATTGAACCGACTTGAAAATCCCCTAGAATTGTCGCGACCGGAGTATGCAGAATGAGTATTAAACCTTTAAAAGAAACTACATTTTTGGAAGCCGTTGCGGCTGCAATCCAGCATGAGAAGGACTACTTCGAATTTTACATGGATACGTATGAAAAACTCCCTCCGGGAAGAACTAGGGAATTATTCGAAAAACTTGCGGAGGAAGTGGATGAACATATCAAATTCATTCAGGAGATCTATCAAGTAGCGGAAGGTGCGGAACTTCCGAACTTAAAACAATTAGCTGCGATCCATAAATTCCACCAAACTACCATCCAAAAGATCATGAATAAGGTGGAACGTACGATTACAGGTTCCGGATCCAAGAACGCTCACGAGGCGTTGGAGCTTGCAATTAGAGAAGCGGAGAACTCCGTTGCATTCTACGAAAAGCTTACCACTAAATTCGAAGATTCGAATATTAAACTATTGTTTTCCAAACTCATGGATTACAGCCATAATTACCAATCCTTGCTGGAAGCTGAGTTGAATTCATTCGACCAAACTAGCTCTGCCGGAGGTGCATACTTCTGGGACGAACAAGCCGAAGAAGTAACAAAAGCTGTAGGCAATTCCAAACCTAATAGTAAGGCTCCTAAGGGTCTAAAACCTTCTAAGCCGGCCAAAAAAGCCGCGGCTAAAAAGGTAGTGAAGAAGGCTTCCCCGAAAAAAGCTAAGGTCACCGCTAAGAAAAAGCCTGCCCCTAAAAAAGTTTCTCCTAAGAAAAAGGCAGCTACCAAAAAGAAAAAGTAAGAACTAGAAAAACCGGGAAACAGGCGCTTCCCGGTTTTGCCTTGGGCTGTTCGGAAAGGTAAACCTTTTGGAAGAAGTTCTTAAAAAAGAAGTTTTCCCTCGGACTGACAGATCCAATCTAGCCCCGAGATGAAAACGAATTCAAGTCCGGATTGGACCAAAATACAACATTTGTACCCGATAAACCGGGAAATGATCTGGTTGAATAATTGCGGGACTACTCCCGTAAACACGGACACCATCCATGCAGTGAATGAATACTTGCAAGGTTATGCGGCTAGAGGCGGCCAAACTGACGTACGTAGATACCCGACTGTTAAAAAAGTGATCCGTAATATTCTCGCGGAATTATTAGGCGTGGATGCGGAAGAACTTTCTCTAATCCATCATACCAACGAAGGGATCGGATTTATTTCCCTGGGTTTGAAACTTAAAGCGGGGGATCGGATTCTACTTCTGGAAAACGAATATCCTTCTAATATTTATCCTTGGGAACACTGGAAGGAAAAAGGTGTTTCTATGTCATTTGTGCCGATGTCGGAAACTCCGGATGGATTTTTAGAAAATCTTAAATCGTCTATCACTCCGGATGTAAAAGTAGTGAGCCTTTCCGCCGTACATTGGTGCACGGGGATGCCTTTCCCTTTGGAAGAGATCGGAAACTTCCTAACCCAAAAAGGGATCGAGTTCGTTATAGATGGGGCCCAAGGAGTGGGACTTCTTCCAGTACGCCCTAGAGAAATGGGAATTTCTTATATGGCGTTCCCTGCTTGGAAATGGTTACTCGGACCGTTAGGACTTGGCGTTCTGTACATTGCAAAGGAAAAGTTAGAAGGACTTAATTTCCCATTCAAGGGTACAGGTTCCGTGGTAAACGACGAGGTGTATTTACCTTATAGACAAGAGTTAAAAGGTACGGATCGTTACGAAATTTCCACTGTGAATTTTATAGACTGGGTCTATTTCCAATCCACGTTAGAAATGCTTCATAAAGTAGGCTTTCATAATTCTATGGAAAGGATTTACGAACTTGCGGATTATCTTTCCGACAAACTCAGAGATACAGGTTGGAAACTTGCCTCGGATCATTTTCCCGATTTTAAAACAGGGATCGTAGTTGCGGAAAAAGAAGGACTCTCCATGGAAAACATGGTATCTCATCTCAAAAAGAACGGAGTCATGTGTGCACTTCGATTGGGACGGATCCGATTCTCTCCACATATTTATCTAGCCAAGGAACAATTGGACAGGGTAGTGGACCTTCTCTCTAGATAAACGGTGGCTTCACTTTTCGAAAAGGCGGCTTTATTATTTCCACTTTGGGTCATTTTTGGTGTGACACTGAGCTGGTTTTTTCCCACGATATTAGATGGATTTAAAGGACCTTGGATTACTTACAGCTTAGGACTGACCATGCTCGGAATGGGGATCAGCCTAAGAATGGAAGATTTTACAAGGGTATTCAAGGCTCCTAAACCCATCCTAATCGGAGTGATCGGTCAATATACAATCATGCCGCTCACAGGTTGGTTTTTGGGAAACTTCTTCCAACTCCCTGCTCCTTTAGCTGTCGGCATTATAGTCGTTTCCTGTTGTCCTGGTGGAGTTGCCTCTAACGTAGTTTCTTTTTTAGCGAGGGGGGACCTTGCGCTATCAGTTACGATGACTGCGATCTCGACTGTTTTATCCGTGATCATGACTCCGCTTCTCACTTTGTTTTTGGTGGGGAATAGCGTGGGCGCAAACGCTTCCGGTCTTTTTTTCGATACGTTACAAGTAGTGATCCTTCCGGTGATCCTAGGAATTTTATTAAATCGTTATACTCCTAAATTTGCGGAGAAGGTGAAAATCATTTCTCCTTTGATCGCAGTCATACTCATCACTCTGATTGTAGCCTCCATTATCGGTTCCGGAAAGGAAGCAGTGATCCGTTCCGGAATTCATTTAATCTCCTCCATATTCTTACTCCATATTTCAGGGTATTTTTTCGGGTATTGGGCGGCTTATTTTGGGACCAAATCTTTTGTAGTAGCTAGGACGGTTTCCATAGAAGTGGGGATGCAAAACAGCGGTCTGGGCGCGGTCCTTTCCCGGAACAATTTTTCCGATCCTTTGGTGGCGATTCCGGCAGCAATCTCCAGTTTTGTACATTCTTTGATCGGAAGTGTTTTGGCGGGGATCTGGAGAAGGTCCTTTTCTCGGGAAGAAGGGGAAAAATCGCTAATTTCGGCCGATCTTCCTTGATTTTTGTCCGTCCTTTTTTTTTATAGCATAATCAGTCTGAATAGGGTAAACTTGGCGGCCATAATTTTGGTCTAAACCGAGAAGTTCCTTTTTCAGGCCAATCTTAGCTAAGAGTATCATCCGTTATGAGAGAGATCATTAAGCTTTCTTGCCAGGTTTGTAAGAAAAATTCTTACTTCCAGACCAAGAATAAAAAGGCGAAATCCGAGAAGTTGGTAACGAAAAAATTTTGCAAATTTTGCCGTGCCCACGTCGAACATAAGGAATCCAAGGTATAATTCCGAATTCAGATGGTGACTAAAAAAGCTGCATACGACAAAAAGGTCCTGAGTGAAATAACGGACCTTCTCATGGAGAGAAAAAACTCTCTATTGGAGAAGTATGCGAAGTGGGAAGATAATAGCAAACCTTCCGGCCTGAAGGAAATGGGAGATATCGCAGATATCGCGTCGGAGATCAACGAAGAGATGTTGAGTTCCGTTTTAACCGAGTCTGAGATCGAGACCATTCGAGAAATCGATGTGGCTCTCGAAAAAATCGAGGACGGTTCTTATGGCATTTGCGAGGGAACCGGCAAAAAAATTCCTTTAGCCAGACTAAAAGCGATCCCTTGGACTCGTTATACGGTTGAATACGCCGAGGCAGTTTCTAAACACAAGGCTTCCGGCAAAAAAGGTCCACTTTCGACTACATTGACGGGGACCTATAAAATACCATCCGATCCAGATTCCCTGGACGATTAATTCTCCACACCCAATCCGGCCTATTTTTTTGGATTGAAATCTACTCGTTTTCGGCGAGCATTTCCAATTCGTGCCAAATCTTTTCGCCCGATTGAGGCCTCTTAAAACTCCTACCTTTCTTACACTGATTTTAACAGTGATCCTGTCCTACCTATTGCTACGATGGACACTCGTAGTAAGAGATCCGGATGGGAACCTGGGAATCGTCTGGATCCAATTCTTAGCGGGACTTCTCCCAAATCTACATCATAGAAAATCGGGGAGAATGTTCACTGCGGCATTCGCTCTACTTTCTCCCGGTTTACTACTTTATGGGGAAGGCGGCTATTTATACTTATCCGCTCTATTTGCCGGGGCGATTTTCGGGATATTTTTGCGCCAATATATCTCCACTTTTTACGGACATCCTGCAAACGACGACGATCCTGTATTAAGATATTTTTATATAAACCGACCTTATAAGAATTCCCTTGAATTCACTAAAAACCCTAGGACTGCATTTTTGATCTTAGCGGTATTTTTACTCTTAGATCGATTACTCGCTTACTTTGGAACGGATCCTCTGACTTCTTGGATCTTGCAGGATACCGAATATTCTTCGGGGATCTCTTCTAAGTATGCCTTTGCATTGACCTTGGACAGTATAGGTTCTTGGCTCTCCGCTTTCTTATACTTCTTCGCAGAGGAAACCAGTTCTCATGATACGGACCCTCCCGGAAAACATTGGAGAACAGGGATCACAGCGGGCTTTACTGCCAATTTAATTTTAGGTGCGATCCAGGGACTTGCTCCCTCCACGGATTTTCCGTTTACTGCAGGAAACGCGGAAACTTTCGGAGTCTCCGCATTTTTTCCGGATGCAGCTTCCTTCGGGATAGGAATGCCGATACTATTCGGATTTTTCTTTTACCAGATCCATAGCAGGAACTGGAGGATCTCTTCTCGAGTTCTATTAAGCATTGCAGTATTTATCGCGCTTGGTCTTGCCGGAAGATACCAAAGCCCGGGATATTGGCTTTTGATCATCTTCCAAACCGCATTGGTGATCGGGCTTACATACCAAAGAGGATTCAGAAATCCGATCTGGAAATATTCTTTTATTCCGTTCGTAGTGCTTGGGACAATCTCCGTTTTAGTCGGAGTTTATTTTATAGGCGGAATGGATTGGTCCTTCACACCATGGCAATTGATCCGAGAAGATGTGTCTAACGCATGGACCAAGGGAAAGACACTCTCCAAAATGTTGGAAATTTTCTGGAAAGACGGTTGGATCCAAACCTTATCCGCATGGAACTGGTTCAAAGATGCTCCGGTATTCGGCCAAGGATTCGGCGGATTTGCTCTGCATTGGATCGAGTCCGGACCAAGAGGTTCTTATCCTCAGAATGGGACCCAGGACTTCGCATTAACTTCTCTGGTATTTTTACTTTCGGAAGGAGGAATCTTATTCTTCCTTCTATTCTTTATTTGGGTGGGATTGGAGTCGTATACCAGAACTTCTTATTGGTTTCTGCCTCTTCTATTTTTTCCTGTCACATTCTATGAGCCTTGGACGAGCGGGGCAGGAATATTAGGTTTTCTTTTAATATGGCTTTTAAGCGCCTCGGGACCTTCTACCCGAACTTTACCGAAATGGTGGATGGTTCCGGCGTTCAATCTGGTTTGTTTACTATTCGGCTTGAGTCTGACTGCAAAAGCGTTTATTCGACAATCTTCCCAATTGCAAGGACCCGAATTCAGATTCGAGGAAAGAAAGACCTACCAACTTTCCGCAAAAGCAAAATTCCAAGAAAAGGCCGGGGGACGATATCATATATTCCGATCCGGGACTTCATGGATCTTGGGGGATAAGGGAAATATCAGCATCCGAATCGCTTTGGAAGAAGCGCCTAAGGCGGGAAAGCCTGTGTATATCCGTTGGATTTTCTCGGATCAAAACGGAGTGGAATTACAATCCAGAAGTACTCCATTAAATGCCACAGTGAACCAAGTAGGTTTGGGGGTTCCTGCAGGGGCTAAATCATTAACTGCCAAGGTAATGAGGATTTCGTGGTACCAAGCGGGACCTTCCGAGTTTTATATCGGTACGGATGATTTTGACGGTCTAAACCGGATTAGATAGTTTTCGTGGATCGTTTTTTGTTGGAACTCCTACAGAACTTTTGCGAAATAAGTGAGTAGTAAAAATTCGAATTATATGATATAGGGACCGAGCGTTCCCACGAGCCACTCCCCGCCACCCAAAGTTCGGGCGGGGGCCGTCGTGACATTTGCGATGTTGGAATTCCAACATCGCGATCTCTAATTAAGTTCTCGTTTTAGAAAATGCATCTAACGTATTTCTATATTGTTGTTTAATACGTATAAACCATCTCCAGGCCAGTAGTCTCCAAGGGATCTTCGGGAATCTGTACAAGGCCCCGCTTTCATGACTTGGGTCTTCCGGCCTGAAGTTTTTCCAGACGGGGACTACCGGTATCTTTTCGAAATTTTTCCCTGCTATATAGAAAGAAACAGTGGTTTCTCTGTCTAATTCTGGCTCTCGGATTACCGGGGAATAAAAACCCTTTCTGGAGAGTGAATACGCTAGACTCGGTTCTTCGTCTCCTTGTGGTCCCAAGTTTACGGAAAGGAAAAGTGGAATTTTCAAAATTCTTTCCCGAAAGAAAGAAGGGTTGATCATACCTCTGAGTAGGAACAAAAATCCGAGCCAAGTAGGGTATTCCATAAAAAGGGTAATAAATTCTAACGAACTGATATTTGCCAGATAATATGGGATCCATTCCGGAACGAATAGATAAAAATTCAGACAAAAGATAGGAACTCCGAAAAGGATTATGGAGATAAACGATCTTATCGTAGAAAGATCTCTTAATAAGGGAATTTCCTTTATACTCTCTTTGGATTGGGCAGCTCTCAACCAAGAATCGTATCTGGAAAATTTGCGGATCATCGAGTAATCGTCCACGAACAGATTTTCCGCCTGTAATAATTCGAATGGAAGAGTTACTTCCGCTTGGACCACAAGTAATTCTAAGGTCAAAAAAGAAAGTCCCAGGATTAACGGAATGTATACCGTTCCGAGGCCTCCTTGTATCAGTAAAAAATTATAAAATCCGTGAAGTATTATCAAAAAGGAAAATGCGAAGATGAGATCCAGGCCGGAAAGATTTCCTTTTCTAGATTGCAGGAATTTTAAAATAAAAAATCCTAATATACCTCCCGAAAAGGTATGCAATGGCAAGGAAGTTCCCGATCTAAGTAAACCTTGCCAAAAATCCAGTCGAAAAGAATAAAATACGTTTTCTATACAACCGAAAGAAGCGCCTAAGGTCAGACCGAAATATAATCCGTCCGCAAGGTTGGAGGAATTTTTTACCTGTTTTAAGAATAGAAAGATCAGAATTGCTTTGGAAGTTTCTTCCGGAATTGCTCCTACGAGCATTGCCTTGGAGAATGCGGAATAATTTTCGAATAAGTCGAATACTCCTACTTCCCAGGCAAGAGCGATCCCGGTTGCGATCATTCCGTAAAAGAATGCAAATGTTGTGAATGTGTTTCCTTGTCCTGAATAATAGGTTTTACGGTAAAAATCCCAATAAAACCAAGCTGCAAGGATTGCAGAGATCGGTTTGCCTAAAAAGATCCAGTTTTCCATTCGCTTTAATAAAAAAGGCGTCGCCTGACAATTTTAAGCGACGCCTTTTAATCCGCAACTTTTGTAAGCGGGGGTTCTTGTTCTATGCGGTTAAAGTTTGTTTTTTTCTCAGGAAATAAACCGCAATTCCGCCTGCGATGACTAGTCCCATTGCATAGAAGATCGCGAATTTTTTCACGGAGAGGAACAGATAACCGAGTAGGCTGCTATCACTTGGGACAGGGAATACTTTGGATTCGTTGGTCACATCGAAATACCAAGTTTTATATTCTTTTCCGCCGGAAGACACCCAAAGATTGAACTCAGAATATCCGGACTCGGAAGCCTTTCTGATATCATATTTTTCATAAGGATATTTCCAAGCGCCTGGGACCAAAATTGCCCAAGGGAATCCTGTGCTGTCCAGATATTTGTCAGTTCCGTTATTGTTCTTATACAATCCAGGGAAATGGATCTCTTGTTTTGTATTGAGAACATACGCATACAAGTCGTACGGGAAGGATCCCAGTTTGGCTCTTTCAACAGGAGCGTTGAATACGATCTCCACTGTTGCGATAAAACCTGGTTTGAATACATCCCCAGGGTGAACGTTCTGACCTCTAATTGTCTTGTTCGAGTCATCAAAGATCTGGTAACCTGATTTCAAATTTGCAGCGGTTACGCTCACGGTGTTTGGGGCTACTTCTACCTTTCCGTCCGCTTGGGTCAGTTTATAAGTGATAGAAGCGCCTACATCCACAGGCAACTTGATGAACAATTGGTGTCTATAACCTGCACCTTTTGCAACGTGTTGGTAAGTTCCTCTGAGTCTTACTATCTTTCCGGAAGAGTTCAGATCTTCTTCATTCTTGAATTGGATCACGTAATCGTTTAAGTCGGCATCACCTGCGGAAGGATATAGGTCCTCGTAAGCAACCGTGAATACTCCCTCTGCCGGATAGGCAACTTCGGTGGAACGAGTCGCGTCATTTGGATAGATATCCGTATCGTCAGGTACTCCGTCACCGTCAGTATCGGCAACTTGGGTTGCTGGAAGATTGATCTCGTATCGAATGGTCCTATTGATCCCAAGAACCGATTCCAGGCTGATATATTGAGTAATTGATTCTCCGCCGATCGAGATATCAATAGTGATATTTCCGACGGAAGTCGGAACGGTCAATGTTCCGGTTACTTTACCGGAAGAATCGGAGACGCCTTGGAATAGTATATTATTATTTTCATCATATACTAGAACCGTCGCTCCGGGAACCACGTTAGATTTTTTATCTAATACAGTAAGGTTCAAAGGAATATTGATCGTTGTATTGTAGTTAAAACTCGGTTCTCCTTTCGGATCTTCTACCACAATGATAGCCACTGTAGGAGTTCCTGAAGAATCTCCTGATCCGGTATTCGAACCGCTTCCTGAATTAGAGCCGGTGTTCGAGTTATCGGAAGATCCATTCGATGCAGTTGAATCGGTATTTTCTCCTGATCCGGAGTTAGAAGAAGAACCGGAGCCTGAATCGGAAGATCCGGTGCTACTGTTTCCATTGGAAGAACTGGTATTATTACTTGCGGTATCGGAAGAAGAATTAGACCCGGAATTGGAATCATTCGGACTTCCTGAATTTCCGGAAGAAGATCCGGATGTATTGGAAGTGTCCGAAGTATTCGAATTGGAAGAAGTCTGATCGGAAGAACCGCTGGAGCCGCTATTCGAATCGCTATTTCCGGAATTGGAATCCGATGGGGTAGTGGTAGATCCTCCACTATTATTCGTACTATCCTCAGGTGGGGGGGTTACAGGATTACCGGAACCGTCTCCAGGAACAAATACTACTCCAGGGCTTCCGCTATTTCCGGGAACTCCTCCGGTTGCGGTATGTTGGCTTCCTAAGAAGAAAAACGGAAGTAAAAGGCCGTTCTTTTTATTGCCACAATTAAAAACGAACCCGGCAATCATTGCCAGGGCTAGGAACTTTTTCATGAAGGGTCTCCCCACTCTAATCTCTTTACATTAAGGAGACGGGGTGAAAAGGGTTGGTACTACGGTCTATTAGGTTTTTTTCCTATATGAAGAACACTATTCCCGAAAACAAAATTAGTGTATCGAACCTTTTCGAAACCTGTTTTTTCCAATTTGGATTTTAAACTTTTTTGGTCCGGATAATAAAGAGAAGAAACCGGTAAATAATCGAACATTTCATTTTTGCCTCCCCAGAGTATATAACCGAAAAGGGGAACGATCCTGAAAAAATAAAAATCTGCGAACGCTTTTACAAAGGGATTTTCGACTTTTCCTACGTCGAGATTTGCGAATACTCCGCCGGGTTTGAGCACTCTGTAAATTTCCGACAAGGCTTTGTCTAGATCGTTCACATTTCGGAGACCGAATCCGATGCTGACAGCATCCAAGCTTTCATTCTTAACCTGGGAAAGATTGGTGGCATCTCCCCATTCTACTTTGGCTCTACCTTGGGTAATCGGTTTTTCTAATCTTGTTTTTGCGACTTCTAACATGTTTTCGGAGAAGTCCAGGCTTAGTAAAGATTCCACTCGTTTGGACTTTTCCAGACGGATGGAGATATCACCTGTTCCGCAACAAAGATCTAAAACTCGGATAGGCCCCTTGGTTTCCGTTTCGATCTCTTTGACCAGTCTATTCTTCCAAGATCTGTGTAAGAACAAGCTACTACAATCGTTGAAACGATCGTATTTGGAAGCGATCCGATTGAAATTTACTCGAACGAAATCGGCCTTCGTATCTGAAGAAGGCATTTGAAAAGAGGCCATTTCCCTTAGGATTTTGACGGATCTATAGGGTGCAAGAGGGATTTGGATTTTTGTTCGGATGACAGAAAGGATAAGGCCCCGTATTTTGGAGAAACGATGAAAGACCTAAGCTTTCTACAAAGATTGGATTGGGTTTCGGGGCTGATCATTCTTCTTTCCGTTTGGAATCTCGGAACGTTTATCCATGTATGGAGTATTCTTCCGAAAAGAAAAGAGTCCTTAAAACAAAACTTCTTAACCGAAAACAATCCTTCCATCTGGGAGGAAAAACTTTCGGAAGTATTATTTCCCATAGAAACTAAACTTTCCTGGATGAAACATTTGGCCGGGATCTCAACTATGCTCGGACTTTTAGGGACCGTGCTCGGGATCTCCGAGGCTTTCTCTTCCCTACAGGCGGCGGGAACGGTTAGTTTAGATGCGTTTGCAGGTGGGATTAAGCTCGCACTTGTAACCACGATCCTCGGATTATTCGTCGCGATCCCTTCCTTATTCGGTTTCCAATTCTTAAAACATAGATTATTGGACTTGGAAAGAGAAGCATTGTCCTGGTTAAAGATCCCTCCTAGGTAGGAAAAAATGCGAAAGTCGATCTTAAAAGAAGAAGATCCTGGAATTGATCTGACCAGTTTTATAGACGTAGTATTTATACTTCTTGTCTTCGTAATGTTGGCGGTCAGTTTCCGAAAGGAGATCCGGTCCATTCCATTAGAACTTCCTAAAGTAGGGCAGGGAGAAGATCCGAAAGGAGAAAGAGTCGAATTCGCACTTTTGACTGACGGTTCTTATAGAATAGGAGAGGAAAAGGTCCAAAAATCCGTTTTGGAAGAAAAACTAAAACAGGGGCTTGTTAAAGAAAAAGAAGTCCGATTTTTCGCGGATAAAACTGCCAATTACGAAGAAATCGTGAAAGTATTGGATTTGTTAAGCAGATCCGGAGCTTCTTCCCTGGAGTTGGCTGTCCAAGGACAAAAAGAATATTAAAGATCCTTTAACTTAGGATTGTTCTTGTGACGATCCTTGTCACGAGTCGTGTTCTTTTCCAAAGTAGCCTTAAAAGCTTCCTCCAATGAAATCCCCATTTGGTTGGCTAAACACGTTAGAACAAAAAGGATATCTCCTAATTCCTTAGCTAATCCCTCCGGATCTTCTCCTTTTTTGAATGATTGGTCTCCGTATTTTCTTGCGACCAAACGGGAGAATTCTCCCACTTCTTCCATTAAAATGGCAAGGTTCGTAAGTTCCGAAAAATATTTTACTCCGATGGTCTTGATCCAATCATCTACCGTCTTTTGGGCTTCGTCGAAGTTCATCTTGTTTTGGGAAGATTTCCCTTTTCCTGTAAAAATTCGACCAGAAATCTAGTAGGTTCCGCATAACATCCGCCGCTGAGATGATGAGGATCTATAAACTTTTGGCATTTCATTCGGGAACGATATTCTTCCATATCCAATACTAAGGTTTCCGGATATTCTTGTACTAGTTTATTTCGTAAGCGGATCCATTCTTGGAAGAATGGAGCGGATCTTACCTTTTCGGAAAAAGTGGAATATAATAAAGGAGTCCATAAGACTACTTTAATATGATTCTCTCTTGCGGTTTTTAAAAAATTCCTAAGAAAGTATTCTTGGACCTTGGAACTTTTGAAATTTTTATATGACTCGTTAAAAATCCTCTCGGATTCCGAACCTAATTTATCTTCCGGAGTATTCGCCAAGAGTCCGTTCGGAATTCCTCCCTTGAACTTGTCTGATTCGTTGATAAGAATATCCCGAACATACATAAGTTGTTGGACTTCCCACGGATTTTTGATCCTGGAAAATGCTTCCTTAAACCTGGGAGGAAATACGGAAGTCCTGAATACTCTCGCTTTTAGAAAACTATCCCATTCATTTGTGGAGAATATATCCCAGTATTTTAAGAAAAATGGGAAATCATAAGAATAACGTAATGGATATCTGTTCGCGAAATCGGTCCCAGAATCGGGATAATATTCCAAAATGGCGTAATCTAAGGGAATTTCTTTCTTAAGAAGTTTTTCCAAAGTGAAATTATGGAAAGAATAAGGAGCGGAAGGCCCTGAAAGATTGTATACGATCAGGCCCGGGCTTTCCTTTGCAAATTCTACTAAGGAAAATTCTCCCATGTGAGAAGTTCCAAAGAACGTGAGCACTTTTTGGTCTTCCGTTTTTGAATCCGTCTCTTTTTTCATAGTAGAAAGGACCTTGTCTTTCATATTATAAAAATAATATTCAGCTCCTGTTTCCGTATAAGGCCTGATCTTCTCGGAAGAAAGAAGTCGATCCCATACGATGAGTAAGGCGGCAATCCCGAGAGGGATCCAAAGAATTTTGCGCTGTAACAAAGGAATTTTTTTCATAATCTAAAACGCGAAGTAGATAAAATCTTGTCCCTTGCCCGCGTAATTTCCGAAGATCAAAGCTCCGATCAACAGAAAAGCAAGTAAAAGTTTGGCCCTGTTTCTTTGGAACCAAAGAGGATAATGTGCCGGAGCTTCCGCAGCATGGAAAATGATTCCTCCGATAATATAAGGAATTACTAAATTGAAAGAAAGAGTACTAGCCTGCTCAGGACGGATATGAAGAAACCAGCTTTTGAAAATGTAAAAACAATCCCCTATATTAAAAGAACGGAAGAATACCGCCGCAAGTGTAAATAATAGATATGTCCAAAGGATCCGAACCCCTTGGAAAAATTTCCCGGTTTCAGGCAGGACCCTCAAACCCTTTCTTTCCATGAACCTTTCCACAAACAGAAAGAATCCGTGAGAAAGTCCCCAGGCTAAAAATGTCCAGTTTGCTCCATGCCATAAACCCCCCAAAGCGAATGTGATCGTTTGGTTGATATTGGTCCTGAACTCGGAGATCCTGCTTCCACCCAAAGGAATATAAATATAATCCTTAAGCCAAGTGCCCAGGGTGATATGCCATTTTCTCCAAAGTTCATGGATGTTTTTGCTGAAAAATGGAGCGTTGAAGTTCCTCGGTATATTAAATCCGAATAATAAAGCGCAACCTCTAGCTACGTCCGTATATCCGGAGAAGTCGGAATATACCTGCCAAGTAAATCCGATAGCCGCCAAAAGTAAAGATCCGCTTCCGTATTCTTTCGGTCTTAAAAATACAGGATCGATCAAACTTCCTAAATTGTCGGCGATCAGGATCTTTTTGCATGCTCCGAGTCCGACCAAAAATAACCCGATATAGATCGCGGTCTTATGAATTCTTAAATGTTCCAGTCTCGGGAAAAAATCTTTCGCCCTCATGATAGGTCCTGCGACCAACTGAGGGAAAAATAACAAGAACAAAGTAAAATGGAAGAAACTCGGAAGCTCTTCCACCTTTCCACGATAGACATCTATCATGAAAGCCATGACTTGAAATGTATAAAAGCTGATGGCTAAAGGAAGAATGATCCTAAAAGAGAATGTACTCGTATTAAATAGGGATAAATTCGTTACGTAGAATAGATTGTCAGAAACGAAATAAAAATATTTGAATATTCCTAAGTTGATCAAGTCGATCAATACGATAATCGTGAGCAATTTTTTACTTTTTGTCTTTGCGATCGGCTTTAAGAAAAGATAATTTACAAATACGATCCCCATGAGATGCAAAAGGAAAGGGGGATTCCAAGACGCGTAAAATGTTAAGGATGCAATGAGCAATACCCATTCTCTGTACTTGCGACTTTCCCAAGACCAGTATAGAACATAAACGATCAGAAAGAATACGAAAAATAAAGTGGAGGTAAAGATCATTTTTATTTTTTCCGGTTCAACCCAAGGATAGAGGGTAAGTCGGCGGAAAATATCGCGGAGAATTTTTCCATTCCTGCCTTATTCAAATGGATCAGATCGTAATAATAATCCCCGTTATTTGCTCCATCTAGGCTCGCTTGATAATCGAGTAGCGGGGTAGTCGGATCAATCTTTCGGATCTCTTCTTCCCAGATCTTATTCCTGTCCGGACTTCTCCAATTCTTAATGATCTCACTATACGGTGCGATCACTCCTATGATCTTGATCTTTTGTCCATTTTCGAGGCCGACTTGGCGAATATCATTATGCAGGATCTTTAATCTATGGAAGTAGTTGTTCACCTGTTTGGTCCTTTCTACTTTGATAGGAGTTTTTTCTCCTAATCCGCAGGTGTCCCAGATCGCTTTCTTATGGAATTGGTCCGAACCCACAGGAGCAGCGATCCCGTTCCCAGGATTTGTGATTTTCAAACAAGATTTGATATCTTTTACTTCCGGGAACATACTGATACTCGGAAGATTCGTATTCTCATGCGGCCAAGGAGTAAGCTTTGCTTCTTTTTTCCTTCTGCTGATATCTTTCAAACGTTTGGAAGGATCTAAGATAAAATCCCTGATATCCCTTCTGTATGCGATACTTTTGAACGCCAAAAATCCAAGATCGTCATAACGCACATTATAATTGAATTCGTAGATTAAAGGAAAAGCCATTCTTCTATCCAACTCTCCAAGCATAGCAAGAGTGTGGATTTGTAGGTCTTCTTGGTCTACCCACGGCGTGGAGATTTCCAGAATATGTAAGACGGTATGTACTTTAGGGAATTTTGGAAGAAGGTTCCGCACAAGTGCATCTTGTACTACAAGTTCGGTCCCTTCCATTGCTATGGATTGGATCTTCTCCCCGTAAGGTTCCAAGGACTCGTTTAAAGTTTTAAGAGAAAGCCCCTGGTGAGCGACCGAGGTTCCAAGAAGAAGGATCGTAGGTTCGAACTCGGCCTTCTTCTCCAAGACGTAATCGGTGTTTCGGATAACGTTTGCTGCGAAGGATCCCTTTTTTAAATAAGGTCTATAAACTCCCGTTTGTAGGCATAAATCGAATAAGGCCAATACGAGGATCGGTATCCAAAAACTTCTCTGACGGATCAAACTGATATACGGATTCACTTTCACCTCAGAAATCGAAATACAGGAAGTTTTGACCTCCTGCTCCGAAGAACAGAATGATAAATAGATTCGCAGTGACGAATACTCCGAACTTTTTCTTATTTTCCACGATCGTTTCTATCGGGTTTCGGGAGAAATAATAGGAAAGAATGAAACAGATCACAAGTAATATTCCGTAATCGTAATTTACAAAAGTTTTAACGGAATAGATCCCGCCGGGTACTGCGAAGACCAGCGATTTCATCATTGCCCAGGCGGCTTTCATTGTTTTGGCACGGAACATAATGAATCCGAAAGAAAGACAAAACATGGTGAAAACTCGAGCTCCGATATCGTAACTTATGCCGCCTCTTTCGTTTAACCAAGAGGCAAGCTTGGTTTTGGAATATTCTCTATGAATTCCGAGCATAATCCCCTGCCAGAGTCCCCACCCGACAAAATGATAAGCAGCCCCATGCCAAATACCTGCGAATAACCAAGTGATAAAAAGGTTTCTGTACCCTTTTAAAACTCCTACTCTGGAACCGCCGAGAGGTATATAAATATAATCCCGGATCCAAGTGGAGAAGGAGATATGCCAACGAGACCAATGATCCGCGATATTCCTTGCCACCATCGGAAAGTTGAAGTTCGGATCGAATTTGTATCCGAAAAGTCTTGCGGTTCCGATCGCGATATCGGTATATCCCGCAAAGTCGAAATAGATCTGCCATCCGAAAGCCAAAGCTCCGACCCAGATCTCGGCGGGATTTAGAATTTTATAATTATTGAATGTAAAGTCTACTACCTTAGCCAGATTATCCGCGAATACGATCTTTCTGGTAAATCCCATTAGGATCTGAGCAAAAGCGATCTGCACATCATCTGCAGTGACTTTTGGAGTATCGTCCAAATCCCTAAAAAATGTGTGAGCACGAACGATCGGTCCTGCCACCAATTGAGGGAAGAAGGATACGTACAAAGCAAAATCCAAGAAGGACTTACGAGCGTCCAGATTCCTTCGGAATACGTCTATGGTATAACTCATAGACTGGAACGTATAAAAAGAAATACCGACAGGCAAAATGATCTTTAGATGTTCTATCTTGAGAGGCTCACCTGTGGAGATCTGATTGATTAAGTCGGCAAAAACTTCCAAAAGGAAATTTGTGTATTTGAAATAAGCTAAGATCCCAAGATTTGTGACGAGAGATACGATCAAGCAGAGTCTTCTGAACTTTTCAGAGACTTCCGCTTTACTCATCAATCTTCCCGCAGCATAGTCGACGACCATGGAAACGATCAAGATTATGATATATAAGTTGATATTATAATTACAGAAGGATAGATCGATCCAGTTCTCGTACCAAGAAGAGGTCCTGATATCGTCACAAACTATCGTAGCAGGATGCCAAGCGTTATAGAAGTAGAGACTGGCAAGAAGAAGGAAAACCCGTTGGTATGTACCTTTTAGGATCTTTGCTAAGATCAAAACGATCGGCAAAAATACGAGAAAATGGGCTGAATTGAACAGCATTCGTTCGTTTGTCCTCGACTCCTGTGCAGTTTTTTGGACTGAGAGAAACCCACAAGCACTTATTTACTCGTTCCGATATACTGGCTCCGGAGTGATATCCTCATACTTATCTTCGATCCCTTCTATAAAACTTTTGTGCGACTTTTCGGATCTAGGAAGAGTGGAATAAGTGAAATTCACCAAAAAAAGTAAGCTCACATAAGAGAAAAAAATAATATGAGAGATGGAGCGTATTCCAAATCTCAAATTGTCGAATTCCAAAGAACGAAGTACTAAAGCCGCAAAGATCAAAAGTCCTATTACGGAAGAGACCCAGAACTCGAAAAAATAACCTTCCCACCAAGTGTAAAATACGAAGGAAGGAATAAGCCAAAAGAATAAAAGAATGAGTTCCGTTTTGAAGGACTTCCAGAGGCGGATCCAATTCAAGAACGCCAAAAATAGGATCCCGACCCAAAACGTTAGATTCAAATTATAAGGAAAACTTTTGAGAGAGGTCAGTTCGTTTGTATTTACCCTAAGTCCGTTCTTGACACCTTCAAAATTTAAAAAGGCGTCTCCAATCCCTCTATAAAAATTTATGATATAATTTTTCGGTCCTGGTGCAGCTCCCCACCTTTCTTGGGAAGCGTATAAAAATAGCCAGTTGGCAAAATTTTTCTCACTTTCGATCGGAGCAGATAAATTCCTTTCTAAAAGAATAAATCCCACATACAAATAAGAAAGTGTTAGGATAGTCACTACTGAGAATAAGTATACGAAGATGAGTTTGAGTTTATAAGAATATTCGAAACTTCTTCCTCTCCATTTATCCGCAAGAAGGACCGAAACAGGTACGAACGTCAGAAAAATCGTATCCGATTGGTGATAATAGACATTCCAAACCTGCAAAAAACCTGCTATGTATAATTTTCCCGGAGACCAACCGTTCTTGGAATTCCAAACACAGAGTAAAAATAAGGCGGCGGTAAAACAGGAATGGATGAGTGGAGTGTCGTTGTGCTGGGCATAAAACCAAAATCCTTGGGAACAATGGACTGCCAGTCCCAAAAGAACCGCACCAATCATGTCCTTGTACAATCTCCAGTAGGACAGCATGAGTATAAAAATGAAGAAGGATGCGACCGCCAACACTCTAAGCCTGAGTCCGAACATTGCGGAGTCAGCCCCATGAAACCAATACCAAAATTTTAAGTACAATAATCCTGTACTTTCGAAACCTATATGATGCGGATTGAAAAATACCTTCCAGTATTTATTGGTTACTATATTATGAGTGTAAACGATGGAGTCCCAATCGTAATGTCTGGATAAAAATCTCAGATCGAATAAGAATAAGATCCCGGTAAAACAAATTAGGAATAGAAAGCCCACCCAAAGGGAAGGAGAACGGAATATATTTTCTCCTTTTTTAAGGAATTCTAGACTTTCCAAGGAACGTTTGAGCATTAAACGGATCTGAACACGGAAGATAAGAACTCACGATTACTTTTAGAAAAAAAATAAGGAGATTCCGCGAGTACTGAATTTTCAGTTTCGGAAAGATGGATCCTAAAAGATAATTTTTCCAAACCTAAAAGGGAACGGAACCATCCCGATTTATGATGGATCTGTAAACCGGTTTGATCCGGATTCCAACGAATGATTTCCTTCCCTAAAAGTCCCCATTTGGTAACTGCAAGCCTATTATCTTCCGTTACAAAAACTTGAAATAGGTTCTTTCGCAAAAACCGGATCAGATCCAAAAAGAAAGCGAATGCGATATAAGAGATCACAAAAAGTGCAGAATAGTCGTATAATCTTTTGTCGGTTAAAAGAGAAAGTTTTAGTACCTTGGTGATCTGTAGTAATTCCACAAATTTAAAGATCCATGTGGAAACTAATGTCCAAAAAGGAAATAAATAGAATAACAATACTCCGTAAACTAAGATCGCAAAGAATGGAGGTATATAATTGATCTTTAATTTACTTTTTTTGATCTTACTGGATCTAATTTCCGGTTCGGAGCTTTCCCAATTCCACCATGCGGATTTGGATGTATCGGATTTGTTCATACTTTGAGGGCCTAGGAGTTTTTCTTTCTTGATTTCCAAAGTTCTACGAGAGAATTTTCGACTAGCTTTGCGGTGGAATCCCAAGACCAATCGTTTTTACTCGGCTTTCTGCCATAGATCCCTTTTTTACCGGCCAAGGAAAGTGCGTTTTTCCAAGCCTCTAAATTCTTAGGAGAGACGAAAGAGTCCGTAAGCTCGTCTAGAACCTCGTGGAATACCGGAATATCCGAAACAATACAGGGTTTGTTTTCTCGGATCGCTTCCAGCAAAGGCAGCCCAAAACCTTCATGCAAAGAAGGGAAGATAAAATAAGAACAATTTTTATAAAGCCAACCTAGTTTAGAATCGTTCGGGTTCTCTATAAAATAGATCCCTTCCTTCTCTAAGCCGCCTTCTTTTAAAAGAGAGGTAAGCCCCTCCGATTTCCAGCCGAGTCTACCGGCAAGAACTAACGGATAAGGAAAATTCGGTTCTTCCTTTTTTAAGGAAAGATAAGCTTCTACAAGAGTGCTTAAATTTTTCCTGGGTTCTAAAGTACCTACGGAGAATAAAAAATTTTTTGGCAGAACTTTTTCGGGAGCGGTCACAGATCCGAAACCTTGAACTCCCGGATAGACTACTTCTAATTTTGGCTCCAACTCGGGTAAAAAGTTCAGAATATCATTTTTGGTATTTTGTGAAAGGCAAAGGACCTTATCCGCTTTTTTTAAAGTGATCGGAGACAAGATCTTATGTTGCCAATAATTCGCAGTGGTCATTGTTTCCGGAGCGGACTTGAAATTTAGATCATGATAATTTACCAAGGTAGGGACTTTTAGTCCGAATGCAGGAAGTAACTGTAAGGTCCCCCAAAACAGATCTATCCTATGCTTTTTCACCAGAGAAGGTATCGTAAAATTCAGCCATAAAACTCCCGGAAGTTTACTTGGAATAAAAGTAGGAGTCAAACCGATTAGATGATTAAAAACGGGATGAATAGGTTTATTTGAATACAAATAATATTCTAAAGGAGAATCAGGACGTAATAACCTTTGTAAAACTTCCGCAAGGTATCTCGAATTTCCTGTTATTCCATAAGACAAGGGTCTTGCATCTACCGCAACCCTCGGTTTATATTTTAAATTTTCCTTTTTTAGCATCGGTTTACAAAAAGATCAAGCGGTTCTATCCGAATAGAAAGTGCACATGTACTGTATTAAGGAAGTATATAATAAAAAGGAGAACATGAGTATCGCTTCTTCCGCAATGTTTCCTATAAAACTTCTGTTTAAAAGTAGCACTAAGATGGAAACGGAGATAAAGATCGTAGCGGATCTATATTTTATTAGATTTGTTTTCCATTTTTCCCAGACTAAAAGTGGTTCTCCTTGCTCCGGCCAAAGTTTAGAAAGAATGAATGCAGTCGGGAATAATAAGAATACGAATGCATGGATCCAAGAGATCCCGCTAAAAATTACCGAAAAGAAGAATAATCCGGATAATACAAATCCTTCCGAGGCGCCTTTAAATACTCTATACAAATAAGGGCCTGCAATCCCTAAACTTAAAATGCCGGAAATGATCTTTACTTGATTTACTGTCAAAGTAGTAAACGGCATTCCGAATCTTCCCTGATTTAATAAATCAGAATATGCTAAAAAGTATTTGGATAGGGTAGAATTCAAACTTTGGTTATTCTTCCAAGCTCTCAATGCGGGAGACTTAAGATACTTATCTAAAACCAGATCATACCAGGTTTGGTTCATTTTCCAAGTGAACTCAAGGTCATACAAAGCAGGGAGTGCAATCCAACCAAAAGCGAATACGATCGTATAAACGATTACCATCGGTCTTTTTTTGTATAAGAAATAAAATAAGAAAGCTGCAGGTGTGATCTTGATCACGATCGCAAGAGACAAAACAAGTCCGGATAGCCAATCCTTTTGGACGGAAACAGAAACCAAGATCAGTAATAAGAGCAAGAACCCAACTTGGTTATTGTTTTGGTGATTCTCTACAAATCGTAAGGATAAAAGTAAAACTGCTGATAAGAATAAGAAGGATTTTTCTCTTCCTAAAAGTTTCCCGATCAATAATAAGCTTACAATTAACGCTATAAAATTGATCGTAAAAAAGATCCCGGATGCAATATGGAATGGAAGACCGGAAATCGGGATAAGCAAGAACGCAAAGGTTGGCGGATAAATATAAGAACCTACATTTTCCACTTTTGCTTTGATCCTAAAGAATACTTCCGGATCGAATATCTGATCTAGTTTTAATTTGCCGCTTTCGAATTCTTGGACCACTTCGGATAAAGCGTCCAAACTATATAGGTCCTTGCCTTGTTTGAAATTGCGAGAGGCTTCGTAATAGTCCGAAAAATCGGAAGAAAGTTCCGTGCGGCTGAACCCGTTTGCATAAAGAAAAGCTAAGAATAGAATGAATACTAAAAGAGGGCCGGACTTTTTCAGGTCGATCCGCATTCAGGTACTCTTTTCTGTCCGCCCGAAAAAGCCAAGAAATTAAAAATCGATTCCCGAATTCTTCGGATCGGATTCATTGGAAGAATGGAATTCCAAGATCTGTCCGATTTTGATTTCGAACTTCCCGAAGACCAGATTGCAAAATTTCCGGCGGCTAAAAGAGATAAAAGTAGGCTGCTTGTTTTAGGTAGGACCCAGGATTTTTTACAAGAAGAAACGGAATTTTCAAGGATACTCGATTATCTCCGAGAAGGGGATGTGCTTGTCGCAAATGCAACCAGAGTTTCCAAACGAAGAGTATTCCTCGTTACTAAAACGGGAAGAAAACATGAGGCAATGTTTCTTTCTGAAACCGAGCCCGGGGTTTGGAAAACTCTTACTCGAAATTCTAAAAAATTGAAGTTAGGAGATATCGTCTCCGACGAGGTAAGCGGGAAATTCCTTTTTTCCGTAATAAAAAGAGAAGAAGAATTTACCATCCTCCGGTCCGAAACAGAGCTAGATGAGAACTCATTCGAACTGATAGGCCGCACTCCCATCCCGCCCTATTTCAAAAGGGAAAGCACTTCGGAAGACGATGTTCGTTACCAAACCGTATATTCTAAAAATCTGGGTTCAGTTGCGGCTCCTACGGCTGGTTTACATTTTACTCAGGAAATATTGGTGGAACTGAAAAACAGAAACATAGAATTCTTAAAATTAGATTTGAAAGTGGGTTATGGCACATTCCAATCCTTGAACGAAGATCATTTCGCGAATAAAAAATTACATGAGGAAGAATTCGACCTTCCTTTGGAAACAGCGGAACTTCTCAACTTAGCCAAAAAAAACGGTAGGAGAATTATTTCCGTAGGCACAACTACACTCAGGGCATTGGAATCCGCTTATGATACAAACACCAAAACATTCAAACCAGGAGAAGGAAAAACGAGGTTATTTTTGCAGCCCGAAGATTCTATCCTAAGTTGCGAAGGTTTGATTACGAATTTTCACCTTCCGCAGAGCAGTTTACTTTTATTAGTTAGCGCATTTTCAGAAAAAGAAAAAATACTCAAAGCTTATAAATACGCCATAGAGCAAAATTTCCGTTTTTTTTCCTACGGAGATTCCATGCTGATTTTGGACCCTGAAAAGAAATAACCCCAACTTATTTAATTGAGGAATTCGACGCCAAACCGGAAACTGGGAAAGGTGTTACGCAAGGTTCTTCCTTCCCAAACTGAAATTCGATTTAAAGCGGCAAAGCCGGCCAAACTGAACGGACTGCCAGACTTTTTAGTATTTCATAAGGAAGAGGTGAGAACCTTCCGCCAAGCCCTGGAAAACCCGGGACTCTTCCGACATATTTTGATTACCGGTCCGGAAATAGAAGCAAACCTTTTACAATTCGGACAATATCTGGAAGAACTCGTAAAAGGCCAACCGGTAGTTGCGGAACCGAATCCGACCTTATTGTCCTTGGCAGGATTTCCTTTTGAAAACAAATACAGACCGGGAAAAATTTCGGAAGCAAACGGCGGACTTTTACTTCTTCCCATCAAACCCTTTGTAGAAGATCCGGATCTTTATTATTTTCTAAAGGGAGTACTTCTTACAGGTAAGATAGATTTTTTATCTCTACCGGAAGGATCCGATTCTATCCATATCAATCGATTTCATCCAAGTATTGATTCCAGGTTTAGGCTTATTTTAGTGGGGGAAGAGACTGAAGTGGATTCGATCTCTCAGATAGACGCTGACTTTTACGGAAGTTTTGATTTTAAGATCCATATGCCGTACGAGATCAGTTTGGAAAAATCCTGGCTTCCTATTTTTTCAGGACTAGTCAAGTCTTGGGAGAAGCCGGGTTATCCTCCTTTGGATCAGGCTGCCTTGGATTCCCTATTGGAACTTGCGCTCAGATGGAATGATAGCCAAACTAAACTTTCCCTTCATCTTTCGGAACTTCGCTCTTTTGTGAGAGAAGTATTAGCATTTAATAATAAAGGGAAGAAGGTAGTGGGTAGGGCAGAGATAGAAGCAGGTCCTGCGCTGATCCAAAAAAGAACCGCTATTCATAAAAGAAAATATATAGAGAATATAAAAGAAGGCCTTATCGGTGTTCCTCTGAAAGGAAAGAAGACAGGGCGGATCAACGGACTTTCTGTGATTTTGTTGCAATCTTCTTTGCTCGATTTCGGACAGGTGAACCAGGTATCAGCCAGGGTTTCCTTGGGTTCCGGAAATCTGATCAACATAGAAAGGGAAGTGAACCTTTCGGGAAGCCTTCACGATAAGGGAGTGTTCATCTTACAGTCCTATATCAAAGGAATGTTTTCTCATACCCAGTCGTTCGGTTTGGACGCTTCCATTTTATTCGAGCAGAATAGTTCTCCGATCGATGGGGATTCTGCAAGTTGTGCGGAACTTCTAGCGCTTCTTTCGGCACTTTCCGGACTAGAGATACCTTGTAATATTGCGGTAACCGGGGCTCTTTCTCAATATGGGGATATCCTTCCCGTCGGTTCCGTAAACACGAAAATCCAGGCCTGGTTTGACGTGATCCGACTGACCGGCTCTCCTCGAGAGAAGTACAAAATTTATATCCCGAAAGACAATATGAGGGATCTGAATCTTCCGAGAGAGATCAGGGAAAGTATGAAAAAAGGGAATTTCCAGATCTTCTCCTGTTCTCATGTGGAGGATTTAATCCCGGATATTTTCGGTGTCCCCGCAGGTAGGATCTCTAAATCAGGTAAATATCCGAACGGCTCTCTTTTTAGCATTATAGAAGAAAGAATCGATCGCAAAAGAGATGGAGAAGAACATTAAGCCGTCTCTGTGAACTTTGTGGTCTCCGTGCGAAAACCGGATGCAATAGGGTGTTTCGCACAGAGTTCACGGAGCACACGGAGTTTAGACTCGATTCTGAAAATTTTGGAGTTCTTCTCACCTTTGCGTGAGTATAAAACCCGCGAGGGATGGAGCCGGGGTCACAAAAATCGTGAAGGCGATTTTTTGACCGGAGGCGAGAGCCCGGCCCGAGCGAAGCGAGTGGCGCGGCCCAAAAACCCTTCCGAGCTTTATTTTTTCTCAGAAATCCTCTAATCAGTCTGCCCCGAAACGACCGATACTTTAGATACAGTCATGAAACGTCGGGCAAATATCAATATTGAGTCCTCTCTTCTGGTAACCTTGGTTGCAAGTTTGGGATTCTTAGTGAGTTTGGGAATTGCCCCTGTCAGGACCGGAGGTTTTTTAACCGAGGAACCGGTCTTACGAGAACTCATCCCCGACCAATTTACTTGGGAACCAAGTTCGGAACAGATCCGAGATCTGCCGGAGAGAATGGGAGAAACCGGACCTAGCCTGGTTTAATTTCTTGCTCCGCTTCCCGGTCTGAAAATCCTATCAAGAAAGACCGGGAGTGTTCGATGTTCGGCAAAAGTTTAGATAATCTAAAACAAATGAACCAGATGCGGGTTCGTATGAAAAAATTGGAGAAAGAACTGGAGGCACTGTCCTTCGAAGGAAAATCCAAAAACGAATTGGTGGTCTGCATTACCGACGGAAAACAAACCGTTCAAGAAATCCGTATCGAAGATTCTTTGCTGGCTAAAAACGATAAAAAACTACTTCAAAAAAGTATCAAACAGGCTGTAAACCAATCTATGGAAGCGGCCCAAAAAGTTGCGGAAGAAAGAATGGGAGAATTCAAATCTCTTCTTTCCGGAATGCCTTAATATTCTAAGGAATTTTATATTCGCTAAAAATTTTCTGTTTCGTCCGATTCCGAGAGAGTTTAAAGAACTCGTGAGGGCAGATCGGACGAGTGTCAGAAGACTCAGGAAGAACGATCGCTTCTTCCCCTTCGTTGTCATCCTCGGTAATTCCTAATGAGACCGAAACATTTCCGGACCTTTTCATTTCGGTATTGATCTGTAGAGAATACAGGTTTCCGTCTATATTCTTTTTTAATAATACTAATCGTCCGATCGAACTGGAATTGGAACGGTCCGCTTTTACGAATTGGATCTGTCCCGGATTCAATTCCCCTAACGGAGTGATTTCCGGTATTCTTAGAGGATCGTATAATTTTCTGAGAACATCCCCGTCCGTTCCCGCAGCAGGGAAAGGGAAATACTGGATCGTATCAGTTATATCCTGTAAAAAATCGGAAGCGCCACTTGTATCCGTTCCGGATTGTGCAAACTCGGGAGAAATATCCCCTAAAGATTGCCATAAGAATGCGGGATAAATTTTCTTAAAGATCTCTGAACTGTCTGTCCCGACCGCGTTTTTTATTTCCTGGGAAGAATTCAGGTAATTGTCCGCACTCGTTTTGAATAAATGGAATAATCCGTATGCGTCCGAGGCTCTATACCCTTTAGGACCCTGGACCCCGGTCCTAAAAAACGTATTTCTAGAATCAGTATCGTTCCCGGAGATCATATATAAGTATTTCATGAAGGAGTATGCGAATGCGTAATCTACCAGAGAGTTAAATTTAGAACTTCCGAATATACTATTTCCGTTCACTCCTCTGGAGCATGCATTGGAATTCCGACCTCTATAACAATTGATCCGATTGATCTGGGGAGAATAACCCGCGATATCTGCGGCTACTTCGCTGGTTCCTTCGTTGATCCAAGCCTCGTCCCTTCCTCCTCCTTGGCTCATGATCCTTGCCTCGTATTGGAATCGGATCAAATGTTGGTATTCGTGGGCGAGGGTGGCGAGGAATGTATCCGGTTTTCCTAAGGCAAGGTCGGAGTTCCGTACAGCGACCAGTTCCACACCGTCCATATACACAATATTCGAATAATTAGAACGGACCGCATAATTGGAATTATCCGGAAAATAATCCACCGGATCGAAAAACCCTGCCACAAAAGAAGAACCGG
This sequence comes from Leptospira sp. B5-022, assembly GCF_000347035.1. Classification (GTDB taxonomy): domain Bacteria; phylum Spirochaetota; class Leptospiria; order Leptospirales; family Leptospiraceae; genus Leptospira_B; species Leptospira_B cinconiae. Next base: position 238,641 of record NZ_ANIJ01000022.1, read on the forward strand.
TCTGGCTCCCGTCATGGATGTCGGATACTATAACTGCGACTTTTCCATCTCCATCTAGATCGTCTGAAAAACCGAAAGCCTCGCCGAGTCTTGGATAAATTTTAGAATCGAATTCTTGGGCGATATATTGGTAATCTAAAGCGGATTCTAAACCGTTAGTTGTGTAAATATTTACGTGAGCACCTGAAGCTACTTTCTTGGTCTGCACACAGCTAGAACTGTTCTTTACAAGATTACGGATCCAGAATGTATTATTGCCGCCGCAAGAACTAGATACTTGGGCTAAAGAAAGTAGATCGTCTATACTAGGTTCCGATTTGTCGTTTGTTCCGAGTGCGTCTTTGCTAACCACGCAGTCGGAAAGTATGAATATCAAACAAACCGAAAGTACGAACGTATGGAAAGATCTGCCTAATGGCATACAAAGGGACTTCCAATAACCGTCTCCGGTCAAAACCTTCATGATCTTTCCTATCAAAAAAGAAACTAGCTTTACGCCTTGATCCTTTTTGTTAAGGTCAATAATTATTCAGGGTCGAATGGGAGCAAGGATCATTGGCTAAAAAGGTTCCGAAGATTTGGAAATTTTTTTCCAAAAAATTTCAATATATCGTAATTTTTTCGTTAGGATATAATTGCGGATTTCGTCCTTCTCCCTTACACAAAGATCCGATCCCGGGTCCACAAATTCCCGCATTCGATTCTGTCCCGGGAAGTGGAGAATATTTTTCCGAGATCAAAAAAATCCCAACCGGATTTTATATCAGGCAGGTGTATCTAAATCACTCCAACAAAAAAGAAATGTTGATCAGTCAACTAACGGTGAGCGGATCCAAAAATTGGGAAGAGACAAGGTTTGAGGGACAACTAAATCTAGACGAGTCTGGAAAATATTTCAGATTTCGTCCCAGGCTTTGTCGGATGTTCACAAGTAAAAATCCGGGAGATCGTTGGACCTTAACTCGGGCTTACGAATGCGATCATTTCGAATTTCTAATACGGAAATCAGGTCCGGAGGATATTCGTTTAACTCCGGGTCCGGAAGGAGAAGAAGAGGGAATTCTTCTGAAAAAATCAAGATCATCCAATATTTCTCAGATCTCAGCGATCATTTTGAAGACGGATCCGGCTATCACAAGTATTTGGGGGATACGCCTTTCCAGAGTGAGAAAAGGTGCCAAGGCTATATTAGAAAAAAGAGATGGAAAGAAAACCGAATTGAATTCTCTGAAAACGGTAGAGACTACCGGAGAGATCAGGACTGAAAAATCAATTCATGCAGAGCCTGGGGATATGATCTTATACACGAATCCCGGCGAAGCAAGGCCTCTCGCTTTATAGCCCGCCATGTGGGCTTCAGGAGCGAAGCGACTATAGATCAATCCAATCCCGTTTCGGAACTAAAGATCTTACGTAAACCCGGCATGATCTTTACATAGGGTTGTATTTTTCTAAAGTCTGAAATTTCTTTGGCAGAAACATCCGAACCGTCCAGTTGTAAATGGACCAGGTTCGTAAGACCGTATAATGGACTTAAATCTTTTACTTGGGTCCCGCCCAAATAAAGTTCGATTAGGTTCGTACAATGTTCCAAAGGTCTTAGATCCTTGATCTGAGTGTGTTTTAGCTGCAAATGTCTCACACTACATCCGGATCCTAAAAAACCGAGATTGGAAATTTTGGAATCGGTCAATTCTATTCTAGTCAACCGATTCCAATACAGATATTTATTCAGATCTTGGTCGGTTAGTTCCGTTTGGTTTAGGATCAGACTATCCAATTTTGCAAAACGATTTAATGGAGAAAGATCTTTTACGGAAGATCCTGAAAGGTGAATGGATCTTAATTTAGGAAGGTCCGATAAACCTTCCAATGATTTTATTTCTTTAGAATTTAGCTCTAGGACTTCCAATTCGGAGAATGCGGAAAGGTCGCTCCAACTCGGATTGTTTTCAAATCCCAACCATCTAATTTCTTTAGGATATTTACCTAAGACCTCACCTTCGGAATTTCGTACTGGGATAAGATGATTCGACTGGGAACAGGCGAATAAAAAATAGAGGATCAGAAAGGTTTTCCTCATAAGATCGAATCTATTTCGGTCAGGAGTTCCTACAAGCAGTTTAAAATCGGATTTTTTACATCGACTTCACTCGGTTGTCATGTAGGAGTTCTTACAATCAATTTAGAAACCGATTATTTTCCCTTCATTTGCAGGTTGGAATTCCAACGGGAATCGAGTTGACATCTGTCTCCTTTTTGGAGCAAGATAAGATTCGAAGCCGGTCTGAATGGAAGAAGATAGAAAATCCGCCTCTCGAAACACTAAACAAAAGGGCGAGATCCTGAGAGTCATCCGTGATGCAAAAGGCCCTCTTTCCGTAAAGGAAATCCATGATATCTCCAAAAAATCCATACAGAATATAGGGATTGCCACCGTGTATCGGTCGGTGAACCATCTTTTAGAATCCGGTTTGATCCATGAGATCCAATTACCCGGCGAATCTTCCCGTTTCGAGATCAGCCATCTGGATCATCATCATCATTTTCATTGTAAGATCTGTGACCGCGTCTTTGATGTGGAGATCTGTCCTTTCCCTATGGAAAATCTACCCAAGGGATTTTCATTAGATTCTCATGAAATTATCTTATACGGCGTTTGTTCCGAATGTAATAACTCGACAAAATGAATCCAAAAAAACTAAAATTTAAAATATTCTATTTAAGCATTCTATTTATCGCCTTATTTTCCTTAATCGATCGGATCGTATTGGATAATCTACTTTTCGGATTTCCGAATGAGTTGGAGTGGGATACCTCTCCTTGGTTCAATTTCTTAGAAAAAAGAAGAAGGATCCAATTCTCCGAAAATGAAAAAGGAGCCCTGATCGTAGGGAGCAGTGTGGCTCTTTATTCTTCACTTCCGGAAAGAATGAATGAAAAACTTAAAAGTTCATCCATCCGCACGGAGTTCTATTCCCACCCCGCTTTAACACCTTCCGATCTCTATTTTTATAAGGAAGATATAGTCTCCAAAAAACCCAAACTTGTGTTTTTCGTTTTAAATCCTGCCGATCTACAATTGGATTTTCTAATATCGGAAAAAGAAAGCGAAGCTAGACTTGCTCAATACAAACAAAATCTGATTTATCAGGAAAAGTCCATCATCGACTTTCAAAATTTGGAATATTCCGAAAATACCTTAAACGATGTTTCCGCAAAAACAAGACATCAGAACAGGATGATCTATCCTGCTCAATATTTAAGGGAGAAGTATCAGAATATCCTGAATATCGGCAAATCCGCCTTTTTATCTCTTCTTTCTAGATCCCTGTTTTTAGTGGTCCGGTATAGAAGTTTCTTATACGATCCTATGGACGCATGGATCGAAAACCACCTTAGAAGTGGGAGATCCTATCATTATTATACTGGGATCATTCCGGAAGAAGGGATATATCTAAGAGGATGGGCCAAACCGGAATTTTCGATCGATTGCGAAATAAAAAACGGAGTCTTTGAAGAGAGTGTATTCTTCCAAGAGAAAGGAACCACTCTTAGGATTTGGGGGGAAAGTAAACCGATATTATTCGATAAAACTTTTCCGAAGTCCGGTTGGCATACGATTAGGTTTGATGTTCCGGAAATGTCGGATAAGATCAAATTAAGAATTGCTTCCGATAAAAAAATCTCCTCTTTACAAGTCGACTCCAGGATTTTCGGAACCGAAGAAATTTACGGGATCCGACTTTCTCAGAACTTCTGCAGAAATAAGATCCGAAAACATATCTCTTATATTCGAATTCCCGGTATAGACGATACTAGGATCTCTAAAATGGATGATCAAACTTATTCCAAGGATTATACCGAAAGGATCTACGGCTATAAGGGAGAAAGTTCCAAAATGTCCAGGTTAGTCACCCTTAGAATGGCGAAGATCAAATTGGCATCCTCTCCGAAATTTTTTACTTGGTCCGAATTGGAGTATTTAAAAAAGGCGATCGTATATCTGGAGACACAAGGTATCCGTGTGATTCTCGTAAATTCTCCGGAAAATCCTTTTGAAAGAGAAGTATATGAATCCAGCCCTTGGTACAAAGGATATATTTCTTATTTGGAAAATTTAGGAACAGATAAGTATAAATTCAAAAATGCGGTATCCGATTTTACGGACAAAAGATCCTTTCTAGATCCTCACCATTTGACCTACCAAGCTTCCGAAAAATCCTCAGATTTGTATGCTGATTGGATCTTGGAAACATTAACGGAAAAGTAGAATGTCCGAATTCTTATCTAAATTTTTGCCGAATGAAAAACTAAAAGCGGAATACACTGCGGTTTTACAAAATCCTAAACTAATTACCGTCGTTTTTCTCGTTTTGTATTCCTTCTCCTCGATTTGTGTGTGGAAAAAATATTCTTGGAGTCCGAGTTCTCAGATAAATTTTGGGAAAGAATTTGCGGATCAAAATAAAGAGCAAACTCCTCCGGGCGCGATCGTATTCTTAGGTGAGGAGGGGAACTTAGGTGCAGGCTACGACGGACAGATCTTTTATTATTATTCTAGAATGTTATCCGGCTTTAGCCTGGATTGGCCTAAAGGTTTTGAGACCAGTTTTAGGGCTCCTAGAATAGGTTATCCGCTATTAGTCTCTCCATTCGGCTGGTTCGGAATGTATGGGACCATCTTAGGGATGTATATACTGAATCTGGGGATTTTCTATCTTTCTTATCTTGCGATCCGAGACTTACTGCCGGACTCCAAAAAATATGTAAGCGCATTCTATCTACTCTCGCCGTTCGCCTTAGGAAGTTATATTTTGCTCGTATCAGACACGGTAATGATGGGACTAAGCGTTCTAGCGTATTGGTCTTTTATCAAAAAAAGATTTATAACCTTCTCTTTACTCGCCGGTCTTGCCATTCTTACGAAAGAACAGGCTGTCTTTTTGTTTTTCCCATTGGGACTTGCCACATTATTCCAAAAGGAATTCAAAAAAAGTATCTGGGTGGCTTCCTCTTTGATTTTACCTGGGGCCTGGAGTCTCTATCTTAGGACCCAATTCCCGGAATGGACCCCGGGAAGTTTAAGCCATTTCTTTGATCCGTTCGGCGGGCTTATAGGATATTTTGGGGAACTCCGACAGGCTCTCCTTTCAGAAGATAGGAATTTTATCCTACTGATTAAAAAATTCTCCAGAATTCCATTGGTACTTCTGCTCGTATCCGGGACCTACCTGTTATTCAGAGGCGATTGGAAGAAAGGACTGGAATTTAGGTTAGGTTTTGGAATTCTTTTATTAACCGCGTATGCCGGAGGTTATATTCTTTACTGGGCCACTTACGAAAACGTTTCCAGAATGTTTACATTCAGCCTTCCGTTATTAATTTTTTGGGAAAAAGAAGATGATAACCTTCCGAGCGGAATCTATTGGGCTCTAACCGGCATTATTCTAGTTTCGTTTTTAATAAAATTGGCATTCGTTTCCAAACCCCTACGTCACTTGGTCTGGTAATTAGGCTCCTATCCCTGCGATTGTTTTTTTTGCGGTGAGTCTCTACAAAAATTTTCTTAGACTTGATTCTTCTTATAAAAGAATTAGAATGGTCTTATTGTAGGTCCGCTGTTCAGAAATCCGCACGTGTCATTGTAATCAGATCGGTGAAATCCGAGCTTTGCTTCTCTTAGAAACCCTGCTATCCGCGATTTTGCCGTCGTTCAAATCAATCCCGCTGTTCTTAAAGAGTGTTATGTCTTTATTGTTGGCGAATTGGTCTCCCGTTTGCGAGTCGGAAGCTGCCTAAATTTTTTGTTCGAGGAAAGCATGCAGAATCGCAAACTTTTTGTAGGAAATCTTAATTACTCAGTTCGCCAGCAGGAAATCAGTGACCTGTTCTCCAACTACGGAGAAGTAGCTTATGCGAAAGTAATTGAAGGTAAAGGATTCGGATTCGTGGAAATGGCTAGCGAGGAGCAAGCCGAAAACGCGAAGAACAGTCTAAACGGAACCGAGTTCAAAGGTAGAACTTTGAATATCGATATCGCAAAACCACAGACTTTCAACAAACCAAGAAGACATTAAGATCTATTCTCGGGGAGGGTGACTTCCCCGAGTTTTCCTATCCATTTTACTTTTTCTCATATCCCAAAAGGGAAGTGTATGGATCTCCTTCCAGGCCCAAAAGTTCCGCAAATGCCGCTTCGGTACTTTTTCCGGCTTTCTTTTTTTCCATAACGGACAATCTAAAAGTCTCTCCCTTTTCTTTCAGGATCTTCTCTTCAATAATCATATGCAGATACGCGATCTGTTTTTTGGGAGGAAAGCGTTGCGCCACAATTTCCACTTTTTCTGATCCCAATCGGAATCTACAAATGAGAGAGGGGACATTACCCAGAACCCTTTCCGAAAGTTGAAAATTCGGATAAGAAGAAAAAGACTCTAAAACTTTCAGCAGAGAAGGTTTTAACTCGCAAATAATATCTATATCGGAATCAGGAAGATCCACTCCGATCGGAATGGAACCTACGAATTCTGGAGAGAATTCGGAAAGGGTTTGCAGAATGTGATGGTCTTTTAGAAGTGAAGCACAATCCGAAAATCGGTTTGTCATCCGGACAAAAGTAGGCGATTAAACGCCTACTTCTTCCTCTGCGTCCTCGTTTTCTTCTTCTACGTTTAGAAGTTCCACGAGCTCTTTATAGGCTCTTTCTTTTTCTACAACGCCTGTTTTCTTAATCGCTTTTTTGAGGACATCGTCCCATTTCTTCTGGGGAAGGATCACTTGCATCTCTTCCAAAACTTCCAGAATATTGATATCGTCCTTTGTATTAAAGATCTCTGTAGCGTCGTAACGGAATAATCCGGAAAGTTGATCGATAAAATCGCCGACTCCGTTTCCGCCTCCGCGTTTATCTAGGGCCTCTTGTTTTTTTTGTGCTTTGCGGAGATCTCTTTCTCGTCTCTCCAATTCGGTTCGTTTCATAAAAGAACCCTCTCTTATCGGCTCTACCTGCCATAATTTCGAATTCAGCTCAGGGGCAAAGAAAAAACCCTTTGAAAACTGATTAGAAAAACCCATGTAAGCTGCCGATCTGGCGGAAGATTGGATTTGATTTGCAAAAGTTCCCTTTTAAAGGGAGGAAAATTCCGTAGAATCAGTCCAAACTTTCATTCCTATAAAATTAGACCGGCATAAAAGGAAAATTCTTTCCAAAGAACGGATGTTTTCGGCCTTTTTCGTACAACCGTTTTTGAAAAAGTAGGATGCTCTAACCGACTAACGAGGACCCATGGAGGATTTGGGGATCCTATATTCTTTTTGGATCCTTTGGTTCGCAGAGGCTATACTTTCCTTATCCAAAACAATGTCTGTTCCATCATCCAATCGAATCGTAACGTACCTTGACTTCGAGGACTTTACTTCGTTGGAAATGTCTTCAATCGATTGAACAGCTTTGCCATTCACTTGATCCACTAGTCTTCCTGAAACTTCGTGATAACCTTGGTTGGATTCGTCCGGGATCACCTGGGAAAGTAATACAAATTTACCCTCTTTTTTGTCCCCCGTAGAAAACTTATGATAATCGAATATGTATAGAAGTTTACGATCTACCTTCGATCTCCAATCTTTTCCCCATTCTAGAAGATATCCTTCCGAAAGTTCCACAAACAAGAAGCCGCCATCGAAATAGTATTCCGACTTGGACCCTAAATTTCTATGAGGGATACGGATCGAGGAATAGGGGAATACTTTTAAAGTGAGTTGGACTTCTTCTTCTTTGCCGGATCGAATAATTTTAACAGGGACTTTTTTCCCGATTTGGTAGCCGAACTCGTCTCCTAAATGGGCGATATAAGAGAGGACTTGTTTGCCGTATTTCGGATGTTGAAAATATCCTTTGGAATCTATCTTTTTGCCGCCGAATTCCAGGATCACATCACCGATCTTTAATATTCCATCTGCGGAACTATCAGGCAGTATCTCCGCTACCAAAATCCCCTGGTCTTTTGTTTTAAGGGAATAATAATCTTTGGTGGCCTTATCCATAATCGGCCTATAACGAAAACCTTTAAAAGGGATCTCGGTCTTACCGAATTCTCCCAAAAATTTGCTGATCAAAAAAGAAGGGATCGCTCGGCCTGAGTTCTTATCCCCCGAAAAATCGAAAAGTATCCCGCTTACTTTCCCTTTTTCTAATAGAACTTCTCCGTTTCCGTTCAATGTTTCGGTGGAGTTCACGTCCAAAACAGGCAGTTCCACCATTCCTTGCGGATATTGGTCCAGATCCATACTAATCAACGCGCCGGAAGCGGATTGAATGGAACCTGAATTATCCAATTGGTAGATGGAAACCTGTCTAGGATAATCAATCTCTTTGTGGAATTCGAACGGGATCAGATCTTTGAAAAAATTCTCTTCTTCTATTTTTAATAATGCCAGATCGGATTCGGAGTCTTGTCTTGCAATAATCGCCTTTGTCTCCGCATAAGAAGAATGTTTTTTCACCTCTATCAATGTGGAATGGGTGAGTAGATGTGCAGGCAATAAGATCTTTTCTCCGGGAACGACGATCCCTACACCTCTTCTTACCTTTGGATTTTTCTTTTTCCACGGGTTAAAATAATCAGGTTCTTGGTAGGAGATCTTTACCTGGACGATACTTTTTTTGTATTCTTCTTCCGCTTTTGCCTGAGAGGCAATCCCGTTTGGAGCGGCGGCCTTCGGAGAAACTTTCGGCTTTTTCGCGGCAAGTCCGGAACTAAAAACAAAAATGCCGATAATGAGGAGAAGGATCTTGGATCTCACGTATTACTCCAAACCGTAGGTGCTTCTGATCTGGGAATCCGCCTTTTGCGTTTCCTCCCGATCCAAGATCAGCGGTAGATCTATATTCAAAAATTTTAATTTTAAAAATTTGGACTTGGCCCCCGCGATAATCCTTTTCAGGTCCGCAAGGCTGTTAATCGGTTCCTCGTTGACCGATTCCAGAACCAGATTTAGAAAATAATCGGAGGAAGAATTCACCGGATGGGCCAATTTTCTGTACAATACCACGTCCGCTTTTTTGGTCCTGCCGATCCCATCTTCTATAAAATAATCGTATCTATATAAGAACTGACTTCCGCCGGAGGTATTTCCACTCCTACTCCAAGCACCCAATAGGTCTCTGGACATTTCTTGGAATAATAATCCGCCGATCATGGAATAATCGAAAGGTGTATCGTACCTGTTTCTCATAAAATCGAAATCAGGCATTCTTTTGGCCTTAAATTCCACATCGATCAGTTTTCCGTTACGGAATACTTTGAATCGGATCGGTTCTCCGGAATACTTATCGTCTACCGTTTCCGTAAAATCCACGCGAGCGTCTTTATCTAAAGTAATGGTCCCGTTCCTTCCGATGGCAAGACCGTCTATCTCGGTAAGATAATCTCCTTCTTTCAAATATCCGTCCGCAGATCCGTTCGGAAGAATTCTGGTCACGAATACCCCTTCTAAACCGTCGGGGATCCCTTTCGCTTTGCGGAGAGAAATATTAAAAGAATTGAATGTTCCGATGCCAAGTTCCACATAACCGTCGTATTTTCCGTCTTCTATATCTTTTAGAAAATGACGGATCACTTTAGTGGGGATGAGATAGCCTATATTTTCCCCTTTGGTAGCAACTTGGAAGGCAACTCCTACCACCTTATTATTTTGGATGGCAGGTCCGCCTGAATTTCCAGGATTGATCGCCGCATCCACTTGCAAAACTAAATGACTGTCTACGGAAGAATGTTCGTATTTGGATTGTTCTTTTCTGGAAACGATCCCTCTGGTTACGGAGACCTTATTCCCCCCAATGGGATATCCAACAACGATGAGAGAAGAGTTGAGTTCTGGAATTTCTCCTAAGCTGAGCTCGGTCGAATCTTTATAAAATTCCGGGTCTTCCGCCTCTAAAAGTGCCAAGTCGCAGTCATGGGCTACATGTAGAATTTTAACCCTGTACCATTCCGTCTGATTGTATCTTTGGACCTGAACGTACTTTGCGTTCGAGATCACATGAGCGTTTGTTAATATTCTTTTGTTTCCGATCAGAAATCCTGTGCCTGAACTTGCTCGGACCCCGTCCGTGGCCCAGGGAGTAAATGCACTGAAAGCCTGGGAATATACTTTGATCTGCACGACTGCTTTTCGCACATGATCGAAATCGCTTCTTTCTTCCGAGAAAAGAGGAAAATGAAGGTAGAATACTAGTACGATAAGACCAGATTTCAGGATCCGCATGAGATACTTAATGTCCTTCGAATTCGCAGATGGAGAATACGTTAACACCTAGATCTTTGTTTAATTTTGTAGCCCCGCCTAGATCCGGAAGATCGATGATGACTCCCGCTTCAGGCACTTCTGCACCTAATTTTTGTAATAATTGAACTGCGGCGATCATCGTCCCTCCAGTCGCAATTAGGTCGTCCATGATCAGTATCCTGTCTCCGGGAACTACGGAATCCTTATGTATTTCGATTATATCTTTTCCGTATTCGAGATCGTATTCTTGGGAAACAGTTTCGGAAGGAAGTTTTCCTTTTTTACGGATCGGAATGAATCCTACACCAAGTTGGAATGCAAGAGGTGCACCTATGATAAACCCTCTGGCTTCGATTCCGGCTACTTTAGTGATTCCTTTGCTTGTGTACCGGTCCACGAAAGTTCCAATGGTAAGAGCTAAACCTTCCGGATCTAATAATAAGGAAGTGATGTCTCTGAATAGGATTCCTTTGCGGGGATAATCCGGGATCGTGCGAATTTTGCTTTTAACTATGGACATAGGCTCGAAGTCCAATTCCATTTTCCGGAAAGGAACAAACAATTCTTTTTTCAATGGGAATGAGCGGCCTTCGGAAAAGAAGGCCGCGAATTTGGTTTAGTATGCTTTTGCTCTGAGAGCAGCGATTCTTTCTTCTAGAGGAGGGTGGGTTGCAAATAAGGATGCAAGTCCCCCGGCTCTGTTGGAAATTTTTAGGGCAGCTATTGTTTCTCCCCTTTGATCGATCGGATCTCTTGTGAAAGCGACTTTTAGTCTTTCCAAGGCAGCGATCATGCTGGATCTTCCCGCCAATTTTGCTCCACCGGCGTCGGCTCTGTATTCTCTCGCTCTGGAAACATAAGCGACTACGATAGAACCTAAAAGTCCGAAAACCACCATCAAAAGTTGTCTGATCATGAACTCCATAAAGAATCCACCACCGGATCCTCTTTCATCATTACGACTCAATTGAGAAACGATCACTTTACTTACGATCCAAGAGAAGAAGATCACGAACGAGTTGATCACTCCCTGCACCAAGGTCATGGTTACCATGTCTCCGTTGGCTACGTGAGAAAGTTCGTGTCCTAAAACTCCGTCCAGTTCTTCACTATCCATTCCGTTCAGAAGTCCGGTGGAAACCGCGACTAATGCGCTGTTCCGGCTAGGTCCCGTAGCGAATGCGTTGATCTCGGGAGATTCGTAATATCCGACTTCCGGCATTGGAAGTCCTGCAGCTGAAGCCAATCTCTGCACTCTAGTTAAAAGATCTCTTTGCCATCCGGTTGCGTTTCTGGGATCGACTATTTGGACTCCCATGGAAGCCTTTACCATAAACTTGGAAAGCAGCAAGGAAATGAATGCGCCTCCCATACCCCATATTGCAGCGAATAGAAGGGTAGTAGCGTACGGTACTCCGGACTTAGCTAAATATACATCCAGCCCGGTAAGCCTGAGTATTAATCCGATCGTGAAGATTACCGCGATATTCGTTAATGCGAATAATCCAAATCTGCGAAAAAGCGCCATAGGCGAACAGTTCTCCTTTTTAGAAGTTTTCCAGGCCTCGGTAGTTCCGTGCCTGCCGGTCTTCTAAATTCCGGTATTGATTAGACCGCTCTTGGTTCCTTCTTTAAGAAAGAAGCTAAAAGAAAAAGTCCCGCAAGTAATAAATATGCCCAAACAAATGGACCCAGATTCAGCTGAAAAGAGTTCAAAATTGCGTTTCCAGCCAAGGAATAAGAATGTATAAACCCCGTTCCGGCAAGAAAGGCACCGATTAAACAAGCGATGATTGCCTTCTTAAAATCTCTATCAATCACAAATGTTGCGATCGCAGCCCAAACCATGGAAGAAAGTAAAAATCCTTGGGATAAACTCAAAAGTCCACCAAGAGAATACGGAAAAATAGGCTGATCTAGAGGCACTGTGGAAAGCCAGATATTTTGGGTTTTGGAGGCAGCTTCAGTTCCCTCTATGGCTTTTGCAAGAATTGGGGCTGCATAATTGAATGCACTTTGGATCATCAATACTCCCCAACCCGCCAGAGCAGGAAGAAGTCCGATCACAACCGCAGGTGCATGTCTAGTAGGAGTCGCTTCGAATGCTTGTGCACCGATCACGATCCCGATCCAAAGTACGATTGCCATACCCGCTTCCACAGGGATAAGAGCGCATACAAAACTGACTAGTCCAAAGAACGCGATTAGGGTCATGAAGATCCCGTTCAAACTGGAGTAACCGGATCTCGCTCCGAGTGACTTCCATCCCGGGTGGCCGATATAAATTGTAGTGGGGAAAGGAGATCCGAATAAGGAACCAACAATTGTTCCAACACCGTTCATCATAAGAGAATTTCTGGTGTTAAATTTATCTCCTGCAGCTTCTGCGGATTCTATATTCTGCAAGGAACCGATTACGTTAAAAATTCCCATGGGAAGAATTACGGAAAGATATTCTCTGATTCCGATCTGACTCCAGGCTTCGAATAGATTTCCACCGCTCCATACCGGGAAATTAAATCCGAAATCGATAGAAGAACGTAATGCTGCACCGTCCATCATTTGTTTTCCTGTGAAATGGGGAAGATACCATGCAAGCAAGGTCCCGACGATGACAGAAATGAGTCCGCCTGGGATCTTGAACGGGAATACCACTCTTCCAAAATATTGCAAAAGAATAATTCCAAACGGAACAAATGCAATGAGTGGATTTAAGAATGTGCGGACCAAAAAGTCCATGGAGATAAATGTAAGCGCGATACCTGCGAGTGCAGAAAGAAGTGCGGCTCTAGGAGTAGCCTTTCGGATCTTCTCCGCGATAAATGCTCCGAAAAATTCGATTAACCCGGATACAAAGCTTGCAAGAAGTCCGATGGACCAAGCTGCCTTATAACTATTCGTCTTTTGGTATACGGGGAACATTACAAAAAAGACGAATGCGAACAAAGAAACGGTATTGATCCCGTACGGTAATGCAGTGACATCGCTTCTGTTTTCCTTAAGTGCAAGTTGTCTTGCCTGCCAAGCATAAAAAAGATTTCCGACGAGTAGAGAGATTGCGGCTCCTGGGATGACTACTCTGAATACGAAGTCCTGAGGCATTCCACAAAAACCGATACACAAAGCTACCAAAACCAAAATTTGGATCAGGTTATCGATCATTAGGCCGAAGAATCCATCCAGGTCCCCGGCAACAAACCATTTGTATTTGCTCATTTTTTTGTTTTACTCCCGAAGTCTACTTGGATTACATTATCTTTTCGTTTGGAAGATCCGGATCCTAGATCGGAAACTTCTTCCTTGGTTTCCGCCGAAGTTGTTTCCTCTTTTTTAGGAGGGAGATCCGGTTTCCCCAAATAAATTCTCATCTGGGTGACTGTTTGTTGGGACTTATCAAAAAATCTGAAAATTCCGTCCCAAGGCAGGAAGACTTCTTCCCAGGTATAGCCGAACTGTAGTTCTGCATACACCCATTCTTCTTCTACTTTGATATCTCTTGCGGCGCGAGGGCCTATGACTAGAATGATCCCTGATTCAGGCTCTTCTCCTACGAGTCCTCTTTTTCCGATCTTTAAATCGGGGTGAGGCATTACGTGTACGTAGAAGGTGCCGAACCTCTCCCAATACAGTGAAAAGAGTTGTTTTTTGAATTCTCGAAGTGTCTGTATATCTTCTAAATTCGGACTATCCATCGTTTTTCAACTTACGCGAGGTCTCCTCGCTGATATATTCTTTGTGTATTTTATACTCAGGAACTAACGCTTTAAAAGAAGAGAAAATTTCCTCTTCTCGGTCCGATTTCGCCGCTTCTAGTAACGCGTTAAATCTGGCCTGGAAGCTGCTAGGATCTCCTTCCTCTAAAGGGGCTGCAATCCTGATTTTAGGATGATGTGTTTTTTTGATCCCTTCTAGGTCTAACAGCAGTTCTTCGAAGAGTTTTTCGCCAGGTCTTAAACCGGTGAACACGATCGGAATATCCGTATATGGCCTGAAACCCGAAAGTCGGATCATATCTTCCGCAAGATTGAGGATGCGGATCGGTTCTCCCATTTCTAGAAGAAAAATTTCTTCCTTCTCCCCCATAGCTGCGGCTTGTAAGACCAATTGTGTCGCTTCCGGTATTGTCATAAAATAGCGGATAATATCAGGATGGGTCACCGTCACCGGACCACCATTGCTGATCTGTTCTCTAAATCTAGGAATGACCGAACCGCTGGAACCTAACACGTTACCGAACCTCACGGTAATAAATTTGGTTTTTGTTCCCGGGGAAATCGCTTGCAGATATAACTCGGCAACTCTTTTGGAAGCGCCCATTATGTTTACCGGATTGACCGCTTTGTCCGTGGAAATCAAAACAAAACGTTCGGTGCCGTAATGTCTAGAAATATCAGCTAAATTCTTAGTCCCGAGTACATTATTTAAAACCGCTTCGGACGGATTGATCTCCATCATGGGCACATGTTTGTAAGCTGCGGAATGGAAAACGACTTGAGGCCGATCCGATTCGAAAACGGAGCCTATTCTCAGCGGATTCTTAATATCTGCGATTACCGCCCTGAATTGTATCCCGCTGTCTTTAAAAACTTTTCTGAGTTCGTAGTCTATTTCGTAGAGAGGAGTTTCTGCGGAATCCAGTAGGATCATTTTTGCAGGATGAAATACCGCAACCTGTCTGCATAATTCGCTACCGATGGAACCGCCGGCTCCCGTGATTAGCACGGTTTTACCTGCGATATAGGAGCGGATGGACTCTATTTCTAGGTCTACAACCGGACGACCGAGTACGTCTTCCACCCGAATCTCTCTTAATTGTTGTACTTTGGGCGGATCAAAAAATAGAGAACCCAAAGAGGGAAGGATCTTAAAATCCACATTCTCCGATTCGAAACTTTTGATCAGTTTACCGATCTGTTTCCCATCGGGATTACTGAATGCGATGAGAACTTTTTTGATTTCCAGAGAACGGATCAAAAACTCCGCCTGATCGATTTTTCCAAGTACCGGCACACCTTGGATATGAGCTCCTATTTTGGATTCATCGTCATCCAAAAGTCCTAGGGGAAGCAGATTTAGATCATTATGCCTTCTTAATTCAGTGAGAAGTGTAGCTCCCGTTTTTCCGGCGCCTAGGATTAATGTAGGAATTCCATCCCCTTGTTTTTTACGCAGAATGTACTGATCTCTCACCAGTCTCCAAGAAAGGCTGCGAATACACAAAAACCCCAGAAGAAGAAGTGTATCTATAACAGGGATCATTCTGGAAAGATGTTCGAATCCGTTGTAGAATAAGAGTGCGGTATTCGAGATGAGAGAGGAAAGTACAGTGGTCTTGATGATTTCAACTAAGTCGTGAATGGAAGCGTAGGCCCAAATCGATCTATATATATTCGAAAATAAAAATACTAGAGAACGACAAACTACTACGATGAGTAGAGGAATATAAAAGTCGTTCGGCTCTTGTAAAAATACGGTAGATTCAAAACGGATCAGGTGGGCTAAAAAATAGGAGAGGATCATGAAGCTTAAATCCAAAGGGAAAAGAAGGCTTCGACGATTCCATTGACCCATTAAGTAAAAAAAATGTCGCTGGTGAGGAAAAGTCCAATCTTTTTAACATTTTTTGAGTTGCTTAAAAACCCGATCTGAATCGAAACTTTAAAGGGCTTTTATTCTAGTGAAAGAATTGATCGTCAATTTACAAGGCAAACTGGATTCCTTACTCGGAAACACTTTCCGAGAAAAAACGGATCCTTTATTTCGAAGTGAGCCTCATAAAATTCTTTTGGACGCCAGAGATCTCCAAGTCTGGGACGAGAACGGTTTACTTTCTCTCAAAAACTCTTCTCTGGCTCATTTGAATTCCCGATATGCAGCCTGCGGATTATCGGAAAGTCTTATGGGCGATTGGAATCGTCTGGGACTTCGAGAAAAAATCCCGTATTTCAAAACAAGAGAAGAAGCAAAACAATATCTAGTTTCCGGCCAAAATTCGGTACCGAGTTTCGAACCTAACGAGAGCACTACGGCTTGTCCCGCTTGTCTCCAGATCCTGAGAGTGCAGGGTAAAGGAAACTATCGTTGCCCTTCCTGTTCGCATACTTTCTATCTGACTGCAGACTATAGAACGGCTAGTTACGAGAAGTTATTCTAAGTTGGATTTCTTTTTTGCACAATATGATCATTCTAAAATTTAAGGATCGATAACCGTTGCTTTTCCGATCCCAATATCCTTGATCTTTACTGAAAGTTCATTTGAACCTTTTTTACTTTCGAAAAATTCGATAAGCTGGTGCGAGATTTTTTTGCGTATACCGGAATGAGGTCGATCGTTCAGAAAATCGGTTTCACAAGTTTTTTCGGGGATTTTCCAATATCCGTCCAGGGAAATTTTATCTTCCGTTATTTGCCAAGTACCTTCCACTTCAATACCGCACGGAGAAGAAGGGAACGGTTTAGAGATTTTTCCGTCCGGGTTCAGAGAATAATCCAAATATGTTTTTTTTCCGGAAAGAATGATCGTCAGGTCCGGAATAAAGACTAGGATTGATTTTGTACTTAAAACCTTACGGAACGAATCACCGGAGTTTTTTAATAATAAACTTTCATAATTAGGGGAGGATTCTTCCGCCGTGCCGGTGACGGGGTTTGGCTTATCACCGCAATTGAACAGTAAAAAAAATGTGAAGAGTGATATTATGATTTTAAACATTAGTTTGTACTCTTGATCATTCGAAGTGGGTCGATACGTTATTTTCCAGGTCGATTAGAAGCGAAAATATATAGCCTACAAAAGATTATTTTTCATTTTCTAATCTTTCTATCGATGGCGAATTTAGGAAATAATTTTCCAACCTTGGGGACTGGGTTAGGAGTTGAAATCTTATTGACCTATCTTATTTCCTGTCAACGTAATTTTGGGTCGATCGAACCCTCGTTTCAAATTATATTTTTCGAAAGGGTTGGGCCGGTTTGCGGATTCATTTTTTTATAGACTTGCCAGAAAAAAATCCGACTGGCGCTGTTACTATTATATGGGTACACAGACTTCTGACAAACGGGGTTTCGGACAAAAAATCCTAGATCTTACTCTAGTTCTTCCGAGACTATTTTATTCCGGAATTCGGGCAAAACTCGCTTGGTTTACCGGAAGTCTGATCGTTCTAACGATTCTCATTCTTTCCTTCATTTATGTGAGGCAACAAACTGAGATCCTCACGGAAAGTTATGATAGGGAAGCCGCCATTTCCAGAAAGTATATTTCTTCTCTCGTTTTGGAATTGGATAATATTTCTCAAAGTTTGATCAGGATCGAGGAATTCCGGGACCGGGTCAGTAAACAAACGGAAGCATTAAAAAAATATAAAACAACTAAGACCGTAGTCCAGGAAAACAAGGTCTCCTTTTTCGGGATCAAGACCAGTTTGTTCGGAGCTTTAGGAAAGAATAGGGTCCGTAAAACTTTGGACACGTACTATTCCGCTTATCTTTCTAAAGATGAGATCCAAATCCTGGAAAAAAACATCCGTATTCAGCTTCAGCATGGTGGAGAAGAAGTCGTCAGCGATAAGGAATTTGCCCGCTTGCAAGGTATGGCAAAAAAATTCGTCTTTGCCGATAGAGAAGCGGGACTTGTTCGAAAACGTTTAGGCGAGTTAAAAGAAAATCAGGAAAAACCGGATCTAACGGAGATCTCAGCTGCGGAAGAAGAACTTCGCAAAAAATCACTTCTGGCAAGAAAACTCAGATCCGAACTGGATGAGAAGATTGTCAGCATTCTTGCAGAATCTAAAAAGAGAAAAATTAAAGAATTGGGATTGGACACCGGTAGGTTTAGAATCCAAACATTTCCAGTTTCAGGAATTATTACGGGAGAAGCGTCCGAGCCAACATTAGATACTAAAATTTTCGATTCAGAATCTTCTCTCAACCAAGCCCCTATGGAAGAAAATTTGGAAGACGGTTTAAAGTCGGCGCTCAATTCACTTCTGGAAGGTGCAGGAGTATTAGGAGAGATCCGTCCTACGTCTTTCCAGCAGAATGGTTTGGAATTGCAGGCCTTATATTCTCCTCATTTTAGAAATCCTGCATCTACGGAAAGAGCCAAATTATTAGAATCCAGAAGAGCCACCCTAGGACCTTGGAATAATTATTTAAAGGAAGAACAGGAAATTCTATCAGAACTTTCTAAAATACCTCCTGTCTTAGAAACCAGGCTGAAGGAATTGAAGGAAAAAAAACCTCCGATCCCTCCATTCAAAGATAAAGAATTTAAGAAACAGTATGCTCAATATGCTGCCTTGGTTCGAAAAAGAAATTTATTATACGCCACATATCTGCGAAACAATCCTCCAAAAGAAGAAGAGGAACTTGAAGTAGAGTCCTTCGGTTCTATCAGAGACTCGGCTTTAGAGGATCAGATCTTGCTCAGATTCAGACCGGACGGTTCCGACTACGCTAAATCGGTGCAATCGGAAGAAGGAAAAGAAATTTTCCAAAAACGTTGGAACGCCGTCAGGGAATGGATCTATTCGGGAGAAAGTGAAACCCCGACCGCAAAATTAAAAGCGCTCTTTCCGGATGGGATTATAGGGAATAGTAGAACGGAAGCAGAACAAATCCTTTGGAAATTGGACGTTACACCTTTAATTTCAGAAGTTTCCGACGATCTTCCTACGGTTGTGCTGGCCTCCAATTTTTCGGGAGTGATCCGGACTGTAGTGGATAGAACGGAAGGTTTGGAATCCATTCGCCGCAATAGGGATAGAGCAGTACTTTCCGCATTGGGGATCTGCGGGTTTTCCATTTTCTTAGCGGTGTTTATCTCAGGTTTTGTGGTCACAAAGATCAAACGTCTCATTCGAAATGCGGAACAAGTAGGTAGAGGAGACCTGAACGTTGAATTCGAGCAGGGCGGAAGCGATGAATTCGGAAATCTTTCCGTCGCACTCAATCAAATGGTGACCGGTCTTCGAGAAAGAGAGAAGATCAAGGGTATCCTCGGAAGTATGATCGACCCTGTGGTGATCGGTGAGGCGATGAAAGATCTAGCCGCCCTCAAAAGAGGTACCGAAAAAAGAGTGACCGCATTCTTCTCCGATGTAGCAGGATTTTCTAATATTAGCGAAAAGTTAAGCTCTGTGGAATTGTCGGAACTTCTAAACGAATATCTCTCCGCTATGACATTGATCCTAAAGGACCATGACGGAGTTTTGGATAAATACATCGGGGATGCGATCGTGGGGATTTTTAACGCACCGGTGGATGTGGAAGGTCATTGTTTAAAAGCGACCCGCGCTTCCATCAAAATGTTGGAAAAACTGGAAGAGTTACGAGCCGGATGGAAGAAAGCCCAAAAATATATTCCGGATGCAAGAGATATGCAGATCCGTATCGGTCTGAATACCGGGCTTGCTAAAGTTGGATTTATGGGAACGGATGCACTCGCATCTTATACAATGATGGGAGACACGGTAAACCTCGCCGCCCGTTTGGAAGCTGCAGGTAAAGATTACGGAGTTTCCATCTTGGTTTCGGATTCAGTCCATTCTGAAATTAAGGATTCTATTTTTACAAGAAAACTAGATTTAGTCCGGGTGAAAGGTAAAAACGACCCTGTGATCCTTTACGAAGCAATCTCAGAATTGAAAGGTGTCGCTTCCGCCAAAAAAGAAATCGTCGGCTTATACGAAGAAGGTTTAACGTTATATTTGGACCGTAAATGGGATGCTGCCATTAAAAAGTTTAAAGAATCCGAAAAAGCAAAAGGTAAGGATGATAAAGCGGTCCATTTACTCGTAGAAAGATGTAATGAGTATAAAAAAACCCCTCCGCCTGCTTCTTGGGACGGGGTGTATACGAGAGATCATAAATGATCTTACTCTAGTTTAAAACCGGTCAATCTTTCGAAACGGTTTCGGAGAGAATATTCTAAAAGTTTTTCTTCCGAAATCAAAAACGCGGATCGTTTTGCCCGGGTGATCGCAGTATATAAGATCTCTTTTTTGAATAGTTCTAGGGAAACTTCGTCGGTATTTATGTCGGAAGGATCCGGTGGATAAATGATAAAAACGGAATCATATTCGGAACCCTGGGATTTATGTACTGTGATCGCAAATGCAGGTTCGTGAGGAGGAAGGGTATCCAAAGCAAAGTCCCTGATCTCTCCTTCTATATAGAATAATGCCCTGAGTTCAATTCCACCGTTCGGAGTTTGGACTTCTAAAACCAATCCGGTATCCCCATTATAAACTCCTCTCACTCGATCGTTTTTTGTGATGAGTATCGGAAGTCCCGAAAAATACGTTTTGGTCCCAATCTGGACTAACTTTCCCTTTTTATGATGAAGAATAAGTTCCGTTAATTCCTTATTGATGTAATCGCTTCCAAAAATCCCGTTTCTAAGAATAGTTAGTATCTTAAATCGATTTAGATCCTTGTTTAAATAATTCTTTAATTCCTGAGGAGAATCAGGGTCGGGGAGTCTGGAAAGTCCGGGTAAAATTTTTTCTTCCGCGGTTCTTTTTAAAAATTCCTTCCATTCTTTTTTATAGCCCGTTCCAAAATTTTGGTTCCCTGCAAGTGTTTGGTCACGGGCTTCAAGAGGCTGCCCCTTCTTGGGCAGGCTCTTATAATCCAATCGGGTTTGATAAAAACCGTGTGCGGAATTAATGAAGATAGTATCTAGATGCGATGTTTTCGGAAGATTTTCTTGGAATTCGGATAGAGAAATATTTTCCTTTACACAAAGTTCTGCCGCTTTGGAAATAGAAGAAAATTCTTCTTCCTGCCTGTGGCTTATTTTAAGTTCTATTAGATTTTCAGAATTTATTCTTTTTAAGGATTTAACTAAGTCGGATAATACCGCGCCTGCTTCTACGCTTGGCAATTGGTTCGGGTCCCCTAAAAGTATAAATCTAAAATTTTCGGAACCGAAAGATAAGGCTTCCATCAATCTATACATCATATGGAGATCCACCATGGATACCTCGTCCAAGATGATGACTCGATAGGGGAGAGGGAAATTTATTCCGTATTTATAATTTCTTTTCCTAGGATTGTATTCTAAAAGTCTATGTAAAGTGGAAGTGGGGATCTCGGAGATAGAATCATCCAACCTGTTTTTTGTGCGTAAATTCGAGATCGTATTTTCCAAGGATTCTTTTAATCTTTGAGCGGCCCTTCCCGTTGGAGCCGCAAGTCCGATCTGCTTTAGATCATAGCCTAAACGTAAAAGCCCACGGATCACATTAGCCACCACTGTGGTTTTTCCGGTGCCCGGCCCGCCTGTAAGAACAAAAAAAGGAAATTTAAGGGCTTTTTCTAAGGCCTCTTTTTGCTCGCCTTCTCCGCAAAGAATGTACTCTTTACCGCCTCTTTTAATGGAAAGAGGATTAGAAACGGTAAGTTCTTCTAAAACTTCCTGGATTTTTTCAGGTTTTGTTGTGGGACCGGTCTTAAGTAGATTTTTAAAACCTTCCTCCACCGAAGTTAGCTGGCCGTATATTTTAGTAAAATATAATAGATTATCTCGTTTTTTGAATAATAGATCGGAGATAGGATCTTTTTCGGAAAATGGTACAGCGAGATTGCCGATCTTGGCGGCTTGGACAAGGGAAAGATTCCAGGCGAATAAAACCTCGTATGGAATTCCTTTTGCAAATGCGGAAAATTCCTTGGTGAGAAAACTAGCGTATTCTCGGTCTAAAATTGTTTCGAGGGATTCTTTTTTCATTCTTTTTCCGCCGAAATTTTATTTTTCAAATCCAGGGTCTCTTTTATCTTCTCTTTTGAAATTTTTACGAATTCAGGATCAAGATCCTGATAAAAGATCCCTCGTCCCAATCGGTTCGGATCCGTTCCTCGTAAAAATACAAAATACATCCCTCCTAAAAGTTTGGGATCGTATTTTGTTCCATACTTGAATCTCAACCAATCATCCAGAACGACCGAATAGATCGCCAACTGCAAAGAGTAAGATTCCTGTATTTTTTCCCTTAGATAGTTTTCCGAATAAGGATCTTCTCCGAAATTCGAAGAGAGTCGATTGGACTTCCAATCTAAGATCCAATATTTTCCTTCCGAACGAAATATTAGATCCAAGGTTCCCTTTAATAAGTCGCCATTCCCGGTTTGTCCCGGGATTTTTAAAAAGAAATCCACCTCATGTTTTCTTTCTAAAGGAGAAATTTCACAAAGTGAGATATTTTTTTTCGAATGTGATAATGGGGTTTTGAGAGTATTCCAAAATAATTCCGAGATCTTTTTTGCAAATAAATCCAATTGTTCGGGGTTATCACCGTAACCGTAAGACTTTAGAATATTTTTATATGATCTTAAGATATTTTCCGGGATTTGTTTTGGAGATATTACATTTTGATAAATACTGAAATCTTCCGTTTCCAAAAGTTGATGGAGCAAATTCCCCATTTTATTGGAAGAGGGGAGTTCTTCTTCTCTTGATTCATCCGGCGTTTCATCCGTTTTAAACGATTTTGTTTCGGAAACCTGGAATCCTAACCCCTCCGAAGTAAAAAACGAGTCCAAAGATGAATAACTTTCTAGGATAACTTTTCTTTTTTCAGCTTTGTCCGGCCAAATTTCGACGGAGCGTAAGATCTCTGGACCTTCTTCTTTTATTCGATCGAGTGTTAAACCGGAAATCGTTTTATGGTTTCGGATCCATTCCTGTTCGTATTTACCCTCTTCATTCTCCCAAAATCTCGCAACGGAAGAATCTTCCGGAAATTCGGATACTGCAGCTTGAAAGGATTTTCGGAATAATTCCAAAGGACGTTTCGTATCGGGTTCTGCGAGTAATGGAAAATAAAATTTGTACATTGCCCGAGTAAGAGCCACATAATACAATCTTTTGTCCTCATTGACCGTAGTATAAACGGCTTCTTCCTCCTTATTATTTTCCAGATCTATAATACGTTTTTCGCCTTCCCTATATTCCGAAAATTTTTTCCTTTGAGCACCCCAACCTGAAAATCCTCCGAATAAAAATACGATCGGAAATTCTAACCCTTTACAGGAATGGATTGTGGAAATTTTGACCCTGTCTTCTTCCGAATCTTTTTCTAAATAATCTTTTTCGTCCTCTTTGGATACCATTTTGGATTCCAAATAAGTGATAAGCTCTCCTAAGGTCTGATCCGACTTGGACGCTTTTTCGGTTAAGAAGAAGAATATCTGTTTGAAGTTCGTGATTTTTCTTTCCCAATCCTGTCTAGCTTCCTGTGGAAGGGGAGAAGCTAATTTACTTTCCGTTAAGATAGAACCGAATAAACCAGGGAAATCTTTTTTACGTGAGAATTTTCTCCAAGTTTCCAGAAGCCTCTTTTCTCCGGACTCTATCGGATATTCCTCGTAATTTTGTAGATTTTCAGGAGATACGCAGAATAGATCCGATATTAACAATTTGTAAAATGAATCCCTACTTCCTTCTTCATTTAAACATTGGAGGATCTCCCTCACTCGTATCGCTTCCGGAGATCCGAATAATCCGGTTTGTTTGGAATAGGTATACGGGATCCCTCTAACCTTAAATTGTCTTTTTAAAAATTCTAAATCGTTCTCTCCCCGGACCAAAATCGAAATGTCCGACCAACTCAGTTTTTCGGGAGAAGAATATCCCTCTTTTTTAATATAGATCTCCGACTTTTCGGACACCAGATGAATAATTTCCTCCGCTATAAATTTGGAGTATTGGTCTTTTAATCGATCCGCGTTGCTCTCTTTAGAAAGTGAGAACACGTTTAAAGCTGCACGATTACTTGTATCGGAATATAAAATGGCCTTTCCCGGATTTTCCGGCGACTTTACATGCACATATTCTATGGGTAAAAATCCCGTTTCTTCGATGGGAAACCATTCTCCCTTTACACTTCCGAAAAGTGAATTATAAGAAGAGATCAGCTCGGGTAAGGATCTACGATTTGTGTCCAATTCCGGATATACGATAGAAGAAGCCGCAAATTTTCCACCGGAATCAAATTCTCTTTTTGCCGCCAAATAAGTGCCTAAGTCCGCCCCTCTGAAACCGTAAATGGATTGTTTTGCATCTCCGATCAGGAAAAGTTTTCCTTCCGTTTCGGCATTGGAAGATCTTTCCAAGAATAATATTCTAAAAATATTATATTGATCCGGATCCGTATCTTGGAATTCGTCTATGATCCCAAAACGAAACCTTTTTTTCAGCTCTGCTACTAATTCAGGATTTTTCTCCAATGAATCGGATAACCCCAGGATCATATCACCGTATGTGATCGAATTATCCTCTTCTTTGATCTTTACGGAATCTTCCGCTAAATCTTCCGCGAGAGAAACGAGGAAAGAAGAAAGAGAAGATTCTAACGAACTTAAGCTTGAGGAAAGTTTTCTGATTTTTTCTCTTTCTATCGTATAAGAAAGATATCCGGGTTCAGAAGTTGCAGTTTTTAATTCCTCGTCGGAAAGAAGAACGGATTCTATTCCGGAACTTTCTCCTCTTTTCAGATCCAAGATCTTTTTGAGAGCAAGTGTGAACGGAAATGGTGAAAATGGTTCGGAGGAATCGACGAGCTTGTTTAGAGAATCTTGAAATTCGGTTTGGCGGCTTGCAAGCGCCTTGTATTTATTTGTATTGATCTTTTTTTTAAGGGAATCCTGAAATTCTAAAAATTTAGGAAGAATAGATTGGATTTCCAAAAATACATTCTTAATAGAAGCGATCTGCGGAAATTCCTGGGGGCGGGGAAGAAGTTGGATCGATTCGGGAGAAGAAACTTTTTTTACCGCGAGACCGGATACAAAATTTTCCCAAGTAGTTCCCTGAAATCCGTCATTATAAAAACGATTCGCTTGTGAAAGTATGAAGGGGAGAAGTTCCTTAGGATATTTTCCACCGAACTCCGCACGCATCCTTCTATACAATGCCTTGGATACGACAGAAAATTCTTCGATTAGTTCGGAATTTTCGGAGCTGCCGGATTCCAGAGAATATTCCTTTGAGATTTTATGAGCAAACCCATGAATGGTGGAAATATAAGCTTGATCCAAACGAGACGCCTGGTTCAAAAAATAATCCAGCTCTTTGGATTCTTCTTCCGTTGGAGATTCAAGTTTTTCTAATCTTTGGATCGTATTTTTTAATTCGGCGCGTATTCTACCTTTGAGTTCCGACGCTGCCTTATCCGTATAAGTAAGTACTAATATAGATTCGATTCCGAAAGGAGGTTTTTCGGAACTTAAAGAAGTTTTAAAGGAATCTTTTAGTATTTTCAGTACAAGAAATACGATCGTATGCGTTTTTCCCGTTCCGGCAGATGCGCCGATAAAACCGTTCTTTGTAATATCGATTTGGTCTGCGAAAGAACTTGCTATCGGTTCTAGTTTACTTTTCTGCATAAAATACCTTCTCTAATGGCTGATACAGTTTTAAGCAGAGGTAAAAATCCTTTTCGCTAATATAATTTTGAGGGTAGGGCAGAAGTCGGATGATCTCATCCAAATAAATTTTTGGATCATACTGAACGGATTCTTGGGCCCAAATTTTATATTCTGTAGAGAGTTGATCCAATTTTTTTTTGTCGCTCGGATCGATTTCCTTTCTATCCGGAAAATCTTCCCAGATCCCGGGAGAGACTAAGGAGACGGATCGTTCGAAAAATTCTTGGACAAGATCTAAAAGAAATTTTTTACGATACGGTTCTCCTCCTTCTCTGTTCATATTCAGGATCGTTGGTTTGTCTCCATATCCGAAAATTGTAATTACTGACCTAGGAGTGTTTTGAGACGGGATCTGATCGAACAATGATTGGATCAAAAACGGTTCGATCAGGTTCTTAAATTTTTTCTTAGAGTTCGGGTACACAAGAACAAGAGTAGAGCTACCGTCGGCTTCCTTTTTTAAGAAAACATCTTCTTTTAAACCGGTGATCGCGGTTTTCGATTCATTCGAAATTTGGAATGGAACGACAGGTAAAGAGAGTAACTTTCCTTTTTTAGGAGATTCTCCGAAGGTAAATCCGGATAAAATTTCCGCACCGGAAAGTATTTCAGAAACGGCTTCTGAAATTTTCGTGACCTTTTCCGATTTTGTTAAAAATTCCGCATCCCCATAAATTCCTCTCGGTATATGACCTCTTTTTTCCCATATAGAAAAAAGTCCGCCTAAAGAATTTTGGATCTCTTTTTCGGTCTTCTTCATGGAATAAGACCATAACTCTTTCATAAATTTAAAGTTATCCGAAATTCGGAACGGTTCTTCTGTCGCAGTCTCGGATTCTGAAATTTCCTCAGCATACAATCCGAACCTTCTCTGCAAATGAAAGGAAAGCGGCGATTTTGCAAACCGGACAAGATCATTCCAATCGATCGTCTCCGGATTTAGTATTTCTTTTTTTGCGGAAGGACCGGACTGAAAATCCCCGAGTACCGTTTTTCGATAATATTGTTTATCTTCTTCTTTTCCATAGAGTAGGGAAGAAGATAGATCGAAACTTTTACGGAACTTCTCCGCAAATTTTGCCGATGGATTTTCTTTTTGGATAAAATATTCTCTGCTATGTTTGTTTAAAGGAATCTTGATCCTAACGGAAGTTTCGGGAGCTAATATATTTTCCTTTAAAGCTTGCTCTAACAAAAGTAATGAAGAAGAAGGAGCAATACTTTCGTCTTTTGTGATATCTTCCGCCACAAAGGACAACACCAGACTTTGTTTTGCCGAAAGCACGGTTTCATATAATAAAGACTGATTGAGACCTCTAACATTTATATCTCCTTCTCGAGGAGCTAAATGTCTGAGATTAAATGCGGAAGTATCGTCCGTTCCGGGAAACAAACCTTCTCCCAATCCCAAAATGTATACATGTCGGAAGGGGATGGGACGCATCGGTTGAAGTGAAGAAACCGTTATTCCCCCGGTTAAGTATTGTCCTTTACGGACCTGGATCTCTCCTCCGGTTTGTTTAAAAAATGCCTCTAAAAATTTCAGTCTATCCCTGCGATTTTTTGGATCCCAACGCACGGATCTCAAATCATATAATGAATCTGTAATTTTCTTTTCTAACTCCATTTCTATCGGATCGGAAGAAGGTGAAGAAAATAGTTCTCTCAACAAATCGGATAGAGAATCCAAAATTTTTTCTCCGGAAACTTTCGGATCCGAAACCAATGAGGAAAATCCTTCCAATAAGAAGGATACACGTTTCCAAATCCCGATCCATATTGGTACGGAAGAGCCTGATCCCGGATCGAAAGGGGAGACTGGAAAATTTTCCTCTTCTTCGGTGGATAATATATTCCCGGCTGCTAATCGTAAAAAACCTTTTCTAAAAGAGAATGCAAGCGGCTCTTCATCTGCCAAAGAATCGTCTTGGTATAATTCCAAATCTTCGGAAAGTTTTGCCCATTCTTCCACTAAAGGAGCTTCCACTTCCCATTTCGATTGAAAACAAGGGTTCCTTAGTAGTTTGAAAATGTCCGCCCTGGATCGTTCTTTAGAAAGAAGCGTAAATAAGGAGAGTATCCCGCTGATATAGGCGCTTGTTTCCGAGGCTAGAACATCTCTTATACTATACGGTAGAGTCTTTATCTGGCTGCCGGACTTCTCCACAAGTTTTGCTTGTATTCCGCCTTCGAATACGAACTCAATAGCAGCCCTATATTCGGAAAGGTCGGAGCAGAATATCCCAAAATCGGTTAATTTTGTTTCTTTGGATTCGGATAAGACGGAGAGAATATGATGGAAAACAGCCTCTACTTCTCGAACCTTTCCGGGGGCTTCTAAAATTTGTAAACTCTCGTCAGGTAGAAGTCTGGAAGTCGCCTTATATTCCGACCGTCCAAGATATTCTTTGAATTCGGATAGGACCGTCTTTGTTTGTTTTTCTTTTTTAGTAGAATGTAAAAATTCCGCACCTGAGATTTCCCAGGATTTTTTTAAGGAATGGAATGAGTTTGCCCAGTTTCTACAGATCTGATTTCTTTGCGTTCCTGTAACCGGTTCTCCATCAGGCATTCCAAATTGAAAAACTTCCAAATGAATTTCGGGGAGTAGGTTTTGAAAAATAGAAATGTATGTACTCGAAAGTTGGGACAATGCGAATAGATATACATTCTTCGCGGAATGTTTTTTGGTCTTGGGCTCCGAGGCCAGATTACGCATGGAGTATTGGATTAAAGTTTCTTTGGTTGGATCAGAGTTCGTTAGATAAGAATAAAGTTCTTTCTGAAAGAAAAAAATTTCAGACTGGGTTGCGACCTCTTCCCAGATATCTTCTCCCGGCAATCTTAATAGTGAATATTTTTCTCCCAACCAGTTGCGGATCCAGTCCTGTCTATTTAGTTCGTAATCCTTAAAATATTTCGCTAAACGTCCTGACAGATCCAAAAGACGGACCGGGTCGGGAGTTTTTCTCCCGGAAGGCAAAAGGTAATTTTTGACGACCGGATACTTTTGTAGAAATACCGGATCTCCTAATAAAGTCTCATAGATCTGGAATTTTCTGGATTCTCCTTGAAGGAAAGGTCTGGATTTCGGATCGATCTCGGGAGAAAATTTTTCAAGAAGCAATTCCTCCAAAAACTTTTCCAAGAACAAAAATCTGATATTGAATACTACGTCGAATCTTTGGACTAGATCCAGATTCAACCAGGTCTCCATACTCTTATTCGGAATGATCACTGTAGGAGAATATAATCCATCCTGCCTCGAGATCTCATCTCTCAAGGAGTTAGATAATCTTTCGGACAAATTCGAAAGATCGTCGGAACTATGGACGCGTATGCTCATCTTAGATCGGTTCTACCAGAAATCCTGCATTTACGGACCGGTAAAACAAAGTTTTGGTCCGAGAGGGGAGCTCTTACAGGCGTATAAATCGCCAATCCAAAGGATTTTATCTAATGCGACATAATGCTGATTATCGGAAGTTAGGGAAGTAGACCTCTTATAGGGAAACGGTATCCGAGAAAGCACACAGGTTGCCCTGAAAAATGTTCCGGATTTTGTAGTAACTTCGACGTCTTGGCGAACTTCGCCTAACTTGGGTCTCGCGAAACGTTGCCAACTATACCTAAGGGGATCTTTTGTATACAGTCCCGTAAGAAGCGAGTTTGGATTGGCGACTTCCTACTTGGAAGCGGAGAATAATGTGGACTTACATTTTTCTCCTAAAACATTTTTATTCTCTTGGAGACAGCGGATAACAGCTGTTCCTCGATCGGAGCAATATTTCTCCTTCTCTTCTTTACAAGCCTCCATTCTCATTCTTGCCTTATTCCTGACTTCCTGTAACAATTCTCTACATTCTTCCGAAAGGTTTTCCTCATTCTTTTTCAAACAAGAAAGAATATCTCCTTTGGGAATTTCCTTACAATATTTTTCTTTGTCTTCGCGACATTGGTTCGTATGTGAGTGAGGCGCTCCTTCTTCATGAGCAATAACGGAGATGTTCATTGAGAAAAAAAGGCATAAATAAGCCGTAACTACTCTAATTCCGCCTTTATTTGAAATTTTGAATAACATGGCGACTAACCTCTATTAAGACCTCAGTCATTCTTGCCGGTTTCTTTTTTTAGGAAAGATAGATTTACTTCTAAAACGAAAAACCGAAGTCTAATACATGTTAGAAACAAGAAAGGAAGAAACACGTTATTATTCGTCGGAACTGAGACAGAAAAACGTAGTTGTTCCATACTTCGATTAATAATAATGGATCGTGCACAAACTTTCTAACATTTGATATTTCTGTATGAGGCTGAGGTCCGACTAACTGCTTCCTGTCGTCCTTCGAGGGACAAACTTTGGAAGAGCATTTGAGTCACAGATTTGTTTAGTATACTTTAAAGGAGGTTTTGCGATTCTCTTTGGCATTGCCCGGAACAGGCGAAGGAGCTTTTTGTTTTTTCCTACCGCAATTTGAAAAAGAGTTTCGGTATTGATCCAGGTAAGGAACACTATCCACCGACTTACAAATAAAATAACACCTGACGGTGCACTAGAAATCGCAAGGCAAGGACATGGATTACGAAAAGGAAAAAAAGAAACTTCTCTCTGCGAAAACGCCAGAGCAGTACATTGAATTTTCCATTAAATCAAAACTAGAAGGACCAAAGAAGTCCAGTATTACCACAGAATGGTTAAATAAATCAGGTTATTCAATAGATGACATAAAATATGCAAGGAATAGGCATCCTTTTTGGAGAGAAAAAAGAAACAAAGGTTCTTACGAAAGAAACAGCCGTCGTCTAGAATACCATAACTACTATAAGACGGACGATAAGATCGTTTGGGACGAGGCTAAACTTTCTAAATTTTACGACCTCAACCAAGAAGGAAATGCGGATCATGAGCTGGCTAGGATTTTTAAAACATCCATCCCGGCTGTGAACCATATTCGGAGAAAGTTCCGTTTTTCTTCCATTCTGTTAGAACTGGAAAAGAAAAAACCTAGTAAAGCTGCGGTGATCAAACTCAGCGGTCATTCAGAGTCCGTACTGAAACGTTTGATCAAAGAAAAAGGGAAAAATAATATTCTAGCCCGCCGATCTTTCCGAAAGGCGGGCTTTGTCAATAAATTTCAGGAGAGAATCTCCTAAAATTCCCTTCTCAAGACGAATCTCTTCCTTATTTTATAGGCTTTTACCTTACTTCCGGTTTTGGTAAAATGTTGCGCGTCCTCCGCCGGAGAGAATCTTGGAACTGATCCATTCCAATGTACAAAAAAATCATCCGTTTTTCCATTCTACTCTTTCTAGCGATCTTCACTTCTTCGATACTTTCTGCAGGGCCCGTCCGTGAATTTTTAAGTTCCGACAGTAAATCCAAAACGAACCAAGAGGAAGAAGACCCAAAACCTTCTTCTCCTAAAAGAGAAATTCCTAGATCGGAAGAAACGTCATCGCCTTCCCCTAAAGTGGAAACGAAGATTAAAAAAGAAAAAGAAGAGTCCGTAGCTTCCGTGGGAGCCTCTTCCCAAAAACCTAAGCGAGTCCAACGCAGGAAAAAAGGGAAAAATAAGGTCTCTAAAAAGGAAAAACAGGAGATCAAAGAGAAGGAAACCGCTTCTAAAAAGTACGAAAATTCCCTTCCTGGAGTTTCGGAACTTCCTCCTAAAACGCAATACGATACGAATACCCAAAATATTAATGCGGAACTGGGCCATGGAAAAGGGATCCCTGTTCTTTGTTATCATCACTTGGTTGGGAACCAAGATCCAATGGGCGGATACAATCTAGATCCTAGCCTTTTAGAGGAGCAGTTTAAGTTTCTCAAGGCTTTAGGTTACCAAACGATCAGCTTGGACCAATTCTACCAATACCAGCAAGGAAAAGCAGGTTCCGATTTTCCTGCTCGTCCTGTTCTTTTAACATTTGATGACGGATCCTTAACCCATAGAGATGTTCTAGTTCCGCTATTAAAAAAATACGGAATGAGAGCCTCCGTTTTTATTTATCCGACCGTGATCTCTAATCCTAGATATAAATTTTATCTTAGCTGGGCCCAATTAAAAGAGGCTCTGGACAGTGGAGTTCTCGATTTAGGTTCTCATACAGTCTACCATCCTAAATTGCCTGCAATGTCTAGAGCGGAGATCAGAAGCCAACTCAAAGATTCCAAAACAACTCTGGAAGCGAAAACAGGTAGAAAAATTCAAGATCTTGCCTATCCATTCGGATTATTCGACGTAAGAGTGATAGAAGAAGCTAAGGCTGCAGGTTACAGAATGGCATTCACGGTTAATCCCGGGAAGAATGTTCCTGGCACGTACGCTTATACCATTCACAGATCCTTGGTAACTTGGGGAATGTCTCAATCCAGATTCAATTCGATCTTAAGCGCATCTCCACCCGTTAAGATCCAACTCGGAGTTCCTGACGGTTCTTGGGTCAAACCGGGAGATAGTTTTCCTGTAATAGTGGAAGGTTTAGACCCTAAGTCGGTGGCGATCAAAATCAGCGGGAAAGAAGGTATCATTCAAAGAAAAACGAATACGGAATATATCATTAGAATTCCTGAATTCAAAAAGACCACTTATCCTGCGATGACGATCATTGGTAAAACCCTATCCGGTAAGAGAAGTGAAACTCAATTTTTATTCGTAAATAGAAAAGAGTTTAAAAAAGACCCCGACTAAAGGTTACTTTCGGATAAATTTTTAGGTTTCCGGAAGCTCTAAAGTTATATTTTATCTGGAAGAACCGTCAAAATCGTATCGTTTCTATGAAAGTTTTTTGACATCTCTAGGTAGGTAAGAATATTTTCGGTATGCCAAAAGATTCCGAGACATTCGAAAGAATCGCAACATCCAGGATCCGGAATCGCCTTCCTCTTGTTTTATGGGTGGTATTACTTGTTCTTACCCTCCCCTATTCTCTACTTGCAGATCCTGCCGGAGAAAAGGGTCCTGTTCTTCGTTTAGATTCTCATTCTTCCGGTAAAATCCCTCTCAGAGAAGAGATCTCTTATTTCAAAGACTTGGAAGGAACTCTTACCTGGGAGGATATTTCCGCTCCCGATTCCGAAGTGGAATTCAAAAAAAATACGGATAGGATGCCGAACTTCGGCTATGATTCCTCTCCTTATTGGCTCAAGTTTTCCGTAGAAACCGAAGAGGCTCTTTCGGAGGAACGTTTTCTAACCTTAGAATATCCTCATATAGATTATGTGGATGTATATTGGAAAGATTCTAAAGGGAGAGAAGGTGAATTCCGCACCGGAGATATGCTTCCCTTCAAGGAAAGACCAATCGCAGAGAGATATTTTGTATTTCCTTTAACCTTGGAAGATAAGGGGAAGATAGAAGTATACATCCGAGTTAAGACGGAAGGATCTCTCACTCTTCCGCTTCACCTAGTTACAAAGTCCAATCTGGATCATTCTTCCAGGGCCTCTTTACTTATAAACGGTATTTATTTTGGCGCCTTGGGAGTTATGATATTCTATAACTTCTTTTTGTTCCTAGGTATCCGGGAAAAGACTTATATATATTACGTAATTCTAATTTTTGCGGTAACCTACTTTTTGGTTATGAGCTCCGGATACGGCTTTTGGTTCTTGGTCCCAAATTCCCCTAAATTCGTAAATTCTTCCTTTATCATGGCCACATGTATCGCTATGATCTTTTTGGGCCTATTTGCGGAAGAGTATTTGCAGACCAGGGATACTTATCCGATCCTACATATATTCATCCGGGGACTCACGATTATATGGTCCATTATCGCTATTCTACCCGTATTTGTACCTTTAAGATACCTGATGCCTTTTACGGCGATCCTTCCTATTTTGGAAATCCTAGTGCTAATGATCGTTTCTCTGGTCCGGAGCGTTCGAAAGGATAGAAAAGCGAGGATCTTCCTAAGCGCATGGGTCTTCAGTTTGTTGGGAGTATTCGTATTCTCACTGAATCGACTGGGGCTTTTTGATTCGGAGGAGATCGCTTCCGGAATGTTGAAGATCGGCGTTTTGAGTAACGTTATTCTTCTTTCCTTGGGACTCGTGGACCGGATCAATACTTTTCAAAAGGAAAAAGAAGAGTACAAAGAAAGAGCGGATAAACTATTTGAACTTTCTCTAATGGATCCTTTAACGGGTGTGGCCAATCGGAGATTTTTTGATCAGGAATTGGAAAGAGAATGGAACCGTTCCGTCCGAACGGAAAGACCACTTTCCCTTTTAATGATAGATGTGGACTTCTTCAAAGCGTATAACGATACCTACGGTCATTTAAAAGGAGACCAGGTGCTCTGCCAAGTGGCCCAAGCTTTAAAAGAATGTCTGAATCGTTCTTCCGATATGATCGCAAGATATGGAGGAGAAGAATTTTCTGTCATTCTTCCGGATACTCCCGTAGAAGGGGCGATCGTAGTCGCCCTGAACATGTTACAGACGGTGGAGGATATGGGGATACCTCATTCGGAAAGTACTTTTACTAGGGTCACTGTTTCCATAGGTGTTTCCAGTAATACGGATCGTGATATCCATTCTTACCAAGAATTATTAGGATTAGCCGATAAAAACCTATACGATTCCAAGGCATTCGGTCGAAATCATATACGTCATTGACCCTTTCCGAAACAATCGTTCGAGAAAGGTATACCGGAAAATCATGAAAATTTAATTTTTCCTGGACCCTCGGCCCAGTCGGGATTAAAATCGGTCCCCGCATGGAACCTCTCAAACTCCCCTTTCTCAACTCTCAGACATTATATTGGACTTTAAGGTCTTCTACGGAGGCTTTTAAAGAACATCCTGCTCAATTCTTTAAACCGGACGGTAAAACCTATAAATCGGTAAGTTTTAAAGAGCTAGGTGATATAGTAACTAGGATCGGTTTGGGTCTGGTTTCTAGCGGGGTGAAAAAAGGAGAGAATGTGGGTTTGATCGCCGATTCCGGGCATCGCTGGATTTGGGCGAGTATGGGGATCACGAATATCGGAAGTGTGGATGTACCTAGAGGAACCGATTCCACACTTGAGGATCTAATCTATATACTTAACCATTCCAAAGCAGAAATTTGTTTTGCCGGGAATATGGAAGTAGTCCGCAAACTTGGCTCTTCTTTTACGTCATTCCCTTATCTGAAGACGGTCATACTATTCGAATCTTCTCATCATTCCGAGCAAAGATTTCCATTCAAACTTTTACATTTGGATGATCTAGTCTCTTTGGGGGACAGATGGATCCAAGAAAAAGGAGAATTAGAATTTCATTATAGAGGAGAATCCATCCAAGAATCGGATCTGGCAACGATCGTTTATACTTCCGGGACCACCGGTCGCCCGAAGGGAGTTATGCTGTCCCATCGGAACATTGTGTTTAACGTAAACATGTCTTTGGCCTTGGATGACGTTCGTATCACTCCCGAAGATAGGACTATGGCTTATCTTCCTCCCTGGCATATCGCGGAAAGATTGATCGAAACGGCTTGCATACGAGCAGGAGCATCGGAGGCATTTACTTCGATTTCGAGTTTGGGTCAGGATCTTCAAGATATAAAACCTACCTTCCTACTTTCCGTGCCTAGAGTATGGGAAAGTTTTTACAATAAGGTCCAAGACAAACTCAAGGACGCTTCTCCTGTCGCAAAATTTATCTTCAAAACTTTCCAATCCATAGCGAATTCTTATTATAAGTATAAAAGTAGGTTTCTGGGTTTGGAGTTTTCTTTAAAACCAAGGTCTTTTTTCGGAGAACTTTTTCACAGAATGAGCGGACTATTCGGTACATTTTTATGGTTCGTTCCGAATATACTGGCTCAATTGTTATTTTCTAAAATACGAAAAAGCCTCGGTGGAAAATTGAAATTTGCGATCTCCGGAGCGGGAGCGCTCCCGGAATATATAGACAGATTTTTTAATTCGATCGGAATTCCGATCTTAGAAGGATACGGAATGACGGAAACCAGCGGAGCTTCCACCAGAAGACGACTGGGTAGGATCACCGTAGGCACCTTGGGAAAATGTATCCCCGGAGTGGAAATAAAGATTCTAGATGAGAAGGGAGAAGAAATACACGAACCCGGGGTGAAAGGGATCGCCTGGCATAAGGGCGGCCATATCATGCAGGGATACTATTTGGATCCTGAAAAGACTGCAGAGACCATGAAGGACGGATGGTTGAATTCAGGGGACCTTCTTCTTTGGACATCTCAAGGAGAATTAAAATACGCAGGAAGGGCCAAGGATACAATCGTACTTTTAGGCGGAGAAAATTTAGAACCTGAGCCGATCGAGTTCGCTCTTACTCAGAGCGAGTTGATCCTGCAGGCAATGGTGGTGGGACATGACCAAAAAACGTTAAGCGCTCTTTTGGTTCCGGACTGGGAAGTATTGGATAAACAATTACGAGACTGGAAGTCCAGATTATTACAGGAGATTTCCGACCCGAATTCCGATCCGGACGTGAGAGAATTATTCAAAAAAGAGATTAAAGAGAGAGTTTCCTCTAAAAACGGCTTTAAAAATTTCGAAAAAGTATCCAATTTTTACCTTCTTCCTAAAAAATTCGAACCTGGAGACGAATTGACCGTGACTATGAAGGTGAAGAGGAACGTCGTCTCGGATAAATATAAGAACCAAATAGACGAATTATTCAGATAAATCCGAGTTCGGCGTAACGAATCCGAGATAAGATCGAATCCAAGATAAAGGAGATTTTATGCCGGCTTTGACTCAAACAGTTAAGGATCGATTGTCCACGATACTTTCCGTTTTTTCGGCTCTTGTATTTTTGCAGACCTTATTTTTTAAATTCACAGGACAGGATGAATCCGTGCATATCTTTTCCACCTTGGGAATAGAACCTTGGGGAAGGATCGGAACAGGCTCCGTAGAATTTTTTGTAGCAGCACTTTTGCTCTTTCCCGCTTCCAGATTTGTGGGAGCCCTAGTAGGTTTCGGACTCATGATCGGTGCGGTATTATCGCATATTTTATTTTTAGGAATAGTAGTGGACGATGATGGAGGATTGTTATTTGCAATGGCGGTCAGCGTACTTCTTTCCTGCACCATCATTCTCAATCTGGAATGGGATCATAGACCTCCCACCTAGAAAATGTAACCGTTTTTTCATCTCGGAAAATTTTTCGGGACTCGATCTAAGTCCCGAATCCGTTGACAATCCTACAGGATTTCGTCTTATGGAAGTAAGGTATCATTTCGCTAAATGAAATTTCGAAGAGGAAGACTTTACGACGCGTTTTTCATTTCCGATATCCATTATCTTCTGAATAAAAAGATCAAATCCCATAAACATAAAGAATTATTCCAACTGTTGGATCATTTGAACAAAAAGGGAGTAAGGTTCGATAATCTATACCTGGTAGGCGATATTATCGAAAATTGGTTTTTCAGCGCTGATAGAAGGTTACAAAGAGTAAAAGGAAAAAAAAGATTTAACAAACTTTTTGAACGTTTAGATAGGCTCGCTTCCGGTAACGGGAAAAAATATTATATAATTGGGAATCACGATACCACTTCCTATCTGATGAGGCTGACCCCTAAAGTTGAACATTATCTAATGGAAAGAGGTTGGATTATCTGCGAGAAGGCGGAAAACGAAACTCTGATCGCGATCCATGGACATCAAGGTCAGTACAATAAATTTACTTGGATGGGCTCCATTCTTGTCTTAAGGATACTTCACGTATTCGCATCCGCATTTCCCGCTATGTTCAAATTTTCCGAAAACTTCTACCATAAACATTTGAACAGGCAAGACCCAAGCACAGTAGAAGAGACATTACATTATTATCAAAAACTTTCGAAACTTACCCACCAAGATAAGAAGGTCCTAATCTCCGGTCATACCCACGACTTTTTATGTATCCCTAAAATGAATATTATCAATACCGGGGATTGGGTAAAGAGTAATAGTTTCGTGATCCAAGATGGTAAAAAATTTTCCGGAATTCGGATGACGGCCAGAAAAGAATTTAAGAAAGAATTCGTCTTAAATGTTTGATAGTTTTCCGATCTTGCCGATCGACACAAGACTCATCATCCGGATCGATAAAAACTAATTTGCAATTTCTTGCCTGTCGGCTATACTTCGGCGCATGTCCGAAGAACTAATTACAGAATATCTAAACTTGATAGATGAACACGCTTGGCTTTTTTGGTCGGGAGTCGTTTTTCTTTTTTTATTCAGCGTTTTTATCCATGATATTTTTCAGAAAAAACATACTATCAAACATAACTTCCCCATAGTAGGTCATATCAGATATCTATTCGAAAAAATAGGACCGGAACTTAGACAATACTGGGTGGCAAACGACAAGGAAGAAATGCCTTTTAACAGGGCGGAAAGATCCTGGGTTTACGCCACGTCTAAAATGCAGAATAATAATTTCGGTTTCGGGACTACCGAATTATTATACGATGCAGGTTATCCGATCATCAAACATGCAGCCTTCCCCTTTGCCGACAGCAAAGCTAAATTTATAGAAGGTGATAGCTCCATGATCCCTTCTCTTAAAGTAATGGGAGAATTCCGGAATAGAAAGAAACTATATAGGCCCGCATCCGTTGTGAATATCTCCGCTATGTCTTACGGTTCTTTGGGGGAGAGAGCGGTTTCCTCATTGAATAAAGGTGCAAAGATTGCACGTTGTTATCATAATACCGGAGAAGGCGGACTTTCTCCATATCATAGTTTCGGAGCAGATGTTGTTTGGCAATTGGGTACGGGATATTTCGGAGCCAGGGACGAAAAAGGTAAATTTTCCTTAGATCAGTTCCTAAAACGGTTAGATGCCAATCCGAATGTTAGAGCAATAGAGATTAAACTTTCGCAAGGGGCAAAACCCGGGAAGGGTGGAATCTTACCTGGAGCAAAGGTCACAAAAGAGATCGCCGAGATTAGAGGGATCAAACCCGGACAGGATTGTATATCGCCTAACGCACATACGGAGTTTGACGATACAAAAAGCCTGATCGAATTTATAGAAAAATTAGCATCCTCTTCCGGACTTCCGGTAGGGATCAAAAGTGCAGTGGGGGAATCTAAATTTTGGGAGGAACTTGCGAGTCGGATGAAAGAGACAGGCCAAGGCCCCGATTTCATTACGATCGACGGAGGAGAAGGAGGAACAGGAGCAGCGCCGTTAACCTTTACCGATCACGTTTCTCTTCCTTTTAAGGTGGGATTTGCTAGAGTATATAAGATTTTTCAAAAGTACGAGATCGCCGACAGAATTGTCTGGATC
This sequence comes from Leptospira sp. B5-022, assembly GCF_000347035.1. Lineage (GTDB taxonomy): Bacteria > Spirochaetota > Leptospiria > Leptospirales > Leptospiraceae > Leptospira_B > Leptospira_B cinconiae. The sequence continues at coordinate 277,625 of NZ_ANIJ01000022.1, forward strand.
GGAAGCGGTAAATTGGGTTTTCCCGACAGAGCTATCGTCGCATTCGCTATGGGCTGTGATCTAATCCACGTAGCACGGGAAGCAATGATGTCTGTCGGTTGTATCCAAGCCCAAAAATGCCACACGGGACATTGCCCGGCCGGTGTAGCCACACAAAGTAAATGGTTACAAGCAGGTTTGGATGTCGAGTTAAAAGCAAAAAGGGCAGCAAACTATATAAAAGGGTTTAGAAAGGAATTATTATCCGTCGCTCATGCCTGCGGATATGAACATCCACTTCAATTCACAGGGAACGATATAGAGATCGGAGCAGGTCAAAATAGATTCAGGACCTTAACCGAGGTTTTGGAATATGAAAGAGCTCCTGTAAAATTCACGACTATGATGGATTATACGAGCAACATCACCGCATTGGGTTAGTTTTTAATTCGCTTGCATTAGGTCGGGTCCCTGTAAATATTTGCGGGATCCGAATGAAACTAATCTCATCTTTTGTTCAAAATTTCTGGAGTTTTCTTCGTTCTCCTAGAGAAGAACTTCAAAAAAAAGACTCTTTCCCGGGATATAAGATCCTTTTTTTCAAAACTTCCATTCCTATACTAATCGGTTATTTTTTCGCACATCTTTCTTTTAGAGCCTTAGGTCTGCAATACGTGTTTTTAGGCGGCTCCATTCCGAATATGCTCACCAGAGTGATCTTGCCTGATTTATTTTTCGGCACCCTTTATGCGCTACTATTTACAATAATCTATCTAGCCGTTGGAACCGGGATCATTTGGATAATTTCAAAAATTCTTTCTTATTCATTCGATATCCATAGAGGATTAGAATTAAGTTCCAAACTTTCTCATTCCTTTTTGATCTTGGGGTTATTGATCTTCTTCGGTTTTACCGGAATTTTCGGATCCATCGTATATTTGGTTTTCTTTATGTATTTCTCCTTCCTGATCATTCTAACTCTGTTTTACGGGTTAGAAGCCGGCAAAAGGATCAGTATTATTTCCGGATTGATCATCGGACTCATCTCTTACGGGATCTTTTTCCTAAAGGATGATACACAAATGGACAATCTCACCCTCCCTACCCAACCGGCAACAATGACACCGGAAGAAGAAAGGGAGAAAATACAGGAAGCGGAAGACGTAATCCGAAAATTGGAAGAAGCCCGTAGAGAAAAGGGTTATAAAGACTGAAGTATATTCAAAAAGGATAATTAATGGCAAGAGTTCAATTGGATCCTTTTCTTGGTTCGTGAATTTTTGGAACTAATTCTTTTTCTAAGCCATAATATTCTAAACATTAAGTGCACATGCTTGGGCACATCTAATTCCATCCATGGCTGCGGACACGATCCCACCGGCATATCCGGCTCCTTCTCCGCAAGGATACAAACCTTTGATACGAATATGTTCTAGAGTTTCCGGATCTCTGGGAATACTAACCGGTGAGGAAGTCCTGGTTTCAGGAGCATGTACTACAGCTTCGTTGGTCAGATATCCTTTCATCGACTTATTAAATTCCTTAAATCCGTTTTGCAAAGATTTCATTATGAATTTAGGAAGAACGGAAGAAAGATCCGCAGAGATAATCCCTGGCGGATAAGAAGTTTTCGGAAGATCGGAAGAAATTTTTCCGTCTACAAAATCCGCAAGTCTGGTTGCCGGAGCTGTTTGGCTTTTTCCGCCAGCGATCCAAGCTTTTTGTTCAATCTCCTTTTGAAATTCCATCGCAGCCAGGGGGCCGTATTTCTGGAAAGGTAGAAAATCCTCTTGTCGGAGTTCCACTACGATCCCCGAATTTGCAGTCGGCCTTGCCCTTCTGGAAGAAGACCATCCGTTAGTCACTACTTCTCCCGGTTTTGTGGCACAGGCAGCGATCACTCCACCAGGGCACATACAAAAAGAATAAACTCCCCTACCCTGGATCTGTTTTACGATACTATAAGGAGAAGGGGGAAGAAAAGGCCCTCTGTCGTCGCAACTATATTGGATGGAATCTATTAAGGATTGTTTATGTTCTACCCTTACACCTATTGCGAGCGGCTTTAAATGGATCTCTATTCCTTTCTGATATAGTAATTCGAATATATCCCTAGCTGAATGTCCCGTAGCTAAGATCACCTTATCGGAAAGAAAACGATCCCCGCTCTTAGTGACTACTCCCTTAACGGAATTTCCTTCTAAAATCAGATCGGTTACTCTTTGATTAAAATGGACTTCCCCACCTCTTTCCTGGATGGTTTCTCTTATTTTACGGACAATACTAGGAAGTTTGTTTGTTCCTATATGAGGATGAGCCTCTATTAGAATATTAGGATTTGCTCCAAAACCTACGAGAAGTTCCAGAATACGACGTACATTCCCTCTTTTTTTGGACCTTGTATAAAGTTTACCGTCCGAATAAGTACCTGCTCCGCCTTCTCCGAAACAATAATTGGAATCCTCATCCACAATATGATGTGCATTGATATTCTGAAGGTCCTTTGGTCTTGATTTAACGTCCTTTCCTCTTTCCAGAACGATCGGTCTCAAACCGGATTGGATCAGTTCCAAAGCGGCAAATAGACCGGCAGGTCCCGAGCCGATGACGATCACTTCTTTGGAATTTTTGACATCCGGATAGTCAGGCAGACGTATCTGCTCGGAAATAAATTCTTCGTTGATATAAACTCGGACTTTGAGATTTACAAAGACCGTTTTTTGTCTGGCATCAATGGAATGATTTAAGACCTCGATATGTGTTATATCCGACAAAGAGATCTTTTTGGATTTGGAAATATATTCTTTAAGACGATTCGATTGTTCTGCGATCTCAGGCAAAAGCCTAAGTTCTAATTCTTGGGTCATAGTTCAGGACCAAAAGTTTTAGGATTTGTATCTAATGGAATTAAAAAAGAAAGGAAAAAGGAGGCAAGGAATTTTAAGGAAGGTTTGGAATAAATCGGAAGGAAGTTAAAACGAAAATGAAGATTCCGTGGGATGATCAAAATTAGATTCGCAAAAATCCTAGATTTATCGCTAATTTGATATACCAGGCAAATCCTTGAAAGTTACGGACCGACAAAAGAAAAAATTCTTACAGTCCCTGAAACAGGCAAGGATCGAAGCAGGATTGACTCAATCAGAAGTAGCTCGAAAGATCGGGAAAAGTCAGAGTTTCATTTCTAAAGTGGAATCAGGAATTACTTCTTTAGAAGTTGAGGTATTTTTAAGGCTCTATCAATTGTATGATAAACCTGCGGCATATTTTTTCTCCGCATTCTCTCCAAAATAGGACTTATTTTAAAACTTCTCCCCTATTCTTTATAAACTTTTGGATGTTTTCCAGCTGGGAATCCGAGACAAATAGGTCGATCGCGTCGTTCGTACTGTACAATCTGAACTGAAGCGATTTTGCGGAAAGAATATCATTTTCGATTTCCTTAGTAAAAGTCAATTTACCGGAAAGAATATTAGAAGTTAAGGTTGAAGTCCGAGTGGCAGTAGGAACAGTTCCATAACCGTATCCAAAGCCGATCCCAGGCGCCATAGTTGCAGGGACTTGAGTACGAACGGTTACCTGATTGGCGGAATAATACAAATCAGCTAAAAGAAGTTTTGTCGATTTGCGATCTACTTTGATATAAGCTTCAGGTCCCAAGGCGGCAAGATTTTCCGAACCTTGAAGCCGGATAATCAGAGTGATCTGAGAAATCACTCCGTTCTTAATTTCTTTTGCGTATTGACCACCGTAAGAATAAACACTTTTGTTCGGATTGTCTATTTTCGCTTCATGGTCCATATCCATTTTGACAATTATAACGTCTCGAAAAGGATCTTGAACGACTTGAATGGTAGCGCCGCAACTGAAACAAAAGAATATAAAACAGAGTATGAAGGATCTATATTTCAAATTTCCCCGATCTTCTTTCCGACATTCTTTCACAAATTGAAAAGAAAAACAGAACTAATCAATATACCCTGAAAATCGCAAGAACAGTCACGATACAAATGTTTCCTTAGGAAAATCATCTGCATCGTGAATTTTCAATTTATTTCTGCCAAGGGGTCAGTTCTCTTAGTTTCGGAAATCTGAGATAAATTCCTGCCCATAGAATGATCCCCATATAGATTGGAAATAAAATATGGGAACCCAAAGGGTTTAAAACCCGAACATGAGTAGCAACGGCTCCGCCTAAGTAACCGGTGAGTAAAGTCGCTCCTAAAACTGCTGTCCTAGGAAAAGCGTATAACAAAGTGATAATAATCAGGATCGTTCCTATGTAAGGCATTACTTCAGGTGGGTAACCTAACTTGGCTCCTTCTGCCTGAGCTTCAGGCGGCAATTTGTCTAAGAAAAATTTTATTACTCCGTCAAAAAGCAGAAAAAGTATAACTAATCCACTGAGTACTCGACCGGTCCAAAGCTGACCTTTCGAAACGTTTTCAGATCCCATTCTATATTTCCTCCAAATGAGAGGGCAATTCTGTTATCTTCCGGAGAAAAATTCAAGAACTATTACAAGGATTTTGAATGCGATTTTGCGCCAATCGGATGTTTGTCGCTAAAACGACGACTTGAGTAGACCCCGACGGGATTCATTTCTTTTTTATTTTTTTAGGGACCTTCTTCTTAAATTCTCCCACCCTGAATTTTACGATCTTGCGTACCAGATCAAAAGGTAAAGGTTGATCGATCGGGAATTGAACGGAACCTTTTGCATTTTTGTATTTATCGATCTCTTTCTTAAATTTAGCGATCCCGCTCGCTCCCGGATAAAAGCCGATATGATTTTTATAAGCTGCAAAATGTACTAGATTCCCGTTCAGATAGAAAGTTGGGATTTGGTAACTGATCTTCTCGTTAGCGTCCGGAGCCGTCTCTCGAATCGTTTTTCGGAGTTCCTGAAGAATGGCCTGGACCTCTTCCGGGAAAGTTTTAATGTATTCGTCAATCGATTGGAATGTGTTTTTTATCTTATCCATAGATACGTCCGGAGTCCTTTAGACCGAAGAAGATCAACTACAAGGAAAGATCTAATTTACTTTTTTAATGATCAATATTCCCGCAAAATAACTTGTCGGAAGATAAGCCCCGACCAGATCTACGATCGTAAACCAAGCGGGAGAAGGAAGCATTAGAATATTTGCAATACCGCCTGCAAAAAATAGGGTACCGATCCCCAAAGCGAACTTAAGTTTATGATTTGTCGCAATCAATGCGGCGGCTAACGCTCCGACAAACGTTCCAAGGGCATGAGCTAAAAAAGGAAAAATAAAATGTTTAGGTTGGAATAAATGAATAGATACCTTTAAACCTTCCATGGTCGTCACATCTGCTCCCTCCGGAGGAGGAATTATATACCCGCTGACCGTAATAATTGCCATATTCACAACACTTCCAATGAGGAACCCTATAATGACTGCTAAAGTATTTTTAACATACGGATTCATAATTTAATGCCCCACTCATTCAAAAAATAAATGATTAAAGAGATCTGCAAAAACAATGCAAGTGTAAAATTATTTTAATCTTTCCAAAACCCCTTTTCGTTTTACTATATTCTTATAGTCCCACTGGATTTTTTTTGCTTTATTCACCCATCGTTTTAAGTCTTTTTTGTTTATTTGATCGGGACTCGTATATCGGATTTCCGCCGCTTTAAAACTTCCTTCGGGAGCCAAACCTTCTTCATCGAAGGATTGCCCGCTCCAAAAGAGCAATCGAATACAATTTTTAAGTTTACTATAACCTACGATCGGATTCCCATCCAAGAACCAAACCGGATGAGCATGCCAAATTTTATTTTCCGCTTTAGGAAGATGAAGATTAATTTCTTGGGAAAGAATATCACAAATCTCTTTTTCAACTTTGGTTTGAGAATGATTATATTTTTGGACTTCTTTATTCATACGATGTGTTGTTTGTAAAAAAATTCCCAGCTATTTAGTTCGGACCCACTTTTATAAAGCCTGTGCAGTTAATTTAAAGTCTTTTTACGGGGCTTTAGATTTTGTCTAACAGCTTCCACAAGTCTTTTTGGAGCAACACCACAATAAGAAACGACTAACATATCTTCGAATAAAGCCAAATCTGTGGACTTCATTTCAACGCAAGTCCAGCCCTGTTGCCCCCATTTATTTTCTATGGGATAGACGGAGCCTTTAGAGGCTAATGAGAAGAAGTCCTGATCATTCAGATCAAATTTAAGAACGATCTTTTTATTTTCCTGATCCACCGTTGCGAAAATTTTTTTATTAACTCTAAACGAGATTTTTTCAAAATGGGGTTCTTCATTTGTTCCAGGGAGAGCTAATGCAAGCTTTCTTACTTTGTCTAAGGAAATCATAGGGTGAACTCTTATATAAAACCGAGGTTCGATTCTTATTTTTTTTATTCAGCCATCATAATTGGGGCTGAAAATGCTTCCCTATAAACAATAAAACCCGCTGCATCCCTTGAAATGGATTCAAATCAAATCACTATTCAATCTACGATTGCGGCAGATGTTAAGAAAGTCTGGGACTACTACACCAATCCGCTACATATTATCAAATGGAATTTTGCAACTGATGATTGGCAATGTCCCAGGGCAAAAAACGATATGAGACCTGGCGGGAAATACAACGAAAGAATGAGGGCTTAAGGATGTAAGTTTCGACTTTGAATTTGAAGCAATTTACGATACAATCGTTAATCAGAAAAAATTAGAGAAATAGGATATCAGTAGGAGTAGGAGACGCCGATGTAAGATAGCGAGGTGAAAGGTATGCGAAATATTTAATGTACGTTGAAGTTATTGTTCTTTTTCGGTGGGAGTGGGTGCTTCCTCTTCCGGCGTAACATTCTTCTTTTCTTCATTTCTTATTTTTCTTCTTTCTAGTTTTTCCTGCCTAATTTCCTTTTTTTTTATTTCTCGCTGCCGTTTCATAAACGATAAATTCCCTTTTTTGGCCATATAAATTCCTACTTATTAAAATCATATTTATCGCTCTCAGTACATAAAGATTTAAAGCAGAAAGTATGAAGCGAATAACGAATATCGATTTGATACCACCAGACCCAAAACCAAATTTGGGTTGGCGGCATAAAGGGTTGGTACGCTGTTTAAACGATTACCAACGATTGCGACTAGGCTTTCTATTGTTATTCTTGTTGCGATCAGACCTTGATCTTTCTTCGGCAACGGAAACCACAATATTACGTCCGTCTATATCTTTCCCGTTGAGCTCTGCGACAGCTGTTTGAGCGGAATCTTGATCAGAAAAGGTAACAAAACCGAATCCTCGAGACTTACCGGTTTCGCGATCAACTACTACATTGGCTTCTTGAATGGCGCCATGAACTTCAAATACTTGGCGTAAGGTTTGATCAGTAGTTGACCAGCTTAGGCCGCCTACAAACAATTTAGATGACATGAGTTATCCTCGTTCCACACAGATTTGAATAAACAATCCGTATGATAATTAATTTCGATCATTACGGGCTTTGTGATTAAAAACAGAACGAGTAAAGAACTTACTTACTAGAAATATCGTGAACGTAATTCATTGCAAGCACATTTTTATATTTAGAAAAGAGTTATAAAACCACCATTTTCGGACGAATTTGAGGCTCATACCTTCTCACGAAGCTGTATAGGGTATCGGAAATATGGGGCGCGCGATTATCACTTCAAGGACAGATCTAATCGCGTGTAATGCAGATTACTCACTTTTCCAATCAAAATTGCACGCGGCAAGTCTTGGGCCAAACGCTACACATTCACGAAACGGTGGAGAAAGAATACGAAGAGCCGGAAGCGTGCGCCAGGGGTTTACGTTAGACATATTTGCCTAATTATAACTGATTATAGTAATCAACTCCGCCGAATTAAACATATCAGCGGGAGAAATTACAGGTTCGGAGTAAGGAATATTATTCCCATATCTCTTTTTCATTAAATACTGTACATTTGATGATGATAGATCAAAATCTTTCAAAGTCTTTAAATCACCTAATTTCTTACCGGTAAATTTATCGTACAATTTCCAGATCAATTCAGTACAATAAATACGATCATCTTGCCAGCCAAAATAAATATCATAATGTCTGCCTAACAGAGAATCTCCGTACTCTTTCATTCCTTGTATTGTAATATTTGTTAATACTTTTTCGCGATCTTTAAGACGCTTGATAACAAAGTGATTTTTCCGACCTCTTTTAATGAAAGAAGACAAAGGAGTAATTCTTACAGGTTCAACGGCTTCAAGAACCTTATAGTCATTATCATATTTAAAAATGATTCCTACATGGGTATATCTTGATTTAGTCGCCGCTTTAATTGCTTTAGCTTGTTCAGAGTTTGATTCGTGGAATATAATATCCCCTTCCATCAAATCAGAAGATTTAATCTGCTCAGCTTTCAAATTCCAGAAAGATGTAAAAAGGATTAAAATTAGAAAAACTATCTTATTCAAATTTTTCTTTAATTGGAAGTTAGGTGAATTTTCTGCGTTTGGAAAACTAAACTTAGGCACTTTCGTTATTGATGGGTAACGTGCTTAAATATGAACAAGGAATTAACCCTCCAAATCCACCTATAAAAACCGCTAAAAGACCCGCAAGTAGGCCAACTAATATAAAACCTATATGAGTATGAAGGTTTTTCTTCTTCAGAGTAATAAAGGATATAAAAAGACAGCCGACTACAGCAACTAAGTTCCCGATCCTTGCCCCTAATTGAAAGCTCTCGTCTGGTAAAAACTTTACCCCTACTATACTTAGCAATCCTATCCCTATTCCAGAAATTAATCCAGAGGATATTACTATGATTAATAACCATACTATATAGAAAATAAGAGCCTCTTTCCAATTGCGTTGGTAAGAAAAATCAGTTACGCTTTTAAACATTATTCCTTCCTATTTGCAAAATTTTCGCGCTTCATTTCGCCTAACGACCGAAGAGAAAGTTAGTCGAAGTTGGTTTGAAGGTAGCCCAAATTTCTTAATGCCCCTCAATAAGCTCAATCGTTCTTTCTTCGAAGTCTTTCATTTCCACTCGAAATGGAGCATCTAATTGTTTGATTTTTAGCTCATTCATTTTACAAAAGAATTCTAATTTGTCCAGAATTGAACGCAAATTTGGAACAGTTAATCCAATTCTTATTGTCCGATAATCAACAGCGGATTCCTTTTTCCAAGGATATAGTTCAAAAACGAAGTTATCAACCAAGCAACTGTAATGGTCCGGTCCCGAGCCATGTTTTTCGAGATTAAATTTTAATCCCAAAATCTCAAATAATTCTTTCGATTTACCTATATCTGCCACCCATATTGTTAGATAATGAAACCGTATCATCGAAGTTGATATTTCCGCATATCGTCTAAGAACATCTTAGACTTCTACAAAATTATAAGCAGGAATGAATGTATAGTATTGCTATTGACCTTCATTCTTTCTACTAAAATTTAGTGATTAGTCAATGATAGCTAACGACCAAGCGAAATATGGCGGCGCCTGGAGCGAAAGTTAGTCGTCGTCTGCGAAACTAATTTAATTACTTTTCAGAATTCAGCCCCATTTTATTTCCTTCACTGTCAATAAAAATCGCAAAAAAACCATTTCCATCTGCATGAGGAGTTTTTGGGATTAGAATTTTCCCGCCATTCTTAACAATTTTATCTAGAATGATCTGAAGATCTTCTCCGGCATTTAGGTATACGGTTATGCCATTAGTGGAAGGCTCATAACCTTGTGCTTCAACAATTAAACCTGTAACTTGTTGATTTTCATAGGGCAAAACACCCATTTTTATTCCTTGTAATTCCATTTTTTCTATTTTAATATCCAAAATGGACTCATAAAAAGTTATAGCCTTTTTGAGATCTTTTGCTGGTATCTCAAAAATACTGATATAACTGTTCATTTTATTCTGCTTATTGACGCATTGCAATAGACTCAAAGCCAAAATTGCAGCAATTAAATTTGTGATCATTTTTTTCATGAATCAAATCTTAACCCAATTTGCTTTTCAGGAATTGTAAAATTGCGACAAAAAATATAATTTATTTATAAAAAATTGAAGAAAGTTTCATATGTTCATTATTTAAGAATTCTTTCGGATTAAGACCAGTAAAATCTTTAAAGTCTTTGATAAAATGAGATTGATCATGATAATCAAACTGATGAGCTATGCTTGTGAATGATTCTGGATCTTCACTTAAGACTAATTTCAGAGCTGCTTGAAATCTTATTAATCTACCCAATTGTTTTGGACTTACACCAACGTATTTAAGGAATTTTCTTTCTAGTTTCCTTCTTAATGAAACTTTATCTTCAATGATTGCTTTGATTGGCTTACTACCAAGACTAAGTATAATTTCATCGATAGTATTTTTTACTAAATCATCATAAACTAATGGTTTGCTTATATATGATCTGAGAAAACTCTCAATAATCTCAATTCTATGTTTAGTATCTCTTGCATTTATAATCAAATTTTCCAACTCATCTGCATCATTTTTTGGGAATAAATTAGCAAGTGGAGTTTCTTTATCCGTCAATCTATTTAATTCTGTTTTTACTAGATGGGCGAATCCATAAGGATAAAAGCGAATGGAGAAAGTATTAACATAACCTGTAGGTTCAATGTAAAATTCCTCCATAGTTTGTCCCAATACCAAAGCTCGAGGCTGGATAATAAATTCATCTGCACTAGTATATCTTTTGATGTCATCGCCAAGTATAAAAGCCATTTCAATTAATCCATCAGGAATAATACGCTGTTTCGTTGTTTCTATAGATGCTGGGACTATTAAAGTCCAATAGCAATTTATAAATAATTCCAGATCCCTGTGAGGAAGAAAAGTTTTGTATTCCATACAATTATTTCTTTAAGCAGATGATGACTAACGACAAAGCGAAATGTGGTGTGGCCTGGAGCGAGGGGGTTGCGAAGCGAGCTCGAAGCGCAACGGCTGAGGCGAAAGTTATGCGATGGACCGATCCTTTACCGGAAAATAGAACTTAAACAAATTTAAGACAAACTTTAAATTCTAACGTCTTACTAATATACCACTCAAATTTGTTCCCGGAGCGATTGTATTAAAAACTGTCCCAAACTTCTTCACATTTTCATGTAAAAGATTCAAACGTTGCTCTGATTCTTCTGAATCCACTATTACTTTATAAAAGATCGATTCCATTCTCGGAGGCACATCTTGTCTCACTCCATCTACTATCACTTCAATTGAATTTAATTGAAATTGTAAAATTGGGACTGTTCTCTCGATTCCTTTAATTATACAGGCAGAGAGAGCGGACAGGAGCAATTCCGCAGGGTTAAAGGCGTCTACATTCCCTAATATATCTGTATCAAGTGTTATCTTAGCGTTCTTGCACTTTGATACACTACTATGCGAATCTACTCTTAGGGTTTCGACATGAAACGTCATTTTAGGTTTAGATTCACTCATACTATACACTTCCACATATAAACAACCTTATAATTAAATGACTGTCGATTAAAAGTTTTCTACATTCCTTTGATAAAAATTACCTTTAAATTCAATTGCTTTTTAGGATTTTATTCTGATCGGTCTTTCGCCTAACGACCGAGGTGCTCCGACGTTTGCGACGGCACGAGCTTGCGTATAGCAAGCACATTGACAAAGCGAAATGTGCCGAAGGCCAAGCGAGAGTTGCGAAGCAAGCTCGAAGCGCCGCGGAAGCACCGAAAGTTAGTTGCAGTAGCCCACTAAACTAAAAAATCAATAGTTTAAGATTATCTAAAACTTCTTTTAACGATAGTTTATTGAGCGGTTCTATAAATTCAGCTTCACGAATAGTCCAATCTAAGTTCTTAATCTGATCAGAAAGAACCACCCCATCTATTTTTTTAGATTTAACTATTACTTCAAACGGATAACCTTTAATCTTACTTGTGATAGGACAAAAAATCGCCAAGCCTGTCTTTGCATTATATTCTTTCGGAGATAGAACAAGCGCTGGTCTACGTCCTCTTTGCTTATGCCCAGCTTGAGGAGTAAAATTCAACCATACAATGTCCCCTTTTTCAGGGGTGTATTTACTCTTCTTCACCAAGCCTCATGACCAACAGAGGAACCGCTAGAAATCTCGGAGTGAAGATTTTGCTTAGTTATTTTAGCTAACTTTTCTTCTAATGATGCTTTTCTCATGGGATAAATTACTATTTTATCCCCTTCATATTGAAGTTCAACATGACTACCATCATTCAATTCTAATTCGTTGGCCATCGCCTTTGGGATCCTAATACCTAGACTATTACCCCATTTTTGAATAATTGATTCCATAAAGCAATTATATATACATTGTATATACTTCAACCAAAATTCAGTCATTTTGTTAAATTTGTTTAAGGAAAATTTTACGGGCTATTGCAACTAACGGCCGAGGTGCGAAGCGAGCTCGAAGCGCAACGGCTGAGGCGAAAGTTATGCGTAATGGTTATTTTAGTAAACTTTTAGTTTGATGTTCTTACTCATTAGCTTAAAATGTTTGTCCAACGTAAAAAGCATTGCCTTATTTTGGATCACATTCTGAGCAATTATCAAATCTGGAATTCCAACTTTATTTATCCCATTTCTAAGATTCGAAATTTGATATTCAATTATTTGTTCACAATTAATTTCTAATGGAAATCGTTCAATAGCCTCTAAGGAAGTAATTATCTTTGATTGTTTTCGTAATTTAAGAAAAGGAATTAATTCTGCTAATATGAGATCATTAGTGTAAATATTCTCTCTATCAATCAACTCGTCCACTTCTGTCGAAATTGATGAATTACTATTCCTGAAATATTCGATCCAAACTGATGAATCCAACAGAATACGATTCATCGCTTCCGTAAATTATCTAAATTAATTTCGAGATTAACAGATCCTTTATACTTTTTAAGATCTTTTAACTTTTCTCGTCTAATTAAAGAAGCAAGCCCTTCTTTAATTACATCTGTCTTAGTTTTCAAATGAGTCAACCTCATTGCTTCTAAAAACAATTCTTCAGGAATATCTACGGTAGTTCTCATAATATGCATAAAATGATTAATTTATATGCATTGTCAAATCTTATTTCATTGCTGGCATTTGATTCTATTGAACCGCCAAATTACTACTTTCCTCAAGAATGAACTTAGTTTTATATTACAGCTTTTTGCCATTACGCCTAACGACCGAGGTGCTCCGACGTTTGCGATGGCACGAACTTGCGTAAGCAAGTGCAGTGACGGAAGTGAATGTGGCGAAGCCTGGAGCGAGGGGCCCGAAGTGGAACGGAGGCACCGAAAGTTAGGCTGCCGTATCGCCCCGAACACGCTGCATTAGGCCCTACTCTGTAAAATCTTCAAATACAGTAAAAGTCAATTAGAGACAAATCCGCACTTACAATAGAAGGTAGCGAACCCGTTTCGCCTCTTTTAATATCAAAAGTTTCAAGTGCTTCGATAGAAATTGTAAAGTAATAACCAATTTTTCAGGGCACGATATAAGGTAAGAAAAAGGGGGAAAAGCGGCCTGACCTAAAATCAAATCCCCTCTTGTTTTTCGAAATGATTAACACGTAGTAAAATGAAAAACCAAAATCGCGATATGGCGCCTAACGACCAAGGTGTTCCGACGTTTGCAATGGCACGAGTTTGCCGATGCAAGCGCAGTGACAATGCAAAATGTGGCGTAGCCCGAGCGAGTGAGTCGCGAAGCGATCTCCGAGCGTAGCGGAAGCACCGATAGTTAGCCGACGTCGAGCACCTACTTACGAGGATTTGAACTATCTTTTAACCAAGTTGATAAATTGATTTCATCTATGCTTCCGTCTGCAACTCGAAGCATAATCGATACGACTTCTTCTTCTGGCACTTCTACACTATACCCATTCAATCCGAGAAATACGTATGTTGTCATGTAAGCGACACGTTTATTCCCATCAATGAACGGATGATTCTTGGCTATTCCTATGCATAATGAAGCAGCTAAATCAAAAATATTAGAGGATGAATCATATGCCCATTTATTCTTTGGGCGATCAAGAGCCGATTCCAAAAGTCCTTGGTCTCGGATCCCCTGAGATCCACCATGCTGTTTAACTTGATCTAAATGAATTGCTTCGACGATTTTCTTATTTAACCATCTAGGCTCTTTCTTCATTTAGCCAATTCTCTTAAAGCATTACGGTATTTTTTAGAGCCTTCTTGGTAAATGTCCATAGCCTCTTCAAAATCAGGATCGTATGGAGATAAAAGAATGCCTGCTTCAGTTTCCAAAAGAAAAACTGTATCCCCTTCATGGAAATTATACTTTTCCAGAAGTACTTTAGGAATTGTAGCCCCAGCGGAATTCCCTATTGCCCGAATTGTTGTCTTTTTTACTGATGAAGCATCCATGTTATAACAATAGTAATAACTGCATTAATTGCAAGTATTTTATCTTTTAAAAGACCTAAAAAGTAACTGAAATAGAAGCTTTTTGAAAAAGAACAAATGTTGGGCTCGATGTTCGCCTAACGACCGAGGTGCTCCGACGTTTGCGACGGCACGAGCTTGCTCAAGCAAGCGCAGTGACGGAAGCAAATGTGGCGAAGCCCAAGCGA
>NZ_ANIJ01000023.1 GCF_000347035.1 Leptospira sp. B5-022
CGCAAAATACCAAGTAGGCTCTTTAAGATGAATGATCCCTATATCGGTAAGTCCATCTCCGTTATAATCTCCTTGGATCCACTGGAACGGATACACCTTGGTCATCAAATCCGGGCGATCCATGGACAAGGCAAATACAGGAGAAGTAGCGGAGATAATTTTACTTTGGGAAAGATCGTAAACCTTATTCTCACCGTCAGAAACTATGATCGGGTTTCCTCTATGATCGAATTGGTTATTAAATCCTACAAGTCCCGGATTATATACCGTCCGTGTGACAGTAGTTGCAGTAATTCTAATTTTTGAAAATACGATAGAAGCAGGTTCGGTAGGATCTTCGTAAACGATCGAATTCCCGGAGACTTCCGGATACAATGCATATTGGATCCCAGCTTGGCTTGTTTTATCATATACAGTAGTGGAAACAGGAACGCTCACAGTGCCGGTTGGTGTTAATAGTTTAAAAGTAATGGCAGAAGTTCCTATGGTTCCTAAATACCATTTATGTGTAGTTCCGGTCCTATCTACGAGAAGAAGTTGAGCCTTTCCTACTCCTGAAAAATCTCCGGAGAAAATGCTGAAAAGATTTCTTCTGTTTCGATTCGTTTCACTTCCTACTTGGAAAAGATTTTGCAGATAAGAATCTAATACATCTCCCGCAGTTGTTAAATACTTAGTTCCACTCGGTCCTGTGAGTAAAAACCTTTGGGCGCTATTCGTAGTTAGGTCGTTTAAAACCAAAGCCGATTTGGAAGAAGTAGAATCAAAATAATCGATCGCGTATCCGCTTGAATTGATATCGAAAGATACAACTTGAGAATCACCGATACTAGCAAGATCCGTTCTTTTGAAAGCAACTCCGCTGTCTTGGGTCACGACAAAAAATTTACTAGTAGTTCCAAAGTCTCCGAAAAACAGAACTTCGTCGCGAGTATTTGCTGTATAACGATCCGCTTTTCCGTTATTGATAGCTACAATCCCACCGGTCTCCGGATTAAAACCGGTAAGAACCGCTTCCGTAAACGTAGAGCCCTTCTTAAAATCAAATACTCCTGTTCTTCTATCGAACAAAAGTAACTCAGGAGAAGCGCTGCAATCGTTTGCGGTAAAACATCCAGGATACGCGATCTCTCCCTTTCCAGGGTTGGAGTTCCCATCATATTGATAATCTAAAAGAACCGTTTTCGAATCGGAAGAAGTGGAGAAGACTCCGAATCCTTTCGTAGGTTTTACTTCATCCAGAGGTAGAGGAGTTTTCATCACCCTCTCTTGGTTTGGACCGTAACTCATATCGCTATAGATCTTATAACGGAACCCGTTAGACGTTGCTTCGCCGATCCAGAATTTTCCGTCACTCTCCGAGAAAAATCCGACATCTGTCGCACCATCCCCGTTAAAGTCTCCTTGCAACCAACGAGTGATCGTTTTGAATTGAGGAGCCTTAGACCAAATTTTAAAATTGATGGTCCTGTTTACGGTTTCTCCTAACGTCCATTCGCCGGAGGAACGATCGAATAGCAAAAAGTCGGATGTCCCGTCTCCGTTAAAGTCTCCGGAAAATTGGTCGTTCGAAAATAAAGCCTGCTCGGGTGCAGTAAATACTTTGTATAATACCCAATTGGTCTTAAAATAGATCGGATCCGACTTATCGGGATTTCGGAGATTTTCTCCTACAAACCATTTTCCAGTTCTTTGATCATAAAGAGAAATATCCGTTAGTCCATCCGCGTTATAATCTCCGCTTAAGAACTTAAGCTTTGCTCTATCTTTTCCATCGATACTAGTATCGTTGGTGCTAACACTATCCAAATTCGCATTCGGAGAATAATCTCCTCGAAATACATTCTGGAATTTTTTACCTACTTTCAAAAATTCGAAACTACTACCCTTGTTCAACATCAGGGTCCAAAGACCGGTGGGCTCGTCAAAAAGTAGGGAATCAGAAAGGCCGTTTCCATCATAGTCACCGGGAAACCATTCCATCCGGAAAATATCCGGTATCCCGCTCATGAGCCTTCCATAATTACGAAATTGGAATACTTGTCCGTCGTGTTCGGCTACGATAAAATCCCTGGTCTCAGGTAGATAGAATGCGATATCGGATCTTCCGTCTCCGTTAAAGTCCCCGCTTACATTTCCCTTGAAGAATCGGATCTTAGAAGGACCGTCATAGTTCTTATAACGGTTTGCATATGTTTTGAAATTATATCCGCCTTCTTTTCTGCCTTCTGCCGCTTTCCAATTTCCGGTTTGGGGATTAAAGAATACGATATCCGAGATCGCATCTCCGTTAAAATCTCCTTCGAAATATTCAGTTGAGGCCGGCAGAACTTCCGGCTCACTCGAAGCCTGATTTGCAATATTCTGCCAAGTTAATATACGAGAAGAATTGCTGTATTTGAAATCCGGTTTGGTAGTATGGCGATCCGATTCCACAGTTTTAAGGATAGGTCTTCCGGAATCGAAAGAAGTATCATACACCATTGTGTATGTCCAAAGTTTCCCGCCTGTCCAGCCAACCTCTATTTTATCCAGAAGTTTGTCCATGACCATGGTGAAACCGGGAGCCATACTCACATAAGAGTCTCCTCTGGACTTTGTGATAAATTTTACATATTGTTTCGCAGGAAATCCACTTCTGCTATTTCCGGTGTATTTAATTTCCTGAACGTATAAGTTTCGTTTTTCGGAATAGTTGGAAGTGTCGTAAGTAACTTGCATATAGTTTCCATTCCGATCTTCCGTTTTCGAAAGATACCAACTATATGTTCTCGAGATTTGGTTCGGATCATAGATCCGATTGGAAGAGGAATCTCCAAAGATCGTCTTGGTCCCATCGGAATCCAAAACCTCCCAGGTTCCCCCGTTTTCTATATTCGTTAATTTTAATAATGCAAAATCTTCTTCCGTGATCTCGGGTCTATACACCCCGTTCTCATTAGAAGTGGAACCGGAAACTTTGATCAGTCTTTTTCCGTTCCAAGTAAATGTATCTCTGGAATCATAGAACAAAGCTCCGTATTCAGGAGTCCTTGTGATCGCTCCAAGTCCTATACTCCAACCAATCCCAGTCCATCCATCTCCTCCTGTAGAAGAATAGGACAACGCTAAGCTCGGCTGAACCCCAGCTCTACCCGCCGGAACTTGGATCGGATAGTTTAAGGAAACCGCACCGAAATTATTCGGTTCCGGTGGTGCAATAAATAAAGCTCCGGCTAACGCATCCGCTTTTGTTTCCGGATCATCGATCGCCTCACTGTAGTTTGTCGAAATAGAAAATAGATCACTTCCTTCCGGTGCAGGCGCGGAACCAGGAGATAAGAAGGATGTGCCGGATGGTAAAACGCCGGCAAATCGGAAGAGACGATTCATCATGTCCGATCCGCCGGAACAGGAAGTGAGAAGAAGGGGAAAGATGGCCGAATAAACGACCATTCTTTTCCAATATTTCATATTCACTTTTTCCAAACGTTTCTACGTTACTCGGTAACTTTTGTCCAAATCGTAAAATCTCTCTCAATCATAGGGGCGATGAAGAAATTATTCATTCCATATTGAAGAGCGCCAGGGTTGGCTATATTCATATAGGCTCCTCGGACTCTCGGTTGTAGAATATCCTGCGATAGCCACACAGCAAATCCATTGTTTCCACTCCCCGAAATTTCGGGAGCTGTTTGATTTCCCTCATTTGTTGTGCTGACAAAGAAATCGCCCGGTCCCTTGACGGCCAATGGAGAAAGAGAAACGGACCTGCCTCGGATTGTGGATTTCCCACCTTCTAAATGTTCCCAGAGAAGAACAATAGTATTTCCGGAGATAATCAAACTGCCCATTTTCTTGCTAGTCGCTGAGTTTGTTGAGTCGACTACCAGTGGAGAGTTTGACTGGAATTGGCCGGAACTGAGGTCGACTGTTCTAATATAAATTCGATTAGCTTTCGAATAGCTTACATACGCAATATTGCCACTTGCTTCCGTCTGAACATTAGTTACACTCGTGTCAAATGTCAATTTTGAGCCGAATGAATTTCCGGAAGAATCCAAAATAGCTCCGTAAAGTGTTCCATCGGATTCGATCCAAGTTCCTAAATGTTTCGATCCATAGTCGGTCAAACTTAAATGAGATATGTTTCCTGCACTACTACTACTATCACTAAAGATGATTCCGCTTCCCGTAAGCGTTCCAGTCGTCAGATTTACAAGCTTAAATCCGACACGAAAGTCTTGTGCATTCGTATTCATAATTCCGCCGATAAATCCGATTGATCCTTCTGCTTCCGAAAAAACATGACTATTATAAGCGGAGGTGGCACTTTGAGATATTGCGGTAAAAGAATTGGCTAGCGGTGTAATCGGATCTAATTGGTAAACTCTTCCTTTTACATAATGAGTGGAGGTATTTGTTCCATCTTTCCAGGAAACGATAGCTCGGGTTTCCGTACCGGCTACGGAAACGCAGCTAATACAACTGTATTGATTCGACTCTGTTAGAGATTCCACTAAAACTCCTGTGCGAGAGGCGGTTGGCAAAGAACTGATATCGAAAGCATCAAAGTAAATTTCATGCGTATCTGTTTCTCCAGTTATCGTGCGACGCCAAGCCAATAATACTTTCGAACCTTTAATATCGATCGAATAGTCATTATATCCTCCATAATTACTTAGCAATGCAAATTCACCTGTAAGTGCTTGTCCGGTAGTAATATTAAAATATCTTCCTGTTAGGCTATTTGCAGTAGTAATACCTCTGACAACAAGAGCAATATTATTATAGACAACTACCTTTGGGCTGTATAAAGAACCCGATCCTACATTTTCACTTAAAATTGCATCCGATTTAGAAGCATCCAAACGATATACTTTTCCGGAATTAGTGGATAAGCCGAACAGTCCACTTGAGAGGAAGCTAGGAAAATAAGAAGCATCTGCCCATGAATTCCAGAGAGCCACACCTTTATTATAAGCCCCAGACCAGTTGATTGCGTCTAAATTCGGAGTGACTCCTAGGCAGCTTAAAGGATGAAATGGAGTTGAGCTGCAACTTACTGAAGATGTTGTTTCAAAAGGAAGAAATTGTTTCGTATTCCAAGCATCCGGAATAAAACTAGATTGTACCTGAGTATTCCAATCGGTTTGAAATCCGTTTTCAACGGTAAGTCGTACATCTGCCGCCGTAAGTGTTCCTTTGACAAATACTTCCGTGGTCTTTTTGCCTGTTTTTTTAATAGTCGTCCCTAGGGTAACTATATAAGACCCGTCCGAAGCAGGTGTCCCGATCGAAGAGATAGGATACGCATTCGGATCCCCTAAGATATAAATATTTTCTCCGACTTCCGCAAGGCCCGTTCCGTTCGAAACTTTAATTGTAGTATCTCCGATTTCGGCAGGGTTTCCAAGCTCTCCTCTCATTTTTCGAACGTCCTGGTAGGGCAGGGGCCAGATCGTTCTGCGGTATGCGTTACTTAAAGAAGGCCGCAGATACAAATTGATTAGGCTTACTTCCGGATCCACATATTCATGTTCGGTTGGCAATTCTATACAAAGAGTAAACAATTGGTTTACGTAATCTAGAGTCCTTCCGCAGTTTTTTAATTTAAACGAATTAGAATTATCTAAATCTTTTACGATATGGAACCAATCGGATCTTTGTCCTCCGAATCCCATCGATATTTCCAGGTCTGCTACCTGGTCGATGGATAATTTAGGAACGCTTGTCGTAATATTATAACTGAAGTTTGAAAAATATTGGAATAGTCCTCCATCAATTGGGGTTCCGAAGTTAGGAGTCAAATATTGGTTATTATCCAACTTGATATTTAACTCGAATCTTTCTCCGAATCCTAATTTCCCTAAAAAGAGAGATTTTACTTCCGGATCATAAGGATAACTTCCGAGAGAATTTAGATCCCAAGAAGTATTCAACTTATATTCTCTTTGTGTCTCTAAGGGATTTGTTCCGAAAGTTTGTTCTTCTTCCTTTTTTAAGAGATCCTTGAAGGAGATATATACGATATCATAATAATCTCCCGCCCAGATCACAGAATCTACTCCTTTTACCATTGGGGTTTTTTGGCTATTCGTAGGATCGAAAGTCCGAATAGAATCATCCAGGTCCTTAAAATATTCCGTTAGATTATAGTATCTTCCGTTCGAATAAATTGCCCAGACTCCCGCATTAGTTTTCTCTTCTTCCGTCCAGGTGCTGAGCGGCTTTTGGACACAAGCGGTTCTAGTTACCCCGTCGGAACCGGTATGAGTCTCATTTACGCAAGGGATATTGGTCGGGACTGGACCTAAAGTTTTGATTCCCTTTAAGTGCAATTTGTATTCTCCAAGCGCAGGGGCTATTTCGGATAGATCGATCACATAATCTTGGAATTCGATCTTTAAGCCGTTGCATTGCAATCTCTCTAAGGCTTTTCTCAAAGTGATCCCAGGAGAAAGAGAGGTCGCAGTTCTCGCGCATGGATCCGAACTATCCGGAACATCGAATGCGGCAACACGATACATTTGTCTCATGTTCGGACCGTAAACTCTTATTAATCCGGTCCTTCCTTTTGCATTCTCTTCTATAATTTTTAAGTTGTTACCTGAAAAATTCAAAAGTGCCGATTTATAGTTAGAATCCGGAACATGACTCATTTCATAGTCCACGATGAAAATTTTAGGGTTATATCCCGCAGCAATTGCGTTCTCTATCTCCGAAGTGTTTAATCCCGAAAGTTGTACTACATAAGGTCCGAATTCCGAACCGCCGTAAACGCTCACTTCGAAAAGGCTATAATCGTCGTTCCTTAAACGGAAACTCTGGATCGGAATTAGATCTCCGGTCCCGTTCTCGAACATAAGAGAGCAGAGTATATTCGTCAATTTTACAGGCATATTGACGGAAGTGTTTTTGATGTATAATGCGGCCCTTACGTAGCCTGCATTTGCATCTATTTGTGAGGTCTCGTTAATTTTTTGGGTCTTTTCCGATCTGTATTTTTTTGCTTTCGAGGCTGCCGAAGACGATTTTAGATTATTCGCCTGGGTATCAATATTATTTTTAAAAGGTTTATCGGCCCATTTGGTTGTTGTGGTAGAAAGTGAATTTTTTGCTTCCCAACTATTCGAATTGCTTGAAGCATAATTGAAGCCTAGACTAACGGGTCCAATTTTAGTTTGTGCGCCATAACTCATACTTGTGCTAGTGGAATTTGATAACTCATTCGAACTTGCATAAGAGTCTTGGAATTGGACTGTCCTTAAATTAACTTCATTTTGGTGAATTCGTTCAGAACCTTGGTTTTTAGTTGATTCGAAGTCGCTTGAATTAATTTCGCTAGTTATTTCATCCGATGTGTTTTGCGAATTCTTTAGGATTTCGATCTTCATTGTGACCGGAGGAGCTACAATAGCTTCGATTACCGGATAGTCTGCCACCCACACGTTAGTGGTGGTTTCATCCGTATTCAGTATACCATCGCCGTCAAAATCATTTACAATTGTGGTGCCGGTCGGATCGATTGTTCCGCCTAAGGCAGCCGCCTTTACTTTAGTACCAGGAGGAAGAGTGAAAAGATTATTTACGGGAGTTGTAGGCGTAACGCCTGGAACACCGCCCTTATCTACAACCAAGGGGACTTTTTCAGCTACGAGCCAGGTCGCTTTGGATAGATCTACGTTTCCGCTATCCCAGAAGTTCCAATTTCCGGAACATCCTATTATAAATTGGATAAGTAGATACGTAATAAAGGTTTTAATTTTGATTCGCTGGCTCATATATGAAATTCCTCGCAGAGATATTTAATAAAATATCCCTGCTGACATTTTCTTGTGTAATTTGTTTTTGAATTTTCGATAACTAAATTGACTGACTAACGTTGGTCGGTTTAGTGTCAATTATTTAAAAATTTATTTTATTACAATTTGATTATGTTAATATATCCGAGTTGGGATATTTGAGAGTGATCGGTTCTAAAATTCTCTGAACCGTAATGATTATTTATAGATGAAAAGAGGGACTCATTCCTGTTTTATAAGAAAGGAATAATGTTCTGGGGTTACACTGGTTTATTTGCGCGGAAATTTCGCTTTTTCGCAGGCGTCCGCGATCTGTGAACAAACGAGTCCCCGAACGAGAGTAAAAAGATCCGTTCGGGGAATTAGGCTGGTTGTGTCTTACATTTTATAACTTGCGGAAATCGAGATAGAGATACCTTCCCTATATTTGAAATAGGTTTGTTCTACCCCGTATACATTATCCACTTGAGTCGCTTTGAACATAGTGTTGGTAATATTCCGGACCGCAAATTTTAGATCTAGATGTTCTCCTTTTTGCCATCCGTAGATAAAATCCAAAACTCCTGCCGGTTGGTGGATTGCGTTTGGCACACCGTTACCTCCTACTACTACGATCCTTTCCGAGAAATAATTGTAGTATAATCCGAGACTATGGTGTTTTTCCTGATCCGGGAAGTAGGTAAACTTAAGATTGAACACTCTTTCGGATTGGCCTTGGAGAGATCTGGTTTTATCCGTAGGAGCAAGTCCAAATAATTCGGAATAAATGGATACAAATCCGAGTCTTGCCGCATAGTATTCGGAATCGTTTAGAACAGTAACCTTGGATTTGATGAAGAAAAGATTTCCTTCGATCCTAAAATGGTTCCAGAAATCTTTTCTATAGTCTAACTCGATCCCTTCTATATCCCCTTGTTTTGCATTTGCAAATGTATAACGAACTTGAGGTTGCCCTGCCACAGGGATACCGATCTGTTCGATCGGATCGGACATTCTCTTTTTGAAAATTGCCGCTCCGATATAATCGGTCGCAGTCAAATACCATTCGTATCTCAAGTCATAATTATGGATATAGGTCCTGTTCAGGTTTGAATTTCCTTGGATCCTATCCGCAGCGAAATAGGGAGAGAAATAGAAAGGAGAAAGTTCTCTTAGATCGGGTCTTGTTACCGTTTCCGAATATCCAAGCCTTAAGTTCATATCTTCTTTGAATTCCCAGGTCAGGTTTGCGGAAGGAAGAAGGTCCCTTGTTCTTAAATTTCCGATCCCGTTATTATCCGCCTGGCAGATCCCATTTGCAACTGCATATTCTCTGACAAGACTATTCTTAATGCTACACCCGCTTCCATAGATCTGAGAGAGAGAAGTTTCGTATAGATAAGAATCTCTTAATGCAAATGTTGCCACCGTTTGGCTGCTGTCCTCGTATCTGGCTCCCCCTAAGAAGTTCAGCTTGGAAGCGATTGGCATTTCCAATTGCAGGAAATAAGCATGTAATTTTTGTCCGGCGTTGTACGCGTTATTGTCCCCGAATCTTTCTCTAAACTGTCTATCCCCGTTCAAAAGAGTGATCGGATTGTAAGTGATCTCTCCCGGCACAGGATACAGATCTATCATTCCGGGTGCTGCGGCCAAGTTTTGCTGGAATTCCCTGAACCGGAACAATTTGGTCCGATCCAAAGCGGTTGCTCCAAATTTTAATTTGGACTGTAATCCGTCCCATTGTTTGAAAGGAACCGTATATTTAGCGTTTATGCTCGCTACATCATCGGTAGTATTAGAGAAGTATCTTTGTCCGTCCGGATTTCCTGTACGAGTGAAGTTGGAACTTGTGGAGTTAATGGAACGCTGCCAAAGTTGGTTTCTGAGGTCCGGTTGGTCTCTTTCTGCTCTGGCAAAGTTTCCATGCCATTCGAATTTATGAGGTCTATCTCCGAATGGAGTCCAAGCATGAGTTCCACCCACGGTTTGGTTGAAAAGTGTTCTACTAGTCCACTCCAGGGAATTATTGATATAATTGAAGGTATCTATATTATTATATCCGAAGGAACTTCTTACAATTTTATCGGACTGGATCGTATGTAATAATTTATAATAGATTTGTTGTCCTTCTTTTAGCTGAAAAGTTACGTTTACATTATTTCCGAAATTGACTTCCTCGTTCCAAGTTTGAACATCTTCTTTCTTTAAAAGATTTAGAGAGGTAAAGTCGGTGAGCAAAGGGTTTATTGAGTTAGCAGAGCTGTATCGATTTTCTTGAGTTTGACGATACCTAAAGTTCCTGGAGTATGTGGATCCGAGTAATACACCTAACCTCATATCTCCGTTTTGGTTTAGTTTGTATGTATTTCCGAAAGAAAGGTTAAAGGATTTATCCCAAGGAGCGGTGATCTCTTTGGAAGACCAATCGTTTGAAAAACCGGAAACAGCCATCGCGCTGATCGCTTGTTGTGATAAATTCGAGGTAGGGGAAAGCGGAAGAATATCCGGTAAAGAGCTTACCACTCCCGGTAATTTTTGATTACTCCCGGTCATCCCGAAAAGATTTGCCATTCCGCCACCTTCGAATGTCTGGAAGGCACGACCGGTCGTAATACTATTATAACCTAGGCCGAATCCTATACTCGCTTCTAATTTATCAGGATAATCTTTAGTCTCAATTTTTACGACTCCACCTGAAAATTCGCCGGAATCTTCCGGAGCAAATGTTTTAATGATACGAATGTTTTTGATGACACTTGCTGGAAATAGATCTAGAGGGATCACTCTCTTGTCAGGCTCGGTGGAAGGGACCACCGAATCGTTTAATACGGTAGTGGAGTATCTTTCTCCGAGGCCTCGAACGAAAACGAATTTTCCACCTACAAGAGTTATACCGGTAACTCTCCTAAGTACATCTCCCGCGGAGGAATCCGGACTTTTTTTGATCGCTTCTTCAGAGATCCCGTCGGAAACGGTCCCGGATTTTTTTTGCAATTGCAAAAGAGCCGATTCGGATTTATTCAAACCCCTACCTTGCACGTTTACTGTATCTAATGTCTTAGCACCCAATGTCACATTTACATTCACCGTTTTTCCGGCCTGAATGGTAACATCTCGAACTACCGGATCGTATCCTGAATACTTGAATTCCACCTTGTGTTGACCCGGAGGAAGTTCCATATTGAATTTTCCGTCAAAATCCGTACGCATCGCTTTACCTGCGGAGCGAACGATGACTGCTGTCAAATTAAGGGCATCCCCGGAGTCCGCATCTATAACGGTCCCTGTTAAACGTCCCGTAGCCTGTGCTTGCAAGTAGACTGTCGTTGTCAAAAACAGCGAGAGAATGGCTAGGTATTTTTTCATCTGGTTTATTTTCCCTGGTTGATATTTTTGTTACGGAGCGACAATACAAACTTTGTATTCACCGCCGACCGATAGTATGGATTTGATTTCTTCCAATATGATTACTTTTTTTTCAGGTACGGTTACTTTAATATTTTCTAAATTAATGAACCGGATCGCATTGTGTTGCCGAATTTTTTTAGTTTCTAGTTGAAAAGTGACTTCCGGACTATTGATAAGTGTCGGATTTCTAAATTTTGAACGAATGCGGGAAATCCCTAATAATTGACGAGTGCGGATAGTTGTCTGTCTATCTTCAGGGCTCATATATACCATCCCGTATTTTTCCAACAGAATATTCGGCATAATGATTTTTTCTATATCGTATGAATTGCAGATAGATTTCGGAAATTCAGTTTTGGGATCTAAAATTTCTAAAAGAAAATTACGAATTGCTTCTTCTTGATTTTTGTATGAGTTCTGTAAAGTGTATTCACTTTTTACTTGGGATAATAGCAGGTTAATCGATTTCTTTTTCTCTTCCGATTGGCTGGAGTAATTTTCAATTACGGACTCTTTGTATTTTTCTAATTCCCCTTTGCATTGGGGAAAAAATAAGAAACTGAATATCGTGAGTGTTAGAGATATTTGTAATTTATGTTTCTCTTTCATTCTTCTTGCAAACCGGTCCCCTTTTTTAAGGGAACCGGTTTCTTTACTTTTTAAGTTAGTTTGCTCTGTAGTAAGTCCAACCGCTATACCACTGTCCGTCTGCACCATTGCCCCCATTGATGGACGCATTAATAAGGGTGTAATTAGGCGTTGTAGTGAATTCACAGCTGCTTTCGCCGTATTCAGTAATATCAGCGTCAGCATCGTCCGTTATTGAGCCGGTAATCGATGGAGATCCGGTCACACTAGTCGAAGTGGCTGGTGTTTTGAAAACAGTTGCTGCGAAAGTAACAGTAGTTTCATTTGATCCGGTAGTATTCTCTTGTGTATTGCCTGCACTGGAATTATTTCTCGCCATAAAGATTCCGTTACTGAAATTTCCATGGAATCCTTCTCTAAATTTGTAAGCAGCGGATCCGGAAACACCGGCGGTAGGAATTCCGATCGCAGTAAAATTCGTGATCGTTGCGGTATATGTACCGTCTCTATATCCGGCCACTGGGTCTGCTCCTCCCCCTGCAAATCCGTCCATTTCGAAACTTCTTGGATCAGAAGAGTAAGTTCCACCACAAGCAACAGGGTATTTGTGAGTAATGAGAGTATTGATAGTACCTGCGTAAGCTTCATCCAAGTCGATATCGTCATCCATACCGCCTGTCACAAGAATATGGTCCATATTGACACTGCCGCCCCAAGCTTCGATACCGTCGTCTAAACCGCGGTGTACTTGAACGTAAGAGATCGTGGTCCCGGTTCCGACCCCGTAAAGAGAAAGGCCGTTTAACTCGTCACCGGAAGCGACTTCGTTACCTGCGAATTCGATACGAACATAATTTAAAATTCCCGAATTATCCGCTTCGTTCGCAGCGGCAACAGTTAATCCGTAAGGTTGAGGGTTTACTCCTTCAGTGTCCCCAGCGGCAGCACCGGAAGCTCTACCGATGATCACGATTCCACCCCAATCTCCTGGAGCCCGAGATCCCACTGCAATTCCGGATGTGAAAACGATCGGGCTTCCTGCGGTCCCATCTGCGAAAATTTTTCCGCCAGGAAGTACTAAGATATAAGACCCAGGAAAAGCTTTTACTGTAGTTCCTGGAGCAAATGTAATACTTCCTCCGCTCTTTACGGTTGCAATTCCGCAAAGTTCTACATTGCCGGAAAAACTTTGTGCAGAGGTAATATCTCCACAAAGTGAGCCTGAACTTAATAAAGCTAATAAGGCTGAAGCATCGTTAGATTTACTTGCCGGTGGGCAATTGATGTAAGTTATAGAAAGTGCAAAGACCGAAAAAACACTAAGCACTCTTTTTATTTTTGTTTTCATAAACAAAATATCTCCTTCGAATGATCCGAATATTCGCTTATTTGCGCTGAAATGTTTTCGAACCTGATATAGAACATAATCCTTTATCTTTACGTACACGTTACGTCTGGATTAGAGTTGGATTAAAAACTTGGTTACCAAGGTAAAAGAAGGAACAATAGTCCGAACCCGCCAAGGATCCCGTAATCAGTATATCTTTCCTTATCAGGATAGTTTTCCTGTTCCTTTTGTTTCCACTCCACAGGTTTGGCTTCTACAGTAACGGACGTTCTGTCAAAACCTCTACGGGAGCCGTCTTCGAACTCAACGATCACACCCTGTTCCGTCTGAGTGGTTTTTACGTTCTCGATCACTTCTTTGGTTTTGATATTGGTCACGGTGTCCGCAGAAAGGGTCCCCAAACATATTAGAAAAATTGAAATTGTAATAAAAGTTCTCGTAATCATAATGTAATACTTCCGATTCGCTCTATCCTCCTTATGGAAAGTATGGATACTCCTGCAATTCGATTAAGGAGAGAACTGTTACAAACAGATTAAATGTAATAAAGGGAAAGGCCGGAAAGTTTGGATACGGATCGATCGATGCGGACCAGTCGATCTGTTGTTAAAAGTTGTTTTAGGTTTGGACGAACTTCTCCAATTCTTCCAAAAGTATAGGTTTACTTAAGAAATATCCCTGCGCTTCATCGCAACCCAGATCCTTGATTTTCCGCATTTGAGCCTCGGTTTCCACACCTTCCGCGGTGATTCGAAGTCCTAAACTTTTTCCCAAAGCAACGATCGTTTTGGATATTGCCAAAGAATTCGGATCCGTTAGAATTTTGCGTACGAAGGATTGGTCCACTTTGAGTGTTTTGAGCGGAATTTTACTTAAATAAGAAAGGCTGGAGTAACCTGTTCCAAAATCGTCCAAGGCGAGGGAAATCCCCCAGGAATGTAACTCTCCTAAAATTTCCAAAGCTGGCTGCGTATTGGTGATTAAACTCGATTCGGTGATCTCCAATTCCAGATCTTCCACACTCAAATCGTTTTTCTCCAAGATATCTAAGACCTTCTTAGTGATATTCTTATCTTCCAATTGTTTTACGGATAAATTCACCGAGATACGGATCGGGGGAATTCCTCTTTTTTTCCAATTTCCTAAGTCCTCCATTGATTTGGAAAGGACCCATTCGCCCATCTCAGCTATAATCCCGCTTTCTTCCGCGATCGGTATGAAGATAGTAGGGGAGATGAGCCCGTATTCCGGATGTTTCCATCTGAGTAATGCTTCTGCGGAGATCTTTTTTCCGGTTTGTACTTCTATTCTGGGCTGGTACTGAAGGAATAATTGGTTTTTAGATATTGCAAGTCTTAGGTCTTTTTCGAGTAGGTATTTCTCCTTCATTCTTTCCTTCCATTCGGAAGAATAAGTTTGGATCTTTGTGGTCCCCGAAAGTTTTGCTTGGTTTAAAGCAGTCTCCGATTTCCATAAAAGTTGATCGGACGATTTTCCATCATAGGGAAAAACCGAAATTCCAATCTGTATCTCGGAAGAGATCTGATGGTCTACCACATTCAAAGGAGAAGATACGCTGTTTTGGATCTTCCCTGCCCAGATCTCCGAATCCGTTTCTAAAATTTGGGAAGAAGAAGGTGAAGGAAAGAAAGAAAACTCTCCATCTCCTGTCCTTGCCAGGATGGTTTCCGGGCCGAGCATCGTTTCCAATTTTTGGACTAAAGCTCTCAGATATAGGTCCCCTATATGCACACCGAAATTGGATCGGATCTGTTTTAAGTGAGTCGCTTCTAAAGATAGAACAGGAAAACTTAATATTTCCTCTCTCATGGAAAGTTCATGAAGGGAACTACTCAGTCTTTCCAAAAATAGATCCCGATTCGGTAGTCCGGATAAACCGTCATAGTTAGCCATATAATGGATGAGCTCGTCTAACTTGCGCACAGCGGTAACCGTGTCCGCCATCAAGGAACCGGCTTCATCTTGGAATATTGTGGGTAAATTCGGGAGCTCTCTCTCACTCAGATATCTATTCAATGATCTTGAAGTAAGCATCACCGGAGCTAAAAGTTTATGTAAGGCGAGAAGAGTGGCCGCAGTTCCTGTAAGAGTTGCCGCAAGAGCAATCCCTAAAATTTTAAGGGCGGTTTGAAAATCCTGTACGGTGGATAAAATGAAAAATAATAAAAGTGTGATTAAGGGAACATGTGTCCCAAAAAAGGCCACAAGCATAATTTTACTGGAATAGGTTTTAAGAATTCGGATACGACTAAGATAGGAATAGAAATTTAATCCGTTAAGACTCATTAAGGGTTTCCTCGGAATGGGAACGTTATACGTTTTCGCGTGGGGGAAGTTTTTCGTCTTAAGGAAGGTGAAGTTTTCTTCTTATAAACCATGCTTTTGAAGAGGCCTTCCGAAACAAGGATAAAAATCGAAGGGGCTAGACCGAAGTGTGTAGTTGATAATTTATTTTTTAGATGTAGGAGTTCGACAGGCCCACATGTATGAGATTCTTCCACTTGTAAGGGAAGACTATTGTAAATTCTGTAACAATGTTGCGGCAGAACCTCCGTGAACTCTGTCCGAATCAAATGCAAAAACATGTTTCGCACAGAGACACGGAGCACACAGAGAGTTGGAAAAGAGCAAATGTATCTCTACAGTTCCCGCACCATTCCTTTATGATTTCCCGATCCGGCTTATTATAAAACAATTGTTAGAAAAAATATTCGTTTTGAAATTTTTTTCTTGCCTCGAATTCAGCGTATGTTATAATACCAAACGTTCGAAATAAATTAAA
Organism: Leptospira sp. B5-022; assembly: GCF_000347035.1. Taxonomy (GTDB): domain Bacteria; phylum Spirochaetota; class Leptospiria; order Leptospirales; family Leptospiraceae; genus Leptospira_B; species Leptospira_B cinconiae. Next base: position 15,914 of record NZ_ANIJ01000023.1, read on the forward strand.
TCGATTGATTTTCCCGGAAAATCTGGGATAGGAGAGAGAGAAATGAGTGTTGGGAAAAGATTATCCTTTTTGATTGCATACCTAATTCCGGTTTTGGCCGTGTTAGGTTATTATTTGGGTGGATACTATAATTTTTTAACTTTGGCGGTGGTTTTCGGGATTCTTCCGATCATGGACCTTTGGATCGGTCCGGATGCGAGCAATCCTAAGGAAGAAGATGTCCCTGAATTGCAAAAGGAATTCTATTTTAGGTTCCTAACCTATGCTTGGGCTTGGATCCAGTTCGGATTGGTGATTTGGGCTCTGTGGGAAGTCCAAACCCAACCTCTTTCTACATTGGAATGGGGAGCTTTTGTTTTAGCGATCGGTGTGAATACAGGTGGGATCGGAATCACCGTAGCACACGAATTGGGGCATAAGAATACAAAGATCGAGCAATGGTATTCCAAGTTCATTCTTATGACCGTATGTTATATGCACTTCTTCATAGAACATAACCGAGGCCATCATGTGAATGTTTCCACTCATGAAGACCCGGCTTCCAGCAGGAAAGGGGAGTCCTTCTTTTCTTTTTATCCAAGAACCGTTTTTGGAAGTTTGACAAGCGCTTGGAATTTAGAGAAAAAAAGATTAGGTAAGCTGGGAAAATCCGTTTGGACTTTGGAGAATGAGATGATCACATCCATGATCATTCCTCTTTTATTTATTTCCGCGGTGACGGGGATATTTTATGCGATCACCGGTAATTTGAACTGGCAGGTGCCTGCATTTTTCTTTGTGCAAAGTTGGATCGCATTCTCTCTGTTAGAGTTGGTGAACTATATCGAACATTACGGCTTAGCTCGTAAGGAAGTTTCTCCGGGAAAATTCGAGAAGGTTTTACCGATCCATTCTTGGAACCAAAACTTTAGTTTGTCTAACGCGTTTTTGTTCCAATTACAAAGACATTCCGATCATCATGCAAACGCAGGAAGAAGATACCAATCCTTACGTCATTTCGAAGAAAGTCCGCAACTCCCTTACGGATACGAATTGATGATCCTTTTGGCTTTATTCCCACCTTTATGGTTTAAGGTAATGGATAAAAAATTAGATGAATGGAAAAAACAACATGGAGAAACTTCGGTAAACTCCTCCGGAAAAAGGGAACCTGCTACCACATAATCCAGTCTAAAATATAGATCTTTTTGGTTAAGAGTTGGAGGCTGCCCTCTAACTCTTCTTTTTTCTTAGGGAATTAGAAAGACCGTTTAGATCTTATAGACCGTTTCAAAAATTAGGTTATCGCTTAGTGTTTAGTCACGGGCTTCAAGTGCCGATAGGCTCTTATACTTTTCCAAAACTTTCAAGGTTCTTTGCATATCGTCCCTCTGCTGTTGGAGATCCTTTCTCAATAATTCCGGTAGTTTTTTATTTTGGTCCAGAAACTCTTGTGTCCTTTTTAACAGATTCGGATCCGGCTCAAAAGAAGGGAACATGAGATGTCCGAATGCGGAGGCAAAATGAGGATCTCTTGTTTCATACACGGAGATCACCGAGTTAAAATACTCCTCTGTATAAGTAACCAGCAGATCCTTTTGGTGATTCCATTGGAATCCTCTCATCCCATATCTTAAAAAATCCGTCGAATCTCCGTCGATCGGTTTCAAAAATCTTTCCCAGGATTCTTTTTTGGTTTTAGGGTCCGGGAAGGAGACTTTTGCTAAGAACGCTTTTTTTGCTCCCAGATCGGTATTGTCTTTAGTAACTTCTTCTTCGATCCGTTTAGAAGATTCCGGATCTCCGTGGGCGCTTAGTCTGGAAAGAATGACCCAACGTCTCTCTTGGTCCATTGCGATCCCTGGAATACTTTTTTTCTGATCCAATAATTCTTTTAAGTATGCGAGTTGTTCGGGAGATTTAGAGGTATTTTCTAATATTCTGAACCATAGGATCTGTTCTTGTTCCGGGTTTTGGGCTAAAAGGGATTTTTCCTTGGCGATACGATTAAGTTGATCGGACCAGGTTCGCTTTTCAGTCTCCGGAATATAATTGTCTATTACCGTCAAAGCTTTGGTAAGTATATGACTGTTTCGAACGGAAAGGTCAGGTTCTTTCAGTCCTTGGTCCAAGGCTAATTCCAAAAATTCCTTGGGAGAAAGTTCCGCATCTCTTACCATCTGCCATAAACTTCCCCATACAACTCTTCTGGAAAAACGATCCTTTAGAGTGTGTAAGCTTCTTTTTAAGATTGGAAGCGATTCTTTACTTAGATAGGTTTTGGCATAGGCGAAGTCTTCGGTGTTTAAGAGTAGAAGGTCCGCTTCTCCGGTATAATTTTCCTCCAATAGGGTTTCTTTTCCTTTTACGAGAACTCTTTTTTTCCAGACTTCTTCCAATACTCCGTTCTTTTCTCGGAATAATGTTGCTTGAAGTGCGTGCGTGCGTAAAAGTCCGTTTGTTGCGGAAGGTCCTTGGTGTAAAAACAATCTACCGTTTTGTCGGACAGGACTGAGAGTGTTGACTCCTGTTGTTTCCAACCATTCCTTACTCCATCCTCTGATATCGATGCCGCTTGTTTCCGACATACAGGAAAGAAAATCGTTTAGGACTGTGTTTTTCTCCGCATGTCTTTTAAAATAAAGTCGCATCGCTTCCCTGAATTTTTCTTCTCCCACGTAGTACATCAATTGGCGAAGAACAGAAGCTCCTTTGGAATATGAGATCCCGTCGAAATTGCTGATTGCTTCCAAGGTATTTTCCGCTTTTCCGGCGATCGGATGGGTGGTGGAAAGTTGGTCTTCTCTATAAGCCCATTCTTCTCTTACATAAAAATGTTCTAATGCATCTGGGAAAATTTTTCCCTTGGACATAGAATAATAAGAAAGATAATCCGCAAAACTTTCGTTTAGCCAGAGATCGTTCCACCATTTCATTGTGACCAGGTTTCCGAACCACATATGTACCATTTCGTGATACACAGTATTGGCTCTATTTAGATATTCCGAGTAGATCCGTGGCCCGCGGAAAATATAACTTTCGGAAAATGTGACCGCTCCCACATTTTCCATGGCTCCCATATTGAATTCAGGCACGAATATCTGGTCGTATTTTCCGTACGGATAGGGAATCCCGAAATATTCCTGTAAAAAACCGAACGCTTCCTTGGTGATCGCAAACAAATTCTCCGCATCCATATATTTGGAGAGGGATTTACGGCAGAATATTCTAAGAGGGATCGCTCCCGCTTTATCTTCCCAAACCGCATAAGGACCTACGATGAGAGAGAACAGATACGTGGAAAATTTTTTGGTCTTCTGGAACTTTATGTTTTTATAATTTCCCTGGGTCTCTTCCGATTTCGGGACCGTGTTGTGGATATAGGTCCATTCCGAAGGTCCGGTAATCTCCAGCTCGTAAGTCGCCTTTAGATCCGGCTGGTCGAAAGAGGGGAATAATCTATGAGCTTCGAACGGTTCGAAGTCCGTATGCATGTATTCCGCTTTGTCGGATGGGTCGGTGAATTTATGAAAGCCCGAACCGCTATGATCGAAGGCATTTTTGTATTTTACTTTGAGTTCGTTTTTACCTTCCGCTAATAATTCTCCGGATAAGAATAGTGCGGATTCTTTTTTTTCGTAATTTGTTTCTTCTTTACCGTTCAGCCAAAGGATCTCGATCTTTTTGGAAATAAAATCCACTTTGAGTTTCCCTTTTTTGCCGCCGTTGTATACGAATCGGACTGTGGTCTCTCCCTCGTATTCTTGGGATCCTTTTTCTAGTTTTAATTTTAAGGTGTAATCCACTTCGGAGATCTGTCCGGAGCGGAGCATTGCCTCTTGTTGGGTAAGAATATTATCCATATTTAAACCGTTATATCCTTTAGATCCATTTTTCTTAGACGAGGTGCGATCGCGGTAACGATCCCTACCGTTAAAAGAGTAAGAGTTCCTCCTAATACCACGGAAGGGACTAGGCCGAATGCTTTGGCGGCGGCTCCCGATTCGAATGCTCCCAACTCGTTAGAAGAACCTATGAAGATATTATTTACCGCGGAGACTCTTCCCCTCATATGTTCCGGGGTATACATCTGAACGATCGTATGTCGGATCACAACACTTACCATGTCGAAGGAACCGCTTACGACCAGGGCCGCGCAAGATAGATAAAAATTCTTGGAGAGCGCGAATACGATCATACAGATCCCAAAACCGAATACGCTACTGAGTAGTATAATTCCGGAATTTGTTTTGGGAGGTTTGACTGCGATAAATAGCGCACAAAGCACCGCACCGATCGCTGGAGCCGATCTCAATATTCCGTAATATTCCGGGCCCATTCCTAAAACTTCTCGGGAGAATGTCGGTATAAGTGCAACTGCTCCTCCGAATAATACCGCAAACAGATCCAAACTGATCGCGCCTAAGATCAATTGGTGGCCGAATACGAACTTCCAACCGGTTCCCAAACTTTTCCAGATGGATTCCTTCTCTCCTTGTTTTTCCGGAACAGGTTTGGACGGAACTAATAAAAGCAGGAATAAGGAAAAAACCATAATGCAGAAGTCCGCAAGATAAGCCGTTTGTACTCCGTTAAATCCTGTCAGAAGTCCGCCAAGCATCGGACCTAAAACCGCGGAACCCTGCCAAGCAACACCGCTCCAAGTCGCAGCATTCGGAAAAATTTCCTTAGAGACTAATTGGGTTTGAAAAGCTGCGATACTAGGGGATAAAAACCCTCTGCAGATCCCGGAGAAAAAGATCGCAGAATAGATCGGATAGACCCAATAATTTTCGATAACCCATTCGAAACCGGGAAGAGTGAATAATAAAAGTAAGAAAGAACTGAAAGTCAAGCCGGTGAGTGAAAGGAAGATGATCTTTTTTCTTGGAATACTGTCCACAACCAATCCGGAAAATAGGGAAACTGCAACATTAGGCACAAGCTCTGCAAATCCTATGAGACCCACGAAGAATGCATCGTGAGTGATATGGTCAATCTGCCAAAAGACCACAGTGGATTGCATAATGAATGAAAGGGTGACCAAAAATTTTCCGGCCAAAAAATTCCTGAATTCAGGGACCTGTAAAGAGACGAATGGGCTCGTGCTTGCGGTTTTTGTCATGAGATAGTTCTACTTCTTCTTTTCTCCGTATTTTAAAAAGAACAATCCGAATGCGGCGACGACCATCCCATGGTGCAGGATATTCTTATCTAAAATTTCGGGGACTTTGTTTAGAGGATATTGATACACTTCTATTTGTTCGCTTTCATCCAGATCCTGTCCACCAGGGTGAGGATAAATATTTCTGGCAATGTAAGTATGACACCAGTTATTCAGGATTGCCGGATTTGCGGAAATTTTTCCTAAATATTCCCAATCATCCGAGGCAAAACCGGTCTCTTCTCTCAATTCTGCCTGAGCGGATTCTAGGATGGAGTTTTTGTCCGCGATCCCTCCGGGGATTTCCAGACAATAAGAATGTAAACCGTGTCTGTATTGATCGATCAGGATCACGTTTTCGTCCTGGGTGAGTGCGATCACATTCACCCAATCCTTAGATTCTATTTTGAAAAAATTCCCGGAGATCGTTTTGTCCGGAGAAACTTTCGGAACGGAGACTAACTCGAAAATCGGGGTTTTGAATATGGAAGTTTCTCTTCCTGCTTCCCAGAGATTGGAATCGGGGAGGTAATTTTCTGGGAGGAATTCTTGCATAGTCGAGCTTTCTTCCAGTGTTTTGAAATCCATTCAGATTCGCAAACCTTTGCCTGTACACGGTTGACAAGAAGAGAAAAATCAGGATTATGTCGCTTATACCTGGGGTTCGAAAATCAGGATTTTTCGGATCCAGGGATTATTTTGCCCTCATAAATCGGATGAAAGAAGAAACGAATCAAAGTCTGGAGCTAGATCTGTTTTCCCATTTGGAAATTCCAGAAGAGAAGTCGGAGGAGCCTAGACAAGAGCCGCCGCTCCTCAGCTTTTCGGAAAGTATTTCTATGGAAGAAGAAGGTCCGCAAATGGTAGGAACTCCCGCTCCGTCTCCGCAAGAAGAGATACAAGAGGAATCCTACGGTTCTTCTTTTTATGAAGAAGATGATTTCATGGAACCTGAGTCAACGGTAGGAACTCCAGAGCAAGTCGAAGTCTCAATTCCCGCTTTGGAAGAGTCGGATTCCTTAGAAATTCCAATTTCGGCCGAAGTTCCATCGAATTTAGAGGAAGTTTCAAGGGAAAAGGATGTCGACGCATCCGAAGTATCCCCGACCTCCGAAAATTCTAGTTCCGAAGAAAAACTTCCCGCCCCCAAAAGAAAGAGAGAAGAAAGACCGAAAGAGTCTCGGGATTCCACGTCCATTTTTCAGAGTCTTTCTCCCGAACAAGCCCGCGCAGTCCAAACAGTCCACGGGCCGCTTTTGATTTTTGCAGGTGCCGGTTCCGGAAAAACAAGAGTGATCTCGAATCGGATCGCCCATATGATCCAAGATCATCATATTCCTGCGGGAAAGATCGTTGCATTGTCTTTCACAAACAAAAGTGCCAAAGAAATGGGAGAAAGGGTCCGCAAACTTATTCCAAGGAACTTATTAAAAGGGATCGTACTTTCCACCTTCCATTCTCTCGGGCTCGGAATATTAAAAAAACATATTGAAAAGCTGGGATACAAACATCCGTTCCTTCTTCTGAACCAAGCGGACCAAGAAGGACTTGTCACAGGCATGCTTGTGGCCCAAAAGTTGGAGCCGAAACGTCCTCAGATCATGGAAGTCCTTTCTAAAATTTCCAGGATCAAAAACTCAGGGCCGGATTATTTGTCGGATATGAGAACCTCTATGAATGAGGGAGATCTTTTAGCTGCTTCTCTTTTTCAACAATACCAAGATACTTTAAAAGAACAGAACTCGATCGACTTCGACGATTTGATCCTTCTTCCTTCCAAACTTCTAAGACAGTTCGAAGAAGTAAGAGACGAATACCATAAAAAGTACCAATACTTCATGGTGGACGAGTTCCAGGATACCAACCCGATCCAATACGAATTTTTAAGAGCGCTCATGGGTGAATCGGACAATCTCTGCGTAGTCGGGGACGACGATCAATCCATCTATGCATTTAGAGGTTCGGATGTAAGCTTGATCCTTGGATTCGAGAACGATTTTAAAGGTGCGAACGTTATCCGTCTTTTGGAAAATTATAGATCCACGGATATCATAGTCTCCGCCGCAAACTCTCTCATTCGTCATAATCTTTCCAGAAGATCCAAGGAACTTTTTTCCAAGGTACCCGGCGCCCTCAAGGTGAAGTATGTGGAAAGAGCGGACGAAAAAGACGAAGCGGAATGGGTAGCGGAAAATATCCGAGAAGAGATCATAAAAGAGAAAAGAAAAGGAAGCCAGATCGCGATCTTATTCCGTACGAACTTCCAATCCAGACCTTTCGAAGAAGCGTTCCGAGCCAGGGAAATGCCTTACAAGGTGGTAGGCGGTTATAACTTCTTCGACCGTAAAGAGGTCCGAGACTTGATCTCTTATATTCGTCTTATCGCAAACCAAAAGGACGATGCGTCTTTATTACGAATTATTAATTATCCGAAACGGGGGATCGGTGCAGGATCCATTTCTCTTGTGCATGAAAAGGCGGCTCAGAACAAGGAATCTCTTTATGAGACATTATTCCGAGTATGCGAATCCCCCGATTTTATCCCGGATCTGAACCGTAAAATCTCCTCCGAGATCTATAATTTCGTAAATCTGATCGAAAAGGCAAAGAAAAAGTTCTCTTCTTCGCCCAGGTTATTTTTCGCCTTACGAGAGTTAATCGCGGATCTTGGACTGGAAAAAGAGATCGTTTTGGAAGAGAAAGAGGAGAAGGTCGCAAAGGCTCGTATTTACAATATGTCCGAGCTTGTGAATATGTTGGCTTTCTTCGAAGAGAACAACGACTCCGGCGAAAAGCCTACTTTATTCGACTTTATTAACCGTTTGGCGATGCTTATGGAAGACGAGCCTTCGGATGAGAAGGAAGACAATCGAGTACAGTTACTCACCATTCACCAGTCCAAAGGGTTGGAATTCGAGTCTGTTTATGTCGTAGGATTAGAAGAGGGAATTTTGCCTTCCGGAAGGGCTACTGTAGAAGACCAATCTGTGGACGAAGAGCGGCGTTTAATGTATGTAGCGATGACTCGGGCGAAGAGGCATTTATGCTTGACAGGTGCCGCCAATCGCCGCAAATTTGGGGAGCAATTGGCCTCCGAGCCTTCTCGCTTCCTTAAGGAGATAGATCCGGAGACTTTGGACTGGCTTTCCAACGAGGAAACCAGGCAGCAGGAGACTAGCGATTTCCTGCAAGAACTCGAAAAATTGAAAATCGGATGAGAAAATGAGTAAATATCTGACAATATTGTTTATCGGAGCTCAATTCCTCCTCTACTGTGCAAGTACACAAAAAGAAGGGGCGGTTTCCGCCAATTTAGAGACCCAGGTCCGAGCGGAAATCAAGGGAATAGACCAACAATTAAGCGATCTACACCCTGAAGATAAAAGACGTTCCGAGCTACTCCTCCAAAAATCCAAACTACTACTAAAAATCGAATCTTTCAAAGAAGCTTCTCTCGTTTTGAGAGAATTGCAAAACTCCAAAGAAGGTCGCAATCTTCAACATTTGGACCATTATTTAGGTTCTGCCTATCTCGGGATCAATGACTATGATAATGCTATCGTGCATTTCCGTAAGTCGGACAATGTGGATCGCGATTTTGAGTCGGTAACCCGCAAAAAAATGTGGGCAAAAGCCTATTTCGAAGACGAGAAATACGGCCAGGCTTTGGGTATTTTAGGTAGAGCTTCCAGAGAGAAAAATTTCGAAAAAGATCTATTCTACTATGAAACCGTAGTGGTCAGCTTCTACAGAATTAAGGAATACAAAAGATGTCAGTTGGTTCTGGAAGAGGGATTACAGAAATTTCCGGAAAGCCTAGTACTGAAGGAAACCTCGGAGAAAATCAACCAGGTACTCCAACGGTAATTTTTTTCTCTTTTTCTCTCCCTAAAAATCCATTCTTCAAAAAGGACAGTGTGACGTTCCGGATCGCTGTCCCATCTAAATTGTATCGATTCGTATCTTCTTCTTTTTCAAAGATACAATCTATCGCCGAAAAACCTTCCTTTAGAAAGATCTCCATTGCTCTTGTTGTGGTATTTCTTCTTTTAGCCGCTGCAAAAGAAACAGCAGAATGGTACTTCGTGAGAAGAGTTCTGGACCTCCGAGGAGTGAAGGAACTCACACGAGGATTCATTAACGAAGAACTGGATAGGGCGGTGACTTTGGGAGTCGTAGAATACGAATTCCCGAACCATGTATTTATAGAAGATTTGAAAATTTCCAGCGACGAAGACTTTGCTTCCCAACGGATGATCTTCAAAGCGAACAAGATTGAATTATTACTACGAGGTCTTTGGAAAGGACAACCTTCCGTAAAAGCGATCCGAGTGCGTAATGCACAACTCAGTATCGATCTGGAAGATCGGATCTCGGGAGAAATTCTTTCCTATATCCATAAGATCAATATTCCAGAGATCCGATTAGAGGATACAACAGTCACTGTTTATAAGGGTGGCAAAGTACTTCTGGAGAATGTAAAGGGGATCGATTTTACGATCAGAAAAGAAGATACTAAGATCAATGTCCAAATTTCCGACTCTTTATTTCCTATTCCGGGTTTTAGATATGTTAGCGGAAAGTTCAGTACGGATATCGGAAGTAAGAACATGAACCTGGAGATCTTGTTCAAGAATGCAAAGGCGGAATCTTCCGGAGGTTTGTATTCGGAATTCTCCCAATTCTATCCGAAAAAAGGAAAAATTTCCGGTCGGGCTGTTTTAGAATCGGACGGAACCAATCTGAAGGTCCAAGGTAATACAGAATTTTCTAATGTAAAAGGGATCGTATTACAGGAACTTCCTTTACAAAGTGAAGTTTGGGAATGGAAAGAGATAGATCTGGAACATGAATGGACTCGCTCTCAAAAAGGAGAATTCTTTACGGAAGAGCACAAGATATTGGTGGGAGAAGATAAACTCACTCTTCTGAAATCTAAAAACGAAAAAGGACTAAAATCCTGGGATTTAAGCCTTACGGTCCAAGATCTAGACGATATCCGGAATTTTCTACCTGTTTCTTCCGATCTGGAAACGCTAGGCGGAAGTCTGGATCTACATTGGAAGGGAACGGAGACCGGAAGTTACGGAGATTGGATGAAGTCCGAGGCAAAATTTTCTCTCCAAAATTTTAAATGGAAGGATCCTTATTTGGACCTGGAAATCAAAGATGCGGAATTGGGATGGAGTCTTGCAGGAATTTTAGAAGCAAAACTGAAAGGAAAACAATTCGGTCTTCCCTGGTCTGCAAATCTGAAAGGTAAAACAGGATACAGAAAGGGAGTCAAAGGAGACGGGAGTTCCTATTTTCCTTTACAGGGAGAGTATAATCTCGAGTTAGAAACTGACTCCATCGTTCTTTCCAACTTTTTTCCTTTGTATAATTCCGTTCGTCAATGGATCAGAGAAGATATCCATACCAGAATGGAAAAGTTAATCCCTGAAATTAATTTTACCAGAACTCCTATCTATAAATATTTTTTAGAAAATCCTACGGGAAGTCTCAAACTTCTTGCTAAGGAAGTGAAATGGGATCTTGGACTTCCTAGTATGGGAAAATTGGATGTAGGTTTGAAATTTGCACCTTCTCAATCTCGTTTGGATGCAAGTATTACGGGTTCCGGAACCGCTAAGTTGAATTCATATTTTACTTACGGAACGGATAATCCTTACTTCGGGATCGATTTTGAGACCATCAATTTAGCTTGGGGAGTTCCTAGCTTTTCTTTCTGCGGCGGTGAATTGATCCCAGAAACTTTGGACTCCGACGGTAATATTAGATTTAACGGAAATAATTTCTTAGACATTCACGATAGAATGTACATCACCATAGACAAGGTGAAACTTTCCAATACGATCTGGAAAGGTAAGGGAGAATTTCCCGTGCCTGTTCCTCCTAAGTTCGAGATGGGATTCGATTATTGGAACCCTGGGAGTCCTCCAAAGCGAAATGTGTATTGGAAAGGCGGAAACGTGAACGCTACTGCGAACTCTTATGTGGATTCCGACTCCGTAAAATATTTTGTGACAGGGAATACTTACTCACTTTCCAGTGAATCCAATTCGGCGGTTCCTATCTCCGCGTTTGCGTTTAAGATCAAAGAGAATAGCGCGGGTTGCGTGAAAGAGTAAGGTCGTCCCCACCCTCATTGGGCGGGGGCCGGCGCGGTGGTACGCGCTTACCGAAAAGTTCCTTATCACAAAACTTGCATTCCTGCAATCTATTTTTGTGTCCTAGACTTGTAGGAGTTCCTACAGGGCGAGATCTTCTTAGACGGTAGTTGGCTTTTCTTTCAAGAACTGAAGGATTGCCCGGCTCGCGTTCTTAGAACTATACTCCTCTCCTAAGGATTCTTTTACGGAGCGGATCTCTTCTATCATCTGGTTCCTATATTTTTTGTTTTTTAGGATGGCCATCGTTTCTCTCACGGTTTCTTCCGGAGTACATTCGGCCTGTATGAGTTCCTTCACGGTTTCTCGTCCGCTCAGAATATTTACGAGTCCGATAAAAGGTGTACGGATGAGAAGGGCAGAGATAAAATAACTGAGCAGGCTGACCTTGTATAGGATAACCATCGGTTTTTCAAAATATACAACTTCTAAGGTTGCCGTTCCAGAAGTTACAAGGACAATATCGGAAATTTCGATACATCTCAAGGAACGATCGAATAAATATTCGATCTTAATACCTGGATGAGCTTCTTCCGTTTCCTTAATTTTCGTTTGGATAAACTCTTCTTCTTTTACGTTGATATTCGGAATGAGAAAGCGAACATGTTTTTTCTCCGCTTCGGCTTCGGCATGAATAAGTGCCGCTGATCGGAGTAATGTATCCAACATTCTATGGATCTCACCGGATCGGGAGCCGGGCATAAGAGTGATCGTCTGTAGATGCGCTAGTTGTTTCTCGTCGACCGGGATCGGGGCCTCTTTTCGGATCTTCTCCTTAATCCTCTGGGCAATCGGATGCCCTACAAATACGGAACGAACTCCGTAATCGTCGTAGATCTTTTTCTCGAACGGAAATAATACCAACATCAGATCGATAGATTCTTTGATCTTATGGATCCTTCCGAAATTCCAGGCCCAGAGTTGGGGAGAAACATAGAAGATCACTTTGATCCCTAATTTTTTAAGTCTAGCTGCAAGCCTTAGATTGAATCCTGGATAATCGATCAGGACGGCATGTGTACAAGAACGCGCAACTGCTTCTTCTACCAATCGATCCATAAGCGCTTTTAAAAATTTGTATTTGAATAGTACCGCGGTGAATCCGATCACGGAAAGTTCTTCCATATTTTCTATGGAGTCGAAACCTTCTTCCAACATTCTGGGGCCGCCAATCCCAAAAAACGTAAAGTCAGGATCATGTTTTTTAAGTTCTTTTAATACTTCTGCCCCGAGTAGATCGCCTGAATGTTCCCCGGCTAACATCATAAATATGGGAGAAGAGGGTACGGAAAGGTTTTCCGTCCTGATCTTGTCTCCGGCCTTTTTAGGCTTTAGGGAGCTTTTTTTGGGAAGAGTTAATTTTCGAGACGTTGCCACGGCCGATGCTCAAGATATGGATTTTCAATTTTTCTGCAAGGTTAATAAATTCGGAGGGATTTACGATTATGGTCTCTCCTTCCCGAACTGCGAGCGTATCGCAGTTATGTTCACTCATTACTTTTAAGGTTTCTACTCCGACTGTAGGTAGATCGAATCTAGGGTCTTGGCTTGGTTTGGAACTTTTGCAAACGACTGCCTTTCTTTTTTTGGCGAAACTTCCGCCTCTTCGAATTGCTTGGTCCGTTCCTTCCACCGCTTCGACTGCCAATACGGATTTGTCTACGACGACTACCGCTTGGCCAATATCCAGGTGTGCGATCTTCTCCGCGTATTCCATTCCGAAGATTACGTCTTCAACCTGTTTTTTGTCCAATGCTCTTTTTGTATAACGTCCTTCCGGAAGTAGAAGAGACTTTAAGTAGGTCTTTTGGGAAATAATATGAATACCTTGTTTTTCGAAATCTTCCGCCACCGTTTTGAATATGGAGTAGTCGTGGCGATTCACCATTCTGGCGAGTAAAGCGAGCGCTTTTAGATCGAAGTTCAGGCTTTTGAATATGATCTCTTTTTTAACTTTTCCTAATAGAAGAAGTCTATCTATCTGATTTGTTTTGCATACTTTTAACACTCCGCCGATCTTCGCGATCCGGATCGGGATCACTCTATCCGGATAATTTCCCGGAGTAAAATCGGACTCGGCTATGGAAAGAAAGAACGGATCTTCCCCGGCGGCTAGAGCTTCTCTCATGCCTATCTGAGGAAGATTTCCTCCTCCCGCTAATATTCCTAAACGTCCCAAACTTAGTTGGAAGAAGAACCGGAAGAGCCGGTGGATGATTCGGAACTTTTGGAAGAAGATTTATAGTCCGTAACGTAAAACCCGGAGCCTTTGAAGATAATCCCTCCTCCGTTAGAGATCAACCTATCTACTTCTCCGGTTTTACCGCAAAGAAGACAGGTAGTTAAGGGATCGTCCTTCATGGATTGAAAATGTTCGAAAGTTTGTCCGCAAGTCTTGCATCTATAATCGTAAGTAGGCACTGATTTTCCTCGCTCGATCTAAAGATCAAAATAAAAACTTAAAACTAAACGCTGCCGCATTGGAATCGGATCTTTTTTCCGCTTGTTGCATACAGAGTTTGAATAGAACTCCCTCCGTGGAGGTAAGGTCTTCTTCCGGAGAAATTCCTTGTAATACGGTTTTTTCTCCTACTACTAAAGACGCCGATATCGCTCCGTTTGCGGAAAAAATTCCTAATTGGAATCGTTTCTTTCCGCCTGAATTCCCAAGTATATATTTGTTTCTATTGATGGAGATACTCTCTCTGTCAAGGTCGATTTGATAGGCGGACTTCCACTCGCCGGGTCTGCCTGAATACAGTTTAAAAATAGGAACGGATTCTTCTCCGCTTAAACTTGCCGTTAAAAATTCCAAAGATCTAAAAGGTTCTTCTACGATCCTACAAATCTCTTTGTATTTTCCCGTTTTAGATCTGTGTAGAACGATCCCATAATCTCCGTCTAAGGCTAATTTTTCCGTAGGAATATATTCTCCATGAAATCCCGGAGGGAGCTTATCTTCCGTCCAAAATGCAAAGTCCCAGGCTTGGCTTTTTTCGGACTGGGAGAATGCTAAAAATGTTTCTTCCGCTTTTACGATTGGATAAGGATCTTCTTCTAAAAAATGGGAGAAGATCCAGCCCGAGATCTGCAACTCCGGAATATATACTTGGACCCAATTTCCTTTTCTTCCTTGTACTGTTTCGGAACGGGGATCCTTGTCTAATGCGTAAAGTAAGACGCCTTTTTTCAAACGAGCTTTTCCGGGGTTTTCCGTTCCCGGGCCGGTCCTAAGATTCGTATTCTCTCCGGTGTTTTTAAATCTGGATCCGAGTAACGTGGAGTCTTCTCTAACGGAAAGAAAACCTAATAATTCTGAAAGATTGTTTTGGTCGGCGTCAGAAAGTTTAGTCTCTCTTCTCAAAACTTTTTTCAAAACGGAAGAATAAGAAGAAATCCCTAATGTAACCGGATTACTTCGGATCAGTTCCTTTAAGTCACGCAAGAATAGAATATCATCTTCCCATTCTCCTGCGATCTCGATCCTGGAAAGGATCGCCTTTTGTCTCCAGTATCCGCCCGGTCTGAGTTGTAGGATAAAAGGATCTTCGAATACGGGAAATTCCCCCTTGGATTCGAGGGATTTGCCAGAGCCGATGCCGTTCTCTTTTAGGAGTCTTGCCGAAATTTTCGCCCTGTCTTCCGAGTCTTTAGTGATCAGTTCCGCGTTTAATTTGAGAATTGACTGGGAAGCGTAAAAAAGATCTTCCGGAGTAGGAGAGGAGGACTTTTTTACAAGGGAGATTACCTTCTCCCATTTTTCCTTTTTATAATATTCGTAAATAGTGTCGGATGGTTTGGGCCAAAAACGAACGGTAAGCCATACGATCAGCCCGAATAATACGATCCCGAATATAGAAAGGAAAAATCCGCGTTTCAAAGAGAACTACGAAACCTTTTATTCCAAATTAGGAAGAAGTTTTTCCGCATCCAGATCGAATCTTTCCAAAAGCATGTTTTTAGCGATATAGTATCTCATCAGATCTATATTAAAATTCACTTTTGCTTGGGTAAGACTGAGCTGGTCTCTTACCAAAGTATCCAACGCGTTCTTAACTGCTACCGCATCAGCTCTTCCTTGTTGGAAGCTTCGAACCACACCGTTATAATAGTTTTGGGTTTCTTTTTCGGTGACTATCGAGTTTTTATAAATTTTATAACTAGCTTCTAAAGAATCGATCCTTCCTCTTAGATCGTCTCTTACTTCATTCTTAACTTCGTTCTCTTTTAAAGTTGCCTGACGCACTCCGATCTCGGAATCTCTTCTGCCTGCTGCCACTCCCTTATCGAATAACGGATAAGCGAAACTTACTTTTCCGTTGAAGTCTTTGTAACGTGCAGACTGCACGCCGTCTGTAGCGTCCGTAAAATTTTTATCAGGGCTAGTGATCGTTTGCGCTTGTGAAGAAGCGGAGCCTGAAAGAGTCAGACTAGGCAACTGATCACTTTTGGCGTTTTTTAACATAAGTTCGGCGATCTCTTTTTCTCTAACTGCGTTTAGATAATCCGATCTCTTTTTGTAAGCGATCTCTAAGTCTTTATTGTAATCGGGTTTCTCCGGAATTTCTTCCATGAGGTCCGTTTCTTCCGAAAGATCCGAATCGCTCTCTAATTTTAAAGTACGAGCCAATTTTCTTTTAGCCTCGTCCTTTTGAACGACTGCGGTTTCTAATTGGCTATCGGCTTGTGCAAGTAAGGCGTTCCACTGGTTGACTTCGAATCCTTCCGAAAGTCCTAAACCTTGTTTACGCACGGTAAGATTTCTAATATTGCTTACGTTTTCTTTTAATCTGCGGAATGTTTTTAAGGACTGTAATTTAACCGAGTAATCCCAGAAATCCACAAGGGATCCTACGATCGCTTCAGAGATCTGCAAAGAGACTTGGCTTTTCGCCATTTCTTTTTGGTTATCCAGGATCTTCTCCTGATTCCTTCCTTTATAACCGAACGAATTCTTTAGTAAGTCCTGAGAAACCGTAGCTGTAATAAATCCCGTATAAAGAGGAGGAAGTGCGAGTCCTGCAAAACCGGAAGTGAGCGGGTTGTTCTTATCCTCGAAAGCGTTGGAGTCGAATCTTCTATTACCCGCTTCTAACTTGAAGTAGGTCCCGGTAGCACGGATGGTTTTTTCAATCCCTCCCTTGATCGTATCATCGGAAGTTTTTGTTCCGGTAAAGACGTTGTTTTGGTTCAAAGGAAGCACGGTTTGTCTGAAACTCCCGTCGGCTACTAATCTCCAAGAATATTGGGACTCGGCTTTCAGGTAGTTTGAATCGGTTTTTGCCAATTCATATCTTAGGTTTTGTAATTTGAAGTTACTATCTAAAGCCCTTTTGACGGTTTCTTCCGTAGTTAACTTCAGGACTTTTCCGGATTTATTTTCTTGGGAAAATACTCCGGAAAGACCCGAAAGGAGGATAAGGTTCGAAACCAAAAAGACGGAGATCGTCTTCCAGCTCATTGTATTGGTCCAAAAATTCCCGTTTTCTAATTTCATAACCTTTCCTCCGATTAAAGTATTAGATTAACCTAATGCTTTTTTCATTTTTTCGCCGACTTCGGCGATAGATTGGCAAACAGAAATGCCTGCATCCTGCATAGCTTTCATTTTGGAGGAAGCAGTTCCCATCCCTCCGCTGATGATCGCACCCGCATGCCCCATCCTTTTCCCAGGAGGCGCAGTTTGGCCTGCGATAAACCCTACTACAGGTTTTTTAACATTAGCTTTGATATAAGCGGCAGCTTCTTCCTCGGAAGTTCCACCGATCTCTCCGATCATTACGATACCTTTGGTTTCAGGGTCTTCGTTCAGAAGTGTTACCGCTTCTGTGTGGTTCATTCCTGGAACAGGGTCTCCACCGATACCGATCACAGTGGACTGTCCCAAACCATGTTGGCTTAACTGTGCAACCGACTCGTAAGTTAAGGTCCCGGAACGGGAAACGATACCGATTGTTCCTGCTTGGTGTATAAAACCGGGCATGATCCCCATTTTCACGTTGTACTTCGGAGAAATGATCCCTGGACAGTTCGGTCCGATCAGTCTGGTTTTCGAATTTCTTAAAGCGCTATACACTTTCAACATATCGTGAGTTGGGATTCCCTCAGTGATACAAACCACCAGAGGGATCTCGTTAAAAATTCCTTCTAAGATCGCGTCAGCAGCGAATGGAGGCGGAACGAAAATGATGGATGCGTTTGCACCTTCGTTAACCATCGCGTCTTTTAGGCTATTGAATACCGGAACCGCCTTACCGACTAAGTCGGCTTTTTGTCCCCCTTTTCCTGGAGTGACTCCGCCGACCACATTGGTTCCGTACTCGATCATCTGCTGGGCATGGAAAGAACCTTCTTTACCGGTAATACCCTGAACTACAACTCTCGTATTGTTATCTACTAATACTGCCATGTTATATTAAGTTAACCTTATGTTTTTTATTTAATGGCTTCCGCCACTTTTTTGGCCGCGGTTCGAAGATCTTCTTCCGCGATGATATTCAGACCGGATTCGTTTAGGATCCTTTTGCCTTCTTCCGCATTGGTTCCTTTCAAACGAACCACTAACGGAACGTGGATATTTACAGCTTTAGCGGCTTCGATGATCCCCAGGGCGACTCGGTCACAACGAACGATCCCTCCGAAAATATTCACGAAGATCCCTTTTACGTTCGGATCGCCCAAGATCAGTTTGAATCCGTTAGTAACGGTAGTAACGTTCGCTCCACCGCCTACGTCGAGGAAGTTGGCCGGTTCTGCTCCTGCAAGTTTAACGATGTCCATAGTTGCCATTGCAAGACCTGCACCGTTCACCATACAGCCGATGTTTCCGTCTAACTTAACATAGTTGATATTGTATTCGCTAGCTTGGACTTCCAAAGGATCTTCTTCGGAAATATCTCTAAATGCAGCGTTTTCAGGATGGCGATACAATGCATTCTCGTCCAGATCGATCTTACAGTCACCTGCAACGATCTCGTTCTCTTTGGTAAGGATCAAAGGGTTGATCTCTAATAAAGATGCATCTTCTTTAATATACGCGTTGTAAACGGAAGTCAAAAGTGCTTTGAAAGACTTATGGGATTCGGCAGGAAGTCCCAGGTCGAAAGCGAGTTGGGAAGCTTGGTTCGGTTGTAATCCGATGCCCGGATCGATTGCGATCTTTAGGATCTTTTCAGGATGAGTTTCCGCAACTTCTTCGATCTCCATTCCACCTTCGGTAGAAGCCATGATGATTGTTTTGCGGATCGCGCGATCTAATAAGACACTTAAATAAAATTCCTTCGCGATATTGATCCCTTGCTCCAGATAAACTTTCAGGACTTTTTTACCTTCGACTCCGGTTTGAGGAGTGATAAGTTGCATGCCAAGGATCTTGTCGATAGCTGCTAATGCGTCTTCTTTGGTTTTGGTGACTTTAACTCCGCCGCCTTTTCCTCTTCCACCCGCGTGGATTTGGGCTTTAACGACAACTACAGATGCTCCCGTTTTGGAAGAAACTTCTTCATGGGCTTTTGCACCGTCTTCTTTTTTATCAATTACTACGCCGAAAGGAACTTTGGCGTTATGGCGTCTCAGGATTTCCTTGGCCTGGTACTCGTGAATTTTCATGAATCAACCTTGTTTTTTTGGATGTGAGTTCAGTTTGGAATGCTTTTTCTAAGGATTTTACCTGGAAGAATCCTGTCCATCCCCTTTCAGCAGGAGTTCCAACAAGAGATTTTAAATGAAGAGACAAACCTAAGTCCAAAAGCCTCCGCGACTTCACGTCTCTGCGTGAGCCTATGATTTTTACTTTTGAAGATGTTTCGGGCCGGGTGTTCGGACAAAAAGATTCCTCGGCGAGGGCGGCAGCGGCGGGACTCCAGATTTGCAGCTCATCTGGGTCCTAGTCTCACATTCGGAGCAATACTGTTGCTCCTCTGCGCTGCGACTGGGGGAGTCATCTCCCTTCGAGACATATCTGTGGTAATACTTTAGAAACTCACTCAATATATTCTCCGTTATTACGCCCGTTTTTCTGTTATATTGTATATTTCGGGTGATTTTGTAATCCTTCCAAGCAAAAAGAGCTAACTCGTGGCTTGCCGCGTTAGGAGAAATATATATGAAGGTGATCTATATTGGGCTAATACTCGGCCTAGTTTCGGGGACGTTTGTCTCCTGCGATTCAGGGGGTGGCGATTCCAATTCCGCATTGGCGGTTTTGGCAGGTTTTGGAAATTCCATTCCGGTCAGTTCGGCTTCGGATTTAACGAATGAGTCTGCGGCTTCTTATGATGATAACGAATGGGGGCTCATCACTGCTTCTCGTCTGGAGTCTTGGGTAAGCGATTGGCAAAACCAAAAGCCTGCTCATATCAGCGGTAAACTTGTGATCTTACAGAGTAGTCTTGCGAATAATTTTTCGGGAGATACGAGCGGGAGATCCTACATCAAGTCTGATAATGCGAACGGAGTCTATGTGTATCATCTGGACGATTTCCAAGCCGGATTTCGTTTTAATCAACAGAGAAATACCGGACTCATTCGTAACTCAGTTCGTTACCAAGCGGATGGGGCAACTGTGGACCAATGGCTTCAGGTGTATGGGATCAATTTGAATACGGATCTGGTAGTTTTTGCGGTCGGGTCCGCGAACAATAACGGTACCGCTTATACGAACGGAAGTCAAACCCAGGATATTACGAGAGGGATTTATTGGTTGAGATATTGGGGAGCGGACATCAAACATCTTGCGATCTTAAACGGAGATATCAGGACCAATTTTACGAACGCTACTTATCTTTCCGCGACGAAGGATACGGCCCCTAATGCGAACGGGAATTT
The DNA here is from genome assembly GCF_000347035.1 of Leptospira sp. B5-022. Taxonomy (GTDB): domain Bacteria; phylum Spirochaetota; class Leptospiria; order Leptospirales; family Leptospiraceae; genus Leptospira_B; species Leptospira_B cinconiae. The sequence continues at coordinate 36,053 of NZ_ANIJ01000023.1, forward strand.
TAGCGTAAAACAATTGAAAGTGGATAATACGATCATCACTCTAACTTTAGAAGATATCATTAAGATCGTAAAAGCGAATGGGGCGGCCTCCGTTTCCGGACTTACCGGGACACAGATCATAGTAGATGCAAGACCTACCGCTCAGTTCGATCAAACTGTCGGAATCACGAATGCAGGAGCGAATCATATCACTACCGCTTGGAATGATTCCGGCGCTCCTGCTGCAGGTGTGAGTGGAACTCCTAAGAAGTATGTTTTGTTTGAGACCAGGATCAAAGGAGCGAAAACGTTTCCTTGGGCTTCTCTATTGGACACTTCTGCTCCGAGCGGGACCATCAATTATAATTCATACGCTTCCGGTGGAACTGGTAGCCCCTATGTGACTGTGGCCCAAGCTGATATCGATCCTTCTGCAACTACTACACGTAAGGCGCAATTGGAAGATAAGGCTTATAAATATTAATTTCGAAAACCTCCGTGTTCTCGGTGGGCTCCGTGCGATCTAAAAGTGTAAAAACATTTCGCACGGAGAACACTGAGTTCACAGAGGGGTTGCAATTTTATTTTAGAGTGAAGAAAGGATCGCTAGATCCAAAGAGTAAGCTCCTCCGCCTGTAATCGCTAACGCGATTGCAAGTCCGATGGCCAATATTTGGAATTCGTAACCTTCTCCTTTTTGAGCTCCGAACCAGTTGATAAAAAATCCATGTTCTCTGTGAACGAGTAGGGCTGCACCTAACATGATGATACCGATTGAAATTGCGGAGAAACGAGTGAGTAGTCCTAGGACGAGTGCCACCGAACCGAAGGATTCACCTATGATGACTAAGAATGCGATGATCCCTGGAAGTCCCGCAGTTTGTGTAAAATAACCGTAGGTTCCTTTGAATCCGTAACCGCCGAACCAACCCAATAACTTTTGGGCGCCGTGCGGGAAGATTACGATCCCGAGGGTTAATCTTAAGACCAGTGGAACGATATCGTTGCTGGTTGCTAAAAGTGTTTCTAACATTTTGAATACTTCCTTCTATTAATTTAGGAATTAATAGTTTATTATTAAAGTATATTACTTTGAATATGAAGTATTTCTTACAAGTTTTTTTCACCTGGGTCGGCCAAAAATCGGAAATTTTTTCAGGTAGGAACTCCCGTTTCCGGACTTGAGTTGAAGAATACGGCAATAGATTGCCGATTTGGCAGGTATCCAAAGAGGCAAAAGGGAGGTTCGCGCTGTTATTTGTTTCTCGGCAAGGTAGAAGCCGAGCTAATTTATAGATTTTTCAATATCTCTCGGATCAGTTCTCCTGTATCCGTAAAATTTTGTTTTTTTAGGATTTTCTCCACTTCCTTTAAAGCGGATTTGTCTTCAAATCCTAATTGAACGAGTGCTTGTACTGCGGTTTCCTTAAAACGATCTTCCGGAGAAGGAAGTCTTTCTTTGGAAGTTTCCGGAATAGAAGGATCCTCGGAACCTGCTTCCAAGAATAATTCCAGTTTTTTTAAATTTTGTTTTACTTCGAAAAAGATTTTTTCGGAGGTTTTGGCCCTGACTTTCGGGATTTTTTCCAAGTCCTTTGCTTCTCCTGAGGAAGCGATCTTATGCAATTCCCAAGGACTGAAGAAGGATAAAACTTTGAGGGCGGTCATTTCGCCGATCCCATGCAAGCCCTTCATCACTTTGAAAAATTCTTTATCTCTTTCTTGCAGGAATCCGAAAAGTTTTTGTCCTCTTTCGTTGATGGAATGATGTATATGCAGTCTGACTTCTTTTGCGGAAGTTTGGTATTCTTTCAGTTCCCAATAGGTTTTGAAGGAAATTATTATTTCATAAGTTACTCCGTGAACATCTAAGTGCACGGTACCAACTTCTAGTTTTCGGATGGAACCTTGGAGTCCGGAGATCATTTCAGGAAGGTTAAAAAGGGATACGTTTGGAGGCAATCATTTCCGCAAATCCTAAAAATTTCGGTTCGCTCTTAATCTGTATTTTTGTTTATTCGGCGGGGAACTTGTTTTACTTCGCTTTGCTAATATGTATAAGTTCCTTCCTTCTCTGCCGTCAAAAGAGGGGGAAGGAAAACTTATGCATATTAAAATATTGTAATGTATTTTAGGGCCGTTTTTCGTAAATCGATTTTAAGGAAACATCCTTGAATACATTTTCGACCTGAATTCAAGAAAAGTTTCAGTAGTCTTTTAAGGTAGATTTTTGGAAATCATTCCAGGTCTATTCCACTTCCGATAGTCCAAGGTAGAATTTTAACCCCATCTTTATTTCCCCAGGAAATTCCGTCGGAACTAGGATAGATCCCTTGTGTATCCGGTGAAGAAGGAAAAGATAATCTTTGTTTTAGATCCAACATTGGCTCCTTGGGAAGATCGTCCCCTAAAGGAAATGTTCCCCAATGGATAGGTGCAAATGACTTTGCATTTAGATCCTTGGTCGCCAGCAAGGCTTCCTCGGGTCCGATATGCGCATATTTCATAAACCATCTAGGTTTATACGCTCCGATAGGCAGAAGTGCGAGATCGATGGGTTTACCCAGTCGTTTCGAGATATTTTTAAAATGGGAAGAATATCCTGTGTCTCCTGCAAAGTAGACGATCTTTCCTTGGGCTTCAATAGAATAACTTCCCCAGAAATATTGGTTTGTGTCCGTGAATCCCATTCTACTCCAGTGATGTGCAGGAAGAAATGTGATGTTTACCGAATCCTTACCGCTAACTTGGCCTAACTCTTGGGAGACGGTTTTTCCCAGCTTTTCTTCTTCCGAAAAGGATTGCATGCCGGAAGGGAGAAGTATCAGTAGGTCCGGATTTTTACTTCTTAGGTAACGCAATGTATCCCTGTCCAAATGGTCCCTATGAGCATGACTCACTACTACAAAATCAACCGGAGGAAGATACTCTTTCGGGATAGGAAGATCGACTAGCCTAGACACAAGGATAGGAGCTTCAAAAATAGGGTCCGTCAGAACATTTACCGTTTTTCCATTTTTTGTGGAAGAGATCCAAACCGTTGCATGCCCGAACCATACCACTCGCACTTTTCCTTCCGGAGCGATCAAATCTTCCGAGTTTCTTTCCAATACTAAGGGAAGTTCTTCAGTTAGTCCTTCTACAGTAGGTGGATCTTTGGGACCTAAGACCTTCCAGCGCAGGATTGCCAAAGGAGATTTACCCTGTAATTCTTCATCCGGATCCAAATTATGATATCTGCCTTCTCTATAACTGGGGGACTTTAGTCTGTCCGGATCCAGGGGAAAACAATAGAAGCACGAGAATGCAAGTAAGAGAGTCGCAGGATAGAATATTAAATTCATATTGTTGTTTTGGACCTCTTGTAACATTTTTGGAGCCGAATTTTTTCAAAAGAACAGGGTCGGTTTAATTTATTTCCATTCTTTCGGCCTGGATGAGAACTAAATATTTTTTTTCAAACCGACCGATGTCGCCGCTACCCAATTCAGCAGGTTGCTTGCAGAAAATTCCGATCTCACCCGATCTATCCTAAATGGAAGCTTCTATCCAAATCAGGGAACTACCTTTTGCGAAAAATAGAAAACTTTCGCTGACGGTATTAATTCTATTTATCGGCTTCCATTATTTGTTACCCTGGGGACTCTTACATGAGGAGTTTCCATATTGGATAGCTTGGGTTTTTGCCGCAGTTTTAGGACCGGTATCCTATACTTTTTGGAATTTGATCCATGAAAGTATCCACGGGAATTTTTCAAATGAAAGAAAACAAAATCATTTTTGGGGAAGATTCCTTTGTATCGTGTTCGGAGCTCCTTATTCCGTTCTGAAATGTAGTCACTTGATGCATCATAAGTTCAATAGGGAGCCCGGGGATAGGATCGAATTTTTTGATCCTTCTTCTCGAAAGCCTAGATGGTTCCAGAATTTGAATTATTATTTCAGAATTACTGTGGCCACATATATTTTCGAAGTTGGTACTGGGCTTTTACTTTCACTACCGTCTCGTTGGACAAAACCGATCGTGGATCAATTCATTGAGTATCCGATAGAGGAAGGTTTTTTTAAATGGATCTATCGCCCCGAAATTTTGGAAGAATTACGAAAGGATATTTTTTGGATCTTGGCCTTTTATATTCCTTCTTTTTTGCTTTTCGGGAGTAATTGGCCTTTGTTGGTATTTCTTCTTCTGAGTAGATCCTTTTTTATATCATTTTTTGATAATGCGTATCATTATGGGAAAGAAATTAATGATAAAAATTCGGCTTATAATTTAACTCTACCTGAAACGGTAAGCGCGTTTTTTTTACATTTTAATTATCATAGGATCCATCATCGATTCCCGGGATGTTCCTGGGATCGATTGCCGAAACAGATGGAAGTTTGCGGAGAAACCTGGGATAAAAGTTTTATAAAACAAGCATGGAGCCAATGGGGCGGGCTCTTAGAACCTTTGGATGGAAAAATTTCTAAATAAAAAGAAAATATATGAGAACAATAATACAATCTTTCATACACAATAGACTCTTCATGTATTTGGGGGTCATATTCATTTTTGCCGCGGGGGGAATGTCCCTTTGCGGTTTGCGCAGGGACGCTTTTCCGAACGTAGATATGAAACAGCTCGTAATCACTACGAAATTTCCCGGGGCTTCTCCGGCGGACGTGGAATTGCGGGTAACGTATCCTATCGAAGAAAAGATCAAGGAAATAGACGGCATTGATGAGATCCGTTCCTTCTCCCGTAACTCCGTTTCGGACATAGACGTTCGTGTAAGCTTAGAGGAAAAGGATCCGGAAAAAGTTTTGGATGAGATCCGAAGAGCCGTAGACAATGCTATCTCCGATTTTCCTCCGCAGGTTACGGAAAAACCGAAAATTACGGAAAGAAAATCTGGTTCCTTTCCGATCATGGATTTCTCCGTTTATGGCGGTAAGGACGAGATAGAACTTCATACTATCGCGGAATTTATAGAACTGGAATTGGAAAAGATCCCGGGAATAGCCAGAGTGGACGTATTCGGAAAACGTGATAGAGAATGGCATATACTCGTAAACGCGGATAGATTAAAACAATACCAATTGGATCTTTCGGATATCACAAGAACGATCCGTACTCGGAATATTAATTTACCTGCAGGTTCCGTGGATTCGGAGAATGCATTCGATCTCAGGATTGACGGTGAATTTAAAAGTCCTTCCGAGATCGGAAAGATCCCTATACGGACCAACGATATATTCTCCACCGTGCGTATCGGAAATCTGGCAAGGGTAGAGGATACGTTCGAATATCCGAGATTCCTTGCGATCGCAAACGGACAGCAGGGGTTGGTTCTTTCCGTGATCAAAAAAGAAAGAGCAGATGCGATAGAAGTCGCAGATATGGTCCAAACCAGACTAAAAGAACTGGAAAAAGTTTACCCTGAAGGCATTAAAACATTCAAATTAAATGATGAAGCACAAAGGACTAAGAACAGATTGAACGTGGTTTCTTCGAATGCGCTCATCGGGTTTTTAATCGTTTTCGGGATCCTGTTTTTGTTCTTGGATTTCCGGACTGCAACTTTGACTTCCATGTCCCTGCCGATCTCGATGCTTATGACATTTGCGGCGCTTCCGTTCTTTGACGTTTCCTTCAATATGATCTCCATGATGGGACTCATCATCTCTCTTGGGATGCTTGTGGATAACTCCATTGTGATTTCGGAAAACATTTATACCTATATAGGCGAGAAGATGGACAAAACTTCCGCCGCCTTGAAAGGGACCACGGAAATGTTGGTGCCGATATTCGGATCATATCTCACTACCGTGGCCGCATTCCTTCCCATGTTATTTATGGCGGGGATCATGGGGAAATTTATCTGGCAGATCCCGCTTGTGGTGATCATCGCATTGACTGCAAGTTTGATCGAGTCTTTCTTATTTCTTCCCTCCCGTATCGCGGCTTTTGCGAAAACTCCGGAAGAATTAAAGAAGGCATCCAAGTTCAGAAGAACTTTGGACGATTTTTTTGCAAGAATGGAGGAAAGGTTCGCCGATTTTGTAGCTTTGATGATCCGTAATCGAAATAAATCCTTCTTTGCGATCCTGCTAATCGTTATGAGTTCCTGCGGTGTCATGTCCCAGATGGACTTTATTCTTTTTCCGAAGGAAGATATTGAGATCTTCCTGATCAAAGCGGAGTTTCCTCCTTCTTCTCGTATCTTCCAAACCAGAGATAAGATGAAGTATATGGAAGAGATCTTGAAAAAGATCCCTAAAGAAGAATTGGTGAGCTACTCCACCAAGATCGGAGTGCAACAAACAGATCCGGACGATCCATTATCAAGATTCGGAGAAAACTTAGGAGTGATCATGGTATATCTCACTCCGGAATCTCAAAGGGTGAGAAAAGCCTCCGAAATATTAGCTTCCATCGAGGATGATATTCGAAAAACTCCAGGACTCTCCGATGTATATTTGGAAGAAATGGCGATGGCACCTCCGATCGGTGCACCTATTACGATCGGAGTACTCGGAAAAGATTACGAAGTTCTAAAAAAAGTTTCCGCTGATCTACAATCTTTCTTAAAAGGAATCAAGGGTGTACATTCGGTTCGAGATGATTATCGGAACGGACGAAAACAGATGTATATCCAGCTCGATGAGGGATTGGAAAGTTTTACCGGAGTTTCAACCTTCTCCGCTGCAAACATGCTCCGAACAGCATACGATGGAGAAAGAGCGGGTAATGTTCGGCAAGGGAAGACCAAAATTTATCTGAGAGTCATGTACGATAAGAGTTTCCGAAAAAATCCGGAAGAAGTCAAAAGTATTCCTCTTCGGAATAAGGCTGGAAATATCACCAACCTTGCCAAAATTTCCAGAATGGATCTGAAAGATTCTCCTGAATTACTTTCTCATAGGGATTTTGAAAGAGCGATCACGGTGAATGCGGATATTAAGATGGAATCCGGAATGACTTCGAGAGAAGCAAATCAGAAGGTAATCGACGAGTTCAAACCTTTGATCGAAAGACAATATCCCGGAGTATCCATTGTGTTCGGAGGAGAGGAGAAGGACACACAAAGATCCATGGCCTCACTCGGAAAAGCGGGACTCATCGCGTTACTCGGGATCTTTATTATTCTTGCGTTAACCTTGCAGAACGTGGTAAGGCCTATACTAATCTTGAGCACAATTCCACTTGGGTTTGTGGGGATCGTAGCAGGATTCGTATTGTCCGGAAAGGCATTCAGTTTCTTAGCTATGATCGGTATCATCGGACTCGCAGGAGTGTTAGTAAACGCCTCCATCGTCCTTGTGGATTGTATCGATTCTATCCGTAAATCTTCCAATGCACCTTTGGATGAGATATTACTCGAAGCAAGCCGCAGAAGATTCCGTCCTATCTTATTAACCACATTGACTACCGTTGCGGGACTTCTTCCTACTGCGTATAGTGTAGGTGGATCGGATCCGGTTTTGATTCCTATGACCTTAGCTTTAGGTTGGGGACTTGGATTCGGGACACTGGGAAGTTTACTTTATGTTCCTGTAACACTTTCGGTATTCACTAATCTAAGAGCTAAGATGGGGTTTACGTCGAAGCCCGCGCCTAAGCATCACTAAGAAAGCAAAAATAAAGGCGCACGGAACTCACCGAGGACACAGAGAAAAATTGGGAAAACTAAACACCAAAAACTCTCTGTGAACTCAGTGTTCTCTGTGCGAGATGATTATACTTTGAATCTTTCTAAAGCCTGGTACTGAAACTTGATGATTTTAAGATCGATCTTGTTCTTCTAAAATTGCTTGGAGTTCTGCAATCGCTTCAAAGTCTTTTGGGCGACCGCTTGCTTTTTTAAGTTCGATCAGTTTTCGTAAACCGATACATTTACATTTTTGTCCAAAAATTTCCAGATCTATTGTGTCATTCTTTAAACTTTCGTAATTTCCACCGGGAACCTCTGCTAGAAGATCTATATCTCCTAGATCCGTACTTAAGGTGAAATTCAAGCCAGAAGAAAGAGTTCTTTCATCGAATTGAAAAGGTAAATTTGGAGGAGCTCCTCTTAGATATGGATGTAAGGAAGAAAACATTTCCGAAATCTTTTTGCGATTTTCAGAGGATCTAGAATAGATCAGATCAATGTCGGTAGTTAAACGGGAAGAACCGAAGGCAGTTGCCGCAAGACCTCCGATTAAAATATAATCTATCTCGGCATTCTCTAATAGTTCTAATATCTTCTCAAATTTTGTCATTTATGAGATTGCAGCCATTTCTTTCCTGCCCGTCTTGTTTCTTCGGCAACCTGTTGGAGTTCCTCCAATTTACGAATACGTTCCGTCGGTGTCAATTTTAGATTCTCCCGAATTAAGGTTCGATCTATATCATTCTTATATATATCTATAATTTCCTGGATGGAATCTTTCTCGGTCATAGAAAACTTGTACTAAAGATACTCTTTTACAAAGGTTGGGAAAGCTTTTTTTAAACGATTAAATCTCTTCACTAACCGGAATCGAAGCACCATTAAGAGGAAAGTCTCAGAGGATTAAGAGGCTCGGAGATATTTTCACACAGAGGCTCAGAGCCGCAGAGAGGATTTGAATTTTAGTTAACCCAACTCCGTGTCTTTGTGGCTTTGTGTGGGAAAAACGCTGTGTCTCTTTTTGACTCTGTATCTCTGTGCGAAACTCGCTAATTCTCTTGCCTCCGATCCAGGTCGGATCAATCTGTCCAGAAAATGGCGTACGAGCATAAGAATATCCTGGATACGGACCAGTTTTCCAAAGAGGATCTGGACTTTTTAGTCGAAAGAACTCGAGAGATGGAAAGGCTGGTGGAGCAAAATAAGGCCTTTGGGATCTTAGAAGGCAAACTTCTGGCATCTTTATTTTTCGAAGCTTCTACAAGAACCAGGCTTTCCTTCGAGGCCGCCATGGAAAGACTGGGTGGAAGGGTTATCTCCACTGTTGGTTTTCAATTTTCTTCCATCTCTAAGGGGGAAACCCTGTATGATACCATGAAAATGGTAGAGGCTTATGCAGACATAGCGGTCATCCGACATCCGGTAGAAGGTTCTTCTAGGATTGCGGCAGGTGCCGTAAAGATACCGGTCATCAATGCGGGAGATGGGGCAGGGCAACATCCTACTCAAGCGCTACTGGATCTATACACGATCATTTCCGAAAAAGGAAAATTGGACGGACTTACTCTTGCCTTCATCGGCGATCTAAAATACGGAAGAACGATACACAGTTTGATCAATCTTCTCCGCCATTATAAAGTTCACTTGTACCTGATTTCTCCGCCTGAGCTTGCGCTACCCGAGTCTTATAAGAAGGGGCTTGCAGGATTTCCCATCACTTTCGAAGAATCGGACGATATCAAAAAAGTTTGGGAATGCGACGTAGCCTACGTTACCCGCATCCAAGAAGAGAGATTTCCGGATCATAGGGAATACGAAAGATTAAAAGAATCCTTCAAGTTGAACAAAGAATTGATACTTGCATCCAAAAAAGAGACAACAGTGCTTCATCCTCTTCCAAGAGTGAACGAACTCTCTACGGATGTCGACGATCTTCCGAACGCGGCATATTTTCGTCAGGCAAAATACGGAGTGGTGAGCAGAATGACATTACTCTGCCTTTCGTTGGGCGTTCGTTTTTAAACGGAGTGGAATGGAACGTAAGATCTGGACATATGAAGAAGCTCGTAAAATCCTTCCCTATGTCCGATCCATCACGGAAGAATTTTACGAAACCGTGGGAAAGGTTCACCAAGAACTGAAAAACGGATTATACCAGGAGAATGAACAAGAAGCCAGAGAGACCAAAGTGGAAGAACTTCTGGTGGAATGGTCCGGAAAGATCCGAGAACTTGGTATAGAGGTCAAAGGGCTTTGGCTCGTGGACTTCGACAACGGAAAAGGTTATTATTGTTGGCATCTGGGAGAAGAGGATCTTCTTTTCGAACACGGATACGACGAGGGTTTTGCGGGACGCAAACCGATCCAAAACATAGACGAGGATTACGAATAATTCAATGGCGAATATAAACGAAAATTATCTGAAATTAAAAGCCGGGTACCTTTTCCCGGAGATAGCAAGAAGAGTAAAAGTTTATTCAGAAAAACATCCTAACGCGAAGATCATCCGATTAGGGATCGGTGACGTTACTCTTCCTTTGGCTCCTGCCGTTGTGGATGCGCTTGTTTCTGCATCGAAAGAAATGGGAACTCCGGAAGGATTCCATGGATACGGACCGGAGCAGGGATATTCTTTCTTACTCAAAGCAATTGCGGATAATGATTACGCTCCTCTTGGTGTAAAACTGGACGAGAGCGAAATTTTTGTATCCGACGGATCCAAATGTGACTGCGGAAATATCCAGGAAATATTCTCTGGGGACGCAAAAATCGCGATCGGTGATCCTGTATACCCTGTGTATGTTGATACAAACGTAATGGCAGGAAGAACGGGAGAAGCTGGACCTGACGGAAGATATGCTAACCTGATCTATATGCCTTCCACTAAAGAAAATGGATTCCAGCCTGATTTCCCGAAAGAAAGACCGGATCTGATCTATTTATGTTTTCCGAATAATCCCACCGGAACAGTTGCTTCTAAAGAATCTCTCAAAGCTTGGGTGGAATACGCGAAAAAGAATAATAGTATTATACTCTACGATTCCGCATACGAGGCATTCATTTCCGAACCGGGAGTTCCAAGATCCATTTACGAGGTAGAAGGAGCTAAAGAGGTCGCGATAGAATTTCGCTCCTTCTCCAAAACCGCAGGATTTACCGGACTTCGTTGCGCTTATATCGTAATTCCTAAAGAATTAAAGGGAAAAACAAAAGACGGTCAGGAAGTTTCGATCGGACAACTTTGGAGCAGAAGACATACTACCAAGTTCAACGGTGTTTCTTATGTGACTCAAAAAGCGGCAGAGGCAATCTACTCTCCTCAGGGCAAAAAAGAGATCCGCGCAAGTATCGATACTTATATGAGTAATGCCAAACTCATCCGAGAAGGATTGATCAAGGCGGGTTACGAAGTATTCGGCGGGGTGAACGCGCCTTATATCTGGCTCAAAACCCCGAATAATCTCAGCTCATGGGACTTCTTCGACCATTTATTGGATAAGGCCCAGGTGGTAGGAACTCCAGGCTCAGGTTTTGGACCGGCTGGAGAGGGTTACTTCAGACTTTCCGCCTTTGGCAAAAAAGACGACGTAATCGAAGCAATCCGCCGGATTAGTTCTCTTTAATTTTATCAAAATTTCGCACAGAGCTCACAGAGAACACGGAGGGGTTTCTTTCATGTAGGAACCGCCAAATCCTCTGTGATCTCCGTGGCCTCCGTGCGAACCTTAATCTCTGTGCGAACCAAAAAACCTGACTTAATTCCTCAAAAAAAGAGAATATACATTTCGAGACCCTGCCGATAGACTACTAGTAGGGAAAGCTATGGGTTCGAAATATACACGCATTCTTCTTTTATTATTCGCTGCGACGCCGATTTTTTTCACGGATAGGACTTACGCCGTTTCTCCCGACCAGACAAATCTCGCGATCCTGATAGATGAGAATAAAATAAATATAAAGTTCATCAATATTTGTGTGAGTAATCTTGCACCACCGTTGGAAGAAGGTGCGGGACCTAAATCCCAGGCAGGAGTGGCAACCGCTGCGGAGAATGCCCAATCGGGACAAAAGACAACGACCGGTGGGCAGGAAGAACTTTTCAAAAAATTGAATACTTTGGACAATTATAGATCCTTCAAAAAGGCAAACCAAGCGGACTTCAACGGAAATATGTGGTATTTCCAAAGTAATTACAGTTTATCTTATAAAAACCTGAAATCCGCCCAAGGGGAAATGAAAGATATTTTCCAGGTAGTTCACGAGAATTATATCAAAACCGCTCGTATTCTTTTGGAAGCCGCTTCTCCGATGATCATTCGTTCCAACGATAAGATCGCACAACATTTATTGAAGCTTGGTTTCCGAGATCTGAAATCTTCGGAGGACAATTTTACCAGCGCTTATAATTCTTCTCCGTACCAATTCAGAGTGAAGCTGGTCCTTTTCGGAGAAGGGATCAAGATCGCAAGAAGGGCCAGAAGATTCGCACTTCTTGCAATGATCGCATCTAAAACTCCGAATGACGATAAGCGTGAATTCCAGTTCGTGAACCTGGACGAGGTCAGAAATATCGCGGAAAAAGAAAATATTTCGGATTACGATCGTATCAGAAACACACTTATCGATTATATAGATAACGAATTACTCAGCCAAAAGATCGCTCCTCCCGGAGAAGGAAAGGACAATCCGGTAGATATACTGGAAGTCCACGACGATAATTATAGTTTTATCACGAATGGAAGAGTTTCTTTTTTAGAAAAAAGTAATGAAGAGATCCGGGTGGACGATATCAACAAAAAAGAAGCGCTACCTCCGGTTCCTCCGCAAGGAGGGAGCAACTAATGGATCTTCCGACTCCTGCCGAGATCATTTCCCTGAGAGTAAAGGGAAGGGGGTTTTGGAAATGGCTGGTAGTATTTTCCGTACTCGCGGCTACAATTCTGGCAGGAAGGATCTATTCTTCTCAGTCCACACAAGGATTCAGAGAAAGAAAAAAATCAGTGGATTCGAAAGTTAGGATACTAAGAGAGATCGGAAATTCTTTCGAATCTTCGGAACTCAAAAAAGATCTGCAAAAAATAGAAAATTATTCCGCAGACCTGAACTCCGCTTCCAAAGCGGGAAGTATTCAGGAAAAGACGGATAGCCTAGCGTTGCTCGAAAGAGCGTTGCCTGAATCCATGAAACGTTGGTCCGAATTTGCGGAAACTTCTTCCGATAAATTACTCCAACATGTGGCAAAAGAATCCCGTTTTTTAAAAATGGAATCCGAAGATCGTCATCCGCTTACCGCCAAGGAAGAAGAGAAGGCAAACGATTACTTTAGAATGGCAAGAGAGGAATGGCTTTCCGGAAATAAATTCCGTCGAGATGGCAATCATCTTTACGCATTAGTTCTATATAAGAGATCTTTAAAATACTCCCTTTCCAGCTTGAAAGTATCCAAACTTCCTTATCCCGAAGAATACCGCAAAGCTGCAGACCGCCTCATTAAGTAATAGTCTCAAATCAAAAAAACTATCCTAAGCGCAGAAAAAAGTAGAGGAATTTTCTCGGTTAGGCTTCAAAAGAAGTCATTCGGGAGGAAAATTATCCTCCTTCTTCCAATGAGAATCGAAGTTTTATATAAATTTTTTCTCTATAGCCCTGCCAGTCATTTACCTGTTTGGGAAGAAGGAAAAGGTATACTAGGATTACTCCCTAAAGAAAGAGTTTTAATGGAACTTGCGGACTTAAGCGCTTCCGAAAGGGAGTTCGAAAGGATCCCTGAAGAGTTTCTTATCCGAGAAATTCCGGAAACCGTTCTTGCATTTTTCCAAAAACAAAGGGCAATACCTGTTCTAGGTCCCTTGGGAGAAAAATTAGAAGACTGGGACAAGCCCAGGTTTCTCGCAGAACTGAGTAGATCGTCTTGGATGGCAAAGGAGACGGAAAAACCAAAACCTTCTCCGCAAAAAACGGAAGAAGAAAAAGAGAAACAAAACCAGTGGTTTATGGAAGTACTTCTCCAAAACTTTCCGGATGGACTGATTGCTACAGACCTGGATGGACATACCGTATTTTATAACGAAACGTTCGAAAAAGAGATACTGGTCAAAAAATGGTTTAGAGACAGTATTCTTCAGGCGGAAAAACTTCTGAAAGAAATGTCCAAAGACCTACTGGGAAATTATCTCAAGACCCACGAGTTAAGATTGGAAGAAGGTAGACTTTCCGTTCAGACATTTCTTCCCGATCTGGATTCCATCGTTAGAGTATCTATCCTAAAACAAAAAGGAAAACCTCTGGGTTATCTGTATCATTTCTCCCCGGCTTCCGCAAAACTAAACAGCCAAGACGGAGAAGGGATGGAATTCCCTTCCGTTACGGAAGCGTTCAATCAAAAACTTCCTCTAGAGACCGTATTAAAGGAAGTGGAAGGAAGTTATATTTACCATACACTCAAAAGAAACCAAGAGAACGTTTCCCATGCAGCTTTGGATCTGGGAGTACCAAGAACCACATTACAAAATAGAATTAAGTTTTTGGATCTAACGGGTAGGTTTAAATTGAATAAGGACCAGCCGATTCCTAGGAAAAAAACCGGTAAACAAACTTCGACCAAGAAGACTGTTCCACAAACAAACAAACCTGCAATCGCGGAATCCAAAACTAAACCGGCTTCTAAAAAAAAGTCGGTAAGTTCGAAGAAAAAATCCGCGTCTAAAAAAAGGACAAAGCAAAAATAAAATCCTTGACAGAGCCTGTAATCTGGAAATAGTCCACATTAAGAGCCGACCCTTTCCTCTCTTCCGAGCAGATCGTTCGTTTGAAAAAATAAGGGATTCCCCGGTCGCTTAAAAAAGAACCGACTACCCGGACCCTTCAAAACCCGCTCTTAATCGAATAAAAATGAATACAGGAAGGTTCTCCTTCCAAATCCAATAACGGTATTCCATGGCTAACCCAAGACGAGACTCCAAGCCCCGAAACAACTATCAAAACAACAATAACGACTCTTCCAACGATACAAACGAAGAAGAACCGAATTTACCGGAAGATGATCCGGAAACGGCGGAGATTCGTTCCCGAAAAAGACGTCGGGGTTCCTATGAGGGACCTACGCCCGCTCCTATAGATCTAGTAGCGCTCAAAAAAACATCCATTGCGGAACTGATCGAAGTCGCTAAAAACCTTGGCGTAGAGAATACAGGCGGACTAAAAAAGCAAAACTTAATATTCGCCATCCTACAGGCCCAAGCAGAGAGAGAAGGACAGGTCCATGCAGCGGGGGTAATGGAAAGATTACCCGATGGATACGGTTTCCTAAGGTCTCCCGATTATAACTATGTTCCGGGACCGGACGATATTTATGTGTCTCCTTCTCAGATCAAATTATTCGGGCTCAGGACCGGAGACACTGTAGAAGGTCAGATCCGTCCACCGAAAGAATCCGAAAGATTCTTCGCGATGCTCCGTGTAGAAACCGTAAACGGTTATACACCGGACGTAGCAAGCAAACGTGCGTTATTCGACAACTTAACTCCGCTATATCCGAACGAAAGATTGAGAATGGAACATGATCCTTCTCAACTCGATACAAGGATCGTAGATCTAATGTGTCCGATCGGAAAAGGACAAAGAGCACTGATTGTTGCGCCACCTAGAACAGGTAAAACGATCCTGATGCAAAACGTAGCCAATGCGATCACAAGCAATCACCCAGAAGTTACTTTGATCGTTCTACTCATTGACGAGCGTCCGGAAGAAGTGACCGATATGGCCCGTAATGTAAGAGGTGAAGTGGTCAGCTCGACATTCGACGAACCTGCTACCCGCCACGTACAAGTTGCGGAGATGGTGATCGAAAAGGCAAAACGTCTTGTGGAACATGGAAGAGATGTGGTCATTCTACTCGACTCCATCACCCGTTTAGCTCGCGCTTATAACCAGGTCATTCCGACTTCCGGAAAAATACTCTCCGGAGGTGTGGACTCAAACGCACTTCACAAACCGAAACGATTCTTTGGTGCCGCTCGAAATATCGAAGAGGGTGGATCTCTCACGATCATCGCAACGGCGCTCGTGGATACCGGATCCAAAATGGACGAGGTCATCTTCGAAGAATTCAAAGGTACCGGTAATATGGAAATCCACCTGGACAGAAAACTCTCCGACAAGCGGATTTTCCCGGCAATTGATATCAATAAGTCCGGAACCAGGAAGGAAGAACTTCTACTACCTAAGGAAACCCTTCAGAAGGTCTTTGTTCTCCGAAAAGTGCTTTCTCCCATGAGCATCACAGAAAGCATGGAATTATTACTCGAGAAGATGAGGCAGTCTAAGACTAACGAGGCTTTCTTGGGTAGCATGAACGCCCAATAGGCTTTGGAAAAGGGGACAACATGAAAACAGACATCCATCCTAAATACGCTGACGCCAAAATTCGCTGCGCTTGTGGGGCAGTTTACGAGACTCGCACTACGGTCGGAGACATCCACGTGGAAATTTGCTCCAACTGCCACCCATACTTCACCGGAAAATCCAAAATTCTGGATACAACCGGTCGAGTGGACAAGTTCAAGAAAAAATACAAAATCTCCTAATCGACTTTGGGAGAGATTCGAGTGCAAGGTGGTTTGCTATCTATCGATAGCACCAACTTGCCTTCAGCAGTCGTCTTCTCGTTCCAAGGGGTTTTCATTCAAGCGTATCGAGTCCGGCAAAAATTTTGCCTCCTTCCGTTCGGCAACCCTTCGGGTTTTTCGCTCCCTACGGGTCGCTCAAAAGGGTCGCTGCGAAGGGGGCGTCCCCTTCGCACTTAGTGCGAAGGTCGGGCTTCTCCGGGCTGCGCTTGCGCTCCGGTCGCTTCGCGACTGCTACGCACTCTTCGGATCCCTGACGCGGACAAAAAAGAAATCTTCCTTCCTAAAAGTGCTTTCCTGCGCTATCAACAAAGTCTAATCTAAGAAAGGCAATCATCATGTCAGTAATGGATTTTAACAGATACAAAGAGATCAACGACCAAAGGTTGAACTATAGAGAAATGGAAGATGCAACCGTGGTTTCCAATTATCGGAACGTTGGTTGTGGAGACGGGTATCGTATTTATCTCAAGATAGACGAAAACAGAAAAGTCACCGACGCAAGTTATACTACCACTGGTTGTGGGTTCGGGATCGTTGCACTTGCAATGGCCACAGAGATCGCAAAAGGAAAATCCATAGACGAACTAAAAAACGTCACTGTAGACGACGTTGAAAAACAATTCGAGTTCCCGGAACGCAGAAAAAATTATCCTGAATCTGCAGTAGCTGCTCTCCAACAAGCGATCCATGATTACGAAACCGGAGCGGGAGTCCCGAAGGAAAGAAGGATTACTGCTGCCAAAGCAAAAGAAATACTCTCCCAAAAAGGAAACCTAAGAGGAGAGGATCTATCTTCTATCATATTAGAAAAAGAAGATTTACATGGCGTGGATTTTTCCGGAGCGAATCTAAATAATGCATTCTTAACCAATTGTAATTTTTCGGGTGCTAATTTCGAAGGAGCACGACTTCGTGGTGCATTCTTGAATGGAGCGGACCTAACAGGCGCCAATCTAAAAGGTGTGGATCTACGCTGGGCAAAACTTGCAGGAGCCAAGATCGAAGGTGCGGACTTTACCGATGCAGTCTACGATATAGGCACTCGAGTGGACCAAAGACAAATACATATTTTCTCTTCCATGAAGAAGGAAGGAAAAGATATCTATATGGAGAAACATGAAGCCGGGTGATAAAGCTAAACTGATCAAAAGAAGTTTTCTTTTAAAAGGAGTGATCGTACTTACCGGCGCTCAAGTAGAGATCCAGGAAATCAACGGAGACAAGGTGTCCGTTCTTTATAACGATCGGGAAGGTTACCCACACACGATCGAAGATCTCACTCTCGCGGATCTAGCACCGATTAAATAAAACTCTGTCGCGCTTGCGACTTTGCGCAAAAATTCTCAGTGTCTCTTAAAACTCTGCGCCTAACACGGATCTAGTTTTAAATCTGCTTTACAAATCGACAGGAAAGTTTTAAGTTCCTCGCGGAGAAATTAGAGAGATGATACAAAGAACACTCATTATTATGCTATTGGCTGTGGTTACTTCTATATCCGCAATATCCTGTTCTTGGATGGACGATGTTCCGATCCTCACCTGGTTTGTGGATGACGACGAGGAAGAAAGAGAAGAGTTTCATGACCTTTTGGTATTGATAGCGATTGCTTCAAATAGAGGTAATAACGGAAATTTGACCGTAGAAAATCTGGAAGTAAAAACAAAAGTCGCTTCTTTATCCGATACAAACAGGGCAGCATTCTGCTCCTTATTGCAAACTCAAAACAAAAAAGATTTCCAAAATTACTGTTTGAATCCTTAAGAGAGTTCGAACAGAGTTCAAAAAGAACACGGAGTTAGGTCACATGGGTAAAACTTTTCGTAACTCCTTTAACCTCGGTGGCCTCCGTGTTCTCCGTACGAAAAAAAACGTTTTGCAAAAGTTTTTCATTCTAGGCCTTGCTTTCTTCTTCCAATGTACAACGGCAACATATTCCACAATTTCCTATTCAAAATACGAACAGATTCGTACTGTTCGTGAAAACGCGATCTCTTCCAAAAATTTAAGTCTGATCACGACTCGTTTTTTAAAAAGTAACGATCTATACAAAAGATACCAAGAAACTCCGCAGGTAGTCATCTACGATTTGGACAATCGTTTAGTGGCGATAAAAACCAGAGAACTTGCGTATTATCTGTCCGAATTATGTTATCATGCCGGATCGGACCTGGATCTGGAAGATCCAATGTTTGCAAGAATGTTCGCTTCTTCTTTAGTGTACTCCTATACATATTTATTCGATAAGAAGGCGATCCCGGCTGCGGATCCTTTCTCAATGGAATTTAGGTTTGCACTTGAAACATACAATAGATCACTCGCACAATTAGTTCGATTTGCCAAAAAGAATAGAAAACTTGCCAATCTAACGGACTTAAGTCTTCCGCTCATAAGAGGAACTCTTTCCATGACTAAAGCGGAAGTGGATACCGCTTGGACGCCAAAAAATTTTTTGGAAGTAGAAGTCGCTTACGATTATAAGAACGGAGGATTTTCCAATCAAATCAGTAAATTCGGGATAGGAACTCCTTTAATTCTCATCCGAAAACATCCCGAAAAAGAACCTATCGAAAGAAGAAAATACGAATTCGTAGCGGGCGTAGGCCAGGCTTATCCCGGAACGGCTCTTGTAACATTGGAAGAATCTTATTTAGAAAATCGTAATTTAAATCTGAAGGCGATCATACATCTGTATGATCCGGTTCATAGGGACCGGGTCCAATTTTCCGGATTAGATCTGCCGATGGAGAGCGATACAACCACTCCGCTTGCATATATGTTATCGGGAGCGGAAAAGAGGGACGGATTTTTCGCTAAGTTTGACGGAGAGGAAGCCTTGCAACGAAAGGGGCTTTATCTGGTCTATCCTTATAGAAAAGGAAAGATACCTGTGGTGTTTGTGCACGGTCTTGCTTCTTCTCCATTTATATGGTTTCCCATGATTAACGAACTTTTAGCGGATCCTAAGATCAAGGACAATTACCAATTTTGGGTCTACTGGTATCCTACGGGAAATCCGATCACCTTTTCCGCGGCGGATTTTAGGGATACACTTCGAGACCTGCGAAAGACGTACGATCCAAAGGAAGTAGATTCCTCTTTTGATAAGATGATGATCGTAGGTCATAGTATGGGTGGACTTCTTTCCAAGCTGACGGTGACCAGAAGTAAAAAAGAAGATTGGATGAAAGTTGCTAACGTTCCCCCCGAAAAATTCGATTCTTTGAATTCCGAATCCAAGGAAGAGGTTCGACGAGTATTCGATTTTAAACCATTACCTTTTGTGAAAAGGGTAGTATTTATAGCTACACCTCATAGAGGTTCCAATCTTGCCGAAGGATTTTTGGCTTCTATCGCTAGGATCTTGTTCGTTCTTCCTAAAGGTGCTCTTAATAATATAGGAAAAGTTTATAAGTTTTTAACCTTAGACTCCGAGGAAGAGTCCATTCTTCCGGAAACCTATGGAGTGGATGGGCTTTCTCCGAACAGCTTATTCATGAAGGTAACCGGAGAATTAAAACCGGAAGTTCCGTTCCATTCTATTATAGGGAATTCTAAGTTTAGGGATTTGGAATGGATCAACGATTCCGTAATATCTTACGATAGCTCTCATTTGGACGGGGCCGAGTCCGAAATCCTGATCGATTCGGATCATTCTGTCCAAGATTACATGCCTACGATTATAGAGATCAAAAGGATTCTCTGGGAACATTCAGGGATTTCCGGAAGATAGATCGCCCTCCTTTATTGTGTACTAATAATATTCTAAAAATTTTGTTCTTATTGGTTTGTTCGATTTTGTTGCGGTAAAATTGAGTATGTAATTTGGTATATAACGTATTACTTATATACAATTTGGGATAAAAATTATTTTTGTAAAAAATAAACAAATTCATTTGCTTTGGAGTTGGGGTCGCTTTTTATTCGAAAAAAAGCGAGATATTAGCTAAGTTAAGAATTTTTGTGTCTGTATTGTTGGTGCTTAGCGTTAGTTTTGATAGTACTTCTTGTTCGGATCTTGATGATCTAAATCCGTTTAACACCGTTGATGATAAGGGGGCTATGAATAACTTTATTAAACTTTGATTTATCGTAGTTGCGACCGGGCAAGCCATGGCAAATAACCCTCCGCCTTGGTCTCCTACCTCTACAAATGTGGAAGATGCGAGGGCTGAGTGGAATAAATTAGATCCTGCTAAAAAGCAGAGGCTTGTGCAATCGCATTTGCCAGTGGGGAGAAACCTCCTGCGGAGCTTTGTACGAAATAGAAAGCGAATTAACTCGGATCGGTGGCGTGGCGGAATTTCCTTGGTCAGCACGTTGCCGGTCTTTTCTTTAAGAATTCATTCCTTTCCATAACCAATCAAAGGACTCGGAAAATACCTGATCCAAATCTCCTTCTAAGAGCCAAAGGTTCTTATTTCGGAATGCCTCTTTTACTTCTTTGGGAGGATTGTGATGCTGCCAAAGCATCAATGCTAAAAAATAAAAACGTAATATAAATTTTCTGGCATTCGAGATCGTAAGTCCGGTTTCTCTGGAAAGCCAGATTCTTGCCAGTTCGTCCATTCCATCGGAAGTGTTCTTTTTGAATTCGTATAAAAAGGCACGGTCCACATTACTTTCTAAAATTCCGGGTATTATAAGGCCTACAAACATGAAAGTTTCGTTTTTGGAAAACTGATGAATGATCTTCTCCTTTAGTTTCGCTAAAGAATATTCGGGGCCTTGTAGTAACTCCGCCATTTCCTTAAAAAATAATTCCGTTTCCTGTAAATGAAGAGTAAGAAAAATTTCTTCTCTCGTTTTGAAATAAAAATAGATCACACCCTTTGTGACTCCTGCGGCCTCCGCAATCTCCTGGGTGCTGGGCAGCGGATGTTTTTGTTTCACCAGAAGCTTCCGCAAAGCAGCCACAATGGACTGCTTTCGGATCTCTTTTTCTTCCGGCCTTCTGGCTCTTTTTTTATCCACTCTCAGGAAACTATACGGCACCCGACAACATCCAGTCAACTGTCTCTTGCAGAGATTTTTTGATAGGCATAGGCTTCCATTGGAATTCCTTTGCTAATCGATCCGAATCGTACTCCTGTTTTCTTTGGAGATAATCTTGCACTATCTCCGAGTTGATCTGTCTATCCAAACCTGTGACTGCATGTTTGAAAGCATCCAGATAAGGCATGATACGAACGATAAAAGAAGGAAGTTCCTTTCCGGTCGTTTTTGCCTTTGGATGGATCTCCTTAACTAGTTTGCAAATTTGAGAAACGGAAAAAGTTTCCCCGGTTGCGATATATCTTCCTTGTGCGGAGGGATTTTCATAGGCAAGGATATGCGCCATCGCAACATCTCTCACATCCACATAGGAGAAAGTCATCTTCGGTGCGAAAGGAAGTTGTCCTTTTAGGATGTCTTGGATTAGCTTTAAAGAAGAAGTTGGTTGAGTGAACTGGGGACCCAAAATGGTACCAGGTAGGACAGTCACTAAGTTTAAGCCCAATTGTTTCGAAAGTTCCCAGGCCAGTTTTTCGGATTTGGTCTTGGATATTGCATAAGGTTCTTTCGCTGAATCATTCCAAGCGGATTCATTCAGAGGAGGTTCTCCTTCTGCAATTGTGCCCACTGCTGCAATGCTGGAAGTATAAATGATCTTTTTAATCCCCGCTTTATAGGCTTCTTCCAGAATATTTCTGGTTCCGTTAATATTCGGTTCCACTACTTCTTTCCACGGATCTTTAGCTGTCAGGTTGAACGCTGCTGCTACTTGAAACAGACCATCCTGTCCTTGGAGAACCTTGCGAAGAGATTCTCTATCTCCCAAATCCGCGGAGACCAGTTTCACTCCTAACTTTTTCAGGTTGGCTGTCTTCTTTGCATCATTCGAATCTCGGACCGCAGCCGTTACTTCATAACCTCTTTCTTGAAGAAGTTTTACTAAAGAAAAACCTAAGTGTCCATTTGCACCCGTTACCAATACTTTTTGCATGAGTTCCTACCTCGTTAATTAATATACTATTAGACATTAAATAATATACTACTGGTAAATTATATAGCAAAAACTAATGAGGAAGGAGAAACGTTTGAAAATCTTCATTGCTGTCAATTTGGCAGTATTGGGAGAAAATTGTTATTGGAGCAACGATAGAAACAGAATCCGAGTGGTTTTATATAAATAGTCTCTGGAACAGAAAGCAGAATCGTATTCGGACTATCGAAATATCAATAGGAAGAAAGGAGTAATTTATACAGCGGATGGTAGGGAAGGAGTTTCTGAAAATATAAATATTATTTAATTAATATATTATGAATACTTAATTATCAATGAGAAATATAATTTGTTATTACGGCCAATAAGTATATAAAATAAATATAATATTAACTTTATTTGCTTATCCCATTTGGGATATGATTAATTTTCACTTTTTCCAAAAAGGTTCCAAGATTTATTCTTTACTAAGCGAAATTCTTTCCCTTAAGTGACGGAGAAAAGATGGAGCAATAATAAGTTTCCATATCTGACTTTGAGATGTGTGTAGATGGATTATCTCTATCTATATTCATATTTCATAAATAACTATTATCATTATGCGGGTAATGGTTAGATTTTAAACCTGTCATTCTTTGGTTTGTATGGGTTTGGACGAAGTCATGCGAAAATAGGGAGGAAGTGAATGAAAAGTTTAGTAAATCGGAATGTTTTTGGGATCGGATTCGTTTTAATCTTAGTTCTTACCTTTTTTTCCTGCTTAGGTGATTGGGGATTCAGTAGTAGGGATGTAAATCTCTCTCGGGCGACCTGGTTAGTTACTCAGAAAGTTCCCCTGGTTGTGGACAAGGGAGGAACCGGTGCCCCAGGAGTTGTTACACCTGTTAATAATTTATTCTTACTGCCTCCGGGAACGAAAGTAAGTGCGCAGGCATTAGGTGGCACAATTGATCCAACAGGCACTACTATCTTAAATGATTTTGATGGAGACGGAATTTTAAATATTCATGAAACCACTACCAATATTTGGGTGGCAGATTATCCGGATATAGACACAGTTATCGCCCCTCCGGTGACTATGAAGATCGAAATCCAAGAAAATTCCGTCGGAGTGCAGGACGAAATTATAAGCGAGATCAACTCCGATGATTTCGAATCTACAAAAGTGAATGGCTCCGAAAAAATCCACCAAAAGGAAGTGAACCTTAGAACGGTTCAGTATGTTGATAAATTTTCAAGTTCTCTTTCTTTGGGGCAATCTACAGGAAGCAGCAGTAATTATGGAGCGAGTATCGGCGCTTCTAGTATTGGTCCTCAGCTAGGATTATCTTACGGCACGAGTAGTTCGAATAGTTACAATGTTGCCAATTCGATCAGCGTAGAAACCACCAAATGGAGAGATAAACCTTTTAAGAACGATCTGGATCGCGACGCGTGGAGTTTGAAATCGGAGGCCACTGGAAAGAAAGCCAGAAAATATCGATCGGAAAAAACTTCTAAAATCAACACCACTTCAAAGGTGGATGCAGATGCAGGTTATGTAAGAGCTGCATTATATATTAAAAACCAGTCGGTAAATATGCCTGTTAAACTTAAAAACATACTTTGTTCTTTAATGTTCGAAACGGGAGATGGAGATTTAATTCCTGTCACAAGTTTTAAACTTCTCAACCAGGATTATAGTCCTTTCGAAGTGGAAGTTTACGGTGGTTCTGAATTCGGTCCTTATGTGATTGAAGTAAATAAGCTCAATAGGGTGGAAGTTGAGAAGGCTATTACGGCCGGATATAATCCTAAAATTTTCATTGTCGATTACGAAATGACTCATGTCGCCGATTCCAATTATAGATCTGCGCTTCTTAACTTTACAGGCGATAATTTAAAAATAGTAGAGGAGAATGCAAAAGGACGTACGGGGCTTGTAAAGATTTACGGGCCGAATATTAGAGAGTCTTTTAGAGTGGCTGCTTTTGATACTCCGGGAAATGCGGATCCATGTACTACTGCCTCCGCTTCGACTTTATCCCCAGGTATCACACTGCAAAAAGTTTTGAGTCGGATCGCATGTTCCGGAATAGAAATAAAATATCAAGATTATATAGTCGATTTTTCCGAGTTTGCCCCTGCGCTTGCACAATCCAGAACTCATATAAAAGGAATTAAATCGATCGGCGGTGTTGAAAATACGATTCCTTGCGATATGGTTACTTCTACAGGTTCTGATGGAGTAAGTAGAACGGCTTGCGCACAACGTCCATTTTCCTCTTGGACGGAGGAGCAAAAAAATGCCGCCGGAGTTTGGACAATTTTTTCTAACGGTAAATATTACGAATTCACTGAATACTTTAAGGACGGTCAGGCAATTCGTTATTTCGATCCTACAAGTCCTAGGAAAGCCCCGATGCTCAAAGGGACGGACTCTATCGTTTGGGCTGGAGATTATTTCGATATAGTTTATATTTCCGTAAAAGATTTTATTAAACAAGAGGAGTATTTCGGTACTAATCCTCTCGTCACAAATGCTTCTTTTAAAATGAACACTGCCTGGGATCTGCCTGCCTTGGGTGAGAATCCTTATTATCCTGCGACTAAATCCACTTACCTAGGTTCCGCCGGTTTTGGGGAACAAATCGAACTCAACATTAAGCTGGATAAAACAAGGTATCTAAAACCTAATTTTGGTCTTCCCGAGAATGCAGGAGCATTCCAATATTTCTGGGACTTTAAATACGATCTAAATAGGCCGGTAACTTCTAATTTATACGATATTACTCAAGCTGCTGATTTTGAGATTAGTATGAGTTTAGGCGGAACAAGAACGGACTGGATCCATATCGAAAAAGGAATTCTCCCGATCGGAAACGATAATTATAAAATCGAATCCTGCGGAAAGACCTACAGATTGGCCGAACAGACATTTACGATCTGTTTAAGACTTCCTAATTTACATTCTTCATTAGATATTAATAATACAATTATAGATTTGTATTTGCGCCCTTCTTTGAATACTGCGTATAGAAATACAGTTTGGCCTCTTCCTTATACGGAAGTTAAGAAAATGCGCGGAGAGTTAGGAGCTCCTACGGTTACAGGAAGTTTTTCTATTCAAGTAGCTAATCTTAGCGGTATTATGGAATTAGGGGATATTATACAGATAGAAGGCGATTCTACACCTTATACAATCGTTGGACCTGCACCTACCGTCGATTCGGAAGGAGTTTATACGGTTAATGTGGATACTGCGATCCGTCCCGACATTAAGAAGAAAACGACTAGAGTTTATATTAACGGAAATTTAACAGGACCAGATGTTCGCTTGGCTGTAGATAACGGTTTTTATACGGAATGGACTACGCATGTAAATACGAATTTTCAAGCGGGCAATTATAATGCTGCTCAATTTAATACTCCATTCTTATCGACGAATGCGGTAAATTGCAATACGGTAAACAACATGTTTCATCCTGCGGCTTGTCTGGGCTTCACTCCTGATTATAATGCGGTGAATTGGATGGGCGTATTTAACCAAGGAGTGGCTGCTTGGAATTCATGGGCAGATGGAGGAAATTTCCAAGGATTCCTTGCAAACGGACTTCTTAGATTACCTGTCGCTAGCGGGAAATCCTATCGTTTAGAATCAAGTAATAATGATTATTTAATAAACGAAAACGTAGGTGTTACTACGCTTTCCGAACCTAAAACAGTCTCGCAAGGTGATATTGCGCTCGCCGTTTGGAAGCAAGACAGCAATTTACGCGGTAAATTTTATCAAATTTCGACCGGATCTCCTCCTCCGGGCGCAACTACTTCTTTTCAAATCAATTCGGTAAATAATTCCGTTACCGGGCGATTCAAATTAAAAGTATTGAATGGAAGAGCGGTAATCGCCTGGGAGAACAATGCAAACATTGTGATAGCTGCTAGGGACATGACCAGTTTTGCAGCAATCGGTACAGAGCAGCTTGTTACGACAAGATTATCTAGCGGAACTGCAAATTTTGCACTCGCTATGGGCTTGAATAGGGCATTCGTTTTTTGGATCAACGGTTTTCCTAACGCGTATTCCATACGCGGTCAACTTTTTGATCTAAGCTCAGGAGCTATAACAGCTGTCGGTTCCAATTTTATAACTTCTACCGGGGGAGGTAATTTACCTTATATAGATGCTGACGGGGGAGGAGGGGATCGAGTTGTAGTCGGATACGTCTATAGTAACTGGGTGGATCGTTGGTACGTAATTAATACATCGATGTATGATTGTAATACAGGACTTGCTATAGGTCCGCCAAAGCTCGTAATTTTTCACCCTGGTGGAGGCTTTATTTGGAATTTTTGGGTCAAGGCGACCGATCAAAGCGCTCTTTCTATTTGGAAAAGATCAGATAATGCTCTTATTGGGAGAGGGATGGCTGTCCACGATATTAGCCCATCGATTTTAGGAGGAGCTCTTTTAGGCCCCGGCAACTTTACATTAGATACGAATGTTTTAGAAGCAGATTTACAAGTTTCCGGAAACTGGGGGCTCGTATCCTACTCAAGCACAAGGAATAAAAGTGTGTATTTAAGAGTTGTTGATATGCTTGAGGGAGCATTGCAGTATGGCGGCACTCCATTTAGTATGGAATCATCCACGAAATCTACGGGAGTGCAAAGTCGTAAGCCAAGATATACTGCACTACATGATAATACGATTATCAGCCTATGGGAACATGAAGAATCTTCTAAAAAGACGATTCGTGGAAGAACGATCACTCTTTCTCCCGCTCTTGCATTAAAAGGACCGGGAGAATTTTTCCTGAGCACCACAAATTTTGGAAATCAAAGCGGTCCAGGCATAGTGTTAAACGGAACTTCCGGTTTTGCGGCTTGGTGGTCCCAGGATGCGACACAACAAAATATCCGCGGATTTAACGTTGATATTCTAAATCCGGGAGCCTTACAATACGGTTTAAATAACTTTTTCGTCGCTCCTTTGATCGAAAGAGATTATACCATTTGGTCTAGAGTTAGATTTTAATTAAATTATTTCACTCGTATTGGCTATCTGTATATGTCGATCGTATGGAATAATAAACGAATGAAAAAGAAAAGTGTCGTAAGTAAAAAAAACGTACGTTTCACTTTTCCCTTTTTCATTGGATTTCTATTTTTATTTTCATCCTGCTGGGGTGGCGCGAATATATTAGATCGGATCTGGGATAGGATAGGGGGACTTCCCCCTGGAGTATCGTTTCCTTCTCCGGGCTCGGCTCCCGCACCGGAAGGAAGCGATCTATTTTCGATTAGTACGAATCATAGCGAAACAATCGAAGACCCGAATACAAAAGCGGAACCGTTATCCGGCGCTTTGTTTATTTCCCCTCCGGAACCGAATAATTACGGAGCAGTTTCTCTTTCTTACCCTATTTCCGTTCCTGTAGGGAGAGCGGGCGTTCAACCGAATCTTGCGATCTCTTATTCTTCTACTGGCAGCGACGGTTGGATCGGTGTCGGCTGGAATTTGGGGCTCGGGGCTATCTCGAGAACGCCGGAATACGGGGCTTTGTTTTATGATTCCAGGGATACTTTTTCTTGGAATGGAAAAAAACTCATTAAGGAATCAGGGTCCACCTCGAATGAAAATGGAGTGTATCGGCCTGAAATCACGGACGAAAACGCAACATTATTAAAATTAACGAATATAGAGTCCGGAGGGATATGGGAAGTTTTGGATTCTTCCGGTTCTAAGACGATCTACGGCAATTCAGCGTCCAATCGGATTTACGATCCGAATCGGATCAATCGGACTTATAGTTGGTATTTTTCCAGACAAGAAGATAGAAACGGAAATTTTATGCAAGTGGAATACGATACTTCTCAGTATTCCGAAAAGCATTATTTGTACATTAAAGAAATCAGATATACTGGAAATTCCAGGACTGGCATTTCGGCTCGTCAGTATGTTAAATTTATCACAAAACCGAGGGAGGACTCTTACGTTTCCAATACTCCGGGTTTTTTAATGAAGATGGACCGGATCTTGGAACGTATTGAAGTCGGTTGGAACGGGGAAAAACTTTGGGACTATGATTTGATCTATGGAATTTCTCCGGATTCCGGAAGACCTATATTAAAGACGGTGGAGTCCAGTCGGCATACGACTAAACCGGAATTCGAATACCAGGTTTCGTCCCGTAAATTGGTTTGGCAAAATTTAATCAACCAGGCTGCAAACGAGCCGGAGGACTTACCGGACGATACGGAATATTTCGAAGGTGATTTTAACGGGGATGGGATTTCGGACCTTTTGTTCTTCAATCCTAAGAACGGAAATTGGCGGGCAGCGGAGGGAAGCAGCGAAGGCGGTTATAAATTCAAAATTTATGCAAACCGTTATAAGAACTATGTCGGACCGGAAAAGATCCGCTTTTTTAAAGGAAACGTCAGCGGAGACTATAATGGGGATGGAAGAGCTGATATCGCTTTTTATCTCCCTGAAACAAGAGAGTTCGTAGTAGCGGAGCATGACGGGAGAGTATTCCAATTTCGTAATTATGGAAGGTTGATGTCCGGAATTCCTGATATATTCCGTATGGAGTGGTTCCCCGGGGATTATGATGGGAACGGACTCTCCGATTCGGTTCTTTTTGACGAACCGACCGGCCAATGGACCCTCATGTTGAACAAAGGGGGAAGTTTTGAATTTCTAAAATTTTCCAAAAAATTCCAAAACGTTTTTCGTGGAGATTATTCACCGAACGGAAATCTGGACAGTGAATCCACTTCGGATGTAACCAAAGAAGGTTTAAATAGGGGTAATGTTCAGTTTCTGATTGGAGATTACAACGGGGACGGCAGGACCGATATCTCTCTCTACGATTCCAGAAGTGGAAAATGGATCGTAGGAGAAAATCATCGCAACGAAGACAAAGGTGATCCTTTGTATTTTAAACTCCAGTGGCGACTGTATAAGATTTTTACGGCACCGGAACAGGCATTATTCGGAAATGATCGTTTTTCGGGCGATTTTAATGGAGATGGGCTTTCTGATTTTCTTTTATTCGATCGGTCTTCCGGCGAATGGACCTTGGGAGAAACAGGAAATGGAACGATCAACTTTAGAGTTTGGTCCAACGTTCCCCAATTTAAGGAAATCACCAGATGGCTGCAAGGTGATTTTAATGGAGATGGAAAAACAGATATAGGATTTTTCTCGGCAAGCGACGGAAAGTTTTGGATAGGGGAAGCAACTAAAACAGGATTTCGTTATAGAATCTATAGTGATATGAGTTACGGGCCCGATCAGAGTAGGGTCATGCAAACTCCTCTGCCCAAAGATGAGGTCAAACTCACCAAAGGATTTTCAGCCTTATCTGTAGGATCTAAAACAAAAACAATTCTACTGGATTATGTGTACGATGGAAATTTTACACCGAATAGAGGGGAGCTGGCATTTGCCGGATGTTTTACGACTGATGATTGTTCTGCAAATCCGGAACTTCTAATTTATGATAGAAAGAGCGGCGCATTTGATTTCAAACAAGGAGCTAACTTTACAAAAAGAGTATATACTAGTTTAAATCCGGAAGATCCAAGCATCCGACTTCTATTTGGAGGAAAAACAAATCGTTATACTACGAGCGCGAAAGACGAAATTTTATTTTATAAAAAGAACGGAAATATAAACCAATTCTTTGTTTTAAAACACAGTTCCGGGAACTCATTTACATCTTCTAATTTAGGAAGTTTTACTGATTCGAATATTGAGTCCTTTAGTTTGAACGATGGTGTTTATTTAGTCGATAACTTCGACTCGACTGCAACCAAATCCGTTCTTGTGTTGGATGATCAATCCGCTACGGGATCTGGTAAATTTTATATCAGTGGTCCAGC
This sequence comes from Leptospira sp. B5-022, assembly GCF_000347035.1. Taxonomy (GTDB): domain Bacteria; phylum Spirochaetota; class Leptospiria; order Leptospirales; family Leptospiraceae; genus Leptospira_B; species Leptospira_B cinconiae. The sequence continues at coordinate 66,152 of NZ_ANIJ01000023.1, forward strand.
AGGATCCAGGAATTTGAATGTTACCGGTGATGTTTTACCTTCTTATTTGTATGAATTATTTCAGTACGGAGATCCGAATAATCGACTTGGGAGAAGAAATTTTAGTTTTTTCTCGGGAGATTTTTTAGGAAACGGAAAAGCCCAAATCCTTTTTGTAGATAGAAGATTTCCTACGCAAAAATGGTATTTAGGAACCATAGGTTCGAGTGCGATCTCATTCAAATTATTAGCCGGAAATCCTGTGTTTCCGATTAGCAGCAACGATTATGATCCGATCAGCCAAGCAGGGACTCCTTACGGATTATTATCCGAAACCGGGATCGAGTCTATTGTAATCGGAGATCGAAACGACGGAGGTTTCACCTTCTACCGATTCAAAATAACTCTCGGAACAAATATTACGAGAACTGCATATACTCCGGATGCTGTCGGATTCGGAGGAGATTTCGACCATAATGGAAATCCCGTTGTCTTGATCAATGGAGAAAGAAAACTCATAGACATTCTTCAGAACAAGATCTTGCCGGTAGGCGGGACGGTAGTTTCTAAAAACGTGGATCGGCCGGATCTAATGTCGAAAGTTTATGTGTATCGCTGGATACAGGGAGACTATAACGGGGACGGGTTGACCGATATCGGGATTATTCATCTAAAAGAACCTAATTGGTATTTTGCGATGTCCGACGGAATCGTTCCGGATGTGATTAATAATGTTAAGAACGGGATCGGAGGATGGTATGAATTACAATATGAGAATTCCACTAAATTCGATAATACCGGAGAAGATGACATTTCAGATCTGCCAGGAAATTACAGGGTCTGCACAAAGATCACCGTAGACGACGGTGTTGGAAATAGGACTTTTAAAAGTTACGAATATTCCGACGGATACGCTTTTTCTGCCTTTATCGAAGGTAAAAGAGAAGCGGATTATTTTGGATTTTCTCGGTTCGTTCAAAAAAATCCTTACGGGGAGAGAACGGTTCATAAATATAATAACGTTCCTTATGCTGATTTCAGAATGAATCGTGCATTGGCCGGTGCAGAGAAGGAATCCAATATAGTCGGCTCGGACAACCAAGACTACGGTTCCGTTAAAAAATTCCATGAGATCAAAAAAATTGAAATCGGTCCGGGGAAAGCTAGTTATCTGGTCGTTCCTACTCGCATTGAAAATTTCATAAAAGGAACTAAGACAAAAACTACGGAACAGGTGATCGTTTTAAACGGTTATAATATTTCTAAAAAGACGGAAATGTTTACGGACCATTATTCTGACGGTGCTCATCCTTCCGTTCAAACAACAAATATTACGGATTTTGAAACTATCAACGCGACTAACCAGACAAGGGTAAAACGGTCCGTTTCCTTGTCCGGTTCTGCGAACGAGATAACATCCTTATTTACTTATGATGGCCAAGGAAATCAAATTCGGAGCGTTGTTTCTTATACAGGAAGCGGACTGGCCCCGGCTTCTCCTAAAATTACAGATATAAGTTACGATTCTCTCGGAAATGTTCTCTCCGAGAGAGATTCTTCCTCAAGTCCTGCCCGTGGAACAGAATACGAATATGATACTGAACTCAGACAATTCGTAGTTGAAAAAACTTCTTTCGGAGGTTCTGTCCGGTTAAGGACAAGATTCGAGATTAACTACACTTCTTCTTTTGGTGCTCCCAATCGGGTAACGGATCCGAACGGAAACAAAACGATTTTTGAATATGATTCCTTTGGAAGGATTACTAAGTCCAGCGTAGATACAGATCAAGGAACTAAGGTATCTGCGATCTATAGTTATGATCCTAATTTTCCTTTGAGTGCGAAGACCGTTTTCCCGTCCGGAACTTGGGATCCTGATTTTGCTTCTCGGGAATATCGGGATGGGATCGGTAGAACCATTTACAAAGTAAAAACTGCCTCCCAGGGAAGAGTAGTGCGTACTGGGAGAGCCATATACGATGGGGCAGGGAGAATTTCTCGTCAAAGCCAAATGGACTGGACGGACTCCGGAGACTTAGATGTTTTTGCGTATCACCTAGAAGAAAAAAATCCAACGAGCTTCGAGTACGATGCTATCGGTCGTGTTAAAACTACAACCTTACCGATTGCAGAAGGAGAAACAAGTCCAACCATCCTTACTTCCACATACAATGATCCTTATGAAGTGATAGAAACTCATAGCGGAGGAACAAGTAAGAGAAGTATAAAAAATGCCAGAGGTCATGTGCTTTATGTGGAAGATTCCGGTGCGGACGGAGTAAACGCTCAGATCGGTTTCTGCTATGATCTTGCCGGAAATCGGACCAAGAAGTCCGATCTGAACAACGGCATTCCTTTAAATTGTAATGATATATCTACTGGTATCACTCGAAGAGATACCTCCGGTCAAAACCAGGCGTATTGGTCCTATGACGGATTTGGTCGAGTTAGAGTTCAAAGCGATCCAGATCTGGGACTCGAAAGAATGGAATACAATTCCTTCGGAGATCTTAGTAGGACTACGGATGCGAACGGTTTAGTAACTACTCTAACATACGATTCCTTAGGACGTCTGATCGTTAAAAATCAAAGAGAAGGGGCCACCTACCTTACATACGACTCCTTGTCCGGAAGTCAAAATTCCTTAGGCAAATTGGTTCAGGTAGAAGATAGAGCCCAGATCAAAACCTTCAGCTACGACAAATTAGGAAGAGTAAAAAAAGAAACCAGGTCATTTAAAAATATTCCTCTCCGAAATGGAGATGTTCCTTATATTACAGAATATGAATACGATTTACTCGGACGTGTAAGTAAAATCGATTACCCGGAACATCCTGTAAATCATTCCAGATTGCAAGCCTGTTATACCTATGGGACCGCAGGCTATATCACCGGAATTTCAGTACAAGTAAATACAAACGGGATCCTACCAGGACTCTGTAATAAAACGATCGTAGAAGGGATTACTTACAACGAGTTTGGCCAAACTGCAGGATTTCGTTTAGGGAACGGGATCCAAACCGATTATACGTACGATTCCAAACAGAGATTGGTTCGGCTACATTCTTCCGGAGAAGTAGGTGGAGTAACAAAAGTTCTCCAGGATGCGATCTACAGTTTTAATAGTAAAAACAATATTACTGCAATTACGAACGCGGCCTCCGAATATAATACTCAATACAATTACGAGTATGACGGATTAAATCGACTCGTAAACGCATCCGGAACTTATACTGAAACTGCCGACGCCTATACGAGACAATTTCGGCAAAGTTTCAGCCATGAGAAGAATGCAAATTTAGCGGCCAAAAGATCCCATAACTTCAGCAGCGGAGCCGTTCTGGATGAAAGGCTTTACCAGTATGAAAACCATCAAGTCCGACAAATCGATTCTTCCCAATATGGAAACGATCTAATTTCCGCTACTTACGATCCTTCGGGCAATATGATCTCTCAGACGGATCGTGTTGCAGATCTTACGAAACGAATGGAATACGATTCAGAAAACCGGATCGTAAGAGTTCGAGATAAAAATGGAAATACAGTCGGAAGATATTGGTACGACGACGGAGGTTTTAGGGTTCATAAAAGCGCTTTGATCCCGGAAGGAGCTCAGTCAAGACACCAAGAGATACTCTATCCAAGTAAATTCTACGGCATAGAATATATGGAGGAGGAAAACATCCTCCGATCCATTAATAATATTTATCTCAATGGAGTTCGGATCGCCGCATTAGCGGAAGATGGAAGGGCCGCTTATTTTCTCACCGATCAAGTGGACTCGGTCTCCACAGTTTTAGATGATTCTGCAAATACAGTCTCTCGAATGCAGTACGAACCTTACGGGGATACGTTTGTCCAAAGAGGAAATCAGGATCTTAATCCTAAATACAATTCCCAAGAACTAGATAAAGAAAGCGGATTCTATTTTTATAATGCACGTTATTATGATCCAAAGATTGCAAGATTTACGAGTGCGGACAGTATTATTGATGGGGAGTATGATACACAGGGTTGGAATCGTTTCTCTTATGTAAAGGGAAATCCGATTACTTATAAGGATCCGACTGGGCATGAAGTAATGGTTCTAAAAGCTGAGACAGGAGCCGGAGGGGCAGGGCATACAGCTGTTTTAGTAGAAATGACTTGGCTAGAAAAAGACGATCCAAATTATAATAAATGGAAATATTTTTCTAAGAATGGGATTACGAAGGAAGGTGTCTCTTCAATTGAAGATAAGGCATTCTTTGGTTTGTTTTTAGATAAAAATGATAAAAGGCATACAAATCATGAGCAAATATTTGATAGCCCAGATGCGTTTTTTGAAAACCAAGAGAATGCTTCGAAAAAATATAGTAAGATGATTAAAAATGGAAAAACAGAAAAAGACATGTCTAAAGAGACATTGGAATATGTAAATAATAAGGGTAAAATTAGATATGAAAAAGGGCTTCTGCTGAGCACTAAAAACCCAAGTGTGGATAAATCTATTCATGATAAATTATCCGACCTTAATAAGCAGCGGTATAATTTGTTTTTCGGTGGAAACTGTAACGATCAAGTTGATGACGCGATTGACAAACATATGTGGACTTCCGATAGTCCTATTCCCAATTTATGGTATTATAGAATGGAAGGCTACGTTAAACCGAAAGGTAAGCGTCAACCTTTATCGCCACCTTAAAGTAATAGTTGTTTATCCTAGTTCAATTTAAAAATATTATTTTAAACTTCTACCATCCTTCCTATACGTCGCTGGTGACATTCCCATAAACTTCACGAACTGCGAATGAAAGGTAGACTTGGAATTAAAACCAACCGCAAAGGCAATATCTAACACCGAACTATCAGGTTCTTCCTTTAAACGCTTACAGGCTTCTTCCACTCTATACCGATTGATTAGTTCATAAAAATTCATCTTATGAACTTCGTTCAGATATCTTGAAGTTTGGTGCAAATTCAACCCAAGCTCTGCTGCCAAATCAACTAACCTAAGTTCGCTATCCCTGTATAAATATTTGATTTCTAATAGTTCTTTCAGTTTTGCATTAGCTGCTTCTATTTCTTTGGTGAGTAGTGGAGTGTTTTGGTATTTCGCATTTTGGATGACTTCGCTGATCTCGCTGAAAAAACCTGGATGTCTTTCTCTGACTAAGAATAGCAAAAGTATCATGACGCAGATGAGAGAGGCTCCAAGATCGAACAAATATTTGTTTTTTAGAAAGTAAGCAGTTCCTATGAATGTATTTGCGAATACCGGCAAAAGTAATACGAGCCATACCAATTTTAATTCGTACATTTCATATCTTCTGCTTACCTTATGGTAGAGATAGAGACAAAATAGGGAATATACGGAAACTTGGATACTTGCAAGAAAACTCCCTAAATGAGCCCAATCCAGCCTGAATTCTTTTGCGCCTTGTAGTACCTGGGTTTTTAGATCGGAACTATCTTGAGAAAAGTAAGCAGATTCAAAAACGGCGAATAATAATACGGGAGAAAAATGGAGTCCATAACGAATGAGTCTTTCTTTTGGACTTTCTTCTTCGGTTTCTAAGAACGAACGGATATACGTATAGATGAGTGGTCCTACGAAAAGAACGCTAGTATGTAAGAATATGAACAGATAAGGAAATTCTAATAGATCATCCTGCAGATACCAGGAATATCTAAGCAGTATGGTCCCGGTCAGGGTCATAATGAGCACTAAGATCCGATTCCCGGAGCCTGGACGGATAATTTCCAGATAGGCGTATAGGAATGCGGCTCCTGCCCCGAACTGCAGGAATTTCAGAAAAAATATATGTAGGAGTTCCATGACAGACTTTTTGGATCGGATGCTATTTGATTTCTGATCCTGTTTTCTGCCAAATAGATTTGGGTCCCTGCGGCCAAATGCGGAGTGCTCTCGATCGTGCCTCCGGCTAACTCGAGCTTGCTCGCTCTTTACGGATCGCTCGCAAGGTCGTTGCCAATCGAACGACCCCTAGGGAGTGAGATTCCCGAAGGGTAGCGGAGCAAAGCGAAGCTAAATTTCAAACCAAACAAACTGCACCATAATCACTGACCAGCTCCCTATGGGTCGCTGCGGTAATATTCAGCGCATTGATTTTAGCAAGTCTTTCGATTCAAACTTTTGGTTTTGATATAACTTTTCTCTCGTTTGGCCTTCGGCCACCGACTCGCTAAAGCGGTCGTTACCTCGCTCCCTATGGGTCGCTGCGGTAGGGATACGAAGGGCTTTAGTCCGGGCGAAGCCCGGATGAGCGCGAATGCGCGAACCCGAAGTAGCCCGGTCCGAGCATCGCTCGGAACCGCCCGACATTTCGTGTGTAGGACCTCCTACAAAATTTTCCCCGTGAAAGAGGCTTGAAAAGGAAGGGATTTACTGATAGAGGGAAAATTGTCGTTACCAGGGTACCACCGACCGGCCCCCACCCACGAGGGTGGGGAGTAATTACAGCCAAATCGTGCATTGGACCTCCTACAAATGTCCGATCCGATAAGTTCGGCTATCCGAACCTATGGAGGCGGTCGATGAGTGGGCGAAGATCTACTATGATAAGCCTATGAATTCGGAAACATATCCTCTAGCTGTATTACAACTCAAAGGCTCCCAGGAAGAGATGGGACGACAATTCGGTGAGATAATGAATACGATCGGACAATTCGAACCGATCTTCGATTTTTATCCTGTGATGGCCCGCAATCTTTTGTTGGGAAGTTTACCTCGTAGCAATCGGAATTTTTTGGCGAAGGGGGCGACTTCTTTGCTGGTGAATTGGATGTCGAGAAGGATGAAGAAGAATAGACCTTCCGAATTTTCGGCTCGCACCATCGCTGCTCTAACTGCGGCAGGTCGTTCTCCGAAACTAGAGAAGGAACTTTTTACTATGGATTCTTTCCAAAACTCCGTCGGTTTTTTGGGTGCAATCCAACTTCTCCCGGAACTTGCGCATATGAGTCCGAGTAGAAATCCTCAGATGCTTCCCGCTTGTACGAGTGTTGCCGTTTGGGGGGAGCAAAGCCGGGATGGTAAGTTATATCACGCTCGTAATTTCGATTTTCCAGGTGTGGAAGTTTGGGACAAACGTCCGATTGTTGTTTTTTGCACTCCCGAAAAAGGTTTACGTTACGGTTATATTGCTTGTAGAGGTGCGGATGTTCCCGGGATCACCGCTTTTAATGAAGCTGGGCTAACGATTGCTTTCCATACTCGCTTTCATAAAAAAATCGGCTTTAACGGTTTGGGTGTGATCGACTTCGGTCATAAGATCATTTCGGAAGCGAGATCTATCGAAGAAGCTGTGAGTATCGCCAAAAAACATAAGATCAATTCTACTTGGGGACTCATCGTTACCAATCATAAGGAGAAGGGCCCGAAGGCTGCGATCATCGAAACCAATTATGGGAATGTGGATGTGGTTTATCCTAATTTAGGAAAAGATCATATTGTAAATACGAACCATTACCAAAGTGAAAGATTACAGGAAGGAGAGATAATGGCGGCTCCTGTTTTCTATCATCATTGTATCAGTCGTTTTGATCGAGCGGAAGAACTTCTTTCTTCACAAAAGAAGAAAAAAGGGACAAGTGTTGTGGATCTTCAGAATATCTTGAATGATTCGATCGATTGTTCCAGCGGCGAATCTCGCACTATGGGATCTACCATTCGTCAGATCACTTCCGTAAAGTCCGTGGTGATGAGCGTGGAAGCTCGTAAAATTTTCGTCTCAGTGGGAACTGCTCCTACGGGAAGCGGTCCTTATATGGAAATTCCTATGGTTTGGGGAGAGCCAGGTTATAAGGTTTTGGATCTTTCGGATATTAAAAAGGATAAAGGGCGGAAGGTTCCGAAATCCAAGGTCGCTAAAGCGGGTTCTGCGATTCAATATTATAAAAAAGCAATGCTTATTAACGATGACCCGGGAATGGGCGGTATTGACGATATAATTCTGGAATTACAGAAGGCAAATGAGGAATTTTCCGGCAAGGATCCTTCTATACTTTTTTTAGAAGCAATTTTATATCTGGAAAAAGGGAATCTGAATAAGGCTTCGTTCCTATTGGAACAGGCGGAAAGTTTGGAGACTTCTTCTTTCAGAAAACAACAAAGTGCATTGTGGTTGGCAAGGACTCAGTCCGTTTTGGGTAAACAAAAAATAGCGGATCATTTTTACGATAAGATCAAAAATTCTAAAACGGAATTTGCGACTCAAGTCTGGAAAAAGAAGGTTTTCCAAGACAAGGGTAAATATTCCGCGAGAAAACTGAGACAGGTGTCTCCGAATTTTATTATCGTAGAAGCGAACGAGCTTTAAGGAAAGGTTTCGCACAGAGAACGCTGAGGGCACGGAGTATATTGAAATGATCGCCATGTAGGAGTTCCTACATCCGGTCTCCTCGGTATTCTCAGTGGGCTCTGTGTGAAATTTTAAATACTTGTAACTGATTCTCTTTCCATCCACATTCCGGAGTCTTTGATCAGTTGGACCAGTCTTTCGTCTGCTTCTTCGGAAGGAACGTTTTTGAGTACGATCTCTTTCCCTCTATATAAATGCACTTTGCCTGGGCCGGCTCCCACATAACCGAAATCGGCATCCGCCATTTCTCCTGGACCATTTACGATACAGCCCATGACTGCGATCTTGACTCCTTTGAGGTGGCCTGTTTTTTCTTTGATGCGTGCAGTTGTGGTCTGTAGATCGAATAACGTTCTTCCACAAGAAGGGCAGGAGATATATTCCGTTTTTGTAAGACGTAATCTGGTTGCTTGTAGGATATCAAATCCTAGTTGTAGTACAGCTTCCGGTTCGCTGTCGATTACCTTGATCCGTAACATATCCCCGATCCCGTCGGTCAACATTCCGCCGATCCCTATCGAGGACTCGTACAATGCGGTCTCCATATCCGGATATTCCGCACTCAGGAAGATCGGGTAATCGAAATCACTAAGTATTCGGGCTAGTTTTCTATAATCGTGCAATATATGAAAGGTTTGGACCGAGAACGTTACGGATTCTATTCCTGCATTCTTGAATTCCTCGGGTAATCCTTTTAGACTTTCAAGTTGGTAGGCCTGGACATTGAGTTCGGTGATCCCTTTGCCTTCTCTTTTATGCAAAAATTCTAATAAAGAATCCCTGTTTTGAAAATGATGGAACGGATCGACTGTCACTTTAGGGAAAGGGATCAGATCTTCCAATACGTCTTCGAGCAAAAGTTCGTTTTGTTCAACGATAACTCCCATCGGAACGGAGGAGGATTTGCTTGCGGATATACATTCTTCTCTTAGGAATTCGTCGGAAGGAAGAGGTACGGAGACCATTTCCAATTCCAAGGATCTGGATCTTGCATAATTTTTGAGCGAGGCGAGCTCCTGCGAAAATCCGCTTTCCGATTCGAAAGGTAAAACTGATTCGATCCGAACCGAATGATTTTCTCCTATCGGAAGATTTCCCACTTGGATCGGCCTGCTATAAAATTTTTGGTAAGAATAAGGATTTCTGAATTCGGAATATCCTTGGTTTTGCGTTTCCGGAAATCTGAGTTTATTGTATTTGTCCGCGAGTAATCTTGCGACTGGAACTTCGTGGATCGGATCTTCCGTTAAAGAAACTCGGATCGTGTCTCCGAGCCCGTCTTCCAATAATGAACCGATCCCGATCGCGGATTTGATCCTTCCGTCTTTTCCGTCTCCTGCTTCCGTCACTCCTAGATGTAACGGATAATCCATCTGCAATTCGATAAAACGACTGCATAATAATCTGTAAGCCTGAACCATTACCTGCGGATTCGAGGCCTTCATGCTGACTATAATATCTTTATAAGAAAAACTTTCTGCGATACGGATAAATTCAATCGCAGACTCCACCATACCTTGCGGTGTGTCTCCGTATTTATTCATGATACGATCGGATAAGGATCCGTGATTGGTGCCTATTCTCATCGAGACTCCCAACTCTTTACAACGAAGTACCAATGGACTGAATACTTCCGAGATCCTTTCTAATTCTTCTTTGTATTCTTGTTCCGTATAATCCCTAACTGCGAATTTTTTCTTATCAGCGAAGTTACCCGGATTGATGCGGACCTTCTCCACCCATTCTACCGACTTCATTGCGACACTCGGAGTAAAATGGATATCCGCTACAAGCGGGACTTTGCTTCCTAAACGTTTGAGCTCCTTGCGGATATTCGGTAAGTTATCCGCATCCGGTTGAGAAGGTACGGTCAATCGAACGATCTCACAACCTGCGGCTTCTAATTCCAGAATTTGTCTAACGGAGTTTTCGGTATCCCTTGTGTCCGCAGTGATCATGGACTGAATACGGATCGGATTGTTTCCACCGATGCCAATATCTCCTACTTTTACCTCTCTGGTCCTACGGCGTTGGTAAGAGAATGGAGAATGATTGTATCGGAAGTTCATGAGTGCTCTCTTGTTCCATTAAGAAGAGAACGAACCGCTTGTCATTTAGGATTTTTCCGGAATTAGCCCCAATCGGAAAGGTTTTTTAAGGAATTGTAGTACGTTTTATTGTGGAGCGTAGCAGCCAAAAGGGCGGACAAATTCATTAAATTGACTGAAAAAAGCCAATCAACAGGATTGCAGGAACCGGATATGAATCTGTTGAAACGGCTTTTTTCTAGGATCGAATCCCCTGATGATGCGGAGTTTTTTTTGAACTCGGCCTCTTATGTTTTGCTTTTGATCGCGTTTTTGCAAAGTATTCTTTATACCTTTCTTTTGGGTTCCTTTCTCAATTTCTATATGGATATTCTTCTTCTTTCTATCTTCGGGATCGTGATCCGATTCTCTAGAAGTAGGGTCTCCGTTATCCTTCTTTGTATTTTTTCCTCGGTGATTCTTTCGGGAACTATTTTGACTTTGTTCGGGATCTGGACAAGCGTTGGAAATAATATATTGTTAGAGTTACTATTACTTCTTCTTTCGATCCGTATTGCACTGGCGAGTTTTCGATTCCATAAGCTGAAAAATACAAAACTAGTTTGGAAAAATCTTTGGATCAGACATCTTATCGCTCTCGGTCTGGCATTTATAATTTCTGCTTCTCTCTTTATTTCTCTTATATTGGTCTCTAAATTTTTAGGGATCACCAAAATGAACAGTCTTCATGGAGAGGTTATTTTCGAATCTTTTCCTATTTCTTATATTCTTCTTTTACTTCCGATCTTTCCTTGGGCGAAAAAAAGAAGAATGTATTCCGAACCTGAAATCCTTTCCTGAAGCCTTGCCATTCTTTCCTTTTTTAATGATGTTTGGGGGGAAGAGCGACTGTAGTGAACGTTATATTAAATATGAGCTTTTCCTCACTTTTTTTCTAACAGGAATAAAAAATCTAAAAAAAAGATCACCACGATTTGTTGTGCTGGTAAGTCGCCGGGGAGTCTATATGCGCGCATAACGTATCGATTGATCCGTAGTTTTGAAATCAAACCATCGGATCAATTCATATAACACCCGTTTGTTCCTAAATTTGTGTCGTTCATTCCGAGCCAATCCGGGAAATTTCTAAAAAACTCGGAAAAATTCACCGGGTATCGATTAGTTGGGAAAAACGTTAGATGGGAATTGGGATGGATCCTTTATATATAAAAAGCCGTTTTACCAAGATACTACCCGTGTTCGGGATCTTTTTTGTTTTATATTGTTCCGAGGATGCAAAGAGTATTGCGGAGTTGACCGCTGCCGCGAAGGCGGTTTTAGACGGAGTGACAGCTCCCATTCCGGTTCCTCCTGGGGATCCTGCTCCTCCGGGGCAGCCTGTGAATGCCCCTGATTTGCAAGATTCTACGATCACAAGTTTCGATATTTCCGATCCGGACGAGCATAGTTATCTCGGTTTGTTTTCCATACAAGCCATCAATTTTAACCTACCGGTCCATGATAATACAACTGTCTCCGCGTTTATAGGAGGCCAAAGTATGAAACTGATGCCGGATAATACGGTGGTGAATTCATTCTCACATTGGACAGTCACCGCTGGACAATTGGCTCAGCCGGGGGCGAATCCTCCCGCGTTAGTCGGTCCTAGCGACAGAAAGCTGAAGATATTGATCGTTGCTCGGAATGAATTTGGTATTTCTTCCAAAGTGAAACAAGTGGGCCAAACCCATTTTTGCACCGGAGCTGCCGTACTTCCTGCGACTATAGGAAACTGCGGAACATTCTGTGCGACCGCTACGTTAAGCGGGGATCAGGTGGAATTTAAGGCCCAGAAGACGATTGCCCAGGATAATTTCGAATATTTATACATAGATGTTGGTGCGGCTCAGCCGATTTCTTTTTCCATTCCCGCTGTTTCTTTGGGATTTTTCGAAAAATTCGAACCGATCGCCGCCGGGACATACGAAGCAGCTACTAGTTTGAATCGTACCACTTTCGAATATATGTGTGTGGAAGTCAGCGCGTATTCTTTTGTGGATCCGCCTTTTGACATTGATTTTATCAAAGGGAAAGTGATTATTCCTTAATCTTAATACGAATGTGAAAATTAAAAAAAATAATGTTTATCGGGATCTAATGAATAGGTTATTTAATTTTTTATTAATATTTAGTTTTTCTTTTTTGGCAGGATGTTCTTCGGAAGGAGGGGTTGATCCTATGTCCGCGTTTCTTGCGGTCATTTCTCCTTCTCCTCCTGGGGAAGATATTCCGCCGCCTGGAGAAGCAGGAACTCCCGCATGGGTAAGTGCTTCCGACGCAATGTTCAGTGATAAGGTGGAGATTCACTGGGAGCCGGTTCCTGCCCAAGAATACAGAGTATTCAGAAAGTTGGCATTCGAATCTTCATACCAGCAGATCGGTTCGGTGACTGATCCCGCTTTTACGGACTCTATTTCGAACTCTCAAAGTTCTTTTCAGTATGCGATCCAAGTCGTGGATTTGGAAGGGAAAATTTCTCCGATTAGTCTTTTTGATACTGGAACGGTCGGTTTCAATTCTTCTTGTTCCACAAAGTTGAATTCCTTAGGAGGAGGAACTTCCCTTTACGCGCGGTTTAAAAACGGTTTTCCGGGGGCTGCAGTATCTGTTTCCTCTTGGGGAAATTCCGTGTTAATTACCAGCGGAGGGAATGTTTATTTACTGAATGCGAATGGAGATATGATCGGTGTTTGGACCGGGATCTCCCCTAAAACAATCGTCGTGGATGCTGCCAATCGTATTTTTGCTTTGGCGGGAATGAAGGTATTCGAGCTGAATTCCGACTGTTCCCAAACAAGTTTGATCGATCTTCCATCGGATTCCGAACCTAAGGATTTGGCCTTGGATACCGCGGGAGATTTGTATATCAGCGAAGCGAATTTTGATACGGGGACAGACCGTATTTTTAAATATTCTTCTGCCGGTAATTTACTCAAGACTTGGGATCTTCCGGGAACATTCAGAGAACCTTATGCGATCTATATTCATCCTTCCGACAATAGTTTGTTAGTCGCGGATAATTCTTCCTTTAATTTATTCCAATACGATATAAGCGGGGATACTCCTAATCAGATTGCATCCAAACAGATTACAGTAGGACAAATTATCGATATGACGATGAGTGGTTCACAAATCCTGGTTGCCATTCAAAAAAATACCTTTCCGGAAAACGGACCTCATCTAGTTCGATTCCATAGCGGGATGTCCGGAGGTTCCGCGACTATGAAGATCAATCCTGCCGGGCCTTCTACCATCGCAAGTATCGCGACCGATAATCGGAATGGAAACGTTTTTGCTGTGGATACCGAACGATCTTCTATCCTTTCTTGTGCCGCTCCTATCTTTACGAATTGTTCTCCTGTATTGATCGGAATTTCTCCTTTGAGGATCGTTCAAGATACAAAGAAAAATTTTTACATTCTTCATGCAACAAAACAGATCACTAAGCTGAACCCGAACGGAGCTCATCTTTCTAATTTTGTTTTACCTTCTTTCCAGGGATCCACCGTACAAGGCGCGGATCTGGAAATTGACGGAGACTTCTTATATATTTCCGGTAGAAATTCTTCGGATACAAAGGTTTTGGTAAAAGTTAAAACGGACTTTACCGGGGTGACCACTCGCACGTTACCTGCGAATTCATTCGTTCCTTTCACGAATATCGCCGTTACGGACGGAAAAGTATTCAGTGATTTTGTGGATATGGGGGAAGAAGACTTCTTCACTTATTTGAATTTCTCTTCTATCAATGGGGGAGGGGACGGAAATTATTTAGATAATTCTTATAGAGAATTTTTTATCATGAGTACACAAGAGTTGGAAACGGACTATGCCGGGAATTTTTATCATATGATCGTAGGAATGGGCGAAAGTGATATCCATACTTCCATTTCTAAGTTCAATTCCAATACTTTAGATTGGAATAATTTGGCCCAATCCGCTACGACTCCTTTCAAACAGATCACAACGGACAAGTCAGGGAATTTATATACCCTAGAAGGAACTTCGAATAACGGATACAAAGTGTTTAAGCGGGATGGGAACTTTACGGAATTGAATCAAACTTCGATTCCTACGAACCAGATTTCTCCGTCGGCTTTTTATGTTTCCGATACGGGAGATTCTTCCTTTTTAGCGACTCCTTGGAGTTTGCATAAAATTATGTTACCTTAATTTATTTCGCACAGAGCACACAGAGAGCACGAAGGTGTGAGCAGTCTGTTGGAATTCCTATAAGATTTCCTCCGTGGCCTCCGTGCGAAACTTTCGCCTATCGGTAGAAACTAAATTTTCCAAAAGTAAAAAAAATCCATCTCCCGAATTTGAGATCGGGGGGTGGAAAATCCGATACTTTGGTTATAGAAAGTCTAAAAAGATTTTCAAACAAAGGGCCTCGGTATGGAATATCTGGAACCAAAAGACCTGACGGAGAATAAATCATACCGCATCCGCCTAACCGTTGCGATTTATCGAAATAATATTTTATCTTATAAGAATGATATAGTAGTTCCTTCCGTTTACATTAGGAGGAACGAAGCGAGAGCTCATATCCGAAAAGAAGTGACAGAACGTCTGGCCCATTCTTCTTTTTTCCGTTCTCCCCGTCCGGATTATGATCTGGTCCGTTATTCCGAAGAGGCCACTTGCAACACATTCTTGAGATACAGGATCATCAGCGGTAGCCCCAGCGAAGAAACGATTCCTAAGACTGTTTAAGAGAGATCCGTAACTTAATTGTCTTGAATTCCGGTCTAGGGTTGTAAAAACTTGACTGCGAATCCAGATTATGGCAGGTCCAGACAGAAAGGTCATAGAAAAAAATTCCCATGGAGAGTACGTTCTAACCGCGTACGGGGAATTTTTAAGTTATTTCCATACTCATATCCAACTTTTCGGGACCTTGATCTCCGCTAAAAAAATCCCTGCTAAAGAACAAGAAGCTCTTAAATCAAAGATACGTTCTTATATCTCGAGTAATGTCCAAAAGACGGATCATTTTTTCGATCAACTTCCTCAATTCGCTCAGTTTCTCGGAATGGGTTCGGGGGAACTTTCTTCCTACATGAACCGAAACTTCTTGGGGGCGTTAAATAAGGTAAAAACGAAACTTATCGAACAAGAGTCCGCAGCAGAGCAAACCCCTCGTAAGAAAAAATATTCTAAAATTTCTGAAGAGATCTTAGAAGGACTTGGATTTACATTTCCCGCAGGTCATAAATTCGAATCGGAAGAAGGAATGATCTATTTGGTAGAGATTGCTACCGGCAAAAAAAGAGAAGCGGCTGCCTTGGGAGAAGTAGCCAGAGAAACCGCAGCAGCAGGTGCCGCTGCCAGACCTGTCCAAGCTGCTCCGGTGCGTAAAGGACCGGAAACTCCTATTTTAGAAGAAATATTAAAAAAATATGGTGAACTATTCTCCGGTAAACCTTTGATCATGAAGGTAGAAGAATTGGAGGAAGACGATTCTCCAGTCCAGGTGGGAGAAGATATCTTAGCTGATGTGGATGATCTCCATTTCGACGGGGATTTTGGAGGCGATTCTCCAAGTTTCTCCGAACCTCCTGTGAGTATTCCGTTTTCCAAATATATGGATCAGGTCGGGAAGGTCCGGGTATTCCAAAAAGCGGGACAGCTGGAAGAGTATAAACGTTGGGTGGCTTCTTTACCTGTCGAAGAGAATGCACTCGTACAATTACAAACTTCTCTTTTAAAAGAATCTAAAGGAGAAGTGGTAGAATGGGATGGGACCCTCGGCCAATTAGGAGCTCGCACCGGTCTTTCGGAATCTAGACTCAGAAAGGTTTTGGAACTAGGTCGTGATTTTTTCCGCATTCGAAACCAATTGGAATCTTCTTGGAACAAGGCGAGAACTGCAAGCCCGGCGGTGGCCGAACTTGTAAAAAAAGCCTGGCCTCATATCCTGAGGGTCATGGATGAATATCCTGATTTCGCTCAGATCAAAGGAAAGATGGACCAGCTTCTTTCTCGTATCCCTGACTCTAGCCAAAGAAAGATCCTAACCGATCTATTCTTAAACCCAGTTCTTTCGATCCGCAGAAACTAGTTTCGCACAGAGACCACGGAGGGCTTGCTCTACCTTATATCTCCGTGAACTCAGTGCTCTCCGTGCGAACCTGAGGCTGATATAAGCCGTATATATGCGATTTGGCTCTGGATTCCTTTAAAAAGATCGTTTTCAAACTAGGCACTCGTAAATTTACTGGTCTAAGAATCGGACATTTGCTACAAAATTCAGCCAAACATCGCGTGGGTGGGGGTTCCCCGTCCGTGGACCAAGGCAAAGAGTAGAGTCCCGGATTTTATACCAACCCTAAAGAGGAACCTTAGCGGATGTTACACCTTGACGAACAGTTGCGGATCCAAAAGTACTTGGAGGAGAACGGTCTATACGACAGATCCTTCGAGCGCGATAACTGCGGAGTAGGCTTCGTCGCTTCTTATAAGGGCGAGTCCAGTCACCGAGTTGTATCTATGGGTTTGAAGGCGGTCGCATGCCTTACCCACCGTGGAGCCGTAGATGCAGATATGCAAACCGGAGACGGCGCCGGGATCATGATCCGTATTCCTAAAAAACTGTTTGCGAAATACATCGAAGAGATGGGTCACAGACGCCCAGATGAGGATTCTATCGGTGTGGGGATGGTGTTCCTACCAAGAGAGGACATAGACAAACAAGATGTTTGTCGTAGTCTCATCGAATCAGCACTAATGCAATTCAACTTCAAGCTATATGCTTGGAGATATGTTCCCGTAAATCCGGAGGTTCTGGGACCTAAGGCGAACGCTTCTCGGCCTCAGATCGAACAAGTATTGATCGGAAAACCGGATGGGATGTCAAACGAGGATTTCGAGACTAAATTATTCCTGATCCAAAAGAAAGTGATGAGAGATGCGCTCAGGCTTTCCATGAGCGAGGATTTCTATATTTGTTCCTTCTCTTCCGAAAGGATCACATTCAAGGGATTATTCAATGGAAACCAGGTCTCTCAGTTTTACGAGGATCTAAAAAGTGAGGAGATGGTTTCTCCTTATTGTATCTTCCACCAAAGATATTCCACAAACACTTTCCCAAGCTGGGCTTTAGCTCAACCTTTCCGGATCTTAGCACATAACGGAGAGATCAATACCATCGTAGGGAATAGGATTTGGATGCTTGCAAGGGAAGAGGAACTGGCCTGTGAAAAATGGGGGGAGTTCCAAAAAGAGATCCATCCGATCATTCGACCTCATTTATCCGACTCTGCAAGTTTAGACAACGCAATGGAAGCGATCGTACGTTCCGGTAAGGACGTTCTTCATGCAAAAGCGATGTTGATACCGAATGCGTGGAGTAAGAACGTTCAGATGACTGAAGGACTGAAATCATTCTACGAGTACAATAATACTCTTACCGAACCATGGGACGGGCCGGCTGCACTTGCTTTCGCAGAAGGTGATTGGGTCGGAGGAAGTTTAGACAGAAACGGACTTCGTCCTGCAAGATATGTGGTCACCGAGGATGGACTCGTCGTCATGGGCTCCGAAACCGGTTTAGTCCACATCGACGAAGAGATCATCACCAAAAAAGGAAGATTAGGTCCTGGTGATATGCTCGCGATCAACCTGAAAGAAGGTAAGATCTATTTTAACGAGGACGTCAACGCTCTATTCGAGAAAAAATACGATTATAGAGAATGGTCCAAAGAGAATGTGGAGTATCTGGATCAAACTATTGATGAATCTATTACTAAAACCATCACTTATTCCGGAGACGAACTGAGAAGAAGACAGATTCTTTTTGCGTATTCTCCATATAAACAAAAAGCGGTAATTAAACCTCAGGCGATCGCAGGTAAAGAAGCGATCGGTTCCATGGGAGATGATACTCCTCTTTCTATCCTAATGCTTTCTCGTATCGGACTATATACTTATTTCCGCCAGAGATTCGCTCAGGTGACAAACCCTCCGATCGATTATCTGAGAGAGAAGGGAGTTACTTCTCTTTATACTCGTCTCGTAAAGAAGACAAATCTTTTCGCGGATGAAAAACCCCAGAATTGTCTAGTACTTTCTCATCCATACCTAACCAATCTCGGATTACAAAGGATTAGGGACAAGGACGGAAAACAATACAAAGTCCTGACTTTGGATGCAACTTTCGAAGCTCATCATGAAGAAGGTGCGGCAAGAAATTATCTAGAACTTGCATTGGACCAATTACTTGCGGATGCGGTAAAAGCTGCGGAATCCGAAGTGAATATACTGATCCTATCGGATAAAAAACTGAACAAAGACCGTGCACCTATTCCTATGGAATTAGCAGTGGCAGCGGTCCATAATCATTTGATCCGAAACAAAAAACGTGCAGCGACTAGTATCTTAGTGGAAACCGGATCCGCATTCGAAATCCATAATGTGGCGGTTCTGTTAGGATATGGAGCTTCCGGTGTGAACAGTTACCTGATCTGGGACACTCTTCATGACCTATGGTCCAAGGGAGATTTCGATGCGGAAGACGGTACTCGTCCATCTTTCGCTACTCTATGCAGCAACTATCGTGCAGGGGTGGATGACGGACTTCTGAAGATCATGTCTAAGATGGGAATTTCCATCATGTCTTCCTATGTGGGCGGACAGGTATTCGAAGCGATCGGTCTTTCTCGAACTCTAATTTCTAAATACTTCCCGGGAACTTATTCTAGAATTTCCGGGATCGGTATCGGGGGTATCGAGCAGAATATTCTGCGCAACCACGACTCCGCATTCAATAAAGAGATTAATCCGGAAGACTTTATCTCCGAAAAGGACGACCAACCTCATAGATGGTCTCCTAAAGTAGTAAAATTCATCCGCAAAGCGGCGGTGGATAATGATTATGAAGCATTTTTGGAAGCTTCTAAGTTAATGGAAGAAAGTGATCCGATCAATATCAGAGATCTATTCGATTTCGTAGATCGTGCACCTGTTCCGATCGAAGAAGTAGAAACGGTTTCCGAGATCCAAAAACGTTTCTTAACCCCCGGTATGAGCCATGGCGCTCTTTCTATCGAAGCTCACACCGATCTTGCGATCGCAATGAACCGCTTGGGAGCGAAATCTTCCTCCGGAGAAGGTGGAGAGAATCCATCTCGTTACGTCGTGGATTCGAAAGGGGATCTGGCGAATTCTTCCATCAAACAAGTCGCTTCTGGAAGATTCGGAGTGACTTCCGAATATCTGAACTCTGCAAAAGAGTTGGAGATCAAAATCGCTCAGGGAGCTAAACCGGGAGAAGGTGGACAACTTCCAGGCAAGAAGAACAACGAGGAGATCGCGACGAACCGCCATACTCCTCAGGGAATCGATCTGATCTCTCCTCCTCCTCACCACGATATTTATTCGATCGAGGACTTGTCTCAGTTAATCTACGACTTGAAACAAGCCAACCATACCGCTCAGGTTTCCGTTAAGCTGGTATCCGAAGCGGGAGTGGGAACGATCGCAGCCGGTGTTGCAAAAGCGAACGCCGACGTGATCCTGATCTCGGGGCATGTGGGGGGAACCGGAGCAGCTTCTCTTACTTCCATCAAACATGCCGGATCTCCTTGGGAGCTTGGGCTTTCGGAAACACATCAAGTTTTAGTAATGAACGGTCTGCGTGATAGAGTGGTTCTCCGTACGGACGGAGGTATCGTTTCCGGAAGGGACGTGATCATCGCTGCATGTTTAGGTGCGGAAGAATACGGGATCGGGACCGCTTCCCTTGTCGCGTTAGGTTGTATCATGGCAAGAAAATGCCATTTGAATAACTGTCCTACGGGGATCGCTACCCAAGACCCTAAGTTCAGAGCGAAGTACAAAGGATCTCCCGATCAGGTCGCTACTCTGATGACTCTTCTTGCTATGGAAGTTCGTGAGTATCTGGCTAAGTTGGGATTCCGCTCTATGGACGAGATCATAGGCAGAACGGACCTTCTGAAACAGATTACACGTTATGAACAAGACCGCTTGGATTCTTTGGATTTGAATCCGATTTTGGTACGTCTTCCTCTTCTTTATGACCCTAAGAAGAAAAAAGACAGATTCGTAAGAAGAGAATCAGTCGGTGAAGTTCTGGACGATCGTATCCTAAAAGATGCGGAGCCTGCGTTAGAAGGAAAAACTTCTATGTCACTTTCTTATTCGGTGAAAAATACGAACAGGACTGTGGGAGCGAAAGTTTCCGGAATTATCGCACGTAAATACGGCTCCAAAGGTCTTCCCGGAAAATTGGAAATTATTCTCGAGGGAACCGCAGGTCAGTCCCTAGGAGCATGGCTCGTAAAAGGAGTACAGATCACTCTTCACGGGGATGCAAACGACTATGTGGGAAAAGGACTTTGCGGTGGAACGATCGTAATTCGCAAACATAGACGTTCCAAATTAAAAGCGTATGAGAATGTGATCATCGGCAATACCTGTCTTTACGGTGCTACTTCCGGAAAACTTTTCAGTTCCGGTAGAGCGGGAGAAAGATTCGGAGTAAGAAACTCCGGAGCGGATGCGGTTGTAGGCGGAGCAGGCGATCACTTCTTAGAATACATGACTAGCGGGACAATCGTTTGTTTGGGAACAGTCGGTAAGAATATGGGCGCCGGAATGACCGGAGGAAAGGCTTACTTCTTCCAGAAAGATTGGGAGTTGGAACCTTTAATCAACAAAGAATACGTGAAAATCGTGGATCTAGAAAACGAAGATTACGATATCATAAAGTCTTTAATTACTGAACATACCAAGTTAACCGGATCCGAACTTTCTGAAGAGATCTTGAAAGCTTGGGATGATTCCAAAAAGTATTTTGTGAAAGTGACACCTAAATAAAGTTAATTTTTAGGATCTGATTTCGCGTATCAAGGGCAAGGTTGAGATGAGTTCGATGGGGATTCGGGCTTAAAAGACCTTGCCCTATCTATGTACGAATGATACACTGGTCATGAGATCCGTTCTGTCGAAAGGAAGGATAAGAATTGTTACGTTTGCATATAATTCTAGCCTTTGTGGCGACTGCCTTACTCTTTGCCGTCGCAGATAGACAGCAGAGGCGGGATAGAGAAGAACCCGATTTCTCTTCTTCTCCTTTGCTTAGCGTGAGAGAGGGGGAAATTTCCGACCAACAAACTCATCCTACCTTCAAATTCTCATTCTCCGACCTCAAATCAAGAGCGAGGGCATTATCCAAACTACGTTACATTCCGCCTAGACGTTCCACTACCGACTTTTTAAAAGGTCTGCCTTGGGACCAATACAAGAATATTTATTTCCGTCCCGAAAGATCCGTATGGAAAAAGGAAGGAAATCCTTTCCAGTTGCAGTTTTTACATCCTGGGCATTTATACAATACCAATGTAAGAGTATTCGAAGTACGAGGTGATTTCGCAAGAGAGATCCCTTACGATCCTTCCGCCTTTGATCTATCCAAGTTAAAAGGTGTGGGAGAACTTCCACCTAACCTGGGTTATTCGGGATTCAAGATCCACTTTCCGATCAATACACAAGAACATACGGATGAGTTTGCCGTCTTCCAGGGTGCAAGTTATTATAGGATCATTTCCAAAAAACAATGGTATGGGCTTTCCGCTCGTGGGATTGCAGTCAATACTGGTATGCCTTATCCGGAAGACTTTCCTTCTTTTCGGGAATTTTACGTAGTCAAACCGGACAAGACCGATTCTTCGATCACGGTATATGCTCTTCTTGACGGAAAAACTGCTACTGGTGCTTACGAATTCCAGATCACTCCGGGAAAAATTTCCGCCGTTAAAGTAAGTG
This sequence comes from Leptospira sp. B5-022, assembly GCF_000347035.1. Taxonomy (GTDB): domain Bacteria; phylum Spirochaetota; class Leptospiria; order Leptospirales; family Leptospiraceae; genus Leptospira_B; species Leptospira_B cinconiae. Next base: position 88,368 of record NZ_ANIJ01000023.1, read on the forward strand.
CAGAGGTGACTCTGAGGACGAAGGTAGATCGGCTTGGGATCGCTCCTTTAACCAGTATGTATTGGTATAGCGAGACGCGAGGAATTCCTAAAGGACAAGCATATCCTGAATCCCACGATTCCGACGGCTTATTGATCCATTCCGGAAAAGGAGAATGGATCTGGAGGCCCCTTGACAATCCGAAACGTAGCACTACATATTCTTTTCATGACGAAAATCCAAGAGGGTTCGGACTGATCCAAAGGGACCGGGAATTCCAGAATTACCAACATAGCGAAATGAAATACCACCTCCGGCCGAGCGCCTGGGTGGAACCTGAAATTCCCTTTGGAAAAGGGGCAGTTCATCTTTTGGAAAATCCTACCATCCAGGATTCGGATGATAATATGGGGGCCTATTGGATGCCTGAGCCTCTTCCCCAACCCGGAACTCCATTCGATTTTTCTTATACGGTTCGTTGGCCGGATACGGATCCACTTCCTGATTCTTTGGCAAAAGTGGTAGCTACCCGGATCGGGGACGCACAAGGAGATCCGGACTTGAAGATGTTCTATGTGGATTTCAAAAGTTCCAACTTAAGTTCTTTGGATCCGTTCGCATACATTCAGGCAAGGATAGATACGGGAGAAAATGCGGAATTATCCGAATATTCCGTTCAAAAGATTGAAGAGACAGGAGTATGGAGACTAACCTTCGGAGTATATCCTAAGAACAAATTTAGGCCATCCGATCTGAAGGCGGCATTGAGCAGAAACCAAGAAATCATTTCTGAAACCTGGAATTTCGTACTTGAGCCGAACTAAGAAAAAACAGGAATTCGAGAGAGACTCGAGTCATTCGGGAAATCCTCATCTTTCCAAAGAATGGGAACGTCTGGAACTTTACTTAAGAGGGATGGGGATCGAAGATAGTTTAGAGATCCATAATACTCTTTCCAAAGTTTTCGAAAAATCCAACTCCTCGGACAAAAATATATTCGAAATTTTTAAAGAAGAAACCTCCGTAAAACTACATCGTGAGTGGGAGAGTAGCTTGCCTCCTTTGGAGCCCGGTTCAATGGTCCCTAGACCGATCGATTTCGGGCCGCTTGCGGACCTGGCTTCTCCTTCTGCGGAAAAACCGGAACCCGTTGCTCTGGTCCTTACTGCATTATTTTGGGCCGCTGTTTATATTTCTCTGGCTTTTTGGTATTTTTCATGACTACGGAAACTTTTCCTACAAGTATACCCGAGCCTGAAGGGATCTTAAAAGAAGCCTTTGACTCCAGAAAGTTTACGTATAGAAGATTGGGTTTCGTAGGAGTTCTCGGACTTCTTTCCTTATTCGGGATTTATTTAGAATATCGTTTTCTTCTAATAAACGGGATCTCTCCGCTTGAATGGGCGACACTTTTGCTTTTCTGTTTTTTATTTCCTTTATTGGCATTCGGCGCCACCACCGCGATTTTTGGGACGATCCAAAGGATCAGAGGCGGAGATCCCACACGTATCTCCGGTTTGATTGCCGGACAGAAAGTGCACCCGAACGAACTCCCGCCAACCGCAGTAGTGATCCCGATCCATTGCGAGGATGTCGCCAGAGTAGCAGCAGGTCTGGAATCCATGATGAAGTCCGCAGCTTCGGTGGGTCTCGGAGAAAACTTGGACTTCTTCTTATTATCCGATACTACCGATCCGGACATTTGGCTGCAGGAAGAGAAAGCATTCTCTAAACTTTCCAGAAAACCGGAAACAAAGGGAAGGGTATATTACAGAAAAAGAAGGATCAACCTGAACAAAAAATCGGGGAATATCGCGGATTTCTGTAGGAGATGGGGAAGACGTTATAGGTATATGATCGTCTTGGATGCGGACAGTCTGGTAACCGGTGAATGTATGCTGAATCTGATCCGTCTCATGGAAGCGGTGCCTAACGCAGGAATCATACAAACCGTACCAAAGATCGTCCGAGGAAAAAGTTTGTTCCAAAGGCTCGCACAATTCGGGACCTGGCTGGGTAATCCTATTTTCGGAGCGGGATCTTATTATTGGCAGGTATTTTCGGGGCCTTTCTGGGGCCATAATGCGATCGTACGATTAAAACCGTTTATGGAACATTGCGGACTTCCCGGTTTACCTGGAGAAGGTGCCATAGGAGGAAAGATCCTTTCCCACGATACGGTAGAAGCGGCCTTAATTAGAAAAGCTGGATATACTGTTTGGTTTGCGTACGATTTAGAAGGTTCTTACGAGGAATGTCCTCCCAATCTTCTGGAAAGTTTGAAAAGAGACAACCGTTGGTGCCAGGGTAATCTACAACATTTTTGGTTCTTGTTCGTAGGTGGACTGCGGATTTCCAGTAGGATCCATATCCTTCTGGGGATCTTATCTTACGGAAGTTCTCTTCTTTGGGCTTTACTTTTGATTGCCACTAGTTTTACCGTAATGGCGGATACTGATTATTATCGATTGGCATCTATTCCGGAAGAATGGGCACAATTTCAGGAAAGCATGTACCTTCCCGTATTCTATGGATTACAAATTTATACTATATTAATATTATTCATGCCTCGAATTCTTTCCTTTTTGGACGGTTTATTTTTCCGTAGAAAAGAAAGTGGGATCGGGTTTTTTTCCTTTATCTTTTCCTTTTCGGTCGAGTTTATCCAGTCGGTGATCTTAGCCCCTGCCTATATGGTCCAATATACCAGATTTCTATGGATGACTTTCTGGAATAGAAAGATAGAATGGGGGCCTCAAAACAGGGATCCGGCGCAGGGGATCGATAGAATGGCAGCGGCTCGCGCCTTACTCCCTCAGGCATTTTATGGTACAGGAATTTCTATATGGCTATTCGTTTATTATCCTGTTCTTTTTTATTGGTTATTACCGATCACCGGTGGTTGGCTTCTTTCTTATTTCTGGGCAGTATGGACTTCGTCTTCTAAGCAGGGGGAAATTTGGAAAAGAAGGGGATTTCTTTTAACTCCCGAGGAAACCAAAAAAGATCCTCTTTTGACGGATACTGAAAAATTTGAAAAAGAATATTCGGAGTTTTTGGAAGGAATGGGATCGGGAAGAGGGATTTTTCTGTCCGTAGTAGATCCTCTTCTATTCCGTTTTCATACTTCTCGTTTGAGAACTCGAAAGAAAGAGTCGGATGCACGCAAAAGATATATGGATACTCTGGTCTCTAACTGGAAAGAATCCGGTCCTGATTCTTTGAATCCAAAGGAAATGAATAGACTTCTTTGGGATAAACGTACATTAAACGACCTACATTTTTGGTTTTGGGAAACGGATCTTTCGAAAACACATCCGTGGTGGAAGGAAAGATTTTTAGAATACCAAACCAGGATACGCAGAGAACAGATTGTTTCCTGGTTTAGATAGCGAAGTCGCAGAGTCAGCAAGAGTTACTGAGTTGTTTTCGCGCAGAGATGCGAAGTCGCAGAGGTGATGCGATGTTGGAGTTCCTACATCGCCTTCACGATTCGATTAAAGTTTCAAAAACCTTGGTGCTCTCCGTAATCTCAGTGTTCTCGGTGCGAACCCTTTTTACCTCACAGCTTGATAGACTTCTTCTCTGGCTCCTTTAGAAAACACGAACTGCCAGAGTTGGATTTTCCGGGAGCGAAATGCACCTGCACAGCTTAAAAGATAAAATTCCCACATTCGTCTGAATCTTTCTCCGTACTTCTTCTGGATCCGGCTCCATCCCTTTTCAAAATTATGATACCAGGCCATGAGTGTCTTATCATAATCTGGACCGAAATTGTGAAGATCTTCCAATACGAAAAGGTTTTCACTCGCCTTGGTAATCTGCGCCGCAGAAGGAAGATGTGAATTCGGAAAAATATATTTTTCGATCCATCTATCGGTCACTTTGTGAGAATCATTGGAGCCGATCGTATGAAGTAAAAATAATCCTTTATCCTTTAGAGATTTATAAACTATTTCCATATAGGTTCGATAGTTTTTATAACCAACATGTTCCATTTGGCCTACGGAAAGGATGGAATCGAAATTGTCTTTCACATCTCGATAGTCCAACAATTCGTATTTTACCTTTAGGTTTTTGGATCTTGCTTCGGCGAGTGCCAATTGTTCTTTGGATACGCTGATGCCAAAAACTTCCGCTCCATATTCTTTGGCTGCATATCTGGCAAGGCCTCCCCAACCACATCCTATATCCAATACCTTCATTCCCGGTTGGAGATCCAACTTCCGGCAGATCAGATCCATTTTGTTTTCTTGGGCTTGGTCTAAGTTGTTAGCGTTCTTCCAATATGCGCAGGAATAAACCATTTCCTTGTCTAACATAAGCTCGAATAGATCGTTCCCAAGATCGTAATGTCTTTCTCCGACCACGAAAGCCCTGTTTTTAGACTGTCGGTTTAATATTACGGATTCTAGATATAGAAATAGATTCCCCCAGGTCTTCGCTGCTTTCTCTATACCTTTATCTAATAGCCTCCGGACTGTTTCGTCGAAACGATCGCATTCGAACCAACCGTTCATATAAGCTTCCCCCAAACCGAGTGAACCGTTGCTGAGAATTTTTTCGAATAATCTATCGTCCTTTACTCGGATGTCCCAATCCGCATTTCCTCCGAAGCTGACTCCTGCCTTTGCAAATAATTCTTCTACTTTACCGCGAACTCTTTCTTTCCACATGATGTTCCTCCCTAAGCAATCGCAGTCGGGGCTTAAAATACTCGATTTTTATACGGAAGAAAAGTAAAAAAAGTAGGAGAGAGTGTTCCAAAGGGTTAACACTCTTTAAGCGAAGAGTTGATATTCGTCAATCGTCGACGTTAAGTAGCGGTTTGAAATAGTTGTAGACCGTATTCTATTTTGCCAAACGCATGTTAGTCGAATGAAGATACTTATTTGATAAGTTCAAGGATCGAATCTTGGATCTCTTTGATGGCGTCGTTTTGAAATCTGGGATCCGGAATAACGTTAGAGGATATCGCGACCTTGGAAGCGTCCTCCCAACGGAAGGAAAATAGGTCCTTTTGAGAGATATAGGAGGATCGATAATGAGATTGTAGCGCTTCTACCAAATATTTGTATTCAGGAAAGTTGCCTCTATCAGTGTAAAGTATGGGAGTTTCTGCAAAATAGGACTCACTTAAGATCCCATATCCCGGTTTGGTCAATACGAAGTCGCTAGCTCTAAGTAGATCCGGATAATGGCAATGTGGAATGGTTACGATCCCCAGATTATTTTTAGCCTCTATCTTCCATTCGATTCCTCCGATTACGATCCTTCTTTTAGAGGGGTCCCATTCTCTCCAATCGAATTGAGAGGAATCGATTCCATAAGCTCCGAAAGAAAAAAGATAATATTCAATTCCTTCTTCAAAGCCGTAATACTTTCTGGCTTCTTCTTTAGTTAGATTGGGCTTACGTCCTAATAAACCGATGTTTTTGGTTGAATGGATGGAAGTGACCGGACAAGAAAGGGGAAGAACCAGCCCCAAATCGCAAAGCGCGTATTCTGTCTTTAACTCTTCGGAATATTTTTGGAATATGGAAGATTTATAATATGAATAGATATAATCCCAGGTAAAATTTCCCAAAAATAAGGAAGGGATCTTTAGATCGTAGGAGATGAGAAAGGGAAAAGAAGAAGAATCAGACCAAATTATATCCGGTTTTTCTCTTTTAATAACTTCCGTTTCCGATTGTAGGAGTGATTCTTTATTCTTCTTAAATTCTAAAATTTCGGATTCGGTGGAATCCAGATCCATTCCGAGAGAATCTTTCTGGACGATACCAACGTCGCTTCTCGTTTTTCGAAACTGGATCCTTGGTCTGACTTTTCCCCAAATACCTGAAAGATCCAGGGAAGATGTAAATTCTTCTCCTCTGGGAGAATGAATGGTCGCGGTCCATTCGGGATTTTGGAGTAATATCCGGATGATCGCTTCTAAGCTGCGGCTAATATGACCAAAGCCGTGGCCGCTCACGAATGCGGAAATATGGATCTTTTTCATTACCGATTCTGTCGAAGTACTTCGTACATTAAAATTCCTGCGGACATTGCCAGATTTAAACTGTCTGCCACTCCCTTCATGGGAAGAGAAATATAATGGTCACTTTGAGATCTTGTATATTCACTTAGACCGTATTGCTCGCTTCCGAAAACAAGCGCGACCTTTCCTTTTAAATCCGCATCCCAATATAAGGAGTTTGCCTCGGGGGTCACTGCGAAAGTTTTATAACCTGCATTTTGTAGAATAGGATAAAGTTCCTTAATATCGGACTGGAAAACATCCAAGGTAAATATTGTTCCGGTGGAAGAGCGGATAACGTTCGGGTTGAATAGATCCAGTCTTGGGTCCGCAACGAAAACCTTATGAAATCCTGCTCCTTCTGCGGTCCTTAAAATGGTGCCGAGATTTCCCGGTTTTTCCACACCTTCGATTACGAGTATCGGATCGTCCGATAGTTTTGTATTAGGGGATAAGGAAAAGTCAGGCAACTCGGCGGTGGCAATCAAACCGTCCGGTCTATCCCTGTATGAGATCTTTTCGAAAATCTGTTTCGGAACGAGGATCGTTTTCGCATCTATAGAAGATACGAGGTCTTCTTCATTTTCGCCTAAATAACAAGCGGGGCAGATAAGTAAATATTCGAATTTGACCTTGCCTGAGACTTTCGCTCTTTGAATCTCTCTAAAACCTTCTATAAAAAATGTACCGGATTTCTCCCGGTTCTTTTTTTCTTTTAATCCGGAGATATATTTCAGCTTTTCATTTGAAAAACTGCTGATTTCCAAAATGTTTTTTTTCAAAGTTTTACTCTATTCGAATAAAATACGCAGTTGGAACCCGCCGGATGTAATCTTCCCGTGGACTCCGAAATGGAAAGTTCTTCCGTGAGATAATTCCCGGGAGTTTTGATCCTTCCTTCCAGAATCCTTCGAAGCGCCAAAGGACTGAATCCTGTGGAATGACAGGTCAAGAATACGAACTCCGGCTTATTATCGCATAATTTCATAAGAAGGTCCATCATCTCAGGCAGATCTTTTTCGATTTTGAATACTTCTCCGCTTGCTCCTCTTCCGAAAGTGGGAGGATCCAAAATGAAACCTATATATTTTTTCTCTCTTCTGATCTCTCTATTCAGGAATTTTAATACATCTTCCACGATCCAGCGCACTTTTTTTCCTGCGAGACCGGAAACTTGTGCATTCTCTCTGGCCCATTCTACCATTCCTTTGGAAGAATCCAAATGGCAGGCATCCAAGCCGCCGGCTAATACGGATAAGGTGGAAAGTCCCGAATAAGCGAATAAATTTAAAACCTCTCCCTGTCCGGATAGTTGTGAAGAAACATTTCGGATCCGATCCCAATTACTCAATTGTTCCGGAAAGATCCCAAGGTGCCCAAACGGAGTAAAACGTATCTTAACCGTTAATGGCGGGATCTGGATAAGAAACTCGTCTTCCGAATCCGGTCTGGATGCCCCTTTCCAACTCCAATTTCCACCACCCTTATCGCTTCTGTGATATTCTCCATCGGCGTCTTTCCAAATAGAAGGTTGAGTAGGCGGCCATGCGGCAACCGGAGAAGGACGGATCACTTTATAAGGGCCCACTTGTTCTAACTTTTTGAAATTTCCAGAATCGATGAGTTGGTATGTATTTTTCGTAGTGCTCATAAGTTCACTGATCTAAGGGCTCGCATTTTTTATAGATATGGACCTTGAAATATTTCCCTTCCGGAAATTCCTTACGCGTAGGATGATCCGGTTCCGGTCTTAATTTGAAAAGATCTTTGTACTTCCATCCTTTGTTTGCCAAGGTTTCTCGACCAATCTTTTCGAATTTGGACTCCAAGATTCTTCCGGAACAAGAAAGTAAGATCAGGTCTCCTCCCGGTTCCAAATGAAAGAGTGCCTTACTAATTAGACTACGATATGCTTTTTTGCCTGCGGGGATAGAGGCCTGGTTCGGAGTCAGATTGGGTGGATCCAATATGATAAGTGAAAATTTTCGGCCTTCTAAAAATCCCCAGTCTTGGAATAGATCCGCTCGGACGAGAAGATGTTTGCCTTTTGTGAAGATCGTGTTTTTTTTCTCGAAATTCGGGATCTCTTGTTCGGGTAAAATGCGGGACGCAAATTCTTCAAGAGCTTCTTTCGCTCCATCGGCAGATAAGACCGACTTTGCCCCGGCTTCTTCCAAACAAAGGGAAGTGAGTCCGGTATGAGAGAATAAGTGTAGGCAATCTCTGTCGCGGGCTAATTCCGATTTTTCTAATATAAACGAGCGAAGATTTCGTACATCTAAAAAGAATCCGCCTTTCTGACCGGGGATCTTCGTTTTCCAATGTACCTGATTCAGAAAAATTTTTTCCTCGTAGGGAATTTCCTTTTTGCCACGCAGAAAACGAACAGGCAAAGATTTTTCGGAGCCGATTCTCTGGGGAGAGATCCAAACGATCTGTTTTGGGATTGGTTCTTCCACACTAGGAGCTGCCGAATAAAGAAGTCGAACTACTAATCTGGAAAACTTTTGTAAAGATTGAGAGTATGTCTGGACGACCCAAGTGGATCCATATCGATCCACTGTGACTCCAGGAAAAAGATCGTTCTCTCCATGTATAAGTCTGTACGCGTTCGTTTTTGTTCTAAGAGGTTTTCGAAGTGCTAATGCATTCTCAATCGTTTGCCTTAATTGAAAAAGGGAGAAATCATTTCCTCTTTGGATGATCCGTATTCCGATCGGACCGGAAGAAGAATAGATCCCGAATCCTAATGTTACGTTCGTTCCGGAAACAAGTCTCATCCAATCTCCATCTTTGAATGCGGAGATCGCAGTGGATAATTTTCCGTTTAAGATCCACGGATGTCCCGAATTCAGGATGAATTCGGTTGTTTTGTTGAGTTGGTAACGGCGAAAACGGTTCATTCCAGAGTACGTAAAAAAGGACAGAGCGTAACCCTGTCCTTTTAAAATTATCAGCCTTAAAAAATTTTACTTTTTCTTAGCCTCGTCATAAGAAGTATTCGTAGCGCCCGTATAGATCTGACGAGGTCTTCCGATCTTCATATCGGGAGATTCGATCATTTCTTTCCATTGAGCGATCCAACCCGGAAGACGTCCCATCGCGAACATTACAGTAAACATGTTCACAGGAATTCCAAGCGCGCGATAGATAATACCGCTATAGAAGTCCACGTTCGGATATAATTTTCTTTCCACGAAATAAGAATCTTTGAGCGCAGCTTCTTCTAATTCTTTAGCGATATCTAATAGAGGATCGTTCACTCCAAGTCTAGAAAGAACCGCGTCGCATGCTTTTTTAATGATCTTAGCGCGAGGGTCGAAGTTTTTATAAACCCTATGTCCGAATCCGGAAAGACGGAATGCGTCGTTTTTATCTTTTGCTTTTTCTACGATCTTTTTCACAGGAAGACCGGAAGCTTTGATCTCTAGTAACATTTCTAACACTTCTTGGTTGGCTCCTCCGTGACGAGGCCCCCAAAGTGCGCAGATCCCTGCGGAGATCGCCCCATACAAGTTTGCGAGCGATGAACCCACCAAACGAACGGTAGAAGTGGAACAGTTTTGTTCATGGTCCGCGTGAAGGATCAAAAGCAAATTGAGAGCTTTTACGATTTCCGGATCGATATAATAGTCTTCACTCGGAACGGAAAACATCATATTCAAGAAGTTGCTGCAATAATCCAGGTGGTTCATTGGGTGAACTGTGGGTTGGCCCAATGATTTTTTATAAGCGAACGCAGCGATCGTAGGAAACTTCGCTAAAAGACGAACCATAGAGATATGTCTATGATCCGGATTTTCCGGATCATAAGAATCTTGGTAATAGGTAGAAAGGGAACCGATCATTGTGGACATGATCGCCATCGGGTGACCGTCTTTTGGGAATCCATTATAAAGACGTTTTAGATCTTCATGGATCAAAGTATGCATAGTCAGCTCTTTGTCCCATTCTTGTAGTTCTTTGTCGGAAGGAAGATGACCGTAGATCAAAAGGTAAGCCACTTCGGTGAAGCTTGATTTTTCGGCCAATTGTTCGATCGGGATCCCACGGTATCTTAAGATCCCTAATTCTCCGTCCAGGAACGTAACCGCGCTAGTGCAGGCTCCGGTATTTAAATAACCGTTATCTAATGTAATGTATCCTGTTTGCTGTCTGAGTTTGGAGATGTCTATGGCCTTTTCGTTTTCCGTTCCCGTAATGATGGGTAGTTCATATTCTTTACCGTCGATTTTTAAGATTGCGGTGTTTGCCATTTTTTACTCCTGTTAGATGAATGATATCGGACGAACCGGCATAAGGTAGACCTTGGGACATTGAGACGAAATGAAAGACTCGGCCCGGTCCTTAGAACTATCCTATGAATCGGAAATTCTAGACAATCCAAAAAAAAGAATCCGTTTTGTCCGCTCAGCGGTTTTTGTACTGCCTTAAACTTTGGTAATTATAGTAGTTCGACGTTACGATCCTGCAATAATCACGGGGTTCTTTGAGAGGAAGTTCCTCTAAAAAATGATTAAAATCTCCGTGATAATGATTCCGTTTCCATTTTCTGAGATTTCCGGGACCTCCATTATAAGCAATAGAAGCCCATTTCAAATCGTTTTCATTGGATGAGAGAAGGTATTTTAGGAATTTTGCACCCATTTGGATAGAAATTTCCGGATCAAAAAGAGAATAAGGACCAAGTCCCAAACCTTGGGCTAACCCTTTTCCGGTAGGTCCCATAATCTGCATGAGACCTCTCGCATTGGAAGAAGAGACTGCATTCTCCTTAAAAAAGGACTCCTGTCTCATGACCGCATACACGATATCTTCTTCGATCCCGAACGATTGGGAATAATGAGAAACAATATCCCTATGGGGTCTAGGATAGATCCTGGACGCGAGTTTAGAAGGAAGAAGGATCACATCATCAGGGATCCTTCTTCTTTTCATTAGATTTCTTGTATGGAAGACTGTCAGATATTGGTTACCGGTCACCTCTCCCAGGGCGGCCAAAATTTCGTCTTTTTCCTCTTCGGATGATCCGGTTTGTAAAACGTACTTATCCACGAGAGAACTTGCGTAAGCCATTTCTCCGATCTCTAAATATTCTTTAGCATTTTGTAATAGATGGTTTCCTCTCACCTTGCTATGAGCGGAATCGATCCGAATATCCAAGGAGAAGGAGTCGGGAAAATAAGCGAATTCCAGATCTCTTCCCAGGATCTTGTCCGAATATTTGGGATCTCCCGAGGTTAAGGAAAGATATTCGAATAATGAATCCTTACTCCGAAGAGGACTATCCGGTTTCTGTATGGAAGAGATCTCCGTCGCAAATTCTTCCCGGATCACTCTGGTGTAATAAGAACCCGGAATGAATTTATAATAAGATCGTAACCAAGAGAGAAGTTCTTCCTGTTTACCCTTGGATTTTAAACTTCTCAAATACCAATAGACTAATCTACCTTTGACCGGAAGATTCGGGATCCGCTTTAGAGCCTCTTTCCAATACGATTCTTCCAGAAAATGGGAATGATCCCCGATCAAAAGATCGATCAGCTCGTCTTGTCGGATCAAATTATAAGGATTTTTTTCCAGAGAAGAAAGTAGTCCGTTAAAATATTTATCCCTTTCTCCCAAACGTTTATAAGCTCGTGCATACGCATATTCCACGGATTCGGAAGAAGAAAGATTCGTTTTTTCTAATAAATCCAAACCTGATTTTGCAAGATTTTGGTTGGAAAGTTCCACGGACATCGCCGCGGTAAATTCGGGAAAATATTCCGCAAAACTTCTATGCCTAGAAAAAATGGAAGAAAGTCTTTCCGGAAAATATTGGACTAACCCTCTTGCGGCTGCTTTCCAGCTTTCCGGCCTTTCAAACGTGGTAGAATTAAAATATTGGTGGGATGAAATGAAGGATTTTTTATCGCTGCTGTTTAAGAATGGCAGAAATAATACTCCTTTTTCCAAAGGGATCTGTTTATAAAAAGATTCTCCTTTCCAAGTCCTTAGATCCGTATAAATATCTTTTTTAACGTAAGAAGGAACATTTCCATCTTCTGCGAGAGCGTATAAAAGATTTTCTCCTTTTTGTGTTTCGCCGAATTTGTACAATGCCTTGGCGTATCTATAGTAAGCCATGGCTCCGAAATATTCTTTTTTATCCTTCTCCGAAAAACTTTCGGCGTAAACTTTTGCCTCTTTGAATTCTCCGTTTTCGTAATGAATCCTTAGTATTTCCCCGATCACATTTTTATACACCGGATCATAGTCCGGAGGAAGTTTTTTTAAATATGAGATAAGTTCGGAAGAAGATACACTTTTTCTTTTAACCATTTCCTCATACAATTTCCAAAAACTCATTTTGGTGATTGCATTCAAAGGTGGGAGAGGGTTCTTGATGATACCCTGAAGTTCGTCCTTGGTGACGCCTACTACGAGTCTGCCCTTTAAAAGGGAAACCAGATATCTAAATTTATTTCCATGGTCTCCGTCCGGATGGTTTTCATGAAAACGTACGAGAGCATAGACCTCGGACTCTTTGGAAGGGGGCCTTTCCCGGAAAATCCTGCGTATTTTTTCTAAACTATAGGATTTGACCAAGTATTTTAGGTCGTCGTCCGCAAAAAGACTGCCGACAACTAGAAACGGGAGTAACCCCAGAATCGTTTTTTTCATGCGATTCTTCTCACTTAATCCGCCTTAAAAAGGGTTCAACTCCAAAAAGGAGTCTTTATGCATATATCGGTATCAAATACGGAATGGCCTGAAATAACTTTAAAACATCCGGACTTCGAAAGTAAAAAACTGGATCGAAAACCAGATACGGAAGTCCTGCGACTCAAAACAAAAATATTAGACCATTATAGCGGAAGTATCTTAACACATTTGAGGCCCTCACATTGTTTCAGGGCGGACTTATTCGGAAGATTCGTATTCCATTCTCCCCGTCTGGACTGGATTAGAGAAGACGGGATCACCGAAAGAGAAGAAAAACTTCTCCGCTTGTTCTTCCAAGAATTATTGGATGAGCTAAAAGGGAATCTGGTTTGGGACCCCGAGTTATTTTTCTTATGTTCCGCGTTCTTACTTTGCGAGGACAGAATTCGAGATTACCAGGAATTGGTGGATTCTTTCGGAGAAGAGCTGAAAGAAGCAAAAGAAGGAAGAAGATTATTATACTTCTTAGGCGCAATCCCCGAGTCCGAAAGTTTTCTGAAAGAAGGTCTAGAAAGAAAAGAAAGGATCAGCTATAACCATAAACGACAAGGATTAAACCAAGAAGAGCAGAATGAATTATTCGATCTGGTAATTTCTTCCCAAGAGCCTGATCTGGCAGGACTTGCTTACTTCTATTTTAAGGATAAAAAAGAAGGCATCCGAAATATAAAAGTTTTAGATGCGAGTATTGCGAGAAGGATCGAAGAATTTTCCAGAACGGAAGCGGATTTTTTCTTGGACCAATATTCGCTCCGGCATTCGATCCTGGATAGATTCTTCTTAGTCAAAAAATGTAAACCGAGAGACTTCGTATTTGAATGGGTCGCAGAGGAAAAAAAGAAAAACGGAAGAGAAGAACTAAAAGAAACTCTACGTGATTCCATCCAAGAAGGAAGCGACGACTCCTTATTCGAACGTTATAAGATCTTAAAAGAACAAGGGATGTCCTACACTCTCAGACCGTTCGAACTTTTGGTGCTTTGGAATTCTACCTTGGCAGGAGAATTGGATTCCGAAATGATCGGAGTCCGCGCTCAAACTCCCGGTTCCTATCTAACCCAAAGAGCGATTGCCGTCCAAGAATTTAAGGATAAAAAATTCGAGGCGTTCCGAGAGAGATTGGTCCTGACAGGAAGATTCCAATACTCTCCCGAGATGGTATATCTAAAAGCGATCTCTCTGTTAGAGACGGGTCCAGTGGAAGAAGGTGTTCAGCTTATGGAGTCCTTGGTGTATAAATTCCCGCAGTCCGATTTTTTAAGATTGGTTTTGGACAGGTATAAAAGTAAGAGTTAAGGATTCTGATGTAGGAATTCCAACCTGGGTTTCAAGACAGCCCCCACCCTGCATTGGGATTGGGGGGCGTGGCTTGTGGGAGCGCGCATTTTCCTTATCACAAAATTCTTCCTCTGTCAATAAAATCTTCCTTTTCAAATCCATGTAGGAATTCCTACAAAATCTAAAAAATTCTCTCTCTAAACTCCATGTTCTCTGTGCGAAACTTCCTCTAATTTGAGTGTAAATTGGCTGGAGAATTTCCTTGCCTTAGAACTGTACTTCTTTTACAATTTGCCCTAAGACCCCATGGCCATCACCCAAGAACAGATCCTCGAACTCCAACGTCATCAAAAGATGATCCAGCAATTGGAGAAAATCCAAAGATTGTCCAAAAACGATGAACAGAAGTATCGGGTCTCCCGGGATCTGGAAAAATATCGAAATCGGATGAGGGAGATTTCCCCCGAGGGAATTCCGGATAATCTCGAAACTGCCGCAGAGCAGATCCGTATGTTCCGTGAAAATCCGGACGCCGCTGGCCGCATCTTGGCCAAGTATCCGATCATGAAAATTTCTCCGAATTCTAACGATACGGAAGTGAATCAAATCGGAACCTGGATCAACGTTTTAGATCGGGAGTATCTTCCTATATTAAATGAAACTCATATTCGTTTCGACTTCTCTCACGGGAACGAGAAGGACGGAGTGGTCAAACATATGGAAAATATCCGCCGGAACATTAAGGTTCTAACCGAGACGATCGAAGAATACCAAGCCGCCGAAAAACAGGATTTCAGAGAACAGTTAAGCCGGATGAAAAACAAACAGACCCGTATTTTTATCGCGGAAGCTTTCGAAATGTTCCAAAAGTTTAATGAATTCCTCTCCAAGGTTTTGGGCGAGTTCAAAGCGGGTGGGGGAGTGATCATGAATATAGAAGATCGGATCACTTTTAATTCTCGTTTTGAGAAGGCTACCGAGTTGGAAGGCAAATCTATTCCGGAGGCTTTGGAGGAATTTAGGGAATTCACTGCGGAAGTTTTAGATCGGATCAACGTTCCGAATATCAAACACTAGATCCAAAATTCGTTTGTATCACGCGAAGGAGTAAAGTAAAAAAGATTTTGAACTTTTTATTGGGAGATGTTTACAACTTTGCGGCTTTGTGTGAAATATCTCCGAGCCTCTTGGTATAGATGAATCATACGATCAGAAAACTTTCTTCCGACGAAACCCCTCCTATGGATCTCTTACTTCTTGCAGATCCTGATCAGGAGATCATTCTTTCTTATTTGGATAGATCTTCCGTGTTTTTGATGGAGTCGGAGAAGGGAGAGTTGATCGGAGTCTACCTTCTTCTTCCCACCCGACCACAAACTGTGGAAATCGTGAATATTGCGGTCTCGGAAAAATTCCAAGGCCAAGGATTCGGAAAAAAATTACTCGCTCATGCCTCGGAAACCGCAAGGTCCCAAGGATTTCTAACTTTGGAAATTGGAACGGGCAATTCGAGCATTGCTCAATTGGGCCTCTACCAAAAATCCGGCTTCTCCATTTCTGGGATCGATTTTGGATTTTTTCTCAGGAATTATCCGGATCCAATCTGGGAAAATGGGATCCAGTGCAAGGATATGATCCGATTGAGCCGGCATTTTTCTTAGGATTTTCCGGAAATTCCGGGGCATGAGTTCCTAGAAACTGCTACAGTCCGAGACCGGAGTAAAAACCGTATCGAAACTAAAAAATTCCTTTTCCTATGCCCAGGGGGCCGTTTAGCTTGTGTTTACACCGGATCTATTCGATCCGAGTCTATAGGATTCAGAATTCATGGCACTTGTTAAGAACTCCTCCGAAGTTACAAACTCCACAATCGGCGAAAATTCCTACTTTAACGGAAAATTCTTTATCAACGGATCCTTAAAGATTGATGGAAAGTTCGAAGGAAAATCTCTCCAAGCGGAACAATTGTATATCGGAGCTTCCGGTAAAGTTCGCACAAACATCACTGCTGCCAGCGTTATTATAGAAGGTATCGTAATCGGAAATATCACCGCTCGTAACAGAGTGATGCTTCTTCCTACTTCCAGAATTTTGGGAGATATCCGCACTCCGGAATTGATCATTCAGAATGGAGTGGTGTTGGAAGGACGTTGTATCATTTCCAGCGACCTAAAACATTCCAACAAAGACCATATCGAATTGGAATATGCTAAGGATTCCTTAACCTTAGAAAGACTTTTCGGTAAACAAACAGCAGCTAAGGAAGCTTAGATCTCCGGTTTTCGTCTTTGGTTCCCATCCTTATCACAGAGGGAGACCCTTGTGGGATCGGGCCGGAAATTCTTCAAAAGTCTAGGGAGAAGTTAAACACTCTCTCCCGACAAAGACAGATCCTACTTATTCGTTCTAATTCTTCTCTTTCCTATTCTGATTGGCAGGAAATCAAAGATCCATTTTCCCTTACTTCTCCTGGATTGTATCTTTGGAGAACGAGTTCACTTTCTTCTTCCGAACAAAAATCTTTGGCAATCGGTAAACCGAGTGCGACTTCAGGTAAGGCCGCTTTTTCAAGTTTAGAAGAAGCAGTCCGAATCCAAAAAAAAATCGGCGGTAACTTGATCACTCTTCCTTTGAGTAAAGAATGGGTGATCAAAGCCGGAATAAAAAAATTCACAGGCCATACGGAATATCTGGCTGAGATCTATCGGAAAAAAACCTACATGCTAATGGCAGGTAGAGAACTGAATGTTCTTCCTTTAACCACTCATGTACCTTTGAAGAAAGTTCCTTTCTACTTGAAAAAAATCCATTTAACCAGTTTCATTTCTGCCGTACGATCCGCTCCTATCTCGCAAGGAAAAATTGCATTCTTAGGTTTGAATCCTCATGCAGGAGAAGGTGGTAAGGTGGGAGACGAGGAGAAGAAGATCCTGATGCCGATCATTTCTAAGATGAGAAGGGCAGGATTAGACGTCACGGACCCTATCTCCGCAGACGGTGCGTTCAGCGAAACTTCCCGGGCAAAGTATTCTTTGTTTTTGGCTTGTTACCATGACCAGGGGCTCATCCCTTTTAAGATGTGGGAGGGAAAATTCGGAGTGAATTTGACTTTGGGACTGGATTTTATCCGGGTTTCTCCGGATCACGGAACCGCTTTCGATATCGCGGGTCTCGGAAAAGCGGATCCTGAGAGTTTTCTGCAATGTTTAGAGTGGGTGTCTAAGCCGGTTTCTGCCGAAAATGATCTTAGGAGATCTTATTGATGTTTCTCGCCCAGTCAGGTTCCTTATTACAGCAGATCGTATTTCCCATTTTTTTAATTTGGTTTGTGGGTTTGACATTGGTGCTGATCCGAAACGATATAGAGATCATTTGGAAGATCGCTACCTTTTTCGTATTTGTGTTCTACTTCTTTCAATTTTTTCCCGAGTTAAAAGAAGCGTATGAAAGATTGTCCAAATCTTATCCTTCCGAGATCTTGAGCTGGCTTTACGGTATTCCAAGGGCGATTTACTTTTTCCTATTATTCCTATGGCCGATCGCTGTGGTCCGCATGTATTATACGGCCTCTCCCGTTTTAGCGAATATGACAGCAAGGACTTTGGTGGCAGCGACCTTGGCATATTGGATTTTCTTTTTGGCGTATCATCAATTCACAGGGCAGATCGATGAGTTCTTTAAGACCAAGTTTATCGAGTGGATCACGATCGTTCCGACGGGGAAGTGAAGCCGCCCTTCTTTAACCGAATCCCCTTATTCGCAAATTCCAAAGGACCTTCCGGGATACGATACGCATTGTATCCTTCTGTTCTTAAAATTTTGACTGCTTCTTCCGAGAGGACACAATATTTCCCTCTGCAATAGGCTAAGATCTTTTTACGTTTAGGAAGTTTATCCAGCCTGGATTTTAGTTCTTTAAGAGGAATAGAGATAGAACCAGGCAAATGTCCCGCGTTGTATTCGTTTTCAGGCCTCACGTCGATTAATACAGTATCTTTGGACAATACTCGCTTTAGAAAGTCTTTATAATCTAATCCTTCCGTCTCTTGATCCGGATCGAAGAAGGACTTCATCTCCATTTGGATCTCTGCATTAAATTTATTGCCTGCAGAATAGATTGTATTGAATATTAGGATACCTGCTTCTTCTATTTGATAAAAAATGTTCCTGCCTTCTTTTCTGTCCCGGACAAGTCTTGCTTCCTTTAAGATCTGAAGGTGATGGGACGTCGAAGCGATACTCATTCCGATCTCTTTAGACATTAGATCGACATTTTTTTCCGCTTGGATTAATAGGTCCAATAGTTCGATACGTTTTGGATCGGAAAGTGCCTTTCCGTATTTTGCTAGGGAAGAATAGATAAAATTCTTAAATTCCCGCCCGGTTTTTATAGAGCTCATAGATCCTCAAATATTCAAATAAACATTTGAATATTTGATTGACAAAGTCAAGCTATTTATTCGAATAGGGGCATGAAAGTTAGAGATAGCGGGATGCCCGAGGCGGCTTATTGGGACACCCTTTTCGATGTTCCTTTGATTTTAGAAAGAATGGATTTACTTCTTGTGGAAGGGAATATCATCGAATTTGGTTCCGGATACGGGACTTTCACACTTCCTCTTGCTGAGAAAAATAAAAGCAGTATCCTTGCTTTGGAGATTGAGCCGGAACTTGTACGGGACCTAAAAGAAAAGGCAGAACTTATGGATCATAAGGGGATTTCGGTTTTGGAAAGGGATATTATTTCTTCGGGGACCGGGTTAAAAGAAAACTCTGCGGATTATGTAATGATCTTTAATTTGTTACATTATGAAGATCCTGTTTCTATTTTAAAAGAGGCGTTTCGTATCTTAAAACCGAGAGGAGTTGCCGGAATCGTACATTGGAATTACGATCCGAATACTCCTCGAGGACCAAAGATGGAGATCCGTCCTAAGCCAGAGGATATACATAGGTGGGCAATAGAGGCGGGATTTAAAATCGGATCGGAAAAACCGATCGATCTTCCTCCTTATCATTACGGTTTCATTGCGAAAAAGGAATAGAGATCTAATTTACACTTGTGCTAAATTACGGGGCTCATCTTGAATAGACCATAATGGGAATTACCAAGACAGAGTTATTTAATAAGAGGCAGAATAAGATTGCCTCTTATGCAAAGGCACTAGGGCATCCCGCTCGTATTGCGATCTTGGAGTACGTCCTCAAAAGAAAAGCCTGCATCTGCGGAGACTTGGTCGAAGAACTCGGACTAGCCCAGGCCACGATCTCCCAACATCTAAAAGCATTAAAAGATGTGGGTATTCTGCAAGGGACCATCGAAGGCCCGTCTATATGCTATTGTATCAATAAAAAAACTTGGAATGAGATCGAAGGATATTTCGTTCCTTTTCTTTCTCAGGTCCCCGAAAGCGGAAATTCCTGCTAAAACCTCTTGACATTAATCGTAATATTGCGATTTAACGATTAATGTCTTCTAGTCTCGTTTCCGAAAAAAAATTATCATTTATAGATAAATTCCTGACTATTTGGATTTTTATCGCTATGGGGATAGGGATCTCCCTCTCTATTTGGTTCCCCGGTTTTGTAGTTTGGATCCGAAGTTCGGATTTTGAAGGGACAAATGTCCCGATCGCTATCGGGCTCATTTTTATGATGGTTCCACCTTTGGCTAAGGTGAATTTTGCAAGAATCCCTAAAGCATTCGGACGGATCGATCTGATCCTATATTCTTTATTTTTAAATTGGGTGATCGGTCCCTTGCTAATGTTCGGGTTGGCATTCCTTTTCTTTCCGGAAAATCCGGAATACCGGGTAGGGTTGATTCTGATCGGAATTGCGCGTTGTATTGCGATGGTTTTAGTATGGAACGATCTTGCGGACGGTGATCGTGAGGTCGCTGCAGGGCTTGTCGCTTTAAACAGTATCTTTCAGCTCCTTTTTTACGGGGTTATCGCATATTTTTTTGTAAGCGTTCTTCCCGGGACTTTCGGATTTACGAACTCTTCCATACATATAAGTTATTGGGATATTGTATACAGCGTATTGATCTATTTAGGGATCCCGTTTTTACTGGGCTTGGGAATTAGAAACGCAAGTTTACGCCTCAAAGGAGAAGAATGGACGACTCAAAAATTATTACCATCCATATCTCCCATAACCCTGATCTTTTTACTTTTGACGATAGTCTTCATTTTTAGTCTAAAAGGGGAATCGCTTATAAATATCCCTTGGGACGTTCTTCAAATATCCGCTCCTTTGCTTGTTTATTTTCTTTTAATGTTCTTTCTGAGTTTTGCTTTAGGACTTTTAATAAAAGCGGATTATCCAAGGAACGTGGCGGTTTCCTTTACTGCTGCGGGAAATAATTTCGAATTAGCGATCGCTGTTGCGATCGGGACCTTTGGTATCGCTTCCGGGCAGGCGTTTGTCGGGATTGTTGGACCGCTCGTGGAAATTCCGGTCCTCGTTCTTTTAGTGGAGATCGCGAAAATATTCAGAGAGAAATTTTATGTAAAGGGTAAGACCGCATGAGCGCTCTCTTTAGTCCGATCCAGGATTTTTTAAGCAAAAGAAAAAACGAATACTCATTTATTTCGGAAGAAAGAAAGGAAATATTGCTTCAGTTTGCAAACGAGATTAGAGGATTAAAATTAGATCAGAATTATTGCGAGATGATATTCGTATGCACTCATAATTCCCGTCGAAGTCAAATTGCACAAATGTTTGCATTCGCCTGCGCGGAATATCTTGGACTTTCCGGGATTCGGTCCTATTCAGGAGGAACTGAGGTTACTTCCTTTCATTCAAACTCGGTCCAAGCGCTTGCCAAGATCGGCTTCAGGATAGAAAAGGAACAAGAGACGGAAAATAATCCTAGATACCTTGTCTCTTACAAAGATAACGCTCTTCCTGTCTCGGCATACTCCAAACTTTATTCGGATCCTGCGAATCCTAAGAAGAAATTTATAGCCGTTATGGTTTGTTCTTCTGCAGATGAAGCTTGTCCTTATGTTCCTGGAGCAGGAAAAAGGATCAGTCTCCCGTACTCGGATCCGAAGGAATTCGACGGCACGTCCGAAGTTCTAAAAAAATACGTAGAAACATCTGAAACGATCGCAAGAGAACTTCTTTTCGTAATGGATCATGTCTAAGGATAAAGAGCGGATCTTCGAATGGAAACTAACTTAGCGGAAATACTGAATGAAAAATGTTCTTGTTCTACTTTGAACAAAGAACGCCTGAGTGAAGAAGCGTATAAATTCCCTGTTCCTGAAATAAGGACCCGGGGGATCGAACATTTTTATTCCGAAACACCTTCTTTTATCAATATTTCGGATCAGGAGAAGATCCGCCAAATTTTATTTTCTATTCGGAAGGCCTTACGTTTACCGGCAGTACGAGATCGCATTTTGTCGGATTACGATCCGATCGAAAGAACAAAAGATATTTCGGGAGGGGTCTTTCTTAGTTTGGATTTTCATCAGACAAAGGAAGGTCCTAAGCTCATCGAGATCAACACGAACGCAGGTGGGGCTTATTTACAGTTAAAACTTTTGGAAGCCCAGATCGGATGTTGTAAGGTTGTGGATATCGCCTTGCAGAATGCGGAAGCTCTCCAAACTTTGGAGGAAAAATTTTTTTCCATATTCATGGACGAATGGACTTCCAATGGAAGAACGGGAAGGCCGGGCTTTATCGCTATTGTGGACGAAAATCCATCCGATCAGTTTTTATATCCGGAGTTCTTGTTATTTAGAGACTTATTCAGATCCAAAGGTATCCAATCGGAGATCCTCGGCCCGGAGCAGATCGAACTTATAGGAGAAGAACTTCACTTCGAGGGAAAGAAGATCGATCTGATTTACAATAGATTGACCGATTTTCATTTATCCGATGTTTCGAATTCTAAAATTTTCCAAGCGTGGAAAAATAAAAAAGTAATCCTTACTCCGAGTCCGGTCGATTACGACTTATTCGCACGAAAGACGAACCTTCATGTTCTTTCGGATAACGATTTTCTAATAAAAGCGGGGTTTGATAAGAAGGATTCGGAAATCCTAAAATCATCCGTTCCTGATACGAAAATCGTAAACTTAGGGAATGCGCAAGAACTTTGGGAAAAACGAAAGCATATATTTTTTAAACCTAAAGAAGGTTTTGGCGGTAAGGCCGCTTATTATGGAGGGAAACTTACAAAAGGAAAGTTTTCGGAAATCATAAATGGGGAATACATAAGCCAGGAATTTATTCCTCCATCCGTTCGGGTCACATCCGTCACCGGAGAAGAAAGAGAATTAAAGATGGATATAAGGGCATATATCTATAACGACGAGATTCTACTTTTAGCTAGTCGGTTGTATCAAGGACAGACTACGAATTTTAGGACTCCTGGCGGAGGTTTTTCTCCTTTATATACATTGCCTGAAATCGTATAGATTGGGTTAGGATCCGCCCCGAACCGGGTGCGGATCGATTTCCAGTCGTTTGTATTCGGTTAGATACTCTCCTGCAATTCTCTTCGTTCCGGTTTTCTGTTGGTTATCTCCGCAAAAGTTTTTTCGTATTCCGGATGAACTGTTCCGAATAGATAATCCCAAACTGTAGTATAAAGTCCAAAGTTGTATCGGAAACTTTGGTGGTGCATATCATGGTTCGTATTCGAATTCACCAATTTTAAAACCTTATTCGTACCCATCCAGCTTGGAAAAATTTCGTAACCGCTATGACCTAGGACATTACGTATGATTTGGAAGGTCATAAAGATCATCAAAGCCAGAGGATGGATCGGGAATGACATGGCAACGATGGGCATAATAAGAGAATGGATCAATGCCTCCCAAGGACTGAAAGAATAGGCCGTCCAAGGAGAAGGTGTTACGGAGTCATGGTGTATCTTGTGCACTCTCTTATAGAGCCATCGAGTATGCATTAATCTATGTGTCCAATAGAAGTAAAAGTCCTGGATCACGAAAATTAATATCATACTTAAAATAAGATATCCCCAACCATGATCTTCTATACGTCCGTAAAATTTAAAGTATCCGTATTTTCTAAATAGGAATACGATCAAAGTCACGGAGGTGTATACAAGTACTGAAGAAACAGAATAGAAGAATTCTTTTCTAAACTGAGACGGCTTTGCATTCTTCTCTTGTATCTTCCTATGTTGGAACGGATGTTTCCAAATGTAGAAGACCAAAAACGCCAAGCCGGCGAATAGAACGTATCTTACAAAATCTATTAGGAATATGATTGGGATTTGGGGAACCAAATCCATCATGTATTGAAATAATTGTTTGTGAAAGCACATATTTGATCCTTTGCTCCTGTGTAGGATTTGATGGATCATTAAAACATTTTTCCGGAATTGTATCCGATGGATTCCGGACAATATCTGATCGATTCCGGATTCGATCGGTTATTTTACCTGGTTTTTTTGTTTTCTAAAATCGCTAGGGGTCATTCCTACAATTTCTTTGAATGCTCGGTTGAATGGTGCAAGGGATCCGTAGCCTAGATCCATTGCGATCCTAAGCACTTGAAAATCGTTTTTACTCGGATCTGAAAGTATAAACTTTGCTTCCTGTATCCTGAATTGATTTAGGAATTCGTTGAAGTTCCGATATCCTAGTCCTTTATTGATCAACCTACGGACCTTCTTCTCCGGAACGTTTAACTGTTTGGCCAAGACGGAAATGGTCAGGTTTTCCTGCAGAAATATTTTTTGGACCTTTAAGAGAGAATCCAATTTTTGCAATAGGGTTTCGTCTAAAGGTTCATCGGAAACTTCTTCCGTTTGTATTTCTTCCGTCGGAAAAACGTTGTCTCTAAACTGGAATATCCGAAAGGAAATGAAAAATACCAAGATAAAAATGAAAGAGGAGTTGATCAGATCTAATTGGAGGGAATATCCGGAATCTTTGGTGATCACTTCCATCAGAACGACGGACATACTGTAGATCCCGGTTACCCAGGAGAAGATTACCCTGAATTCTCTTCTTGATTCCAGCAAATCGATATTCTTATCTTTTAAAACTTTTCCTAATGTGAGTAAAATGAGTCCAAGGTAAAATACCTGGGGCATGCTGAACAACACTTTGGCAAAAATGGTGTTTTGGCTTCTTATATCCGAGGCAAGAAAAACATAAAAACAGAATATATTCAGGGAAAGGAATAATACCGCATGCCAGGTTTTTAATTTGAACCCGTCTTCGAAAAGACTTGTTACGAACAGATAAAAGAAGATAGAAACCGAAAAACATCCGGTATGTACCAGGATTAGAATAAACGTATTCGTAGAATGGTCCAACCAAGGACAAATAAAATAAGCGATCAACGAGGAAGTGAATAAACTTCCTAGAATACTACGAGTGCTTAGTTTTACCCTGATGAGGAAGTTCAGGATCAAAAATCCTAACTGAGCGATCGTGGCCGCTTTTAAATAATGGATTAAGTCGGTAGTTTCTAACATTTGTACTAAAAATAGATATTTATCCTAGGGCTCCTTTTAGGAAGGAACACTTTTCAATGAATACACTGTCTTTCAATCTAAAATTCATTCGGCAAGTATTTGTTGGAATTTAAGAAGAGTTGCGATAATTCGTAACTTAAGTAAGCTAATATTTCAGGGAAAGGAAGGCTTTTCGCGGAACAAATCGTCCTATAACGTAGAGAGGACCATCGATGTCGGTTTCCAATACTTCCAATTCGGATTATATATCTTCAGAAAATTTTCTTAGGTCGAAGCTAATACCGATCTTCGATGTCTGGTCTTCCTCTTTTCCGAAGGAAGAGTTTGCGGTCTTTGATCCCGACCTGAGATGTGTATACTTTCGATTACCTTCTTTTCATCATGGGTCCGGGAACGCGGATTTTTTGGGGAAAAAATATTCTGAATTTGGTCCGGATTTTTTGCCAATCGAGGATGATAAATTTTTACACGTCCTAAAAGGAAGCTCTTTTGAAATTGAGAGTAATTTTGGGGATAGAATGTTTCAGATCCGTATCTCTCTTCTTACGTTTCCGGATACCGAAACGAACCTGATCTTTTTGGCATTAAATGAGCTCGCCAACGAAAGAGGCGCAGACATTTCGAATATTACTGATAAACAAATGTCTTTTTTGAAGCGGGAACAATCTTTATACAGGGAGATCATTTCCATATTTAACTGGAGACAAGAGATAGAAGGGAAGGGGGGAAATAGGATTTGGATGCAGCAGGCTCTTCCCAATTTGAATACTTCCTTAATGCAGGGTTCCGGTATAGGAGCTTTAATTACTTCCTTGGGAGCTTTGTTTGAGACAGCTCAGAAAGATGATAAGAATGCAATCGTACCCCTGGCTTTTATGGATCTGCTGGAAGAGAATTTTCAAGTTACGAAAAGACTGATCAAAACGATGGCTGATGCCCAAATCGTTTTTGAAGAAAATTATCTGAACACGGAAGAATTATCCTTAGCCGAAATTTTGAATCTTGTGGACGAGCAAGTGGATTATATGCATGATATGCTTCAGATCAAGAAGCAGAATGTGGTAATGTCCGTTTTGAAAAACTTAGAATCTCAAAAAGTCGTTATCTGCAAAGAAGCTTTAAAAACGATCGTAAGAGAGATTCTCATAAATGGTATGAAATATTCGCCCGATGGTGCGGAGATCATCGTTCTTTATCTTAGGACAGATAACAATTTTATAATGAAATTCATCAATCCTCCGAATTATAAAGAGATAGAGAATTTGGACTGTAAAAATTCCGAAGAGATCGCACTATTCCAACCCTTTTTCAGACTAAAAAAAGCTGTAGATGAAAGATATACCAAAGAGGAATTCGGGATCGGTCTAGGGTTGCCTGTCGTTCGAAAGTTGGCTGAAGATATGAACGCCAGAGTCTATTTTACAGTCACAAAATCTAATATTTACGAAAAAGAAGAACGCGAAGTTTGTATTTCTTTGCAGTTTCCGATGATTGTTCAGCGTTAGAATCGACTTCCGGAATGTCCGGCTTTCGAAAGTATTTCGGAAGCCATTCTTCTTAAGGGAAGTATCGCTTCCGCTGCTCCTAATTCAATTGCTTCCTTAGGCATTCCGAACACTACGGAACTGGATTCATCCTGGGCCACGGTGTGTGCACCGGATCTTTTCATTTCTAATAATCCTCTAGCCCCGTCATCTCCCATTCCTGTCATGATGATCCCTACTGAGTTCTTTCCTACCTGTTGGGAAACCGAACGAAAAAGTACATCCACCGAAGGTCGATGCCGATTGATCGGGGGACCGTCCTTTAGATCCACGTAAAATCTTGCTCCGCTCATTCGAATGGTCATATGTCTGTTTCCCGGAGCGATCACTGCTCTTCCGGGTGGGATCTCGTCGCCTTGTTCGGCTT
The DNA here is from genome assembly GCF_000347035.1 of Leptospira sp. B5-022. Lineage (GTDB taxonomy): Bacteria > Spirochaetota > Leptospiria > Leptospirales > Leptospiraceae > Leptospira_B > Leptospira_B cinconiae. The sequence goes on from NZ_ANIJ01000023.1 coordinate 114,740, forward strand.
CCTTTACTCCTACCTGGCAGATGGAATTCAAACGTTTGGCGAATTGTGCGGTGAATTTTTCAGGCATATGTTGTACGATTGCGATCGGAGGGGAAAGAGGGGGAAGTTCCGTAAGGATCGTTTCTAACGCGTTTGTTCCTCCGGTAGAAGTTCCTATGGCGACTAATTTCCATGTGGTATCCGCGGATAATTTATGGTCGATAGGATTTTTAGTTAGTAGAGGTTTGCTAGTATTCGAGATTGCTAATTTGGAAATTCTTGATTGGGAAGCCGCCTGCACAATCCTTAGGAATGTCTCAGCGGATTCCTCCAAAAAACCGCCTACATTCAATTTCGGTTTCGAAATGATATCCACGGCTCCCGAGCTGAAAGCTTCCATCGTGACAGCAGCTCCTTCCTGAGTTAGGGAGGAGCAGATCACTATCGGAGTAGGTCTTTCCGCCATAATTTTTTTTAAAAAGGATATTCCATCCATTCTCGGCATTTCGATATCTAGTACGATTACGTCCGGCCAATAATTTTGCATTTTTTGGAGAGCGAAAATCGGATCCGACGCGGTAAAAATTTCCGAGACATTCGGATCTTTTGTTAAGATCGTAGTTAAATTCTGGCGAACGACTGCGGAGTCGTCCACTATCATTACAGAATAACGTCCGCTCATATTTTTTGATAAACGGAAGTCCGTATTAATTTAAAATTACTTCGAATGCCCGTTAATGATTCAGAGTGACCTATAATAAGGATCGCTCCGGGAGAAAGAATGGATTCGATCATATCTATGATCATTTGTTTTTCTTTCGTTTCGAAATAGATCATTACGTTCCTTAGAAAAACTATGTTCGGTTTGAAACTTCCGGGTAATTTGTCGAGAGTCGTAAGGTTTGCCACTTCGAAACGGATCCTGGATCGGATCTCCTTCGCAAAAGTAAAATACCCGGTGAATTCCTCTTTTCCTTTCAGACAATAACGTTTCAAATAATGTTCCGGTATCTGTTCCGAACCCTGAAGCGGATAAAATCCGTTTCTTGCCTTTTCGATACTATCATTGCAAATATCGGTTCCAAGGATCGACCAATTGTCAGTACCCAATTTGTCCTGCATGATCAATCCGGCGCTATATGCCTCTTCTCCGGTGGAGGCGGCGGCACTCCAGATCCTAGTGGGAGAATTATTCCGATTTTCTAATATACTTTCAAGGAAATTATAATGGGCAGGTTCCCTAAAAAAATGGGTCACATGAGTCGTAATCAGACTAATGAAAATATTTCTCTCTTCTTTATTTAGATCGTCCCTAATTATATTCAGATATTCTCCGTAAGAGTTGCAATTACGGGCTCGAACACGCTTGGATAAACGGCTAGCGATCAGGTTCTTTTTCTTTTCACCCATACGGATGCCCGTATATTTGAAAATTAGGGTCGCAAAGGAAACGAATTCGGATTGGCTTAGGGTAAAGTTCGCATTCATCCTTTATGACCCTGCTGTAGCGAGGTTTTCGATCTCTTCCTCAGTTTTCTCGTATAGGGAGATTACTTCGTTAAAATCAAGCATCATTGCCGGATTGAGAAGTATGATCACCCTGTTCTCGAGTTTTCCTATTCCTCGGATAAAATCGGTCTTGATATTAGCTCCGAAAGCGGGAACCGGATCCACACTTTCCGGGGGTATGGTCGCAACCTCATTCACCGAATCTACTAAAATCCCGGCGATAACCTTATTATCATCATTAGGGATTTCTAAAATGATAATGCAGGTGCGCTTCGTAGGTTCAATGTCGCGGCTCTGGAATAATTTTGCCAGGTCCATTACGGAGACCACGTTCCCTCGAAGATTGATTACCCCGCTAATGAACTTGGATGTTCTGGGGACCCTTGTAGGTTCGCGAAATTCTAAGATCTCCCTTACCTTAAGGATCTCCACTCCAAACTCGTCCTGACCCAGTCGAAAAGTGAGATATTGGTTTGCATTAATTTGCATTGCTCTCATCGGAATATCTCCTTAGAACCTTCCGAACTTCGATTCATTGAAGTCATGGTTTCCGTTTCGGTGTTCTTTTGAACTGCCGGAAGATTTTCCCGCGTATGCCGGCTCGAAAGTGGAACCGGAATAAACTTCGTCTACACCGTTGATTTTGAAATGTTGGACCACCTTCTGCAAACCTTGGGCTTGGGCAGATAACTCTTCCGCCATACTGGACAACTCTTCGGAAGCGGCGGCATTTTGTTGGGTAACACGATCCAATTGGCTCATTGCCGTATTGATTTGTCCCACTCCTTGTTTTTGCTCTCGACTTGCGGCGGAAACTTCTCGGATCAGATCCGAAATTTTAGTGATATTCGGGATGATCTCTTCGATTAAGCTTCCCGCTCTCTCGGCTACGTTCACCGAATTTTTGGCGAAGTGACTGATCTCTCCCGCGTAACTTTGGCTTCTTTCAGCGAGTTTTCTCACCTCGTTGGCTACCACTGCGAATCCCATTCCATGTTCCCCTGCACGAGCCGCTTCGATAGCTGCATTCAATGCAAGAAGGTTGGTTTGATACGCTATATCTTCCACGGAAGTGATCTTTTCGGCGATATCTTTCATGGCTTGGACCGCGAGACGGACGGCTTCTCCACCTTCGTTGGCATGGTTAACCATGCTGGAGGCCATTACTTCAGTCTGTCTTGAATTGTCCGCGTTCTGTTCAATCGTCGCCGTCATTTCTTCGAGAGAAGCGCTTGTTTCTTCTACGTTAGCCGATTGTTCCGTTGCACCTTGACTCATCGTTTGAGAAGTGGCGCTTACTTCTTCGGCTGCGCTTGCAAAAGAAGAAGCGGCTTTTCCTACTTCCGAAATACTTTTGGAAAGTTTGTCGATGGTACTATTTACCGAGTCTCTTAGTTCGCCTAATTTACCTTTATAGTTTCCTTTTACGAATTGGGTAAGATCTCCTTGTTCTAAAGAGGATTGGATATCCATCACCTCATTGATCGGCCCGACTATCGCCTCTAAAGTCGCGTTTACTCCTTCGATAATCCGCTTGAAGTCTCCTTTGTGTTTGGTTGCATCGGCCCTAGTATCTAATTTACCTAATACAGCTGCCTCGGCCAATTCGTTGGCATCCGTTATTAGCCCTTTGATATTTGCGCGTACTTGATCGATTGCTTCGTTGATAAATCTTTTTTTACCGGGAAGTTTTTCGATATCGGCATCCATATTTCCTTCGCCGAATTGTTTGAAACACTCCATCGCTTTTTTCTTAACGGCGATATGAGAGAAGACCATATCATTAATACCATCCGACATGGTTTTGAAGGCGCCTTTGAACTTGGAACTGTCGATCTTAATGTCTATATCTCCGGCTTCATGTTCTTGGGACATTCTGGACATCTCTTCGATCAAACCTTTGATATTCGCTCTGACTTGATCGATTGTCTCGTTTATAAATTGTTTTTTACCGGGAAGTTTTTCGATATCGGCATCCATATTTCCTTCGCCGAATTGTTTGAAACACTCCATCGCTTTTTTCTTAACAG
>NZ_ANIJ01000024.1 GCF_000347035.1 Leptospira sp. B5-022
AGGTAGTAACAGCAACAGAACTAAGTAAGAGACTAAGGATAGGATATAATGCAGCGAGCTTACTAAAGAGAAGATTCCAACTCTTTGCATCTGACCAAAACCCAAAGTATAAGAAGCTAACATACGATGCTTTAAACGATCAGTTCAAAGACTTCCTACTACCACCAAATGAGAATAGAGACATTAGCAAGATCATGGCAAAACGGCCCTACGTATGCGTAGACACTGCTGTATTATATTCTGCAGGTGAAAGAGCAAGCCAAGGTAGGAAAAGATACAGTCACAGAGGACAAACTTCTTCTATATACCTTTCAGAAAAGCTTGGAGGGAGACAAGTCGGAACTCTCGTCCAGACAATAGCTATTAAGAATGGACCAGTATTCTTCTCTTCTGTTCCAAATCAAAAGGCAGAGACTTTAGGACCTCTTATTAAAGAGCATCTCCCGACCAGCACTCCACTTTTTACAGATCAAGGCTATCCTTGGCTTTGGGGAATATATAGAAATCACAGAAGTGTAAATCACTCTGCAAGATCCAAAGATAATAGATTCAGATTTGCTCGTAATAGATGGAGTAAGAATGGAGTCCATAACCAAATAGCAGAAGGTAACCAGAGAGTTTTAAAAACTGCTTTTGCGGCTTATGGATATATAAAGCCAAAGTATTCGCAAATGTATCTGAATGAGTTTAGCTTCATTAAGAATGCTAATGTATTCGGATTGGATGTGCTGGTTGAAGATGGTGATTCTTGTTTGAGTGGGGATCGTTCTCCTTCGGATGAGAAAACGCCCGGGAACGGAGCGGTTGCGATTCGAAGGAAAGGATTTGTCCCTAAAGTTCCAAAGAAAAAGAAGGAAAATTGGCTTCAAGTTTCTATACACAAAAACTCATACAAAGTCACTCCACTTGAAGCAGTTCCGAAGATTTTAAGTCATACAGGGTATGGAACTCTCAATCCTTTGGAAAAAATCGAGAAGGCAAACAAAACTCTAAGAAAGGAATTTGAGAAATATAACTACTTTTGGACAAATGATTCAACGAAACGATTTAGAAGAGATCGAGAAATTGAATACCAAAAATATGCTCAAAAGATTTGGAACTTTGTTAAACATGAAAATGGAAAAGGGCGTAAGTGTTCAGTCAATCAAATCTGCGAAGAACTGAATCTCCATAAACAAACAGCCACACGAATACTCAATCGCTGGTTGAAACTGAAACTAATAGCAAAAAGGAGAGTCGGATATAACTATTACGATCGAAGAATTAACTTCTATATTAAAGTCTTAAAGGATCAACTCCCGTTTATTCTCTACACTAAATTCCGGCCAAGTAAGAAAGCTTCTTCCGGGGTTAGTAAGAATGAAAAATAACCCTAAGAAGAAGGACTATAAATTTGTTGCGAAAGATTTTTATAAGCTACTCGAAATCCAGGAATGGAAATGTTTCTTAACAGGTAGGACGTTAGAGCCAGAGAATACGAATGCTGAACATATCAAACCATTAAGAAAAGGAGGCGAACATGAATTTAAGAATATCTGTTTTGTATTGGAGCCGCTGGCGAAGTTGAAACGTTATCATACAGAAGAAGAAATCGTTCATTTAGCTTATGAAATAATTCTTTGGAAAGGACCTAAGTATGGTTATAAAGCTTTGCAAGTGTTATCCAAAGGCAAAGGAAAATAGGATGAAGAAGTTTCCCTATTGGTACGCCAAAAAGAACGCAGACATTATTAATTTTAAGTCCCACTCTTTTAAATGGGAGAGAAATACAAAGCCAAATTGGATCGATTGGAAAGACTGCCAGAAGTTCAATAGCAATCGATTTGATAATCTCCTAAAAGAAAAAGAAATTCCAATAGGGCCTTCTCCGGCTTGGAAATTCAGATCTATTCAGGTCAAGAATCTACTGCAAAGTGTCTTTACAAACTCAAGACCTTCTATTCGGGAACACTACATAAAGAAATCCATAAATGATTTCGCAGGTAAACATGATTCTATCGAGGAAATGAATCCTCTCTTCATGGAAGCAGCTCACTTGAAGATGACAAGGCTAAACTGCTATGCTCGGGATCTACGTGATGAGGAACGAGTATATAAACCGAAAAAATGGTACCTCTGTGCTAAGAGGAACTACTTGAGAATGCGATCAGGTAAGTTCTCTCAAATAGCTGACGACTATTCGAAATGGGACCTATGCTTCTTGGTGAATCGCAGATCCTTCGACAACCTCAAGCTCAATCCTTGGAAAACAACTTATGCAAAAGTCGAAAGTGCCCTTAAACTTACTTTGAAAAATGAAAGATGACTATAACCTTACAAAACTAACTTTAGAAATCGAAGATCTCCTTCTGGACCGGAAGGAAGCTATCTTAAAATTCCTCTCTTGCTTTGATAAGCAAATTCTAAAGGTAACAACATGGAAAGGAGAATCAACTGTAGGAGTTTTTAAGTTTTTCCTAACCGATGATTTAGAGGACAAGCAAATAATATCCACTCCATTTGATTATGGCGAGGTTTTATTGTTTGATACTTATGGAGAAATGAACGTTTTTGAGGCAGGTGAGATAGAAATGATAGAAGTAATTACTGATCCTATTACAGTAGCAATTTTTGAAGAGCATGAACTGATTAGTTTCCTATCTTCCAAAAGAAATATGTAACTAAAATTCTAACTTACATCCTTAAATCAAAAGTCATTTAAACAGTTAAAAAAAATATAATTAAATAATATGAAGCAAAAAATAGAAAACGTAGCATATGATTATTTTGTTTTTCTCGGCTTACTTATATTACTTTCCATTTATTGGGCTAAAATAGGTTTTCCAGGAAAATACGGAGCGTTAGGAATTAAGAGATTTCTAGAGTGGACTGAAGTTTGGCAAATATTCCCTAATTTATTCTTTTGCGATGTTGTCTTAGCTTTTGCTTTGGTATTATTTAAATTTTTAGCAGATTTGAATAATTCTTAAAAGTAAAATGAAATTACTATTCAAAATATTAACCTTGGATCAAAGATACTTTTAAAAATCTCAAATTTGTTTGAGCTGGGTTTTGAAAAAACAAATAAAGTAATATTGAAGCTTCTAGGTAAGACTTATATTCGGGAGAAATTTCTATTTTTAGAATCGGATTTATATTTTTAGTAACAATAATTGGAGGGCAAACAATATTTTGATAAACAGTATATCCGACAGCAACTTCTTCAGAACTGCATACTGTATTTGATGATAAACTGATTCCAGACAAATCAAAACTGATATTAGTTTTTATATTTTCCCAATACCCACCTCTTAGCCTAAGCGAACCGTCAAATTTACCGAGGGGCAATGAAATATTTACCCCTTCAGAAGATACATCTAATAATCCTTCTTTAAAATCTACTATGCAAGAACTAGAATTCTGCTGACTAAGGCATAAATATTGGACTTCAAGTGAATTATATTCTTTTGTAGAACGATCAATTAGTTGGATAGTTAAGTAATTTCCTCCCGTCCCTTTTACCAAATTAGAATTCTTTAAATTCTCATTCGTCTTACAGGAAAAAGTAAAAACAGTCGCTACTATAATTATAGTACTAAATTTCATTGATAACAAGTTTAGAAGGATTGCAATTTAATCGCAATCCGTAAATTCCTGATTACCTACATAACATGTTCCTGGAGCCGTATTATACTTTTTATACTGGTAAAGCTCTACTAAAAATCTAACTATCGGGTTCTCGTCGAATCCCCATTGATAATACAGAATAAATACTCCGGCTATTCCAATATCAGTTATCGGAATTATTCTTCCTTGGTCGGAATTATATAATTCTATAAAAGAGTCGAAAATAAATCCACTGAGAAAATTTCCACCATACCCCAAGATACCTTTTACTACGGAAGAGAATCCACCACTGAAAGGATTTGACCAATGGAAAGTATAATCTCGGTGTCGTTTACCAAGAACTTCTTGCTCAAAAGCTTCACCAATTCTTCTGGCTGTTTGATCCACTCCTCTTGCAGCGGCTCGAAAGCCCCTTTCAATGCTTGCCATTGCTCCTTTAAATCCATGATCTACCCTTCGGAAATGTGCTTTAGCTCCATCGTCTACTCTTCGGAAATGTGCCTTAACTCCGCGATCTAATGAAGATAAATAGCTTTTGATTCTATGATCTATTCCTCGTGCATAACCTCGTAAGCTATGGTCCATTGCTCTTAAAGGACTCCGAACAGCGTGGTCTATCCTACGTAAATATCTTCTATAAGTATGATCCACTCTTCTGAAATGATCTTTCCAAGTATGATCAATGCTGTGACCTACAGTACTCATAACGCCATTCGCGTGATGAAACATCTTCTTAAGTATTTCATTAAACATGTGAACATATTCATTATGCCCACCGGGGTCTCGGAAGTTCACAGGATTTCCGCTTACATACATATAACGGTTCATCCCTTGAGATTTTGCTGATGCTATAACTGAATCTGGTTGTATAAATCTTCCAATCTTTGGATCAAAGAATCTTGCTTTATAATAATATAAAGAGGACTCTCTATCTTCTTGTTGTCCTGTATATTTATAACGGAAAATGTCAGGTCCAGAGGAATTAGTTCTATCGATTTCACCATAGGGCTTGTAAGCAATCAAACTTGCTCCTCCGAGATCTCCACCAGTTAAAGCACTTCCTTCCCCATTAGAAACCATTGAAATCGAACCTAAATGGTCTGGATGGAAGAATATCATTCCTGGTATTGGAGTTCCACCTACAGAACCTGAACCTCCTCCAGATCCATTACCTGGAGAATCTATTGAAGGAGTCCCGTCGGTATTTCCAACTGGAATTAAAGCCCAAGGTGGAACACCTTCCTCGCCTTGATTTGGGATAAATATTCCACAATTATTAACTGTAGAAAAGATCATCACAGTTAAAACTAAAGGTGCAAATGAAGATAAACGAGGATTTGAAAGTTCCTTGATCTTCTCTTTATTTTTCCAGAACCAATAATATGCTGTAATAAGTATTAATGTCCATACCACCAAATCGTAACGGAGAGATAACTTACCGCTGTAATCATATAAGAAAGAATGAAAGCTTGATTTACTAATTCCTGCTAATTTATCGATGCCTGGTTTCCAATATTCTTTTGCTAAAATATTCGAATTGGATACTTCCATTATAGAAATTAAATTAGCATCTTGTCTTGTTAACTGAGAAACTAAATCTCCAGAAAGTCCTCTTATGTATAGAGTATGAGTATCTGGCTGACCAGGCTTACGAACGACTTCATAACTTGGGTCCGGATAATATTCTATAGATGCATCTGCATCTCTTACTTTTTTAATTCTAGCTCCATCAAAACCATAGTTCATACGAATGCGATCTCCGCCTCCATAAGGTTGGATATCCACCAACTTACCAAAAGCATCGTAAGTTAAAGCATCTCCTCCTCTATTTACTATGTTTCCGGAGCCGTCGTAGCTGTATGAGGTAGTTCCCGCAAGATCGGAAGTCGCTGAAGTTATTCTGTAAGGTCTTGAAGAATCGGAATAACCTAAGGTAGTATCACCTTTTTGTTTTAAGTTACCTCTTGAATCATAAGTATAACTTTCTGCACCGTATTTTCCTGTAGCAGATACCAAACGATTTAAGGAATCAAATTGGAAATTTTGAGTTCTGTCAGGTCTGAGAAGGTCTGTTATTTTTTGAATATTATCTTTAGAATCATATTCATAGGCAAGGTTTTGCGCGATTGATCCATTCTTCAAAGTAGTCTTAATCCCAGTAGGACGTTTTAGGATAGGATCAAATGCGATATCTGATTGGACTCCATTTCCTAAAGTTCTCAATACTCTAAAGTTTCCGGAAGTTCCAGGGAATGGACCTTCATATTTTACGACCGGGTGGTTATAACTTCCTAAGTCAGGCATATCCATTGTGATGCCAGTCATTACACCCATTTCGGAATAGAAATAATGACTTACACTTCCATCAGGATAGGTAAAATCTTGTAATCTGTCTTGATTGTCGTAGGAATATCGGAATACAAAAGTTAAATCATCAATCGTTCTAACTTTACGGACGATATTCCCTTTAATATTATATTCCAAATTTGTAGTTCCTAATCCGTCACTAATAGAAGCTGGTCTTCCTATCCCATTCGAAGCGGTATCATAAGTATATAAAATCTGAGTTTCACTTCCGTCAGTATATGTCCGAGTGATTCTATTAATATCATCATACTCGTTTCGGATTGATCTTCCCCTTGCATCTACTGTTCGAGTTAAATTACCTTCAGTATCATAATCATGTGAGGAAGTTCCTGAGGAAGTATCGGAAACTGTTTTCTTATTTCCAAATAAATCATAAGTAAAGTTCGTTTCCCCTTGAGCGGGATCAATGATCTTCGTAAGGCGGTTCGCCTCATCATATTCGTAGGAAATGATAGCTCCGTTAGAACTTTTAGAAATTGTATTTCCGAAGGTATCCTTGGTCTCGATTTCTGTGCTTAGAGTTTCTGATCCTTTTTTAACGACCGAGGTAGTAGTTAGGCCGTTGTAAGTTACACTTACAGTTTTTCCATCTGGAGAAGAAATTAAGCTGACTCTTCCTTCAGGACCTGTATATTCATAATTTACCCAGTCACTTGGAGTTACATTCTGGATATACGGGGTAGATTGCTTTTGAAGTTTTCCATCGGCTCTATATTCTGCTTCCTCAACTAAAAGTGACCCTTGGATGGAAGTGCTTTCCTTCCTGCGTACATTACCGAATATATCGATGTATTCTTTATAACGAAGCTCTCCATAGGAATCATCTCTTACTGATTTTTGAGAATATTCCTCGTTCGGCTTTCCAGTGTTTCCGTATTCAAATTCTTCCGACCAATCGGATTCCCCAGGTTTTATCCTCCGTAAGATTCTCCCATACGCATCAAACGCTCGGGTCTCAGTCCCTCCGTTTGCATTAGTTACTTTTGTTTCTAATCCGTATACAGAATCATATTCCATAGAAGTAGTATGACCTAAAGGATTAGTAGTTTTAGTAACAAATGTAGAAGTAGCTGAGTCGTATTCAACATTTGTTTCTTTCCCCTTAGAGTCTGTTACTGTTATAGGATTACCGTAAGTATCATAGGCAAAAGTTCGAGTCCTTGTTACCGATGTACTTGGAAATTCGGTTACTATTCGAAGTTCCTTATCATCGTATGTATACACCTTACTGTCTGTAAGAACTCCATTGCGCTCTGTTTTATCCGTTGAAGGTTGGTTCAGCACCCAATTAGCTGTATCACAAGCATAAGTCTGAGTACGAGTAATTGTGCCTGAAGTTCCAATCTCACTACTTACTTTAGGGTTTCCACATGAATCATACGTAAAAGTCGAAGAAGAGGATGCTACTTGGACTCCACCCAGGTATGTTGTCTCCGATGAAGCACTCATACGACTATAAGGAATAGAATTGAAGCTAGCGGACTCGTATGTATAAGTCTTTTGTGTAACTATACTTTCTTGTGCTCCATTAACGTATCGCATCTCTTCAGAGATCTTTTTTCCTGAAAATAAATATGAAGATTGATTATAAGTTTCAATAATCTTTACGTTCGTTCTTGAATTAGAAGTTGTAACTTTCGAAAATCCTAAATATCCGCTTGTATATGGATCTCCGATCGCTATTTTACCGTTTTCATAAACGTAAGAGATTGTTTCAGAAACTGTATCGCTTAATTTATTAGTTATAGATGAAACGATTAAGTCCCCTCCGTTGTCTGCGATGATGGGATAGGAATTGCTCGAAGGTAAAATTAGATTAGATACACTTGGATCATTTCTACGGATATATGAAATACTACTTTCTAATCCATAAGCTCCCGTGATTTTAGTGAGAATATTACCAGGTAATCCAGTTTTAGAAATGTAGGCTTCCCAACCTCCGGTTATGCTATTGTTTGGAACTTTATAAACTACCAGATCTAAGCGACCATCTGAGTTTAAATCGACCAGATCAAACTCATCTGAAGCCGCTATAGTTTTAACAGGACTTGAAAGTATCGTTGTCCCATCTGATAAGAAAATTCTAATATTTGTTCCGTCTCCAGCGACTAGATCATCGAAACCATCTCCATTCATATCCCCGAATCGATAGGACTTGAACTTGTTCGCTTCGTTATTAAATGTTAAACCAGGGATGCTGACTGTTGTTGGGGTAGAAGATAATGAATCGAATTGGTTCCAGTAGATTTCAAGGGAATCGTTTTCATACGTTATGAAATCTAGTAGCCCATCTCCATTGGGATCGCCCCAAAATCTAGTAGCTAAACTACCCGAATCTGGATTGAAATTAGCAGATTGACCATTGTTTCCTACTGTATAAGAATTTAGGATCAGACTATTTAAATCAGAGCTAAATCGGTATACTTCAATACCGTTGGAAGAAGTAAATCTTACAAACTCGGGTATTGAATCAGAGTTAATATCAAAGAACTCACCAGGATTGGAGACTACGCCAGGAACAGGGTATATTTTTTCATTTGTAAAGCTGGTCCCATTAGAAAAGCGGACTCTAATTTCATCGGGTCCCGTTATGCGGATATGATCTGATCTACCATCTCGATTAATATCATAAAGCCAACTTAATGTATAAAATTGTGGAACTTCCGTTAAGTAAGTTGGTGAAGAGATAGAATATGCGAAGTCATCTGCGATTGCAAATTTAACACCATCAGAAGTATAAAGTTCAGCCAAATTTCCGCTTGATATACTCAAATCTGATCTGGCATTTCCATCGATATCTCCGAATGCGAGGCTGCGTAAGGTGTTAAAATTGATACCAACTATATTTTTATCTAATGTTGGGTTACTTGAAGAAAATGATCCATTTTTTCCATTAAACAATACTCCAATTTTTGTCCCGGAATCCTCATCCCCGTAAAATCTTATATAATCGGGATAACCATCTCCTTGAGCATCTCCCCAAACTCCTATTACACGCGGAGATTTAATTCCATAGTTGCAAGAATCATAATATGCTTCGACATATAACTGGCATGCTAATCCCCAGGTTGCCTTAGTGTTCATACAGGCAGTGTATGATGCAGGCTCAGCAGCCAAATACGAACAATCTGTCGTCCCGAAGACTGTACACGCATATGCTCCTTCTACACAACGTGTCTTATCATACATGGGAGTACGGGACCAAAACTTTAATTGTTTATCTGAAATATCCCAGCTTGTATTTCGATCTAAAGAATAATTTCCGTATGCAGAATACTGAAAACTGACAGGAATAAAGGACCCTGTTCCAAATTGGGGATGGGATTCTTCTCTATCAATAGAAGTTAATCTTTTTCTCCCTTGTTCACCTGTTTCATATTCAAAAGAATAACTACGCACCTGGGAGCCATCAATTGAGATTTGAATTTCAGAAAGCAATTGACTACCTACTGTTTGAAGTCCGCCAGAATAGGATATTATGCTTGATCCGGAACTTTCATACACGAATGAAATTGTTTTATTTTGATAACTTATGGTTTGGGGATAGAGTCTTTTAACATTTGGAAGATAAGTAAAAGTATAAGAATTTCCAAATCGATCTTCAGCTTTCCTTAACCCCCAGATTACTGGAATCCCAGTTGCATTAGTTATAACGGAATCAGATGAGCCTCCGAAGGTGTAAGTATTTCCAAAAGGATCTTTTACGATCCAAACACAAGATGAATCATTACAGGTAGATTGTTTTTGAAATTGAAAGAAGCTTTCCGGCTGTGATCTGTATTCTGTCCCATTTCCGCTAACATCAACTAAGCGACCAGCTAAGTCGCTTGTAAAAAAGTCATTCGAACCGTAAGTCATTCCGGAAGAAGTTTCTCTATATATTCCTGAAAATCCTGAGAGAGACCAACCCTCTCCTAGTAATCCTTCTCCAGATTCCACTGAATAAGAAATGTTTATGCTTGGTCCCCAATCTTTTCGAGCAGGAGGTAATTCGATAGGAAAGCTTGCTCCGATTTTTCCTCGGAAATTGACATCTAAAGCGGGTAAATCAATCGGAATCTCGGATTCCTGCGTTAGGCTTCGTAGTGCAGAAGAGAAATATCTAGAAAGCGGTGCAAAGGAGAAGCCTAACGTAGTCCCTGCTACAAAAAGTAAAATTATCCCAAATTGGATAGATTTCTTTCTTTTAATCATTCCAAAACACCCTTTCTACTTCTAAAATTCCCTAAAAAAACATTGCATTGTAGGGTAATTCTAAACTTTGTTTATTTGTTGGTATAAAAACGAAGTATTTCCAATATTGTGTCAAGTGAATTTGTTAAAATGAAAATTTATCCCAATCATATACTCTTTGCTTCGCCTTTTTCATGCTTTAAAAATAACTTAAAATTTTATCTAACGTACGGAATCTTCGTCTTCGAATTTCTTTCTTGTACGTTTATTCCTGTCTCGGGTTGGGGAACTGTCACAGGTGCGGAAGCAAAAAGAAAATTAGAAGCAGCAATATCTTCGCAAGCGTCGATTGCAACCTTTCTGAATCTTTCTGGAATAAGTAACAGTGGAACGTGTGGAAGTGGGGCAACTAATCAAAATCTATCAGAGAATGAATCTAATGGTAACGACACCTTTCAGGATGCATATCAATCTAGTAACAATAAAGTATTAGTTCCTGGAATTAACGGATCGACGATTACATATTCTGGAACAATCGATTCAGATAATGAATTTGATTTTATTTATGTTTATAGCAATGTTACCACTCAAATAGATGTTCTTAAAACTAATGGAACGGCGACCTGCGGTGCTTTTTATGGCTTCGATTACAATGGTAACAATACTACAGAAGATGTAAGATTTGGGTCTCCGGACAATATAGGACACGGTTTTTATGGATCAGGACCGTCGTTAACAGATAATGATGAAATATACATCAGATGCACAGGTACAACTGCTCAGACATACACTATTTTATTCACTGATGAAACTCCAGTAACCCCAACTACACCTGGTATTACAGATCCTTCAAACTTATCTGATAATACTTTTCTATCTAGTTATATCTTCTTCAGTATAGCTCACATAGATTCTGCTAAAACATATACAGTAGAATCCGTAGACTCTTGTCTTTCTGAGATAAAGAAGAAAGGACCTATGATTACAATATACAATGCAGAAGCAAAACGTCAGGCATCTCAGTGTGGCAAAGAAACTATTACTATCGATAGAAACATAATGCTTGGCAACGCTTGTAAATTAGAACAAGCAAAAACGATCCAACTTGGTGATATAGGATTCCCCTAAAGGCTAATACTTGATGCGAATAACTTTTTATCTGTTCTTATTCATTGTCTGTTCTTATCAAATTACAGCCGCAGAATTACTTCTAAAAAATGGAAACTCGTTCTTATTAGATGTAGTCCATGAAGATGATCGAAATGTTCAAGTAAATTGGAAGGGAAGAGTTTATACAATTCCGAAGAAGGAAGTCCAGAAATTAGATTATTCTAAGAAAGGAACTCAATCTTCCCATCGTTACTCCACATTTACATTGAAAGATGGAAGTAAAATTCGCGGGGTTATTGCGGAAGAAAGAGACAAGGGATATACAATCAGAACCGATGTCGGCTTTTTAGAAATAGATAAATCCCAGATCCAAGATATGGACAATGGAGGAAGTTCTTCCCCCGATCTGCCTAATGAATACTTAACTGAATCATCAAAACAGCCTGAGACCATCTTTGGTGGAAGTCTTAGTTTTTTAGCAAATACTTCTCCGATCGCACCTGCCCACAGCATAACAGGGGGTGCAGGATTTTTCGTAGAACCAGCTTTCTTATTTTTATCGGAAAAATACCAAGTTGGTTTTAAAGCTGAATATCTTGTTTCACCAGGTACTTCCAATTATTCTTTTCTCAACGCATATTCCTATCTTAAAAGAGATTTCGGTATAGGAGATTCAAAGAACTGGTATGGAATCTTAGGAGCCGGGTTTGGTTCCGTTAGATATCAAAGAGGAGAAACACAAGTTTCAGGGTTGGATCCAATCGGTTACGTTGAGTTCGGATACCAAGGATGGAAACTTGGAAACATGGTCCTTCGATCTGGACTTAGAGCTAACTGCTATTTTGAGTCAAGAGGAACTGTCTGCATGGGTGGATTAGAAATTTCCTTAGGATATAGAATATGAAAAGTTTATACCGAAGTTTCTTCTTTTTACTCATATTAACTTCTTTAGCTTATTGCGATAACTCTCCTTTGAATGAAGGAGGGGGTTTAGAGGATGTATCAGTAAAATCTTTCTATCTATCGAACGGCTCAAAACAAGTTCAGTTCACTTGGACCTGCTCCGAATCGGCTGAAGGGTATATCTTCTATACTGATGGTAATGGTTCCCAAAATATTCTAATCAGTCCAAAAGCAGGAAAGACTCATTTACTCCCATTAACTAACCTCACACCAAATTCAGAATACACTGCATATTTAGGATGCGGAAAACCAGAAGACAGAAGAGTTATGATGGTTCCCTTTAAAACTTGGATTAGTGATGATCCAATTAAAACGAGAGGTATTTGGTTGGTAGGAGGTGTCGGAGCGGATAACAATCCGGTTGCTCAAATAGATTTATATGACCCAGTAGATAACCACTGGTATCCTTCTATTACAAGAGTTCCAACGCCGAGAGCATTTGCTTCAGTGGTAAATTTTAAGGGAAAGATTTTTGTAATCGGAGGATTAACTAAATCCGGATCTACTTTTTCTGTTTCATCCGCTGTAGAAGCTTACGATCCATTTACAGGAATTTGGACAACTTACAGTTCTGCTCCGGATGCGATTCATAGTGGAATCTCAGCTACTGTCGGAAATGAAATTTACATTATCGCTAATGCACTAGATACGAATGTAACGGTAGGATACCCAACAAGCCGAGTATATAAACTCTTTCCAGAAATTGGGACACAAGGAACTTGGTCGCCACTCTTTACCTCCTTAACTCAAATTCTTCCCAGAGTGGATATGGGAGGTTGTGGAATCAACGGAAGTATTTTCTACACAGGAGGGCGATTAGCCGCTGATGGATCTGCATCGTCCTTTAATTCGGATGCTTATATTCCAGCCTCTAACTCAACCACTTCTATTGGAGAACCATCTATCAATACCTCTGCACGACATGGAATGGGAACTGCTTGTTATCACCCGATTCCTAGCGATCCAAATCCTGGAGATGGTCCTGGAGTTTTGGTTGTAGGAGGTTCTACTGCTAGTAATTTATTCCAACCTGTTACACAAGTTACTCCAACGAATCTTTATGATTTTTATAGATTAGGAACAAGTTCTGCAAACTTTCAAGCAGGTCCGGTATTACCAGTAGCTACATACTTTCCTGCTGCCGAAATTTCTTATGATCTCCGAATGGCTTTTGTTTTCGGCGGAGCTACCGCCTTAAATATCCCTAGTAAATCGGTCTACTCGATAGATTTGGGAAGCCCTGTTGCAGGACCTTGGACAAGTATTACCTCGGAAATGCCAGTAGCAAGATATGGTCATTCAGCAGTAATAATCAGCAGGTAAGTGTATGAGAAAAGTATTCAGAATAATTCTTTTAAGCCTGTATTTTTTATCATTTGTTAATATTTATTCAGAATCAGGAGAAACAAATTACTTTCAGATACGAGAACTAATCAATCGAAACAAGATAACGGAAGCCCAAGAAGCTCTTAAGCCGTTACTGGAGTCGGAACCAGATAACCCCACTTTAAATCTTTATCAAACAGAGATCTGGATAATTCAGGGTGAAGAAAACTACCATACCGGAAATTTAAAAACTGCATATGAATACTTTACAAAGGCCCAAGCTACATGGGCAAGTCATCCTACTGTCAGAAGTAGAATAGCTGAGCTACAAGGAAAGAAGCTTGTAGATCGACCTAAAAATATAGAAAAGCCGAGAGTATGGCAATCTCTCTCCGAAGTTCAAAATAAAAACACCTTAATTGTTTTAGCCGATCCTGAAGTAGTAGAATTAACAAATCAACTTAAAGATGGGCTGAAGTCTCGAATCACTGAGTTAGAACAAAGAACTGTTGGACCAGATACAAAAACAGAGTTCTTTAATATTCCTCAAAAATGGATTCTATCTTTATTTGGAATCTCACTTTTGACTAATTTATTACTATCTGTTTTATTCTTCAGAAAGAGATAAAATGAAGTATTCCTCCCTATTTTTCATATTTCTAATAGTAAACTGTGTTACAAGATACGGAACAATAAAGACAGAATCTAATGATTCAAAACCAGCTACATCTATTATTAATATCGAAGCGTTACGTATAAATGGGTATTATTTCGGTAGGCTAAAGTTAAAGAAATTAGATAAATTTGGCAGGGCTACTATTCAACATTTAAATGGAATAATAGACTTCCGTCATTTTAATACACTTAGAAAACAATTAGCAAATATAGAGCTTGAGAATGCAATCTACAAAGGAGAAATTATTATATCAAATAAAGATAATCAATTTTTCCAATACTCTGTCGAAGGATCGGCTTCCATTGTGTTTGATTCAGAAGACCATAAAGAAGTTGGAGGAAAATTCGGTGGACCTTGCATACAAAAGGAATTTTCAAAATTAATCTGCCGCGACCTGGTGCTTTCTGGAAATTCTCTTAATTTCTCAGTTGAAGATTTACAAAAGGATGAATTTTCATTTCTATTAACTTTTGCTATTCTTATCTTTCCAGCCTATATAACATTTGAATTCGGCTTACCTATTCCGTTATTTGGATTTTTGGGATACAACCGGAATCTACTCGTCAAAGAAATATTGTAGAGGGTAGATCCGAAAGGTTTTACATTAAAAGACTTTTTACATCGGATTCGAAATCTCTAATTGAGTACGAACTACGCTAGGAGGTAAGATCCCATTTCCAAGTGTTATAATAGAAAAAAAGATACTTACTCCCCATTGCTCCTCAATTTCATTCGTAAGAATAATTTTAACCTCAGTCTTCTTTCCCTGTTTCACTATAATATTTTCGCAATCATACTTTTCTAAAAGGTCTGTCTTTACAGAACATCTCTTATTTATATCTTTTATACTTTGGCTCTTGATAAAAATCGCATCCAATCGAAACGAATGAGGAAAATCCGAACCATAACCGGAAAGCACCCCTGAATATGTTCCCTCCAGAACCTTGAATTCAATCGACTCGCTCTTCTCTATAGTAACGGTTCCATCTGACTGCAAAGTTTCGCAGACATTCGTACCAAATTCTAAGAAATAGTTTTTTGCGAAAGGCATACTCGGGAGAGTTCCAAGTGATTGATAGAGATATTGGTATTATTTTCAAACCTAAAAGAGATTATTCCTAAATTCTCTTTTTCTAAAATCTTTTGATCATAATATACAATTTGATTCGAAGAACATCCAAACATAAATATGATTGGAATTAGCTTTAATCGCCAAAATAAATCCCGAAAAGAAAACATATTTACCCTTGAAAATAACAAATGCATATAACAGCTAAAATGTTTTTAATAAAGAGTCATTACACCGGGATATGCTCTTCTTATCACGTCATGCCACTTATCATCTGGGATTCCGCTAAACCACTTCTCAATTGCTCTAGTCAGTAAGGCTTCATTCAATTTATCGCCTTCAACAGAAACTTCGCCTACCGCAAGTATCCCACCATCTTCTACTGAAATTAATTTACTTGTTAAGAGAACTTCGTATTTGCGAGAGTAAGCTCCTCGAACCTTAACATCAAGTCTACTCAGCATAATTAAATCTGCTGTCGCTAACTTTCCTATTTGAATATTCTTCGCATTGTCAAAGAGCCCAGTTTGATATAACGATGTTTCTTTTAAGATCTTAACTACTTCACTTCTTTCAAGAGGGGTAAATTTCTTATCAAGAAGATGCATATTCATTTTTGTGATCAATCTATCTTCAAGAGAATTTAAGTATTCCTTAGAATCTGTCTCTGCCTTTTTCAAGACCGCATTATATCGGTCATCGTTCGATTTAATTCCTCTCTCCTTTTCAGCTTCCGAGATCCCATTCGTAGCTTGGAGAAATTTAGAGAATCCATCGGAAAAAGAATCACTCTCAACAGAATTAGCATAAAACTCTACGGCAAGGACCGCGACTTTGTTTTTCTTTGCGTAGCCTTCCTTTTCCACCGAGCGAACTTGAACACTCGAATCCGAGCATCCGATTAGAATTAAAATAGATACGGAAATGATGAAAGATCTCATTGAGCTCCAGTTTCGACTAACCTATAATTAGCCCAAAACGTTTTATATTGAATATATCCGAAATATAATAACGTCGGACAAGAACTTACTTGATTCTTTGCTAATATTTCTTTCCTTTTAGAGAGAGGGATAGAGTGCCTTGAATCCGAAGATTTATAGATACGAATATCCACGCTTTCACACAGCCAAACCCATATTATTAAAATCCGCTGATTGCGGATAGCGTTGGTAATACATTCTCTTTTTGAACAAGGCAAATTCATAATATATCCCACAAAAGAGGATAAATGGGACTTCCACGCTATTTGCAAAACAAAAAACAAGAAATCTGGAAGGAGATAGATTCTGGAAATTTAAGTATCGGAACGGCGAACTTATTTGCCAACTTTTTTCTTAACAGCATTATTCGGAAAAGTCATACACTTCTATCATACCAAAAACTTGATCCTGCATATCAATTTCTATTAAACATACACATTAAAAACGAAGAGAAATGTTATGAAAATCTAACATGTTGGCAATATGTTACCAATCAAGTTTTAAAAGACTGGTATAGATTTTACGAGCAAAAGAAACATCTCGACAATCAGTATTCCATTATAGAAGAAGATCTCTTTATAAAGTTTAATCGCTCTCGCAAAAAGAATGGAAATAGAGAAGCTTCTCGCGATTTACGAATTGTAAAGATTAAACGCCGACAAATTACATGGTTAAATAAAATCAACAACGCTAAACTTGAAAAACATCGGGAGGAATGGCACTCCAACCCTCTACTTTATGATTTAAAGTATAATAGGGTATTTCAATCTCGTTGTTTTCCCGGGATGCTAAGTGAACTAATCTTCCGAAGAGATAATTACACATGTCAGATTTGTGGGATAACTAGAAAATTAGCCATTAAGAATGGCCTTTATATGGAAGTAGACCATATCATTGAATGGGAGGACGGAGGTAAAACAAGTTATTCTAATGGTCAAACACTCTGCTCAAAATGCAATAAAGCGAAACATCATGTCAAAAAACTATTACGCAAGACCTAGAAAAATATTGAAAAGATTTTATAAGCTGGTAGGTAACATATATATATATAAAAGAAATAATTAATATAATGCGAAAGATCGTGATATGAAACCTTGGATTAAATACGTTAAAACAATCCTTCTTATTATCTCCCTTGTCTATTGGATGCGAATAGAAGGGCAATCTCAACAATTTACGATAGCTGGAATTCCAGTATATTGCACGGATCCTTCTGGAAGGCCTGTAACAATCGTATTAGTCCGACAATTAAGAGATATTGCAGTCTCAAACATCGAGTCAAACGGATTACCCACTATTAAAATTGATATCGATATTTTCTTTAGTAAATCACCGTTAATCCAAATGTATTTCTTTGCACATGAATGCGGACATCATATTAGCGGTGATATGATTCGAATTCACTATCAAAGAAGAGATTCACTCAATAGAGAGAAAACAGCCGATAGAATTGGAATCCGAATGCTGCGAGACCAGCTAAAAATAAATTTGGACCAAGTTAATGAAATTGCAAATTCATTAAGAAATAATCCAGGCATGTTTCCCTACTATCTACCAGGCCCAGAAAGAGCCAAATGGATCTTAGATTGTTTCCGAACGAATACTGATAATTGTGAAGAGCATGTGGTAATCAACCCTAAAGATTGCTATGCAATCGAAACTGCAGAAAAGAATATATGTGCCAGCGACCAAAGATTATGCAGAAGAGATTGCCAAAAGGAATATAAAGGAAATAGAAGAGACATTAGGGTCTGCGAAGATAACTGTTTTGAAAGCAAATTACAATGTGATGATGAAGCCAATTTAGTCGTAGAATATTGTGAAGCAAAAAATAATTTCTCACGATTAAGTTGGGGGCCAAATGAAGGTCCTCAAAATTGGCAAAATGCATCTTCAATTTGTTCGACTAAACGAATGAGACTCCCTTCATTACCAGAATTCTTAGTAGCATATGAAAGATCAGTTCACAGAAATTGGGCCGACTGTAACGGATGCAGCCATAATTACTGGAGCTCAACGACTGTGGATGTCGGCAAAGTGAAAGTTGTAAATATGAATTCCGGAACTCATCATACGCAAAGAACCAATCAAGACGCCACATTCGAAGTTAGATGCGTTTCCAGTAATTAAGATTTAACTTGAAAAATAAATCTAATGAGGAGATACATTTTTTGTTCAAAGTCTGTTCCAATCAATTCAACTTCAAGGAAACAGATTGCACGTTATGGTAAGTAAAGTATTTTTACAGTAAGCGGTTCACTATGGGTAAATTTACTACATTATCTGAAATAGCAAATTTTAACTCCAATATTAAACGAGATTTCTCTATCTTAGTTTCTAAATCATATTGACCACTATCAACTTTACTAAAAACACCTTCGTTATTCGCTCTAAAAAATCCTGGGTCAGTCCCGAAAAGCTTCTGTATATGCTCCGAATCTTTTAATTTCCCTGAAATTAATACGAGAGCAAAGTTACTGTCAATTACCTGCAATACGTATCCTGCATTCCATCCGACTGGACTTGATCGAGAAACCAGTCTCCTCGAATATTGATTATATTTGCATAGCTGGCCAATTTTTAATTGCTCATCCATTCGAAAAAGTCGAACTCGACCGTCGATAAAGTCTAAAATCGATTTTGAGTCGTTTTCGTATGCGTGATTTAAAGCATTCAACGCACTTTGAAAATTCTTCAATCTCTCACTATCTTCTTTTCTTTCTTCAACAAGAACTAAATTGGATTTATATCTCTGAAAAATTGCAGAGACTTTTCCCAAAAGCATATCCGCAAAAGGAAGTATAAGAAAAGAAAATAATAAACCTGACAGGAAAGGTAAACCAACTCTAAAACAGAAATTATTCCGTAGAATTATTAGAAATTCAGACCATCCATCGACCGGATTATATTTTTCAGGCCAAAACATTCCGAAAACCAATAAGAATAACTTATCGGAGTTAATTAAGAAAAATGAAAATGCTATTGAACCAAATATTGGATGGCTAAAGCGGTTCGTAAAAGGCTTAGAAATTGTCTTTAAAATTTCATTCATAATTTCTATCTATTTATACTTACCACTATTAATAATACATTCTGGTACTTTACCTTTGTGTAATAACAATATTGGCTGTAAATTTTGGTCTTCTTTACGATTCATTTCCGAAGGGAATTCTTCCATCAAAGTATGTTCAACTCTTTCAATGACTCCTTCGAAAACCTTTCCAAGCATTCCTATATATAATTTCGCCCCATGCTGCAGACAACCTTCTATCCAATGTCTATAACTTGAACCGTATCTCGGATTGACTGGCTCACCATTTATTTTTCTTGGATTCCCGCCGAATACACTCTTATCCACTTTTCCCCAGTAGAATGGCTTCTTATCCCATTCATGCAAATAAACCCCTTGAGTATGATCTTTCGCATCCTCATATCTCTCACATAGCTTCCAAATTATTTCAATACTATCTATTTGATCTAATTCGAGCTTCGACATTTCTAAATCCTTTAATGCGTTTTTATATTATCGAAGAACTTCCCTTCATTCCAATCCAACTTTGGCTGATCCATAAAGATAGATTCCGCGGTTCGTATACCACAGGAATTACACAGAACCCAATAGTGCCATTCCCCAGTTTGAGCTTTTCTCTTTCTGAACTTAACGCCGAACCTGTTCTTACGCATTGGACATTTCTTTAAGTTTATTGACTGGCCAATAAACTTAAGCATTCTTTTTGCATCTCCAGATCATTCACTCAGTAGAATTCTTAAGAAGCGAGAAGCTTCCTACCAATCAAATTATGTTTAGTTAATATTCACTATTTTTCAATAGAAATCTTATTGAGAATGGCGGTAATTGACATAGACAAATAAAAAGCCATTTGGGCATCCGACCTTGTAACGTTGAGATTAATTTCTTCTTTTTTTCGAGAATGGGTGTGTTGATACTTAGAAATCAATTGAAAGCCAGAATTAATAAGTGCATTCAAATCACGTCCATACTCATCAGTATTTATATTATTAGAAGCATAACTAGCAATTTCCGAAGCCTGGTTCTTCGCCATTTCCAACAACCTTCTTGAATTGAAAATTACTTCTATCCAATCTCCATTCCGGAACGAGTCATTAATGGACCAAATTAGCGGAAATAAAGGTTTATCGTGCTCGTCACGTAAACTTGAAAATAAGCTTGTATGATCAACTTCGATTATAGAAAAAGAACCAAGTCCGAGGATTGGCGCGAATTTAGAAATCCAATCACTGCTATGAATTAAAACTTGAATATGCTCAGAAATGATTCGCGACTCTATATCTGCCCCATAGAATTTTAAATTTCGAAATTGTATTTTACCGTCTAAACCCACATCTTGGTTCGGCAGCAAATTTCTCTTTTCATGAATAAATGAAACTGATTCATTAGACAACTCAATATCGCACTTAAAATAGACTTCCTCGTGATAATGATCCGGTTCATCTGGTTTAAGTCGTAGCTCTTGACTTGTAACTCCATTTACAATTCTTCCTACTTGCTTCCCATGAAAGAAGAGAAAACCGTCAAAGTATATCGGAAGATTTCGATTTGTATAATAATCATATACGAAAGTCATTTCCATCATTGGAATAATTGAATTTGATTTTGGGCTTATTTCTTTTATCTTTATCATATCAAGTAACTTATTTCTTGTATTTTAGCAATTTTGAACTGCTATTATTAAAAAAATCCCGGAGGAACCTTCAACTTCCGAGAAGAGGAAGTTTTCAGAAGTTAAATTACGTTCATCAAACATGGACAAATTTCAATTAAAGACGGAAGACTCTCGGAAATTATAGTAATAGAAATTTTTATAACCATAATTATCCCTAAAAATACGCTTACTATGAACACTTTTCTAGCTGCAATAAGTTCATCAACCTTCCTGTTATTCACCTCAAAGTTATGATTTGTGCTTTGAATATAGTCATTTACCAATTCCTTTTGCCAGCTTATCATATTACCCGACTCTTCTTTTAAAGAATCAGGAGAAATCTTCATATAATTATAATTTGATGGATTAAGCATTTTCGTAGACATTCCAATTGCAATTCCTGACAAGATTGCTGTAAGAATGAAAAATATTCCTTCAATGTAATTCGAAGATATATTGCGGATAGAAGGGAAAATTGTAGCATAAAATAATGCTATCACAGTGATAAATAATGGAATTTGCCCTTGAAGACTAATTAGTTTTCGATCGATAGATTCCCTTCTCTCGTCCTCTTCTTCGTAAAGGTGTCGAGCATTATCTAATTTAAATTGCCACTCTTTCTCTTTATCCGATGAGAACAGAAAATCAAACATCATCGCCTCTTAACCATTCTACAATTTTCTCAGAAAGAGGAAGACCGGTATCCGCCTCAATCCAACCCCATTGTCCATTTGGATTAATTTCTAAAAAAAAATACTGTCCATTCTTTGATTTCACTATATCAATTGCCCCAAATGAAAGGCCTAATGATTTTACAAGGGCAATGCATTTATCTTGAATCTTTTGCGGAAGATCATAAACTTCAAAAGGAACTCTTTTCCGTCGCCAATCAACTAAGGTTTCTATATTCTTTTGTGATTCCACAAAGGCCGAGTAAGCCTTATCTCCAACAACTGTAACTCGTATATCAAATTCCTTATCTATAAATTCCTGGTAAATCGAAGGAAACGTAAACGCGCTCCTTAAATTTTTCAATTCTGACCTTTGAATTTTATTTGTGAAAATATGATATTCTGATTCTTCAATAGACAGCCGGTTACTATATATTGGTTTAACCACCATTTCTCCGTTTAAAAGATCGAAAAAATTTTCGATACGATCAGAATCACCTGTAATCAATGTTCGAGGAACATCAAATCCTAAATCGCGAGCACAAGTAAGCTGAAATGCTTTATTTTCCGCACGATCAATATTATACGGATCACTCATCATTCTATATTTCGAGGATGTGATTAGATTGTAGAGAAATGATTTATATTCATCCAAAAGCCAAACCGAATCTTCGCTTCTAACTAGCTTCTCCGGAGATAAGTATCTCCTAAGCCATACCGAAGTGAATTTTGGGTAAGTCTCGGTCGTTTGATCAATTAATATAGAATTTTCAAGATTTTTTACTTCATCTGTGTTCAATCTAATATAAGGAAATGATCTCTTATTCAATACATCCACGACAATATCCGCCGTGTAATCAAGTGTATGAGTTAAAATTAAGATCATTTATCTTGATCAGTTGTTTCCCTATTAGTTTCGGTATATGTATGCGTATTGATACCTAATGTAATGCGAGCAGGATCGGAATCGGATGCTTCACGATTTGCATCCGTCTTAGTCATCGTGGCCATCATACTCTGAATCCTTCCTTCTTGATCCTTATCCGTACTTTCCGCCCCAGCTTTAGAATGCGTAATTGTGCTAGCTTGTGCAACTTCTCCCAATATAAATGGCAATCCGGTTATTTTATCAATTGTTAAATTTAAATCAGAGGAATACTCAGCATTCGAAAACAAACCTTCATCCTCTGAATTAATTTTTTCTTTATATCTCAAGATGAAAGGCTTCATATTTCCCTCACTGCATTAAACTTACATAATTTAATCGGAATATATTTTAGCCATTGGTTCGGTCAAAAAAATAAATCTGACAAATGTACAGAAAAATACTTTCTTTTTCTCAGAATAAACTAAACATCCGATTGGCAATACTCTAAATTGGCCAAAATGAATGTCAAGAAGATCTAACCTTATATATTCTCGAATTCATATCCAAGCAATCAGAATATATTGCGTATCCTTTATTTCTAATGTATAAGTAATAATGATCTATCTCCGGACCGCCATCTTCTTGAGACGATCTAGAATACCAGCCGACGATTTCCGATTTTTCGCCCGTTTTATAATTAAAGGAGGCACGGTCATCTCCATCGTCCGCTGCCCCTCTCCGAGTCTCGATAACTTCTAAATTTTCGTTATCAATCCAATTAACAGCAGATAAATGTGGAATTGCAAAACATGGGGTTTCTGGATTTTTAAAGGATTTTATAAAATTGTTTTCTTCATATATACTAGCAACGCAGCATCCCCTTGCATTGATCTCATCCTGACTTTCGCCATTCTCACAAGTCTGATCTGCTTCATTTGCTTTTAATTCGAATTTTAATTTTCCATTTGGACTTATCAAAGTTTTTCTAATTATTCCGACATTCGAATCAGCATATTCATTCTTTTTGCAACCGACAGTGAGCAATAATAATATAATTAAGGCTAAACATTTCACATTATAACTCCGTTAAATTCCAAGTAATAAACATAAATGGAGGCTTTCAGGCATTAGCACAATTAAAATTTAAAAACGTCCTACATTTCCGCAAAATCGGGAACCCTATAAAATTCTACCAAAACAATCACGACTTTTGTTCGCAAATAGGCAGACTTATATATCCTATGGAGTTTCTTAATTTAGAAGAACTTGGTAATCATCCACCACAGAAGAGAGCTCGTAAAAAGGCGCTTTATTAATATACAAGCGATCTAACGAAATTTGTATGATGCGATAATTACGACAAGAGGTCTTTGAGAGATTATTATAGATTTATTAAAGCTCTCTCCTAAGAAAAAGAAAGCTATCGTAAATAAGATCGCATCATTCTTGGAAAAAGAAGATCATTAAACATTCCCAACCCACCTACTTAACGATCGCGAAAGCCTTTCTAGGAATGCAAATTGCGAGAAACTTTTCAGAACTATCGGTAATATTTCTTAATCCCCAACTTCTACGTGTAAAAGATCTATTCCGAAAAAATCAGCAGAAGATCTGAAGTCTAATATCTTTTCGTCAGAAGAGTAAATGAGATAACAAGAAGGCGGACTATACGGAATCATTTTTCTTGGCCATTTATTAAACTCTGTTTTCTTATCATCTACTTTATAACCCATTTCACGTCTTAAGCCAAGAACCTCTCTAAATATTCCTTTATTAAAAAGTGTATTTTTACATTCAATTCCAATAAATATTTTATCATAATCAGGCCTACCCGTTTCACCAGGTTTGACTAATACGACATCCAACTCATGATAATTGGATCTATCCGAAAAACCTTCCTTAGAACTTAGTGTCCTAAATTCGATATCCGTCCAAAGCTCTCCAAATAATTTGCTACCTTTCCATACTTCAATATACGCATAATTCCTGTTAATTGGACCTGGCGATGCCTTTAAATTTAAATACTGGCTGTTCTTCAATTTTAAATTAAAACCTTCCGAAATCGCCAAGTTCTTAATTACTTCGCTAAGAATTAATGCTTCATATAACTTTCCGGATCTAATTCCCGAAGGTAACGCCTGAAAAATTGCCTTATACTCATTCCTATTTGCTGACTTTGCATATTTTCGAAATGCATCTTTAATTCTCTTCTTTATTTTTTCTATGTCTTTCTTACTTGCCATCCAATAACTCACTTCGCAATTCATCTATCATTATAAGCAAGATGGAATAATCAGGTAAAGTTCTTAATTCTACATCTTCTCGATCATAAATTTTCTGAATTTCATCGGGAAGTATCAATTTTATACCAAGGAGTGGCCCTTGCTCAGAATCTATATTTTTTACAATATTACTCAATATTTCATCATGGCTTATTCTAGAATTTATCCGTAATTGCTCACGCAAAGTATCCAAATACATGAGTAAATACTCTTTTGGATCAAGTTTCTGGTCTGTCTTAACCATGTCTTGTATATCGGTAAGTCTACCTTCCAAAGCCTTTTCATGCAAAAACGAGAGCCCGCTTTTCCCTAATTCAATATTAAATAAATTTATAATTTCTTGAAGTAATTGACTATCAATTTCCATTATTTACACTCTAATCAATTTTTAACTTTCTCCCGCTAAGTGTCTAACGTTTTACCTAATATAAAATGTTAGAAGAAGCTTTGAAATATACGAAAAGATGAGATTCCCCGCTAGACTAACTAAGCTATGGACAATTGAGATTTTAATTTCAAAATGATATGAGAGGTTAAAAATTGTCGGACTAATCCCAATTTAAATACTATATTTAGGATTTCTAAAAAACTAAAAGTTAAATCAAGGGATTTTTTAATTCTATCCACAGAACTCTCTATCCTTAACGCAAAGGCCCTTTAAGTAATTCTAATCGAATTTTCCTTAATACTTTCTGACTTCCGATTGCTTCCCAGATACAATAAGCTAAAGGAAATAGAAAAATCCCTGAAATAACAAAACTTCTCATAGAAAAATGATCAAAGAACAGAAAAGCTGGGATAAGAAAAATAATTGTTGGAATCAATGAAAGTTCGATTTTATATCTTGTCAGTATTCCACGCAAATATTTATGACCTATCAATTCTTCAGAGTTTCTGAGCCTTAAATAATTATACCAATTCTCTTCATGAATCCCTTTATCATTTTTCAAAACCCAATTTTCGATTATATGCACTTCAAAAAGAGATCCTAAATTTTCAATTAAAGCCCCAACAAGCAATGAAATAACTGAGAATATGATTATCTCCAAGGTCTCATTGTTCGCAGAAAGAATGTTATCCATCTTGATTGAAGCGTTCCGCAGCACGTTCCAATATGCAGTCGTAAGAATTACACCGGGTCCAATATTCGCCCCAATTGGGCGCAGAAGCTCGTTTTTAAAGAAAGAAGACGGATCTAAACTCATAATTTACAATTCCCTAATCAACAAAATATACAATCAATCGTAAGTGCTTAAAAAAATAATATACTGAGTAATAGCCAGCTGAAGTAATTACAGGAATATAGGTTATTAGCCAATCGACAGAAATTAGACTTCCTTTTTTCTGCCGCCTGATTCTGAATGCGACAGGAAGGTCATTCTGCCGGATAAAAGAAATCTTCTTATATTGCTTTTTAATTTTCTTTAAGTAATCGTTTTTCCATCCTCGATAACCTTGATTGATTCTTGTGCAAATTATCGAAAATAATATTAACCCAATATCTACCCATATTTGATCATTTCCATTTTTTGGGGGAGTTACTACTATACCGAAAAGTCCAATATAAAATCCTGAAACGGATAAAGCTTTTGTCTCATTTTGATGCATTGCGGAAATATAATGCTCGACAAGTGTTAACCTATTTTCATCCATTTCATTACCTTTCTAAATATCAATTTATATTGTCAAAGAATTCGATTTGTAAAAATCATAAATAGCCCGTACTACAAAAGCTTTAGCTGAACATGTGTGTCTGGTATGGATAAATTCTCTATTGTGCAACAACATAGCTTTTATATAGAACCCTAACTAAATCATTTAATACCCTTGTAAATATATGGTCCTAAGGTGAAGAAATTTTCGAAAGTCAGCTATAGGACGAGTATTCAGATTTTCATCGAACAATTAATCGATTTTACAATATCCAATTTTTTACTTTCTTTTTCTATGTGTCTAACGTTTTGCTTCCTTAAAAAACAAAAAAGTAATACGAATGCAAACTGCCCTAAAATACTCAGAAATCGAACCCCCCAAACAATCCTTCAAGCCTATTCGACCTTGGCTCGAATTCGGAATATTTAATACTCGCAATCCGAACCGAGGACCGCCTAACTTTCCAATCCAGACGGTCCGGACCATTCCCAAGACAGGAATTAAGGATCTGTCAAGTGGATTTTTCGTTGGGCCATATGAGCCACACCTTCAAAAAAAATATCAAAATTTAGCCCTTAATACACAGTATTTCACAAAGATAACCAAGAAGATACTCAATGACTTCTACCCAAAGCATTGCCCAACTCCTGAGTGTAACAATAGAATCTTAGATAAAGAAATCAGCACTAGACCAGATCTAATAAGATGCCCTCAATGTAGATATCTAACATCAAGACTAAGTTACACTCCCCTTCACCATTTCAAACTACCAATATGGATGTTCGGATATTTACTTTATGAATCATTAATCCAATACCCAAAGGTAGTAACAGCAACAGAACTAAGTAAGAGACTAAGGATAGGATATAATGCAGCGAGCTTACTAAAGAGAAGATTCCAACTCTTTGCATCAGACCAAAACCCAAAGTATAAGAAG
>NZ_ANIJ01000025.1 GCF_000347035.1 Leptospira sp. B5-022
CGAAGCTAAATTTCAAATCAAACAAACTGCACCATAATCGCTCACCGGCTCCCTATGGGTCGCTGCGGCAGGGATACGAAGGGCTTTAGTCCTGGCGAAGCCAGGATGAGCGCGAATGCGCGAACCCGTAGTAGCCCGGTCCGAACGAAGTGAGGAACCGCCCCTAAAAACAAAAAAGCCCTCCGAAGAGGGCTTTCAAATCGAAGAAAGTAGAGGAAGTTCTTAAACGAAGAACTTCTTGGTGAATTGAAGCATTTTATCCACGAAGCCGGTATAAGGTGGATACAACATTTCAATCGAAGAGAATGGGGCTTGTTTAAAGACGGACTTCTCGTGAGAGAATGTTCTGAATCCCCACCAGCCGTGGTAACTACCGTGTCCGGAGTGATTGATCCCTCCGAACGGTAAATTCGGGTTCGCCAAATGTACGATAACGTCATTCACCGCAGCTCCTCCGGAAGATGTTTCCTTGAGGACTTTGTTGATATACTTGTTATTACTTCCGAACACATAGAGTGCAAGCGGCTTCGGTTTGGAAAGAACCTTCTCCACTGCTTCATCCAGGTTTTTGTATGTTAGGATTGGAAGCACCGGTCCAAAGATCTCATCTTCCATGATCCTTGCATTTGCTGGAACATCGGCAATCAGTGTAGGCTCTATATAGTTTTGAGAAGAATCTGTTTCTCCTCCCATTACTACCTTTCCACCTTTTTCAACCGCTTCGTGAATATAACCGGAAACTCTTTGGAAATTCCTTTGGTTCACTAAACGACAGAAATCTTTGTTGTTCTTAATGTCCGCAGAACTTTCTCCATAGAAAGATTTTACAGCGGCCTTCGCTTGTTTTACGAATTCTTCCGTTTGTCCTTCCGGTAGAAGTAGATAGTCAGGCGCCACACAGGTTTGTCCTGCGTTCATGATCTTTCCCCAAACCAGTTTTTGAGCCGCCTTTTTCAGGTTCGCTCCCGGTACGATGATCGCCGGAGATTTTCCTCCCAACTCCAATGTCACTGTAGAAAGATTTTTTGCCGCAGCAGCCATTACGATCTTTCCTACATGTGTACTTCCCGTGAAGAAGATGTGATCGAATGGTAACTCCATTAGAGCTGTCGAAACCGTATGATCTCCTTCGAATACGGCTACTTCTCCCTCTTGAAAGGTTTCTTTTACTAGTTTCGTAAGTAGTTTAGAAGTTTCGGGTGTAAATTCGGAAGGTTTGATGATCGCAGTGTTTCCGGCTGCAAGTGCGGCAGTCAACGGTGCAATCGCAAGATAGAACGGATAGTTCCATGGAGAAATGATCAGCGTTACTCCCTTTGGTTCGTAAGAAATAGAACTTCTCGCACCGAAAAGTGACACTGGGGTTTTTACTCTTTCCGGTTTCATCCAGGTTTTAACATGTCGGATCGCATCTTTTAATTCTGCGATAGAAGGCATGATCTCCGTTAGATCCGTTTCGTGAGGAGCTTTTCTAAAATCCTTTTGTAAAGCCTGTTTGATCTCCGGGGTCAGTCTTTCCACTGCCGCCAGTAATTTTTTCAATAATACGATTCGATCCTTCGCCTTGGAAACTTTCAGAACCTTATGAAAATGACGTTTTTGAGCATCGAATACTCTTTGCATCTCCTTAGGGTTCGGAGCAGGAAAAGAAGCCGTTCCGCTGGAGGCGGAAGAGACTGAGCTCGCCGGTTGTGTAGCTGTGCTGGACATGAGGGGTCTCCTAAGTTCTAACATTCTGCCGGAAATCCGGACTGGTAGAGAACCAAGATTTAATTTCATCAAATTCAGGATTTTGGCGCAACCTTTTTATTGAATGATCATTCCGTAACTTTTTTGGAAAAAGTCTCCTCTCCAGACCAAAGTCGCTTTTTATTCAACCTGTTATGCCAAGAATTTTCCTACTCGATCGAGTGATGGTTTAGTCCAAAAGGACTAATTACCATTGACGTTTTTGGAAATTTATTTCCGACAAGAATGGAAAGATAAATTTTCCGATCGGTATTTTTTTCCAAGTTTAATCCGTATAATTCGCTTAGTAGAATCTTATTTTTCATTTTTAAGTTTCGCTAATTCTTGACAAAGACCACTAACGTTTTTCAGAGTTATGATATGAGCCAAGGGAAAACCCTAGAACTTTTCCATCACAAAGACCACGGTATATTCAGCAATTTGAAAGACCTGGATCATCCCATTTCGGAGAATATCCCGTTTCATTTTAAATTTTTTAATCTTACGGAGAGTGTAGACAGCGTTCTCTCCAAAACCTTGGATCGTTATCTTTTACATTTGGATATCATATTCGTGAGGGACTCTGTTCTTGCTGCCTTAAAAGAAACCATCACGAACACCATCAAAGCAAATATCAAAAGGATCTATTTTAGAGAACTGCAAGCAGATATCCAAAATCCGAGCGTGTATCGTAGTAAGATCACAGGGTTTAAAAAAACTTATCTGGATAATAAGGAGAAATACGAAGATCTTCTCTTTAAAAACAATTACGTTGTTTTAGTTTCCTTCATTCATA
Source organism: Leptospira sp. B5-022 (assembly GCF_000347035.1). Lineage (GTDB taxonomy): Bacteria > Spirochaetota > Leptospiria > Leptospirales > Leptospiraceae > Leptospira_B > Leptospira_B cinconiae. The sequence continues at coordinate 2,525 of NZ_ANIJ01000025.1, forward strand.
ATAAGGATACCATCCGCATCCGAGTGATGAATAACGTAAAACTCAGTCCGGAAGAAGTGGATCGTATCAATGAGAGGATCGAAAAAGCAAAAACGTATAACGATCTTGCGGAAGCTTTTTTAGAAAAAGGGGACGAGACGGAAGGAGCAGGTCTCGGGCTCATCATGACCTTAATGATGTTAAAAAACGACGGCTTGGGCGCGAGTTCCTATAAGGTAGAAAGCCAAGGCAATAATACATCCGTAATCATAGATATTCCGATCCAGATCCAAAAAGAGAACGTTCAGATCCAAAAGGCGGAAGAGATCATTAAGGAAGTAGACCAACTTCCTACCTTCCCGAAAGCAATCCAAGACATCCAAGCAGCTATCGATAAACCGAATTCTAGCATCAGTCAGATTGCCGAGATGGTAAAGAAGGACGTGGCTCTTTCTGCAAACATTCTGAAATTATCCAACTCGGCGGCTTTCCGCAGAGGGAACAAAGTTGAGTCCTTGGATAGAGCGATCCAACTGATCGGTTTGAAAGAATTGCAGGTTTTGTTATATTCTCTCGGAACAAAACAGATCCTGGAGAACAAGTTCCCTGCCTTCTTAACGATCTGGGAAAAATCCAATCAATGTGCATATTACTGTAAATTGATCGCCCAAAGATTGAATCTTCCTAAGGAAGCTATGAGTAATTTGATGTCGGCGGCGCTTCTTCATGATATAGGCGAGATCATTCTTCTATCCTTGGAAGAAGAACGGATGGGTAAGATCCAAAATTATTCCGCATCCAAAGAAATCGCATCTTCTCTTTCTATGGAAGAAGCCGCATTCGGTATTACCCATACTAAGATTGGAGCGCTCATCGCGGAAAAATGGAATTTCCCAGAACTATACTCTAAAACGATGGAATATCATCATAGGCCTCAATTGGCGGAAGAACAGTACAAAGAGATCATTTTCCCTATTTATCTGGGAGATATGATGATCAAGATCAACAACGAAGAAGCCAAGTTCTCCGAGATCCCTGATGAAGTATTAAAACATTGTAAATTTTTCTCTTCCGGGGATTTCCATTCTTTCCGGACCAAAGCTTTAGAAAGTTTCCAAGCGACTCTTTAATTCGCCGGAATTCCGGCAATTAGAGATCTCATTCGAACAAAGTACCAAAAATAGTATTAGCCGAAGGTTCCGGAAATCTATACCTTCGGGTGTATTGCGTATTGATGAGAGATAAGCATAATCATGACATCCCTACGGGTGCATATATGACAAAAAAAATCCTAACCTGCTTTTTAGCCTCTCTCAGTATCTCTTTCGTGTCCTGCACGTCTTCCAGCGATCCGAACTACGCTTGGTTGATGAGTCTGGTAGCAGGGGCAACTCCAGTGGAGGCTCCTTCCGGGCCTACCGATTTCGGGATCGATATCAATGACGAGACCGCTCCGGTAGATTTCGTATTCGATACCACTCGCACAATCACCGTTAACGTTCAAGTCATAGATCCTGTGGCTCCTGTGAACGGGTCCATGGTGCAAGTTACAGTGCCTTCCGCCGTTCCCGGTGCTCCTAGTAATAAATCGGTTTTTAAAGCTTATACGAATCCCAGCGGAGAAGTTACGGGTAGTTTTACGGTAGATGGTGATACTAAAACAGTTCATCTAACCGTAGAAGCGTACGGCAAGTTTTACGAAGCAGACATTTCCATCGCGACGGTAAGTAAAGTAGATAGAAGGATCTCTATCAGCTTCACAGCGACCGGCCAACAGATCATCGATTCCGATGGAGACGGTGTCCAAGATTTCGAGGACGTATTTCCGAACGATCCGACAAGAGTGAGTTCGATCCGTGTTCCTGCGGAAGATTATTACACCACATCCTATGAGGACTTATTTCCGAAACAAGGAGATGCGGACTTCAACGACTATGTGATCCGTTCTTATTTCGAAGAAGATCTGAATAAATTCGGCGAGGTAGTACGAGTGAGGGGTTATTTCACTCATGTTGCGAAAGGCGCCGGATACAATCATACTCTCCGTTTCGGTTTACCTGGAGCAAGTGTGGCAAGTTATTCACTTCTCCGCTATGCTGCAGACGGGACTACCTTGGAAGAAAACTTAAGCGGAACTCCGACATCGATTGCTGATCTGGAAATTTTAGGAAATAGCTCTACTACAATTTCCAAGTCGAACGCATCCAGAACGGATACCGTTTTCATAAAAGGAAAAACGGCAAAATTGGAAGTTATTCTGTCCGAACCGATCTCTAAACTGGCGCTTGGACCTGCTCCTTACGATACGTTCATAAGAGTCGTCAATACCGGTAAAGATATACATGCTGCAGGAAGGTACTTCGATGCGGAAGGTAAGGACATCTATAGGGATGCTTCCGGTTTCCCTTGGGTACTTCTTGTACCTGGAAACTTCCAATGGCCTTACGAAGCTACGGATATTCGAAATTCGTATCCTACTTTTAAAACTTGGTATGAATCTCTTGGAACCACTAATTCGGATTGGTTCCGAACTCCGAATACTTCGGATGTGTTTCCGGCTACGCCCTAATTTGGGACTCCTGAAAGAGTAAAAGCAACCTCCCCCTTCCCTCATTCGGCCGAGGGGAGGGGTTTTTTTCTTTTCGATCCATAAGCCGGACTATATCCTGAACTTTAAGTGGCTTCAGGACTTCTCAAACGAAAAGAAACCAAACAATCTGGCTCTTACTCCGGTAAGGAGCAGGCTTCTAAATTCCTTTCCTTGGTAGAGGAGATCTCTCCTATCGTTGCCTTGGATGAAAACAATATTGTCCGATTTGCAAACGCATCCTTTCGAAAAGAATTCAAACTCAGATTCGCAAGCACAGTAGGCAAAAATCTATTCAATCTATTAAAGTTGGATTCAAAGGAAGAAGCCAACCTAAGAGAAAATCTTCACAAGGCTCTCAAAACAAAATTACAGAACCAGGAATTCAGAAAAGGAAAGAAGTCTTACGGATATTCTATCTTCAGATTCAAAGACAGCCTTGGAATGATCTTAAAAGATATCACCGAGAATAAAAAGTTAGAGAAGAAGATCGCCACTCTCCACACACAGGTATTAGCTTCCCAAGAAGAAGAAAGATCCAGACTCGCAAGAGAACTTCATGATGGAGTTGGACAACTTATACTCGCTGCAAAATTACATTTCCAAGCGTATCAAAAATCTGAGAAGGAGCATCCTGAATCTTTCGGCTCCGGTCTAGGACTCATCGATCGAGCTAGCCAAGAACTCCGCGAAATTTACACAAATTTGCAACCTACTTCCTTAAAAGAACTAGGGCTGGAGGCCGCTTTGAAATCTCTAGCGAATCAAATTTTTCCGATACAAAAAATTAAAGTGAAATCAGAGTTCAAGGTTCCCGAAAAAATTCCACAGGAAATACAGAACCAAGTTTTCAGAATTTTACAGGAAATTTGCGCTAATATTCTGAAACATTCCCAAGCGAATAAAGTGGAGTTGAAGATCTTTTCGGAGAATGATACTTTGGTAGTTTCTGCAAAAGATAACGGAAAAGGATTTAAAGAAAAAGAAGCCAGAATAAAATCTACCGGATACGGATTGGAAAATATTCGGAGAAGAACCGAGGACCTAAACGGTACTCTTTTTTTAGAAACGGAGCCCAATAAAGGCACTCAATACGTGCTAAGGATCCCGTTAAAAAAACGTTCCAAGGAGAAAGTATGAACGCCCAACCCTCCGTTTGCAAACTCTATCTTGTAGACGACCACGCGATCTTAAGAGAAGGTCTTAGGCTGATCATTTCCGGACAAAACGATCTGGAGATCATCGGCGAAAACGGGAACGCCGAACAGGCATTAGATGAGATAGGCAAATTAGAGCCTGATATTCTCATCACGGATATCTCCATGCCGGGAGTTAGCGGTATCGACCTCGTTAAGGGAGTCAAAAGATATTATCCCAAAGTCCAGGTCATCATTCTATCCCGACATGATAACGAAGAATACATCCAGAAACTGGTGGACCTTGGCATCAACGGTTATGTCCTAAAAGACGACGCAGGAGAAGATCTACTCAGAGCGATAGATGCGGTCCGCAGAAAGGAAACATATTTAAGCCCAAGGATCGCAACTCGTGTACTTTCCAATATCGGCCGCAAAAAGACCGGAGAACTCCAGGAAGAAGGTCCGTCAGTATTCTCGGTTCTTTCCGACAGAGAAAGACAGATCTTAAAATTGATCTCAGAAGGAAATTCCAACGAGAAAATAGGGAAACTTCTTCATATCTCGCCTGCAACCGTAAAGGTGCATAGGGCAAACATCATGAAGAAGTTGGACTTACACAAAGTGGCGGACCTGGTAGTTTACGCCATCCGGGCAGGGATCGTAGAGAGTTAATTTCTAACGCAAAGTAGGCTTTTAGGCTGATCGCATCCATCCGAGAAGCCTTGGTTGAATCCCCCAATGGTATTGTCTGCGGGGGCTCCGTATTCTCCGAATTGCCCAGCGGTACCATCGCCCCAATTAAGACAGGTATCTCCTACTCCAAAAGTCATACTGATACCCGTCCAATAGTTTCCTGCTCCAGGAATTCCGGTCGCACTATCCATCGGGACCACAGGGATCGCGGAACTGTTCGTATGAAATATGAGAGTCTGTCCAGGATCCATCGCATAATAATTCGTATTTGCAAGTAGAGGCCAGCCCGCTCCTCCCGGTACCCGAGTCGAAGCCGCGATCAATGCAACGTATTCCAAAGCGGAACCGGGTAATTCGGGGACTTCTGAAGTTTTTGCACTTTGACAGATAAGATCCGCACCTCCAACTCCGCCCAAGTTTCCCGTATTGGGGGAAGTCGTAACGAACAGATAACGTGTTTTTCCAAGAATCCCTAAGAGGATGAGTTCATCTCCTCCGGGAAACGGCTTGGAACAAGCGGAGCTAAAAAAACCGGAAAGAAAAATGAGTAAAGTGGTAATTCGAAGAGCCATTGATCAGAAGCTCCTTGTATATTGGACTTCCCATCTGTTCTGAGAGAATCCGGTATTTGCAAAAGTATTTTGATTTCCGCCTCGATCAGGGCTCACCTTGAACTGCACCGAATCTCCTTGTGGAAGTTTATTTTCCAACCAAAGAGAAAGTGCTACGCTTAGGACAGCAACTCCCCCGATAAGGGCCTGATTGTTTTGGTGCATTTCATATTCTTTCTTATCGTTCTCTCTTGCCTGCCAAAGATAAAGAGTAAAGGAAGAAGGTAGATTTAAACTTAAGACCGCAATATTCATCGGATCGTTTAACGGCTTTGAGGCGAGAATATTCCCGGCCTCTCGTTCCGAATTTCCAAGATAGGCAAGAGCCCCGAACCAGGCCCAAATACTGTAGGACTTCCAACGTTCTCCTTTGGAATAATATCCAGTGCCCGGGATCCAAACAAACTTGGAGGTTTTGTTTCCTTTACTAGCCTCTTCTTTTTCCGCCAAAGCGACCGCTTTCGGACGGTCTTGTTCAACTTTAAAATTGGTCCATGGAGTATAAGAAGCAGGCTTTCCGAATCTATTGAGTGCAGCGATCCTGTACTCGTAGGTACCTGCTTCTAAGGAGAATTCTATTTCGTTCTCGGAAACCTTCTTTTCTAAAAATAATTCCTGAGAAGGTTCCGCTTTTCTTACTTCCACCAAATAACCGCGGCTTCCTTTTACTTCTTTCCATTCTATATAATAAACGAAACTTTTTTTCTCGGCAAAAACCCCCGAGGATATGGAAAAGAATATTAGAATAAACTGAAATACAATACCGAAATTTTTTCCGCGGAATAAGAACATGCCTTCTCCTTAAGGGCGAGCGCCACTGGATTTTGTTTCCGGGGCTTCCAATTCTTCCCTAAGTAATATTTTAAAATCCGCTTCCGATCTGAGGTTGGGATCGGAATCCGATTCGATCGTCCAACGAAATGTTCCTACATCCAGTTTTTCCAAATCTTTGAACACCAACCGATCCCCTTTTGTCTTTTTTTCATAGATCAACTCGTCACCTGAGCCTCTCTTATAAAAAAGACGAAATTTCCATTCGCTTTGTTTCTGTTTGGCGGAGAATTTCCATCGGAAAGAGATACTTTCCTTACCGGTCATATCCACCACTGCACCGTTTTTCGGGAAATCTACGGAAAGATCCGCATTTGACTGAGTCTCCGGAATAGCTGCTATCTCTTGTTTTGTTTCTGCAACCTGGAGCACAGGAAGTGAAATGGAAAATTTACGTACTTCCGAAAATGTTTCCGTTCCGGGAAGATTGGTATAAGATTGTACTCTCCAATAATAAGTCCCGGGATCCAAGGTGAGTGAAAAATTCGTACGGAATACTTGGGTCTCGGACAAGGCTCCGAAATTAGGATCGTTAGAGATCTGCAATTTATATCCGCTTGCTATCTTTTGTTTTGCCCAGGAGAATGCCACGGTCCTATCTTCCTGAGAAAGATCTTTTTTAGGATAATGTAATTCTACCGGAAAGTTCGGGAGAACTCTGAACTTTCGGACTTCGGATATTTTTTTGCCGTCCTTAGAGTTGACCCTCCAATAATAGATCCCTTCCGGGAATTTTTGTTTATAATAAGGCTCCTTGGAAGGCCTTTTCGAAATATATACGGTGAAGTCCCGTCTAGGAGAAATTTCTAATATACCATCTTCTCCTCCTTCCCAACGAAACTCAACCGTTTGCTCCAATTCCGCAGGAAAATATCGATAAGAATCTTCGGGGCTAACAAGGCTCCAATTTTGGTTGAGTTTATTTCCATTTAAGGAGCTTTCTCTTTCACCTAATGTTTGTTTGACGTTTCCGTCTTCAGACCATTCTACCTGGCCTCTTTCCACGTCTACTCGAGTGCCGTTCTCGTTTTTGGTGATTTGGAATTTGGAGCCAAGTTCCGCTTCTAAACCTACCGTTCCTGCGATCACGGAGAGTACTTTTTTTCCGCTCTCTACCAATATATTTCCTTCGGTTAGATCCAGGTTCTCCTTATTCTCCTTTAATTGGAGAACCACCATGGACTGAGGATCTAATTCTATCCGAGTGCCTGATTTTAAAAATACTACCGCCTCGGAAGCCTCGTCCGTTCGGATGGAATCCCTATCGTATACGGGCATTCCTTGCTCCAGATCTTCCCATAACATTCTGTCCGGAAATTTTCTTTGTGCGGTTTTATAACGGAAAGAGACAGTTCCCATGATTTCCTTTCCCGTACCACCACTGGACTTGGACTCAAAATATAGAAGGTATAAAGATAAGAAAAGTATAATGAAGCAGCCAATGCCTACCTGCCATTCTCTCTTGTAAATTCTCCAATCCATATCTTAATCCGCAATCGCCTTGGAAGGAGAATCAGGCTCCGGTATCCCGCAAATCTTACGGAGTTCTTCTATATTTTTAGGACAGTCCGGATCTTCCAACCAGCCCAATACGGCATAGAGTCGTTGGGGTTTTTCTTTTCCTCGGATCCAAACCGGAGGAAGTGATTCGAATTTATAGTGATCTTTTACTTTTTCATACGATGTTTCAGAGACTAATATATCCGTCCCGAAATCTTTGGTTAAATATTCTATACGAGAAGCGAGATTGACGGCGTCGCCGATGACCGTGAACTCCAATTTTTTTTCCGAGCCGATCTGCCCTACCACCACCGGCCCCGTATTGATCCCGCATCCGAATCTTGCCTGGGGTCTTCCTATCTCGTTACCGATCCGATTGAACTCCAACAATGCGTTTCTCATCAGAAGTGCCGAGTTTATCGCGTTCCTTGCATCATTCTCATCCGTATACAATGCGCCCCAGTGGGCCATGATCGCGTCCCCGATGAACTTATCTACGATCCCTTCCGTAAGATAGATACATTCCACCATTTCTGTGAAGTATGCGTTTAGGAAGTCGACCACCTCGCTAGGTTTTAATTTTTCGGACATCCCAGTGAAGTTCCTTAAATCGGAGAAAAATACGGTAACATCTTTGGTAACCCCGCCTAAGGGCATATCTCCCGCCAATGCCCTTTCTGCGATTTCCTTATTCACAAATTTTCCGAAAGTGTCTTTGATCTTCTCTCTTTCTTCCAAGCCATGGGCCATCTTGAGGAATGAATTTGTTAGAACTCCGACCTCGTCTCTGGTTACCGGTTTGATCCCAACTTTATAATTTCCTCGTTCAATCTGCCTAGTCGCACTCAGTAGATTGATCAAAGGAACAGTTAGAGTTCGGGAGAATAGAAATACCACTAAGAATGCGAGGCTTAAGACGGAGATCAGAATATAAAAATTCTGCCTTCTGATCTTATACACCGCTTCGAATGCTTTGTCAGCTTCGATGGAAGATACAACTGCGAGGTTACCGTCTTCCAATTGTTGGAAAGATCCTAAGGTTTCCTTTCCTTCGAAGATAGAAGTTTGGGATCCGTTATCCGCGGGACTTCTTAATAAAAATTGAACCAAAGGATTTTTAGAATAATCTTTTGCGGAAACCGTTTCGGATTCTTCCGTATGAGCGACTAATCTTCCTCTGGAGTCCACAACCCAGATCGCAAATAGTTCGGTCTGTAAAGCGGATCTCGCTGATTCCCAAAGATCTTGGGGAGAAATTAAGAAGAAACCATACCCTTTTCCCGAAACGTCTTTTTCGATAAATAGAACCGCAGGGAAACCGAATTTAGAACTGATATTTTCCAACCGAGTGGCCTCGAATTCGGAAGCGAAATATTTCTCCTTATCTTCTTTCGGGATCGAGACCCATAAACCGCGGATCTCATCTTCTTCTTTTCTAAGATCTCGGACGAACCTTGGATTAAAAACAAGCGTAGATTCTCCTTGTTCGTATTTTCCCCAGGCTAGAATTTTAGGATGAGTGGAAAAAAATCCCGAGATGAAAGCAGGCGGAGCGATCTTCTTAGAATCAGATCCCTTGGAAGGACGAATATTCCATTTATCCGTAAACTCGGATGATTTGGCGGAAAGTTCTTTGATCCGAAGACCGACCTGAAGTCCTGTCAATCTCGCCAAACTCAAGTTATACTCTTGAATAAGTGATACGGTATAATTTCGGAACAGAGTGGTAGCGAGTCCGATCATTAATCCCATACTCACCACTACGATCGCGGTAACGATCGCAAGAAGTTTCACTCGAATAGTGATCCTAGATGCCTTAAAATCCTCCCCATGGTTTTTAGGCGGTTCTTGTTTTTCTTTTTGCGGTTTTTCGGAAGTTATATTAGGAGAATATGGTGTATATACTTTGGTAGATTCTTCCTTTTTGCCGGAAAGTATCTCTTGGATCAATTTTACGAATGCATCGGATTCGTTTTCGGAATAACAAACCAGTACGGAGCCCAAATGAGACCTAAGAAAACGATCCAGTTTTCGGGCTGAGTCCGGTGAAGAACGGAACTTTGTCCCATCCATCGTAGAGAGACGGATCTTATCCTCTTGGAGTTTTTTTACAAGATCTCTGAAGACTTGGCTATTTTTCCAAGCGCTCGCCTCCGATTTCGTTCCCCAAAAAACTACCTCTTGGATGCCTTTTGTATGGATCTCGTCCATCCATTCGGAAAGATTTGATCTTTCTTCCGGAAATCGTCTAGCGTAGGCGGACATAGTGCCCGTGAGAGGAACTTCTAAAATTTGATTTTTCGCGATTCCCTCTTGCATGGGGATAGGAGTCTCTGAAATCTCTCTAGTTTGTCATTACAAAATCCGATTTTATCTCCCTCTAGATTTGCCCTCGGTTTGCCACATAATTCGGTACTTCCATTTTTTCTTTTCTATAAAATACTTCCTCTTAATCTGGGAGAATGATTTGGATGGACGCGATTTTAGAAACGAATTGGTTGCTCGGAGTAATTTCGGTTATTTCCGGAATTCTTTTGGGTTATCTTTTCGGCGGATTCATCGTTCCAAGGCTTGCAAAAACTCTTACTAAAGACCAGTTAGACACCGGTCATCCTCTATATACCGCACTTCTTTCACTAGTTCGATTTTCCTTTTTTATTTTTGGATTATATACCGCTCTTCGATTCTTAAAATTAGAATCTTCTACGGATGAAAAAATTTCTCTTTATCTGAAGGTTTTCGGCATCTTAGCATTCACGTTTTCTTTTGCAAGAGTAGGTTCCGGAGCTTTTACTTTATATTCTTCAAAGGCAGAAGGACTTCTCCCCTCGGCATCCATACTGAATAATATTGTTCGGATGCTAATCTTACTCACAGGAGGTTTGGTCGCATTACAAACGCTCGGGATCTCCGTTACTCCTGCTTTAACTGCATTAGGGGTGGGAGGTCTTGCATTTGCGTTAGGTTTGCAGGAAACTCTTTCCAATTTGTTTGCAGGACTTGGGGTTTTACTCGGTAAAAAAGTATCCGTAGGAGATTATATTTCTTTAGAAACCGGAGAAGAAGGCATAGTAGAAGATATCAACTGGAGAACTACTTCTCTCAAAAAAAGGAACGGAAGCAGGATCATTATTCCGAATGCAAAGATGTCCAAGACCACGTACACGAACTATAGCCTTACAAATACAGGACTTTGGACCGAACTAGAGATAGGTATTCCTAAGGAAGGAAATTTGGATAAGTTGGAATCGATTCTTATACAAGCTGCGAACTTTTCATTAGCGCAAATCTATGGGAAAGGAGGTTATAACGAATCCAAAATTTCGTTTCGTTATGTTTCTTTCGGACCGTCTAATATCGATTTGGTGATTTACATTCCGCTAAAGAACGTAGATGACTCCGGGCAAATTAAATCCGTTTTTATAAAATCCTTGCATTCCCAATTTAGATCAGAAGGAATCGATAACATATCCGCGAAAGCAATAAAATAATCCGAAACAGACTAATTGATTCGCGGAAATTTGTCGTAATAGAGATCGTATGCGAAAGGTTTTAGAAAACAAACTTTGGTTTTATGTTCATGTACTTAGTTTGGATATATGTCTTGGCGTTTTGGGTTCCGGCGCCTTAGCCACTGTAGTAACCGGTGCCAAGATGAAAACGGTATGGTGGCTCCTTCTTCCGTTAAGCGTTTGGGTCATCTATACCTTGGACCATTTACTGGATGGAAAGAAGGTGGGAGAAAATTCCATCAACCCGCGTCATAAATTCCACTACGATCATTCTAGAATTTTAACGATACTTTGTGCTATCGCAACAATTATCGCCGCAGTTCTTGCATTTCTGTTATTGAGAGAGATTGTTTTATTAGGTGGAGTCTTATTAGCAACCTTAGCAGTGCTTCATTTAGGAATTGCTCGATGGGGAAAAATACGTTTCGGAAAAGAATTCTCCGTGGCATTGATCTATACCCTAGGAGTTTGGTTCGGTCCCTTATTACTTGTAGGGTTTCGTTCCTGGACCGTTCCCCTACTTCTATTCTTATTCTTCTTAGGTACGACTCTAAATCTAGTCATGAACTCTCTCATGGAAGCGGAGTTGGACGCCAAGGAAGGCCAGGTCTATCTATTGGGAGTTCTTTCTCCCAAACTTGCTAAGGAATGGGTATTACGATTGTCCTTGCTCGGATTTCTGGGCGCCTTAGTATTGGCCGGCGGAATACGGAAATGGGCGCCGGGTACATCGGTTTCGGCCTCTTTAGTGATCGCCCTAATTTGTGCCGTTCCCGGAGGGATCCTGCGTTACGCGGACCAATTCCAAGATTCTCAAAAGTATAGGATTTTAGGAGAAGGGGTTTATATCTTGGGCTTGGTCCCTTGGTTTTTAAATTCCTTTTAGATCCGAACAACCGCCTAAGAAATTTAATATCGGAGATAAAAATATGGGAGACTTTTTCAAAGACAAAGTCGTTTGGATTACAGGAGCTTCTTCCGGAATCGGTGAATCTTTAGTAAAGGAAGCCGCGAGAAGAGGAGCGACTTTGGTTCTTTCTTCCAGAAGAGAAAAAGAATTAAAAAGGGTCCGCAAGGAGAACGGACTAACGAATTCAAACAGCATGATCCTTCCTTTGGACCTGGAGGATTATAAAAAATTAGGAAAGGCCCCGGCTCAAGTCATCAAAACTTTCGGAAAGATTGATGTGCTTATCAACAACGGCGGGATCAGCCAACGTTCCTTGGCTCATGAAACTTCCCTTGAGACTTATGAAACCTTGATGAAGGTTAATTATTTCGGAAATATTGCCCTTACACTTGCGGTACTTCCGCACATGAGAGCGAGAAAACAAGGATGGATTTCCACGATCGCGAGTGTTGCAGGACTCATAGGAGTTCCATTGAGAACCGGATATTCTTCCACCAAATTTGCGTTAACCGGTTTTTACGAGGCTCTTAGAGCCGAAAATACGAAAGAGAATCTGAAAGTTACCTTGGTATATCCGGGCTTCGTGAAGACCAATATTTCGCATAACGCACTCAAAGGAGACGGAACTCCTCAGAAAAAAATGGACAAAGTGATCGAGAATGGGATCGATGCGGACGAATGTGCAAAAAGGATCCTGGATGCGATCGAGAACGAGGACCTACAAGTGATCATTGCTGGTGGAAAAGAGAAATTCGGTCTATTTTTAAGACATTATTTTCCTAAGTTTTTCGCGAAATTTTTGTCTAAGACGGCAGTCACCTGATTTTGTAGGAATTCCTACAGGGGCCAAGGCTCGCCCCCACCCTGCATTTGGGATTGGGGGGAGTGGCTCGTGGGAATCGTTTGCTCTATATCATAAAACTGTAAAATCTTCAATCACAATTTATGGGCAATTTTGTAGGAGTTCCAACAAACCCGAATTCAATTTGCAGTGGCCTACTTTCTCATCTTCCAGACAAACCGGATCTTCTCATTCCGAAAATCTTCCGGATGAGTTTGTTTCGTAATATCCTGAATATCTTCCCAAAGAAGTTCATCCGTATCCAATTTGAATTTTCTAAAATTCGTGGAGAAAAAAAGGATCGCACCAGGTGCGGAAAAATCCCTATAGATAGAATTCAATAAGAAAGAATAATCTCTTTGCACATCGAATATATCCTTCATCTTTTTACTATTAGAGAATGTAGGAGGATCTACCACGATAAGAGCGTATTGAGTTCTTTTAGGATTGGTTCTTTCTCTCTTCAGCCATTCCGTAATATCTTCTCTGATAAACTCATGTTCTTCGGGAGAAAATCCGTTTAGTTCAAAGTTTTCCTTGGACCAATCCAGATATTTTTGGGAGAGATCCACACTTGTGATTTTTTTCGCGCCGCCGTTAGCCGCATAAACGGAGAACGCACCGGTATAAGAATATAAATTTAATATATTCTTCCCGGAGGCCTCTTTTCTGAAAAGATCGCGAGTCGTTCTGTGATCCAAAAAAAGGCCCGTATCCAAATAATCGCTTAAATTGACCTTGAACTTCAATCCGCCTTCATTTACGTGGATGGATTTTTCTTGAGTGTCGAACTTTTCATATTGGAGATTGCCCTTTTTTCGTTCTCTGGTTTTCCAAAACAAATTTTCAGGAGCAAGTTGAAGAATTTCGATTATAAAATTGCGGATGGAATTTCGTTCCGATTCTCTCTCATCTTCTGACATCGGATAGGAATTCAAGTATTCGGAAACTAGGCAGTAATTTTCGTATAAGTCGATTGAGATCGGGACCTGAGGAATATCGCGATCATAGACCCGAAAACAAGTGATCCCCCTTCTCCTCGCCCATTTTTTCCAATGTTTGGACATCCTGGTCAAACGATTGGAGAACATTTCTAAATGTTTCATTTCTCCCAAAGTTTCGGATCCACCTCTACTAAGGGATAAACTTTTGCATCCCCGTCGTTATAATGCCACCATTCGGAACTGATCTGTTTAAATCCATGCTTTGTCAGAATTCCAACAAGAACCTCCAGATTTTTAGAAACAACCGGTTCCAAGTCTTTGCGAAAGGGAGAAGCTTTGTATGTGAATTCGTCGTAAGCGCTTGGCATTTCCAATTCTCTTCCTTCTGAATCGATAAGCGTAAGATCAACTGCTCCACCTCGATTATGAACGGAGCCTCCTTTAGTAGGATTTCCTACGTATCTTGGATTTGGAACTTTCTCCCATAAGATCTTTTGTGCATACGGAGGGCGATAGCCGTCCCAGATCTTAATCCTGTATCCATAACTTTGGAATTCGGAGTTGGCAGCCTTCAATTTTTCTGCAGTCTCTTTTCTAAGTAAACAAGTTTGGAAAGGATAGATAACTGAGCCCGTAAAATTATCCGAAGTAGAATAACGTAGATCGATCTCTATATTCGGATCTATATCTTTTATGTTCACTAATCCTTTTTCGATCCTTAAGGAAGGTTTAACTTCTTCTAAATTTGGGACAGGAGATTTTTGGCAATAGAAGAAGTTAAGCAGAAGTAAGATCGGACCGAAACTGCGGCCTCTCATGCAGGAGTTGATTTCGGTTCTTCTGCTCTGATTGTCAAGGACTTCAGGAGCGAAGCGACTATAGTCCGTTTGAAAAGACAAATTATCGACCAATAACAAAGTCGCGGGCTTCAGGAGCGAAGCGACTATAGTCCGTTTCATAAAGCAAATTATCGACCAATGACAAAGTCACGGGCTTCAGGAGCGAAGCGACTATAATCCGTTTGAAAAGGCAAATTATGGACCAATAATAAAGCCGCGGGCTTCAGGAGCGAAGCGACTATAGTCTTCCGGCAAATACGAATCTAGTTTTGTAATAGTTCTCATCCAAAGAATTGACGGTTACACCCTTGACTACGGATGCATGCACAAACTTTCTATCTTTGAGATAGACTCCAACGTGGCTGATCTTCTCGCCGTATATATTAAAAAATACTAAATCTCCCTCTTGCAGATCGGATTCGGGTATTTTTTTAACCTGTTTGGAAATGCTTTCGGAAGACCCTGTGATCGTTTTGGAATACGCTTTTTGCACCAACTTGGCGGCAAGACTGGAGCAGTCTATCCCGGACTCGTTTTTGCTGTTGTCTTTATGAGGAGTGCCGATCCAACGTTGGGCTTCCTTAAACAATTCCAAATTACTTTTGGGATCGATCTCTAATTTCCAAGTTTCGGAAAAGTAATTTTGGACTTCCTTCTCAGAAAATGATTTTGCCTGGTCTGCGACGAGGACCAAAGCGAAAAAAGGTATGATCAAAAAAGAAAGCGATCCTAAATTTGGAAGAACTTTCTCTTTCCATAAAACTAGAATTTTTTGGACTCCGTTCAAGATCATGCTTATCTGACCCTTTTCGAGCGGATCCGGTTTCTTTTTTTCTAGTTCGAAGCAATTACAATTTTGCGTTTCTCAGCCGATCTCCCACACAAATTCTCTGATTTTTTCACTGACCACATCAGGGATCGTTCTTTGGATCCAGTGATTGCTATCGTACGTATATTCTCGATAGGAATCGCAAATCCTTTCATGAAGTCTATATAACTCCGGTCGGATCGCAAAATCTTTGAGCGGAATTAGAACTTGGACCGGCACCTTGATATGTTTCGGCTCCGGATACGTTTCCCCTCTAAGCAACTCTCTATACAAATTCACATTGGAGACGGTGGTCGCTACAATCTCTTCCTTGGATTTATTTCTAAGGATATCATTCTTAGGAACGCCTCCGGAATTCATCGTATACTTCCAGAAAAATTTACTGAAAGTCCTCCAGATCCATTCAGGAACGAAAGGAATTTGGAAATATAGAATGTACCAAGATCTTTTAAGTTGAGAAAGTGCCTTGTACAAAGAGATCGGATTTCCGGAAAAAGCCATTTGAAAAGCGCTCCTCTTCCCTAATACCGGATGCGGTCCGCCCATAGCAGTATAGGATTTTATCCAAACCGATCTTTGCTCGTCAGCAACAAATGCCCAACTGATCAAAGATCCCCAGTCATGAGCGACAAGATGTACAGGTTTATCGTTTCCGATGAACCGGATCACTGCTTCCAGATCTTCGAATATTCTACGAACATTATATGCTTTTTGTTTTTTAGGCTTATCCGATTTTCCGGAACCTCTGAGATCGAGAGCGGCTACATTATAATCCTCTTTTAAGGATTCCATCTGGTAGGACCAGACCCTATGATCGTCCGGATATCCATGAACGAATAAGACGGTCGGCCTGTTCGGTCTTTCTTTGGCTGTATGATTGTATTTTACATACAAAGAAACATCACCGTTCTGAACGAAGGTTTCCGTCCAAACTTCCGCCTTTTCCTTTTTTACTCCATTTTCCAGTTGGGTAGCCGCCATATTTTCGCCTCTTACTATTTAAGAAAATTTTTGTCCGAGTCTTTCCATTCCTCTTAAAAAACCGGGAGACAGTCTCGTCAAAAAGCGCAGTAACTTCGCGGTAAAACCCGGGAAGACATGCATCTTCTTTTTTTCAATCCCTCTCACTATGGCTCGAACCACCATCTGTGGACTGTCTACGATCAAAGGAGGAACTACTTTAGGTTTATCCGTTCCGAATTGCTGAGAATGTAGTATGTTCGTATTTGCGAAAAAAGGATACACGTTAGTCGTATATATCCCCTGGTGTCTATAACCGGAATCCAACGCTTCACCCAAGGCCCTGATCCCGAATTTGGATACGGAATAATATATCAATTCACCCGGGGCAGTGATCCCGGCACAGGAAGATAGATTTACGATCTGTCCGTATTTTCTTTCCAACATTGCAGGTAAAAATAAACGAGAAAGATAGATTGGAGCGTATAAGTTCACGTCCAAGATCAATTTCCATTTGTCCATGGGAACATCCAGTAATCTTCCGCCGAAAGCCAAACCTGCGTTATTGACTAATATATCTATCTTAGGTTGGATCTTGATCGCTGCTTTATAAGCTTTTTCGCAACCTGATTCGCTGCTTAAATCCGCAGCAAAACTTCCGAGTATTTTACCGGGTACAGGTTTGGAATTTTCCAAATAGAATTCAGGTTTTGTTTCAGGCGCTTTCATATCCGTAAGCACTAGATTGGCGCCTTTCTTTAACAGTTGTTTGGTTAATTCTTTCCCAAAACCACCGCTTGCTCCGGTGATTAAAATGTTTTTCCCGCTTAATCTGCTCATGCAATTTCCTTGTATTTATGCTCTGGGGATTCGAAGATCACTCTACTTAATTCCAGATTATCTTCTTGTTCCGGATGAAACCCGGGACGGAAGT
The DNA here is from genome assembly GCF_000347035.1 of Leptospira sp. B5-022. Classification (GTDB taxonomy): domain Bacteria; phylum Spirochaetota; class Leptospiria; order Leptospirales; family Leptospiraceae; genus Leptospira_B; species Leptospira_B cinconiae. Next base: position 19,634 of record NZ_ANIJ01000025.1, read on the forward strand.
ATCTGAAGAATGCACCCGCCGCATGAAAGAAGACCTTTTCGTCTATAAAGATAAAACGGAAAGCATCTTTTCTGGTTTTCCATTTAAAAGTAAGTCCCTCTTGCCAGAGAAGGATTTCCGCACCTATAAATGTTGCCGCCCAGAACACGATAGTCACTCCGAGGAAAGTGATCATTCTTCTGAAATAATTTCCGCTGATATCCAAGAATACATCGTAAGCCGCGGATTTGTGTTCTATCTCTTCCGCTGCATGCCATTCCCAAAGGCGTTTCATTTCGGATTCCGCTTGGTCTAAGGCCTTGATCTGCAAGCCTATTGTCGCTACCAGAGAAGTATAATGTTCTGCCCCGGCTGTTGCCGCCAAACAAGACTTAGCTGACATGATCTTTTCCACGTAATTTACGAAGAAAGAATTCACAAAATCGGTGAATGTTTTGATCTTAAATCCTTGGTCTTCCAGTATTTTCCAGGTCTTTTTATGTTCTCCCGCATGTTGCGCTTCTTGGCCCATAAATGCTTTTGCGTTCCTAAGGACTCTTGGATCCTTAATATTTGGGAGAAATTTTTGTATACTTCTAATAAAAAATCTTTCTCCGTCCGGGAAAAACAATGTCCAGGTATTCAGAATATGGGTTTTATACGCTGAACCGTCCATCCAATGTTTACTGGTCCCGTTTTCGCTAAATTCGAATTTAGGTTTTCTGACTGGATAAAAATGAAAATCCTTATCCTGTAAAATTTCGCTGCTCATAATAAGCCTTCTAATCAAATATTAAAATTATTGAATGTATTTCACTAAGCCGGGACTTTTTGTTTTTGTTTTTTAACTGCAGGCTTAGAAGGGGACTTTGGTTTTTTCTTTTCCTTCCAAAGGCGAACATGAGGAAGATCCTCATCCAGCCAATACGCAGTCGAATCGGTAACCACTAAGATCTCCTCCCATTTTGCTCCGAACGATTCAGACTCTTTTGTGCCGTTATAGATTTTGCCTATATGCGGTTCTACCGCCCAGAGCCCGGGTTCCGCTCTGAAGTCGGAACCTTCTCCCCATAATGGCGAGTGCCCAGAAACTCCTGGGATCAGATCTTTGATCATTTGTGGAAATAAATAGGCGAATGTTTGGAACGGAAATCCGTTCACTCTTCCGCCTGGGAGATTATAAGCCGGGAGTCTTCCCACCTTATGCCCTAAAACTCCCTGGGGATAAATGGAATGGCAGTTAACGTATCCGGAAGCACGGATCCTTGCATCCACTTCCAAATAGATTTCGGATAAGGTTCTTTCTTCCAAGACCCTTCTTAAAATTAATTCTCTGTATTCTTCTAAATTTGCGAGCGCCTTATCGTGTTCCGGATTTTTACCGAAAGAAAATGCGTATCCAACGTCTGCGGCTCTTCCTGCAAACGTAGGAGCTACGTCCAGGATCACAGCCATACCTTCTTCCAATCTGCGGTTGGAAGGTTGGAACTTTCCGCCAAAATGGGGAAGTAAACCTTCTCCATTTCTTAAATAATTCAGAGAGAGTGGACGTTTGAATCCTCTGAATGCGGTCCGATCTCCGAACCATGCAAACCCATAATGGAAGAAGGATGTGCCACCTGCATTTCGGATATAATCGTCTATCTTACGGGCCGCTTCCTTTTCGGTGATCCCCGGATACAATTCCTTGCGTACGGATTCCACCGCTTCGTAAGCCAAGGCTTGCACTTTGCGGTAAGATTCTAGTTCTTCTCTAGGATATGTTTCACGGGACATAGGTCTCTTCTCCTTCCTTGCGGAATCCGACAGGAAGGTTTTATCCTAACCGATATGCGAAAAACAATCGTCCGAACTTATAGTTTGCTACCCTTTTTTCTCCATTCCAAAGGAGTCATTCCGGTGATTTTCAAGAACTGGGCGTTAAATGTGGACTTTGTATTAAAGCCTACATCATAAGCGATAGAGAGAACAGTGCGGTCCAAATCCTCTAATAGCAGTGCTTTAGCCTCTTCTACCCGAAATGAATTCAAGAATTCGTTGAAGTTTTTGCCGTAGGTTTCGTTTAAAATGCGGGAAAGTTGGTGGGGAGAGACCAATAGTTTTTCGGCAAAGTCCTGGATTTTCAGACTTTCTTCTTTGTATATTTTATCGACCTCGACCAATTCCTTGATGCGGGAATGAAGATGGTCCAGATCCAATCCGTTCAGTTGGGTCCTTTCGTATCTTTTCTGTTGGATCTCCGACTTCAAAGAAATGAAAAAATTCGGATACCTTGCGGAGAATAAAAACACAAGAACGATACCGAGAGTTTGGAAGCTAGAACCTGCCGCTAACAGAAATTGGTTCTTCAAAAAATATCCGAACCAACAAAGTTGTATCGTGGTAAACACTACGATCAGGATCGTATAAACCAAAGAAGAAAGCGGAATCTCAGTTTCCTTAGAAGCCTTTCTGAACAATACCCAAAGAAAGATGGAATACACCGTCTGGTGGATGGAACCGAAGATTGTGACCCCAGTCAGAATATCCACCTTGGAACCGAACATCGCATTTCGGATATACTCTTTGATCTCTTCTGCAGGCAGAATGATATAAGCTGTTAACTCGCCTAGCAAGAGTAGAATGGCCGGGATAAAATGTTTTCCGATCCGGATCTCTCTGTCCAAGGCAAATTGGACCATATTTCTTGAGACCAAAAGTAAAGTAGGACCCACGGCCCAGACTGCTGGGAAGAATGCCGGCCAAAACCATATATGATCCGCGGCCCATGGTAGCAAACCTAAGCCCAATCGACTCTCTACCAAGGCAAGAATGATAGCGAGATAGAAGATCCCGCCGGGTATCGCATTTTCCCTTTTTTTAGCGAGTTCCATCGCCGCGAGAAGTAGACAAAGTGCGGTCCCAAATTGGATCCAAAAATGAAGAAAAAAACCGGGCAGATGCTCCAAAACAAAATTCCTTCGAAACTTCGGGTGAGTAAATCTAAGGCGAAAGTTTTGTCCAGCCGAAAGGGAAAATTGCAGTCGGCGCCAAGGAAGGTTTGACTATTGCACCCTTCCCTTGTTTCCTATCGGTATGAGCGATTTCGTAGAGTTGAAATTCGGAGACCAAGTCCACCGCCTTCCTGTAATCACCGGAACGGACGGAAATAAAGGAATCGATATTAGGGATTTGCATACTAAGACGGGACTAACATCTTACGATCCAGGTTTTTTTAATACAGCGTACGCCCAGAGTAAAATTTCCAGAAGAGATCCTCTCACCGGAGATTTACAATACAGAGGCTATGATGTCGCGGAATTAGTGCATTATTCCACTTTTGTAGAGACTAGCTACCTGCTGATTTACGGAGATCTTCCTAACGAAAAGCAGCTGAAAGAATTCTCCATGAAACTTTCCAAACATAGTTTGATCCACGAAGACATGATCAATCTATTCGACGGTTTCCCGGGAAGAGCTCACCCTCTTGCGGTACTTTCCGTAATGGTTTCTTCCTTATCCAGCTATTACCAGGACGAATACGAAGAATATCTGGATAGAGGTATCGACCAAGCAGCCAGACTTTTGGCGAAGATCAGAACGATCTCCGCATTCTCCTACAAAAAAATGATAGGGCAACCTTTCGTTTATCCGTTGGATCGTCATCCGTATTGTACGAATTTCTTATATATGCTTTTTTCCATTCCGTCGGTCAAATATCAACCTTCGGAAGAACATGATAGGATCCTGAACCAGCTTTGGATCTTGTACGCGGATCATGAACAGAATGTTTCCAATACCACCGTCCAGTTGATCGGTTCCACTCAGGCAAATATATTCGCATCCGTTTCCTCGGCGATCAACGCGCTTTGGGGCTCCAGAGAAGGCGGAAGACAAGTAGCAGCGGTAGAGCTTATCGAAGATATTATCAAATCCAAACTTTCCGTTCCGGAATTTTTCGAAAGATTCAAAAAGGGAGAATCCCAACTTCACTCCACCTGCTTCGGTCACGATGCATACAAGGTAAAGAGCAAACGTTCTACCATCGCCCAAAAACTATTCTCCGAATTTTATAAGCAGAAGAAATTGGATCCGATCGCAGAGATCGCTCTACAAGTGGATGATTTCGTAAGTAAAGATCCTTTTTATCTGGAAAAAAATCTGTATCCGAACTTGGAGTTCTATAGTGCGATCCTATTCCATAGTTTAGGAATTCCTAAAGAACTTTTTACAGCAATGCAGGCGATCGGTAAACTTCCGGGTTGGCTGGCTCACTGGAGAGAACAAAGGATCGGCGTGAACTCATCTCATAAGGTACGTCCTCGCCAGATCTTTACCGGAGAAACTCACAGAAAGTACAAACAGATCCTGGAAAGATAATCCTCCTTTTCAAAACCTCAGTCGCAATCGAATTGATCGCATACTAAAACTGCACAAACGATTGCACTTAGGTTTTGCGGATCTCCCGGATCGTTTAATTTTGCGCAAACTGCCAAGTACACCCCCGGGTGAGATCATCCTCTCTCGACTCCTTCTTCATTTTTTGATCGTTGCCCAAATAAGAGCATTGAAAAAGAAGAAGTGCGCAAACCCAGAAACTTCTCATATAACATCCAAAAGGCGATTGATCTTATAGCCGAAATCTCTTTTAACTCTGTGTCTCCAAAAACAAAAAAAAACCGTCTCCTTTCGGAGCCGGTCTGAATAGGTTTCAATTCTGTAAGTTCGTTGATCTAAGATCTAATTAATTAGACCGATTTTTATCCGATAATGCCTTCAGGAAAGATACTATAGAATCCACCTCTTCGGAGGAAAGCTCTTTTCCGAGCTGCAAATATGCCATTTTTTTCACCGCTTCCGGTAGGGTTGCCACCTTTCCATCATGGAAATAAGGAGCGGTTAAGGCAATATTTCTAAGAGACGGAACTTTGAAGAAATACTTTTCAGCATCGTTCTTAGTAATAGCAGATCTTCCGACGTCAGTCGTATTCTCGTACGGGTTCACCTGTCCTAGTTTGCGGAAGCTATTTCCGCCCAACAGAGGACCGTTATGGCATTGGATACATCCGGCGCTTAAGAAAGTCTCTAATCCCTTCTGTTCTTCCGAAGTTAAAGCCCTATGATTTCCAGCCTGGAACTCATCGAAACGGTCTCTGGTAATCAAGGTTCTTTCAAAAGCAGCAATCGCCTCTGCCAAATTGTCATAAGTGATTTTTTTATCCTGATCCGGGAATGCTTTTGCAAACAGGTCCACATATTCAGGAATTTCGGAGAGTTTTTTCTCCACAGCTGCTTCGGAAGGCATAGCCATTTCCACCGGGTTTAAGATCGGGCCTTTTGCTTGCGCCTTTAGGTCTGCCGCTCTTCCGTCCCAAAATTGGACGAAATGAAATCCGGCATTCAGAGAAGTCGGAGAATTCCGATCTCCGTTTTTCCCGAGAGCTCCCGGAGAAGTCGGAAGATTATCCACTCCTGCCGACTTACCCAGAGTTCCATGGCAGGAGCTACAGGATTGTGAATCGTTGATAGAAAGACGTTTTTCGAAATAAAGTTTTTCGCCTAAAGCAATCCTAGCCGGAGTATCCTTTTCCGAACCAGGCATTTTTTCCGGAAGGATCCCGAAGGAGGTCTTCGCGTCTTGCATGAGCTGTTTTGTTTTCTCGGATGGGCCGCATGCCGAGACAAGAGCCAAAATTAGGCCCAAGTACAGTGTTCGTGTTTTCTTCATTTTTCATCACCACAGATTAGAATCATTCTAATCTTGTGTAGGATCTCGCGTAGAGAATTAGAGACAACTCTTTTTCGAAAGAATCCAATCACTTCTCAGAAAAATTCAGTTACGGATGCAATCTAAGCTCGAATTCGAATTTACCAGGCTCACTCAATAGGAAAAATCTTGCTCCTAATTTTTCCGCCCTTACTTTTAGGTCCGCTTCTAAAATGGAAGAAGGTTCTTCTTTGGTTTCCGCAACTCCAGTGGTCTGTACCCTAAGTAATATAGAATCTCCTTCTTTTCCCCAAAAAATTTTAGATTCTCCGGACCTTCTCGCCCCTATCTTTACGGCATCGGAGAAGATCCTCTGGACCTGAAGGCATTCGTCTATCCTCAAAAACTGAGACACTTTTTGGATCTCTGAATGAGAGAATAACGGGTTTTTCTGAACGAACTTTCTCATCTCTTCTTCCACTAATTCCTCTTTTCCACCCTGGTGGTGCATTAGGTCCAAAATATCCCGGACCCCGGAAAGAGTTTGGTTTAGTTCGTTTTTGAGTTTAGAAAGGGATTTATCCGAACTTTCTTTGGACTCCAATTGATCGATCAGAGAATGAAATCCTTTGTCCACGGATTGGTCCACCAAGGCGGCATACTTTGCCTTTTCCTCGGCGTTCAATCTGAGTTGTTCGTTATATTTGGATTGTAATTCCGCGAATGTCTCCGCCTTCTCCAGATCTTTAGTAAATCTTAATGATATAATATAAGAATTGAATGCTATAAATCCGACGAGTGCAGCCGGGAAACTATAAGGGATGAGAAAGTAAACTTCGTACAATCCCCAGATGACATCGTTCACCATAGAAATTGCTAGTATCATACCCGAAAGAAACACGGTCCTCGCTCTATCTTCCTTCTGCCACCAAGCATATCCTAATGCGGCTAACAGCACCAAAGTATAAAATGGAGGCACATGCATGAAGAAGGAATATAGATAAATAAGTTCTTCTTCTCCTAATACGAACACGGATAGGACGAAAATGAGCATGGTACTCATTAATATCGCCATCCATCTGGCTCCGAACTGTTTCGGATACATCGTTTTCAGGATCAAATACACGGAAGGCACCAGACTCGCTTCGCAGAAATATTCCATTCTGATCCGAAGATCCAAACTCAACTCAGGTGTAAGAAAATATTGAAGTCCGGAAGTCACGAAGGAATAGAATGCGACTAAAAAGCAGAATAACGCGAAAAATAGCGGCACCAAGTCCTTTCTATATGAAGCGAAGAAAATGAGATGATACAAACCTACTGAAAAAATAATGGCGACTAAAAGTGTCTCCCAGATAAAATCCTGTACCACTTTTGACTTCAGATTATCCAGATCTCCGATCAGAAACGGATTGCGGATCCCGCCTTTTAGGAAATTTCCCCTATAATTCGAAACGTTTACGATTAGTTCCGTATCCAGGGAATCTAATGGATAGATCTGAGTATTCGGATGAACCAAAAACTCCGTATCCGCCCGGCCGGTCCCATTAATCCCATTGGCAAAGATCAATCGTTTTCCGAAATATACGGAATAGACTCCCGGGATCCTAGGAACATAAATCCCTAAATTTTTTTCTTCCGGAGATTTATGGATCTTTAATCTATAGGAACCATGTCCTTGCCAGGTAAATTCTGACGAATAATCCCTCCAAATCCCCGGGACCGGAAAGTATTGGCCGCTCTCCACATAACCCGTATTAGGTGAGTAAAGATTTCCCCAACTGAATTCCCAATCTCCTTTGAGGGGATAAATTTCTCCCCAAGGACTGACTGTACTCATATCTATACTTCCTTTGTACAGTAAAGGAACCTTTTCGGAAGTTTTGGGAGAGCAAGCGGTTAAAAGAAAGAAGGCACAAAGAAGGATTACTAAGTTTCTTTTTTTTTCGAATTCATCCGAAGTTAAGCCCACAAGTATATTCAAAAAACCCGGAACGGGGAAATCAAATGAAAAACTTCACCTAAGAGATACTAGACTATTTTGGAGCTTCATTACTGAAATTTAGAAGAATTACAAATAGATACTTAAGGGATGGGAATTTATTTTTTATTCTTTCGAGATCTTTCTATTTTAAATGCAATCCCTTGCGCATTGATCTGAGAATCAAATCCGATAAATCTTTCTTCTTTCTCACCAAAGGGTAGGTGTCGGATACGGATTTGGTCTTCTAAATAAGAACGAACTCTACCCTCGCAGAATGCAACCAAGGATTCTCCCTCCAAACTTGTCTTTTCCGCGGAGAGTAAGATGTTTTTCATAACGTTAAGACCTTCTTTCATTTGAGAAGCGCCCAAAGAGATATCTTCCCAGACTCCGAAGTGAGTGAGGTAAGCCTTATCCGCACCCGTTGCGAGGATCTTGTCTATGGAAAGAATCGCTTCTTCCGGATCAAAGTCTGTCGGAGTTGTGGATGGGAATAACAAAGAATCCCGTCCTTTTCTAAATAATGTATAGCCTATTCCGAAAGTATCTCCTGTAAAAATCCCGTTCGTTAAAGGATCATAAATACAGAAATGATGGTTTGCATGTCCTCTTGTATGCAAAAATCTGAATGTTCTTTTTTGCCAGGCCAGTTCCTCTCCGTCACTCATAGTACGTACACGATCACTAGGCACGGGAAGTATTTCCCCGTACAACTTGAAATAATTCTCTTCTCCGTATACCTGAATGGAACTTTTGATCAAACGAGTCGGATCTATTATATGGGGCGCCGCTTTCGGATGGGCCAGTACCGTCGCATTGGGACAAAGCGAAACAAGTTTTCCCGTTCCTCCCGCATGATCCAAGTGAACATGGGTGATGATAATATAATCCACGGACTCAGGAGTAAGCCCTTCTTCTTTTAAAGCTTCCAATAAAAGTGGGACCGCGTAATTCGTATTATTTTCTACGAATGTAGCCCTGTCTCCATCGACGATCAGATAAGCGCAGGCGAGTCCCGCTTCTACATATCCGCAATCTATGGTTCGAATCGTGTCCAAAAGTTTCTCCGCAAATATTCTGCAGTTTTTAGACGAGTGTTCTCCGATTAAACCACCGGTTGAACTGCCTCTCTAACCTCGATTTTCGGATTTCCTAATTTACGATCAAGATATTCGGCGGAGATGGACTCCAAAGCTTCTAAAAGTAATTTAGGTCCCGGGTTGGAATGCATTTTTTCCGTGAGGATCCTACGATAGGAGCGAGCGCCTCTGATCTCATGAAAAGCACCAAGTAAATGTCTTAAGATACGGCTCGGTTTTTCACCTTCTGCAGTTTGCGAAGAAACATATTCCTGCATGGACTCGAAGATCTCTCTGCGACTTACGTGTAAAGTTTCCACCCCGAAAAATTCGCAATCCACGTCGGAAAATAAAAAAGGATTTTCGTATGCAGCCCTTCCGATCATAACTCCGTCCACTTTGTCCAAATGAGAGCGTATCTCCGGAATGGATCTGACACCTCCGTTCAATTCTATGACAAGATCCGGAAAATTTTTTTTAATAGAATATACGTCCTCGTAACGTAACGGAGGAACAGTTCTGTTTTGAGCGGGACTTAGGCCCTCCAATATTGCGATTCTTGCATGTATTGTGATCCGTCTTGCGCCTGCTGCGCTTACTGTTTTCACGAATTCATGCAAATCTTCTAATGTTTCTTTTCCTCGAACACCGATACGACATTTGACTGTGACAGGGATAGAGGTTTTAGAATCCATTTCCGAGATACAATCAGCTACACGATCCGGGTCCTTCATTAAACAGGCTCCGAAATTTCCTTCTTGTACTTTATCGCTCGGACAACCAACGTTCAGATTGATCTCGGAGTATCCGTATTCTTCCCCAATTCTCGCACATTCCGCGAGTTGAGAAGGGTTGTCTCCGCCTAATTGCAAAGAAAGTGGGGATTCTTCAGGAGAAAAACGTAAAAATCTGTGTTTATCTCCTCTCAGAATGGCACCGGTGGTCACCATTTCAGTATAGAATAGGGAATGTTTAGTGATCAGTCTTAAGAAAAAACGAAAATGCCTGTCCGTCCAGTCCATCATCGGGGCTACGGAAACAGGATAAAGGATCGGCTGTTTTTTTTCGAAAGACATATACTTCGACTAATACGATCCTCGGTTTTCGACGTGAGCAGTCAAGCCCCATGAAATGGACTTGGTTTGATTTCCGACCAATTCATTTTGGTTCTGGACGATGGATTCTAAGAGACTAAATCCGGTTTTGAAGCCCAAGATCATAATCTTCTGCCTATTTCTAATTCTATCATCCTGTAAAAGTATGAGTGGGATTTTAGACTCGATCATTATTAATGCGGGTGCTGAATATACTGCCTTGGATTTTTTTACCCACCCCGCAAGTGTACAAGGGATCCCGGTTAGTAAGTTTACTGCTCCGGGTTCAGACACGGATTCAAGCGTGGTCAGTCGGGATTCCACTACGACTCGTGCTTTCTATTCTATCGGCTCCGTGCCGAGCAGGATCCCAGGTACAAGGGATATCAAAGGATTTTTTTCCCTTTTAAGCGGGCTTGCCTGGTCCTTCAACCTAACTTCCCCCAGAACGTATAGAGGAAACCTGATCAATTATCCGGACGATGGAAGACATTACCTGGCATTCGACGAATATGTTTCCAACCAACTATTCCCCCTTCCCCCTCAGTTAGGAAGAAATATGGAATACACCTACGAAGATTATCAGATGTATTTCACACTTTATCTAGGTTATTATGAAGGGAAGAATGTAAACTTCGGTCTTGGCCCCATATACGGCCTTGCTGTCTATCGAATGGATATTATAGAAAGAGAACAAAGGATTTCCAGTGTCAAAAATCAACTTCAAGAATTAAAAGGTCTTCGTTTATTATTTGAATATAATATAGGACAATATTTTCCGGATACGATCCTATATAACGCCTACGTGTTTTTGGAGATCACAAGTTTTGGTGATTTGGACGGGAAAGGACTCAATATCAGAAACCAGGTGGCAACTGCGAACGGATTGCCTGCGCCATCTCTTTATATGAACATGACTACCTACAGGATGGGAGTCAGAAAAGAAATACAACTATCCAAAGAACCTCATAAAAAAGAAGAAGGACCGGCCTACCCTCCTTTACGAAATCTACCTTCAGCAGGTCTTCCCCCTAAAGAAGATACTAAAACGGATACGGAAAATCCCGGATGATAGACTGGAAAGAAAACGGCACTCCCGTTTCCAGAGAATTCGACGATATATATTTTTCTCCGGAAAACGGGTTGGAAGAAACCAAACATGTTTTCTTGAAAGGTAACAGATTAGAGGAAAGATTTTCTTCTTCTCAGACACATCACGCTTTTTCCATTTTAGAATTAGGATATGGAACAGGTTTAAATTTTTTCGCAGCCTGGCAGCTCTGGAGAAATTGCAAAAATAAATCCAACTGCCGAGTTCTAAGATTTACTTCATTCGAAAAATATCCGTTAGAGTCGGATGATATCCGCAGAGCAATCTCCGCCTTTCCCGAACTTTCGGATCTGCTGGAATTATTTTTACGAAAATATAAAGTACTAATACCGGGCTGTAATACTTTTCTATTCGAAACGGAAAATCTGATATTGGACTTATGGATAGGAGATGCAGTCCAATATCTTCCGGAGGTTTCCGGAAAGTTCGACGCATTTTTCCTAGACGGATTTGCACCTTCTAAAAATCCGGAACTCTGGGGAGAAAATATCGCCCTTCAGATCAAAAAACTTTCCAATAAAAACGCAAGTTTAGCAACATTCACAGTGGCGAGACCCGTTAAAGATAGTTTAAGTAAAGCAGGCTTCACTCTTTCTAAGATCCCAGGTTATGGCAGAAAAAGAGAAATGCTGATCGGAGTTTACCGATCTGATCCGGAACCCGACCTAAATCCGCTCCCATTTTTCGGAAGAAATTATTCTTCTTATAAAATCCCACAAAAAGTATCCGTGCTTGGCGGCGGACTCGCAGGAGCGAGCATTGCGAGAGCGCTTGCCTGGAGAGGAATTCAAGTAGAAGTCTGGGACGACCACAATGCGTTACGCGCATCTTCCGTCCCGATGGCAGTCTCACATCCTCATATCACCAAAGGGGAAACTCCTACAAGTTTATGGACTTTACGTTGTCTCGGAAATTCCATTCGTCGTTATTCCGATCTGCTTCCTAACGGTTCCTACCGAATCTCAGGCACGGTACAACTTTCCGGAGAAGATCTTCCTTGGGACAGATTGGAAGAAGGAGTAAGATCACATTCCTTATCTAAAGAATTGGCGGATCTAAGACCGGAATTGGATAAAGATTATCCCGAAAATACAAAAGGTATCTTTTATCCTTCCGGCTTCTGGACGGATACTCCTCTTCTCAACGAAAAACTTTTAGGCCATCCGAATATTGTTCTAAAACGAGGAAAAGTAAGTTCGATCTCTTACGAAAACGAAGAATGGAGTTTATTCTCCGAGAATAAAAAGATCTTAAATAAAACGGAGGTTTTAATCTTAGCAAATTCTTTCGGGATAGAAAGTGTATTACAAAGTTTATGGGGAGAATCTCCCTTCTCCATTAGTTCCGTACGAGGACAATTGGAAATATTAGAAGATTCGAATATAGAATCCGAAAATGATCCGATCCGAGTGGGAGATAAGTATCTCACACCTTCTAAAAACGGGATCCGGGTCAATGGCTCCACATTTAATGAATTCGATTTAGATCCGGATCCAAGAAGTAAGGACGCGGAAGAAATTTTAGGATACTCCCAAAAGACATTCTTAGGGTTAGATTGGGATCATATCAAGGTTCGCTCCGAATTCGTAGGGATCCGATCCCAAACACCGGACCGATTTCCGATCTTGGGCCCGGTCCATTCGCCGGAACTTTTTCGAAAAACATACTCAGGTATAGGGTTGCCTAAAAATCGAAAGAAAGAATTCCCTTTTTTAGAACCGCAAAAAAACCTGTATGTGTTCGGCGGTTTGGGATCCAGGGGAGTTCTATCTTCCCTATTGGGAGGGGAAATTTTGGCGGAGATTCTTTTAAACGAACCGTTATCCATCGAAAATAGCTTGTACTCCGCGCTACATCCCTCAAGATTTCTATACCGTAAGATCCGAAATCAAGAATAAGGAAGAAGTTTCAACTTGTCCGCAAATACTGGAACAGTCTCCTCTTCGATAGAGGATTGGAAAAAGATCCTACATACCCATTTCGGATTTTCCCAATTCAGGCAAGGCCAATGGGAGGCAGTCCAAGCATTATTGGAAAAAAAGGATGTGCTCGCCATTCTTCCTACAGGCGCCGGAAAATCACTCATCTATCAATTACCTTCCTTCGCAGAGTCAGACTCCCTTACCGTAGTAATTTCTCCGTTGATCGCCCTTATGAAAGATCAAGTGGACGGTTTAAAAGCGAGAGGTATACAAGCAGCCTATTGTAATTCCACTCAAGACGATCTGGAACAAGTCAGGGTTTTATCTTCCGCAGCAACCGGAAAAATTAGAATATTATATATTTCTCCCGAACGAGCTGTCTCTCGCTCTTTCTTAAATCTGCTGCCGAAACTTCCGGTAAGTTTAATGGCGGTGGATGAGGCGCATTGTGTTTCCCAATGGGGACATGATTTTCGTCCAGAATACAGAAAACTGCATACATTACGTTCCTATTTGCAAGGAGCAACTCCATGGGTGGCACTGACCGCGACCGCAACAGACCGGGTTAAAAAAGATATCTCGGACAGTTTAGGATTAAAAGACCCATTACATGTGCAAGGCACCTATGCCAGAGAAAATCTAAAATTTTCGGTAGTATATCCCGACTCGGAAAGAGAAAAGGAGAATCTACTTTTAGAAATATTAGAAAAAGGGAATTTTCATAAATCGACTTCAGGTAAGGTGATAATCTATTGTTCCACTCGTGCTAAGGTGGATGAAATTTTTGAACTTCTCCGCAAATCCGGATACAAAGTGGGAAAGTACCACGCAGGAAGGACCGACTCCAGCAGAGAAAAAGCCCAAGAAGGTTATTCATCCGGAAAAACGAATATACTCGTAGCTACAAACGCTTTCGGAATGGGATTGGATAGTCCGAATGTAAGACTGGTCCTACACTACCAGGTACCTTCTTCTTTGGAGAGTTATTACCAAGAAGCGGGAAGAGCTGGACGAGACGGTAAAAATTCGGATTGTGTATTATTTTTTCTCCCAGGCGACTTGAGCGTCCAAAGTTTTCTTTTATCCAAAGAAGCAAACTACAAGGGAGGAGAAACCTTACTCTCTCATGTTAAATCTTACGTAAGTTCACCCGATTGCAGACAAAAGATCTTATGCGAATATTTCGGAGAAAAAATCTCCAACTGCGGGTCCTGCGACACCTGCGCGGACTCTACAACTTCTCATACCGCTAGACTAGCTTATACGGAAAGAGAAAGATTAAAAGCGGAAAAGAAGAAGGAAAAAGAATCCCATATCTTCGATCCAGACGAGATCGAATCGGTAGAAGGACTCTTGTCGGAATATCCCGCAAAGTTCGGAAAAAAGATCATCGCAGGCACCTTAAGAGGAGCGAAATCCAAGGATATACTTCGCAGAAGATTGGATAAGTCCAAATATTATTCTTCTTTAAAGCACGTGCCGGAAGAATCCATTCTCAAACTTTTAGAAGATTGGCAGAGGACCAAAAAACTTTCGGTTAAGGGAGATAAATATCCTAAAATTTACCTGACTGCATTCGGAAAACCTAAAATATCAAACGAAGATCCGGAAAAACCCCGTAAAAAAGCCCAACTTACGGGCGACAAACTCATTCTAAACGAACTAAAAAATTTCCGAGACCGGATTGCAAGGCGCAATAAATGGAAAAAGTTTATGGTTCTCCAAAATCCTGTACTTGCCAGGATCGCCTCCCAAAAACCCGAAAATATGGACGATCTAATGGCGATCAAAGGAATGGGGGAAGCGAAAGTTAGACAATATGGAAGAGAAATTTTAGCTATTTTAGAGAAGTTTTGATCTTCATATCTCTTTTTATTCTAAAAATCGCCTTGCATACAACGTAACGATTTTCTAATCTGTCCAGCCAATCCGGTCCTTCTGATTTTATAACAGGAAAACATTATGTTTCTCATCCGTCTTATCTTTCCGTATTTTAAGGTTTCTAAAACCAAGGCCTTGAACGAAATTAATACTTGGCTCCAAAGTAAAGAGATAAAGGACTCACTTCCGGCTACCGATTATATTCCTTTCATGGATAATCTAGCTTTCCAACAATACAAAGATAGGATCTCAAAAAAAATGGGAGTTCCTGAATCCGAATTGGAAGTTTACAGATCTACTGAAAGGACGAAACTTATTTACAGACCTTTTTTTATCCTCTTCTTCATAGGGATGTTCTATCTTGGCATCAACTTATTTCTAGAGATCCGGCCTTATCTAGGAAAATCCAGATTGGAAAAACCGTTTATAGAGAACCTCCTTCCCTCCGGAAAAATGGAATTAGTGGAGATGGAAGGATCCTTCTGTAGATACATGATCAATACCTCATCCGAAATTTCGGAGGATTATTTGTATATAGGTTGGTATCTGTTCAGCATAGGTTCTATCTGTACTTTTTTGGGGTCTATTATGGATTCCAAACATCACGGGATCTTGAAAATCGCCTTACCTTTTGTGGGATTGTTCATTTTAAGTATAGCTTGGAAAATATTCGATAATTCTAAATTAGCTAGTCTCGCCGCAGGAAGATCAATGTTACATTACAACGAGGAAAAAGATTCCGACAAAAAATGTAGGCAAGAATGGGCGAATCTAAGACAGGGAATCGCAAATTTGGTACCGTCCGGGATAGAATCAGGAGATGGTCCTAAATAATCAGAAAAGAGAAGGAAATAGGTCCTCTTCCTCCTCGGACTTGATCCGGGAATGGTTAGAATTATTTTCCGGATGAGAGAGACTTAACCCTAAAAGACGGATCGGAAAAACCGCTTTACCGGATCCTAATATAAATTCTTCCAAAAGTTTGGATCCGATGCGATACAATTCGTTTTTATCGAGATAGGAATAATCCTCCGTAATACTTCGGGTCTTTTGCGTGAAGTCAGAAAATTTCACTTTGAGGGTGATCGTTTTTCCTGGAAAAGGTTTTTGAAGAAGTCTTCTTTCCAATTCTTCCGCTATGTCCGCAAGTTCTCTGAATATTTCCGGACTATTTTCCAAGTCTTTTGGAAATGTGGATTCCGCGCCTAAGGATTTTCTTTCTCGATAAGGTTGTACCGGCCTATCATCCAAACCTCTACAGACCGCATAGAACCAGCGCCCCGATTTCCCGAAATTTCGGTCCAACGTCTCCAGACTTTTTTCTTTCAGGTCCTTACCATTTTTGATCCCAAGTGCATGCATTTTTCTTAATGTAACTTTTCCGATACCGGGAAATACGGATACATCCAACGATTCTATGAATTTTTCCGCTTGTTCCGGACGAACGATCGTCATACCGTTAGGTTTGTTTTGATCGGTAGCGATCTTGGCTAAAAACTTATTGATGGAAACTCCTGCTGAAGCGGTTAACTGAGTCTCTTCAAAAATCCTTTCTCTGATCTCTTTTGCAACCTGACTTGCATAGGGTATATTTTTCTTATTTTCGGTGACGTCCAAGAATGCCTCGTCCAAGGACAGCATTTCCACTAGGTCGGTGAATTCTAAGAAGATCTCTTTAATCTTAGAGGATACTCTACGATATGCCTCGAAACGAGGAGTCACAAAGATACCCGAGGGACAAAGTCTAGCCGCTTGGGAGCAAGGCATAGCGGACTTAACTCCGAATTTTCTAGCCTCGTAACTTGCGGCACAGACAACTCCTCTCGAATCGGGAGGACCTCCCACAATGATAGGCTTGCCCCGATAATCCGGATTGTCCCTTTGTTCTACGGAAGCATAAAATGCATCCATATCCACATGCAGAATTTTACGAACCATCTCTTGTTATCTATACTAAACGGATATATAGATTAGTCAAGTTTAATCCGACGTCCTAAGATACGTTAAAACATAGACCGACTTCGTACCATTCTTCCTTAGTATCCTGCTCGCTTCGTTCACGCTCGCTCCGGTAGTAAAAACATCGTCCAATAAGAGAATTTTAGAAGGACAACGATCCTTCCAATCCGATTTGATTTCCCAGGCGGAATACGCATGAAAGAATCTTTCCGAAAAAGTTTTACCCGCCTGTCTTTCCGGGCTTTTCTTCAACAATGGTTCTATTAAAGGGATTTTTAATATTCTTTTTGCCTCTTCATACAATCTGGCGCTAGGTAAGAATGGCCTAAGGGACGGATTGAAAATTTTGTTACCTGAATAGCTGGGAAGAAGTATGCAGGCATCCAAGTCTAATGCCCTAAGTCCTCTTAAAACCTTTCGTATTCCTAAAGAAAGAAAAATAGAAACTGGATATTCGTTGTTTGCCTTAAGTTTATTCAATATTTCCGCCAAAAGATCGTTTCTATCACGGAGGCTGAACGCCTTAGCAAAGAATATATTTCTGGAATCGCAGAAACCGCAGATTTCGGATGAATTAGTCAAAGGACAAGAGCATACATTACATCTGAAAGAGGGTTTAGAATTCCGAGAAGTCCGAACACAACTTTTGCAAATACCGATCCGCAAAGAGAAAAAATCTTCTCTGTCGCAAACCCCACAATGCAAGGGGAAAAAGAAATCCAAGAGCCGAAAAAAGATTAAATATCCCATAAAATGAACGGGTTTATAATCCGTATTTTGGCGCGTACATTTTTCCCTATTTGTGGTAATCTCCAAGACCGAACAGTTCCCTTATTTCCCCCACCCCCATTCAATAATAATCGAAGAATTAGCGCATCTTTTATCTCTAACCATTTAATAAGTTATTGCTCACCCAACTAAGATTTGCTCTAATAGCCAGCGTTATGGGAAGCTCTAACATAAGAATTTACTTATTCATCCTTTTATTAGCTTTGCCCATGGCCGCACTGCTTGCAGAACATCAGACTATCTATATGAGAAACGGTCAAATCTTGCGAGGAGACGTGATCCAACAAACCGCCACCACGATGCAGATCAAAATGGAAGACGGAAAGATCAAACAACTCAACAAGAAAGATATCCAAAGAGTTAGTTACAAAGAGCCAACCGTCCAAGAAAAGAAAGAGTCGGAAGAAAAATTAAAACAACAAACTACAGTTGTGGAAGAACCTCCTCCCCCAGCCCCTGAACCGAGCAAAAAACCGGAAATAGACAAAACAACTAGCCCTTATACGATCGATCAAGCAGACAGAAAGGATCTAGAGATCTACTTCGGAGCAGGGATGGGTTCTTATCGTCCTCCTACTGAAAATTATACGGGTCGTATGAGTGCAAAGATCAACACCCTAAACGGCATTCCTACTCAAGTAGACGATTCCGCCTATGAACGTGGCCTTGCTTATAGTATGGGGGCGATCTATTATTGGAAAAAATTCGGATTCGGATTAACTGCAAATCACTTCGGCGGGAAAACGTCGGAAAGAATTACTGTATATGGAGGAAATTCCTTCCTTCAGGAAAATAAAGGAACGTTTCCTGAAAAACAAAATTCTTTAAAGTTAGACATTTCTTACTTAGCCTTCAGCAATCAAAAATTTGATATAAGACCTAGTTTTGGATATTCGCAGTTTTGGGGTAAAACTGAGGATAATAACAGTACCTCTAGCGATTATTTTGCGAACTTGTTACTTTCTGTGACCAAATTTAATTATAATTTTCTGGAGATCTTGAAAGGACCTTCGATAGGGGTAAAAACAACAATTCGTTTGGGGGAGAAATGGGAGGATAGGATCGAACTTCATTATTTATCTCTGACCGGTATTCAGTACGCGGCCGCAGTTGGAACGGCAAGCTCTATAGATGGTTCTTTTTTTGATTATTACCGATCCGATCTGATTACGACTTGGACTGCAAAAGGATTCAATTTTTCGAATAAGCTATTCTATCGCTGGACTCCTACAATTTCTTTCTGGGTAGGGATCCAATTATTCGAATGGAAGTATACGGTAAATTCAATGGAACAAAGATTTCAAGGACTAGGAGATGCGACATCTCCACCTCCAATAGACATAGTCTTCCTCAGTAATTTTTTGATAGATGCAACCGCAAAATCCACACCGGCTACTAATAGAGCGTCTTCTTTGGAGTTCGGAGTGATGTATAGAATGAATTTCGCACGATAGCTAAGATTACTTCTTTTCCAACGCCCTTCGAATAAAAGACATCATTCCTTTTACGACCTTCTCATCGTTATCGAAATCTTTTCCCAAATATACTTTCATTCTTTCGCGATAATACTCGGTTGCATAAGAAAATTGGAGTATCATAAAAAGATTATCAATGCAAAAGGCGAAAATTTTCTCGTCTACCTCTTTCCCGATAGATCCGGACTTTTTCGCATCCGCCAATAAAGAAGTATAAACTTTAGCGGAAACACTTTCCATATCCGAGGAAAGTCCTCGGATCAATTCGGAATTCCCTTCGGCAGTGATCTCATTGTATAAACGAATGATATCTCTATTCTCTCTGGAATGTTTTTGGATAATTCTTAATATTCTTTCTATCTTACCGAAAAGGTCGCTATCTTCGCTAAGGACTTCTTCCAAGGTTTTTTCCAGCTGATGTATCCCGTAACCTACAGCTGTAAGAAAAAAATCCTCTTTTGTATCGAAGTATTTGTACAAAGAGCCAACGGAGATACCGGCCTTCTTTGCGATAATATTCGTGTTCGCATTATTGAACCCTCGGTTCGCAAATTCTGCAATCGCTACGGAAAGTATCCTGGTCCTTTTTTCTTCCGGGATCTTATCAAAAGTATCCCTATTGTATTTTGATGAGATAAATTCGGTCACTGTACTTCCCTATATTTACTACCTAAGCGGTTCTTAAGCTCCGGAATACGGAAAAAATCCTCGAAAGCTTCTTTTCTGTATTTTCTAGTTGACAGTGAGTGAGTATTCACTCACTGTCAACCTATATTCCGCAAAAAAAGGAAAAAGGATATGTCTACCGGCTTCGCAATTTCTCAATACCCAGACGTAAAGGGGGTTTATAAACAACTTCATGACCTGATTCGCCAGCCAATTCGCTCCATTAAGAAGAATGAAATGGAGAAATACCTTCAGGAATATTTCGAAAAAAAATGCTCAAAGTCCAAGACCATGATCGCGGAAGCGTCGGAGTATATCCCCGGCGGCGTGCAGCATAATCTTGCTTTCAACTACCCCTTCCCTCTTGTTTTTACTAAAGCTTCCGGAGCACATTTATACGACTTGGACGGGAACAAATACATAGACTTCCTACAAGCCGGCGGTCCTACCGTGTTAGGAAGTAATCCAACGAATATTCGCAAAAAAGTGGTACAACTTCTAGAAACCACAGGACCTGTGACCGGCTTATTCCATGAATACGAGTTAAGACTTGCGGAGAAGATCGTGGAGCACATGCCTTCTGTGCAGATGTTCCGTATGTTAGGATCTGGAACGGAGGCTTGTATGGCATCTATCCGTGTCGCTAGACTTGCCACTAAAAAGAAAAATATCGTGAAGATGGGAGGCGCGTATCACGGTTGGAGTGATCAGCTTGCTTACGGACTCCGTCTTCCGGGTACCAGACATTTTGAATCGCACGGAATTCCGAAACATGTTTTCAAATATACCCAAGAATTCTATCCGAACGACCTAAACGCATTGGAAAGAACCTTAAAAAGAAACCGCTGGAGAGGTGGTACTGCTGCAGTTATCCTGGAGCCGATCGGACCGGAAAGTGGAACTCGCCCTATAGATATGGACTTCAATAAAGGAGTCAGGGAACTTTGCGACAAATATGGAGCATTACTAATTTTTGATGAAGTTGTTACCGCATTCCGTATCGGTCTAAGCGGGGCGCAAGGTTACTACGGAGTTACTCCCGATCTAACCGTATTCGGTAAAGTGGTAGCCGGTGGTTATCCTTCCGCAGGAGGATTAGGTGGGAAGAAGGAATACATGAAGTATCTTTCTGCAGGACTCCAAACCGGTGTCAAAAAGGCTTTGATCGGCGGAACTATGGCAGCGAACCCTCTCAGCTCTGCTGCAGGTTATTATACTCTTTTAGAAATCGAAAAACAAAAGGCCTGTGAAAAAGCAGGAAGAGCGGGAGATAGGATCACTGCAGGTTTACAAAAACTAATTAAGAAGTATAATCTACCTTTCGTAGCATTCAATCAAGGTTCTATCTGCCACTTGGAAACCGTCGGAACCATGCTTTTAGAGATCGATATCAAAAAATTCTGGAAGATCAAATCCACGATCAAAGAAGCTCACACTCGCAAAAAAGCGATGGAAGAAATGGGAGCGGCTTACATGGCGGAAGGTATCGTTACTTTAGCAGGAAGCCGATTGTATACGAGCGCAGCCGACACGGACGCGGTCATCGACGACGCTTTAAAAAGATTCGAAAGAGTTTTCCAAAAAGTCGAAGGTGTATAACCCTAGGTCCGCTGAATAGGAGAAGAACATGGAAATAGATAAGGCCAAAAAAATCGTTCGAGATACCGGGATCCGACTTCTTAAGTCGGGTCTGATCGCAAGGACTTGGGGAAATATCAGCCAACGTATCGATGAAAATTATTTTGCGATCACTCCAACCGGCAGAACTTATGAAGATCTAACTCCTGAGGAGATCGTACAGGTAAACATCGACGACCTAACTCATATCGGAAAGATCAAACCTTCCTATGAAAAAGGACTCCACTCCGCAGCTTACAAACTCCGTTCGAACATTGGTGCAGTTATCCACACTCACCAGCTACAGGCAGCGGTGGTTGCAGCCGCTAGAAAGGATGTCCCTGTGTTAAATCCGCAGATGAAAAAGATCATCGGAGGTCCGGTGCTTTGTACCGACTATTCTCTTCCTGGAACCAAAAAATTGATCAAGATGGCAATCCATGCATTGGATAAATCCGGAAGTAAAGCGGTACTATTAGCAAACCACGGAACCCTTTGTGTTGGAAAAGACATGGAAGATGCATTCCAAGTCGCACTCGAATTAGAACGAGTCTGCCAGCTATTTATAGAGAAAGAATTCTTAAAAGTTTCCGGTTACAAAAAAGGAGACAGGGATTCCATTCGTTCTTGGTATCTCAAAAACTACGGATTGGTAAAAACAGCATGAAAGCGCCTGATAGCCCGATGGATCTTCAAAAATTTCTGCCTCAATTAGTGAAGGAAGGAATTTTAGCGAAGAACGGATGCGCCAGTGTTAAGATCGGAAAAAGTATCTGGATCACTCCAAAAAAATCGGATCTAAATACGATCGGCAAAAAAGCGAAGAATGCGCTTCTGGAAATTCCTTTGGAAGAAAATCAGATCTTTCCGAAAGATATCCCGGACGAAGCTCCACAACATCTTTCTCTCTATTTAGCAAGACCTGAATTCAACGTTATCGTTCATTCCACTCAGGAAAACGTGATGACATGTTCGATGGCGGGAGAGACCGTTCGCCCTTTCTTGGACGATATGGCTCAAATTGTAGGGCCAAACGCAAAAGTTGTGCCTAACGCAAACGATGAAAAAGGGCTAAAAAAGATCATCTCCGCTATAGGAAGAAGGAACGCAGTGTATCTCCAAAACGCCGGAGCTCTATGCGCCCATAAAAGTTTGGATGATGTGCATGCTGTATGTATGGTTCTGGAAAAAGCAAGTAAAGCTTTCGTAGAATCTCGTATTTTAGGGGGTGGAAAACCTGTGCCTTGGTTGGAAGCGGAAGCAATCCGATTTGTATATCAAAGAAAATACTCGAAACAAGCGGAGAAAAACCGAGGATAGAAAGCTCTTTTGTGGACTCGCGCTAAGAGCAATCTACAGTAGGTTTGGTTTAGCTTGCGGGCGGCCCCGCCCTATTTGGGTGGGGGCCGGAGCGTAGCGGTGGAGAAATTTACACTCCGCATCTCCCCTATCATAAAACTCGATCTTCCGCAACTAAAATTTGCCATTCTAAGTTTGTTGGAATTCCAACAAACGAAACCAAAAATTATTCTTTTCAAGCAGATCCAATTCTTCTGCAAACTCGTTCTTTAAAAATCCGTTCGTCTTAATAGAGTCTTTAACCGCTTGTTTACCTCTTCCAAAATTGTATTCTTCATTGCATAGTGACCGATTAAAAATTTAGATAATACCTAAAGAATACCTAGCAGAAAGGATTCTTTACAAATTCTTCTTTCCGTTATTTTTCATTTAGTATTCACAACATGCAACACGGGATCTATCGACTATCTTGAATTTGTAACCGCCTCAAAGAGGAAATTTTCGCATACGATCTCAGTCGATTAATCATTCGGAGAGACTTTTTCTAAGTGTATATTTTTTTCTACACTTGGCGCATGACCCTTCAGATCAAACAATCCGAATGTCGGTCTTAAAATCATTATTCTGATACATGAAGGTTGACTAATCTAACGAATTTTCACTCGTATTTTCTTTTTATTCTTATTAAGTGAAATATAAGTATCCGCAGATTTCCTTAATTATAAAACAATTTCAAAAAACTTAATTTTAACATAGTTATTTAGTAAGAGGAAAAATATGCAAAGTCTATAAATTTCCATATTATCAAATATGACTTGGAGATCTGGAAGGCATTACTATCTTGTTTGCTCATGAAGAGAATACGAAAATACATAATTTGCCTCGGTGCTATCAGCATTTTTGCCTGCACTCCGGAAAAAAACATCTCTCCGGAGTTACTCGGATTACTTGGGAATCAACCTAATCCGAATTCCGGATCCGAATATTCCGTTTTGGAATCAAATACGAACGTTTTCGCTAACCATAATCTGGACTATATAAACAACGAATTAGAGCGGAAGATCTTAGTTGGAGATAAAACTTATAATGGAACCGTTGATAAAATTTTCCTAGACGGTTTCGGAAGAGAAGTATCCTTCCGAGGATTTAATATTTCTGGAAATGTAAAACTTGCTCAACACGGATTTAAACCGTTTGCTAACGATTCGGATGCGGAAACTGCTTTTAACCGATTAGGCAAGACAACCGGGGCCAATATGATCCGTTTCACGATCGCGTGGGAAGGAACACATCCTTCCGTAAATACGATCAATTATCCATATTTGGACTCAATCATTTCTCAAATGAGAAAAGCGATCTCTAAAAGGATGTATATTCTTTTGGATTACCACCAAGATCTTTACTCAAGACACCTTTTTAATAAAAATTCATGGCATACCGGAAACGGAGCACCTTCCTGGATTATTTCCGGAAGTTCTTATCCTTCCGAATATTGCGGCATTATATGCGCTAACTGGAGCCAGAATAATCTTACAAACGAGGCAGTCCGTAGAGGTTTCCGTAACTTCTGGAATAATGCATCCATTTCAACTTCTTCCGGTACAAGATACGTTCAAACCGAGTATCTCTGGCAAATAGGAAAGACGGCGGCCTATATTAAAGAGAAATTGAGTCCCGAAGAATTCGATTATATAGTCGGATTAGATCCGTTTAATGAGCCTGTCGACGGAGGAATGGAGGGTTTAAGTCCAGCTCAATGGGATAATCAAAAACTCTGGCCTTTTTATAGAAAGGTAAGGGAAACACTTACCCAAAATGGATGGCAGAATAAACTGGTATTCGCAGAACCTTTGGTATTTTGGAACACCAACGTAGGCATAGTAGCTCCGGCAACCGGAGGTGGACATTTAACAACCCTTCCAGGAGAAGGATTCGCATTTAACTCTCACTTTTACGATGCAGGAAGAATGGGAACGGATCTGACCGGGATAGACAATGCCACGTATTTCAAATACCTGGATGAGATCCGAAAAGAAGCTAGATTCTTGAATATTCCATCTTTCTTAAGTGAATTCGGAATGTGGTTAAAAGGTGTAGGTGCAAAAGACACTCCTAGAATGATCAATGCAGTCTACCAAGCGATGGAAATTTCCGACAAAGCCCAAAATACTAAAACTAGATTCGCGGACTTCTACAATCCGATCGTATCAGGAACCCAATGGCATTGGGATTATTATTACGATAAACATCATGAGTATATGAACGGAAACAGTTCTAAATTGATCACCACTAAAGACGCTTGGAATAACGAAGACTTCTCCGTGGTCGGAAATTATGGAACAACTTTCAATATGGATTACCATGTGGTCCAAAGAGCTTATGTAAGAAAACTCCAAGGTAGAGTGATAAGCTCTCATTATAATGCCATCGGCTACGATACATGGAATAATGTATTCGCCTGGGCCGCGATCAAAACCGTCCAAAACGGAACAAAATATTTCGGAGATAAAAGGTTCATCTTAGTCGTTTGGAAAGGAAGGAATTCCGATGCTCCTACGGAAATTTATCTGCCTCCGCATTTTAATAAAAACGACGTCGTTCTAATAACGGAAAAACGAATCTACAACAAGCAGATCCCGGGAGCCCTAGTACAAGAATCGAACGAAGCGATCTTAACGGACGACAGAAGTAGAGAAAACGGATCCGGAAATCTAGCATTAGTTTGGGATGATGTCGATCCGGAAGAAGATCCTAACGAGACCATACATTATGCACTTTTGGTGGATGGATTAGGCTCTACGTTCAATATCCAGACGTTGCAAACTCTGCAAGCAGGCCTGAATATTCGACTCCAAAACGAAAAGAAAAGTCCTATCTACTTTACGGGCAAAATGACTTACGGCGGTTATCCTGCCGAACAGTAAAAGAAAGTTTTAAATTGCGAGTTTGTTTTTAAAGGAGCCACTTACTTTTCTCTTATTTTTTTCGTCTTACGTATTTGGAAGCAGGATTATATTTTTACAAGTATTCTACATTCTATAAAAAATTTGTAGATGATACCTTCTAAAATATATTCACTAATCCAAATACAAGAGGCGATTTCCAAAAAGAGGCCGATTAGGGATGGAAGAAAAAAAGGAACTCATTACGGAGAGGATTATAGCCTCCGGTCCACTTACAATCAATCGGATCCGATTTGGACTAGCTGGACTTTTCCTGCTTTCCCTCGCTGCCGCTTGGACCCAAAGCTCCATGGTCCAAAATATCGTGTATCTGATCGGGATTGGGTCCATGCTCGGATATGCTGTCTATAACCATTATTGTTATAAAAAGTTCGGTAAGATACCTTCTATGGTCGGTAAGGTTTGTGTGCTCGCCGATATCACCATCTTATCCATAGTCATGTTCGTAGCTTCCTGGACTGATAGGAATATGGCATCCGGAGTGATCCGTCAGATCATTCTATATGCGATCAACATGATCTTCATAGTATATTCAGTACTATTATTATCACCAACAGTCGCAAAACTCTCAGGGATCTTCAGCGTAGTCGGACAAGGACTCGTGATCTTAAATACGATCTTCAGAGGAGTAGAATTCACCGAGGATGAACTCAAAGTTATTTCTCCAGGTTATGCTTCCATTTCGGAACAGTCCTTAAAGTTAGTATTTTTAGCGGTGGTATCCTATATCACCAGAAGTGTGATCCTGATCTTTCGTAGGATCGGCGCGGTAGAAGAGGAATATGCGAACACTTTAGAACAAAAGGTGGATGAAAGAACAACGGAAGTCACAAGAAGAATGGAGGAGATCCAGGCTCTAAAAGTCCAACAAGACGGAGATTATTATCTCACCTCTCTCTTGAGTAAACCTCTCATGACAAATTGGAATACCTCTCAAGATGTCAGCACTATCTTCTATATAGAACAAAAGAAAAAGTTCACTTTTAAGAATAGGGAATCCGAGCTGGGAGGAGATATTTGTATCAGCGGCAATCTTCTGTTCGGAGCTGAAAAAGAAAAATGGACCTTCTTCTTAAATGGAGATGCAATGGGGAAATCTCTCCAAGGTGCGGGAGGAGCGATCGTACTTGGGACTGCTGTGAATAATATTCTTACCCGTTCCGCAAGCCATGGAAAGACCATAGATATCAATCCTGAAGCTTGGATGCTACAAACTCATAGAGAGCTGGACGAAATATTTAGGACATTCGACGGAACTATGATGGCTTCCGCAATTTTCGGATTGATCCATGACAAAACGGGAAGGCTGTTAATACTGAATGCAGAACATCCTTGGCCGGTATTATTCAGAGATGATAGATCCTCTTTCATCGCTCCGGAACTTTCCGCATGGAAATTAGGATCTCCGTTCGGAGGGAATATTAAAATTCATGAATCTAATCTACAACCTGGAGATGTTCTATTTCTAGGATCTGACGGAAGGGATGATATCAATATCAGTTCAGACGGTGTCAACTGGAAGATGAACGAGGACGAAAACCTATTTGTCCGTATCGTAGAAGATTCCAAAGGAGATCTGGACACGATCGCAGGAAAATTACACGGAGTGGGAGCGATTGCGGACGACCTTTCTCTCATTCGTATCGGCTATAAGGAACTGATAGATCCGGAACATCCTAAGTATAACGACGCCGTAGCAAAGTACAACCAAGCGAAACAACATTTGGCGAAAAAAGAAGTACCGATCGCTCTCGAACTCCTAGAATTATCTTGGAACTTAGCTCCAAATTTTAAAGAATCCGCAAGATTGATCGGACAGATCTATTACGACAAAAAGGAATTTTCAAAAGCTTCTAAATGGCTCGAACGTTATTTGAACTTAGATCCTGATTCTCATAATATCTGGTTCCTATTATCCTTATGTTATAAACATATGAAGGAATTCCAACGTGCAGCGGACGCAGCGGAGAAGGTCCGACAAACTCAACCTCATCGATTAGCAAACCTGATCAATCTTTCGGACAATTATAGACTTCTGAATAAATTCGAAGACGCAAGATCCGTTCTGGAAAAAGCGAAAGAGTTAGATGGGGAAAGCGCACTCGTGGGCAAACTAGACGAGTTTCTGAAATCGAAAGGGTATTGAAAAATTTTCAGTCTCAATCGAAATGGTATTTTTCAGCCAGCCAATAAGAGCCTTTCAAAGAGATATGATTACTATCTCTATAAAGGAGAGTCTCTCCTGAAAAAGCACTACACCATTGATCATCGCAGAAATACTTCCAAGGCTCCCATAATTTAACACTTGGAAATTCTCTTAAAACATCCTTCACCAATTCATGATATTCACTATTGCGCTTGTCGAAGTCTTTTCTTGGTATTCTACATAGCGGTTTTTCATCATCTATATGCAGATTAAAAGGGCGTAATGGAACACATTTTTTTGGATTAAAACCGATTTCCGGAACGTCGGTAATAAAAACTACTTCTTTGCCGGACGAAGTCAACCTTCGTAAAGTATCTCGCATCGCCTCGCGAAATGCTTCCTTCGGATCAGCAATATCGGGTCTATGAGAATATTTGATATGTCCTTTAGCATTCTTTTCCTCCGTTCCGTATCCTGTTCCGTATAAGTATCTTGGCCCACGGCTATTAAGTAATATTTTCTTAACTTTAGGATTTTTCTCAAATTTAATTATTGCCGATGACAGATCTCCGCAAGGTCTTTCAGAATCGACTTCTGCACCAATAAAAGGAGGGCAAAGCGACCATCCTATTTGTAAGAAATTATGTTCACTTGCTGAGAATCGTCGCATCAATCCGTGAGCGAGCGCATTTGCGTGACTGTCTCCGATCAAAACAATATCCGGGTCCTTCGTACTATCACGGATCAAACAAAACATTACGTCCTTCCCTGAATCCGGCTTATATTTTGCCTGGCAAAAAGGATCCGACTCTATCCAATATTCAAACGTCTTTGCATTTTCTTCATATTCGAGAACTCTTTCTTTAAATCCTTTATTTATCCTAATAATATATCCAGCGGCAGCAACAAATAGCAGAGTTACCAAAAGCCCAGCTGTAACTCCCCGATGTTCACGGAAACGAATATTCTTTTCTACGAAGTGCCAGGTCAAAACCGAAAACATAAAAGATAAAAGAATAGCAAAGATCCGTATCCATACAGGAGAATCACCTCCTTCTAAAATCGCCGCAAACGAAAGTAATGGCCAATGCCATAAATATAAAGGAAAACTAATATTTCCGATGAAGATTAAAAATTTACTGCTCAAAACCTTTTGATTCCAAAAAGCGTTAGGGCCTGAGTAAATCATCAACGCCGAACCAATAACTGGACCCAATGCGAAATACCCTGGGAAAGGGGTATCTTTATCGAAAAAAAAGACCGATAGAATGATAAAAATAAGACCAAGAGTCGATAGTATATTTAGAACAGATTCTTTCCGAATTTTATCTTCAAAAATCCTATAGACTTCCGAATTCAAATTTCTTAGAAAAGAGGCTATCTTATCGTTCTCTCCGAAATATGGGGAATCAAACCATGCAATAGTAGAACCAAACAATAATTCCCAAAATCTAGTCTGAGGCCAATAAAATGTATAAAGCGGATTCAATCGAAATTCATATATATTCGCACAAAAAGAAAAGAACGCAGCAAGAAGAATGATCCCCAATAGTCTAAATCGAAATTTATAGGCAAAAAAAAGGAGAAGCGGCCATACTATATAAAATTGCTCTTCAATTCCCAATGACCATAAGTGCAATAGAGGTTTGAGTTCCGAATTGGTATCAAAATAGTCAGTAAACTCTCTCAATAGCGAAAAATTTGATACGAATAATGCACCTGAATAAACATGCTTACCTAATAATTCGTATTCCTTAGCCAAAAGTGTGAAGTAGCCGAATGCAATGCAGAAGATTAAGACAACAAGCAAGGCGGGTAATATTCTGCGAATTCTTCTCGAATAAAAATCCGTAAAAGTAAAAGTACCATTCTTTAAATTTTTCAGGATTATCCCAGATATTAGATAACCGGAAATTACAAAAAAGACATCCACCCCAACAAACCCTCCAGTAATCACGGAAGGAAAAGTATGAAAAATAACGACAGCCAAAATAGCAATGGCACGCAAGCCATCTATATCAGGTCGGTAAGATAAGGTTTGTTTATGCACTATTATCAACTAAGAGCGAAAAGCTGCTAATCCAGGAAACTATATCCACTATACTCGGGCGCCTTGCAAATTCAATCCATTAGATTGCGATAGCCTGGATAAGAAAAAACCCCGATGTCGTTTCCAACACCGGGGCCCACATATCTCCCATCTCTTCGGGGATTAATATATATTATTTTTTCTTCTTAGGAGCGGCTTTCTTAACCGCTTTTTTTGGAGCTGCTGGTTTTTTAACCGGTTTAGCTTTAGGAGCAGCTACCTTCTTAGGAGCTTTTTCCTTTTTAGCCGGAGCAGGAGCTGCCGCTTTCTCTTTTTTAGCCTCGGAAATAGCCTCTCTCTTATCTTTGATCTCTTTGATGAGGGAGGAACGATCCTTTCTATTAGTGAGTTCCAAAATCCCTACTTCAGAATTGTCGGAAGCTCTGTTGATCTTTTTTAGGATCCTGGTGTATCCACCGTTAGTGCTTGCATAACGAACCGCGATATCTTCAAAAAGTTTCGTAACGATATTACGATCTTTCACTCTTTTCAGGACTTCACGTTTATTGTGAAGTGCAACCGCCGGAGCGATATCAGTCGCAAGGTTTCTTTTCGCTCTAGTGATGATCTTTTCCGCGTGAGAACGAACCACTTTCAATTTTGCTTGAGTGGATTCGATTCTCTCGTATTTGAAAAGACTAGTGATCATGTTATTGATCAGCGCATCTCTATGACCTTTTTCGCGGTTGAGATGTTTTACTTTATTTCTTTTGTTCATATTAGAAATCTCTCATTCCGAACGAAAGTCCCAAACCTGCGAGTTTAGACTTCAGTTCCGCGAGACCTTGCTCGCTATAATGTTTGGATTTGGACATCTCTTCTTCGGATCTTTTCACCAGATCTCCAACGAAGTCGATTTCCAGACTGCGAAGAACGTTCAGGGAACGTACGGAAAGTTCGAGTTCTTCCACATGTTTGGAAAGGGAAGCTTTCAACTTCTCGTCCGCTTCGTCTAACTCGTCTTCTTCTTCCTCTAATTCTTCTTCGAAGTTGATGAATACCGTAAGGTGTTCTTTTAGGATTTTAGCCGCTTGCGCAACTGCATCCTCAGGAGAAATGGATCCGTCGGTCCAAACTTCCAGAGTCAGTTTTTCGTAATCGGATCTCTGAGCCACACGGGTCTCGGAAATTTCGAAAATTACTTTTTGAACTGGAGAGAAGATAGAATCGATTGGGATCGTTCCAAGAACTTCAATATCCTTCTTTTTATCTTCTGCCGGAACGTATCCTCTTCCTCTTTGGATTTCGAGATCCAATACAAGGTTCGCGTCTTCGTTTAAAGTCGCGATATGAAGATCCGGGTTCATAATCTCGATGGAGGAATCCACAGCCAGGTCTCCGGCTCTGAAATATCCAGCACCTTTCAATTCCAAATGGATAACTTTGCTTTGATCCTTGTCCTCAGGCTCGTACTTGATACGAACTTGTTTGAGGTTTAGGATGATACGAGTAACGTCTTCAGCGACTCCTTCGATATAAGAGAACTCATGGTTCACCCCTTCGATACGAAGAGCGGAAATTGCCGCTCCTTCGATAGAAGACATGAGAGTTCTACGAAGAGAATTTCCGATCGTGGTCGCAAAACCGCGCTCGAAAGGTTCCGCTACGAATTTTCCGTAGTTCGGAGTGTTCGCTTCCGTAGTAAATTCGATCTTTTTGGGACGTTTAAATCCTTTGAGTAAACTTTTTAGAGACACTTGGAAACCCTTCCCAATAAATTACTTGGAGTACAACTCCACGATCACCTGTTCTTTCACTGGAATGTCGACATGATGACGTTCCGGTAAAGACAGAATTTCTCCCGAGAACTGAATGAAATCGGAAGACACCCAAGAAGGAATATTATTCAGAGACTGAGCCAGTTGGATATTTTGGGTAATAAAACCGGAAGTTCTGAATTTAGGTTTGATCTCGATCTTATCGCCTACTTTCAAACGGAAAGACGGAATATCAACTTTCTCGCCGTTCACCAGAATATGGTTGTGAGCGATAAAGTTTCTCGCCTGACGTCTAGTCACTGCGAAACCTAAACGATATACAACGTTATCCAATCTTCTTTCCAAAAGTTGGAGAAGAATTTCACCGGTTACGCCGTGAGCATGAGATGCCTCTTCATAAAGGCTACGGAATTGCTTTTCTAAAAGTCCGTAAGCTCTTTTCAACTTCTGCTTTTCACGAAGCTGAGAACCGTACTCGGAAACTTTCGGTTTCCTTTTTGGTTGCATACCAGGAGGTCCCTTTTTATGGAACTTATCTCTATTGAAAGTAAAACTGGATTTGAGGTAGAGGTTCACTCCCTCTCTCCTCATTAGTTTAACGACAGGTCCTCTATATCTTGCCATATTATTCCTACCTTAAACCCTTCTTCTCTTACGGGGACGACAGCCGTTATGCGGTAAAGGTGTAACGTCCTTGATCATTTTAATGGAAAGTCCTCTAGCAACCAAGGATCGGATTGCGGATTCGCGTCCGATACCTGGACCGGAAACCAGAACATCTACTTCGGCTAAACCGGTAGAGTCGATCGCCTTCTCGGCAGCATTCCCCGCTGCGATCTGAGCCGCATACGGAGTGGATTTTTTGGATCCACGGAAACCCATAGCACCGGCAGTAGACCAAGCCAGGGTATTTCCTGCCAAGTCGGTGATGGTGATGATGGTATTGTTAAAAGAAGCGGTGATATAGACCTTTCCGCGAGGAACGACCTTCTTCTCCTTCTTCTTAACCTTTTTCTCTTTTTTGCCTTTTTTATCTTCAGCCATGATTACTTAGTCACCTTCTTCTTATTGGCAACGGTCTTTTTGACACCCTTACGAGTACGGGCGTTCGTTCTGGTTCTTTGACCACGAACCGGAAGACCTCTTCTATGACGCAGGCCTCTGTAACATCCGATATCCATCAACCTTTTGATATTGAGTTGGTTTTCGGAGCGAAGATCCCCTTCTACCTTGATACTTTCTTCGATTGCCTTTCTTAGAGCGGCTTCTTGAGCGTCGGAAAGATCCTTCACTCTGATAGCCTCATCTACTCCCGCTTTCGCGAGAAGTTTGCGAGAAGTGGATCGGCCGATTCCGTAAATATACGTTAGACCAACAACGATTCTTTTTTCTCTTGGAAGATCAATACCTGCGATACGAGCCATGATTATGCTTGCCTTTGCTTGTGTTTCGGGTTGGTGCAGATCACTCGGATCACACCTTTTCTTCTGATAACTTTGCAGCTAGTGCAGATTTTTTTTACGGAAGTTCTTACTTTCATAACGTGTTCCTATTTTTTGCGGTAGGTAATCCTACCCTTGGTCAAATCGTAAGGAGAAAGTTCCACGGTGACTTTGTCGCCTGGAAGGATCCTGATATAATGCATTCTCATTTTACCGGAAATATGAGCCAAAACCTTATGACCATTTTCCAGCTCAACGCGGAACATTGCGTTTGGGAGAGGTTCCAAAACGGTACCGTCCACGGTGATTGCATCTTCTTTCGCCAAGTTAAGCTAACTCCTTCTCGATGAGTTTTGTGACTGTATCCAAGTTTCCCACTCCGTTTACACGGGAGAGATTTCCTTTTGCAGCATAGTAGTCCAATAACGGAAGAGTCTTTTTGTTATAAGTTTCCAATCGACTCTTGATCGTTGTCTCGTTGTCGTCGGAACGACCTTCGATTTCAGCACGTTTTAATAAACGTTGTAGAAGTTCCTCATCAGGAACTTCCAAATTGATCGCTCTCTTGATCTTTAAACCTTCCGAGTTTAGGATCTTATCCAAAGCTTCCGCTTGTTCGACGGTTCTTGGAAATCCATCCAGTAAGAATCCGTTTTTACAATCGGGCTCTACGAGACGATCTTTGATAATACCGATAACCACTGAATCCGGGACTAAATCTCCGGCATCCATGTATTTCTTAGCTTCCAATCCCATTTGGGTCCCGTTTTTAACGGCAGCTCTCAGAATATCTCCTGTAGAGATCTGAGGAATTCCCAAAGTATCACAAAGGATCTTCGCCTGGGTGCCTTTACCTGCACCCGGTGGGCCCATGAAAATGATAGAATTCATTTTCTTAAGACCTTCCCTTGATCTTAGTTTTTTTCAAAAAACCGTCGTAGTTTCTCATCAGCAATTGGGACTCTAATTGTTTCAGAGTTTCCAATGCCACCCCTACCATGATCAGTAGTGAGGTTCCGCCGAAAGTGTATACCAAGGATCCACCGCCGGAGTTAGTCCCTAAATTTAAGAAACGAATAATGATATAAGGAGCTAATGCAAGTCCAGCTAAGAAAACAGCGCCTGGAAGAGTGATCCTATTTAGGACCTTTTCAATGTATTCTTTAGTATGAGAACCTGGACGAATCCCAGGAATAAATCCGTTATACTTACGAAGATTCTCCGCAAGTTCTCCCGGATTGAATTGGATTGCAGTGTAGAAATATGCAAAGAAGACGATAAGCGCAATATACACAAAGAAATAAAACGCAGCGTGATACCAAGTCTGCGAGAATGGATTCAGATAATCCAATAATAAAACCCAGCCCGCCCAATTAGGAAGCTCGGAGATCTGCTGAATGATTGTTTGCGGAAAAAGTAATAAAGAAGAAGCGAATATGATCGGCATAACACTCGCGCCATTCACTTTAAAAGGAATGCTCTGAGATTTAGCCTGGACCATCTTTCTTCCCACCATTTGTTTACCGTACTGTAAAGGAACCTTACGTACACCTTGAGTCAGAAGAACGGTTAACGCGATGAGTACAATGAATAGAAGAAGAAGGATGATAATATTCAGTCCGTCTACGAAGTTCTCACGGAATAACTGCGCCACGGAAACGGGAAGACGTCCCACGATACCAGCAAAGATCAAAAGAGAAATTCCGTTGCCGATCCCTCGCTCCGTAATTTGTTCACCGAGCCAGATCAATAGAACGGTTCCGGTAGTGATGGATAATAACGCGATAAAGAAAAACCAAGATTCGACGGAAGAATGGATCAAACCCGGGTGAAGAGCGGGTGCATTATCCGCACCATAAGACCAGCGTTGTGCTAAACGGATCACTGCCAAAGATTGAACTCCGCAAAGCAGAATAGTTCCGTATTTGGTGTATTGTCCGATCTTCTTACGACCTTCTTCTCCTTCTTTTTGGAGTTTTTGTAAAGAAGGAACAAGGACCATCACTAACTGCATAATGATGGAGGAAGAAATATAAGGCATGATCCCCAACGCGAAAATGGAGAAATTCAGCAGAGCTCCTCCCGCGAACATATCGAACATTCCAACAAGTCCTTCGGCTGCATTTGCATCCAAAGCGATTGCGGAAACTACTTTAGGATCGATACCGGGAATAGTAATATGAGTTCCAAGACGAAAAAGTAAAAGCATGCCGAGAGTAAAGAAAACCTTGTTTCTCAACTCCGGAATTTTGAAGATATTTGCGATCGAAGTCAGCATATTACTTTGTTCTCTTTCCTTATTTCCTGGTCATTACCATTTCGGGCAAAAGGGACCCAAGGTTTCCCCGAGTCCCTTCTTAACATTAAAGATTCGTTTTAGACAAACAGTCGAAAACCGACTCGGATCAAGCTTCTTTAGAGCTGTCGGAGCGAAGTTTTACGGAACCGCCTGCTTTCTCTATCTTTGCTTTGGCAGAAGCAGAAAATCCATCCGCCACTATATGAACCGCTTTTGTGATCTCACCGGTTCCCAAAATCTTGAAAAGAGTGCCCTCATTATCAAGAATCTTCGATTCAACCATAATTTTGGCATCTATGTTGCCGGTCAACCCGCTTTTCTCTATGTCTCTCAAGTTGATTGGGAAGAAGTCCTTATGAAATATGGAAGTAAACCCACGCTTAGGAAGTCTTCTGTGGATAGGCATCTGCCCACCTTCGAATCCTCTACGAACCGTGTTACGAGCATACTGTCCTTTAGAACCACGTCCTCCCGTCTTACCGGTTTTGGAACCGATACCACGACCTAAACGTTTTTTGTTTTTAGTAGAACCTGCTGGAACAGGAATGGTGTTCCCCGCCGGCTTATCTCCCTTTTCCGTGCGCTCTTTTCCGAACGCGAGGGCCGCCCTTATTCTTTCTTTACTCATTTCCCTTACCTAATTACGCCTTTTCGACTCGGACCAGGTGTTGAACGTCGTTGATCATTCCTTTCACCTGCGGAGTTAGAGTATGTTTTCTTTGTTGTCCGGTTTTACGGAGTCCCAAAGCGGCCAGAGTTAGCTTCTGGCCTTTCTTAATCCCGATATTACTTTTGATCTGAGTAACGATTACGGTTTCCATATTACTTATCCTACGTCGTTTCCGAAAAGACGAGCCAGGGTGATCCCTCTTTTACGAGCTGCTAGCACTGGAGTCTCCAATTGTTGAAGAGCGTCCAGAGTCGCCTTTACGATGTTTACCGGATTCGAAGAACCCCAGGACTTGCTGAGGATATCTTGGATCCCAACTTTCTCCACTACGGAACGAACGGATCCACCAGCGATAATCCCGGTTCCGGCAGTAGACGGTTTTAGGATCACTCTTGCCGATTTGAATTTTCCGATCACTTCGTGGGGAATTGTATGCCCTCTGAATTGGATCTTCACCAAATTTTTCTTAGCGGATTCGATGGATTTACGGATCGCGTCCGGAACCTCGTTCGCTTTACCGAATCCGATCCCTACTTTCCCCTTAGCGTCTCCGACTACTGTCAGAGCGTTAAAAGAGAAACGACGTCCACCTTTTACAACTTTAGCAACACGATCGATCTTTACGACCTTCTCGTTAAATTCTTTCTGTTCTTGATCTTGTTCGTACGCCATTATTAGAACTCCAACCCGGCTTCTCTAGCCGCATCCGCGAAAGCCGCGATTCTTCCGTGATAGATCATCCCGGAACGATCCAGCATCACTACCTTCACACCTTTAGAAGCGGCTTTCTCTCCGATCGCCTTTCCCAAAGCCTTAGCAGCTTCTTTATCTTTGCGACTTTTTCCCGCAAAACCAGCTTCTAAAGTAGAAGCAGCCACCAAAGTTGTTCCTTGCACATCGTCTATGATCTGGCAGGAAAGATAACGATTGGATTTATTGAATACCAATCTAGGGCGAGAGCTGAATTGTCTCAGTTTGAATCTGGAACGCTCTGCTCTTCTGCGTTTGGCTGCGATTTTTTTCAGTTTATTAATCATGGCCTTACTTCTTACCGGTTTTTCCGGCCTTTCTCTTGATAAATTCGTCGTTGTACTTGATCCCTTTACCTTTGTAAGGCTCAGGAGGTCTCTTAGAACGGATATCTGCCGCAACTTGTCCGACTAGTTGTTTGTCGATCCCGGAAATTTTGATCTTCACTTGTTCAATGACTTCGATCTTAATTCCTTTAGGAGCCTTGTAAACAACCTCATGGGAATAACCGAGGTTCATCACCAGATCTTCACCGCGCTTCGCAGCACGATAACCAACCCCTGTGATCTCCAGGTTTTTTTCCCAACCAGCGGTCACACCTTTCACGCTATTCATAAGAAGAGCGCGGGTCAATCCGTGAAGAGCCACTACGTTTTGCTCTTCGCTGGATCTTTCTAATTTTACGGTTCCACCCTCGTTTTTCAGAGAGATTCCCGCAAAAATAGGAGTTTGTAACTCGCCTAAAGGACCTTTTACTTTAATTACGGTGCTGTCCTGTTTTACTTCCACTTTATCCGGAAGTTTGATTTCTGCTTTTCCAATCCTGGACATAGGTCTTTATAAGTTTCCTTCACTCTTAAGAGAGTTTACAGATAACCTCTCCTCCTACGCGTAATTTCCGGGCTTTTTTACCGGTCATAACTCCTTTGGAAGTGGAGAGAATCATAGTTCCCATATTGTTCTTATACGGGCGGATCTCTTCACTTTTCATGTAAACCCTACGACCAGGTTTGGATACACGAACTAACTCGCGGATCACTGGCTTTTTGGTTACATCGTATTTCAAAGCAACTTTGAAATCTTCGAAACTTCCGTTAGTCACCGGCTCATAGCCGTTGATAAATCCTTCTTCTTTCAATAATTCCAAGATAGAACGTTTGATCTTGCTTCCCGGAATTACACAACTCTCATGTTTCGCACGACCAGCGTTACGAATGCGGGTCAGCATATCACCGATTGGATCAGATAAACTCATATTATATATCCTCCTCCCTTACCAAGATGCCTTAACTACTCCCGGGATCTGCGCTTGGCTAGCAAGCTTCCGGAAGCAAATTCTGCACATGTCAAATCTTCTTAGGTAACCGCGAGGGCGTCCGCAGAGAGGGCAACGGTTGTGAACCCGTACTTTGAATTTCTTTTTTTTCTTATGTCTTTCGATTAAAGAGGTTTTAGCCATGATTGCGGGCTCCTTATCTCAGGTTCCGGAACGGCATACCGAAAGCGGCGAGAAGGCTATAAGCTTCTGCGTCCACCTTGGTGTTCGTTACGAAGGTCAGGTTCATCCCGTAGAGAGTGTTGATCTTATCCACTTTGATCTCGGGGAAGATGATTTGTTCTTTGATGCTAAAGTTATAGTTTCCGCGTCCGTCGAAACCTTTCTCGGAAACTCCCTTAAAGTCACGCACCCTTGGTAGAGCCACGTTCACCAAACGATCCAGAAACTCATACATATAGTTTCCACGTAAGGTAACAGTGGTACCGAGACTCATACCTTCACGGAGTTTAAATCCCGCGATGGATTTTTTAGCCTTGGTTTTAACCGGGCGTTGTCCGGTAATCAATGCGAGTTCTTCCACGGCTGCTTCCAATGCTTTCGGGTTGGTATGAGCCTCGCCCATTCCCACGTTTAGAACGATTTTTTCCAAACGAGGAACTTGCATGATGGACTTGAAGTTATATTGTTTCTGAAGAGCGGGAACGATTTCTTTCCCGTATTTTTCTCTCAATCTAGCTGCTGCCATGACTTAGATCTCTTTCCCGTCCGCTTTTGAAACACGGACTTTTTTACCTTTATTCTCTTGGTAGCCCAGACGAACTCCCTTCTTCTTTTTGGAATCGTAGAACATTACGTTGGAAATGTGCATTGGAGCTTCCACTTCTACGATACCACCTTGCGGGTTCTCTTGGGTAGGTCTTAAGAAACGTTTACGTTTGTTCAGTCCTTCTACTACTACACGATCCCTTTTCTTATCGATAACCAGGATCTTGCCTTTTTTACCTTTCTCTTTTCCTGCAATGACTACTACTTCGTCATCTTTATGCAGGCGAACGGACTTGAATTTTGTATATTCGGATCCCCGATACGTCAGCTTAGACATTATAAAACCTCCGGCGCTAGGGAGATGATCTTAGCGTATTTTTTATCGCGAAGTTCGCGAGCTACTGGCCCGAAAATACGGGTCCCTTTCGGGTTTCCTTTGTCGTCGATAATTGCGACTGCGTTATCATCGAAACGGATATAAGAACCGTCCGGGCGACGGATTTCTTTTTTAGTTCTAACAACAACTGCGCGTTGAACGGCCTTGTTATGGACCTTCTTCCCCGTGGAATCCTTTAAACCATAAGCTGGTTGTGCGTCCTTAACGGCGACGATGATCTCGTCTCCTACGGAGGCGTAACGTTTTTTAGAGCCTCCTAGAACTTTAATACACATAACTCTTTTGATTCCGGAGTTATCGGCGACTTGGAGGATGGTTTCCTGTTGGATCATCTTACTTTGCCTTTTCTACGATCTTAAATAGACGGTGACGCTTTTCACGGGATAGAGGTCTGGTTTCGATCGCCAGAATTCTATCTCCTACTTGGCATTCATTTCTTTCGTCATGAACCTTCATTTTAATGGTTCTACGAACGATCTTCTTAAACTTAGGGTGAGTCTTACGAGCTTCCACGAGCATCACGAGGGTTTTATCCATAGCGGTGCTCACGACTTTACCTTCGCTCAGAAGTGATTTTTTTATATGCTTCTTTGCAGTTTCCATAATCAGTTCGTTCCTTTAGCTGCTTTTTTAACAGAAGCATTCGCCTTTGCCAGAGCTTGTCTCTTGCGAGTCGCTCTTGAATAACGTCTGGCTTTAGTGGAACCAGGCTTCGCAGCCAACTCTCTGTTCTTTTGGATAGTCAGAAGACGCGCGATTTTCTTTTTCGCGTTAGCAATCACCTTCGGGTTTTCCAAAGAACGAGCCACTCCGTATTGGAAACGTGCCGTACGAATGATCTTACGAGCGTCTTCCAATTGTGCTAAAATTTCTGCGTCTTTCAATTCTGCGAGTTTGATCTTTTTCACAGTGTAGACCTCTTCACAAATTCGGTTTGAACCGGCAGTTTATAAGCAGCCAGATCCAAAGCTTTTTTAGCGGTCGCTTCGTCGATCCCGCTCATTTCGAATAAAACTCTACCAGGTCTGATCTCTGCGATCCAGAACTCAGGGTTACCTTTACCTTTACCCATACGAGTTTCCGCTGGTTTTTTGGTAATAGGTAGATGAGGGAAGATCCGAATCCAAAGTTTCCCGCCTCTTTTAACCTGACGGTTGATAGTGATCCTTGCCGCTTCTATCTGTCTTGCAGTCAAACGTCCGGAAGTAACGGCTTTCAAACCGAACTCTCCGAAGGACACTTTGGAACCGCGCTCGTCGTTTCCTTTCAAGCGGCCCCTTTGTCTTTTTCTGAACTTAACTCTTTTAGGTGATAACATCGTTTTTTACCTTTGGATCATCAAAGACGATCAGTTGGTCCTTCTCTTAACGGCGTATTTATCTTCTTCGGACTCTTCTTTATTGCTAATGAAGTCCCCGGTATAAGTCCAAACCTTCACTCCGATTTGTCCGAAAGTGGTGCTGGCTTCACGGAATCCTAGATCGATTTTCGCTCTAAGCGTATGAAGAGGAATTCTTCCTTCACGATAACCTTCGCGACGAGCCATGTCCGCTCCGTTCAAACGACCAGAGATAAGGATCTTAATTCCTTCTACTCCACCTCTCATCGCACGACGAAGTTCTTGTTTCATCACGCGGCGGAACGGTTGGCGCTCTTGGATTTGGATCGCGATAGACTCAGCGATACATTGTGCGATCGTCTCCGGTTTCTTAACTTCGATAATGTTGAGGTTAAGAGGTTTTTCGGTCATAGTCTTAAGGACTTTTTTAACGGCTTCGATATTCGCACCGTTTTTACCGATTACCACACCTGGCTTAGCAGTGTGAAGGTTTACATTGATCTTCTCAGGAAAACGCTCCACTACAACTTTTACAACGCCTGCTTCTTTGAAACGGCCTTGGATAAATCTACGAATTCTAATATCTTCGTGCAGGTTCTTCTTATAGTCTGCTTGCGAGAACCAGATGGAATCCCATCCGCGGGTAATTCCGATACGAAGTCCGATTGGGTTAACTTTCTGTCCCATGATTTCCCCTATTAATCCGAGATTACCACGGTTACGTGGCTGGTTCTCTTACGGATCCTTGCAGCTCTTCCACGAGCACGAGGACGGAAGCGTTTTAGGATCGGGCCTTCGTCCACCAGGATCTTTTTAATGAACATCTTGCCTGGATCAGCATTATCACTTTTCACAACTGCGTTCGCGGAAGCGGATTTGATAAGTTTGAAAATAGGCTCGATGGCTCTTTTGTTCGTATATTTCAGAATATCCAGAGCTTCTGCAACTTCGTAGCCACGGATCTCATCCGCAACAAGGCGAAGTTTACGTGGGGACATTCTGACAAATCTTGCGATTGCTACGGCTTCCATTATTTCTTAGCCGCCTTTTTATCGGTGTTTCCATGACCACGATAAGTACGAGTAGGAGCGAATTCTCCCAACTTGTGTCCTACCATGTTATCATTGATGAAAACAGGGATAAATTTGTTTCCGTTATGAACCATGATTGTGTGACCGATCATGTCCGGGAAAATCGTACTTCTACGAGACCAGGTTTTAAACGGTTTCTTTTGGTTTTCAGAGTTCAGCTTGATCACCTTGCTCATGAGGTGACTGTCGATGAACGGACCTTTTTTAGAAGATCTCATGATGATTACCTGCTCCTATTTCCCTTTCTCTTCTGGATGATGAACTTGTCGGAAGGTTTAGCCCTACGACGAGTTTTGTATCCTTTGGTTGGAA
Source organism: Leptospira sp. B5-022 (assembly GCF_000347035.1). Taxonomy (GTDB): domain Bacteria; phylum Spirochaetota; class Leptospiria; order Leptospirales; family Leptospiraceae; genus Leptospira_B; species Leptospira_B cinconiae. Next base: position 61,435 of record NZ_ANIJ01000025.1, read on the forward strand.
TACCCCAAGGAGTCACCGGGTGGCGTCCTCCGGAAGTACGTCCTTCACCACCACCATGTGGGTGATCAACCGGGTTCATTACGACCCCTCTGACCTTAGGACGTTTTCCCAACCATCTGTTTCTACCGGCTTTACCGATGGAAACAAGGTTATGATCTCTATTGCTGCAAACTCCAACGGTTGCGTAGCAGTTCTCATGAACTTTACGAACCTCGGAACTTGGAAGTTTCAGAAGAATATATCCTCCGTCTCTACCTGCGATAGTAGCGAAGGATCCTGCAGTTCTTGCGATCTGCCCGCCTCTTCCGATTTTCAATTCCACGTTATGTACGTTAGTGCCTGGAGGGATCTTTCCGAGTGGAAGCGCGTTTCCGATCTTAATCTCTACGCCTTCTCCGGAAGAAATTTTATCCCCTACCTTCAATCCTTCTGCGTTCAGGATGTATGCATATTCTCCGTCAGAGTAGCTGACAAGAGAGATGAACGCGGAACGATACGGATCGTATTCTACCGTTTTTACGGTAGCTGGAATCCCGGTTTTGCGACGTTTGAAGTCGATGATACGATATTTGCGTTTTACTCTTCCGCCTTTTCTGCGAACCGCAATTTTACCGCCTTCTCCGCGACCTGCTTTGTAATTTAAGCTGATCGTTAAAGGGCGATACGGTTCCGACTCGGTAATTTCCTCGAAAGTTAATACCGATTTGAAACGGCTGGCGGAAGTAACGGGTTTAAATTTTTTAATTCCCATTTCTTATGCTTCCTTTCCGAAGTCGATGCTCGCTCCGTCTTGGAAAGTCACGATTGCTTTTTTCCAATGAGCTTTAGGAGCGGGTAGATGACGGAATCTTTTTACTTTTCCGCGATACACTTGGATATTTACGGCAGAAGGTACTACATTGTAAATTTTGCGGAAAGCTTCCTTCACTAGAGTTTTGTTTGCTCTAGGGTGAATTTCCACGGTGTATTTTACGGTTCTTTTACCGGCTTTTTCACCGATCGTTTCCAGGTCTTGGGACTTCTCGGTAATAATCGGAGATAAGATCACTTCGTTAAGATTCATTTTCCTTCTCCGTAATGTTTGAGAATTTCTCCCAAAGCGCCTTCAGTGATTACAAGATTTCTGTTATACAGAATGTCTCGAACCGCGATACGTTTGGAGTTGATGTATTTTACGGTAGGGATATTGCGAACGGACTTTTTAAGGAAGTCGTTCTCTCCACCTACTAAGAATCCGATCACTCCGGTGTTCTTTAATCCGATATTATTAAATAAAGTAGAGAAAGCTTTCGTGCTGAATTCTTTCGGATCCAGATCTTCTACTACTTTAATGACCGCGTCTTGAGCCTTCTTATTCAAAACGGAAAGTACCGCTCTGCGTTTCACTTTTGGAGAAACATTATAAGAATAATCTCTCTTGCGAGGGCCGTGAACAGTACCACCGCCCACCCACTGAGGTGCACGGATAGAACCCTGACGAGCTCTACCGGTTCCTTTTTGGGACCAAGGCTTTTTACCACCCCCGGAAACTTCCGAGCGGGTTTTGGTATGATGATTCCCGGAACGGAGGTTAGCATTCTCCGCTTTGATGGCGTCGTAAATCGCGCCACTGCTATATTTGGATTCGAACAACGCTGATGGAAGTTCGATTTCCGAGAGCAGTTTTCCTTCTTTTGAGTACTTCTGTGCTTTCATGACTAACCGCGGTCTTTATATCTTCTCAATAGTGATGATGGAGTTTGCAGGTCCCGGAACGGATCCGCTTACAAAAACCAAATTTTCTGCTTCGTGAATACGAACCACTTTCAGGTTCAATACAGTCTTTGTATCAAAACCCATGCGGCCCGGTAATTTACGACCTTTGAATACTCTTCCAGGAGTGGTGTTGGATCCCATGGATCCAGGGTGTCTATGAAAACGAGAACCGTGAGCGCCTGGTCCACCATGGTGTCCGTATCTTTTGATAACACCTTGGAAACCTTTACCTTTGCTAGTTCCTGTAACTTTTACAGTATCCGAAACCGCAAACACGTCTTGTGCTTTTATCTCAGCTCCGGCAGCCGGCTCTTCGCCGAAATTCCGGAATTCCTTCAACACTCTCTTAGGAGCAAGGCCTGCTTTAGCCAAATGACCCTTTTGTCCTTTGGTCAGGTGTTTTTCTTTATCATCCTGAAAAGCCAACTGAATCGCGTCGTAACCGTCCGTAGCTGCGGACTTGACTTGGGAAACTGCGCAGGGACCTACTTCTAAGACGGTCACAGGAATAATGTTTCCTTGCTCGTCGAAGATTTGGGACATCCCTATCTTTTTACCGATTAATCCCTTTGCCATTTTTTCTTCCCTTAGGATTTAATATCCACTGAAACACCTGCAGGGAGCTGTAGCTTCATCAAAGCTTCAACTGTGTCTTCGTTGGTGTCCAGAATGTCGATGAGCCTTTTGTGAGTTTTCATCTCAAACTGCTCTCTTGATTTTTTATTTACGTGTGGAGAACGGAGGACTGTGTATATTTCCTTCTTCGTTGGAAGAGGAATCGGACCGGAGACAGTAGCTCCGGTCCTTTTGGCAGTCGCAACGATCTCGTAAGTTGATTGGTCGATCAACTTATGATCGAAAGCTTTAAGCTTTACTCTGATCTTTTGGCCAGCCATTCCCTTTCTCTTACTCGGTGATCTCAGCCACTACGCCGGAACCGATAGTCTTTCCACCTTCGCGGATCGCGAATTTAAGACCTTTGTCCATAGCGATCGGGTGGATCAACTCGATGCTCATTGTAACGTTGTCACCAGGCATTACCATTTCCATACCGTTAGGCAGGTTACAAACGCCGGTGATGTCGGTAGTTCTGAAATAGAACTGTGGACGGTAGTTATTGAAGAATGGAGTGTGACGTCCACCTTCGTCCTTAGTAAGAACGTAAACTTCCGCGTTGAATTTTTTGTGAGGAGTGATTGATCCCGGCTTAGCAAGGACCTGTCCTCTCTCGATGTCCTCTTTTTTGGTTCCACGAAGAAGAGCACCGATATTGTCTCCAGCTTCTGCGGAATCTAAAAGTTTACGGAACATTTCGATACCGGTAACAACGGTTTTAGTAGTAGGACGAATACCAACGATTTCAACTTCGTCGTTGATTTTCAAAGTTCCTTGCTCTACTCTTCCGGTTGCCACAGTTCCACGACCAGTGATAGAGAATACGTCCTCTACTGGCATTAGGAAAGGTTTGTCGGTAATACGTTTCGGATTTGGAACGTAAGTGTCCAGAGCTTCCATCAACTTAACGATCGCTTGGGTTCCGAGTTCTGAATCCTCTCCTTCGAGAGCTTTCAGAGCGGATCCGTAAACGATAGGGGTATCGTCGCCAGGGAAGCTGTATTTGTTAAGAAGGTCGCGAACGTCCATCTCAACCATTTGGATCATCTCTTCGCGTTCGTCCGCAGCAAGCATGTCCGCTTTGTTGATGAATACGATGATATAAGGAACACCTACCTGACGAGCGAGCAGGATATGCTCTTTCGTTTGAGGCATTGGTCCGTCAGTTGCGGAAACAACTAGGATCGCAGCGTCCATCTGAGCAGCACCGGTGATCATGTTTTTAACATAGTCAGCGTGACCTGGGCAGTCAACGTGAGCATAGTGGCGATTCGCTGTCTCATACTCTTGGTGAGAAGTAGCGATGGTGATCCCACGAGCTTTTTCCTCAGGTGCGTTATCGATTTGGTCGTAAGCTACGGCTTTGTTTTTTCCACCCAATACTTTTGCAAGCGTAGTGGTGATTGCTGCCGTTAGCGTGGTTTTTCCATGGTCAACGTGTCCGATTGTACCAACGTTTAAGTGTGGTTTGGACCTGTCGAATTTCTCCTTAGCCATAGCGTTTTAAACTCCTTACTTTATTAACAAATCCGAATACGGACTTGTTTGTTAAAACAATACAGAATGGTTATCAAAGTCAAAAAGGGTGTCCAAAGACAGGACGCCCCTTCCCTGTGCCATATTTCTAAGGACACCGCTAAAGCCAAGCAAGTTTTGCGTAGAAGCGCTTGCCTGGATCAAATGACGCCCTTCGGTCAACTCAGTGACCTTACGAATCTTCGCGTCCCTCTTAGCCAAACTGGCCAATATATCTCCGAGATATTGATTCGGTGTAAGAATCTCTAACTCGGAAAGGGGACCAATGAAATCCGAATGATTCGGAATTATGTCCTTTAAACCTTTGATGACAGCTACTTTGATCAGGGAAGAAACATCGAAAGACTTTGTCTCATTTGGAGGCTCGTAACCTTCGATGATCATTTGTAGACCGAGAACTTCCTCTCCGTCTATTCCCCGGGCGGTGACTTCCGTAAATGCGGATGAAATCGCCTCTTTGATTGGATCAGCTAGCTGAACATTAAACCGCACTCCCTTGGAAAAGTTGTGAGAACTTTCCAAGGACGCGAGCACCTGACCGCTCGAGATCTTTTGATCGAACGCGGTATGCTGAAATGCGACCTTTTGAACCAAATTTTTCCATAGAGCAAATCTTGCAACTTTGATTCCACTTGTTTGAAAACTTTTCGAAAAAGATTCCTTCAAACGGGAAAGAGAGATCTCTAAATGCAACTCGCCTGTCCCTGATAAGCGAAATTGTCCCGTTTCCAGGAGAATATCCACGCTTACCGCTTCGTCTAGCCAGGCCAGATCCTGGAGGCGATCCCAAAGCTCCTGTCGATCTTCTTCTTTTTCCGGTTCAACCAAGATCTGGAATTGTTTTCGGATCGGAGAAAGTAACGTTTTGGTTCCATTTTTTGTATTATGTCTCGAAAGAATTTCTCCCGGAGTCCAATCAAGGAGGGAAGTGGTTGCGAGAAGTTCTCCTACTTCTCCTTTGCTGACTTCGTCGTAGTCTCTTGCGGAAATTTGGTATAAGTTCTCTATCTTATGTTTCGTTTCTCCGTGAAAGAAGAAGTCCCCGATCTTAATGGGGGCCAATGTTTGGAAATGAAGAAGTTTTCCAAGTTCCGGATGGATCTCTCTTTTGAAGGCAATCCCGATTTGTTCTTTGGGAGAAGAGTGAGAAGGTTTGCCTAGAGCGAGAACCTCCAAGAACGAAAGTAATTCCCGTACGCCAAGACCTTGTAGAGCGGACCCTCCGAGGACGGGAAAAATTTTCCCTTCCCAAAAACCTTTTACCAAACCCTCCAGCGCCAGTTTAGGAAGAAGGTCATGGTTTTTTAGATATTCTTCCGAAAGATCATGATCCCATTCTATCATAGGTAGGAGCTCCGACTCCTGACCTTCTCCTTTTAAAACAGGAATACTACCGTCTTCTTTGAATAAAAGGATTGGTTCTTTTCCCAAGGCAACTTCCAGATCCACTAGAGGGGAAAGAATATCGGCTCCGTGGCGATCCAGTTTATTTAAAAAAAATAATATTGGTTTTTGTGATTTTCGAAGAGCCTCCACATTCTGGAAGGTTTGGGATTTTAATCCTTCGAACGAATCGATGAGAACGAGGCCGAAATCGGAAACCAGTAGTGAAGCATTTGCCTGGGACTGAAAATCCAAATGCCCCGGATTATCCACGAACTGTAGAATGACCCGAGAATTTTCCGCATCCGGATACGGGATCCTGGCCACAGTGGATTGGATAGAAATTCCTCTTTCTATCTCCTCGGGAAGATAGTCCGACTCGGTGGTACCTTCTTCTATTCTGCCCGGAGCGGAAATTTTGCCGGTCTCGAATAAGATCCTCTCTAAGAGTGTGGTTTTGCCCGCATCAATATGTGCGAATATTCCTGGATTTAAGAATGGTACTGACATGAGGAAAGACTGCTTGCGAAATCCATTCGCTCTTTTGCGAGACTCTAAGTCAATTCGAAGAGAGCTGCATAGTTCGCACAGAGATCACGGAGAACACAGAGGTTTTTCTCAGTGGCCTCCGTGCGAAACTATCCTCTAAGTTGGATCTTTTTGGTTCGACAGATCTCCGCGTAACGAAGCGCACTTAAGCGCGGTTTTCTTTTCATTGTAGTATAATCCACTTCTACCAAACCGAAACGAGGACCGTATCCGTCGTTCCATTCTAAATTATCCAGAAAGGACCAATGGTAATAACGCTCAACCCCTACTCCCTCATCCAGAAGACGTTTGATCTGATAGAGATGGTCCACGATATATTTTTCTCTCTTCTCGTCTTTTGCGTCCGGAATTCCATTCTCCGTGATATAGATAGGAAGTTTGTATCTGTCCCAAGTACGACGGCAAACTTTATATAGGCCTTCCGGATAAATTTCCCAACCCAGATCATTCTTTTCCGAATCGGAAATACTAGGATCCACCATAGGAGTGGCGAATAGATTCCCGGGATTATAGCTAGCTTTGAACAGATGTCTGGAATAATAATTGATCCCTATAAAATCGCAAAAAATCCCCTTCCCCTCCGGATAACCGAATCCTAAAGGAAAACAAAGTTTGCCTTCCACAAAACCTTTCATTTGGATCTCGTGAAATAGATAATCGCTTAGAAAGCGGCCTAGTTTAGCCAGCGGATGAGAATTAAAAGGTTCGAATATGGCAAGGTGGTGGGCGAAACCCACTTTTGTTTCTCCTTTAAAACCTTTTTCTTTCCGGATCTTATGAATGAGCTTATAGGATTTGAGATGTGCGATCACTAAACGTTTAGTGACTTTCATATAAGCGACAATATCGCCGTGACTTCCCGGTGGATATTTTCCGTCCATGTAACTATCGTTTGCGAATACGTTCGGTTCGTTGATCGTGCACCATTCCGAAACCAAATCCCCAAAACTTTTAGCGGAGAAGTCCACGAAGCGAATAAAATCCTCGACCGCATTTTCGGAGAGCCATCCTCCTTTTTCTTGGAACCACTGAGGACAAGAAAAATGATGGAGAGTTACAAGCGGTTTGATCCCTGCTTGGATGAGTCTCCGAAACTCGTCTCTATAATGTTCTACCCCTTCCTTAGACCATTCTCCTTGTTTGGGCTCTATTCGACTCCACTCGATACTCATTCTATAACATTCTTGGTGAAGTTGAGAAAGAAGTTCTATATCCTCTACATACTTACGATAATGATCCGCTCCCGTGATGGAAGATTCTCCGTCTCCAACTTTTCCGATGAGAGACCATGCATACCAATTATTATTGATATCACCTCCTTCTATCTGCGTTGCCGCAGTTGCACATCCTAATAAAAAATCTTTTGGAAGTTCGAAATTATTGCTCATTTGGTTTCTCCTTTTTTGCTCTCGGTTCTTTTTCCGGAATAAGTGCGATAACGATCAGATCGATTTGAGTTTGTATAAGGGTCATACCTTCCACTCCGAATTCCCTATGTATAAGATTCTCGCGAAGTGCGACCCTTTGTCCTAATGCCCAGAGAACAGTGGTAATCGTAGGTACTAAGATAGATGGCGGAGCAGGAAGTTTCAAACTTCCGTCTTTTTCTCCTTTCTCTAAAATTTGAGAGATTAAACCTTCTGTGACTTGGAACTCCGCATACATGGATTTTTCGGAAGAAAGATCCAATTGAAAATTCGGTCTCTCTCGAAACACGAAGTCGAACTCTGCAGCAAAACGGACCAAGTCTTTATGTATCTCCAGATGGCGGGCTAAGGTTTCCAAAAAGTAAGAAAGCTCCTGTCTTCCCGTTAAACCGGAACCTCGGAGTAACCTGAATGTTTCCTGCTGGAATTCATTCCAGGGAGCCAAAAGTTTACGGAGTACCGCAATCACGAGAGATTCTTTTGTCTCGAAATAACGATACAAATTGCGCCTAGTACAATTCGCCAGGGCCGCAATCTCTTCCATAGAAACTTCCAGGAGTCCTTTGGTCAAAAAGAGGGATTCTGCGGCTTCTAGAACGAGTTCTCGGGTTTGTTCTTTTACTCCCACTTTCCCCTCTTCTCGAAATGTCACAATATGTGACATTTTTCTATAGTCTTAATCGAAAAGAGTCAAGCGATTTGTGTAATTTTTCATCGATCCAAATCCCACAAAAGATTTTCAGATTTCTATTTCTTGCACTGGCTAGTTACATACGGCATTTTCCTGGCACATAAAAAAGTACTGTTAAGCTCCGCCCAAATTCTTATCCTGTAAAATATCCCAAATCGAATAGGCCCACCTTAAGTATATTATGAAATATTAATTCATTCTTCATGCTTGTAGGTGGGATTAGTTCCATATTGAAGCCATGAACCTTCAAAAGAACAAATTGATCATCGTCTCGAACCGACTCCCCGTAAATCTTACTGTTCGCAAAGGTAAATACTATTCTCGTAAAAGTGCAGGCGGTCTCGCGACGGGAGTTTCTTCTTTTTTGGAAAAACTCGGTCCTGATACTAAATTTGTGTGGGTCGGTTGGCCGGGTCTTTTCGTCCCGGAAGTAAAAAGAGAGGAAGTAAGCAAAACTCTTGAAGAAGGATTCGGATATTTTCCCGTATATCTTTCCGAAAGTGAGTTAAAACAATTTTATTTCGGTTTTTGCAACAGTACTATCTGGCCGTTATTCCATTATTTCCCGAGTTATACGAATTATTCCCAAGAAGAATGGCAATCTTATAAGGAGATCAATTTAAGATTTGCGGAAAAAGTACTTCGTGTTTACGAACCCGGTGATACCGTGTGGATACACGATTATCATCTCTTTCTTTTACCTTCATTACTTAGGGAGGCGGTTCCTGATATAAAGACCGGCTTTTTTCTGCATATTCCCTTTCCTCATTTCGAAATTTACAGACTTTTGCCTATGTCGTGGAGAAAGGAAATACTTTTGGGGATCCTAGGAAGCGATCTAATAGGATTCCATACTCACGATTACACTCAATATTTTTTAAGATCTGTACTTAGAATATTAGGATTAGATAATCATTTCGGGCTTATTAATCACGGCGATAGATTCATAAAGGTGGAAACTTTCCCGATGGGAATAGATTTCGAAAAGTTCCGGCAATTCTCACTTACCGATTCATGCGAAGTTTTAAGACAAGAATTAGGACGCGGTATCAAGGATAAAAAATTGCTGCTAACGGTGGATAGGTTGGATTATTCCAAGGGAATAGCGAAACGATTGGAGGCATTCCAATTATTTTTGGAAGAACATCCCGAATGGAAAGAGAAAGTCGTTCTCTTGATGATTATCGTTCCTTCCCGCTCGGAAGTGGAAGAATACGGCAAAATGAGGGAATCAATAGAGAAGATGGTGGGCAGGATCAACGGTCTTTATACCACGATGGAATGGTCCCCGATCATTTACCGTTACAAGTATTTTTCTTTCGAAGAATTAGTCGCATTTTACGGCATTTCGGATGTCGCTTTAGTCACTCCTCTTCGGGACGGTATGAACTTGGTCGCTAAGGAGTTTCTGGCTTCGAGGCCGGACGATTCTGGAATGTTAGTTTTATCCGAAATGACCGGGGCCGCAAAAGAATTAGGGGAAGCGATCCTTATCAACCCGAACAATCCCCAAGACGTAAGTAGCGCGATCCTTGAGGCTCTTACCAGTCCGATTGAAGAACAAATAGTAAGAAACCTTCCTATGATCGAACGTATCCGTAAATACGATGTAATCAAATGGGCCTCGGACTTTTTGACCCGACTAGACGAGACCAAAAAGAATACCAGAGATCTATCCGCTAAAATTATAGAAGGAAAGATCCAAGGTGAGATCCTGACTAGATTCTTGAATTCATCGAAGAGGGTCCTGTTCTTTGATTATGACGGTACTCTGGTCCCTTTTGTAAACAATCCTGCGGAAGCGACTCCGGAATTCAAACTAAGACATCTTTTGTTACGCCTTTCCTCCGATCCAAAAAATACCGTCTACATCGTAAGTGGAAGAGATAGGCATTGGCTGGACAAAACTCTTTCCGGGTTAGGCTTATGTTTTATCGCGGAACACGGAGTCTGGTACAAGGTTAACGGAGACTGGAAATTATTTAGGGAACTTTCCTCAGGCTGGAAATCGGATCTCTATCCGATATTGGAAGAATACTGTAGACGTCTTCCGGGTACTTTCATCGAAGAAAAAGAATTCTCTTTGGCTTGGCATTACCGCGGAGCGGAAAAAGATGCTGCTGACTCTATGACTCGGGAACTTCTGAACGATTTAGTCAATTATACCGGAAATTTGGATGTTCAGGTCTTAAAAGGTAATAAGGTTATTGAAGTAAAATGTTCCGGAGTCAATAAGGGAATTTCTTCTAAACAAATCGCTTCGGAAATTTCCGCTGATTTTATTTTGGCGGTGGGAGATGATTGGACTGATGAGGATATGTTTCGTGAACTTCCAAAATACACGTATTCCATAAAGGTTGGAATCGGCCCAACAGATGCCCGCTACTATCTCAGATCCCCCGAACAAGTATTAAACTTAATCGAATTATTGGCAAGACCTCTACCGGGAGAAGACAATTTTGGATAAACATATATATTCCTCCGGGATCATCGGAAATTGTTCCTTCCTAGCGTATATCTCCAAAAATACGGAAGTAGAATGGTTATGTTGGCCTAAGTTCGATTCCTCTTTTATTTTCGGCTCACTCTTAGATCGGGACAAAGGAGGGTCCTTCCGTATCGTGCCCGAAGATCAAAGCGCAAATTTCGAACAAAAATACGAAGAAAATACAAATATCATTCGAACAAAGGTGACTTGTCCCGACGGGATTTTTTTGGTAACAGATTTCGCGCCCCGTTTTTTCGAGGCTGAATTACATTATAAACCTTTAATGCTTATCAGAAAGATTGAACCTATAGAAGGTTCTCCGAAGATCAAAATAATCTGTGATCCTAGGGATTCGTACGGGAATTTCCTACCGAAAGCCAGTTTGGCCAGCAACCATATACTATTTACCGGTCTAACATCGGAACTCCGACTAACTACAAATATATCACTTCACTATATTCTTAAAAATACATCCTTCGTTTTGAACGAAACCAAATACATGGTATTAAGTTACGGCGATCATCCGGAAAACCCTTCCGAAAGGAAGATCCAGGATTTGCTGGATCGAACCAGAGAATATTGGAGAAATTGGGTAAAACACTGCTCCATAGGCGAATTCCAGCAAGAAGCAGTCATTAGATCTGCTTTAGCTCTGAAACTCCACCAATTCCAGGATACGGGAGCGATCATCGCTGCAGGAACTACAAGCCTTCCCGAATCTCCTTCCAGCGGGAGAAATTGGGATTATCGTTACTGCTGGATCAGGGACGCTTACTATACTCTTAGCGCGTTGAACGGCATAGGCCATTTCGAGGAGATGGAGCATTATTCCCATTTTTTAGAAAATATAGCTTCGACCAAAAGAGAGAGAATACAGCCTTTATTTTCCATTTTAGGCGAGGAAATTCTGGAGGAGAAGATCTTAGATCTGGAAGGTTATCTGGGAAATAAACCGGTTAGGATCGGCAATCAGGCGTTTACACATATCCAAAACGACGTTTATGGACAAATTCTACTTTCTATCATGCCTTTATATTTGGATGCAAGGTTTCATAAAAAAAGTAAATCTTCCTCTGGACAATCCATATTAAATCTTCTTAAACATATAGAACGGACAATGGACGAACCGGATGCCGGTTTATGGGAATTCAGGAATCTTCAACAGAAACACTGTTATACTTTTTTATTCCATTGGGCGGGTAGCGCAGCGGCTGAAAAAATCGGACTTAAATTGAATGATAAGGATATTTGCGACTTAGCAGCTTCCCTTAAGGAAAGATCCACGCTACGTATCGAGGCATGTTATGATAGTAGAAGGGGCGTTTATACGCAAGCGGAAGGTACTGAACATCTGGATGCCAGTCTATTACAATTGATCAGCCTTGGATATCTGAAAGACGAGCCGGATAAAGCGAAACAACATTTAACGGTCCTGGAATCGGAATTAAAAACGAAGGAAGGATTATTTTTCCGTTATAAACATAATGACGATTTCGGCCCTCCAGAAACGGCCTTTCTTGTTTGCGCGTTCTGGTACGTGGACGCATTAGCCTGTGTGGGAAGATTAGAAGAAGCAAAAGAATATTTTCTAAATCTTCTATCGTATACAAATCATCTTGGTCTATTCTCAGAAGACGTGGATCCGGTAAACGGATCCCAATGGGGAAATTTTCCCCAAGCATACAGTCATGTCGGACTAATGAATTCTGCATTCAGGATCTCAAGAAAAATGGACATACCTTTATTTTTATGCCCTTAAGATCAGGATCGAGACTTTTTCCCCGTAAAAACAGCAAGTATCGGGTTTCTAGTTTTATCCGTCCTGTTTATACTTTGGAAACATGAAAGGACAACAAAACACTGACTTCGATAGGATCTCGGAAGCGATCTTTTATCTACGTAAGAATTTTAAAATACAACCGAGCCTGGAAGATGTGGCAAACAAACTAAGGCTTAGCCCTCATCATTTCCAAAGAATGTTCACCGACTGGGCCGGAGTAAGTCCGAAAAAGTTTTTACAATATACTACTTTGGAATACGCGAAAGGATTATTGAAGAAGAACGGTTCCTCCCTATTGGATGCCGCCTTGGACTCGGGACTTTCCGGAACAGGAAGATTACACGATCTGTTTATCAATATCGAAGGAATGACCCCGGGAGAATATAAGAACGGAGGAAAGGATCTTTCGATTAATTACAGTTACGCGGAATGCCCCTTTGGCAAAATATTGGTGGCCTCCACTCCAAAAGGAATTTGTTATATTTCATTTTTCGAAAATGAAAAGAGGGTTTTCCAAGAGCTAAAGTCCCTTTTTCCGAATGCAACGTATCACCAAACCGTTGATATGATCCAACAAAATGCTTTATTCATATTCACTCATGATTGGAGTCAATTAGGTAAGATCAAATTACACCTAAAAGGTACGGACTTTCAACTCAAAGTATGGGAAACACTTTTGAAAATCCCGATGGGAAAACTTTCCACCTACGGACAATTAGGAGAACAAATTGGAAATCCTAAAGCGACAAGGGCGATAGGCACCGCAATCGGAAACAACCCGGTTGCTTTCCTTATTCCTTGCCATAGAGTGATCCGTTCTTCCGGGGAGTTCGGAGTATACCATTGGGGAGATTCCCGTAAAGTAGCAATGATCGGTTGGGAAGCCGCCAAGACGGATATGATCAACAGGAACGATCTATGAATTTATTCCGAGAAGAAGCGTATAGAAATCTTTTACCTTATGAAGGGTTTGTACGGTATTTTGGTCCAGTTCTTGCTAAATCTTCGGCGGACGGTTACTTGGATGTACTTCTAAAGGACATACCTTGGAAAAATGACGAAGCTATTATATTCGGAAAACATATTATCACCAAAAGAATGGTAGCTTGGTATGGGGACGCGGATTATCAATATACTTATTCCAATACGACTAAGAAGGCACTCCCTTGGACAAAATGGCTTTCGGATCTTAAAACTTTAACGGAAGAGATCACCGGGACCAAATTTAATTCCTGCTTACTCAATCTATACAATAATGGACAAGAAGGAATGGCATGGCATAGTGACGACGAAAAAGCATTAGGAAAAAATTCCACAATCGCGTCCTTGTCGTTCGGAGCGGAAAGGAAATTTTACTTTAAACATAAGTCCACGAAAGAACAAATTTCCTTACTATTGGAACATGGAAGTTTATTGATCATGAAAGGGGAAACTCAAGAATTTTGGCTACACAGTTTGCCTAAAACCAAATCGATCCAACAACCTAGGATCAATCTGACATTTAGAACAATGCTCTATTGAGGTAACGGTTCCAGATATTTTCGAACCAAACGGGCAGCGGCATAGTATGCGGGAGAAGGATTATATTCGTATTCTTTCAGACATACTTCCGTAAATTTGATCGCATGTTCGTCTCCATGTTCTATAGCTCTTTCTATCATCTCTTGCCTGGATTCATTCTCCGATTTTTCAGGCAGTTTCAGATCCGATCTTTTACCGAATGTAGAAAACAACGCCGCCCCGGATTGCCAGGAATATCTTAAAACCGATTTCTTTTCGTATTCATTCAAAAACGGTAATATACTTCTAAGAGCCGACGCACTTGTGACAGAATGGATAAAAACGATCGCTGAAAGTGTATCCTCTACATTATTCAAGACTACTCTAGAAAAAACTTCCGACAAACCGGAGATAATTTCTTCCGGTTCGTCCGACACATTCAAATATCCGATCACCGGTGCAAAATTTTCGTATTCTCCCAATCCTTGTAGCGAAGAAACGATCGTACCTGAAAAATTTTTGGATTCCTCGGGAATAAAATCCACCTTTTGGATGGCGTCTTCCGGTTGTAAACCCAGTAAAGAATCGAAAGAAGTAGGCAATTCCAAATAAGCAGAAGCCCAAACTGCCAAGCCGGAAGCGAGTTCCCTCTTTTTACGTTTAGTTTCCTTTCTAGAAAGACTTCGGACCGCATGTCCGGTACGGATCACCCCATGAGTAGCATCGGCACAGATACCCGGAGCAAGTTTGACAGCCCATTCGGAGAGAGTATTCTGCCAAGAACCTCCCTCTAACTCAGCATTAAAAAATATTTCCCATTCCGGATAAGTATCAGGAATCCCTAAAAATGTTTTCCAGTCTCCGCCGTAAATTTTGTTCCTAGGTTTCTTTTTCTCCATGAACTGATTTCCATATCTTTCCAACCAAGGAAAGATACTGTCTTTTTTCCCCATGGTGAGTAATGCCTCACAGGCCATGGGAGCATGATTACTTAATCCGTTTTTCAGATCGGGACCGAAAGGTTCCAAAAATACCAAAATTTTTTCCAGGGTTTCCTCATCATCCATTATAACCACCTTGATACTTGCAAACCAGTATATTAAAATAACAGAATACTTTCGAAACCTCTTAGGATCTTAAATTGGATCCCGTCCTGAGACGTTTTCCGTATTATGAATTCCATTCCGGTTTTTACATCATCTCCTAAACTAAGATTAGGCTCCAAAGGTTGACTTAAGGGTTTAAAAAAGTTATCCCAATGTACGGGAATCACCATCTTGGGAGAAGTTTTAACAACTGTTTCTTCGTAATATTTAGTCTTAAATCCTTCTTCCTGCTTTCCTAACATCGCGATCCCTAAAAATACTACATCGGCTTTCAGGCCTTCCCAGGCATTCTCTATATAATTCGTGCTCCCTTTGATCAAGATGGAATGTTTTCCATGTTCCACTAAAAAATCGTAAGTCCCGCCTTCTATATAATCTTCCGCCTTAGCCGGTTGAGACAATACTTCCGTTAAATCCGGCCTGTTCGGATCCGCAGCATTCGTCTTTCCTAAAATTTTGAAAGGAGGAGTATGTTTCGAATTTAGTACGGTGATCTTAAACTTACCGATCTGGATCTTTTTACCCGGTTGAAATAAAGCCAACTGTTCGTCCGGGACTCCTCCTCCTTTTCCGATTTGAATGGTGGAAATAGAACCGTATAATTTTGCTCCGGTCTCTTTCGCGATAAAAGGAGAATCCATAGAATGATCGTAGTGAGAGTGACATACCAAGATCCCTTTTAACCGGTTTATACCTGCAAGAAGCATAACGTATTTGATCTCTTGTTCGTCGGACGAAATTTTAGAGAACATCGTACGAAAAAGAGAAGGCCTAGAAAAAAATCCGTCCGTTAAGATTTGCGTCTCTCCATCATCCAATAGGATGGAGCTGGTCCCTAAGAACACCGCTCTTACTTTTCCCTTAGGGATCTCGGAAGAAAGATCCTTTGGATCATTGCCTATAAAATGTTCCTTATAGTCCTGGATATTCGCTGAAGCAGTCAGACAGTTTTGCAATAATACGACCGCAGTCAAAAGACTAAAAAAACCGGACCTGGAACCTCTTTTGTTCATAATACCTGCCGAAAATAACTTTCATAAAGTTATATATACTTTAAACTTCTGCCAAGTAGAAATTTCCGAATGATAACAAAGTTCTTTAAGACCGGAAAGGAATTCCGCTCCTGGCTTTCCAAAAATCATAAAAAAGAGACCGAACTTCTTCTAGGATTTTATAAAACAAAATCCTCTAAAAAAGGAATTTCTTATGGAGAAGCGGTAGACCAAGCATTATGTTTCGGCTGGATAGACGGGATTAGAAAGAATATAGACGAAGAAAGTTATTCTGTCCGATTTACTCCCCGAAAGATAGGAAGTATTTGGAGTCAGGTTAACGTAAAACGTATACAAGCGCTGATACAAGAAGGTTTAGTTCAAGAGTCCGGCCTCCAAGCATTCCATTCCGAAAAGAAAAAAACCGCACAATATTCTTTCGAACAGACGAAAATAGAACTTCCTTTAGTATATAAAAAACAATTCCAAAAAGATATGAAGGCGTGGGAGTATTTTAATACGCAAGCCCCCTATTACCGGCGAACCTCCATTTGGTGGGTGATCAGCCCCAAAAAGGAAGAAACTAGACTTAAACGGTTGGATATTCTTATTTCCGATTCCAAATCTCAGAAGAGGATAGATGCGGTTACTTGGAAGAAAAAAGATCCTAAAAACTAGGCCGAACATTTTACGATATAAAAATCGGGTTTTTAGACGGTAATTCCTCTCAAAGAGACCGACTAGTTCGTTTCCCGGAATCACTTCAATTTTGGAACCTGCCCGGGCAAAGTGAAATAAAAGGTAGCGCCTTCTCCTTCTTTAGATTCTGCCCAGACCCTTCCACCATGACGAGAAGCGATCCTTTTTACTATTGCAAGACCTACTCCTGTGCCTTCAAAATCCGCATTGGAATGTAATCTTTGAAAGACCCCAAAAAGTTTATGATAATATTGCATATTAAAGCCTGCACCATTATCCTTAACGTAAAAAACGGTTTCTCCATTCGATCCCAATGAGCCTACCCGGATTATGGGCAATTCGATTTTTTTGGTATACTTGATCGCATTCGAGATAAGGTTCACCCAAAGTTGGCGAACGGCAGGTTGATCCGCCCTTATATTCGGAATATCTTCTATTTCGAATCGGATCTCTCTATTCGATTCTAAGTTTATTAATTCATTATATACTGCGACAGCCAGGTCCTTCATGGGAATTTCC
Source organism: Leptospira sp. B5-022 (assembly GCF_000347035.1). Lineage (GTDB taxonomy): Bacteria > Spirochaetota > Leptospiria > Leptospirales > Leptospiraceae > Leptospira_B > Leptospira_B cinconiae. The sequence continues at coordinate 78,475 of NZ_ANIJ01000025.1, forward strand.
CCTTCGGCAAGCTCCGTTCTTCCCAACCTGGAAAACTCCAGAAGGTCATCCACTAACTGCCCCATCTGCTTGGCATTTTCTAGAATTTTGCCGATAATTCTTTTCCCTTCCGCATCAAAATTCACTCCGTAATCTTCCATCAGGATCTGAGTAAATCCGCTGATCCCTCGGATTGGCGCTCTTAAATCGTGAGAGATCGAATAAGAAAAGGACTCCAATTCTTGATTGGCCAAAACCAATTGTTCCGTCCGAATTTTAACTCTCTCTTCCAGTTCGTTATTCAATAAACGGATCTCATTCTCCGCCTCTTTGCTAGCGGTAATGTCTTGATGGACCACAATCACTTCTAAGATATTTCCTGCAGTGTTTTTAACGGGATAAAGGAGCATTTGCAACCAACGGTGCCTTCCGGAACTCCCGATTAACTTAGGATCATAAGAAAAAGGTTCGGAGATCGCCGGCATTCCTCCGAATGCCTTCTCAACAAAAGGAAAGAATCCGGCTTCCTTTATCAGTGGATCTTTTAATATATTATAATCTACTAATACATCTCTCCTGGTATTCCACATTTCTTCCCAGGCGTAATTTGCTCCAGTGCAAATCCCTTCCGGATTATATGTCAAAACAGGATAAGGGAATTGTTCTATAATGGTCCTAAACCTATTCTCACTTTTGAATAGATCCATGGTCCTGGAATTCACCAACTTCTCTAATTCATGATTCAATTCCGATAATTTTCTCTCAGCTTCCGTCCTTGCTTTATCCGATTTTTCCAATTGATTGGCGACGAACCAAACCAAAACGAAAAAAGTAAGTATGATCCCGGTCATCAAGAAGCCTACTCCCAGTTCCAAACTGACAGGATTCAATTTATTCAAATAGATGCGGAAATAACCGAATAGAATCGGAATAACGATCAGGAACGGAATTAAAACCCGCGCTAAAATCCCCCCTGAAGTTTTGCTAGTAAAAACCTTCATAAATCCGAACTGTCCGTTGATCAATAGAAGGGCGAAGGCGAGTAGAATAAAACTAACGGCTGTATGAATAGCCATAGGAATATACGAAAGAATTCCGTAAAATTCCTGAACCTGATACAAGTAACCGATGAAGGAGAAAAGTCCGACCAGAAGGACCAAAATACATAGATAATTGGAAATTGAGTTGAATAGGTCCTTACGATAAGAACTTAAAAAAACGGCGGTTCCAAGCACAACAAAATCGAAAGCGGTATTCGGCGCCATTCGGTTCGGAACACCTTTTACGATATCCTTTGCTATCTTATCCGAAAAAAGAATGTTATCCATTCCCAAATCGAATCCGCTTGCGATCGAATACAATTTAGAAACGCCGACAAAAATGACAAATAACGCTATAAAACGTATAATGTTGCGCGACGTTTTTAGATCAGGCAGATTTAAATTGAGATAAAGTGCAAGTCCGATCAGAACGAAAGAAAATGCAGACATTGGATTCATTGCGACCATGGAAGCCCTGGGTCGTTTCAGGATCTCAATATCCAATAGCCATCCGAGAAGGACCAAAATTCCTATCAAAGAAGGAATAAAAATGAATACGTTATGCTTACTTTTCAAGAGGAACTTCCGGGGGCCCATCGGAAATAAATTTCGGATCTTAGATTAAGATATAAAAAGAGATCCCGATTTGGAATCCCTTTTTTTAAATATACTAGGTTGATTGAATTTCTTTCCGGAATTTTAACCCGGCCAAACCGCAAGAATTAGCCCTATAGCCGCTAAAGAAACCAAATTATACGCCGCATTGATAAAAAACAATTTCCAGGATCTAGATTCCCAAGCTACGGAACCCAAAAGCATCGGTACATAAAAACCTAGCCAAGTATAGAATGCGGCATAGGCTCCGTACATCCAAGCAGGTCCGTCTCCAGGAAGATTCCAAGAAGAAGGTTTCCAAACAAATAAACTATGAGCTAAAACATACGCGGTCAGAAAAGAACCTATGATCATGATGACCATCGATTTGATCATCTGCTTATTATCGGGTTGTAAATTTTCATAACCCATCTCTTTTGCCCAAACCTTCCCGAAGATCGGGCCGAACCAAAGGAATCCAATCACAATGTTTGCAAGAACTCCGACCAAAATTGCCAAATAATTTAGCGGTATTACCGGTAGCATAAAATCTCCTATTTCAGCCGGTGCTTTTTAGCAGAATCCATGATTCGGTCAAGTAATTTCGAAACCGATGTAAGAAAGAGAAGTTAAAGTTGTTATTTTTTCACATTGGCAACGGATTCTTCTATTGCGGATCTGAATTCCGAAAAATTTCTCCAGAGAATGATCGAAGTCCGACTTACTTAAAGTATAAATTTCACAGGCGCTCGTAGCTCGAACTGTCGCAGGTCTATGCTCGTCCGTTACCCAGGCCAACTCACCGAAAAACCGACCTTCTTGCAAATTCAGTAAAACCGTTTTATCCTTGCTTTCAGAAAAGAGTCCACTTGGGTCATTTTTTTCATTTGGGACGCTTTAGCTAGATCAATATTTTCTAATATACTTGCTATATTACCGATAACGGTTGCATACACGCCTGCGCCTAACATAATAACAAATATCGTATATATTCTTTGTATGTCCGTAGAGGGTGTGATATCACCGTATCCCACCGTGGCGATAGTAGTAACAATGCTCTGATATATTCGGACTGACCGGTCTGATAATTGCGGATCACTTGTGATCGCAAGACGACCCATTTACCTTCTTTATATTCGGGAGTGAAACAATTCCAAATGATATCCAACGCAAAGACTGAATCTATAAAAAAATAAACAGTCGTAAGAAGTATATTCTGATCGTAAGAAATAACGATCCGGAGAGGAGACTCCAAGGATGCCCAAAATATTCAAACGAATACGAGTATATCCCAATATACTCTAACACGATTATTCGAGCTTATCATATATTTTACCGAAAGAACTGATTTATATATCGGATCGAGTAAAGGCCTTTCGGCAGGGCCGCGTATGAAAAAGAAAGTAGGTTAACCTAAATATTCCAAAACGACCATAGCCATATCGTCGTGAGAACTTTGTTCCTCTTGAGTGAAATGTTGGATTTTTCCTATCACCGAATTACAAAATACTTCAGGCTCTAATTCGGAAAAGCTTTTGAGCAGATCTAAAAATCTATCATCTCCATAAAAGTCGCCTTCCCTCGATCTTGCTTCCGGAAGGCCGTCAGTGTATAGTATAAGTTTATCACCTTTACTTAATTCGGTTTTCAAAGTCTGATAATTCGGAGTGGATAGGAATTCATTGATCGCAATCCCGGCAGGACGATAGGTCTCATGTTTTCCACTGGATTTACGGATCAAGATCGCTTCCGGATGTCCGGCATTTGCGATTAGGATCCGTCCAGACTCAGGATAGAATGTGATCATGGTAGCAGTCACAAAATTTCCGTTCAGTTTCCCCATCAGCTGGGCTCTCATCTTTGCGAGCATGTACCCCGGATCACTTAAATAGTCGGACCAATCTGCAAGAGCCATCTTGACCATAGCCGCCACCATTGCTGCACCAGTTCCGTGTCCGGTAACATCGCAGATAAAGATCCCTATAGCTCTGCCTGTTCGATCGGAGATCAGATCGACAAAATCCCCTCCCACATGAAGCATCGGAATACATCTATATGCAATTCTTACATTATGCGCTTTAGGAAGAACGGAAGGTAAAAGTGAAAATTGTATCTTTCCGGCGATAGCAAGGTCCTTCTCGATCAATTTCGCCTTAGCTTCTATATCTAACTTTTGCTCTTCTATAGTTTTGGTCCTTTCTATCACTAAGGTTTCCAATGAATCGTTGAGAGTTTTTTGCATTTCCAGATTTTCTTTCTGGGCTTCGAAAATCTTACGTTGTGCGTCTTCTTTCTCTTTTTTCAGAATATTGATCTTATCAGCCAATGCAAAAGAGAATATCAAAGCGGACATGGAAGAGCCTATATATAATCCGTCATCCGCCCAATTGGAAACTCCGACCAAATTCGCGAATTTTAAAACAACAAACATTCCCGATATACATAAGAAACTGAATGCCAATAAAAAATATCTTGCGGGTCTATAATTTTTAAAAAAACAAATTGAGGCGGCAATCAAGACCAAAGAAGGAGCAAGAATACTCAGAGCAAGACTTACTTTTACGGTAAACTCCGGAGGTAAAAATAGTGGAGAGAAAGTCAGAAGAGCATGGATCACCCAAGTGAAATGCAAAGAATAATTCAAATAACGATTTATATTTTCCGCGGTATTCAAAAACTTTTGGGCGAATAAAACCAAAGAAGACATACATATCCCGGTAAAGACCACGTACAAATTCCTCTGTAGATCCGGATATTCCGACCAAAGGTATTGGAACCCGTGACCGGTAAGAACTAATTGTATCCCAAAAAAACCGAAAATATTAGTCACGAAAAACAGATAGCTGATATCGCGAGTAGATAAGAATATCAATAAATGATAAAGGATCATCACGCACATGATCCCGTAATATAACCCAAGACCCAAATGTACATCCGCGTTTTGATGATAGAAAGTCTCGGGATCCCAAAGGATCAATGGAAACACCAACCCCCCGCTTGTGTTCAACTTCAGATAAAAAGTGCGGGTCTGTTCCGGTTGGAATTCCAAAGTATAAATAAAATTCCTATGATTGACTTTTCGGACAGGATAAGGAAAGGCCATCCCACTCGAATTGACTAACTCTTGTTTACCGGAAGAATCTTCCCCATAAAAGTCCACCCGATCTATATTCGTATAGTCAACTTCTAAAATTTTTCGGATCTGTGTCTTTTCTGGGTTTTTAAGGGTAATCCTGATCCAATAATCGAAGTTAGTTTGTCCGAAGTTCAGCGGATCCATATCCGATTTTTTGAATTTAGCCGAATATTCCGCGGAAGAGACCCTTTCAATCCCTAAACCCTTATTAGGATCTTCTAAAAAATAGACCTCAGTACTAATTCTTTTACGTTCTATCTGGGAAGATAATGGAATGGCCTCCTGCGATAATAAAGACGAGGCCGAAAAACATAAAATTAGAACGAAAGCCCGGTAAAGATCCATGGGAATACTTTTGTAGGAATATTTTACTCCTCCCTTCTTTAGGAAAGAATAAAATAGTCCTTTCAAGTTCCCAATAGCGGATGATTTCTCAGTACATGATGTCGGTTCGGAGCCGGTTATTCTTCGACTTCTTCCAATTTCCGATCGTGAGTAACCGGATATAAACGTTTTAAGTAAAGTTGAGTGGCCTTGTCATCCGGGAAGATCGAGATTACGTTCTCAAACTGTTGTTTTGCTTCTTCGAATGAGTTGGAATAAAATGCCTTTACACCCTTTTCGTAGGATTCTTTGGTCTTTAATTTCAGATCCTGGTGTTGAGGTTCGTCTCCGTCGAACACTTCATAAACGGAAACAGGCCTTTGTTTACCCTTTACTTTAACTCTATCCAAAAAGCGGAAATGGAATTTGCCGTCTTTTTTTACTTCTTCTATCGTACTTTCACTGACAGCAATTCTGGAACCGTATACTTTAGTAAGACTTTCTATCCTAGAGGCAAGATTGACCGTGTCGGAAATTACCGTACCTTCCAACCTTTCTTCCGCGCCTATTGTTCCTAACATTAAGGAGCCTGAATGAATACCGACACCTATCTGGATAGGAATATAACCTTGGCGATGTCTATGTTCATTATATTCCTTTAGGTATCTCTGCATTTCCACACCGGCGGAAACGGCATCTATTACGTTTCTTTGAAATAAGGCCATGATCGCATCGCCGATAAATTTATCTATAAATCCGTTATGTCTTTGGATGATAGGACTCATCCTACTTAAATAAGAATTAATAAAATTAAAATTTTCTGCCGGAGTCATTTGTTCGGACAAAGTGGTAAAAGAACGGATATCGCTGAATAGAACAGCCATCTCTTTCTGGATCTGATCCCCAAGTCTTACATCCAAAATGGAGTCTTTTCCTAAATTGGCTAAAAAGTCTTTCGGAACGAATCTAGCGTAAGACTCAGTGAGTATCTTTTGCATTTCCAAAGTCCTTGCCTGGGCTTCTTCCTTTTCCTTTTTCATAATATTGATACGGTCCGCCAAAGCGATGGAAAGAAGAATAACCTCCATAGTAGAACCCAGATACAATCCGTATTCGGTCAAGAAGGTAGAACCCAAAACATTGATAAAACGAAGGACCACTACCGTTCCTGAAATGGTAAGAACAGTGAAAGCCAAAAGAAAATAACGTGCCGGACGGAACTTTTTCAAGAAGCTGATCACGGTAGCGGTAGGAATAAAGATCAGAACCGGAAGGGTCAGGACCAACGCTAATTTTACCGTAATCTCCGGAGGTAAAACCAAAGGAGTCAGAACGATCAATCCATGGGCGACAATCAGGGCCTTCATGGATTTATCCAACCATTTCGGAACATTTTCCTTTGTATTCAAAAACCTTTTTGTAAATAGGAGAACGGAGGCCATACAGATCCCCGTAAATACTACGTAAAAATTCCTTTGTAAAAACGGAAATGTTGGCCATAGGTATTGGAAACCATGCCCCGTGAGCACCATCTGTATCCCTAAAAAACCGAGGATATAACATACGTAGTAAAAATAGCTTACATCTCTTACGGAGAAAAAGATAAAAATATTATAGAGGATCATTACGATCATCACTCCATAATATAAACCTAAACCATGCTGCACATCGGCGTTGTATTGCGAGAAGGTCTCCTTATCCCAAAGTGTAAGAGGAATATTCAAACCACCGCTGGTCCATGTCATCAAATAATAAGTTTTTTGTTGCCCGGGTTGTAGATCGATCTGATAAACGAAATTGCGATTTTTGAAACTTCTGGCAGAAAAAGGAAAAAGCATCCCGCTTTCTTCTTTAGAATAAGTTCCATCCAGATTAGGTTTATAAAATTGTACTATATCAATATTACTGTAATTTATCTCGATCAATTTGGAAACGGATTCAGGAGTATCGTTTTCAAAACTTAATCGAAACCAGTAATTATAATTCAATTGGCCGAAATCCAAAGAATCCTTATCGGATTTGATAAATTTTGATCCCACATCGGGCTTGGTAATATCTTCGAAAGTTAATTTCCTTTCCGGGTCTTCCAGATAATAAACTCCCTTACCCAAAGGTAGTCGTTCAATATCTTTGCTAACGCGTATTTTATCATCTGCTGATAAAGAAGAACCCACCAATAACGCGGTGAAAACGATATAGAGAATAAAACTTTTACAATTCATAATTTACCAAATTTTAAACATTTATTAGATGGACATTTTTCAGATAGAACATCAGATATGTGACGAATGAATCCTCAAACAATCGTCACCTCGATAGAAATCCAGGCATCCCCTGAAAAAATTTGGAGCATTTTTACCGATTTCCCTAAATTTCCTTCCTGGAATCCTTTCTTAAAAAGGATCCTCGGCAAACCAGCGAAAGGCGGAACGATTATTGTTTTCGATTATTATTTTACGGGAGTGTATCTACCAACCAAAGCGTTGATATACGAACTCACCGACTCTAAATCCATATCCTGGAAAGGAGCCTTTCCTCTCTTTTTCAAATATATGTTTGCCGGAGATCATCGATTCACTTTCGAAAAGATAACTCCCGGCCGCACCAAATTCAGTCATACTGCGATCTTAACCGGGATCATGCCTTCTTTATTTAATTCGCATATCCAAACCGCAGTACGTAATTCACATATAAAAATGAATCAAAAATTAAAAGAGTTAAGCGAAGATAATTTCTGATTCGCTATCAGTCAAAAACTCCTTTTCTTTTCCATGATTCGAAATTTCGGATTCCTTTTTTAGCCATGATCGGATAGATCAAAGACAATAAGGAAGGGAATAATAACGCAACTCTAGCCAGTAGCCCTTGAGAATAAGGAATGTAGATCTCTGCCTTATCCGTTTGGATTGCCTTCCAAATTCCTTTTGCAACAGCCGAAGGTGGTAAAGGCGGGTTTATATAAGCCATCGGAGAACTATCCCTAGATGCCATATATTTGGTCATTGGAGATTGTATTGTGCCGGGAAGAATGGAACTAACTCGTATTCCGATCTCTTTCCATTCTAGATACAAACTTAAAGCAAACCCTCTAAGCGCAAACTTGGTCGCACTATAAATAGAATGATGAGGCGCGGGAACTATTCCAGCTAAAGAAGATAGGATTACTAACTTACCTTTCGACTTTTTAAGATGAGGCAACCCTAATTTAGTCAATCGAATTGTGCCTATGATATTGATCTCTATCTGTTCGTCTATTTCGTCTTGAGTAAGATTTTCGAATTTAGAAGGTCTCATGATCCCCGCATTATTCACAAGCACGTCGATCTTTCCGAATTGTTTTACACATTCTTTGATCGCCTTTTCCGAATCCGCTGCCTTAGAAATATCACAAGCGAAAACAATATGATCTTTTCCTAATGTTTCTGCAAACTTCTTCAGTTCGGAAGATTGTTTCTGCAAATCCGTCAAAAAAAGAAGGTACCCTTTTTCGGAAAGAAGGGCCGCGGTTTCCCTACCGATCCCCCCTGCTGCTCCCGTTAGAAAAACGACTGGTCGGTTTCCCTTCGACATACTTACCCTTTTTTCACTCCGTTGGAATTCTTACGTAGGAACTCCACTATTCTAGGGAATACGTCCGTATCGCTCTTTTTCCCCATTAAAGTGTCTTGATGGCCATAACCCTCGGCGATAAACAGTTCGTTTTTATTTCCCGGATTCAAACGATTTAATGTTTCATAAGCTATAATATTAGAATCTTTGAATACTTTGTTCTGGTCGCCGGTCATGAATAAGACAGGCGTTTTGACCTCGGAAGCCTTATCCAGATAATTATTCGGCAAAGAATCGTATCGAATATCAGTAGGCCTGTATTTGATCATGGACTTACGACCCACAGCCTTTCTGATATGCCGATAATAGTTCATAGAAGTCGCTCCGAATAGATCCCCTACCCTTCTATGAGTGATATCCGGAAGATTTGCGTGCTCATAACAGGCAGGCCAGCCGGTTCCCCACATCAGACTCAGCATATGACAAGCAGGCTCGTCGCATTCGTGATGAAAAAGGCTCACGAATCTGGACAATAGTTTTCCTGAAGCCAAGCCGGGAAGATAATACCAACGAGGATTCACATTCGGAAATCTGAAAATAGACTCCATCAAAAAAGGAGAGAATGCCAATTTGATCTTAGACCAAGTCGGTACATTAGGTGTCAGAGACACACTATTCGAGACGACACTAGTGACTCCGTCTATTTTTCCTCCGAACAAACTCATGAAAAATGAAATGGAACCCACACAATGTACAACAAAATGGATCCTTTTCCCCGCACCAACCGCGTCTTTAACTACTTTTAAAGCCGCCGGTACATCATATAGAGCGATATCATCTAGAGTATATCTATGAGGAAAAAGATTATAATTAAAACGTAAACTTCCCCTCCAGTCGAAACTCCAAACATCGGTAAATCCGTTTTCATGCAGATATGTCACCAAATTTTTATGTTCGGGCATAACGAACATATCCGTAGAAGTAGTGAGTCCGTGCATCAGCACTACGACGTCCTTACTTTCTTTCTTCTGAAAACGAACTAAATTGAGAGCGATCTTATCCTCGGTAGTGAATGGATGAAAAGTGATTTTGGAATTTTTGACTCCTTCCAGGGTAAATACCGGAATATCTCTTTCTCTCCATAACTCCGGTTCCGCTTTTCTGAACTGGGCCCCGTAAATTTCCCATAAATTTCCTAAAAATAACTCACCGAATCTAAACAGAGCGTCTTTTCTCTCGGAAAAAGTACGACCATTGGATTTGAAAGTAGTCATCTGCTTAATAAAATCTTTTTCTAATATATGCAGGATACCTTTCGCCAAAACCTTTGCTTTAGGTTCCGCTTTTTCATCCACGTATCCTTCAAATACCGTGGTATAAAGTGTAGAAGTGTCTCTCCAGATATTCAAGATACCGTCGTCTACTACCTTCTTAAATCCGTTTAAAGTTATTTTTTTCCCGGCTTTGTTCTTTAAGAACAAACGGTATTTCATATGTTTTTCGTTAGCCGAAGGTTTTCCGTAATCCACGAAACAATTGAAAACCCCTTTTTCCACTTCGAATCTTCCGCCTAGAGGCTGACATTCCACCCAACCGATGGCTTCACCGGTTTCGTCCGGATCATACACAAAAAACTGAGTATCGTTCACTCGGATCGTTAAGTGAAACATCAGATAATTGCCTGCCTTTTTCCCGGCAGCGTAATCTTCTTGATAATTAAAAGATCCCGGCATGGAAACGAAACCTTTCATTTCCTCCGTGAATTCCAAACTTACCGGATGAGAATTGACTCCTGTTTTGCCGGGCTTAGATTTGCCGGCACTTTTTTTTGATTTTTTTTTCGTCGCTGTAGCCAATCGAATATCCTACCTTAAACTTGCATTCGGCTTCTTGCCTGTAATTCCTTCGGCCACCATTTCCGAAAGAGCGGAGATGGTCATAGAAGGGTTGGCGCCAACTGCGGTTGGCAATAAACTTCCATCCGCAACATATAAACCTTCGTATCCGAAAACCTTACCGAAAGTTTTCGGCTCCGAAGAACAGACTCCCGTGCCGGCAGAAGACCCTATGATACAACCACCAAGCGGATGAACGGTAACGTTATTACGGACCGGCCAGGAATAAGTCGGCATAGGGAATCTGGTCTTTGCATCCGTAAATTTAGCGAACCTCTTGTTCACATCCATTATAGAGTTATAAAGTGTTATGTTCTCCTTCTGAGGCCAATGGATCTGCAAATTTCCCTTTTTATCCAAATACATCTTTCCATCGGAAGTATCTATACCCATACAAAGAAGTACCGCAGATGTGTAGGAAAGATCTCCTTTTAAAGCTTCGCTCATCAGAAATCCCACTCTACCGAAAATTTTCCCGTTTATGATACTCTTGAAAAGTTCCCCTATAAAATGAAGAATATACTTCAATTTGAATATAATAGGAATAGCACCCGAGACGAAATAGGAAGCAAATACCGGATAACTTGCATCTTCCAGTAAGAACGCTTTTTTGGGATCGAAACCTGAGAATAAATTATAATCCGTATACTGAGTAATAACCGGACCGTAATTCGGATCAGCCGGCTTCTTTCCCTTAGCCGCAAAAGAAAGGAAATCCCCATTCCCTGAGAATTGAGTCCCTAATTTGTCCGAGATCTTAGGCAAGGTCTTAAACTTTGTTTTACATTTTAGTAGAAGTTCCGTAGACCCTAAAGTTCCCGCAGAAACCACGATACGTTTTGTATCCGCAAAAGACTTGATGGTGTTTCCATTCTGTAGATTTAGATAATGAACTCTATAACCATGCTCACCCGATTGGGAAGGGTCTTCCTCCCCTCTGCTATTCAAAGGAACAATCTTAGTAGCAAGGTGTTCCGTCTTGATCTCTGCCTTGTTGGAGTTCCTAGCTACAAAAAGATAATTCAGATCCAAAGTGTTTTTAGAATGGGTATTACATCCTACATCACATTCTGCGCAGTATGTACAGGAAGTTTGGATCGCTCCGAAACGGTTTTTTTCCTGGACCCCTATTGGAGTCGGTTTTTTAAAATCGTTACCGAAGAATACGTTAATGTCCGCTCTTTTGGAAATCCTGGATTCTTGCTTTGCAAAATGTTCGTATAATTCCGTGCGGACTACTTTACGCCTATCTTCTCCATTGTCCGGGATTGGTCTGGAACCTAAAACTTCTTTTACTATTTTATAATAAGGTTTTAAATGTTTCTTTTTAACAGTTTCCGGCCAGCGATGATCAAAAATATGATCGGGAGGCTCCAAAAACACGTTCGCATAGATCAAGGAACCTCCTCCTAAACCTGCGGAAAGAACTACATCTAGTTTTGGATAATTACGAATATCGAATAATCCGGTTTGCCTGCCTGCTCTTTTGAACTTGGAAGATCTAGGTATAGGGCCTTCTTCTGGGATGTTCCAGAAGTTTTTGGACATTCCTTCCGGAGACCTAGGAAAAGACCCTTTAGGATATTCTTTCCCTCGTTCGAGTACTAAAACTTTGCCTGGCCATTTTTTAGACAAACGACAGGCATTGATCGAACCGCCGAATCCGGTTCCGATTATTATAGCCTCGTAAAATTTCAAGTAGGCCTCCTAACGTCGAAAAATCTACTTATTTGCCGCATTTACCCAAAAATAGCAATAATTAATTGATTTTATTAACGTTTTTTGAATGATTCACATCCTAAATGCCTAATAGTAAAATTAAATACATCGTCATCTCCGACATTCATCTGGGAGCATATAACAGTTTACTTACATACATTGAAGAGTTCCCGGACCCCGTAAAAGATTCGGATAAATTCAAAGTAAATCCGCAGAAAACTTCTCCGGCGCTTGCAGAACTCATAAACTGTTTAAAACATATCGTTCATTCGGTTAACGGTTCCGCTAAACCTCCACAATTCATTTTATTAGGCGACGTTCTTGAATTAGCATTAGGCGATATCAACGAAGCCTCTATGACCTTCGAAAGATTTTTAGAGGTCGCATATAAGGAAACAAAACGTCATTTTTCGGAGAGTATTCTCTATATTCCGGGAAACCATGATCACCATCTTTGGGAAACAGCGAGAGAAAAGCAGTACATGGAATATATTGCAAATTTAAAGCCGAATCAGTATATCAATCAGACTTGGCACACCACAAAGATGGTAAATCCGGACTTCATCCAATCCGATCTACTTACGGGAATTTTAAGAAGAAATAAAAAGTTAAAAAAAGCCGAAGCGGTGATCGCTTATCCGAATTTAGAGATCCCTGCTAAAAACGGAAAACGTTCCGTATTCTTAACTCACGGACATTTTTTGGAAAACATCTATTCTTTGATGAGTACAATGCAGAGGATCTTGCTCCCGGATATTGATGAGGATCCCGAAGCGCCAAAACGTAGCCGTTCCGTCTGGAGCAAAATGAACGACTATAACCCATTTAAAAGGGCTAAAGAAATCACCTCTCCAAAATCCATTTACGTTCTTGAACGGGAAAATTTTGCATGGATCGACTTCTTCTGGTCTACATTAGGAAGATCCGGAAAAGTGGGAACCGGGATCGGATTGATTTACGATATGCTTCAGGATGCTAAAGCAGTAGGTAAATTAGCGCAAAACGTATCGGCATATCTATTAAGAAATTTGAATCTTCCTTTTTTACTTCGAATATTAGGGATCAAATGGCTTCTATACAAAGGTTTTTCTTACATTCTTACCAAGGTCGTTGTAAAGGTAGGGCAGGCAGAAAGAGGGATGTCCAATTCCGTACTAAGCGAAGAAGTAATCCACAACATGGACTCTTACCTTGGAGACACTCTTCCAGCACAATGGAAAGCAGAGACTAAAAAAAGTAAAAGAGAATTCCCAAAAGATTATACGTTCATTTTCGGTCATACACATAAACCGTTCGCCGTGGAAACCCAGGACTTAGGGTTAACAATTTCAGGCAAAGAAGTTTTCAATACGGGAGGTTGGGTGGTCGATACCGTCCAACCGATGTCCTCTCACGGAGGAGCGGTACTTTTCATAGACGAAGACGCCAACGTTGCCTCTTTTAAAGTATATACGGAAGGAGAAATAAAGCCGAGCTTCTTAGTCCCGGACGGAAAGATCAATCCGATGTACCAAACATTAGTGAAAAATGTGGATCTCCGAAATAAAAAATTCGCGGCCTTATCGAAATCACTGGAAGAAGAAATACGCCTTAGACGAAGATTCCTAAAAGTCAGAATCAAAGAATAAATTAAGATTTTTGCAAGTAGGTGGAGGGGGTAACGGACATCTCCTCCTTTTTATCCGGACCTACACTATTCTCGAAAATTTCGGAATAATCCTTAAAATTTGTCCCTAAGATCCTGTCCCAGAAATTAAAATAGAGACTGTAATTCCCATGGAACTTCTGGTGATGAAGATTATGGTGGGTAGATGTGTTGATCCATTTCAAGATCGGATGTGTCGTCCATCCTTTAGGAAAGAATTCATACCCTAGGTGCCACCATATATTCATGATCATAGCATAAAAAGTGTGGATTAGAAAAACGTAAAAATGAAGAGGTAGAATACAAAGAGCGGGAACTACATACACACCTTCAAGAAAAGCCTCTACCCAATGAAAATTATAAGCTGCCATGGGGGAAGGATTCACCGATCTATGATGGATAGAATGGACGTAAGGATAAATTTTTCGATGATGCATGATCCGATGAGCCCAATAAAACCATGTCTCATGCCAGATCGTGAGTAAAATAAAACTGAATATAGCGTAAGGCAATCCGTACTCTGCGAAATCCTTATACGTTTTGAGATGAAGGATCTTTAATTTTCCGAGGATATAGACCGAAACAGCGATAGCACTGAACATGATCAAAGTGATCGCAGACTGCTTTAGTTCGAAAATGATCCTTTCTTTATTTGGAAAATCTTTTTGGATCCTGAACTTCTGAAAAAAGTCCTTTTTCCAAACCCAGAAGACCAGAAATGCAAGACCGGCGATAGGATAATAGCGCAGGAAATTCATTTTTAATTGGTGAAGAGCAAAACCGGATACACAGTATTCCCAACTTAGTTCACAAACGAATCTCATTCCAACCTTCCCTCTTAAGAATAACCGATTTTAAAGATTTAGTCTTTCAAAAAATAAGTCGACGAATCCGGTACAAAACGTTCCACTAATCGATTCTAATGGCATTCAAAAGAAGTATATTCGCAAGCGCATCCGAAGACAGATTGGAAAACCTAGTTTTAGAAAGATTAAAACCCGGCGCCGATAAGGAAAAAATTGATGCCCGGATCTGGGATCTATTCGGAGAAGTTTGGTGTATCATGTTTACCGACCTTTCCGGATTTTCCAGAGGTGTTGAAAAATTCGGAATCATTCATTTTCTGCAAACCATACACGAGTCCGAAAGGGTTTTAGTGCCTATCATAGAGGATCATGATGGGATACTTCTAAAATCAGAAGGGGATAGCTTTTTAGTCATCTTCAGGAACGTAGCCAAGGGACTTCAGGCGGCAATCCGAATGCAAAAGGAATTATTAGAATACAACAAAGACAAGATCCCAGAAGAGAAAATACTACTTTGTGTCGGACTCGGTTACGGAAAGGTTTTGAAAATTGGAGATTCGGACGTTTTCGGTTCCGAAGTTAATACCGCTAGCAAACTAGGGGAGGATACAGCGGAAGCAGGAGAGATACTCGTCACACAAACCGTTTTTGATAATGCACAGGATACAGGTTTAAAATTCGAGCCGATCAAAGACGTACCTGCCGGAACGCAGGGAGCGTATAGAGTACTGTATTAAAGGTAATCGCAGCTTGTAACATACCCCTGACAAAGTGTTTTGTGTCTAACAGTAGAAAAAAAATCTAACGTTTAGATCGCAATTTTTCACATCTCAGGGTCCGGAAAAATCTTGAATTGTTCTTTAGAGCAGACGAAAACAATCCATTGTTTGACGATCGTTCTCTTGGGAGGCTAAATTTAGAATAATTAATGTCCATTTCCTATCTTTGAGGAGTATATATTCAATATGCGCCCTTTTTTGCTCGTTATCATATCGATCCTGATGATAAGTTTTACTTTCTGTAAATCTTCCGAGAATAATATAAATGAAAATTTAATTTTAGATGATTCGAAAAACTCATTCGCAATTCTACCGACCGCCAAATATTTGATTTTTGTTCCTCCCCAATCCCCCGACAACGCAGCAAACTTCCTCGGTAGATCGAAATCGAATCAAATCCATGCGAAACAAATCAGTCTCGGGACCGGGCCTGAGGAAGCCTGGATTGAAATCAAAATATACAATCAGTCCAAACAGGAAGAATGGATCTTCGTATCCGAATACCCTTGGTTAGATAGAATAGATCTTTTCGACGTTAGTAAAGGTAATCCTATAAAGCTCGGGTCGATCGGATGGAAGGAGAATGATTCTCCTAGACAGATCAAGGACCGAATCCATGCAATGAGAGTCAGTATACCGACGGGTAAAGAATATAAATTACTTGTGAGAATCGAATCCTGGGCGGATAAGTTCCTTTCCTTTCATTTGGATACCGAAAAAGGTTTCCTGGAACGAGATAAATTTCCGTTCACTCTATTTCCTGCCTATTTACAGATTGCCTCCTTAATCCTCCTCGTATGCGGAGTATATTGGTACCGAACCAAAAACAAATTGGTATTATTCTACTCAACACTTGTAGTTTGTATAACCCTTTATTCAGCATTTACGGAAGGATACGCGCAATATTTTTTACCTAAAAATGAATATAATAGTAAACTTATGTTCTCATTTGCCTTCCTTTATATAATTCTGTTGCTGCATTTTATCCGTAAATTTTTGAATTTAAGCGAAAAACTTCCGTTAGGCGAAAATATTTCCAAAGTTTTGTTAGTATTTAATTGTATCCCTTTAATCTGCGTTTGGATTCCGGAATTCCCTGCTTTTCCTTTGGAAAATGGCGGGAAAATAAATTTAATGTCCACTACTCTGCTGATTATTGGATCGGGTTTATTTCTTCTCAGGAAAGGATTTCGCCCGGCGTTGTTTTCCACTTCCGGTATAATTATTTCCGCGCTTTGTATTAATATCTTCGAACTTTCCGGAATGTACGGGATCCCGGCAAATGATTTTACACGAAATGCTCCCTATATCGGTTATATTTCGGAATACATTCTGTTCTTCCTAGGGATCACAAAGATAGCTGCAGAAAGTAAAAAGAGCAAACGTTCTTTTACCAATGTTCGAAATACGGGGAGACTAAAGGGAATTGATATACAAGAAATCAGCGATAAACTATCGGAGCTAATGGTGAAGGAAAGGATCTTTTGTGACGAAGATCTCGGATTAGAACGGCTTTCTTCCATGGTCGGCTTATCTAGGCACCAACTTTCGGAATTTTTGAATTCCATTTATGAGCAGAATTTTTACACATATATCACGGGAATACGCATCCAAGAAGCAAGTAAAGTTCTATTGGAGGAACCGGATCGAAGTATCATTTCCATTTCGGATAGTTTAGGTTTTTCCTCCCGCTCGACCTTGTACAAGGAATTTAAAAAGAAATTCGGTATAACTCCGGACGAGTTCAGAAAAAAAAATCTATCGAAACTTTCTTAAATCAAATTCAATCAGGGAATTTGTGTTTCTCCGGGTCCATGCGGACAGAAGCTTCGATACGAAACCTAAATAGATGCTTGCGAGTTCTCTTTTTTCCTATATTCGAGAATGGTAAAATATACATTTTGGAAATACGTATGTGCGAAACTGAAAACCAAACATGTAGATTGAGATACTTTTATAGAAAATCTCTCTATATGTCTTTAATCTTCACAACATTAGCAGGATTTTTTCATTGTAGTAAGGACCCGAACAAAGCGGAATCAGGACTTTTGCTTAGTTTAATGGATTCCGCCTCCGCGGTCCCCACTTCTTCCTCTTTTCAGTTACCAGATACGAACCAATCGATCTGTTACGATACCTCCGGGACGGTACGCTCTTGTGCTGGGACCGGAGAGGATGGAGAATATATAGATACACCGGCCCCTTACAATCTAACCATTACAGATGGCGGAGAAACGGTTACGGAAACTAGCTCCAAACTTGTTTGGACGAGATGTGAGGCCTCACAGGTATGGGACGGGACCAATTGTTTAGGAACAAATTATGCATCCGTAACATGGGAATATGCGAATTCCTTCTGCTCTCAACTAACAATCGCAGGACGATCTTGGAGACTACCTTCCGTTCGAGAAGCGATTCTCATTTTTGATTACAATATTACTTCAGGCCAAACTTTGCCTTCCACCTACTTTCCAAACCTACCGATTGGCGGAGGATCATTTTGGACGGATACTCCAGTTCGTCATTTACAAGGTGAATATGTTTATGCGCAAGATCGAGGAACAATAGACTGGGATGTGAGTATAAGTACTGCCGGGATCCGGTGTGTATCAGGACCTCAGATACCATTTGCCGAATTTGCGGATCTGGGAGATGGAACAATATCGGAGCAATATTCTGGACTTATCATTAAAAAATGCGCCCAGGGCGAATCAGATGATTTAGTTTGTACCGGAACCCCAAACAATATGACTTGGCAGCAAGCATTGGATTCTTGTGAAACATTGGACTTTGCCGGAAAAACGAATTGGCGTGTACCCTCTGTCAAAGAGATCTATTTCCTTATGTCCAGCATACATACTTATGGTCTGCCTGATTCCTTATTTCCTGGAACGGTCGAAAAACAAATCCTTTGGACCTCCACAACGTTTCCTAATATTCCCTCAAATGCCCTTACAACCTCTTCAATCGATGAAGTTCCCTTTACGGCAAAGTCTACTTCCTCTGGAATAAAAGTTCGCTGTGTGGCAGAAAATTAGAATTATCATTTACTTATGGGAATAGCTCATTAGTGTTTCTTCCAAAAAAATCTGAGTAAAATAATGAAAAACAAATACCTTCTAATTGGATTAAATGTTCTTCTCAGCCTTTTGATCTTAGGTTGTTCAACTGTCCGATACGGAAAGCTCTCCTACGTAGAAATGAGCCCCACAAAAATAGATCCAGCAAATGGAGCTTTAAAATTCAAGGGGCGTTGTGCGACTATAATCGGTCCGGATAATATGTATTCAGAGATCGGTCAAGTTCTACAGGACGCGAAGCTGAAAGGGCTGAAAAATTTTCGAGCGGGAATCTTTCACGAATCTACAGAGGGTCAACTTGTAAGTTGTGTTTCCGTAATAGGCGAAAAAGAATGAAGCAAAGAATCCTAATCTCAATATTTATACTCTTAAGTTATTATGGATGTATTTCAATCCCGTGGGAATCTTCCGGGACTTTTATTGCAGCCGAAGGTTTCAAGGATTACAAAAACCTAAAGGAAGAGCGGGTAGAAGGGAAAAGTTGTACATATTATGGACCTTTTTTTCCAATCTTCGTCTTTGGCAAGGGAACATTAAAAGATGCATTTAAAGAAGCGTTACTACTATCCCCTAAAGGAACACAAGGGCTTAGCGATGTAGAAATGTATCATACTGATTACAGTGTCCTGCTGTTCAGTTGGAAATGTGTTACGGTTAATGGCTATCCCGCCCAAAAAAAATAGAAATCTACTCCGCTAAAAATCGGTCGAAAAAGACAAAAATAAAAAAGGGACTCTTTCGGAGTCCCTTCATAAAACCTGTTCGCGGTCTCATGCAACCGCGGACGTTTGTGAATAAAAGATTTTTACCAGCGATAGTGGCTGAATGCTTTGTTCGCATCTGCCATTTTTCGGATATCTTCCTTCTTCTTGATTGCTGCTCCGGTGCCTTTTTGAGCCTCGATAAATTCTGCAGCAAGCTTGTTGGCCATACCTTTTTCGTTTCTTTCTCTGGAATAACGGATCAACCATCTGATCCCAAGAGCTAAACGTCTTTCAGGACGAACTTCGATAGGAACTTGGTAAGTCACACCACCCACACGACGGGATTTTACTTCCACTTGCGGTTTAACGTTTTCTAATGCTTCTTTAAAAGTAACGTAAGGATCGTTTCCGGTCTTTTTTTGGACCAGATCCAGAGCATCATAAAATAAAGA
This sequence comes from Leptospira sp. B5-022, assembly GCF_000347035.1. Taxonomy (GTDB): domain Bacteria; phylum Spirochaetota; class Leptospiria; order Leptospirales; family Leptospiraceae; genus Leptospira_B; species Leptospira_B cinconiae. The sequence continues at coordinate 98,177 of NZ_ANIJ01000025.1, forward strand.
TTCTGCTACGGATTTTTTTCCGTCCAACATCAGGCAGTTGATAAACTTCGCGATGTTTGCATCTCCATAAACCGAATCCGGCTGGATCTTGCGTGGTTCTACTTTTCCTCTTCTTCTAGACATTCCTAATAACTCCCTTACGCCTTAGGTTTTTTCGTTCCATATTTAGAACGACCCTTACGACGTTTATCGATACCAAGAGTATCCAAGGTACCACGGATAATATGATAACGAACCCCTGGAAGGTCTTTTACCCTTCCCCCGCGGATCAGAACAACGTTGTGCTCTTGCAGGTTATGTCCCTCACCGGGAATATAAGCGGTCACTTCAATACCGGTTGTTAAACGAACCCTTGCGACTTTTCTTAAAGCCGAGTTCGGTTTTTTCGGAGTGAAGGTAGTCACCTTCGTGCAAACTCCCCGGCGTTGGGGGCTACTTTTTAATGCAGGAGATTTAGACTTGTTAATCTGTTTTTTCCTGCCGTGACGTATAAGTTGGCTAATTGTAGGCATGAGTTTCTTCTTTTTAGCAGGCCGGTGACCTATTTTACCAGTTCTACCGACCCTGCTCTATTGTAAAGCTTTCCTTTAATTCTCGTTGTCTTCCGGAATGGCCATCGGAATTTCTTCCTCTTCCACTTCCAGAGGACGATCTAGATCCCCGTAAGTTTCTTTGAACACCGCGACATCGCGATATTTTCTCATTCCGGTTCCGGCTGGGATCATGTGACCGATAATAACGTTCTCTTTAAGTCCCATCAAGTTATCGGTCTTTCCTTTGATTGCTGCGTCAGTTAACACCTTAGTTGTTTCCTGGAAGGAAGCAGCCGAGAAGAACGACTCAGTATTCAAAGATGCTTTCGTTAAACCTAAAAGAATCGGAACACACTGAGCAGGAGATCCCCCTTCAGCGATCACTCTCTTGTTTTCTTCCAAGAAAGCGAAACGATCCACTTGTTGTTGGTTTACGAAAGATGTGTCTCCGGAATCGGTGATTAAAACCTTACGCATCATCTGGCGAACGACCACTTCGATGTGCTTATCGTTGATATGCACCCCTTGTAATCTGTAAACCTCTTGGACCTCTTGGACCAGATACACTTGGAGTGCGGTTACACCTTTTACTCTCAAGATATCGTGTGGATCCAAGTTTCCATCGTCTAACTGGTCTCCTCGTTTTACGAAGTCCCCGTGACGAACACGTAATTGTTTTCCGATCGGAATGGTTACTTTTACTTTATCCAACTCTTCGTTATCCGGAACGATATAGAGAACTCGTTTTTCTTTTACGATCTCTCCGTTGTCTTCGATCTTTCCGTCTATTTCAGCAAGAGTTGTGGCGTCTTTAGGACGACGAGCTTCGAAAAGTTCGTCTACCCTAGGAAGACCACCGGTAATATCCCGGGTTTTTTCGGCAACAGTTGGGATCTTGAAGAGAATATCTCCCGCTTTCACCTTGTCTCCGTTTTGGATGGAGATGATCGCATCCACAGGAACCAGATATTCTTCCTTGCTTCCGCCGGAAGTTACCACGATCCTTGGGATCAATTTTTCCCTACGTTGCTCGATTACTTTGTAAATAACGTTAGATGTTTTAACGTCCTCGTCCCTACGAACGTTCTTACCGACTTCCAGATCCACCCAAGAGGCGATTCCTTCAATCTCGGTAACGCCGATCTCGTTGAACGGGTCGAATTCTCCTAATGCCTGATTCGCTTCTGTGATCTGTCCGACTTTTACGTTCAGAGTGGTGGAAGTTTTTACAGGAACAACCGCTTCCTCTCCCAGAATTCGGAAGAGACCGTCCGCAATTTTTACCGTTCCCGGAGCATCGGAAGTGACATTCTCTCCGGACGCAAGAGTTGCAACCAACTCTCCTTTATCCACTTTTTGTCCGTTCTCAACCCTTAAGTTGGTTAGGTCGGAGGAATTGAACTGTTGGATCAATCTTTGTACTACGATGGAACCACGACGAGAGAAGATCAAACCTCTATCAGGAGTTTGTAATGTTCTACCGTTAATCGCGTTAACTACCGCGCGGTAACCCACTTTGTGTTCTTTCTCTTGTACTTTTGCGGAAGCGGCACCACCGATGTGGAATGTTCTCATTGTAAGCTGAGTTCCAGGTTGTCCGATGGACTGAGCCGCGATGGTTCCGACCGCTTCTCCGATCTCCGCAGGAGTCAGACGAGCCATATCCATTCCGTAACATTTAATACAAATTCCCCAACGAGCTTCGCAGGTAAGTGGAGAACGAACTTTGATTTTTTCGTAACCAAGGTTCTCCAATTTTTGCCCAACTTCTCTTGTGATCAAAGATCCTTTCGGATAAACCACACTTTCGGTAACTGGGTCGACGATATCCTCGGAAGTGTAACGTCCGAATACACGGTCGCTCAGAGAAACGATAACGTTCTCCCCTTCTTTGACGGTTCCGAGCGTGATACACTCTTCGGTTCCGCAATCTTCTTCCGCTACGATCACGTCTTGTGAAATATCCACTAAACGACGAGTCAGGTAACCTGCGTCAGCGGTTTTTAACGCCGTATCCGCAAGACCTTTACGAGCGCCGTGAGTGGAGATGAAAAATTCAAGAACGCTCAATCCCTCGCGGAAGTTGGAACGGATCGCCAATTCGATGATCTCTCCGGAAGGTTTCGCCATCAGACCACGCATACCGGCCAACTGACGGATCTGTTGTTTAGATCCACGAGCGCCGGAAGCCGCCATGATGAAGACAGGATTGTAGCCGCCTTTATCCTTCTCTAGTTCTTTGAACATGGAGTCCGTGATGAGATCGTTGGTTTTAGTCCAGATCTCGATCACTTTTTTCTTACGTTCTTCGTTAGTGATGATACCTTTACGATATTCTCCGTCGGCTCTTTCTACTTCTTTGTTAGCGTCGCCAACTAAAGTAACTTTACCCGGAGATACTCGGATGTCTTCGATAGAAATAGTCGGGCTAAATATTGTAGCATAACGATATCCTAATTTTTTAATATCGTCCAGCATCAGAACGGTTTGAGCCGGTCCGTATTTCTCGTAAACTTCCGCAATGATCCTGTTCGTCTCTTTATCGGAGAGAGCACGGTTCACATAAGGATATCCTTCCGGAAGGACGGTATTGAAGATCAAACGACCTGCAGTTGTCTCCAGGATCTTTCCTTGGTGAAGAACGGAAATTTTAGTTCTATATTCTATCACTCCTCGGTCGATCGCGTAAGTAACCTCATCCAGGTTCGCGAACGATTTAAGAGGAACTCCCGCTTCGGTTGGAAGTTCGGAAGTTAGATAATAAATTCCGAGTACGATATCCTGAGTAGGTCCGCAGATCGGGTGTCCGTTTGCAGGGTTCAGGATATTGTGAGGAGAAAGCATAAGCATCCATACTTCCAACTGCGCCTTTGGAGTCAGCGGAACGTGGATCGCCATCTGGTCCCCGTCGAAGTCAGCGTTGAACGCGTGACATACAAGAGGGTGAAGTTTGATCGCTTTTCCTTCAACCAACACAGGAAGGAATGCTTGGATCCCTAAACGGTGAAGAGTAGGAGCACGGTTCAACATAACCGGGTGCTCTTTCACTACGGTTTCCAGAACGTCGAAAACTTCTTTTTCTTCCGCTTCTACTTTTTTCTTAGCGGATTTGATGTTAGGAGCCAGGTCCAGATCCACCAAACGTTTCATGATGAAAGGTTTAAATAGCTCGAGAGCCATCTTCTTAGGAAGACCCATCTCGTGGTATTTCAGCTCAGGACCGACTACGATAACGGAACGACCGGAATAATCCACACGCTTACCGAGTAGGTTCTGGCGGAAACGTCCCTGCTTTCCTTTCAACATGTCTGAAATGGATTTAAGAGGTCTGTTACCCTTACCTTTTACGGTACGTTTGCGGCGGCTATTATCGAATAACGCGTCTACCGCTTCTTGGAGCATACGTTTTTCGTTACGAACGATGATCTCAGGAGCTTTTAACGCGAGAAGGCGTTTTAGACGGTTGTTTCTGTTGATAACACGACGATATAAATCGTTCAAGTCGGAGGTAGCAAAACGTCCACCTTCTAACTGAACCATTGGACGAAGTTCAGGAGGAATGACAGGAACCACATCCAGAACCATCCACTCAGGACGGTTTCCTGAATCGCGGAAAGCTTCTAATACTTCCAAACGTTTTAGAATTCTTTTATCGGAGATCTTTTCTTTTTCTTGGATCTTTTGGCGGATGATACGAGCTTCCGCGTCAACGTCGATACGAGAAAGAAGTTCTTTGATCGCGTCCGCGCCGATACCTGCAACGAACTTGTCGCCGTATTCGTCTAGGTATGCGTGATATTCTTCCTCATCGATTAATTCGCCGCGATTTCTTCCGGTATCAGCCGGATCGATGATCACATATTTTTCGAAATAAAGAACGCTCTTGAGCTGATTGATGGTCATGTCCAAGAGAAGTCCCATTCTGGAAGGAACGGAACGATAGTACCAGATATGAGAAACAGGAGCAGCAAGCTCGATATGACCCATACGCTCGCGACGAACTTTGGAGTGAGTTACCTCAACACCACATTTGTCGCAAACCACACCCTTGTAACGGATGGACTTGAATTTTCCGCAGTAACATTCCCAGTCCTTTGTGGTTCCGAAAATTTTCTCACAGAAAAGACCGTCTCTCTCGGGCTTTAAAGTACGGTAGTTGATTGTCTCAGGTTTTTTGACTTCTCCGTAAGACCATTCTTTGATCCTTTCCGGAGACGCTAATCTGATTGTTATTGATTCAAAATCGTTATTGGATCTCATGCTACCTTTCTTCCCTTAGGCGTTCTCGATCGTTTCGAACTTAATCTTCTTCTTGCTCTTGGAATATTCGTCTTCGTAGTCGGAGATATCAACGCTGTTACCTTCCGAGTCTGTGATGACGATATCCAATGCAAGACCCCTGAGTTCCTGCACCAACACGTTGAAGGATTCCGGAATTCCAGGTTTAATGGAGTGGATCCCTTTAACGATCGCTTCGTAGATTCTCGCTCTTCCGAGCATATCGTCGGACTTGATAGTGAGAAGTTCCTGAAGAGTATGAGAAGCGCCGTAAGCTTCGAGAGCCCAGACCTCCATCTCTCCCAAACGCTGACCACCGAATTGAGCCTTTCCTCCGAGTGGTTGTTGAGTAACCAAGGAGTAAGGTCCGGTAGAACGAGCGTGGATCTTGTCGTCCACCAAGTGAGCGAGTTTCAACATGTAGATGTAACCGCAGAATACCTCATTCATAAAAGGTAAACCGGTACGTCCGTCGTATAATTTGAATTTAGAGCTGAGAGGAAGATTTGCTTCTTTGCAATACTTCTCTACGTCCGCTTCCGTTGCTCCGTCGAACACAGGAGTTTCGAAATTGATTCCCAGTTTGCTTGCAGCAAGTCCGAGCTGAGTTTCGAAAATCTGTCCCAAGTTCATACGAGAAGGAACACCTAACGGGTTCAGAACGATATCCATCGGAGTACCGTCTTCCATATAAGGCATGTCTTCTTCCGCCATGATACGTGCAACGACACCCTTGTTACCGTGGCGTCCTGCCATTTTATCTCCGACCAGAAGTTTACGTTTACGAGCTACGAAAACTTTCACCATTTCTTCTACGCCGGCAGGAAGTTCATCTCCCTTCTCGCGTGAGAAACGTTTGATATCGATCACAGTTCCTTCGAAACCGTTCGGCATACGAAGAGAAGAATCTCTTACTTCTTTTGCCTTCTCTCCGAAAATAGAGTGAAGAAGTTTGTATTCAGGAGTAAGATCAGTCTCTCCCTTCGGAGTCACCATCCCGACCAGGATATCTCCCGGTTTTACTTCTGCACCAATACGGATCACACCGGTTTCATCCAGATCACGGAAAGCTTTGTCCGAAAGATTCGGAATATCTCTTGTGATCTGCTCTTGTCCAAGCTTAGTCTCTCTTGCTTGGATCTCGAACTCTTCGATGTGTATTGAAGAGAAAATATCGTCTTTTACGACTTTTTCGGAGATAAGGATCGCATCCTCGAAGTTGTAACCTTCCCAAGGCATGAACGCCACAAGAACGTTACGCCCGAGTGCCAGAGTTCCATTGTCCACAGCAGGACCGTCAGCAAGAACGGTTCCCTTTTGTAGAATGTTTCCGTTCTCATCCATTCTTTCACCGGACACGATCTGTCCGGCAATAGTGGTTCCTCTGCGGACTTCTTCGCCGTTAGAAACGATCGGTTGGTATTGTTTGTTTCCGGAAATAAGATTGTATTCGCGAACGTTGCCGTTATCCGCAGTCACTTCGATTTTTTCTTTGCTGACTTTCGTAACTTTACCGTCGATCTCCGAGTGAACCACTCCAACGACCGGTGTTTGGTTGAAACAAGTTCCTTGGTTGGTCTTCTTAAATTTGGTAAGATCGTAAGTGTCGGATTCTTTTCCGCCCTTGCGCTCGATTACCACCTTCTCCGCATCAACGTATGTTACCACACCGTCGTGTCTGGAGATAATACAAATACGAGAATCGTAAGCCGCACGGGTTTCCATTCCGGTTCCCACGAAAGGAGCCTCTTGCCTCAGAAGAGGAACCGCCTGACGTTGCATGTTAGAACCCATAAGCGCACGGTTCGCGTCATCATGCTCTAAGAACGGGATGAGCGCAGTAGAAACGGATACCACCTGCATTGGAGCTAAGTCCATGTACTGGATCTCGTTCGGGTTGCGGAAAGGGTAATCGGATCTGTGACGAGTAGAGATCAGTTTATTCTTAAACTCTCCCTTCTCATCCACAGGTGAAGAAGAAACCGCGATAGAATGATATTCTTCCTTATCCGCGGTTAAGTATTCTATGTTATTGGATACTTTGCTGTTTTTTACCACTCTGTAAGGAGTTTCCAAGAATCCGTAATCGTTCACTCTCGCATAAGAAGACATGGAGAGAATGAGTCCGATGTTTGGACCTTCAGGAGTTTCGATCGGACACATACGGCCGTAGTGGCTATAATGAACGTCACGCACCTCGAATCCGGCTCTATCTCTGGAAAGACCTCCAGGTCCTAAAGCGTTCAAGCGACGTTTGTGAGTGAGCTCTGCCAGAGGGTTTGTCTGGTCCATAAACTGGGACAATTGGCTGGATCCGAAGAACTCATTGATAACCGCAGTGATCGGTTTAATGGAGATCAGAAGTTGAGGTGTTTGAGTTCCAACTTCCTGAACAGTCATTCTTTCTTTGATCACTCTTTCCACACGAGTAAAACCGACTTTCAATTGGTTTGCGATTAGCTCACCAACGGAACGGATACGGCGGTTTCCTAAGTGGTCGATATCGTCCGGATAATAGTTCTCGGTTTCGGAGATCAAGTTGAGAAGGTAACGTACAGTCTCGATAATATCCGCGGGTCTAAGAACTCTTTCTACCGCACTTGAAAATTCTTTCGGGTTATTGAATTCGAATTTGCTATTGATCTTGTAACGACCTACATCGCCCAGATCGAAAGTTTTAGGAGAGAAGAATAGACGGTTTAATTCCGCTTCCGCGTTCTCGATCGTGGAAGGTTCACCTTGTCTCATAATGCTATGGAATTTCAGAACTGCGTCTTCGTAATCGTTGACTCCGTCCTTTTCCAAACAATTGACTAGAACCGGATTATCCTTGTCTTTAGGATATTCCACCAGATCCACTTCTTTTACCTTCATCTCTTTCAAGATGGAGATATTGTCCTCATTGATCTTGGAACCGGCATCGAGCATTACCTCTCCGGTTTCCATGTTGATCACGTCGGCGATTACCCTGCGTCCGATCAGACGTTTGAGTTCCTTCGTGGAAGCTCCTCCTATTTTCGCTTTGGAGGATTTATAAAATAAACGTAATATTTCTTCGTTGGTCCCGTGTCCTAAAGACTTAACAAGAAGAGTTGCAGGGAATTTTTTCTTACGGTCTATCTTTGCGACTAAGATTCCCTTGTTGTCCATTTCGAATTCCAACCAGGATCCGCGATACGGGATCACTCTGGCCGAGTATGTATCTCTTTCTTCATCATAAGAGAAGAAGATACCTGGAGAACGGTGAAGCTGAGAAACTACAACTCGTTCAGCTCCGTTAATGATAAAAGTCCCCTGTTCGGTCATTACCGGAAGATCGCCCATGTAAACGACCTGCTCGCGGATCTCTCCGGTTTCTTTGATAATGAGTCGAATAACCGCTTTTAAGGGAAGAGCGAAAGTGGCATCTGTGTCCTTACATTCTTGAGGAGATTTTTTAGCCTCTCCTAATACATAGTGACTGTATTCCATCACCATGTCGTTGTTCGGACTTTCGATAGGGAAGGTTTCTCTAAAAACCGCTTCTAATCCCTGATTTTTTCTTTTAGTGGGGTCCTTAACTTCCGATTGAAGAAACCAATCGAAGGACTTCTTCTGAATCTGAATCAAGTTAGGAAGGTAATCCAAATTGGTGATCTTACCGAAGTTTACCCGTTTTCTCTCTACTTGACCGTACATTCGTGTGCTCCCTGGGGTGATGGAAAATTATAACTGCGCGAAAAAATACAATAAGGCAAGGACGTCCGCTGGCCTCCTTGCCTGAGTGAAAGGATTGTAATCAGATATCGAGGAGACAAAGCCTCGGCTTCCTGATTAGACAGCCTTAAGTTCGATTTGAGCTCCGACAGCTTCTAATTTCTTTTTAATGTCGTCAGCTTCCGCTTTTGCAACGCCGTCTTTAACAGACTTTCCGCCAGCTTCTACCAAGTCTTTTGCTTCTTTCAAGCCAAGACCGGTAATCTCGCGAACAACCTTGATAACTTCGATTTTTTTATCGCCGAAACCTTTCAATACAACGTTGAAAGCAGCAGGCTCATCTGCTCCTGCTGCTGCTCCGCCACCTGCTGGTGCCGCTGCAGCTACTGCTACTGGAGCCGCTGCGGAAATTCCGAACTTCTCCTCCATTTTTTTAACTAGATCGGCTGCTTCCACAAGGGTAAGTTTGCCGAGTTGCTCTAATAACGCTTCAGTGGTAGACATTTTGTGCTCCTTTGATTCCGTTTGGTCCTTTAAACTACTTACTAAAATTTGTTCTTACTGATTGTTCTTCTCTGCGACTGCTTGGATAGCTCTTGCAAGTCCTGCGATAATTTGGTTCAGACCAGAAGCGATACTTCTTGCCGGACCGTTGATACCGCCTGCGATCTGAGCCAAGAGTTGTTCTCTTGACGGAAGACCTGCGATTGCTTCCACATCTTCTGCATTCAGAACGGATCCGTCTAAATATCCCGCTTTCAGAATAAGATTTTTATTCGTCTTTGCGTACTCTTTTAGAATTTTGGCTGCGCTCGGAAGATTTGCATCCGCAAATATCGCCGCTAGAGGTCCTTGGTATTCGGATCCAAAGGCGATGTTCTTATCCTTATGCTTCTCGGATTCTTTCAGTGCGAGCAGAAAGAGATTATTCTTGATCACTTTCATCTCGGAACCTTCTTTACGAAGTTTCGCGCGAAGATTTGTGATCTCTTCTACTGTGAGTCCGCTGTAGCTGGCTAGGATAAAGTCGCTACGTTTTTCTAATCTGCCTTTTAATTCGGCTACTGCTTCAATTTTTTCCTGGCTGGGCATTGTTCCTACTCCCGTCTACGACATCCTTAAATGGATGTGTTGACCAGTTCCTTAACGTCTACTTTCACACCGGCACCCATGGTTGGGGATACGGAGAAAGTTTTCAGATAATCACCCTTTGCATCCGAAGGTTTATCCCGGAGAAGAGTTTGAACTACTGTGCGAATGTTTTCTACAAGTTTACTTTGATCAAAGCTGACCTTGCCAACTCCTAAGTGAACGACTCCACCTTTGTCCGGACGATATTCGATACGTCCTGACTTTAGCTCGCCAACCGCTTTCGCAACGTCGTTTGTAACCGTTCCTGCCTTAGGTTTAGGCATTAAACCTTTACGTCCTAAGATCGGTCCTAGTTTACCTACTTCCTTCATCATATCAGGAGTAGCAACGCAAGCGTCGAAGTCGGTCCAACCACCGGCCACTTTTTCGATCAAGTCCATATCGCCCACGAATTCCGCACCTGCGTTTTTCGCGTCGTTTTGTTTGTCTCCTTTACAGAAAACCAGAACTCGAACCAGTTTACCGGTTCCGTGAGGAAGAGAAATAGTTCCTCTCACGTTTTGAAGAGATTTATAATTTACTTTCGTAGCGATTTCTATCGTTCCGTCGAACTTAGTGTAAGAAGAGGCTTTCGCTAATTCTACAGCTTTTTCGATCGGATAAACTTTTGTTGCGTCGACTTTCTCTTTAGCCGCGCGATATTTTTTTCCGCGTTTCATGAATTAACCCTCTACCGTAACGCCCATGGAACGACAAGTTCCGGCGATAATTTGAACAGCTGCGTCCAGATCGTTCGCGTTTAAGTCTTCCATTTTGGTTTTAGCAATTTCTTCCAATTGCTTACGAGTGATCTTCCCTACCTTAACGGTATGAGGAGTTGCGGAACCGGTCTCTAATCCGATCGCTTTTTTCACAAGAAGAGCTGCCGGAGGGGACTTGGTAATGAATGTAAAACTCCTGTCGGAGAATACCGTAATTACAACGGGGAGCTTATAACCCATTTGGTTTTTAGATCTCTCGTTGAACTGCTTGCAGAACTCCATGATGTTCAATCCTGCCTGACCGAGAGCCGGTCCGACTGGAGGAGCAGGGTTGGCCTTACCGGCTTCAACCTGGAGCTTAATCTGCTTTACTACTTTTTTTGCTGCCATTGGCGAAACACCTTATTTGTTTCTCCCGGTTCTCCCACCGGTCAGGGTTCGGTTTTGACCTGTAGATAATCTAATTCCACAGGGGTAGAGCGACCGAAAATCTCCACCTTCACTCTGAGTCTTCCTTTGTCTGGGAAGATCTCATCTACGACTCCGGTAAAATTAGCGAAAGGCCCGTCGATAATCTTCAGGCTATCTCCCACTTTAAACAACAATCGAGGAGTCACCGGCTCCTCTGATTGGAACTCTCCCGTTTCCGCGAAAAGATTTTTCACCTCGTCTACGGAAAGAGGCTCAGGTCCTCCATCTTTCGATCCCACAAAAGTGGAAACAGAAGGAAGACTTTGGATCATAAAACGAAGGTCCTCGTCCATATCCATCTCAACAAGAACATAGCCCGGCATAAGTTTTTTCTTAGTAACCTTCTTTTTGCCGTTCTTCATCTCGGCGACTTCCATGGTAGGAATGCGCACTTGAGAAATCTTCTCTTCCAGCTTACGCTGTTGGATCAGCTTTTCCAGATTCTTCTGGACCTTATTCTCGTGACCGGAATAAGTCTGTAACGCATACCATTTCAAATCAGCCATCTTAATCACACTTAATCCTACGTTCTTACAGATTCCAGAATCCGGTAAGAAGCTTCACAAACGCAGTATCCGAAAAGAATAGGAAAGCAGAGAAAAATAACACCGTGACTAGAACGACGATGGTGGACTGCATCACCTCTTGTCTATTCGGCCATTGAACTTTTTTAAGTTCTTCTCTACACTCTTGTATAAATGCGCCAAACTTCACTAATAAATCCTTCCCAATCCTCTTAGAACTCGAGGAAAAAACTCCAGGTCTGGAGAGAATCGAACTCCCACCAAGGACTTTGGAGATCCTTGTTCTACCATTAAACTACAGACCTATTCGAACTTAGCCCTCTACCAGGCTTGAACTGGTGACCCCTTCCTTACCATGGAAGTGCTCTACCGCTGAGCTAAGAGGGCATGTCTATCTACCCGCTCCCAGAGATAGGAGCTAGAAATACACAGTATTTTTACCCAGGGTCCCCGGTCAAGGTTTTAGCGGCTCTTCCCTGGTTGCTGGCATTATTTATGCAAGGAAGAAGGATTTTTGAACCTTCTTCCCGAAGTGCCAATCGACTTTGATGTGATTTCCCCAATCTTATGCGACATAAGAAAGCGATTTATATGGGAAGAAGGGAACGTACATCCAAAATTTTCCCGGCCATCTGCGAAGCGGAACCAATTTTCTAACCCCAAATCACTTTTCCGGCCTTACACTCTTGATATACATCTAATAACACCATATACTACCATATATGAAAGCTGTCAAAACTACCTTATACATTCCCGACGAACTGATTGCCAGCGCCCAAGACTATACCGGGATCCTAGAAAAGACTCGTCTCGTGCAAGAGGGACTCCGCGCATTGATTCGGGAAAAATCCGCAGAAAGAATGGCTCTCTTAGGCGGAAGCGATCCAAAAGCAGAAGGTCCAATTCGTAAAAAAATATCTAAATGACAGCGGTGCTAGTCGACACTTCCATTTGGATCAATCATCTTCGTAAATCGGATCCGAAACTTACGGAACTTCTCCGCCTTGGCTTGGTCAGACGTCATCCTATGGTAGAGGGAGAACTCAGTTTGGGAAATTTTAAGAATAAGAACTTTTTTCTAATCGAGTACGCCCAATTAAAGGAAGTTCCGATCGCAAATCATAAAGAAGTCATGATCTTTTCGGAAAGAAATTCTCTGGCGGGACTGGGAATCGGCTGGATAGACGCACATTTGCTTGCAAGTTGTATCCTAGGAAGTGCAAAATTATATTCTGGTGACTTGTCTCTATCAAAGGCTGCGGAGAAAGTAGGGATCGCGGAAATTACAACATGAATGAGTTCGGAACCCAATCTTACACCTCCCTATTTTTAGTTTTTTCGATCGGACTTGCGTTCTTATTTTCTTTGGGAGAGATATTCTCATCTCCCAAAGGAGAAAAACAAAACTTACTCGCCTTCATTTTCTTATTAGTGGGGCTTTTTCTTATACATGCATTTTTGATTACCTGCAAAATGATCATACATTTTCCCGGTTTGTATCTAACCCATCTCCCTATATCGGCGCTTATGGGTCCTTTTATAGAACGGTATCTTCTCCTTGCCATGGGAAACACTCCCGAATCTAAAAAGATTTTTTATCTGAAAATGATCCCAGCTCTTGCGATATTTCTATGGATGTCTAACTTCTATTTTACAGGAGGTATAGAAAAGATCGAATTACTTAAAGATCTACAAACCACCGGACTTCCTTTATTCTTAAAAATCCCTGTTTTAAGTACGCTTGGACTTATGTTCGTATTCTTACTTTCTACATTCTTTCGTTTATTTGCGGGTTTTAGATTCTCGGTCATCTACAAAGATCCAAGAATGCTTACGATCCTGATGGTAAGTGTTTGCATTTTGATCATTTTATTATACGGAGCGATATCGGTATCGATAGGATCAATCAGAGGTTTAGAAGGAGTCGGTTCTTTAGTTGGGATCTTTTTATGTTCTTTGTATATTCTGCGCCAAGGATATCCGGAATTTTTCTTAGAAGTCCAAAGAGTGGTAGAAGAAGAGAAAAAATACAGAGCTACCCAGCTCGGCGGATTGGATTTAGATAATATTAAACAAAACTTAGAAGACTTATTCCAAAAGGAAAAGGTATTCTTAAAGGAAGATCTGACCCTGGGATTTCTGGCGGGAAAACTGGAGATCAGCACTCATCAACTTTCCGAATATCTGAACAACGAGATTGGAAAAAATTTTTTCCAATTATTGAATGAATATAGGGTAAAAGAGGCCAAAAGTAAAATAGAATCCGATCCTGCTCAAGTTTTATTGTCCATTGCTTACTCATCAGGATTCGGCTCCAAATCCGCTTTTAACGAGGTTTTCCGAAAGGAGACCGGATTCACACCTTCCGAATACAGAAATAAAATCCGTAAAAATAAGTCCAAATAGTCCGTCTCGATCGGTCTGGACATTTATTTTATTCCGCTCCGATCGGAGAGGACGACTTCTTCATAGATCCGACGTAAACTGAATGCAGAGATCGGAGGAAAAATGGCAATCAATGCTTGTGATTTCGGTTGGGAATGTGTTCGGAATTTCGGACTATTCCAACTTTCAATGAACTTTATCAGATACTATCCTCTAGCAGGACTTGCATTCTTTATATTCTGGGTTTGGAAAAAAGGAACCTTCGAAAAGTTTCGGATCCAGAAAAATTTCCCCAAATGGGAGAAGGTAGTCTACGAGATCAAACAATCTGCGGTTACAATGGTAATGTTCAGTCTGGTTGCGGTCCTCTCCTTCAGCCTTCAAAAATTAGGATATCTTCCAAGAGCGCTTTACTTCGATATCTCCGAAAGAGGTTGGGCTTATGCAATCTTAAGTTATATACTGATCACTATCTGGCATGAAACCTGGTTCTACTGGGCACATAGGCTCATGCATCACAAAAATGTTTATTCCTTTGTACATGCTATCCATCATAAATCCGTAAACCCTTCACCATTAGCTGCTTATAATTTCCATTGGGCGGAAGCTTTTTTGGAAGCGATCTATGTGGTACCATTCATCAGTTTGGTTCCGATCCATTTCGGAGTATTTATATTTCACACATTCTATGCAATGGTTATGAATATCTGGTGGCACTTAGGGTATGAATTTTTACCTAAAGGTTGGGCAAGTCATCCTATCACAAAATGGATCAATACTTCTACCCATCATAACCTTCATCACCAGAAGTTTCACGGGAATTATAGTCTTTATTTTAATTTTTGGGACAGAGTCATGGGAACAAATTTCCCGAATTACGAGACCTATTTTGACGAGGTAGCTGGGAAGAAAGAAAATTACGAAAAAACTCCCGTTGCCTCCGAGGTAGGATTCGCGAAGTAGATGTATACAAAAACCTATCGCAAAAAGTCCGGGCTCTTATAACCCTTGGACGAATACCGATCAAATCGTTAAGTTTTAGGACGGACTATAAAATTTTCGTAATAGCTCTAATTGGAAAACCGAGTCTCCTCGGTTTTCCTTTTTTGTATTTCGGTTTTAGAATGTAATTCCACTCCCCCCATGACCGCCTCCGCCGTGACCTCCTCCGCCGCCGCCGCCAGAACTACCGCCACCCCCTCCTCCACCAGAACCTCCTCTGGAAGTACTAGAGCTTCTTCCTCCTGAAGAAGTAACGGTATGGCAGTCTGATTTACAATCATCACAAATGGCCTTACAAATAAATCCAATCCCAAGAGAATTTTCATTGGTTGCAACCAATAGACAAATTGAGAAGTTTTTATCGCAGTCTCTTACACAACGATCGTCGTTCGTACAAGATTCCAAAAAGAAAAGAACAAGAGCTATCTGAAATGCCGATTTCATCTTTTTGGACCGACCTCATAAGGAGCGAGTAATTCTTTGATCTGAACAGATTCCTCCAAACTGGCTTCCGAAAATGCGGTATGGCCTTGTTTACTTTTAATATGAACATTCGCACCATTCTTCAAGAGGAGTTTTACTATGTCCACGTTCCTATTGTAAACGGCCATCATAAGAGCTGTGTGACCGTCTCTCGTTTTGGCATTGATATCCGCACCGCTGCGAACTAAAAATTCCGCGATCTCAACTTCTCCTTCTCTTGCTGCGATCATCAAAGGGGTAAAATTCCTAGTAAAAGGATCTCTTGTATCTACGGAATAACCGGCTCTTAAACAATTCTGTAAACCGAAAAGATCTCCTTTATAAACAAAGTCGGAAGGATAAGGACTTCCCCCTCCCCCGGCAAATTGAGGAGAGATACAACTCGTTAAAAAGATGGCCAAAAGGAATAAGCCACCCCTAACGTAAAAAGGAACAAAAGGTATTGTGGAAGTGAAAAGATTCATAAGTATCCTCCTTAACAAGAGGACCAAGTTCGAATAAGAACGTTCCCGATTCTAAAAATTTTTGTTAGATTGGAAATATTTTATTTATAAGAAAAATTAATCAAGAGGAGGAGAATCAGGCATATAAATGAAGATGCGTCCGTCTTCCTCCATTTTTACATTGGAGAGAGACAATGCTTTTTTATATTCCGAAAAACAGAATTCGAACAGAGAGGATTCTTCCCTGTCTTGGAGTAAGACCCTGCCTTGGTGCACTTGAATCCCTCCGAAGAGTAATTTTCCTCCACTTACATAAATATAATTTTTAGAATTTGTTTTAGGAGAGGCAACCTCTAATTCTGAGATGAACTCTATATCGAGTGTATTCTCATCCAATTTGAGATCTTTGATTCTACCTTCTACTTCCGGATCCGGAAAAACCGAAAATGGTTCAAAATACACCTTGTTCCCGGAAATTACCAGACCTCTCCCCTTAGGAAAACGGACCAGGTCCTCGATGGACACACCAACAGTATTTAAAAGTTCTTTTGTATAAGGATTTAATAATGCCCGAACGGACTCATTTTCCACCAAGATCCGGCCTGATTCCGGATCTAACTTAACGGTGGCAATCCCTTCGAAAGATACCCAAACTACAAGTTTGACCTCTCCTGAAATCTTAAGTTTCCATGCACCGTTATGAAAAATCGGTTTAAGTTTGATTTTCCGTAGAGTGGACTCGGGAAAATTGAACAACCTTCCATTCAATAATCTTTCCAAACTTTCCAAAGAAATCCGAATATTCCCGTTCAGGATTTTAAGAGTAAAAAGTTCCGGTCGATCGAAAGGAAGAATTTCTCCGTTTTTAGGGATTGCTTCTAACGAAAGACGATCCGCCTCCACGAAAATTTCCTTCTGCCAATAGAATCTAACGTTTTTAAGAATTAAGTGTGGCCTAGCGAAATAATGAAAATCAGCTACTCGTTCCTTTTCGGATACTATGTTCGAAAAGGGTATATCCATATTTTCTAGACCGGATCTTCCAGCCAAAAAGGAAAGCAGGGAAATACAGATCAGGACAATCCCGTAAATCCAAGGACGTAAAATTCGATTCTGATTCATTTAGCTTTTTTGCCCGAAAGGCAGATGGGAATTTTTTAAAGGGACCGCTTTGCTTGGCTATTCTTTTATATGAAAGGTAAATTGTTGGAAGTCCAACAGATCAAAAAGATAGATTATTTGGTCTTTCTTTTTGTAGAACTTGCGGCTTTTAAAGACTTCTTTTTGGATTTTATTTCCGATTTATCATCAAACTTGAAGAAGAAGTCTACGGGCTTTTTATAAAGTTTGGCCAAGTTCCAGAACTCTATAACGTCTATCCTTCTGTCTCCTGCTTCGACCTTAGAAATGAATGATTGGGGTGTTTTGAGGGCATCGGCAACATCCACTTGGGTCAACCCCGCTTCTTCCCGGGCTTTCTTTAGTAACTTCTGGAAAATCTTATATTCTTCGGTGTAGATTGTTTTAGCCAAGCAAAACTTATTCTACTTCCCAATTCGGAATATACCAAATTAGGATATTCGAAAAAGGCCGACCTGCTAATTCCGGATATCGTTCGATTAGGGAATTTCCTTTCCTTTCTGCTTAATTTTCCAAGAAAGTTTTTCGATCTGCCTCTCAAAATTTTTTCTTTCGAATTCGACTTGAAGACTTCTACGAGTTCTATTCTATCTTGTCTATGCAAGAGCCGTTCCATATCGGTTTACTTATCTTTCCGGACCTAACTCCATTGGATTTCGTGGGTCCTTACGAAGTATTTTCCAGAATGAAAAATTCCAAAATCTACGTAATAGCCGAAACCAAGGAACCAATCCCATCCGAAAAAGGATTATTTATTCTTCCGGACAGAACTATGGACGAAAACATAGATTTGGATTTGGTCTTAGTTCCGGGTGGACTCGGCGTCAACCGACTCATGGAAAACGAAAAGGTCCTGAGTTGGCTGAGAGAAAAATCAAAAACCTCCAGATATATCAGTTCGGTATGTACCGGCTCTTTGGTATTAGCCGCAGCAGGCTTATTAAACGGATATAAGGCAACCACACATTGGCTCTCTTTAGATGTGTTAAGATTCTTTCCGGAAATCGATGTAAAAGAAGATCGAGTAGTGATCGATCGAGACCGAATTACAGGAGGAGGAGTCACTGCAGGAATCGACTTCGCACTCCGAATTGTAGCCGAGATCCAAGGACAAAAATCGGCTGAAGAAATCCAACTTATGATCGAATACAATCCAAAACCCCCTTTTGTAAGCGGACATCCTAATACCGCAGATCCGGATTTGGTTTCCGAAATACAAGTCACTCGGGAAAAAGCCCAAGAACTGAGAAAGGAAATCGCCACCAGGTCCATTGAAAGATTTCCCAAATCTTAAAACTCATTTTTCAACTTATAGTTTGACTATGATGGAAAAGATTCCAGTCAATGCTATGATTGCTCCTAACATCCATTTGGTCTGAACAGAAATGAGTTTGTGAATTTCAATTCGGAGTTCTGAAATTTTTTCGTTCATTTCTGTGCGAAGTTCTGCAATATCTTCTTTTACCTCAGCACGGAGGGCAGCAATATCTTCCTTCACCTCAGCTCGAAGTTCTGCGATATCTTCTTTTACCTCGGCTCGAAGTTCTGCGATATCTTCTTTTACCTCAGCTCGAAGTTCTGCAATATCTTCCTTTACCTCGGCTCGAAGTTCGGCGATATCTTCTTTTACCTCGGCTCGAAGTGCAGCTAGATCCGATTTGAATTCAGCTCTAAGGTCAGCCAGGTCTGTTTTATATTCAGAACGAAATGTATTTAATTCTTCCGAAAGTCTGTTCTCAAATCTATCTGAAACGAGTTCCACTACATTCTCCCGATTGGCTCCAAAAGAATCGTTGATAAAATCCACAAATTCATTCGTTCCTTCCTCACCCAATACTTCTTCTAACTTTCGCGGTATTCTGCGAAACATAGGTATTGCCATCAGTATGCTCCTTAATGGAGGATTTTGCAATTCAAAACTCCCCGCTATGAGGCTCAGGTCCGGAATAATGATTTCCGCGCGCACTTTTTTGTTAGAAAATTTTCATCCGGAATGAGAATTCCTAAAGAACTTTATAAAAAAAGAATGTATTAGAAAAGGAGCCTGAAGACTCCTTTGCGAAATATAGATTTTTTTATCAACTGATTCAGCTGGCGATTTTGAAGAATTAAGAAGGTCTAGATGCTTGGATCAAATGTTCCAGGCTTTGCAAACAATTTCGCAACTCCTTCTCCGTTTGTTCATCCAAAATATTACCTTCCCGATCCACCTTCTTGTTCACGGAAGGAATACTTAAAACACAATCATCATTTATCTTAACTGTGAGAACATTCAATAAACCTAAAAGAGCTTCCTGTGCCTTGGAAGCTCCACCGTAACCTGGAGATGCATTGATAAGCCCTACCGGCTTTCCATAAAGTTCGGCACTGGACACAATCCAATCTAATGCATTTTTCAAGACCCCTGGGATCGCAAATGCGTATTCGGGACTGGAAAAAAGAATGGCATCCGCCTCTTTTAATTCCCTTCTCCATTCCATGACTTCCTTAGGAGGTGTATCCGTATCCAAGTCAGGATTGAAGTGCGGGATCCGATCAATCGGGTCTGCGATTCTGATCTGCAAAGGATCATGTGCAATCCTTTTTGCTGCAAGTAATAAGGCTGTATTGGATGAACCTTTTCTTAAACTTCCGGAAACGGCGAGTATTTTCATTCTTGTTCTAACTCGATTCTTTTCTGTATTCGGTTAGACTTATATGGAGAAGGAATAGAAAACAAACTAACCTTGTTTTAAGATCGCAGTTAGCTCGCCAAGATCTCGGATGTCACCGTCAGCATGTTTGTGAAATGCGGTCCATCCTCTGGATCTTGTGGGTAGGATATCCAACTCCACCTTGTCTCCGCAATATATGAGTTTATCCGGAGAAAGCCCCACAAGCTTCTCCGCTTCCTGAAAGATCAAAGGAGAAGGTTTTTCGTATCCGAATTCCGCAGAGACGATCACAGGATAAAAATAATCTAATACGCCTACACTTGCAAGTAGCTGTTTGAGTCGATGATCCCAATTAGAGATAATCCCTAAACCGGAGCCTCTCTCTTTTGCGAATTCTACTAATTCATAGAAGCCCGGATCTATTTCCCAGACGGAAGGTTCGTCAAAACGTTTAAATATGGATTGGAAAATCGGATCAGGTTCCAGATCCGATCCTATTTCCTTTAGGAAGAAACCCAGAAGTTCTCTCCACCAACCTTCACTTCCATCTTGATGCGCATGGAATTTATCTTTATAATCGGGAAGCGGATGACGCGTCATATGCGCATAAGCCTTACGAAAGGCTCTTTCCATATAACCGTTCGGATGTTTGGAACCGTCCAGGCCGAATTCTTTGAGAACTTCGAAATATACGTCCCCTGCGGGCTTTTTCATCGTAAGGAGAGTGTCTCCCACATCCAGAAAAATGTAATGTTCTTTGAAATTCATGTCGTTCTCGATCGAGTGACCTTAGATCGGACCCTTTATAGTCAGTATGTCTATATAGTGTTTACGGAAAATCAAAAACCGAAATTAACCGAAGAATTCAGGAAGTTCAAATGCAAACTTATGAGCATCTCCGGGCCATCTTGCGGAAAGATAAGACTTATCCAAAACGCTGAACCCCGGTTTAATATTGGAAAAACTGTCCCTTGCAATCGGCATGGGCCCTTCTTGGAAATCCACTTTTGATTCCAGAAATGAAATTACCTCGTCCTGCAATGGTGTAGGATAAGTTCTATAATAATCCCCTAGCCAAGCCCTAGTTAAATTCCAGGCTAGAAGTTCCTGTGATCTCAGAAGTCCGGTGGTTTTCAGTCCATATAGACTGGATTTTTTTGTTTTAGGATTTTTGGATCTTGCAGCAAGAAGTACTCCATGACAGATCGCAGCCACAGGCTTTCCTTCGGCGAACGTATGGCCCACCAAATTCTGCAAAAACTCGGATTCCAAATAGACCCTCATTCCCTTCGCATGTCCCCCTGGAAGAAGCAATACATCGAAAGAATCCAATTTGATCGACTCGTACTTTTTAGGATTTAAGAATTCATTCGATTTTTCTAATTCCCTATAGAGAAGAACATCATCATCTTTCGCTCGTAAAAAGGGAGAAAGTATCCCCAATCCTTTCCCGGTTACCATCCTAAAATCCGCTTCTCCGGAGGTTCCGTTAGGGGTCGCAAATAGGATCTTATATCCGTTTTCCTTTAGAACTTTCCAAGGTACGGATACTTCCGTTGGGTCGAAATCGATTTGAGGGATCGGGATTAGGACAGTCTTCATTTAAGGATGATTTTGTTTCATCCCTGGTTCCGCTGCAATCCTTGTTTCATCCGCTCCTTCTTTTAGCTTAGGATCCAAGGAAGTCCTGGCGGCTACCTTTAATTCCCTGAGAAGGGCCTCTTCCCTATCAGGGGAAGGGATCTTATCCGTAGAGACTAAAGATGCTTTGACCGCATCCAAGGCAGAGGTTAAAATTACGTCAGGTGCCTTGTCCCAAATCGCGCTAGTCATCACTAAAACAATCTTACGATGAGGGATTACGTAGATGAACTGTCCGCCTTTTCCGTTTGCCATGAAGCTTGGCTTTCCTTCGAATTCGTGCAGCCAGAAATGGAGTCCGTATCTTTTTTCCACTCCTGGCTCCAAGGTCATAGCGATCCATTCCGGTTTTAAGATCTGACGGCCCTGCCATTTCCCTCCATCTAAATAGAGTTGTCCTAATTTAGCCATGTCGATCGGTCTCAAACGAAGTCCGAAACCGGCCGTCTGTCTTCCGGATTTGGACGTATTCCATTCTTCTCCCTTAAAACCTAACCATGAGAAGGCGGTATTCTTCGAATATTCGTATAATGTCTTACCTGTCTTTGCTTCCAAATAACCCGCAACTAACTGAGTATCTCCATTAGAATATTCGAATTTAGTTCCCGGTGCGGAAGATACGGCAGGGGTCCAAGCAATCGCAAGGGGGTCTGCGTCCGTTCTAATATCTTCTTTTTTGGGAAAGGAATCCCAGCCCATTCCGGAACTCATACGTAATGCGTCCTTGAGTCGGATGGATTCTTTTCCTTTTAGTTCGGATGGAAGAAGGCCCGGCAAATTAGACTCAACGGAGTAAAGGCTATCTTCCAAATCCACTCCACAATCGTTCGAATAGCAGACCCCTAATAACATGGAGACCACCGATTTGGTTACGGAGTACATATTATGGTTATGATTTCTGGAAATACCTCCAGCATATCTTTCGAATACCAGATTTCCTTCTTTCAAGATGAGAAGTGAACGGACCTCCGTTTTTTCTTTTCTGAGTTTTTTAGAAAGTTCCACCAAAGGTCTGGAATCTAGTCCTAATTCTTCCGGAAATTCGACTCGGAAGCCTTCTGCCGGATTTCTATCTAAGGTCTCATTTTGGTCCCAGCCAAGTCCGGAAGGAAGCTTAACCCAACCCCAATCCAGGGCGCTACAATTGGAAATGAAAAGGATAACTAAGGAGATAAGAAAGAAACGTTTGATTGATGAAGTACTAGTAAAAAAACTACTCACTAAAAGACCCTCCACTCAAATTATTAGGTCTTAAGTACTGCTTAGACAGACTCTATTGTAGGTTATCCAGCATTCAATACTATTGAGACCCCGTTCGGAAATTTTTTTCCACACGATTTCTATCCAAAAGAGCGCAAAAATTATGTATTTATTTGTTAAACGACGAAAATATTTGCCTAATCCCAAAGGTTTAGTTTTTAAAAAATTCCATTTTCTTTCCTTGTCTTCCCAATTTACCAAGGGAAACTGTAAAAGCCGTCTGCCGAAATATCGACTTTCTTCTTATGAAAATTAAACTCGGAATATTACTATTCTCCTTTACTTTGAATTGCTTTTTCGCAGTGGATTGGAGTTCCGACGAATCGGGTAAGGTGAGAGGAAAAGGTTCGGTAGAGGATTTTCCGGAGCCTGAAAATGCCAATTTAAGCAAAGAGGAACTTTCCAAAAGACCGAAAAAAGGCGGCTTCAAGACCAGAGAAGAGCAGGAACTTTTTGATATGATGATCTCCTCCGGCACCGATCAAAACACTGCTCGGAACTGTGCTGCCAAATACGGGAATTGCAAAAGCCAATGTTGGACCCAATATCCGGTCCCCAAAGTGGAGACTGTTTTTACCGCAATCACCGTGGATCGTAAAAGGGAAAATTGTATCGCTAGATGCAGTAATCTTTGCGATGATTATATTCCTTCCACTTCCAGAGGCACTATGCCGAATTCCGGCAAAGGAAATTATTCGGATCCGAACGCTCCCAGATACTGATCCGATCTTTCTAAAGAAAGACTGGACAAAGAATGAATACTTCTTATCCTCCTTTTTCTCGGAGGAACCAATGTCTGCATCTCAAGAAATTTTAGTCTTCACAACGCTGGCGGATCGAGATCTAGCGGAAGAGTATATCGCAGAAATGCTGCAGTTAGGCATCATAGTGAGTGGTACCATTTTTCCGGAAGTGGCTCTATTATACCAATGGGAAGGAAAACTCACCATCGATTCTGAAAATAAGATCCTTCTAAAAGCGAAAGCGGATAAGTACGCTGCAATCGAAGAATATATTATGAAAAAACATCCTTATCTCGCTCCTGAGATCATCAAAATGGATGTAAGTTTCGGTTCCGATAAGTTTAAGGCTTTTATAAAGGATAAGATCGCGAAAGGAGGATAATCCTTTCGCACTTTAGAAATTTATTATACTCCGTGCCAAAGTCAGTGCCGTAAATAAACGTCCTATTTCGGGCGTAAAGGCCCTGGAGTTTAGGAAAACGTCTTATAAAAATCCACCCAGCACGTATTGGATAAACGTAGTCAGAGAAGTCGGTTGTACTAATATGGCAACCGCAAGTCCGGTAAGCGCTCCGTAAAAATGTGCATCATGATTGATCCCATCCTGCCTGTTTTTGGATGCATAATAAGAATAGGCCAAATACAAGATCGCATATAAAGGTCCAGGTATCGGGATCGGTATAAAGAAAAAGAAAATTTTAGAATACGGATAAAATAAAATAGAAGCAAATACGATCCCGGACGTTCCGCCGGAAGCTCCAAGGCTTGCATAATTCGTATCCGCTTTATTTTTTTGGAAAGATACCAGATTTGCAATTAGGATACTAGCTAAGTATAACCCCATAAATCCCAATGGACCGAGCACTATATCCACATGCCTTCCGAAAAAGTACAGAGTCAGCATGTTAAAGAATAAATGGGAAAAATCCGCATGAACAAAACCGCTTGTGGCTAAGGTATAATAATTCCCTTCTTTAGAATCTCGGAAAGGTCTTAGGATCAATTTGTCTAAAAGATTTTGATCCACGTATAACGTGTAAAGACTGATAACCCCTGTGACAATTATTGTTATAAGTGTAATGTCTAATCTCATTTTTCCTCTATAGGATTCACTTTAATGGTAAGCATTTTGTCTCTGAGTAAAGCAGCTCTTTCGAAATCCAGTTCCTTGGCGGCTTTTAACATTTCTTCCCTGATCTTCTCTTTCATTTCCTCTTTAGAAGAGAAGTTTTTCTCCCTAAATTTCTTGTTGATCTCTTCCGCTGCTTGTTCTTCCGGAGCCAGTTCTTTTTCCGTTCGTTCGATCATATCGGCAATTTCCTTTTTGATCGTTTGCGGAGAGATCCTATATTTCAGGTTATGTTCCTCTTGAATTGCTCTTCTTCTTTTGGTCTCTTCTATGGCCTTGGTCATAGAATCCGTCATCTTATCCGCGTATAATATCGCAGTTCCGTTAATATTTCTCGCGGCCCTACCGATGGTCTGTATTAAGGATTTATAATTTCTTAAAAAACCTTCCTTGTCCGCGTCCAAAATAGCGACAAGAGAAACCTCGGGGAGATCCAATCCTTCCCTTAAAAGATTGATCCCTACCAGGACATCATATATTCCTTTCCTGAGATCCCGGATGATCTCCACCCTTTCCAAGGTATCCACTTCGGAATGGAGATAGGAAACTTTAAGCCCTAGTTCCTTATAATAGTCCGTTAAGTCTTCCGCCATCTTCTTGGTTAATGTGGTGACTAAGACCCTCTCTCCCAGTTCTATCCTTTTTCGGATCTCTACTAAAAGATCCTCTACCTGATTTTTCGTAGGTCGGACTTCTACGTTCGGGTCGAGAAGCCCCGTAGGACGAATGATCTGTTCTACTCTTGTTTTACTCTTCTCTAATTCGTATTCCGCAGGTGTAGCGGATACATAGAGTGTTTTCGGAGTTAACAATTCGAATTCCGTAAAGTTCAAAGGTCGATTATCAAGGGCAGAAGGTAATCTGAATCCGAAATCCACCAGAGTTTGTTTACGAGCCCTATCGCCGGCATACATTCCACCCACCTGAGGAATGGTAACATGAGACTCGTCCACTATAAGTAAAAAATCCCCGCGGAAATAGTCTATGAGACAAGCAGGTCTTTCTCCTTCTTTTCTTCCAGTGAGATGACGGGAATAATTTTCGATCCCGTTACAATAACCCATCTCTTGCAGCATTTCCATATCGTAATTCGTTCTGGATACGATACGCTGAGCTTCCAAAAACTTGTTCTCTTTGGTGAACTTGATCTCTTGTTCCGCCATCTCATCTTTAATTCTTTTTACGGCGTCCTTTATCAAAGGAGGCGACATGATGAAGTGTTTTGCAGGATAGATAAAACATTTTTCCTGTTTTGCAAGTACTTGAGCGGTAACCGGATGTATCCTGGAAATAGAATCCACTTCGTCTCCGAAAAATTCGATACGGAATGCATCCGTATGATAGGCAGGATAAACTTCGATTGAATCCCCTCTTACTCTGAAATTTCCCCGAGAGAAATCCGTATCATTACGATTATATTGTATATGCAGAAGTTTGCGGATGACCTGATCTCTGTCTATGATATCACCTTTTGTCAAAGCAACAACGGAGTTCACATATTCTTCCGGAGATCCTAAACCGTAAATACAAGAAACGGAGCTAACGATCACCACATCGTCTCTTTCCAGCAGAGAAGAAGTTGCCCGCAGTCGGAGTTTGTCAATTTCCTCGTTCATGGACATATCTTTTTCGATAAACGTATCGGAAGAAGGAACGTAAGCTTCCGGTTGGTAGTAATCGTAATAAGAAACGAAATATTCCACCGCATTTTCCGGGAAAAACTCCTTAAACTCTCGAAATAACTGCGCCGCCAAAGTTTTGTTATGCGACAGTACCAAGGTAGGAAGTCCCATATTCGCGATCACCTGGGCCATGGTGAACGTTTTTCCGGAACCGGTCACACCTACTAAGGTGACTTTATCCTCACCCTTTTTGAATGCTTGGCCAATTTTTTCTATAGCTTGGACCTGGTCCCCGGCAGCTTTATAGTTGGAATGGATTTTAAAAATTGAAGACATATTTTTGGAAAGAAAGACCCGAAAATCGAAGAAGTGTAAAACGTAAAAAAACTGAAAAATTTACTTCGGAAGGATTTTTTCGGCCATGAACAAGGCCTGTCTTTTATCCTCTAAGATCTCGAGATCCATTTTATCGAATAATTTTTGCATAACCATCATCCCTCTCATTAGAGTGGCTGTGGAAGAAAATTTTCCCCTTTCTATATCTTCTTCGATATTTAATTCTCTCAGGTTGTTCACCAGTCGGATCTTAAAAATTCCGTTTTTTTCGATTGAATAAGCGACTTCTACGTTTCCGCCGTCACCATATTTGACTGCATTCTCCACCGCTTCGATGGAGCCGATCGTCAGATCCACGATCATATCCTCGTCGATCCCGTTCCCTCTCAAGAAAGATTCCATTCTGCTTCTAACATATTGCATCGGTTGGAATTCGGTGCGGCCAAGTAGAAGGTATTCTTCTGTTTTGGAAGTTTTTTTACGTAGAGAAGATTCCGAAGAGAGAGTATATTCTCTGGGATCTAATTTACTTTTTGCGGCTTCTCCGGAAGTAACAAGCTCATCCAAAACTTTGGGAACCCAATCCGGAGAGAACATAGGCTCTTCTCTGAATTTTCGAAGAGTGTCCATACGGATCCACGCATGGAAATCCTGGGAATTACCTGTTAAACCGTTTGCTAGGAGTTCCCGAATTCGGGCTTGTATCTCTCCTAGGGAAAAGGACATTCCCATATTTTTCCATAGGACCGTTTTTTTCGAGGGGTGTAAATCCGATTTTTTCCGGAAGACAGTTTCCGATTCACCAACGTCGGATTTGCCGCAATGCTTCGTATGCGATTACAGCGACCGCGTTACTCAAATTCAAACACCTGCAATCTTCTTCCATCGGGATCCGAAGGATCCCATTAGGGATCTCTGATTGAAAAATTTCAGGAGGTAATCCGGAAGTTTCATTTCCGAACAAAAATACGTCATTCTCCCCATAATGAGGAGTTGTATAAGAAATTTTACCCTTAGTGGATATTAAATATAATTTGGAATCGGAAGGTAAAGATTTTGAGAAAGTTTCCCAACTAGGATGAAGGGTCAATTTTAGTTTATCCCAATAATCCAACCCTGCTCTTCTTGCTGCTTTTTCAGACAACTCGAAGGCAGGTTCTCCTACAATATGCAACTCCGCACCTAAGGCGACGCAGAGTCGGGCGATATTTCCCGTATTGGGAGGTATCTCCGGTCGATACAATGCGATCCGGAGTGCCATTTAACCTTTTTTCTGTCCCTTGTTTAAGGATTTTGCAAGAATAGCGCCGAAAGATCCGGTGGAAGAAGTCTCTTCCGAAAGATATCCACTATAATCCAATCTTTCCTGCACTTCTTTCGCTTTTACAAGGGAAAGTGAGATCTGTCTTTTTGTAGGATTCACTTCCGTTACGAAGGCAGAAACCGAATCACCGGTCTTGAAATGTTGTGCGGCAGGTGTACGATTTTGTAGTCCCGTTTCTCGATTGGGAACCAGTCCGGAAAAATGTTCATTCAATTTTACGAATACTCCGAAAGGTTTTACACTTTCTACCGTTCCGGTAACCAAATCTCCTTCCTTGAACGGAACATTTTGCGCCCAAGGATCTTTTAGAAAATCCTTAACTGTGAAACTATGTTTTTCTTCTTCCCAATCTAATTTTAGGACTTTAGCCCTAAGCACTTGCCCTGGATGGAATTCTTTGGAGAGATCGGCTCCTTTTTTGAAAGTGGCTTCGGAAGCAGGCACAAGTGCTGTAAGTCCGTCCGCTTCCACGATCAATCCGAAGGTATGAACGGATTTGACCTTACAAGTGACGAACATGCCAGGCTTCAATTCGCCTTTCAGGACGGAAATTTTGGCCTCTCTTTCCTTATCCGCGATTTTCTTTTGGGAAACGATGATCTTTCCCTTATTCCCGACTTCTGAGATCAAAAAGCGGACCCTTTTGCCAACTCCGTTGTTTTGTTTTTTGAGTTCCGGATCCAATTGGGAGAATGGACAGAAGCCTGTAAGTTCGCCTAACTTGACCTCTACGCCTGCTTCATTCTCTCCGATGATATGACCTAAGACCGGAATTTCGGCGTGATGAGCCACCGATACCATATCTTTGGAGATTGTGTCCCCGTTCAAACAAGTGGTGAAGTATTGGTCTCCGGAAGATTCCTGTAGGAAATAAGCCTCGATTGTCTCTCCCTGTTTCGGAGCTTCCGTAAATTCGTCAGAAGCGATAATACCTGAGAGTCCTGCTTCTTGGATCTTTATAAAAACGTAATCCGATTTGGAACTGGTGACTAACGCAGAAACTTTGGCTCCGGGCTCTAAGGCCGCTTTTTTTCGGAAACTTTCGTCCAGTAATTTTTGAAACAGTTCTTTTTGATCTTCTTTCATCGTCTCTGCCCCTTAGTTTTCTTTTTTTCCGGAGAAGAGATTTCCGTTTTCACTCTCTCCGTCACGACCGTTCTTAATGTTTTTAGTTTATCCCAATTCTGGAGAGGGTCTTCTCTAAAAATCAAAAGATGAGCCGGTTTTCCGACTCGGATCTTCCCCTCATGAGCCGCCCCCAAATACTGGCAGGTGGTTTCCGTCGCCGCTCTCAAGGCTTCTTTAGGTCCCAGAAGTTCGGATAAAATTCTAAGTTCCTTCCAGCCGGAAATCCCAGGGAACTGTAATTGGTGACCTGCACCGGAACCGAGTAAGATCCTTAGGGACAGATTTTTGCGAGCTCTCAAGAAAGCAAGATAGGATTCGTATTCCTTCTCCGCTTCCTCTCGTTCCGATTCGGAAAGTCCTGGTATAGTAGAAAGTACTTCTTTAGACAGCGCTCTTTCCCTAAAAGTCGGGCTCCATTGGGTCCATTTTTCCCATTCTTCCACAAAAGAAGAAGTACCTATTCCCTTTCTTGTAAAATAGATCCCGAAAAGTGGAGCCCAAATCTGTTTCACCAAATTATGAGCCACGGGACGAATGGAAGAAGTTTCCGGGATAGGATGATAGAGCACCTTCGTTTCGGAAGACAAAGCTTCCCAATTTGCAAATTCCTCTCCGAAGGTGGAGACGGATAATTCCAATCCATTCTTCTCCGCTTCACTTCTCATTCGATAGAGAAGTTTTCCATCCACTTCGAAAGTTTCTCCTTCGTTATGCCGTAAGAATACATGGATCTTTCCTTTTTTGCCGGAGAGAGAAGACATCGCTTCTTCAGGTGATTTCAGGATCTTATAGCCGGAAGCTTTAGATCCGGAAATTTCTTTGGACTCGGCAATTAAAACCGGAGCAAGAACCGAGATACTCGGATACTGAGAATTCTTTTTTCGGATCAGGGAAAGTTCGCCGGCCCAGGGAGGATCCGCAATACTCTGGATATGCGTGAACCCATGTAGCAGAAATTGTTTCAGATCGGATTCCAATTCCGAACGTTCTTTCCAACCACCGAGTGAATTTGCCCCTAAGGTTACGTGAGAATCACAAAACCCTGGTAAAATGAACAGAGGATCTTTGGAGGAAGGAGAAGAAGATATTTTCTCTACTAGGCCGTCTTTGACCTGGATCTGAACCGGACCGGAATATTCCAACGTTTCGGGTTGGACCAAATAAACTCCGCTCCATGACCAGGAATCCGCGTGAATGTTCCCGGAAAAAACAAGGCTCCCTAAAATGTAGGGGAAGAATTTCGGCAAAATTCGGACCCAATTAGAACGGACCTTTTTTAAAGCTATTAGAATGAGTCTCTTGACAAACAAATCGAGTTCCGAAAAGTTCAAGGTTAATGGGTCAGGAAATCCGGGATATATCAGACAATATCCGGCTTACGGTGGAGGACGGAAGAATCCTCTCTCTAAAGACCCATCGGATCACCAGATCGGTCGAGGAACATATCCAGCAGGCGATCGAGCTCATCTTGGATAAGGTCACTTATCCCACCCTTGTTCCAACGATTTACACTATCGTAAAAGAATTATCGATCAATGCCTGCAAGGCAAATCAAAAAAGGATCTTCTTCGAGGAAAAAGGCTACGATATTGAAAATCCGATCCAGTACAAAAAAGGAGTCTCCGAATATAAGGAATTATTTTCCGAAAGTATGGCGGAAGAATACGGAAACAAATCCAAAAAAAAAGGATATTTCTGTCTGATCACCTTCGACTATTCCATGGACGGAATTCGGATCGAGGTAACAAACAACACACCGGTGACCATTGAAGAAGAAAAATCCCTTCGTGAAAAATTAGAAAAAGGAATGCAGTACGGAGACATCGCCCAATTCTATTTAGATAACGCCGACAATACGGAAGGAGCGGGACTCGGACTTGCACTCATATTAATCATGTTGAAAGGAGAAGGTATCGATCCTTCCTATTTTAGGATCATCATCCGAAAAGACGTTACCATCGCCAGATTGGAAGTTCCTCTTTCGTCTAATTTTAAATCCGTTAGAGATCAGGATTTTTCCCGCGCTTAGATGTACCCAATCTCAGCCTGTATCATCACATTAAACGAAGAAGATAATATCGAAAGATGTCTGTCTTCCCTAGATTTCGTAAACGAGATCATAGTATTGGATTCAGGTTCCATGGATAAAACGGAAAGTATCGCGAAACAAAAGGGAGCCAAAGTTGTTCTCCGGAAATTCGACGACTACGTGTCCCAAAAAAACCATGTCATATCTTTAGCAGTGAATCCTTGGATACTCACTCTGGATGCAGACGAAGAACTTTCTCCGGGACTAAAAGAAGAGATCAAAAACTTATTTAAGAACGGTGAACCGGAAGAAGACGGGTTCTTGATCCCGAGACTTACGATGTACATGGGAAAATGGATCCGGCACGGAGGCTGGTATCCGAATTATAGGGCCAGGTTATTCTTAAGATCCAAAGGAAAATTCGTGGGTGGAAAGGTCCACGAAGCGGTGGAATTGTCCGGAAAGAGGAAGAAGTTAAAACATCCCGTATTCCATTATTCCTACGAAAATTTATTCGATCATGTGAACTTTATCAATCGATATTCCGAACTTGCAGCCGCGGAAAAATTCGGAAAAGGAAAAAGAACCGGTCTGTTCTTAGCTTTATTAGAAGCAGGATACAAATCCTTTTGGATGTATTTTGTGAGACTCGGGTTTTTGGACGGCAGAAGGGGATTGATCCTCGCGATCATGGGATTCTATTATAATTTTCTAAAATACACCAAAGTATTCGAAATGTCTTTGGCGGAAAAAGAAAAGAAGAAATAAAGACGACGATTCCTACTTTCGTAGTGCCGCAACTTTGCGACACTGCGCGGAAAAAGGAAAAGCCCGGATCTGGATGCGACAGCGATCGTAGCGGAAATCCGGCAATGCGCCGTTTATGGCGCTTTGCTGATTGGAGCGAAGAGCGCGATCACGAGCAAAGCGAGTGAGTCGCCCGTAAATTAATCCCTACGTTCTTTATTATGATTGATACGGTTCATGATATAGAGCATGGAGTATCCGCCCAAAAGTACCGCGATCAAATTCACATTGGCAACCTGGTAGATTCCGATCTTAGGCGAGATTAACCAATACACCACTTCTCGGATTAGGTCTTGGAAGATAGAAAGAATGATCAACGACCCCAGAATAGCGACTAAAAACGCCACCCAGTAACCGCCTAAAAGATCCTTTCTTTTATAATAATAAAAATACCAGGCTAAACCGCCGCTAATGGACAGAACAAACAGTATATCCGTGAATGTCGTCCACCAACCCGAAGAAGAAGCTAAAACTAAAAAGGGTTGAGTGCCGAGTAAAGGGAGAAAATCGTTGAGCGAGGCCAGGATTCCCATCTGCATTACAGGTTTTCCGGGTTTTCGGATAAAGTCGAGAATTTTAGTAAAAAAGAAGCGGAACCCATTGAAAATCTTTCGAGACAGCTCAAAATACTTCGGGATCGTAGGCCGACCCTTATCTCATACCCTCTCACCTCTATTACATACTTCATGGTATGAAGACCTAAGTCTGGACTGCGGATATTTGGTTTTTCCTGTGGAAACTTTGGAAAAAAAGGAACTTCTTTCTTTGTCCAAGTTCGGAGTAAGAGGTTTGTCCGTAACCATTCCTCATAAAGAGATTGCTTTTCTACTCGCAGATAAAACCGACGAGACCTCTCAAGCGGTCAAAGCCAGTAATACTTTAATTTTCGAGAACGGATCGATTAGCGCGCATAATACGGACGGAATAGGCGCAGTCCGGTCCGTGAAAGAATCTTTTCCGGAAAGTTTAAAAGGAAAAGTATTATTGATCGGAAGCGGTGGAAGTGCTCGCGGAATTTCTTTCACACTATTGAAAGAAGCAGGAGCAAAAGATCTTACTATCGCTGCAAGAAATCCCAAAACTTCGGAGGAATTGATCGGCTTACTATCCAAGACTTCGTCCGCAAAGATCCAATCCAAGGATCTAAACGAAGTACAAAAGGATTTTTCGGAATATTCTCTCATCATTCATACAACTCCGCTTGGAATGAAAGGAAAAGATCCGGGACCCGCTATCCCTGAGTCTTGTTTTGTAGAAGGTCAAATCGTATTCGATATAGTCTATAACCCTCTGGAAACTCCTTTGGTTTTAGGGGCCAAGAAGAAGGGCGCCAAGATCGTGCCTGGAACGGATATGTTACTCTACCAAGCGGTAGAACAATTCAGATTATTCACCGGCGTAAATTTAAGTACCGACCTAATCGAAAAGGGAAGGTCCAGGCTGTTAAATGCTCTCGGATACACCTGAAAGAATATTAGAAATACTTAAATGTCTATCCCAGATTTTTTAGAATTCGGATCCAAATTAACCAATTTAGAGAAGACTAGAAATTTTAACGTTTTTGGGGATTATTCCTTAGATCCGTTCCGTAAACTAATAGACTCCCATGGCTGGAGAGATCGAAAGAAAGAAAGGCTTAGGATCTCTGTCGTCGGAACGAACGGAAAAGGTTCCGTTTCCCATTTTTTAGCGGGAAGTTTTTCAAATTTGGGATACGGAACAGGTCTTTATACTTCTCCTCATCTATTCGATCCGAAAGAAAGGATCAGAATCGGCCCGAATTTCGATCCTATCGACCAAGAAGATCTAAAAGAGATCTCTAATATTCTATTTACGGAAAGTACTTCGGAGGAACTTTCCTTTCTCTCCTGGTTCGAATGGTTTACACTTGGATCTTTCGTTTTATTCGAAAAAAAGGACATCGCGGTCCAAATATACGAAGCGGGCTTAGGCGGAAGATTAGACGCCACAAAAGTGGCGGAACCGGACATACTAGTTATATGCGCTATCGGAGAAGATCATAAGGCGGTTTTAGGAAATACAAAAGAAGCGATCTTAAAGGAAAAATTAGGGATCGTATCCGAAAGAACGAAGATCGTATTCGCATTAGAACCGGAACCGTCTCAGTTAAAAATACTAAAAGAGTTTTGTTCCGAAAAGAATTTGTATCTCCATCTTTTTCCTTCTTTGCCGGAAGGAAAATCCTATCTGGATCATAATCAAGAATACGTAAAGTTTATTGTAGAGAACCTACAGGGATATATCTCTAAGAAGTTATCCTCTTTGGAAAAGACGGAACAAGTAATTTTTAGACCCCTGCCCCTTCCTCCAGGCAGGTTGGAGACCATATCGGATCTTCCCTTCATCGTATTCGATCCTGCACATAATCCGGATGCAATCCGAGTCACACTTGCGTCTTTATCTTCCGCATTTCCAGGTAAAAGGTTTTCTATACTCGCCGGATTTTTACCGGACAAAGAAGGAGAATCTATGGCGGAAAAACTTTTTGATTATACAAAAATACAGAATACAAATTTGTATTTTTTAGATTCCAAAGAATTCAAACTTCCGGAAGGATATGGATCTTATTCGGTCCTTCCGGAAAAACTTTCGGAGATCCTAAAACCTATACGGAACGCAGAAGGCCTCCTTGTCTTAGGAAGTTTTAGACTATATTCTTATATCAAAGCTTAAATATTTTGGCCGATACGCCAAAGAACTCCGGAAAGATCTATCAGAATCGCATATTAAATTTTGCGTAAGACTCGGTTTCATACTGTCCTTCCAAACCTCTTACGAATGTCGGCATGGTTTTGACGGGTGCCACACCTACCTCTAATGTTTCGGAATCCAATCCAAGAGCGTAGAATGTCGCAGACAAGATCAGCATTGTTCCGATCCCGTACAACATGAGTCCGCCTTGGATCCCTTGGTTTCTTCCGAATCTTCCGGAAATAGATCTGAAATAATCGGATTTATCTTTTGCATCGTTATAGATACTTTCCTGATAGAAATAAGAAAGTGCGAATGTCTGTAAATTAGGAGAAGATTGCTGCAATTCCTGGAGAGCCGCAAAATTTGTGATCTGGACCATGGGCCTTACGTTTTCCAGGGCCTGATTCGCTCTCAAATTGAAATAATAATATCCGGCATAAAAGAACAAACTTCCGTAAAGTGAATAGATCGCAAAGTCATCGTAGGTATGGTCTAAGAATAAATACTTTTTGTTTTTATAATAGGAAACGGATTCGCCTTCTTTCAGTTTGACCTTGATTTCCGATACTTCTCCTTTTTTGATCTCCACTCCTTTAAATTGGTCCACATGCTCGTCTAAAACGAATCTTAATCTGTTCCAACCGATTTTGGCAGGAACTTTTACGAGTGGAGTCACCCCTAAATATTCCGAACCTAAATACACCTTAGCTCCTTGTGGGTCGGAATCTAGGGAAAGAAAGCCTTCTTTTTTATCTTTTTCTAATACGATATCCAGATCTTTAGAATTTTCTCTCAGATCCACTTGGCCGATCCAATCAGAATATCCGTTCTTAGTGATCCGGATATCGTGTATCCCGGCAAGAACATCATTTCTTTTTAAAGGGGTTTTACCTATGTAATTCCCGTCCAAGAAGACTAAAGAATCATACTGGGTCCCGGTTTTAACGGAGAGCACTTTAGTATGTTTTCCTAAAAGTGTTTTGCGGATCTCTTCGATCACCGGACCTAATTCCTGATATGATCGCCTAATACTTGTTTTGTGGGAGAATTCTTTCTTAGATCCGTCTTTGGAAGATCTCAATCGGATATTGATCCGGAGCTCTTCTCCCTTCTTCTCAAATTCTCCGTAAGTGGAATAAAAACAATCGTATTTTCGGGAGACTGGAATGATAAATCCTTCGTCAGGAGCTGTTTCCGTTTCGTAAGGTTGGACTTTTAAGATCAAATATCTAGGATCTTTGGATACGTTTAAAGAAAGTTCTCCCTTCTTTAATTTTTCAAGTCCTGCATAATCCCATTCTCCTTCTTTTAGATTCGGTTTCACCCCGGAAGGATTTGGACCAAAAGCATGTTGTATAGACTTAGGGTAAAGAGATTCGTCGTAAATTTGAACTAAAGATTTCAGACCCGAATATAGAACAGATGCATAACCGGAGGAGTAAAAATCCAGAGAGGCATCTCCGGATAAATTCCGGAGAGGAAAAATACAAAGTTTTCTTTCCTTCTCAAATTGGATCTTTTCGGGAGAAGAATATTCAGAAATACGATAATAATCGTTTATCCCGGTCCCAAATATTGGAAATCCAACAAACAAAGGAGCTAAACAAATCAGTAAAATACAGGCGGGTATTTTTCGGAAGAACAACAATTTCAAGATCGTTTTCCTCCCACCGTCATTACTAAACCTAAAATTCCTAATGTAGGAAAAACCAAAGACCAAGGAGCATTCTGCGCGTAATCCTTTGAAAATGCAATTTGTTCCCCTAAACCGGGCCCGAAAACTTCACCTCCCGCTGAAATCCCTAAAAATCCGAATATTGCAAGTGTCATCACAACTGCAGGAAGTCCCGTAAACAAAAGTGCTCTCAATATTTGGAACGCTTGGGGAAGAAGATGGGCCCTAAAAATATAAGATTTACTCGCACCAAAACAAGAAGCGGCTAACGCATAACCGCTTGTGCTTACCTCGTCGATTTTGGCCCGAACCGTCTCATAAGCTTGTGCCCAATCTCCTAGAACGATCGCTAAAAACAAAGGGATCGGTCCCGCACCGAATACTTGGACAACAAGCAACGCCAAGAGTAAAGAAGGAAGAGAAACAAATACGGAAGACAAGGGAGAGAATACATTCCTTTTAAAGAATGGACTTGTATAGGAAACGAGACCGATTAGGGAAGCCACGACCAAGGTAAGGACTCTTGCAGGAAAAGCGAATAAGAAAGTAGCCAAACTTCCGTAAGCGAACATCGAGAGCACGTCTCTTCCCAATCTATCCTTACCGAATGGAAAATCCAAAGACGGAGGGAGAAAAGACTCTTTTAAATTCAATTCAGTAGGAGCGGACTTGAATAATATTCCAAATATTACTAAAACTAAATATAGGGAGATCACTCCGTAACGAAGCAGGTTTGAAGTTTTCAAGCTGCACCTGCCTCCCAACCCAAAAGTCTATCTCTTACTCTTTCCGAGACTCTGGTCAGAATATAGAATACCGTTCCGCTATAGAATAAAAGAGCGGAGAGTAATGCGGAATCCATGGTCCTTATCGCATGGTACATGGACTTTCCGATCCCGGGGAAAAAAAAGATCTCTTCCACAACGATTGCGCCTGAAAGTAAAGAACTCAAATCCAATAAGATCAAGATAAGAAGTACGGGGCAAACTTTCAGAAGAATATGTCGGAACAATATTCGATTTTCTGAATATCCTCTCGCCTTCAAAACGTTCGTATAAGCCGATTTTTTTTCAGTACCGGCCAGTTGGTGGGCAAAAATAAAAAGTCTGGCAAACACTCTGGAACCAAGAGCGACTCCAGGCAAGATCACATAAGCGGTATTCCAAGGCTCATATCCTCCGGGAGGAAGCCAGCCCAGTATCAGAAAAAAGAATACCAATAGAAAAACGGAAACTACAAATACTGGGGTGGATAAGATAACTTGACTGATAAATCCGAAAACTTCTCCCACCAAACTCCACCGAGGAAGAAAAGAGACCAAGGCTAAGAAAACGGAAAAGAAGGTCCCCGTTAAAACCGCAAATCCGGCTAAATGTAAAGTGGGCCAAAATCTGGAGAGTATATGAGAAAGGACCGGATCCCCGGATTCGGTTTCGCCCAGATCGAAATTGACCAAACCTTTCCAAAATTTTAGATATTCTTTCGTAAAATCTGTGTTAGGCGATCTCTCCGCGGAATCCTGGACCTGGATCCCGGAATCCGCCTCTAAAAATTCCTTATTCAAGGATCTGAGCTGGGAAAAAAATACGGAAATCGCGGAAAGGAAAACCGCAAAGATCAAAAAGCGTTTCGCTTCTTCTAACAAACTTCCACCCTCTCAAGCAGAGAAAGCTTTTCGGATCTCTTCGAAATTTCTGGAAAGGATCAGTTTTTCGCGATCCTCTTTTACATTGAGGGTTTTTGCGATCTGCGCCAGGGTTTTGATATGTTCTTGGAATTTAGATTTGGGAACGATCAGAAGGATAAAGATATGAACGGGAAGATGGTCGATTGCATCGAAATCGATACCCTTTCGTGAAAGGCCCATCACACATTTGAGCTCATCTACCAGATTGACCGAACAATGCGGGATCGCAACCCCGCTTCCAATACCTGTAGACATGGATTTTTCTCTCGCCATAAGAGATTCGTACACAAGGTCCCTGTCGTCTCTAGCAATAAGTGTCGAGTCGACGGCCTTCTGGAGAAGTTGATTGATCACTTCTTCCTTAGAGGAACCTTCTATTTCAAAAATTACAGTCTCTGGCTTAAGTAAAGCGAGGAGCTGGTTCATTCTTCTCTGTCCTATCTCCTAGGAAAATACGAATCAGGATGGATTCAATGAAAAAAAACGATGAGACCCACAGGAATGTAGGAACCAAGGCGGGCGGAAGGAAAAAAATTGCCAACCCCAAAGGTGCCAAACTCAAAAAAGAAAGAGGCAAAAGTGAGCCTGTATTTCTTCCCGGTAAATTTAGAAGTAAAATGAAGGAAAAGGTTCCAAGCCATACCGGTCCGGAAACTGTTTCCCAACCTGGGATCTTAGATAAATGGAACCAAACGGAAAGTAAGACCGCAAATCCCAAAGGTAATAATAGAGCCAAACTACTTCTTAATAATAAAGGTACTGCCAGAAGTATCCCGAATCCACCACAAGCTTCCAAGGGAGAATATCTAAAACCAGACAAGGTACCTTCCGTAAAAAACCCGGGGGTATATATATCAGGGTAAGAAATTCCTCTAAACACGGAAGAAGATTCGGAAGCCCAGCTGTCTACCCCTGGCAAAAGATAGAATATTAGAAAAAGCAAAAATTGTACTAATGCTAAAGGGAAGCGGATCTTAAATTTCTGTTCCAGGATCCACCAAAGACCCAATCCAATCCCGAGAGCAAGAACCGCATGTAAAGCGTATCTTGGATCTCTGGGAAGAAGAAGAGCAAAACTCAACGTATGATTTACCCAATATAACGGGTAGGACTTCCCACCTGTGAGAAGAAAGTAGGCAGCCGCTCCGAATACAAGTCCGAAACCCGCAGGAACGATCGGATAATAAGATCCGCCGGAACCTAAAACCAAAAGGCCCATCGCTAAAAATGCGAAAAGAATATCGGGCAGAAGAAGGTCCTTTCTTCTGAAAAAACCGTTTTGAGTCGAAAGAACATAACTAAAAGCCATGATTCGCCTCCTTCCAGGTCCGGATTCGAACCCTTAAAGAAATGGTAGAAGGACAAAGAAATGTGCAGATCCCGCACTCCATACAAAGAGAAGAATTAAAATTGCCGAAACTGGAAACCAGGGCCATAGGATTTGCCTGGGTAGGACAATTATAAGAGCATTCTCCGCATTCTACACATGGGAATTCCCTTCTCCCCGAATCATGTTTTGTCAAAAACACTAAGGAATAATTCTGTCTAATATCCCAATAGAATCCTTTTTTGATATCTCTGACCGGATTTTTTTCGTAAAAGGAATTTAGAGTGAAGTTGGAATACTTGGGGCCGTATTCTTCGAATAAAAATTTCAGGCTCTGTCCGTTTCGGATACGAACGGTAGAATCCGCTTTTCTAAGCCCTCCGTTCTTCC
Source organism: Leptospira sp. B5-022 (assembly GCF_000347035.1). Lineage (GTDB taxonomy): Bacteria > Spirochaetota > Leptospiria > Leptospirales > Leptospiraceae > Leptospira_B > Leptospira_B cinconiae. Next base: position 137,452 of record NZ_ANIJ01000025.1, read on the forward strand.
CTAAAAAATAAAGAGCGATCTCTCTTTCTATAAAAGGAAAATCGGCGAATAATGCTCTATAAAGATTATATAATGTTTCCGGGCCTAAATATAAAATTTCCTTAATTTTAGAAAAAGACAATTTTTCGGTTTGGGATACGAAATACTCCGGAATTCCCCAAGGGTATGCGTAATTTTTAACGGGAGATTTTAGAGCGACAATATAATCCCTGATCTGAGCTTCCGGAAAAAGAGATCTTAAAACTTCTAAGAAACGAGTATGACATTCTGCGTTCCTTCTTAACTCGGGAAGATAGTCCACGTCTTGGGTCCTGGTGAATGGAGCTAAGATAATAAGCTTAGTGGTTTGTCTGGATTTGAAATAGGATAAAAGAGAATGTTCGGGGAAATCCAGACTGACCAAACCGAGTCGGTCCATCGGCTCCAGTGTTTCTTCTTTTTTTAGAACTTTTGGGATCCAAGGTTTGGAACCAATAAAGTTTCCATCTTGTACGATACGGATCTTGGAACCTTCTTCGCTATGTTCTAAAGACGCGATCCCGTTTACAGGAGAGAGAACTGAACCTGAAGATTGTTTGTAGAGAGGATCTCCTACACTTACCCGGACTGGAAAATCCTTAAGTAATAAGGCGTCTTTGTCCGGGAAGAGGGTGTAGGGTTCGTCCAGGACCGTTTTGCGATTTCCCGTTTCTTTTACGGTCCTGGGTTGGAGGAGGAACGGTTTGGAGAACAATGCCCTTTTTAGTTAGGCGACTTCACCATGTAGATTTCGTCTTTAATGGGAAGTTCTTTCTTTAAATTTTTGATATAAGGAAGGATTTCTCCCATCGGCTCGTAGAATTCGCAATCAGTCTGCATACGGCGAGCCACAGTGAAGTATTTGTATAACTTCTCTTCGCCGGAACGTTTGGACCATTTTTTCTTGGTACATTTGACCCGGAGGATGTATTTGTCCGCCTCGGATTCATACTGTCTGACGGTTACACAATGCAGGCAGTTGGCGCAATAGACTTTCTCACTCATCGGTTATCCTGTTTCCTGGGGTATTTGACAGATTTAGGCGAGGGTACAGGGAGTCAACCCGTTTCCTCGCCTTTTGTATGACGGAAGCTGTGTCAGGCTTCCTGAGGGATCTCTTCCTGAGACGCGTTTCTTGCTTCTTTGTATTTCCAGGTGAATTCTTGGAAAGACTTAAAGGCAACGAAGAAGAAACCGATCCCATAGATCAATAGGAAGCCCACGATATAAGGACGTCCCACTAAGAAAGATAGCACAACGGAAAACACACAATAACAACCCAATAGGAACTCAAGAACTACATGGAAGTCCAAAGGAACGGTATATTTCAGCCTTTCTTTCAGGGAATCCGAGTTCTTTTCGATCCTCAATTTAGGAGTTCTTTTGAAGGAAGATTGGATCCCTAAAACAGCTTCGAGCCAAGCTCTGGTGTTTACGATCGCGATCCCTGTTCCGATCATGATCAGGATCGGAAGATATACTAATCTCTTTTTCCAATCTTTGTATAATGTCTTTTGTGAGTATGCGTAGAAGAATAGAGGTCCAACGGAACCGATGGAAAGTACCGCTGCAGTTCCGGACAATACTTCCAACGGAAGATCGTAGAAACTGAAACCTGACCAGTATTCCATCAATAATAACGGAGCGCTGAATAGAATGTTCACGATCATGAGAGGGTGAACAGAATAATTGATCAAGTGGGTCACAGCCTCAGCCTTGGTTTTCCAAGGTAGGTCCGCTTTCCAGATACGAGGAAGAAGTTTCACTGCAGTCTGGATGGAGCCCTTGCACCAACGGAACTGTTGGGACTTGTATGCGGACATCATTGCAGGAATTTCTGCAGGACAAACCACATCTTTAAAATAACGGAACTTCCAACCTCTTAATTCTGCGCGGTAAGAAAGGTCGAAGTCTTCGGTAAGAGTATCATGCTCCCAACCGCCAGCATCCTCGATGGTTTTCTTTCTCCAAGTACCTGCAGTACCGTTGAAGTTCATCCAAAGTTTGGAACCGTTCCTTGCTACCTGCTCGATCATAAAGTGACCGTCGATACCGAAACTTTGAGCTTTGGTTAGAATATTATAATCTGCGTTGATATGTCCCCAACGTGCTTGTACCATTCCGATCTGAGGATCGTCAAAGTAAGCCATGGTTTTTAAGAGGAACTCAGGATCCGGCATGAAGTCCGCATCGAAAATAGCGATGAAGTCCCCTTTGGAAACTCTCATTCCTTCGTCCAAGGCGCCTGCCTTATGGCCGACACGATTGGTCCTGTGAAGGTGATGGATATCGAAACCCTGGGCCTTGTATTTTGCCACTAAGGAAGCGGCTTTTTGGATGGTCTCGTCGGTGGAATCATCCAGGACTTGGATCTCTAATTTATCTTTAGGATATTTTAATGCGATTGTGGAGTCGATCAGACGATCTACTACGTAAAATTCGTTAAAAATAGGAAGCTGGACGGTGACTACCGGAAGGCTCGGATCGTCCAAAGAAAGGTTTCTGCTCGGGTCTGTATCACAATTGGTGTTGTACTTTTTGTACAGATACACCATGATATACGTGTGAATTCCAAAGAAAAATAATCCTAGAATATCCAGGGCGTAAATTCCCAAAAACAGAACAGTGACTACAGTGAGCATTTGGGACAAAAATTTTGGAAATACCCAAAAAGTCAATGGATTTTGCAGCGCAACATTCGGAGCGAACTTTTTCGTTCCGAAATTAAATTGATCCTCATTCGGAAAAAATCCTCCCAAACCCTAAGGTCCGAGATTTGAGATCCGATATTCTAAATCGGATGGACCTTTAGCCTCCCTGGCTAGAGTCAATCCACTGCGAATTTTCACTTTCTTGTAGAGGGGATGGACGAAACCGTCCCTTATTTTTTGCCTCCCCTTTTTTCTATGGTTTCGCACGGAGAACACAGAGCTCACTGAGTTTATACGCTTACAAATCCAAAATCTTCTCCTCTTTGCGACTTGGCGTGAGAAACAAAATTCCGTAGATTTGGGATCACGCAAAGGCGCTAAGATCGCTCAGGAATTTTCCCCCGCCAGGGATCGACGCGGGCGTCGCGAAGCGACCGAAGCGGAGAGCCCGGTCGCCGAAGGCGAGGCGGCCAAACTTCCCAACTTATCGCGAAAAGACTTGTCTCTTGGACATAATCTGCCTAATTTGCTCCCATGCGTTCGGCCATCTTAGGTTTAACTGCCGCATTTGCCTCGGTTTTATTAGCAATCTTACTGGAAGAAGCGCATTTTCTTTCCTTTCTCAAACTATCCGCACTTGTATTGATCATCGGAGGAACTGCCGGCGCAACATTCGCAAGTTATTCACCGGAAGAATTTGCAAACCTGATCATTCACTTGAGAGAATCTCTTTTTCCAAAAAGAGATTTTTCTCTTTCCGATGTATTTTTGGACTTTGCGGAGAAGGCTCGCAAGAACGGATTACTATCTTTGGAAGATCAACTCGCAGCAGTGCCCGACGCATTCTTAAGAAAAGGAATCCAACTGATCGTAGACGGAACTGACCCAAGAGCGGTGGAAGAAATTTTATTCGAAGCAGCGGAAGGCCAGGAGAATAAGGAAACCCGCTCCGCTAAAATTTTAGAAACTGCCGGAGGATTTTCTCCTACGATCGGGATCATCGGAACCGTGATGGGACTTGTAAGCGTATTGGAAAATTTAGGAGCCGGAACAAGGGCTCTCGGAGAAGGGATCGCTACCGCATTCATCGCAACTTTCTACGGAATCGCATTTGCAAACTTAGTGTACTTTCCATTGGCAAATCGTCTTAGGACCTGGGCATTTTCCAGAGATAGAAGAAGACAAGCAATCATCCGAGGAATTATTTCTCTACAAACGGGAGACAACAGAAGGATCCTTGTGGAGAGAATGGCGCCGTTTTTGTAGGAATTCCTACGGACAAGAGGGCGCCCCCACCCTGAAGGCTTGGGTGGAGGAGGAGGGCCCGTGGGAGAACCCTTGCCCCCTATATCATAAAATTCTAATCTTTTCAATTAAATTTTCGAGGCATTAGCCTGTTGGAATTCCTACATACTAAAGTAATTTTCCCTTATTAGATCGAATTAATCCCCGAATTCTTTTTACGATTCTCCTCTTCCCACATTTTATTTTCACGAACCTCATCTATGAGATAAACTTCCTTATATTTTCGAAAAGAACCAAACTGGAATTTCCAGAACAATTCCCATCTCCTGGAATCGAACACTTCACCTCTTGTCAATATATTCAAAGAATCATAATATTCTTTCAGCTTAGGATCCTGGATCTTATTTTCGCCGGACTCGACGGACTCAAAATAACCGGAAGGTAAACGTCTGATCTTATGACCTACCCTTCCTTTTCCCTGAATCCGAGAAAGGAGAGGATCACCTAAAGCTACTATATCGATTATATATTTATCCGGCAGAAAAAATCCGAGTATACCTGTATTATATTTAATGAATACTTTTTGCTCGGTCGAAGGGAAAAAGGGCTTTTTATTCGCCAAACCGGGGAGTAAAGAATCCTTTTTATTATACCATGCGAGGCCTGTCCCGGGATAATACCAAAGTTTTTCGTCTGCAATCTCACCTTTACCTAAAATCCAAGGGTTTTGTTTCACCTGTTGCTTAACGGAATGCACCGGACTGGAGGATAGAAAAATATTATAAATAATTAAAACAGATCCCAGAATATAGATCTCTTTTTTATCCAGATTCTCCAGCCGCACTAATGCGATCCCTAAAAGAAAGATCACATAGGTAAAAAATCTCCCTGCCATAAAGTCTCCACCCACAAAGACGATATACGCCAAATAAGGTAAAGAGAAGCAGAGAGAAGTTACAATAGGACCGGAACCTTTCCGCGAAAATACTCGGACAATCGCCACAATCGGAAGAAATATAAATACGATAGGATCCCATTTTAATTCGAAAAAATAATATTGCAAACCCTGCAAAAGTATCTGGGCAAAGGAATCTTCCACATTTGTTTTGGAATAATATGTATTCGGCAAAAGTGAACCGTAATAGAAGGCGGAAAATAAGAACCAAAAAACCGCAGGCAAACTGCAAAGAACAATTTTAGAACTTAAAGAAATATTAATCTTCCCTTGTTTCCATTCCTGGACAAAAACGATGAAAAGCGGGATCATAAAAATTAAAATAAAATCGATCCTGGAAACCAGACCAAGGCAAGCAAGAAGGACCAGGCTTGGCAGTTTGGATCCCAACCCCTCTTCTTTTTTAAAATACAAATAGAAGAAGATAGCCTCTATCAGGTAGTTTAAGGAATTCTCCAACCCTGAATAGGAATAATCCACGAAAGATCTAGACGACAAAAGAAATCCAAAACCTAACCAAAACGAAACCGAAGAAACGGAGATCTTTTTTAAAAAATAAAATGCGAAAACTCCCCAAACAAATGAACTAAAAAATGACCAGAACACAATATTCTGATACAAATAATAAAAAGGAGAAAGTACAAGGATCAATAAGGGATTTGTAAACGCCTGTACACGTTCCGCGATATTCCAGCGTAATCCGAAACCGTTTGCCAAATGATCTAAAACTCGAAAGCTGATGAACGAATCATCGCTTAACCAAGCGTTTTGATACGAAATATAGGAGAAAATAAAAAAAATTAAGGCTAGTTCAAAGTAATTTGATCGAAAAATTTTCTTCCAATCAAAGCGATCCAATATCATACGAAGTCATACTTCCTTTTTATCCCCCATTCTGGAAAGGATTTCTCGGATCTTATCTTCCGCACCTTCCGGAGTTAACACCAGAAGAACGTCCCCATCTTCCATTTTGGTCTTACCAGTCGGAACCAAATGAGAATCTCCCCTATAGATCAAGGTGATCAAAGAATTTTCCGGGAAATCCAATTCGTAGACGAACTTGCCTACCGACGCCGAACCATAAGGAACGATATATTCCAAAAGTTGTGTATCACTTTTTTCCTTGTTCTCGAATTCGAATGGATAAGAAGCTCTTTGTTCCAAAGTCGCTTCTAGTCCTAACACTCGCACTGCAAACGGTATGGTAGATCCTTGCAGCAATAAAGACGTTAGAACCGTAAAGAAGACTATATGAAAGATCATCTCCGATTCGGGGAGTTGTTTTGCAAAAGGAAATGTCGCCAGGATAATCGGAGCAGCTCCCCTTAACCCCACCCAAGAAACCAAAAGTTTTTCTCTCCAGTCTACTTTAAATCCAGTTAGAGCCAAAAACACAGCGGCCGGTCTTGCCACCACAATTAGAAAAATTGAGAATGCGATTCCGAGAATTGCAACGGAAGGAATTTTAGAAGGAAAGACTAGCAGTCCTAAAGTTAAAAACATTACAATCTGCATCAACCATGCAATCCCGTCCATAAAACGAACATTACTCCGTTTATGAACGAAGGATCTGTTCCCGATAATAATTCCAGCGATATAAACCGCCAAAAACGGGTTTCCCCCGATCAGATCCGTAGCCGCATACACAAATAGAACGGAAGCAGAAAGTAATACCGGATACAATCCTTCGTAATCCAGTTTGATGCGGTTCATTCCTCTATAGATCCAATATCCTAAAAGTAATCCTAGGATAATTCCCAAACTAAATTGTTGGAAGATGGTCCAAGCCAAACTGTCCCAAGTGGGAGAAGAAGTTCCTACAAAACCTAAAACGGAAGTTGTCAATAAGACCGCCAGCGGATCGTTACTACCTGACTCCAATTCTAAAAGAGAAGTGAGTCCTTTTCTCATACCGATATTACTGGTCCTTAGAACGTTGAATACCGCCGCCGCATCTGTAGAAGATACGATCGCCCCCAAAAGGAATCCGATAATCGGGTCGAAACCCATTACAAAAATTGCGAATAAGGCCACGAATAAACAAGTAAGAAGTACTCCCAAGGTTCCGAGAGAAATTCCTTTCCAGAGTACCGGTTTTACCTTGGTCCAATCGGTTTCTAAACCGCCCGAGAACAAGATGAATGCTAATGCAATGGAGCCAACTTTACGGGTAAGATCAGCGTCGTTAAACCAGATCATTAGAATGCCGTCTGAACCAGCCAACATTCCGATCGATAAGAAAATTAGTAGAGAGGGAATTCCGAATTTTGTGGAAACACGCAATAAGCCTATGCTCAATATGATGAGGCTCGAGAGAGCTAAAATTTGAAACTCGAAGTTAAGAGCGTTCAATTCCACTACGATAGATTATAATCCGTTGAAAATTATGCGATTTCTTTTTTTATAGTCCGCGCTAAAACTTAGATTATCGATTTAGTTCAATTTCCGAGCTTCAAGAATCTGAACCATTTAGGACAGGGTCTTATATGAAAAAACTATTTTCAAAACAAAAGTTAAGACCATTGGACCCATTAGACAACATCCGAGTTCAGTTCATACAATAAATCTTTCAACTCTCTGGGGTCGGTGACTTCTACCAATCTATCTTCTCCGAATTCGTCCGCTTCTATCTTCACGGCAAAGTATCCGAAACTTTCTTCTCCTTTTAAAAATCCCACATCCAAATTGATGAGATCTGTTTCTTCTTCCGTAGAAGGAACGAGTAAAAAATATTGGTGTTCGTCTAGTTCGACTACTTCTCCAACGATGAACGAATATGGATTTCCATCCTCATCCAACAAATGTAGCAATTCTTCTCCCAGCTCCTCATGGTCTGTGGATTCGGTTTCCTGATCGTAAGATTCCAACATAAAGATCGCTTCCTTATGTTAAAGATCGGCTCAAAAAAGGATCCGGCTTTGCCGTAAAAGGTGGACAAACTCGAAAATCCGCCGTTTATAGGATGAAATTCCGTCAATCTTGGCGGAAATTTCAAATCTCCACTTGCAAAAATCTTAAAGATGCCGCATTTGGTGATACTCCGGCAACGAACAGATATGCATTCGAGTCGCGTAATTTTTCCGATTTTTATTTTCTGCCTTCTTCTCACCTGGAATTGCGGAAGGATAGATTATGATTTGGGAGAAATTCGGGAAGGTAAGCTGGATGCGTCCACCTGGGACCCGAGTAAAACCATCCTTTCTCTCAGTGGAGAATGGGAACTGGTTCCCGGAAAATTTTTGGCATCCGAACCGGAGCCGGGGCAAATCCAAGAGTCGGTATATGCGCCGATTCCTCAGATCTGGAACGAACTGACAAAAGACGGAAAACTATTATTTCCGAATGGTAAAGGTTTCGGGACCTATAGTCTACGTCTGCAATTGCCCGAAAATTGTCCTGAACTGATGTTAAAAGTTCCCGATTTAGGAACATCTTACTCGATCTATGCGGATGGAAAACTTTTGGAAACCGTTGGCAAAGTGGGAAAGACTCCCGAAACTTCCGTGCCATTCCTCCAAACTTCTATCGTCATCCTTCCGAAAGACCTGAAAAAACTGGATTTTGAGATCTCCAATTTTGCCCATATCAATGGGGGTCTTTGGTTTACCCCCGAGATCGGGATACCTTCCCTCATATTAAGAAAATTGCATTATAGCCAGGCAATAGACATGGCAAGCTCTGCCGCGGTCTTGGTACTTGCGATCTATCAAATTATGGCTTTTCTAAGAACAAGAGAAGAAAAAAGCCAATTGTATTTTGCTTTATTTTCATTAGCTTCCGTATTTCGGTTTTTCTTAACGGGGAATAGGCTTTTTAATTATGTATTTCCCGAAATTCCCTGGGAGATCAGCTATAGATTAGAATACCTAAGCACCTATATTTTATGTTCGGGGTTTTTGTCCTATTCTGCGACCGCGTTTAAACAGGATTTCCATCCCAAAACGGAAAGGATCTCCCTGATCATATTATTAATTTTCGCAATTCCCACGATAGTCCTGCCTGCGGAATACTATGCCAGATTACTTTTTCCTTTCCAATTTACGATTATCATCGGCGGAGCTTACACTCTATTGGGATGTGCAAGAGCGGTAATCCATGCAAGACCCGGCTCCAGATTTTTCCTGGTAGGGATCTCCTTTATCATCATCGCCGGTGCAAACGATATCCTGGCCTCGCACTATATATTAAATAACAATTATATACTTGCCCCGGCGATCTTTTTATTCATATTCTTCCATAGCCTAGGATTTTCATTCTCCTTCTCTCGGGTTCTAAGAACTTCTATGGAAGCGGAGAAGGGATTACAAATCGCAAACCAAAATCTAAACGAGTTAAAAACGGAATTAGAAAGCAAGGTGGAATCCAGGACGATCCAGCTCACCGCCGCCAAAGAAAAAGCGGAATGGGAAGCCAAATATAGATACGACTTTCTGGCCATCATGAGCCATGAGATCCGCACTCCTTTGAACGGGTTATTAGGAACTTCTAATCTTCTTTCGGAAACCTCCTTGACACAAGAGCAAAAGGAATATGCGGATATAATACAAGCATCGGGAGAAAACCTTCTCCACTTAGTGAACCAACTATTAGATCTTTCTAAAATAGAGAACCATCGTTTTGTCCTTGAGATCCTACCCTTCGATCCATTTGCAGTTTTACAAAGAGCGGCAAGAGTGGTAAAGGCCAGGGCGGAAGAAAAAAGGGTCTTAGTGGATATCTCTTATCCGGAACACCACCCTGGGATCTTCTTAGGAGATGAAGGAAGGATCCAACAAGTACTCTTAAATCTTTTGAGTAATGCGATCAAGTTTACCGGCTCCGGTGGAAAGGTCTGCCTTGGAGTTCGTTTTTATGGTGAAGACCTTTTCTCCCGTGTATTAGAATTTTGGGTAGAAGACGACGGAGTCGGAATCGCAGAAGACCAAGCCGCAGTATTATTCGAACCTTTCGTGCAAGCGGATTCTTCCGTTGCTAGAAAATTCGGCGGAAGCGGGTTAGGCCTAACCATCTCCAAAAAATTGGTGGAACTTATGGGGGGAAGTATTCGGATCACAAGTTCTCCGGGTAAAGGATCCAAATTCTCCTTTTTACTTCCCTTCCCTCAAGAAGAACCGGAAAAACAAGATTTGGAAGAAGAGGCAGCTCCGCCTATCGTTCTACCTCCGCTCAAAATTTTACTTGTGGAAGACCAAGAATTTTCTAGAAAAGTTGCATTTGATATTCTCACTAAATTAGGCATGAAGGTACATTCTTTAGGAATGGGAAAGGATGCGATCGCTCAATTGGAGAGAGAGACCTATGAGATCATACTCTTAGATATCGATCTTCCGGATATCAGCGGCGTAGAAGTTTCCAAGAAGATCAAGGAGACTTTCGCTCATCCTCCATATCTTGTGGCCTGGACAGCTCACGCTTTGCCCGGCTCGGAAGAGTTTTTCCAAAGCTCAGGATTCGATTCTTATCTCAAAAAACCTTCTCTCAAAAGGGATTGGATCCTATTCCTAGAAAGATATGTGCAGAGTAGACCCAAACCAGCAGGCTAATTCATTAAAAATGTACAATATACTCTCCATTACTTTCGTATTATTTATCTTTTTTGGATCATCCAATTGTAATTCAGGAGGAAAACAGGACTGTAGCAGAGCCACTCCAAGTGATAAAAAAACCTCGGAAATACTTCAGGCCGCTTGTTTAACGAACCGCAACGATCAAAATGTTTGTAATCTTTACCTGTTGGAAGCGGTTTACCATGCGCATTGTTGGTAAAAAAGAATATCAAAACTCCTCGAAAGGAAGTTTGTTCTTCTTAGAATTATTGCAATCCTTACATGCAGGGACCAAGTTCGCTTTGATCGATTTTCCCCCTTTTGCCAAAGGGATCAGATGATCCATTGTAAGTTCGTCCGGAGGAAATTTTTTACCGCAATAATAACAGATTCCGTCCGCTTTCTTTTTTCTCCACCAAGAAGTTTTGCGTAGTTCTTTTGCGATCTGTCTTTGCTTTTTGATCTCGGATTCGCTTACCCAAAGAAGCGGCTCTTCCGAATATTCTCCAGGTCCGTTCATGGGGAAGTATATTGGATCCAATCCGAACCTGGACCGGACCAAGCCAGACGTAAAAAAGAAGATTTAGATTCGCAGATCACCCCTTCTTTAATCCCGGCAGCGGTGACTAAAACGGTATCTCCCGTTTTTAGATCCAGATCTTCTAGTTTACATTCTCCACTTAAGATCATCAAAATATGGAACACAGGCTCGGAAGAAAAAGGAGGAAGTGCAAACTTCTTACTAGAATCGATTTCTAAAATTTCCATCCGGAACTTATCGTTTGCAGTTAGGACAAAACGATTGAATTCGAAAGAATCGATTCGTTTCGGACTCAGCCTATCCTGAGGATCAGCGGAAGAAAAATCCAAAACATCCAACGCTTTTTTGAGATGTAACTCTCTAGGTCTCCCGTAATCGTACACTCTATAAGTTGAATCGGATGATTGTTGGACTTCCATAAGAAGGATGCCGCCGCCGATTGCGTGTATCCTGCCGGGATTCAGTAGAAAAGAATCCAATTCTTTCACTTCTACTTCGTTTAGAATTTCTTCGACTCGGTTTGATTGTACGTATTGTGAAAATTCTTCCTTACTGGTTTGTTTGGAAAATCCACAAACTAGTTTGGACCCCTTATCCGCTTGTAAAACCGTCCAAGCTTCTTTTTTACCGGCGCTTTCCGGATCAAACTTTTCCGCATACGCGTCGTCCGGATGGACTTGTACGGATAATTTTTCTTTAGCGTCTATGAGTTTGATCAATAATGGAAATCCTTGCCCTTTAAATGGTTTTCCAAGAACCGATTCGTAATCGGATGTATATACTTCTCTGAACGTTTTTCCGGAACATTCTCCGTTTGTAATTTTGGAAAGGTCGGAACCGTAATCCGAAATCTCCCAGGACTCTCCTATATCTCCCGAAGGGATAACACGCCCCAATACGGTTTCTAATTTTCTACCACCCCAGACTTTTTCCTTATAGATGGGCTCGAATTTGAAAACCTTCTGCATATATGCCTATTTTTTTTGACCCTGGAAGAGTTCAATTTTAACTTTTAAGATCCGCTTCTTGAAATGAGTAAATACGTCGGGACGAAACCCGGATAGATCTAAGGTATAGATCCTACCAGGGACTAAACTCCCCGGCTCCGGGCTCCATTTTAGGTACCTGTAACTCTTATAACTTCCCTTTCCTCCGCAGGAAGCGCAGTTCAGGTCCGAACCTCTACATTCCGGACAGATAGATCTGACCACCAAAGGAATGGCTGCGAATATTCTGCCTAGTAGCTCTTCCGGTTTGAGACAGATCCGAATATCATAATAGATGCCGGTGTATTTTTTGCGATCCCTACTTCTCATACCGGCGCGAAGAAGTCCCCTTCTTGCAAATTCAACCGCTTGTGTAGCGAATACAATCCTGGAAGGTGGGATTAAATGAATTCCATTTTTTGCATGTTCTTGTTTCTTTCTGATTTTGAATTCTTGATCGAAACGAGAACGTTCTTCCGGTTTGGACAGTACCTGGTAGGATTCCAAAACTTTTAAGAAGACCGGTTCGGAACCCGTTAGTCTATTGTCCGGATGAAAAATTTTGGCGAGCTCTCTATATCTATGTTTGATAGATTCAGGACTGGCACCGTAATTCAGACCCAGAACCCGATAATGATCTGTCCAGGCTGAATTCATGGTAAAATTTTAGACTCTAAAAACGATTTAACGATTCGAATTATATTCCTGATAGGAACCGCCGCCTTCCAAACCGTCCAGCATGGTATCCACATCCTTTCTGTCTGCTCGGATCGTTCCTTCCACATATTTATCTATTGCTTGGACCACTTCCGCAAGATTGTCACGATAAGAACGGACGAATTTGACTCTTTGGTTCGGGTTCCGAATATTTCCTAGATTATATACTTCTTCTTTTATGCCGGCATCCGTTTTTCTTTTTACAACCAAAACAATGCTAGTGATATCCGAGGCAACAACCTTCTCGTTTTTTAATTCACCGATCTCGTCATTGACCGGTCTGAGCTTAGTAACCAGGGATTTTCGGGTGATAAACCGGACTCCATCCAGTTTTAGAGAACCTTCTCCCCCTGAAACTTTTAGATAAAACTTTTTATCCACCAAATATCTATCACGGACCGGGAAATTGAAGTTTTCCATCGCAGGTACAAACTGGAAATACTCATTATCAATAATTTTTTTCCTTCTACTCAGGAAAGGGAGCATATCTTCTATTCTTTTATGAAAGTCCTTGATGTCTTTTGTTAGTCCTTCAATGTCCCTGACCTGTGTGGGCTCGTAAGGAAGAATTTTGATCTGACCGTCCTTCTCAAAATCCTGAGAAAATATTTCCCAACTGAATAAGAAGATCAAAAGAAGTAAGATAGCAGGTTTCTTCATTCGTATGATTCCGGACGATTTCCTATATTTAATGTCGTCCATTCCGTCAAAAAGCCCGGATTTTTCCTAAAAATTCGTTGAATTCCGGCCGGATTCTACGAAAAGGGAAGGGACCAATATGGAAATCAGCATTAGAAAATCCAGCGAAACAAATATAATCAGCCTTTCCGGGAGCCTGGACATCTATACGTCCATAGATCTCAAAAACTTTTTCGAGCAGAACATTGATCGAAATAACAATAACGTTGTGATCAACCTGGAAAAGTTAAATTACATCGATTCCTCTGGGATCGGAATGCTGATTAAACAATTGAATTATGTCCAAGAATTGAGCGGAAAATTTTTCATCGCAAACATGAAACCTGCGATCGAAAAAGTTTTCAAAGTGGCGGGACTGACTTCTTACTTCCAAACTCTTTCAGAGTCCGAATTCACCAGCCAGTTTCCCTGATATTCAAGGGTATTCCGGGGCAGAGTAGGACAAAAACACGTCCCAAACTCCCCAAAACCTCCCCTTTTCTCCCGCGAGTGGCGTAAGATTCAAATTCAATCTGCCATCCCTCAACTCGGCTGGATCCACCGTAATGTAAACAGGAGGATTTCCAGAGTAGAGAGACTTGGAATATAAGTTTGTGTCCGGAAAACGGATCGTTCTTTTAAGAGTTCCATTTGCGGAAATTCTAAGCTCTCGATCCGGTAAAATTGCTGCGTTCTCCGTTTTAGAAAAGTGGGTTAGATCGAAATAAACGTAGATAATGTCTTTTTTATTCGGATCAGCAATCAATAGGATATCCAACCCGGTCTCAGGGACCATTCTACATTGATTATCGAATAGTCGGCCTGTCCCCGCTCCGGGAGCCGGATCTTTTCTATCCGGAGCTAATTTCAGACCGTTATGATAGGCCCATATAGAAAGTTCGGGGAAGGTCTTATAATCTTCGGAAATATAGTTTTCTCCCCCCATCGGTTTCGAGAAATTCTCAAAATTTTTCGTTTTCCGATTTTCCTGACTGATCGGACCCTGTCCGGCAGCGGCAAGAATTAAGAATAAGAGTATTGCAATTCGGTGCCAGTCCATCTTTTTAGAATATCGACCGTCCTTTGGAGAGAAACTTGAAAATTCTTAGAAGTCTGGAGAACTTAAAAAGCAACCTAAAGACTTCCACAGTTGTAACTTTGGGGAATTTTGACGGGATCCATCTGGGCCACCAGGCTCTTTTAGAAAGAACCAAGGAAATTTCCCTGGAAAAAGGCCTCCCCTCTTGTGTGGTCACCTATCACCCCAATCCCGCTTTGGTCTTAGGAAAAGACAAGGATTTAGGCGGGATCACCACTCAGACGGATAAAGAAAATTTAATAGAATCTTACGGGATCGATTGGCTTGTAGTTGTCCCATTTACTCTGGAATTCGCCCAAATAGAAGCGGAAACGTTCCTAAAGGAGATACTGATCGATCAATTGGGGGCAAAATCCATCTTGATCGGATTCAATCATTGTTTCGGAAAAGGGAGAAGAGGAGATTACGATCTTCTCAAAAAATACTCCTCCGAGTACGGGTACGATTTGGAAAAATTGGAACCGGTATTTCTCGGCTCTACAAAACTATCTAGCTCTTATATTCGTTCCTTATTGAGGGAAGGTAAGGTAGAAGAAGCGGAAGAATGTCTTGGTCGAGAATTCTCCGTCGCAGGAAGGGTAGTCCAAGGCCATAAAAGAGGAAGGACCATAGGATTTCCTACCGCCAATGTGGAACCGTTCCCTGAGTTGATCCTGCCCGGAGTCGGAGTTTATGCAGGGAGAACCGAGATAGAAGGAAAAACCTATCCTTCTATGATCAATATAGGAAATAATCCTACGTTCGGTGATCAATCCGTCACATTAGAAAGTCATATATTCGATTTTTCGGACGATATCTATGGGAAGAAGGTAAACGTAATTTTTACCAAAAAGATCAGAGAAGAGATCAAATTCCCGGGTGTGGACGCTCTTGTTTTGCAATTGAAGAAGGACGAGACTCTTTCTAGAAAAATACTGCAAGAACGATAAAAGGAATATGGAGCTGGCTCCTAAAAGCCGGTGCAGTTTTTCATTACGTTTTCTTAAAATTTAAATCCGCCGAACAAAGGGATTCCCTTCCTTCCCAAAAGAATCCCCTCCAAATCCTTGGGAGGAGTGTATCGCAGAATGTTTGTAAATAAATACGCCGGAATATGATCCGACCAGGTCGGCACAGATTGGAAGAATGGGTCCCAATGTAAAGAGTCCGATCCCTCTTCTTCTTCCCAAACGATCTCTCTGCCGGAAAATTCCTCGAACCAAGACTTTAAAGAATTAAGTAAATTCGATTTATTTAAAATACTGATCCCTTTTGGAAATTCCAGAAGATATTTTGGGGAATATTTTGTCTGACAGGACTCGTTGGAACATGTGATTTCCCTGATTTCCTCTAAAAACGCGGCCCAATCCCTAAGCCTCCCTCTGGACTTATTCCAAGGAGTTTTACCGGATACACCGCATACCGGGCAAATACATACCGGGGTAAGAGTTACTCCTTTCAGGGAGAGTATAGGGGCCTCTTTAGGTAGATAAGATATTGATTCTTGGATCAAATAATCGGAACTAGGTTCCATCGTTCCTACCGGCTCCAGTCCACTCATTCGATTTTCCCCTTAGGCCGCGACAGAGCGTTAGTCGAGTCAACCCTATATACAATGTCGTCTAACGCAATCTATTTTCTTAATAAACAAAACCTAATTTTCTTGGATTTTGGACTTTCTAAAAACTGCTGTTTTCCTGCCTAAAAAAGGTCCGTCGACAAGTCATTCGGGATTGATTCCGAATTAGGACCCGGTTAGGATGCCTCGGAGCGTCCGGGCTTATGAATTATTACCTTTTTCTGCCAATAAGCGCTCTAATCATAAATACTCTTCTTATTTCTTACGTTTTCGCGAGAAGGTTCCGAAGTTCGGTCATTCGTGATTTTTTACGTTTCGTTTTGTTCTTAAATCTCTGGTTAATTTCTTACATTTTATATTGGAGCATGCTTCCTCCGGAATGGATGACTCCTATTTTTAAACTTTCTTGTTTTACCTGGATCCCGGTTGGCCTATTATTTTTGGAAACCGTATATGGATTTTTAAACATTCGTTCGACAATACTTTTACCATTCTTTCGTTTTTCCGTAGTGCTTACAATTTTTCTGACCGCTTCCACAGATTGGATCATCAAAGGTTCTATCTTGTACGATTGGGGGTACGAATTAGAGCCTGGGATTTTATTCGTTCCGTTCAGTTCGATTGCTGTCAGCGGCCCTGCAATCTGGGGGCTTTATCTTCTTTTAAAAGAAAGATTCAGGACAAAACAAAGAAAGATCAGACAACAATTAAATTACTGGATAATAGGAACTACGATCGCTTTAGGAATCAGCGCATACACGGAGTTATTTAACTTGGACGAACAGGGTAGATTTTTATTCGTTCCTTTGAGTCCTGCCGCAATCAGTATACAGGCATTCTTCATTTTTATTGCGATCACACGTTATGGCTTTTTAAATATCAGTTTGGAAAGGATCGCAGTAGAATTATTCCGTGATATCCATGATGGGATCATCCTTACAAAAGAGAATCATGAATTCTTTTTTGCAAATCAAGCTGCAATCGCGATCTTAGACGGTTCTCCTTCTAAGGAAGGTCTATTCAAACCGGAATGGCATTTTGCAGGTTATAGAGAAGAACAGGATCATATTCCCAGGGACTACCAATTGTTGAATAACTCGGTTATTCAATTCATAGAACTCACTGTCTCAGAGATCAAGATCACTGAGAATGAATCAGGGACTCTCTATCTATTACGGGACATCACTGAAAAAAAGGCGGCTCAAGAAAAGATCCATCAATTATATTCACAGATCGTAAACGACCTGGAGATCGCAAGGGTTACCCAGGCATCTATCATCACTCAGAAGTTTCCGGACAAGGGTTCTTATAGGATCCATTCCTTTTTCGAACCCATCGACAAAGTGGGAGGGGATATGTTGAGAGTGATAGAACATTCCGAAGAAAGAGTGGATATACTCTTTGCGGATGTTTCCGGTCATGGGATCGCTTCCGCCATGGTAGGCGGAATGCTTTCTATCGCATTCCAGATCGTATCGGATAAAAAACTTTCTCCTAAGGAAAGTTTGTCCGAGATCCACGAAATGCTCTCCAAGGTGGTATTACACCATCATATCTCTGCGGTCTATGCGAGTTTTTATCCGACTGAAAATAGAGTTAAATTCTCTTACGCGGGACATCATCCTATGCTTGTTTTCAGAGAGGGGAAAATTTACCCTCTGGAAGGAGAAGGCAGGATACTACTGGCAGTTAAGGAATTACACCTAAACGATTACCATTTTGATCTACAACCTTCCGATAGATTATTATTCTACTCAGACGGTTTATACGAAGTAAAAAACGATCTGGGAGAAATTTTCGGTTACGAAGAATTCTTGGACTGGATCCAAGGGATGGCGGATAGAGACACTCGCTCTCTTTTGGAAGCGGCCCACCGAAAAGCATTGGAATTCGGAAACGGAAAACATAACGACGATTTGGCGATGCTCGCTTTGGAAATACGACCATGAATCCGTACCTGATTCTTCCATTATTCGCATTATTCATCAATCTATGGTTGTTCACCTATGTTTTGGCCCTCAAAGGAAAACATAAGGTAGTTCATTTGTATCTATTATATTCCGGAGCATTAAGTTTTTGGATCATTTCCATCATATTATACTGGTCCTTCTTACCGTTTCATTGGATGACTTGGGTCTTTAAGATCAGTTCTATTTCCTGGTTATTAGTCGGGCCTTTATTCTTGGAGTTCGTATTCGCGTTCTTATCAAAAAATCCGAATATAGTTTTATACCTCTTGCGGGGACTGGCTCTCGCAATTTTCCCGATTACATTGACCACCGATTGGATCATAGCGGGTGTAGAAAGAAAATACTGGGGAGACATGCTCGTCCAAGGACCTCTGTACGTTTACGGTGTCAATCTGCTCATAGTTTCTCCTCCGGTATATGCGATCTTTCTATTGATTTTCGAATCCAGAAAAGAAGAGATCGGATTCAGAAAACAATGTTACCTTTTGGCATTCGGAACACTTTTATCTTCGGTACTCGGATTTTTGACCACCGTACTTCCGAGGATACTATCTAACGGAGATCTACATTATCCTCCATTGAGCGGAAGCGTAAGCGTGATCCAATCCGCCTGCATATTCATAGCGATCGCAAAGTACGGATTTTTAGAGATCCGATTGGAAAAGATCGCCCTTCAATTGTATTCAAAACTAAGAGAAGGAGTGATCCTTTTATCCGCTTCCGATGACCTATTGTATTGGAACGAAAGTGCAAAAGAAATGTTAGGTTTTCCTAAAATAGCAGCCAATCCGGAAAGACTGGATCTTGGAAAATTTTTAGAAGGATTTACGAGAAGGCCCTTTTCTAGAATGGACTTCAAAAGAAAATTTTCGGAAAAAGATCGGACCTACTCCGAAGAAGAGATGTTACCCTCCTCCGATTCGGTATATTTAGAAGTCTCTAAATCGGAGATCCCCATCTCAGGAAGAGACCTAGGAAGAGTGTATGTCCTTAGAGACATCACGGAAAAAAAAGAAGCTTCGGAAAGGATCAACATGCTCTATTCCAGAGTGATCCGGGATCTGGACATAGCAAGAGAAGTGCAAAATACGATCACTACTAGGGACTTCCCCACTTCCGATAAATTCAAGATATTCTCCTATTTTCGTCCTTACGATCGTGTAGGTGGAGACGTTCTGAATTGTTCCGAAAGTGTAGACGGAAGCCTTGAGATCCTATTCGCAGATGTTTCAGGACATGGGATCTCATCCGCAATGGTGGCAGCAATGGCTTCCATCTCCTTTAACGTATTTTCCAGAAAAGGAAGTAAACCTAAAGAAGGGTTACTATTCACAAACGATCTACTTTCCTCCGTTGTAACACAACATTTTATCTCTGCGGTTTTCCTTAGATATAATCCAAATACAAGAATATTAGAATATAGTTATGCAGGTCATCATGCAGGACTTCTTCTCAGAGACGGGGAAACTTTGGATCTAAAAGGTAAAGGAGGGGTCTTACTTGCGGTAGGTACTCCCATTTTGGAGGATTTTCAGGTACAACTCCGTCCGGGGGACAGGGTACTATTGTATTCCGACGGTTTATTCGAAGTCAGGGGCTCGAAAGGGATTCCGATGGGAAATTCGACGCTTGTGGAGGCGGTAAAAAAACTTTCATACCAGGATTCCGACAGTCTGATCCGCTCCTTAGTATCCTATTCGGAATCCTTCGGAGACGGGATCATGACGGACGATCTAACCTTATTCTGTTTGGAAATTACCGGTTAAACTGCTAGCGAATCCGCTTGCTCTTTTACCTTTTCCAAAAATGGAAGGAATTCGTCTAAAACGGCAGGGATCTCATACTCGATAATATCTCCCGCACGAATTATATCTTTTTCTTCCAAAGCAAGTGCAACGGATGCCAATGTATCGTTTAAGTCGTTTGTCTTTTCTTCAAAACTTCTTTCCGCAATCTGGATCTTGGAGAAGTCCATACCGGGAAGTTTTTGTCTCAAAGTTATAAACGAAGTCAGGAGAACATTGATTTGAGAAACGGATTGTGTTAGAAGATGAGTCGCTACTTCGTCTTTTCCAGCTTGATAACTTTCGTTTACTTTTACGAAACTTTCTTTTAATGCAGGAACAGCCTTGATGAAAGTATCTAAAATTTCCCTCAGAGTAGGAAGTTCCAGATCCAAAACGGAAGCTCTAGCGACCAGATCCATTACGAATAATTTTAGATCTCTTAGGTATTCCAAAAATTCCTCGATAGCGGTAGTTCCGTCGAGCTTGGAAGAATTATGGCTCAACGCATCCAGTATCTCTCTTACCGTGGATCCGGTACCCATTGGCTTGATCTGATCGTATTTTAGTTTTAAAAGTTTACCAGCCGATTCCAAGAGACTGCGGATCCATTCAATCCCGTCTCCTAGTTCCTTGGATTCTTTTTCGGTCAGGGAATCCCTGCCGAGTAAAGTGGTTCCCACCTTATCCACATAGGAATCCAACTCATGGAGAGAGCTGATCAGAATATCCAATTCTTCTCCTACAAAAAATTCCATTTTGGAAACATTTGAAATGGAAGAATCACGCATTGTGTTCTGGGTAAATTCCTCCCCGTCCACAACGCAGGACAATAAAAATTTACCGTTAGTTTCAACCCAACGACGTACAGCGTCGAAAACCTCCCCAAGGTTCTTTTCATTTTCGATGACGCTTTCCAATTTTTGCTCGTTTACGAATATTTCCACGGTGATTCCTCCGTTTATATTATAATTCCTTTATTTATCGTCTCCGCCTTGTCCCCTACTGAGATTATTGTTCAGATAGGATCCTACGGCCTTGTTCCTTCCCACACCCTGCTCCATATACAGGAATTTCTCCTTGAGTTTTTTTTCGTAACTCATCAGGTGAGACTCGAAGTTTTTGATCTTCTTATTATTATCGGAGACCTGTTCTTCCAATAACTTGATCTTGCTTGTTACCAGTCCGCCCGCAAACTGCGTATAAGGTTTCAAATGTTCCACCAGGTTCACGCCAACTCCCGTGTCCATCCTGGCGTCGGAATTGGTGTCTTGGGCGAATAAATGGCGGACTGCATCCGGATTCTCCGCAAGTTTTGCGGCTAATTTCGCTTCGTCTAGAGTTAGAAGACCTTCTTGGATATCGGCCCATTTACTTCCCACTTCTCCAGTCGAAATTCCAACATCGGAAAGAGTCCTGATCTCCGAATTCGGATAAGCGGGAAAAGAAGAAGTGGTAACGGTTTTCATACCCGCAACCAAACGAATGACGGAATTTTCTCCGGCCAAAATGCCGGTTTTCGTTTTTCCTTCCCAGAAAGATCTGGTAATATCCGGATCTTCCAGTTTAGAATCGCTGATCCCGCCTTCCCTATTAACAGCGGTGGCATCCTTGGAGTATTTTAGAACATTATTATATGCTTCTATAAATTCCTTGATCATACGGATACCTTTTGCGGAATCCACTTTGATATCGACGCTCGCCGGACCACCTTCGCTCTTTTTATTCAAATTCAGAAGAACTCCGTCCAAAACATCGGTTAGACCCTCGTTTTTAGGTCGAGTGATCTCAATTCCGTCTACCGTAAAAACCGCATCCTTTGCTTCTACGATGGTCTTTGCGGGTTTAGCACCGTTGAACTCCGCGGGAAGAACGAATCTGAAATTCGAGAATTCCTTCTCCTTTCCGGTTTGGTTGATTACGATTACCTTATGGATCTTTTTGCCGTCCATATTGGACTTAAAAGTAATACGAACCTTCCCTTCCTTATGATAAGCCTGTTCTAAGAATACTTTATCTTGTTCGTCCTGATCGTAGATCACACCTAAGGAAATCGTTTCCTCTTCCTCCAAAGGTTCGGAAAGAGTAGCCTCGATCCTTGCGCCCTTCTTTCCTTCTTTCGCATCTATATGGAATTGGAAAGCTTGTTTAGAGCTTAATTTGATCTTAGAAGGTTCTTTTTTCTCCGGGTCCGCAGGGATAAAAGTAGGTTTTGCATTCGCAGTCATACCGTACTTATCCGGTTGGAATGGATTTGTTTGGCTCGCTTCCCATGGAAGATAAAAAGACTGAGGAGGATCCTGAGGAAGCATTCCTCCCACAAGAGAAGCCGCTTTAAGTACCCCGTTCGGATCGTCGAACTTCAATTGATTATCCTTACCGGATTGAGAAGCGGCTAACGTTAGAACCGTTTTATCCTGATCCACTTTTACAAGCGTAGGTTGTATGATCCCCGCAGCCGCGGTTCGAACGGTAAGATATAGATCTCGAATGGTCCCTCCTTGGAACTCAATCTCCTTCTCTATCTCTCCGGAAAGGATCTTAAATGTCCCGGCAGGGATCTTTCTCTCCGAATCGATAGGATCGCCCGAGATCTGATGAAATGTAGCAAGCTCTTTCACTTCTATCTTACGTTTACCGCTGCTTGCAGAACGTGCAGCATCACCGGTGATCACACCTTCCGGATCGGAAACGATAGACTTCGTCGCAAAGGGCGCCGTAAAAGAAATAATTTCTCTCGTTTTATTTTGGAGGTCAGTAGTAAGAGTTTTAAGATCGGACCACGCCTTAACCTGGGCCTGATTGAAACCGTTTTGTTTTTCCAAACGGCGAATCGGCTTTGCTTCTAGCTCTACCAGTTTTTTTACGATTTGGTTCGTATCCTGGCCGGAACTCAATCCCGGAATAGAGAATGCGGGCATAGTCCCCTCCTTCTAATTCCATCGACCGATTTTCCAAAAGTATAAGCATTTCAAGATAAGAAAGACGGATTTTTTGGACTTCCGACGGAAATGACTCGAGACATAAGGGCCGCCTCCTCACTTCGTTCGGACCGGGCTCTCCGCTTCGGTCGCTTCGCGACGCCCGCATCGATCCCTGGCGGTTCTAAAATCTAAACCGCTTGCCTTGAGGAAACCTTTACTTTCAACTTTGCTTTCAGACCTTCCATATACCCAAGACTGTCCAGATTATATTCCTCCACATGAGAAAGTCTGTCAGCTCTCAGCTCTTCCGGAATACGAAGTGTAGAACGATAGAATAGTAAACCGGAAAGGAGTCTGGCGCTTGCCCAAACGATCTCATCGGCAGTCTCTTCCCTTTCCTCCGAAGTAGCGAGTTCTTTATACATTGCGACCGCTTCTTGGAAACCGTCCCAAACATCTGAAAGAACCTTTGTCTCCTCGGTTGGGAAATGGGACCATTCGTTGTCTATATATTCCCTTAAAAAACCGTGACCGCTCATTCCGGTAACGATCCCACCTATACTAGCATTCACTTGTATCTGAGAAGTCCCGTCATAAATCGTCGTGATCCTTGAGTCCCTGTAAATCCTGGAGACATCGTAATCGTCCGTGAAACCTGCTCCTCCATGAAGTTGCACAGCATCGCCTGCAATCTTCACACAAGATTCGGAGCAATAAAACTTGGAAATAGGTGTGAGTATTCCGGCTAACTTTTCCCAGTATTTCAGGACCACGTCCGATTTAAGATCTCTTTCCGTGGCCCCTTTTTCTTTCAGATGATCTCCCCTGAAATAATACAGATCCATAGCTCTAGCGCCTTCCAACATTAAACAGCGCATTGCCATTGTTTCTCTTTCCATTCTTCGGAGGATTTTACGGACTGCAGGGATCGTTCCGATCGGTTTTCCGAATTGTATCCGTTCGGAAGTGTATTTTTTGGTTTCGGCTAACGCTGCTTGCGCGATCCCGACTCCTTGCTGGGAAATTCCCATCCGGGCCCCGTTCAACATTCCCATTGTATGTTTAATGAGTCCATGGCCTTCTTCTCCGATCAAAATTCCCGGAGTATTTTCTAAAACGATCTCACAAGTAGGAGAACAATGCAGACCCATCTTCTTTTCTATTCCCGCAATTTGTACGTCTTTGGATTGCACTAAGAAGAAGGAAAGCCCTCGAGCCCCGCTTCCCGGATTTCCGGTCCTCGCTAATAACAAAAGGATCGCAGGAATTTCTCCTGTTCCACATCCTTGGGTGATAAATCTTTTTGTTCCGTTTAATAGATAAATATTTCCTTCTTTATGAACGGCTTTAGTCCGAAGCCCCGGCAGATCTGAACCATGGTCAGGCTCCGTAAGCCCCATAGCGCATGCAAATTCTCCCGCAGCCAAGCGAGGCAACCATTCGTCTTTTAATTCTTCACTTCCGTTCTTCTCGATGATCTCGGCCAAATTCACACAACCGATGGAAATACAAACGGATGCATCCACCCTATATAAGATTTCACTAAAGAATGCTCGGACAGTCCACGGGACTCCGAGTCCGCCGTATTTTCTGGAAAAGCCGGTGGGTTGTAAGCCCGCATCCCTTGCTTTTCGAACGATCTCCAATAGTTTTTCGGGGAATACCACTTTTCCATTCTCGAATTTAACGCCGACTTTGTCCAATTCGGCAACATAAGGAGCGATCTCTTTCCCCGCAAATTCCCCAACGGAATCCAATAGTGTTTTATAATATTCTAATGCTTCTTCATAAGAAGAAGGTGCAGCGGCAAATCTTTCGTCCCCGGCTTTGAATTTAGCGGCATCTACAAATCCGCCCTCATAGGAATCCACGATTTCTTTCCAATTGATGATATGATCGAAATGTAACCTTAAGTCGGATACATCGTTAAAGTAGTTATTTTGTAGCATGGTAAGAAGATTCCTTTTGGAGATAATAAAGTATCTTCTTAGAAAAGGAAAGGTCAATTCGTTTTCAGGAAGGAGGCATCCGAACGAACCGGTGTTAGTTTGATGGGCAAAATATCGAAACGGTTGAAACTGTCTCCAAGGATGATTTTCGTAACGTTCGCTCTAATTCAAATTACAACAAACTCGAACTGCTTCCATTAGTTTGTTCACGTCCCAAGGTTTTGGGATCACGGTATAAGTCCCCGCTTCCTTTTTAACCCGATCCACGGCGGCAGCATCCACATGTCCCGTGATCAGTATGGATCGGATATTCGGATACTTTTGATGAACTAAAATTAAGAACTCATCTCCCTTAATCCCCGGCATCAACCAATCGGAAAGGATCAAGATCACATTCACACCTGCCTTTACCAGATCATCTATGACTTCCATAGCCTCTTCTGCATTTAATGCAGTCTCGTATTGGAATAAATTTCCGAGCTGCTTCTTTAATTCCTTTTGTAAGGTAATTAAGATGATCGCCTCGTCATCCACACATAGGATCGCATTCTGTGATGTTTCAGTTTCCAATAGATTCCTCTTTTTTACGGTTTGCCGATTTCAGCCAAACTTCGAACTTGGTACGTCCAGGTTCGCTTTCAAATTCTATTTTCCCGCCCATCTTCTCTATGATCTTTTTGCAGATATCCAAACCTAAGCCGATACCTTCTCCAGGATTTTTAGTAGTGAAGAATGGATCGAAAATTTTGTCCTGGATCTCTTTAGCAATTCCAGAGCCGGAATCGATGAAGGAGACTATAATCCAGGATTCTCTTTTCTCTATCGAAATTTCGATTTTACCCTTATAGTTCATGGCCTGCAATCCATTATTTAATAGATTGATCCATACTTGGTTCAACTTATCCGGATCTCCCAAACAAAGCTCGTTCGTCCGATAATGTTTAATTACTTCGACCCCGTATTTGATCTTATTATGATATAGTGCGATGATCGTTTCCAGCTCCACTTCTACGTCAACCGGGACAAGTTCCTCTTCTCCGTTATGTGTTCCTGGGTTTAAATAATTTTTGAGAGCATCGACCACATAAGACGCCTTTCCGGTAGCGATTGAGATCACATTACTGAATCGCACAACGGATGCTATAGAAGAAACCGCCTCCAATAACTTCAGGGAATTTTCAGTCTTCAGAAGTTCAGGAAGTTTTTCCCCTAGTCTGTGAAGCCCCAATTCTAGGACCATATTTACCGCATTCTCCGGATCCGGAACCGAAGCTTCTTTGAATTCCCGAACAAGTTCCCTTCTCAAAGACCGATTCGGCAGTATCTCGGCCTGGGAAATTTCCTTTAAACTTTCATCTAATAGAAATTTGAAATGTTCCACCTCTACTTTATTTAAACTAAGAAGAAGGTCAGGGATTTCTTTGATCTCTTCGTACAAAATATCCAAAATGGCACGATTGGACGAAACAATAGCGCCCAAAGGAGTGTTTAACTCATGGGTCATTCCCGCAGCAAGTTGACCTAGAGCTGCCAACTTTTCCGAAAGAAGAAGTTGGCTTTGTGTTTCTTTCAGTTCTTCGGAGATCTTTTTCTGGTATTCCAAAGATTCTTTGAGATTTTCGTTCGTTCTTTTTAATTCTTCCGTTCTTTGATCGATCTTACGTTCCAAGTTTGCGTTCAGATCCAGGATAGTCTCTTCCGCTTCTTTACTCTTCGTTATATCATTGGAGATCCCGAAGATTTGGATCGGGACTCCTTCCGTATCTCTCATGTAGATCAACTCTCTGGATACAAACCAACGCCATTTTCCATCCTTATGCCGCATCCTATATTGGTGTTCTATTACATCCTTGTCCAAGGCATTCAGATATTTCGGAATGGTCTCGGCCCAATGTATCTCAAATTCATCCGGATGCATCAGCGTCTTAAGAACGAAATTTCCCATTCCTTGGATTTCTTCCACGGAATAACCCAATAATCTCTCCACACCGATATTGCAGTATACGTTCCTCTTCTCCCTAATATCATAAATATATAATATATCAGGAGAGATATCCAATATCGATTCGACAAATCTATTCCTCTCCAAAAACTTCTCTTCGAAATTTTTCCGTTCGGTAATATCTACCATCACTCCACGAAGCCATTTCGGCTTATCCGCTTCGGTGATTACCTTCACCATATCTCTGAGCCAAATGATAGTTCCGTCCTTTTTCAAGAACCTATATTCGAATTCGTGAGCTTCCAATCTTCCTGTAGAAGCCACACAAAAATTCACCGCTTCCTCTCTATCGTCCGAATAGATATGATCCGCCCAAAAACCGGGAGTTTTCCATTCTTCTACGGCATACCCGAGTAGATCCACGGCCTGTTTACTCACGAATGTAAAATTAAATGTGGCTGCATCCGCTTCCCAGACAACTCCCGGGGTCGTATCCACAAGATCTTTGTATTGCTGCTCACTGGACTTTGTTCTCAGGAAGGCCTCTTGCAGCTGCTCCGCCATATGATTAAAAGAAAATGCAAGGATCCCGATTTCTTCCAGTTTACTGCTAGGAGCTCTTTGGGAGAAGTCCCCTTCTGCCATTGCACGAGTAGCCCGAGAAATCTTTCGTATCGGCGATGTAACAATCCCGGCAAGTAATGCGGCGATCAAAAGAGAAAGAGTCAAAGCTACTGCGAATACTTTTGCCGATTCGCTATTTCCGATCTGCACACCTTCCAAATAATAAGAAGCAGGCATTGCCGTGATCACGATCCAATCGTACTGTCCTGCATTGTCCCGATAAGGAGTTACTTGAGTAAGCCAAGTCTCCCTGGATACGGGTTTTGCGTTTACTATATCGAATCTAAATTGGAATGCTACTTTGATCGAATACAGATCTCTGTAATCCTTCAATACGGAAAGAATTGAATTTCGTATTACGGGATCCCCACTCTCCGAAGCGGACCCCAAGTTACTAAAACGCAGATCGGAAGAAGCTACGACCCTTGTCTCTCTATCCAAAATAAAAGCTCTTCCGTGTCTGGCTATATTCGTATTTTTTAATAAAAGAGAGATCTCCTCCGTTTTTTTATCGATAGAATGAGACAAATAATCATCCAGCCGGAGATTGATATTTTCCGAGATCTCTTGGTGCAATCTGGAAGCGAGTTTTCCGGAAGCCGCTTCGGAACTTCTCAAAGTCAGATAAGCGGTCGCGGCTACCATTATCAGGACCAAAAGAATGAACGGGGTGACCAAGAACATCCGAATAGGAAGTCCTTGCGGTAATGGAGCCCCATCTTTTCCTATTTTTTCCTCCTGCCAATACCATTCTTTATAGCTTAAGATCAGCTCTCTAGTATGACCGGGGATTTCGGCCCAAAATAATCCGTACTTTTTAGCAAGCGGTAATGCGACCAACGTAGCAAAAGGAGCGACCACCCAGGTAACTCCTGTCGTAAAAAAAAGAGCGGGAGTAATATTTCGGTAGGAGATCTCCCGAGTAAATTGTTCCGAACAGATATAACCCCAAAGCGGGGGTTCGATACTCATGAAGATAATTACGAAAATCGAATATAATCCCCATGTTTTCAATTTTTTAAAATCAGGGTCCCTGCCGATCAACTGATATGCGACCCAGAAACAAGACGGATTGATAAAATAACCTAAAAGCCAGTCGAATAAAAAATCGGGCGGAACACCTTCTATCAGATCCGAAAGTCCGTATGCAAAAGGTACCGCAAGAAGTGCAGGATAACCGAACAAAAGGATACAAAGAAAGACCGTTAGATCCTTTAAGGATTCGAAGGTCTGAGCTCCGGGTACTAAAACGATAAAAGAGCCGATATAACCGGTTATAAATATAAAAACAAAAGTGAACGGAATACTTAAAAAAGCCTGAGTGTCCCAGCTTTGTTTTTGGCGACCGAAACCGAATTTACCTGCCGGATTAAAAGTAAAACCTCCGTAGGCGCAAATCGTCAGAAAGATCCCGACTATATAGCCGAATCTTCCCCAAATATCCAAGAAGGGCAAAGGAAGAGAGGCAAATAATTCTTCAAACCAGTAAACGATCGAATTCACGGAAAGTTTTTCCTGTTACAACCCACTTCCGGATCGGGGGATTTTGGAGTGCCGGAGAATTTCATATCTTATCGAAAGAAAGTCAATCCGGTTTAAAAAAAATTGAGTAATTTACAAGCTCTTAAGGGACAAAATTTAGTTCGCTCAAGAATGTGAATGATTATGAAGATGATTCTCGCAATATTCCTTATCTTCACAATCCACACAATAACGGAATTCAAATTGAGGGTCCGTAGCCTCGGTCGCTCCGCAAACATAACATTTATGTATCGTGAATACTTCCGATTGTTTGGCTTTCCAAGTAGAAGTTTTGTGCTCCCGGATTTTGGCGCCTAAGATATCCTTACCGAAAAATATAAGCAAACTGGAAAATCCAAAAAACAATCCTGCCCAAGGTAAGCTCGAGTTGAACATTCTCACCTCATCCCCTCTTTCCCAGAAAAGGTAGACAAATAAAACGATCCCTATCCATTTCATTCGGATCGGAATAATAAAAAATTCGAGATTGGGCATACGGATTGCGAGAGCCAACAAAAGACAATCGTATATCATCTTAGTTTCCACAAACAACGGATAATATAAGGAAAGGACCCCGCCTATCGTGATCAGGAACATTAAAGAAAACAAAAATAGATTAAATCTAAGAGAACCCATATCCTCTTCTAATATTTTACCCACGGAAAAAACAAGGTACGTGTAGAAGATCAAAAAGATCCAAGGCATATAAGTTCCGGCTTGGATCTCAGCCGGAGAAAGTAGATGAAAAACAAACAATCCTGCGTTCCACCATCTACCTCCGTCGAGCATATCAGGAGTCAAAACTCCGATCTTTGGATCGATCAATAGGGAGAATAAACTCACAAAGAAAGTAATAGCGGCAAAATATCCGGCCGAGTTTTGGAATGAAATGATCTCTATAAATTGGTTTCTTAATCTTCTCAATGGAATTCCTTAAAATAGGAGAATATTCAAAAAGTATAAAATTATTTGACGTTGATAAATTCTAAAAATCCGCCGAACACGTATCCGTCTTTTTTCTTCCACTTTACTTTGACCCAACGACCTTGTTTACCGTCTTGGATCTCAATCTCGCCGGTCTCTCCGAAAGTTTCGACAACATCTCCGTCCGGGACCAGATCTATTTTTTTAGCTTCTATATTCGGAGCAATCCTCAAACGAAGACCTCCACCCGCATGGACCTTCATGATCTTTTCGATCTTACGAGGTTCTACCTTTTCTACGGAGGCGCAGTTCAAAATCAAAAGAGAAATGAAAGTAGCAAAGAATACAAGGATCTGTTTCATTCGTTTTCCTGAATATATTATCTTGATTTCGGATAAAAAGGATTCCAAGGAATATCCGTGACTCCGTATTCCAATCCGCTTTGTAATAATGCTGTGGAGATCTGGCTGCGATGATGAGTCTGATGATTGAAAAAATGAGTGATCAGAAGCCAAATCGGTAAAGTGATCTCCTTTTTGTACATGTAGCTGTAAAACTTCAGATCTTGTGTAAGCCACTCTGAGGTAATGGTTTTTACCCACTCCGAAATCGTCGAATCTAATTCGGTCCTGAGCTTTTTGAGTTCCGCCAAACCTGAAAATTGCATCTCCTGGAAATCCAGTTTTTGGATCGGTCTAGAATGGAACCTATCCAACCAAGAGAGATCCATCATGACGATATGATTCCAAGTTTTCGCCATAGAGCCGAAGAATAGTTTTTTATCTTCGTTCAACTCGCCCGGCTTTAGTTTTTCAGAAACGGTTAATAGGGATTCGTTTTGCCAACGATTGTATTCTGCCAAAGCGACACAGTATTCTGGATCTATCATGATGAAATTTTGAGCAGTGATCTAATTAGGTCAATACATATAAAAATTTGAAACCATCCAGCATTACTTAGAAGGAAAAAGGAAACCCTTATGACCGGATCCGGGTCCAACTTTCAATGTTTGCTCGGGCATTCATAGGATTAGTCGCATTCTGTTTTGTATTCGCAATTTCTGTTAACGAAACAGCGATTTCTTTTTCAGGAGCAAAACATCCTAAACAAAGTTTACAGTTAGAACTTTCTCATTCCGTTCTTTCCGCCTTAGTCACTTTAGAAAAAGAATCCGAAAGAATAGAGACGAACACTGTCTCTACATATTGGAAAAGTTTAGGTCTATTCTCTTTTTCGGAATCCGTAATTTTTTCCTTGGATTCCGAGGCGCCCTTACATATTTCCGCTTATGATTCCAATCTATACACGATCCGACTTATCATATAGGAAATTCTCCCAATATATTTATTTTTTATAATATAGGAGAATTTTATGCGCAACGTATTCGCATACATAGCCGCGGCTTCCGTGGTTTCAGTTTCCGCCCCTGTGGCGGCGGAATCTTCCGAGTTGAGATTATTCCAAAGACTAGCGGTCTTTCATGACCAATTACTTTCCAGTGACGATAAAAGAACAAATCCGAAGGGACTCTCCGGAATGGTTCTTAGAGCCAAAGAAAGTTCGGCAGAAGGAAGGATAAAATATGCTAAGTCGTTGACCTTTGCGGAATTATTGGAAAAGGCAGGTTCGAGAGAAGAACAGGAATTTTTATATTCGGAATTATGTTCTTCTTTAAAGGAATTAGCTCCCAAGTTCCAATTCTATTCTTTCTTCTGTCCTAAGACCGGAAAGGTATGGATCTCAAAAACAAAAGAAGTCCAAAATTCTTATCTAATCGATGAAAGAAAAACGGGAAAGCTGATAGGTTAATATAATCGGAAAGAAGCGGTTTTCTGGGCATCTTTTCCGCTTCTTTCTGGTCCGAAAAGCAGACTTGACTCTCGACCCGTCCATTTTAAACCAGAAGAAAGTAGGACAAAATCAGTGGCCCAAAAGATAAAATCGCCCGAAAACCAAAGCTTAGGAAGCGGAGGAAACGGAAACAAGGGACCGATCCATATCGGTAACTCCGATATCTTTTTCGATCGAGAACTTTCCTGGGTGGATTTTAACAAACGGGTTTTGGAAGAAGCGAATGATCCTGAAAATCCGCTTCTGGAACGTCTCAAATTTTTATGTATCACCGAGTCAAACTTGGACGAATTCTATATGGTCCGGGTTGCCGGTTTGAGAAACCTATTAGCGGAAGGTAACGACGAAAAAAGTCTGAACGGTCAAAGAGCTTCCGAGATACTTACCGAATTATCCAATAAGGTAAGAAGTTTCGTAAATGTTCAATACGAAACACTGAACCATACTCTGGACCAGATGAAAGAGAACGGGATCCATCTCATCTTAAATCCGGATGAATTAAATAAAAATGAGATAGAAGACATCAAACATTATTACAAAGAAGATGTTTCTCCGATCTTAACTCCTCTTTCAATAGATCCTTCTCACCCATTCCCTCATATACTTAATAAATCCTTAAACCTAGCTATCGTTCTCACCACAGACGATGAGAAAACGGGACTAAAAAAAGATCTGTTCGCGGTGGTCCAAGTGCCTTCCGTATTACCGAGGTTCCTACAACTTAAAGGAGAAGGTAAGACCAGAAGATTTTTTCCTCTGGAAGAGATCATCAAACTGCATGTGGATGACCTTTTCTATGGAATGACCGTAAAAGAAGTATATCCTTTCCGAATATTAAGGGATGCCGATATCTCCATCGACGAAGAGGCTTCCGTAAAAGACCTACTTATCACCATGAAGAAGGAGATCCGAAACCGTATCTGGGGAGACGCGGTGAGGATGGACATTTACGAGGGAACTTCTTCTTTCGTACGAAATACTCTCAAGGAACTCATGGAGCTACAAGACCATGAAATTTTCGATGTTTCCTCTATATTAAATATTAGTGATACAATGTATTTTTACGGACTGGAACATACCTCCAAATTCAAGTATCCGTTCTTTCAGCAGAAAAACACTTTAAAGTTCGAATCTCCCGAGAAAATTTTCGACGCAATCAAAAAGAAAGACAGATTATTACATCACCCGTATCAATCCTTCGGCGCTATCGAAGATCTACTTAGGATCTCCAGCGAGGATCCTAAGGTTTTAGGAATTAAAATGACCTTATATCGCACAAGCGGGGATTCTCCTATTATCCAATATTTAGGTCAGGCTGCTGAAAACGGAAAACAGGTAACAGTACTTGTGGAGCTAAAAGCAAGATTCGACGAAGAACGTAATATCAAATGGGCCCAAAAGTTGGAAGAAAGAGGGGTTCATGTGGTATACGGTGTGGTGGGACTCAAGATCCACAGCAAGATGCTCTTGATCGTAAGAAGAGAAGACGATCATCTAGTGCGTTATGTGCATCTTGGAACCGGAAATTACAACTCCACGACCAGTAAATATTATACGGATCTTAGTTTTTTTACGGTTAATAAGGAAATCACGGAAGACGTTTCGACAATTTTTAACACAATCACTAGTTACGCAAAGATGCCTTTCTTAAACAAACTGGCGGCTTCTCCCCATAATTTAAAAACGGTATTTTTAAATCTGATCGAAAAAGAAACGGAAAATGCGAAAGCGGGAAAACCCGCGCGCATCATTTTCAAAATGAACAGTCTGGTAGATCCCCATATTATATTAGCAATGTATAATGCTAGTCGAGCAGGAGTGATCATAGAGCTGATCATCCGCGGTATCTGCTGTTTAAAACCCGGACTGCCCGGAATTTCGGAAAATATTACAGTGATCTCCATCGTAGGCAGATTTTTAGAGCATACACGTATCTATTATTTCCTTTCCGGCGGAGAAGAAAGTATTTTCCTCGCTTCGGCAGATTGTATGCCTAGAAACTTTGAAAGAAGGATCGAGGTCTTATTCCCGATACTAGACGCTAAAAATAAGGATAGGATCAAAAAGATCTTAGATGTTCAGATCAGGGATAATGTAAAGGCAAGACTCCTTTCTTCGGACGGGATCTATCGGAAAAGGGAAAGAGTAGAAGGCGAAAAGCCGGTGGATAGCCAGATCGAAAGAATGAACTTCGCGGAATAAATATGAGTATCAGCCAGGAAAATAAAAATAAACTCAAATCCCTATTGGGAGAAGATAGGGTTTTTTTCAAAGATGAAACCCGGATGGATCAGGCTACATTCCTTTCTTTCGGAACGGATAGAACAAAAGTATATGTTCCGGATTACGAAATTCTAACATTCCCCAAAAACACAAAAGAAGTCTCGGAGATCGTAAAATACGCATTCGAGAACGATATTAAGATCGTGCCTTCCGGAGGAAGAACAGGTTACGCAGGCGGAGCAGTGGCTAAATCGGGAGAGATAGTAATCTCTCTCTCCAAGATGGATCAAGTTTTGGATTTCGATCCATTTTTCGGCTCCTTAACCGTTCAGGCGGGTATGATCACTAAAAATCTCCACAAGGAAGCGGAAGAAAGAGGTTTTTATTTCCCGGTAGATTTTGCTGCCACAGGTTCTTCTCATATAGGCGGAAATATTGCGACTAATGCAGGTGGAGTAAGAGTCGTTCATTACGGACTGATCCGCCAATGGGTCTTAGGTCTCAAAGTGGTCACTGGAACGGGAGAAATCCTGGAATTTAACGGTGAGATCCTTAAAAATAATACCGGCTACGATCTAAAACATCTTTTCATCGGTTCCGAAGGAACATTAGGGATCATCACGGAATGTACCTTAAAACTCACCAAAAAACCCGCAGACAACCGTATACTTTTCACCGCGGTGCCGGATTTCCCTTCTATATTAGAATTATTTAAAGAAACTCATAATATGTCCCTGCCTATTTTGGCCTTCGAGTTTTTGACCAAATATTGTTTGGATAAGGTGATGGATCACCTTCATGTCCCGGATCCTTTTTCAGAGGTAAGTCCATATTACGTTTTAATGGAGTTCGAGATAACCGAAGAATCGGATGATGAAAAATTATTCTCCTTTTTGGAGACCATTTTAGAAAAAGGTTATGTTACCGATGGAAGCTTAGCCCAAAATTCCAGACAAGCCGAAACCTTTTGGAAATACAGAGAAGGAATCAGCGAATCCATTTCCATCGATTATACCGTTCACAAAAACGATATCTCTCTTCCTCTTCGGAACATGAACGCATTTTTGGAAGATATGCAGGGCTTACTTTCTTCCAAGTATCCGGGTTTCGAGATCGCACTTTTCGGTCATATAGGCGACGGGAACCTTCATTTAAACATCGTAAAACCGAAAGATCTTTCCGATGTGGAGTTTTTCTCCCAATGTAAGAAGGTGGATCCTTCCATGTTCGAACTATTACAAAAACATCATGGATCCATTAGCGCCGAACATGGGATCGGTCTTTTAAAAAAGGACTTTTTACATTTCTCCCGCTCTTCCGCCGAAATAGAAGTAATGAGGATGATCAAAAAGGCCTTGGACCCAAAAAATCTTTTAAATCCGGGGAAAATTCTCCCGTAAGAACAATGAAAAAGAGACTTTCCGGTTTTTTTAGGTTTCTAACCGTAATTACCTGGATCGTATTTGCGGGTCTAAGTTATATAAAATCGGAACCCGAAGTCTGGATCCCGACTTATCTAACAGTCAGTCTGTTGTATTCCACGGAATGGTATTCCTTTTTTCACGATCAGGGTAGGAGAATATTAATCGCCGGATTAGGAAAATCGGTCGGCATTGGATACTTTGTCTGGGGATTCTACAATTTTTTAGACAATCCTAAGCCGGACCTATATTCCGAAACTTTCAAAAATAGTATAGGACTTGCGTTATCAGCCATCTGGCTTTTTTTATTACCTGTTTTTCAGGGGAAAAATCGAGCATGAAGATCGCAATCTCCTCATTCCTCGCTACGTTAATATTAAAATTTATTTATATGACTGTCCGATGGACCAAGATCCATGTTCCGAAGAAGTCGGAAGAGTTACTTTTACAAAAAAGAGGATTTGTTCTCGCACTTTGGCACAATCAAATTCCATTCATTATAGATTTCACGTATAAATTTTACGTGAAACGTTACGGTTTGGAAGTAATCCCTATGGCGTCCCAATCCAAGGATGGAGAATTGATAACCAGAGTGATAGCTCATTTCGGGATGAAACCAAAAAGAGGTTCCAGTAAAAAAGGAGGGGCCGCCGCATTAAAGGCTTTGGTCCAAGACGCAAGGAAAGGAAGTATTAGTCTAATCACTCCCGACGGTCCTACCGGTCCGGTTTATACTCTTAAACCAGGGATCGTTCAATTGGCGTCCATGACAGGGTTTCCAATACTATCCTACTTCGCTAAATACGATCATTATAGGATCGTACAAAGTTGGGACAGGACGCCTGTTCCAAAATTATTCTCAAAAGCGGAGTTTTTTATATCGGAACCTTTTTATGTTCCGAAATTAAAGGGAGAAAAAGAACTGGAAGTTTGGAGAAAAAAACTCGAAACGTTTATGTTGGATCAAGTAGGTATCTCCCGACAATATGCGGAAAGTTTAAGGGAAGAAGTGAAACTTGCTGCGGAAAATAAAAGAAAGGCAAAGTAAAATTATAAATTCTTAATTAAGCAGCCCTTAATCTGTAAAAACTCCAATGAACTATAAAGATCCTGGACATTAATAAATATAAAGCCTTCCCGTTTTGCTTGGATTCCACTGCCGATTCGAAAGCGGAGATCAATTCCTTTAAAATTTCCCTTTCACCTAAATCCGAAACCTGTGCCAAATCGATAGAAGATAAATTTTCATCTTCGGGAAATCTAAGGTCGTTCGACTCTAAAAGTATTTCTAAAAGTTTTTCCGCCTCTATGAGTATGGATTCTACGGTCTTATCCGGCTCTTCCGGTCCATTCAATAATGAATAGATTCCGTCCGATAATTCTAAAATCAAATCGCCGATCGCAGAATCCTCTCCGTTCTCGAACGTATGATTGACCTCGTCCAGTTTAGCTCTTAATAAGGATCTTACTTGTGAGAAGGAGTTTGCAGCATATTTCATTTCTCCTTCGTCCATAGATTCCTCGAAACCCTGTAGCCAATCAGGCCCAGTAGGCTCGAAGTCGTCCCAATCCGCCCATAATGACTCGCAAGCCAAAAAAACTTGATCCGTAGTACTTCCAACATGTTTATAAGTGGATACTACTACTGCGAGACGAGCCAGAGCTTCGGACCATTCCGTTTCTCGGATCTCCATCATGCCGTATACCATACACTAGTAACAATCCGATGAAAGCAAGTTTCCCTATTATTCCGTATTAACTAACTTTTTATTCCAAGCTCTTAAAAAACTAAACTTTCCGTGTCACAAAAACTAATGCGTATTGTCGCAGTAAAATTAGACCATTCGGATTAGTTATCTTTTTAGAAACGCGAATACTTACGTACCAGGTCCACTCTTGAGTTTACTTGTAACTTTTTGAAAATACTTTTGATCTGTATCCGCACAGTACCTTCTTTCGTTCCAAAGTTACGCGCGATTTCCTTGGTCCTATAACCGTTGATGATATGATTCAGAATCTCCTTTTCTCTCGGAGTTAACGAATGGGTTTCCTTTGTCGGAGATTTCCTGAAAAAAGAAATCACTTTGGCTGCCGCACCTGGAGAAAGTATCCCGCCTTCTCTCATCACCATTCTCGCTACTTCTTTTATATCTTTCAGATCTTTTTTCAAAACAAATCCTACTGCGCCAGCTTTCATTGCCTGTATCAAAGCATCGTCCGTATCTAACGTAGAAAGCATAATGTATTTGGGATCGTTGTCAAAATCGGATCTCTCTTTAATATAATCGATCCCGGATTTACCCGGAAGGATCACATCCATAAATACAAGATCAAATTTTTTTTGGTGACTTTGTGATAAGTCCTCGGTAGAAGAAAAAACTTCCACTTTGTCCACCTCTTCCATCACTGAGAGAGTGTTTGCGCAGTTCAGAGCAAACTCGGAATTGTCTTCAACTATAGCGATTTTTACTTTTTCCATTTTTATCCGCCAACCGGCCCCTTGTATTACGGTTTTTGATTCTAATTTCTATATTCGTTTTTCAAAAAACTCGGACGAAGTTAGGTAGATTTTTTTTAATTTTATAGAATGTGATAAGGAGCAAGAGTTGATCCTTATTTTCCGGAACGATATTATCCGGAATTTTTTTAAATTTTTTCGAATTATAGTGTCTGTCTTTTGTATTTGAGAGATAAATTTTCCAAACGTTAAAACAGCAATAGATCTCATTAGTTAATAATTTATTTCTAAACAAACTTCCTTTTTGACACTACAATCCTTCTCCCCTATTTAAAGAGATGAAGGTCAGGAGTATTAATTTTTAAAGCCAAGAATTGATCTTTTCCGCGACTTCTTTAGGTCTTTCCATATGGAGAGCGTGTTTCGAATGCGGGATCCACACCAATTTACTTTTCTTTAAATATGAATGTAACTTTTTAATCATAGGAGGATCGGTGATCGGGTCTTCCGTTCCGGAGATGATCAAGGTCTTTTGGGAAACTGCAGAAAGTTTTTTACCTAGAAAAATTTCCTTCTCCCTATCCAGAGTATTCTCCGTTAAATATCGGTGAGCCAGATTATTCCACTGACTTAAGAGCGCTCTTTTTGCGAAACCTCCTAACTCCGGAACATTCTCCTGATATAATGCGGTAAGAAGTCTTTCTATTTCTTCCGTTTTAGAAGGGAAAAGTAATTTCCTCATTTCGTCTCTTTGCGGATGAGGGATACCGCCGGGAGAAAGTAGCACAAGTCTCTGCACCCTTTTTTCTTTTTCCGAATCACGTATGGCGATCATCATCGCGATCAGAGATCCCATGGAATGTCCGGAAAGTACCAGATCGTTTAACGCCAGTTTGCGGATCGAACTGTAAAGAAGGTCCGCGAATATGTCCACTTGGTACAAATATTTCACTTTAGGAAGAGGGCTGAATCCGAAACCTGGAATATCCGGTACCAAAAGATTGAAGTCATTTCGTAAAAATGGAGCCAGTCTCCTAAAACCTGTGGCAGAATCTAGAAGTCCGTGGATGAAAAAAAGAGTTTTATCGGAACCTTGGGCAGAAGGCCTCTTCAAAAAGAAAATTTTGTGTCCGCCGAGGTCTACATGGAGGCGCTGAAAACCCAGCTCCTTCTCCATAAATCGAATTTTTTGCCTGGTATAATTTCGAAGAAAAAGTTCGTATACAAAATCCATAGATTGGGCCAATGATTCCATCTCTAGTCGAATCTAGCAAGGAATCCAAATCAATTTTATGATCTGGAATTCCGATATTATATACAATTCATGAAGAATCGGGAATTAGTTCTACTGTTAGAGAAGGCCTTCTTTCCCGCCCAGGAAGGGATTCTAATTTTAGAACCCGGCAGTTACAGTATACTCGGTTCCAATCCAAAGGCTTGTTCCATCTTGGGTTACGATCCTGATGGACTAAAAAAACTAAGCCTCAGTAATTTACTCGCTCGACCGGATAGTATCGGAAGTTACGGGAACGGAGCGGAGGAATTAGGCATCTCTCTTCTCTGGAATTTAAGAAAAAGGGACGGCACACTTCTTCTTGCCGATTTTACGATCAACGCTTTTTCCCAATCCCCTAACTCACCGTTAATTTTTCATATCTACCAAAGATCGGAGATCAGAGAGATAGAACTTCGATTGTATTATCTACAGAGTATCTTGCGAAGTCTCCGGCTTTTAAAACTGAATTTACGATCTCTCCGCTTAAGTTCCGAGAGTACATTATTTCAAAAAATCTGCGATACTCTGAAAGAAAATCCTCATTATAGTTTGGTTTGGGGTTTTTATAGGAAAGAAGACGGATCGGATCAAATACTGATTCAATCCGATCTGGATTCTAAGTGGAGAAAAAATTTAGAGATCGCTTGGGAAGAAAAAAAATCCAAATCTCCATTCGAAACTCTTTTAGACGGAAAGGAACAATTCCATATTCATGAATTCGGTTCTAATCTGTATCCTGAATGGGAAGAAGCGTTAGTCGCCAAAGATTTCAGAAGGTCCTTAAGTTTGATTATTCGCGAAGAAGGTAAAATTATAGGCGGGATCCAGATCATTTCAAGGGAGAACATGGCTTTCGATTCCGGAGAGAACTATTTGTATTTCGAGATAGTGGAAGATCTACTCTCTTCTCTGCAATATTTGCGGATCGAAAAACAAAGAAGAGAAACGGCAAAAATCCTACAATTCCAAGGGGCCCTATTAAATTCGCTGGAAGTCCCTCTTTTGTCGACGGATGACGAAGGATTTATCACTTATGTGAATAATAACATCAGTACCTTATTAGGTATTTCTAAAGAAGAAATCATAGGTGTCCAGGTAAGAGAACTTCTGAAATTGGAACCGGAAGCGATGGATATGATCCTTTTAGGTTCCAGAGCGGAGACCAGGATCACGATCCGAGGCAGACATGAAGTTCCCTTTTTATTAGCTTCTTCTTCCCTAAAAGACGATTATGGGAATAGGATCGGAACCATATTGCTTCTTTTGGATATTTCCGAGCAGAAGAAGAACGAAGAACTGATCCGAGCTTCCGAGATGAAACTCAGGAACTTATTCGCCTCCATGAATAATGGGATCGTAATATTGGATCCACAAGGCAAAGTGTTGGAAGTAGCCCCGATTCTGAAATTTTTCTTATTTCAATTCTTGAACGTTGATGTGGATGACGAATTTCCCTCTCTATTCCCGGAAGAGGCTCAAAAAGGGATCATGATAAAATTAGAGGAATGTATTCGCACTCAAAGAGCGGCCTATTTCGACTTCTCCATGGTATTATTAGGAGAGGAAGAAAATTACTTTTCTATAAAGTTCCTTCCGCTCAAAAAATACCAGGACTTCCCTGTTGCCGCAATGTTAATATTCTCCGACGTGACACAGACCAAAATTTTGGATAGGCAATTGTACGAAACCGCAAAATTCGCATCAATCGGTGAGATCGCTGCGGGAATCGCTCACGAAGTAAATAATCCTCTACAATCCAGTTTATTATATCTGGAAGATCTATTAGAACATGAGGATCCGGATCCTATAGAAAGAAAAAAAGTATACAAAAGAATAGAAGGTGCCGCCTTGCGGATCAGAGATCTGATCAAAGGACTTTTGGATCTAGGAAGAAGGGCTCCGAGAAAAAAGGAACTGGTCTCTCCTTATTTTATTCTCCTGAGAGCATGCGAACTCATCGAGGTAAGTTGTAAAAAGAATGGAATCGAATTGAAACGAGTTACTAATCCGGAACTTCCTCAAATCCATGTAGCTTGGCAAGAGATCGAACAGGTATTGATCAACTGTCTAGTAAATGCAGTTAACGCGATTTCCGAAATGGAACATAAACCGGCAGTTCCGTTGATACAAGTTTCCGCACGAAAAGAATTATATTTGAACGGAGAGATGGTGAGTTTTACCATTCAAGATAACGGCCCCGGAATGAACGCCGAAGTCGCAGAAAAGGCTTTTTTACCTTTGTATACGACTAGGAGAACCAAACAGGGAACGGGACTCGGATTGACTATCTCTCAACGGATCATCACCGATCACGGCGGAACCATTCACTTGGAATCCAATCCTGGACAAGGCACCAAGGTCACCGTCCGAGTACCCGTAGGAAAGATATGATGAACCTATTCATTAAAAATATATGACAAGGGAAAAAAATCCCAACGTCCTGATCATTGACGACGAAGCGGAAATCAGGACCGCTTTGGAACGTGTGATCTCCAGAGAAGGATATCATGTTTTT
The DNA here is from genome assembly GCF_000347035.1 of Leptospira sp. B5-022. GTDB lineage: Bacteria > Spirochaetota > Leptospiria > Leptospirales > Leptospiraceae > Leptospira_B > Leptospira_B cinconiae. The sequence goes on from NZ_ANIJ01000025.1 coordinate 178,828, forward strand.
CTTGCCGAAGATTTCGAATCCGCAATGAGGATCGTAAGGGATTATGCGGTGGATATCGTAATTTCCGATATCCTAATGGGCGGCAAAGACGGGATCGAAGTCGCAAGAGAGATAAAAAAGTATAATTCCAATATTCCGGTCATTCTTATCACAGGCAATCCTCAACTGCATACTGCGGAAGAAGCTCTTAGAAATAAAGTATTCGATTATATTTCCAAACCGGTAAGTAGGCAAAATATCTTAGCGGCGTTGGAGAATGCACGCAAAGAAAAAGAAGACAGAGATAGAAAATCCAAAAAGATCATAAAGGCAGTTCGGGAGAAGACCCATCTCGCACAACAATCTAAAGATTTAAATTATCGTAATAGTTTGATTTTAGAAACTACGGGGGATTGTGTGATCACTCTGGACGAGGATCTACTCATCCGAGGTGCAAACGAAGCTACGATCCGAAATTTCGGATATGATGAAAATGAGATCGTAGGACAAAAGATCACACTTCTAATCTCCGAGGAAAACACGGATGCGTATCTGGAAAGGATCGCACACTTAATGAGCCGTAAATCCGACCATAATATCGCCAGATTACATAACGCGGAATTGGTGAGCAGAAGCGGAGAAAAATTCAATTTTGATATTTCCGTATGTAGATACGAACTAAACGGTAAAACTTATTACACAGGTATAGCAAGAGATATCACTCAAAAGAATATTATCTCCTAAAAATTGATCGATGCGGAGAGAAGAGCATTTTTAACTACGATCGCCTCAAGCATTGGACATGAAATAAATAACGCACTTACTGCTATCCAAGGTTTTATAGAAGTTGCGAGACTTCCCGACGCGGATGAACCGATCAAAGATAAGGCGATCTCCGTTACCTGGAATCAGATCACTAAATTAAAGAACCTGACTTTCAACCTGCTTCAACTCGGAAAACCGGGAGATACAGGCAGAGACAAAGAAACCTTAGACCTGAATGAAGTAGTGGAATCCGTAATTGAAGTTTTTAGAAAGACCACTCGTTTAAAATATTGTGAAATAATTTTTAACAGAAATCCCGACAAAACACCCGTTCATTCTAACGCGGACCAGTTAAGCCTTTTATTCTCTAATATCTTTTTAAATTCTGCGGATGCGACAGATAATAAAGGAAGAATAGAGATCTCCGTGGGAGAAAAAAATCATCATCCAATGGTCAAGATCAAGGATAACGGAGTCGGAATGAGCAAGGATATTTTGAATAAGATCTTCCAACCTTACTTTACGACTAAAAAAACAGGCCAAGGAACAGGCCTCGGAATGTTCGTGGCAAAAGAAATTGCCGACGTATTCGGCATCCGAATAGAAATCGATTCGGAGCCGGAAAAAGGTACCGAATTCCGCTTGGTCTTTCCGGACAAATTGTAGAACTAGCCATACGCGGCTATGAATGAAGTTTTAAGTGAGATAGATTTTCGTTTCCTCTCGATCGAAGGAAACTTTCCGGAAAAAATCGACTCACTTACTCCGGAAGCCTCTGCACGTAGATATTATCGTGCAACATATCCAGATGGAACCACTAAGATCCTGTGCAAGGACCAAGTCTTTCAACACGACTTCCAAGAAGTGGGCCATTTTTTAGAACACCACGGATTTAAGGTCCCTAAAATATATAAGACGGATGTGTTTAACAAGCTCATGCTTCTTTCCGACGAAGGAGATTTGGACTTAAGTTCCGTACAAGACGATGCGGAATATAGGAATTTTTTAGTAAAATCTTTGGAATTATTGGTTTCTCTCCAAAAAACCAGGCCTGAACCTCCCGTTTCGACTCGTGAATTCGATTATGAAAAACTGAATTTCGAGAATAAGTTTACGTATTCTTCATATACCAATTTTTCCGAGATGTTCCGACTGAAGACCAAACTCAGACCGGAGGTCGTTTTTTTCCTGGAAGAATCTTCCGGATTTTTAGCGGAATATAAAGAGAAGGTTTTCTGCCATCGGGATTTTCACGCTAGAAACATCATGCTTTCCCCATCAGGAGAATTGACGTTGATCGATTTCCAAGACGCGAGAATGGGGACCCCGTTTTATGATCTTTCCAGTCTGTTATACGACGCTTATAGACCGATCCCGTTTGCCATGAGACAGGGACTCTTTCTTCTTTTTTTAAAACTGAGCGAGAATAGATTCAAAAAGCCTAAAGAATGTTATTATTTACAATGTTTACAAAGATCCTACAAGGCTCTTGGATCTTATTTCATGTTGGTGGCGGAGAAAAAACAGGACAAGTATAGAAAGAGTATATTCAATTGCTTGGATAATCTACTGGAGATCGTGCAAGTGGGACTATTTCCGGATCAACTCTTCCTATTCTTTCATCTCTTAAAAAAAGAATTATCAAACAATACACTATTCTTGGAAAAACTCTAAGATGAAGGCATTTTTTCCATGCGCAGGTTTCGGGACCAGGATGGGAGAATGGACCGAGTCTCTTCCTAAACCACTATTAAAAATCAATAATATTCCTCTCATTTATTATTCTCTGTTTCACGCCAAATCTTGGGGAGTAGACGACGCGATCCTTAACATACATTATTTGGGAGAAAAAGTAAAAGAAGAGCTAATAGGTTTTAAAAACTTCCAACTACACTTCTCCACGGAATTTCCTGAAATATTAGGAACAGGAGGCGGAATTCGAACAGGAATCGAAAAATTTTGGAACTTACAAGATGACTTTTTAGTTTTAAATCCTGATTTCATTCTGTTCCCGGAACCCGGATTTAATCCTTGGCCGAATCCGGAAGAACAAAAAACATTCGATTGTATATTATATTTATCTAAAATTCCCGAAAATTCGAATTATACCGGTCTGAGTTTAAAGGACGATATGATCCGATTCGAAGCGGGAGGATATTTTTATCTGGGACTTTGTTGGATGAAGGCAGAATGTCTTTCCGATCTGGAGCCGAACCGACCTTATGACCTAGCGGATACGTTCCGTCAACTTTCCGCTGAAAATCGCCTAGGCGGAAAAATTTTCCCCGGAACATTTTTGGATCTGGGAGAAAAGCAGTTTTACGAGAAATACAAGGATACCGATTTTTCGGACAGGCTTTCCAGTGATTGGAAAAAGTTTAGGAAGAGAATTTCTTCTTAAACTTTTTCGAGCTCGCTAATTCAGCCTATTCATTATTTTCGCACGGAGAACACAAAGCACACAGAGTTTTTAATACTTTATTAATCCTCTGTGATCTCAGTGCCCTCTGTGCGAACTTAACCTTTGCGTCTTCGCGGCTCTGCGTGAGTTTATAAAGCACCAAATCGGGTCCGGGGGTTCGCAGGAAAAATATTCCCCGGAGAGGGGGAAGCGAAAGACGAGTGTAACTCGGCTGAAGCGAGGGGGAGACCTCCCCCGCCACATGTAGGAGTTCCAACACCTCGTTCAACACCACATTAACATCCTATCTAGACCAAGGTCAAGAGTCCCGAAAATGCAAAAATAGTTTAGATCCGTACACCCCAAAATGGAAACTGGGACCCTCTAACAGATATGCGCGATTTTAAAGTACTAGTCACAGAAGCTTCCAAAGGAGAAGAACCGGCTTGGACGGAGTTAATGACCCGTTTCGAAAAATACGTAAGTAGCCAAGCCGTCAAAAGAATCCGGGACCAATCCAAAGCGGAGGATCTAAGCCAAGAAGTATTTTTAGAAGCTTGGAAAGTCCTCCCAACGCTGCGGCAGCCGGAAGCGTTTCCGTTCTTACTCAGAAGGTTGGTACTGAAACATTCGGATCGTATCTTAAGAAAAAAAGATCTGCTTGGGACCGAATTAAATCCGGAAATCACCAAGGCCGCACCTCGTTCCGGAGATAGCTGGAGAACGGAAGTGTTAGATGCATTAGAAGAACTTCCTAACGAAGAGAAACAACTTTTGAACCTGAGATATTTCGGCGAGTTGAGCTACGAAGAGATCACCGAAAAAACAGGGATCCCGATCGGCAATTTGAAAAACCGTTTGAGAAGAAGTAGGGAATTATTACGCAGACAACTTTTGAATAAATCGGATAGAAAAGATTGGTTGGAAGTCCTACATGGACCTATGGCAATCGCTTCTTGATTGGAGAGTAGAATGACAGACACTTTAGTTGAACCGATCCAATTTCCGGGACTTCGCCTGGAGGACAACCAGCTCAAAGAGAGGAAAATTTTTCTTTGGGGACAAGTGGACGATCTTTCCGCAAAACATGTGGTGGAGCGTCTATTATATCTTTCTAATCAAGATCCGGAAAAGGATATTACTCTTGTAATCAACAGTCCGGGAGGTGCAAACACTTCCGGTATGTCCATTCTAGATACTATGGATCTGATCCCGAATGATGTGAGTACCGTTTGTATGGGACTTGCTGCAAGTTTCGGTGCATTACTTCTTCTTTCCGGGACAAAAGGAAAAAGGTTCGCGTTCCCACATAGCAGGATCATGCTACACCAACCTCATGTTCCGGGAACCTACCAAGCAAAGGCCACCGATATCGGGATCTTTGCTTCCATGATTGAAAGAGATAAAAAGGAGATCAATCGTATCGTTTCCGAAAGAACAGGTCAACCCTTGGAAGTTGTGGAAAGGGATACCGATCGGGATTTGTGGCTCACACCTTCGGAAGCAAAAATATACGGTGTGATCGACGGGGTATTGGAGAACTGGAAATAGGCATTATAATTTTAAATAGCCTGACAAACACCAAGCACAGACATCTTCCGTAAATGGAAGGTCTTTTGCCTTTGCTACTACGTCGTGTGGGACCGTATGGAAGAAGATCCGATCGTCGACCGACCTTCCGCAGATCTTACAAACCGAAATTTTCCAAGGGGAGATAGTTTCCCCGTCCTTCTCCGCTTGGGAATGGAATCGAAAAGGTCTTATATCCTCGTCGTTTTCCAACTTAGTTCTAAGAGAAAGATATTCTCCATCGAATCCGATCTCTAATCGGAAGACATGTTCTCCTTCCGCCGTATCGAATCTCAGAAGGTTCGGATCCAATCCTATTTCCTTAAATTGTAATATAGCTAATGCGATCCCTATCTCTCGCCCTTCTTCGTCGAAAGGATAATCTTCATAATATTCGGAAAGATCTCGGTAGGATTTTGCTCTGGAAAGATATTCCGTTAGAGCTTCTTCCGCTTCCGACGTAATAGGAGCCAGATTTGCGATCTCTAAAGAAACTCCTGAACCGGAATGGTAGATCGTAGTCCTAAGTATGGAACCTTCTTCTTTTAACCGATCCCTTAATTTTAACGGATTGGAGAAGTCCCAATTGGTCTCGAATTCAGCCTCTCTTTCGGTTAAGGATTCCGAACTGAGAGGATCCCAGCCTTTTTCCAAATAGTAGGAATTCCTACAATTCTCTTTGAAGGCCATTTCCAGGAGTGAATAAATAAGGGAAAGAGAAGGAGGAAGAATGTCCGTCTTTCGGTAATATTCCAAGCAGAACCGTAGATAATTCTCCACATTGGATTTATAATATTGCGAAAGTACCACTCCATGAAGGACGATCTTTTTTCCGAGTTCCATTCCTCGGATCAAACGTTCCTTTTTGGCTAATTCTATTTCCATCCGCTTACGGAGTTTTAGCTCCCCGCAAAAAGTATCGGGAGATTGGGGCCTCTGTCTGCCTTTTTTTATCGATCTATACCTGAAAAAGGAACCGATCCCAGGAAGGGCCTAGGGCCCAAAACCTGGGACCGGTTAAATTGGTGCTATATTGGATGGGAAAATATTGCGAAAACGGATCTCCGAAAATTCTATTTTGAGCGTGAAACTCATGCAACGCTTGGTTGAAAGCAAAGCACGGCTAGAGCCATTTCTCGGCTTTCGAATCTTAGATTAGGAGTTAGAAGGTGGAGGAATATTCAGCAGATGCTGAGATAATAATTTATTGTGTTGGAATTGAAACCTATCCTGTCGGGAAATATCTGAGTTAGAGAGACCTGGGGTGTTTATTTCAGAAGTTAAAAAATCTCCCCAAACCATTTCCGAAGGATCGGTGGTTTCAACGAGATCGCTTAATTCTTCTATATCGGTCTCTTGTCCGATGATTGTCTGTGATTGTTCGGACTTCTTCCCGGGATAAGGGCTGTTGGATGATCCGGAATGCAGAAAAAATAATAGAGTAAATAGGGCTAAGGAAGCCGAAACGAACCTTAGTTTTTTTCCTCTTAGGACCATACTGATCTAATCCGAAACCTAAACGAATCTCTGTCAAGCGTTTAGAGATCCTTTTTCTTAGACCCCTTTTTTGCGAAGAGATTCCCTTAAATTTTCAAACCCTGGTTTTCCGAGTAATGCGAACATATTTTTTTTATACGCTTCCACTCCAGGTTGATCGAATGGATTTACACCCAATACATTTCCTGAAACTCCGCATGCTAATTCGAAAAAATACATCATTTGGCCTAAACTATTCGGGCCTGTGTCTGAAAATAAGATCTCCAAACAAGGTATTCCCCCTTCCGAGTGCGCCACAAGAGTACCAAGAAATGCCTGTAAGTTCACTTCTTCCAAATTTTTGGAAGCTAAAAAATTCAGACCATCCAGATCGTCGCCGTCTTTAGGAATTAAAACTTTTGCTGCGGTGTTTTTGGAATACAGTACCGTCTCGAAAATATTTCGTTCTCCTTCTTGCAGATATTGGCCAAGAGAATGTAGATCCGTAGTCAGTTCTACGGAAGCGGGAAAAATTCCCTTACCTTCTTTACCTTCGCTTTCTCCGAATAATTGTTTCCACCATTCTGTTAGAGTACGGATAGAAGGATTATAATTTGCGATTACTTCTATCTTCTTTCCGGAATTATAAAATAGATTTCTGTAAGCTGAATAAATGCAGGCGGTATTTTTATGAGGAGAACTTTCCGAGATCAAAAAGTCGGCAGCTTCCGAAAACCCTTCCCAAAAAGCGAATATGTCCACTCCGGCGGCTGCGATCGGAAAAAGTCCGACAGGAGTTAAAACGGAATATCGTCCGCCTACATTATCCGGAATTGAGAAGGTGGTAAACCCCAACTCATCGGACATTTTACGTAATGCACCTTTAGAACTGTCGGTTGTTGCTACGATTCTATCTTTCGCCTTTGCACCGTATTTTTTTTTAGCAAGATCCCAAAGTAAACGAAATGCCAAAGCAGGTTCGGTAGTGGTCCCGGACTTGGAAACCACATTGATGGAAAATTCCCTTTTCTCTAGATATTCTAAAAGTTCAAAATGATAACGTGCATCTAAATGATGTCCCGCATAAACGATCTCGGGTGATCCCAAACTAGGAGATTTGAAATACGGTTTGGAAGCCTCTATCACTGCCTTGGTTCCCAGATAAGAACCTCCGATCCCGATCACTACGATCGTTTCGGATTGTTTTCTGAATCTTTGTGCCTCGGAATGAATTCGTTCTAATTCTGATTTTTGGATCTGTTGGGGAAGTCGCATCCAGCCTAAAAATTCGGAACCTGGAGATTTGCCGGACAAAAGATTTTGTAACGCAGAACCCGACTCTTTTAATAAGAGTTCGAAAGATTGGGGATCCGCAAACTCCGAGGCAAATCTATCGTTTATTTCTAAAGAAAAAGCCATCGGTATTCCTCAAAATCGGACATCCGAGACAAATTACTTATGTTAATTGGAATAGCAAGGAAAAACGAAATAATTCAACCTTCTAATTTTCCAAAATCCCTTGTAAGTATTTAGTCTTAGATTTTATTTTCCAGAATGACTCTTTCTATCCGAGAGAATCTTTCTTCTTCTCTTTCCCGTATTTTTACCGATACCCCTGACCTTGGTCCCATTCGTTTTTTCTCCGCCCCGGGTAGGGTGAATATCATAGGAGAACATGTGGACTATGCGGGAGGTCTGGTCTTTCCTGCGGCAATCGATTTCAGAACCCACTTCGCGATCCGAACGAATCAACTCGGACTTTTCCGATTGTATTCTTTGGATTTCCAATCCGAATTTGTAACAAAAGATGTAACCTATTCCGAAGAAAGACCTTGGGCAAATTATATCCTAGGAGTTGTTTCAGAGGCACGTAAATTAGGTTTAAATGTAGAAGGTTTCGATCTTACCTTTACGGGAAATATTCCCCAAGGTGCGGGACTTTCTTCTTCTGCGGCGTTAGAAGTTGGGGTGGCATTTGCACTTTCTAAAATTTTTCACTGGGACATCACCCTAGAAAAGATCGCATTACTTTCGCAAGCCGCGGAAAATCATTTTGTAGGTGTTAACTGCGGGATCATGGATCAGTTTGTGATCGCTGTGGCGAAACCTTCTTCTTGTATTTCTCTGAATACGGAAAGTTTGGAATATTCTTATCACAGTTTGGATCTTCCCGGTTACGAATTCTATCTGATCGATTCTCAGGTCCCGCACAGTCTAAAGGAAAGTGCGTACAATGACAGAAGAAAAGAAGTAGAATCCGCGACTTCGAAATGTAATAAACTCTCTCCCGACGTGCGGACTTTAAGCCAGGCGGACTTCTCCCTTATAGAAAAAGCAGGACTGACTCCCAACGAATACAAAAGAGCAACTCATATACTGGGCGAAAGATCCAGGGCTCAAAACGTTATCCGCTCCTTAAAGGATAAAGACGCGGAGAAGGTCGGAAAAGAATTGTTCTCTTGCCATGAATCACTTTCCAAAAACTTCCAAGTCTCCTGCGAAGAAACGGATTTTATCGTAGAATGGTTCCGTTCTGAAAACGTATTAGGAGCCAGAATGATAGGGGGAGGTTTCGGAGGTTGTGTCCTAGTTTTGGACAAAGAAGGCAGATCTTCTTCCTTATTCTCTAAATTCGAAAAGGAATATTTCCAAAAATTCGGACTAAATGCTAAGCTCTATAAATTCTCTATCTCGGAAGGTGTAAGAGAAGACACTTACGTTCCGCTCCAATAATTAGACCTCATTAAAATATTTAGTCGGGGCCTCAAGAGTATAGGCCTTTGGGGACAGGCTCTTAAGAGATATATTCTTTGGTGTTAGAAACCGGGATAATGCATTCATCTCGCGAGAGCGTGCAAAAAACGGGATAAAATCCTTGCAGAAACCGCTAGTACTTCGATAGTCTTCGCATTCGGTAAAAATAAGCGACCACACTATGGCAGATACTCCTTGGAACCTGGACAGTAAAGATTTCGATCATGACGCACCTGAGTTAGGTGTATTTCTAGACCAGGACAATATTCCGGACGGTCTTCCCAAAGAAGCAGTGGTGGTAAAAATTTCGGGTGAGATCAATTTATATTCAGCCCAGATCATGAAAGAAAGATTCTTTCATCTACTCGATCGTGGATTCATTTATCTTTTAGTGAATATGGAAAGTGTGAAGTACATAGATTCTTCCGGACTGGGAGTTTTTATGGCAACACATTCCAGACTAGTCAAAAGCGGCAAGGGTGGAATTGCGGTGTTCTCCCCTTCTTCCCAAGTGAATAAAATTTTAGAACTTACCAAATTAAAAAGTCTGATCCGAGTCGGCAGTACTTCCAACGAAGCATGGAAACTTTTAGCGCCTTGACCCGTTGGCGATGAACGATTCCAAAAAATTCAAAAACCATTTAGATACATTAATTCATTGCAGACTCTGTCCTGACATGGTGGGCAAACCTGTGCATGGCGGTATTCCCGGGGCAAAAATTATGAGCATAGGCCAGGCTCCGGGCATCCATGAAGAAAAATTCGGAAGACCATTCGCTTATACGGCCGGAAAAACCTTATTCAAATGGTTTTCTTCCATAGGAATAGAAGAAGAGATATACAGATCTAAAGTGAATATGGCTGCGGTTTGTAGATGTTTTCCTGGCAAAGCAAAAAGTGGAGATAGAAAACCGAATCCATTCGAAGTGAAAAATTGTTCCAGATATATTCGTTTCGAAGTGGAATTTAATCGACCTGAATTGATTATCCCGATAGGAAAATTAGCGATCGATCAATTAATGGAGGATCAAAAATACAAACTCGACGATGTCATCGGTAAAAAGTTTAAGAAAAACTTTTATGGAGTGGAATTAGATTGGATCCCTTTGCCTCATCCTTCCGGATTAAATGTTTGGAATCATTCCGCGGAAGCAAAGATACTGATCGCAAAATCCTTGGATTTGATCCGAAAACACCCCGCAATCAAAAGGGAATTTTTTTCTAAAAAGAAAGATCTAAGCCCGAATTAGCGTTTCGGCGAAACCATTGTTTTGGACTGAATCCTGTCTTCTTCTTAAATTCACGGATAAAATGGGCCTGATCGTAATATCCGGCCTCTAACGCAAGTTCAGTCAAGCTGGAAGAAGAATTATAAAATTTGAATATATTCCTAAAACGTATAAGTCCGGTATATTCCTTGGGACTTAAACCGACCCTGGACCTGAAACCTCGTTCTAAACTGCTTTGACTTATTCCCAAATCTTCCGCTAAACCTTTGATCCCGATCTCTCCCAGCGAGGATTTGATCCTAAGAACCGCCTCCCTTATGAATTTTTCCTTTTCTTCTTTTACAGGAAGAAGATGCCGAAATTTTTCCAAGGTCCGAGAAACATCCAGCCCTTTGTAATCCGCCTCTTCACAGTCCGCCATCAATCTAAAGATTACTTCTTTGGGAAACAGATCTTCTAAAGACAAACTTGAATCACTAATCTGGTCCATCGGCACAGTGATCATTCTTGAAAGTAATAAAGGAGAAATATAAACTAAAAGTGATTTTGTATTTTTTTCGGAGAAGAATGTCCTTGGGCCTCTTAAGATCCCTGTGATCCCCGCCTTCGAAAGATTCTTAGACTGTTTTCCTGAATGTAAAAAAATCCTCCCCTTTGTCTGGACACCAATTACACATTCTTCCCCCGGCAGAACCGTATAGGTTTCGGGAGATTCTTTATTGCTCCAAAAAATTCGGATCAGATCAGACAAGCTCTTTGTCCTTCCAGAACCGCCATTTCATTTTTTCCGGTTCTAATTTTGCATGTTCCGCTTTGCTACGAACTCCCAGATCCCAAAGATCCTCCGCAATTACCTTGCCCACCCCGGGAAGAGCGCGAAATTCCTTTAATACCTCGGATTTATCCGACTTCATACACAGAGCTTATAGGAAGTCGACCCAAAAATCAAGCGACTTACTCGGTTTAAAAGAAACCAATCCCGCAGTTCAAGAATAGGTCTTTAACATTTCTTCGAACCTATTTTTGATCGGTGTTGGCACGTTCGGGATCAAATATTTGGCCCAAATTTTTAACTCCTCTCCTTGTAAAGAATTCATGATCTCTTTTTGGTGATCCTCCAATTCCGGATCTGAAAAGTACAAATGTAATCTTACTTGAGTTTCCTCTTCTTCCCTAGTCATATGAGAAAAATAATCCGTTTGGAACCGAATTAGTTTTGTGTAAAATTCCTCCGAGTGGAACTGAACCTGTTCTATTTCCGCTTGGAAGCGATCTAAAAGAGATTCCAGTTTTTCTATCTTTTCTTCCAGATATCTGTGCTCTTCTTTATCTTTGAGAGAAGTTTGAGGATCCTTTTTTTCCAAATGTCTGAGACTGACTCCTTCTTCGTCTCTTGCGTGTATTTTTAACATTTGAAAAACTTCTTTTCCTAATTCGATAAGTTGGAGTGCATCTTTTGGATCGGAATAATCGGTCCTTCCCGATTCTTGTACTAATTTTGAGATCCCATAGCGGATGGCTTTATGAGGGAAATCGTATACTTTTTTACGGTTGGTTTGCATTTTACTCTCCGGTAATGAAGAGATACTAAACGCAATTCAAAGGGAAAAATTGTATAAAATCGTCAGGATCGGATTTTTCTCAGCATCATCCGATTTTTTTTAAAAGAAAATTCGACCTTATTTTCCGAGCAGGTTTATTTCTCCGAATATCCTAAAACTTCCCAACACCAACGTTTTTCTAACGTTCTGTCTGAAAACGTTACCGATTCAGGGTCGGAGTTTTCTTTTAGGATTTTCCAAGCGGCATAGTTCTCGTTTTTAGAAATGATCCTTGCTCCAGGAAATTCTCCTCCGAGTTCCTCGGACTTATTCACCGCCTCTTCCCATTCCATCTCCTGGAAGACGGGGATATATTCTCTGATCTCCGAAACCCATTCTAAAGGAAAAGAAACTCCATAAGGGAGAACAAGAACGATCCTATGCAACATATTCTCCCCTCTATGGGCGAGTGTGCGAGAAAGATAAGACGCAGGGACCTTGGAAAATTCTTCCATTATCTCGGTGACCAGTTCGGGATCGAAAGTAGATCTAGGATATAATACCAGGTCCGTGACTGCAAAAGGATCTTTGTTAAATCTGAAATTTAGTCTATCAAAGAATTCTTTTTTAGATTTTTCTAAATTGTTTCCTCTCCACCAAATCGAAACATGTCTGGCTCCGGAAACGGAAAAATCCTCTAATCCGAATTTTTCGGATAACCCCGGAGAAAAGGAAAATATATCGGGAGCAGCGGGGTCAGGATCGGATAATAAACTGCGGGGAGTTTCATCCAACCTTCTATCCAATCTCTCCTCCGAGCGGAACAAAGTGGAGCTAAGCGCTTCCGGAGTAAAATTGGGAGTTCGGATCACTCTGTAAGGAGGTTTAGGAAGATATATCAATCCTTCGGACTCGGCATCTTTTCTCATCGCAGTTCCGGGTAGAATGGACAATGGAAATACCTGGACCCATTCTCCCAGTCCATGTCCGTAAAAGAATTCGATTCCTTCCATCACATCGTCAGGAGTATCTCCCGGAAGTCCGATGATCAGATCTAGTAAAAGTTCGATCCCTCGATCGGCCAACATTCTAGCGGCTTCCGCTACCTTTTCAGGACTCCCGAAACGTTTTACACGTTTTAAGGTTTCCTTATTGATGGATTGCATGCCGAGTTCTATCCGATTAAAACCGGCTAATGCGAGTTTGTCGGCAATCTTTTCGGTAATACCTTCGGATCTCAATTCTCCGAACATTGTCATAGATCTGTCGGAATTCACATCTATGATCGCGTCTAAAAAATCCTCAAAGCCAGGCCTATGATTGAAGGTCGGATCTAAGAATACCAACTCTTTGGCTCCCTTGTCCTTCAAGCTGGAAAGAAGTTTGATCGTTTCAGGTATATCCAAAGTCCGTAATACATTGCTGCTCTTCGGATAAAAACAATAGGTGCATTGGGATCTGCACCCTCTTACCGTTTCTAAGTACGTAGATCTTGCAGGATCCACAGGCACGAACCCTTGCAGATAGGGAGAAGGATAACTCGTAAGAGGAAAGGAAGCATTCTCTTCTTTGGAAAATATTCCCATCTTTCCATCGAGTTCTCTAACGGCGATATTCGGTAATTTTCTAGGATCTTCTTTTTTGAGAAGAGTCTCCATTAGGGCGAAGAATGTATGCTCCGCTTCTCCCGAGACTGCGATATCGTATCCTGTTTCCGAAAGAACGAACGGATTGTCCGGATTTACTTCAGGCCCACCGATCAGGATTTTAGTGGATGGTGATCTACGTTTTACTTCTTTTGCGAGATGAAGACTTCTTTCGGTATTCCAAAGATAAAGTGAGAAGCCCAAGAACTCAGGCTCGTCTTTTGCGATCCTATCCGCAAGCTGGCTATCCCCTTCCTTGTCGGTGATATCCGGATCCAACACTTCCAGCTCCAGGCCTTTTTTTTCTAGGCCATTCTCCCGAGCAGAAACTGCCAAACAGCCCGCAGCCAAAGGAACGTTCCCTGTAGCGGCAAAGGCCGTCGGAGGAGGAACTGGCAATTGTACTAATTTTAACTTTGCCATAGGAAGTCTTTGAGTACAAAACTTTAGACTTCTCCGGTTTCTACAATCCGGAAATAGTGGGGTAAAAAGGAACCCTAACCTTCACTCTCCGCTCTTTTAGGAGCCAGTTGTTTACAATCCTGTAGATCTACAAACTTTTCCTTAGAGAGTTCGCATTGCACTTGGAGTAAACTTTTGTTTTCTACACAACTTCTAATGATCGCTTCGCTGGTCTCCGGTTTTAGCACGGATCTTAACATCAATGCTTGTACACCTTTTTCCATTGTTTCGTCGTTCGCGATCAGTTTGGATATATGGATCTGAGCATCCGAACATTCTTCCAAATTCGGTTTCGTTCTTTTGCAATCGGACAAGAAGAATACGCTACATAAAAGAAAAGCGGACGTTATCCGCCCGCTTTTCTCGAAACCGAAAGAAAGTTTTACTTTCTTACTTTTCAGTGTCATCAACGGCAGCTGCCGCTTCTACACGTTTACGAAGTTCTCTCACGTAGTTCTTGTCAGCTCCGCTGAGTTTCATCGCATCTTCGTAGTATTTGATAGCCTTTTCAAAGTCTCCGGCCTGGAAGTAATAAGTTCCGAGGTTTGCTTTCGCTCCCCAAGACTTTCCGCCGGCTTTTTTATCGGCCTTATCCCAGTTCTCTTTCGCTTTTTTGAAGCTAGGAGTTTCTCCGGTGATCTCATGGTATCCGTCTTCCAGATACGATGCCACTTCTGGATCTTCGTCTTTAGTGAATACTTCGATCTTCTCAGTTTTAACTTTTGGAGAAAGTCTGTCTTTGATGTAAAGAGCAGCTTCGTCTAAAGCTTTTCCGAAAGAGTCGAGAACGGAAGGGCAATCCAAGTTACCTACTCCTGCGTCTACTTTTGCAGGATTGGAAACTACAGCCTTTTTAACTTCTCCAGTTTCTACTTTGATCAAAGTAGCGTCTAAAGGAATGAGCATATAACGGATACCGGTTTGTTTGCTGATCGGTTGGTTTCCGGTATCAACTTGTTTTCCAGTTGCGATAGAAGCAAGCGCTCCACCAACTTTCAACGCAGCTGCGCCGTAATCCACCATCATCTCGCTTCCGCACTCGGTATATGGCTTTTGATAACCGATATGAAGAATCGCCTCGGCACCTAATTGGTTTCCGAGTTTAACACGACTTTTGGTAATTCCTGTAAGAGTTAAAGATGCTTCGTTGATAGAGTCAGCTCTTTTACTCAGGTCGATCAGTTTGTAATAGGTTTCCTTGTCGAAAGCTTCGAAAACTTTAGAAGGCATTTGATCGATAAAGCTGGAACCTGCTCCGAAAACGGTTTCCCAAAGACTTTTTTGGGGTTTTTCGACTGCTAAACCTACGTTGCGGATAGAGCCGAGGAATTTTTGAAGCTGGCGTCCCTCTTTTGATTTAGGAAAAACAGGGTATTCGACTTCCACTTTTTCGCCGCAGTTGGAAACCGAAAATGCCAATGCTCCTGTGAGGAGCAGAGCAGAAATTTTTTTCATTGGGTTAATACCAATCCTTTATGGATGATTTTTAGGAGTAACTTCGTATTGATCCTTGTATTTCTTTTTCTGTCAATTTATTTTAGAATACCGTCTGTTAGAGGCAAAAATCTGGGAATCGGCAGGGATCAACGACTTGTTTTGGGCATCGAACCGATTATAAACACTTGCAAAACCTAGTTCTTTCGGCAATTTACCATTTAGATTGCCGGACTCTGAAATCCAGGAGTCGAAATTAAAAAGAGATAGAACCGCCAAAAACCGGCTGAGGGCCTAATGAAAACCATAGAGGAAATTCGAAAATCCCTGGAATCCACTTACATGGAGCATGAGATAGAGGAAAAACTCCCTTTGATCCAGGAGATCAACCGTCTCAAAAAAGAAAAAAACGCAGTACTTTTAGGACATAATTATATGACTCCGGACGTTTTTCACGGAGTTTCGGACATCCTGGGGGATTCCCTTTATCTGAGTAAGGCAGCGGCCGAAACAGATGCGGACATTATTCTTTTTAATGGAGTCCATTTTATGGCGGAGACTGCCAAACTTATGTCTCCCGATAAGAAGGTACTCATTGCAGATCTAAAAGCGGGTTGTTCTCTTGCGGAAAGTATCACTCGAGAAGATGTCAAAAAACTTAAAAGCCAATATCCGGGAGTTCCGGTGGTCACCTATGTAAACTGCACTGCAGAAGTGAAGGCAGAGACTGATATTTGCTGCACTTCCGCAAACGCCGTCCAGATCGTAAATTCTTTGGATTCCGATACGGTGATCTTTCTACCCGACGAATATCTGGCGGGGAATGTGCAAAAACAAACCGACAAAAAGATCATTTCCTTTCCTGGGCGCTGCATGGTGCACGAAATGTACACGGCAGAGGATATACTCTCCGTCCGAAGACAATGGCCAGGTGTAACAGTCATTTCCCACCCGGAATGTAACACAGACGTGGTAGAAGTTTCCGATTTCGCAGGATCCACTTCTCAGATGTCCAAATTTATCCGTGATTCAGGAGCTAAGGATGTGTTCTTAGTTACGGAATGTTCCATGGGTGACAATCTTAGATCCGAGTTCCCCGACAGACAATTCGTTTCCTCTTGCAGGACCTGTCCTCATATGAAACGAATTACATTAGAAAAAATTAAAGATGCACTTTTGTACGAACAATTCGAGATCAAGTTGGATCCTGAAATTGTGGAAAAAGGAAGAATGGCTGTCCAAAGAATGCTGGAAGTGAGTTACAAATAGCTTAATGTACAGGATCGGACAAGGATTAGATTTCCACAGGTTAGAAACAAACGAGGCTCGCCCGCTAATCCTGGGTGGAGCAGTGATCGATTCGGAATACGCACTCATCGGTCACTCGGATGCGGATATCGTTATACATGCCTTAGCGGACGCGATTTTAGGAGCCATGGGACTGGGAGATATTGGACAATATTTTCCGGATACGGATCCTTCTCTCAAAAATATGGATTCCAAACTGATCTTAGAAAAAACGTTGGATTTGGCAAAAGAGAGAAGTTTCAGTTTGGTCAATATCGACTGCACTTTGATCGGAGAAAGACCTAAAATTTCTCCTCATAGAATTAAGATCCAATCCTCACTTTCCAATTTGTTGGGACTTCCGGAGGATTGTATTTCCGTGAAAGCGACTACTACAGAAAAAATGGGAGCCTTAGGCAGAACCGAAGGATTGGGCGCAAGTTGCGTGGTACTTTTGCGGAAAAATTAAGACCTTCTCATAAAATCGCGATCAAATCGGCCGCAATTTTATCCGTATTTATTACGATATTCTTATATATCCTCAAAGATCCGTACTTGGAAAATTCTTCTTACCTATTAAGAAGAGAAGTTTTGGATGAATTGCCGCTTGGCAGCTCCAAAAGAAAGGTAATGGATTATATAAAAAGAAAAAAACTGGACCTGGTAGGTTTTCACCAGGGTAAATTTCCGGACGATCCGGAATACGTTTCTGATATTATGGTATTCACCAAAAAAGGAACAGTCCAATCCAACGCGTTCCATTGGGTCCCAACTGAGAATAATTATACCGAAGTTAATTTAGGTATGTATATAAATTTAAAAGAATTCAGATTTTGGAAAAAACCTTTTCCGGTCCGAGTGAGATTATACTTTTTATTTTCGAACCAACAATTAGCGCAGATCAGAGTGATCAAAAGATCGTTTCCCTTTTAGCGGACCTTCTCCATTAAGATCGCGTCCTCACCCGGACCGTAATAAGATTTCCTTCGCCCGGATTCCAAAAACCCTAATTTAGAATATAAAGAAATAGCGGAATAGTTCGAATTAGAAACTTCTAAAATAACCTTCGGGAACAAATCACAAAGAGTATGCAGAATATTTTTCGCTTCTCCTTTTTTACGTTTTCCCGGAAGAATACCGATCCGTAATAACTCCGAAAAATCGTTTAGGTCCATATAAAAAACGTAGCCGACTTCCTCTTTGATCCAAGCCGGATGGCTTTCAATATGACTCTGGATGGAATAATTGGACCAGGAGGATTTACCAAATACTGTTTTTTCCATCTGGATCAAAGTTTGCAAATCTTCGGGCTGTACGATTCTCCAACCTTGGGGAAGATCGTTCTTTTTTCCAGGACCCAATCCATTTTCTCCTTGCGTGAGGCGGAATCATACATACTAATTAACGGTCGCTTTTCGAAAGCAATTTTCGATCAAAGTTGAGGAGAAAATTTTTATGCAAACAATCGGGAAATATGTATACGCAGTCCCGTTCCTGCTTTTTGGGATCAATCATTTTGTAGCCGGTAGCCAAATGGCCGGTATGGTTCCCGTCCCAGGAGGAGTCATTTGGATTTATGTAACCGGAGCCGCGATGATCGCAGCCTCGATCAGCATTTTTATAAATAAAAAAACCAAACTCGCGATGATCTTATTGGCGGTTCTTTTAGGAATTTATATCGCTCTTTTACACTTGCCGGGAGCAATTAAAGGAGATATATCCTCCACCATTAATACGTTAAAGGACCTGGGTCTTTTGGGTGGGGCTTTGGTAATCGCAGGAATTTCTAAAGACAACGCTTAAATGAATAAGGGAGAAGGATCAAACCTTCTCCCTTCCAATCTTAGATTTAATCGTTTTTCCTTTCAAAAAAATCCCTTTTTCAGGATTTTCCGTGGACCATCCGTACACTTCTCGGACATGGTATTTCAAATACGATTTCTTCCCGAGGTAGTATCAAATGAGGACCACTTTCCTTCTCATTCTTCTTTTTGTATTTCTGATTTCCGATTGTAAGAACCTAAGTAAATTTTCCGGTAAGAATACAAAACCTCCCACGGTAGAGGATCTGGAAGCGTGGAAACGCCGTCTGAATATGGACGAATCCGAGATCATCGAGTTAGAAAAGAAGATCCGGGAAATGGCGGCTAAGACCAGATCCGCAGGCGCACTCAGTTGGAAGATCGCGCAAGGATATATGAAGATCGGGGATTACGATCTAGCATCCAAATATTATAATAAAGCAATTCAAGAAGAAGGTTCCGGAAAAACCGAAGTTATCGGTGCCGATGTTCATTTTTTCGAATCTTCCCTACCGTATTTCGATAAGGCGTTACTTCTTATGCCTGTGGACCAACAGCTTCTTTTTGAAACCGCACTCTCCTATGCAAACGCCTCCAAGGATAGAGGCTGGGAACCTAAAAGAAGGCAGATAGCGATCGAAATTTTCCAATCACTTTCAAGACAGGATACCAGAGATTCCAGATTTCCTTACCAATTGGCTCTGATCTTTTTCGATTCTTCCATGGCGGATTCTTCTTGGGAAGGGATCAATGCGGGTTTCCAAGACCAGGAGAAGGCGTTCACACTTTTGGATTCTATCTTAAAAAAAGAACCTCGCAATGTCCCTGTCTTATTCGCAAAGGGGAATTTTTTATACAGATCCGGCAAGGCGCAAGAAGCAAAAGAAATCTATTTACATTTGAAAAATACGATAGAAGGACTTAAAAAAGACGGTTTTATCAAAGAAGATCTATTAGAGAATGAATCTTATAAAAACGTAATAAACAATCTCAAAAAAATGGAATCTTCCGAGAATTAGCACGGAGGATCCACTATGGATTTTCTTTCTCTTTCTTCTCCGAATCTTCATAAGATCTTAAGTAGGTCCAGGTATTTATCCCAGAGTCTCTCCGAGTCGGAGGTTCTCCGGAAAATGGAAGAATTACTGCCCAAAGATCTAAAGGAAAAAGTAAGATCCGATTCTAAAAATTATTTCTCTTCCTTAAAAAAATTAGGAGCGAAAATCGTTTCTTATTTTGACCCGGAATATCCCCCTCTCCTAAAGGAAATCTACGATCCTCCTCCGAATTTATTCTGTTTCGGCAATACAAAACTGTTAAAACTTTCCTATTTGGCGGTTGTAGGAACAAGAAAGGTTTCCCCAATCACATTACATTATTCTAAATTTATTCCTGATTTTGTACATTCAATCGGACTGGAAGGTATCGTTTCCGGTTTGGCATTAGGAGTGGACGCAGCTGCAATGTTTTTAGCCTTAGACCAAGGAATGCCCGTAATGGGAGTAATGGGAACCGGTCCGGAAAAGGAATATCCTCACGAAAATAGGAATTTGTATAAAAGAATGAAATCTTCCGGCAATGCTTTGGTGATCACCGAATGTCCTCCCGGTTTCGAAGTTAGAAAGTACGCATTCCCGAAAAGAAATAGGATCATCACAGGGATCTCCCCTTCTCTTTTGGTAATGGAAGCTCCTTCAAAAAGCGGAGCCCTATCTTCCGCATCCAATGCAATTTCTCAGGATCGTGACGTTTACATTTTTGATCATCCTCTACAAACCCAAAACCAAGGAGGGAAAAAATTACTTTCAGAAGGCGCCAGTTCCGTTTGTTTTGATAATTATCAAAGTGAAGGAGAGTATATTTTTCATTTAGAAGAAATTCTTCCTTCTAACTTCAAAGAAGTTCCCGGAATGCTTGCTCGATTGGGAAAAAACAAATTGAATGGTAATTGGATCGATTTAGGAAACGGTTTTATTCGATCCGTTCAATAAATAGAAAAAGGAATCCAACTTGTCTCTTTGGAATCGATACAAGTCCGAACTGTTCGAACAATCCCCCGCATGGTCCTTGGGATTTTTCAGATTCGGGTTCGGCATTCTATTATTTTTTATCTCGGCCCGTTATCTTCATTACGGTTGGGTGCAAAAATACTTTATAGAACCCGGTTTTCATTTCAAACATTTCGGATTTTCCTGGGTGGGAGTCGCTCCTGGGCCCATATTATATTTTATTTTTATAATATTATGTATTTCTTCCGCGTTTATTTCCCTGGGAGTATTGTATAGGACCTCGATTTTCGTTTATTGGTTGGGATTTTCCTATTTTAATCTTCTGGATGTTTCCACCTATCTGAACCATTATTATCTGGTCTTTTTATTACTATTCCTTTTGTTTTGGATCCCGGCGGATCGTTGTTTTTCAATATCTCATTTTTTAGAAGCGTATCGCAACGGCAGATGGAGTATTCCCAGGGTCCCGAATTGGTCTTTATGGATCTTAAGATTCCAAATAGCTTGTGTTTATTTTTTCGGAGGTTTAGCGAAGTTAGTTCCGGATTGGTTGTTCTCCGCGCAACCTCTCAGGATTTGGTTGGTACGAAACACGGACTTCCCGGTGATCGGAGGTTTTTTTTCTTATCCGATCGCGGGTTATGTTTTCAGTTACGCTGGATTATTTTTCGATCTGTTCGTTCCATTCTGTCTTCTAAAAAAAAATCTAAGGCCCTGGGCCTATAGTTTTGTCCTGATCTTTCATATTCTCACATGGAGACTTTTTCCGATCGGGATGTTCCCTTGGATCATGATCTTCTCCGCTTTGCTCTTTTTTCCTCCGGATTGGCCGATTAAAGTCAGAGGTTTTTTTAAAAAAAGAGGGATTTTTCCCTACGGTGAATTAAGGAACTTATTCAAAACCGTTTGGAATAAACTTCCCGTCACCTTTCGGTTCCTTTCCGCAAAAATTTTACTTATCCTTTTAGGTGCTTTAGAAAAACCGAATATATGGGGAAAACGTATGGAGACCAAGCTCGCTGACTTTACCTCCCGTTTTTCCTCTAAATTCGGAACTTGGACCGTTTCCCTGTATGTTTTGATCCAGGTGTTTTTTCCTCTCAGGCATTTTTTATATCCGGGAAACCATCTTTGGACGGAGCAGGGTTTTAGATTCGCATGGCATATTATGCTGATCCAAAAGAATGGATTCGCTAGCTTCCAATTGGTCAATTTACGGACTGGAGAGATCCAATACGTTTTACCCGAGTCTTATTTGAACGAAGTCCAGAAAACGATGATGAGCACCCAACCGGATCTGATCCTGCAATTCGCTCATTTTTTGGGAGAAAAGGAAAAAAAAAGGACGGGGGACGAGATTGCGGTTTTTGCCGAGGTGAGAGTTTCCTTAAACGGTAAAAAAAGCCTTCCATTCATAGATCCGAATCGCGATTTAATGAAGGTAAAGGACGATTTTTCGCATAAGGACTGGATCCTCCCGGACGTTAGGTGAGATCGAACCCGATATTCTGTCTCTAAAATCATATTACGAAAATCGTACACAAAAAGAATACTCGTATCTGTGGAAAATCCGAGTCAAAGGTCTAAGTAAATTAACTTGGAAAAGGTACAGATATGCCTTCACACAAGCCGCAGAATGTAATTATTCATTTACTTACTTATTTTTTAATTATATTTTCGATCCTATAGTCGAATTTTATAATATTTACGAGTAACCAATCTTGGATGCAAACGGCAGAACAACACTCCCGGATAGTTTCTACCCACTCAAGTGATAGTTTTTAGTAATTAAAACAAGTTCTGCGCATTTTAACTTCTCCCAGGCAACTCCTCGGAGCATGTAAGTATTTACTTACAAAACTAGCCCTTATTATTTATTTTTTCTTGAAATAGTCGTTAGATATGTATCGTCCGATAGAATTAGGTCGATAGTAGAAGAATAGCAACTATCTTCCAAAGAGATATATATGAACTCCGGAATCAACCCCACCAAAAAATTCTACGCCGCGCTAGCGTGTTCATTCTTTCTTTTCCAAGGATGTGTTGCCTGGCCTTTACTTACCGGAGCTGTCGGGCTCGCGGCGGGAAAAAAAGGTGGAGGTGGATTATTCTTCCTTCCGGGTGGAGGAACTCCTACTTTAAGCAGAGTTGAGATCTCTTCTCCTAGTTCCAGTTTTGCCAAGACTACAAGTATGTCATTGGTTGCGACTGCTGCTTATTCCAACGGAACTCATAAAGATATCACTGCAGACGCTCTTTGGAGCACTAGCGATTCCAACATTATTTCTATGGCAGCGGGTGGACAAGCCACAGGTATGAATGTAGGTACCGCGGATATCGGCATCACTTACGAAAATAAAACGGCACAAATTTCTCTTTCGGTTACTTCGGCTCCCTTAAATACAATTTCCATTTCCTGCTTAAATCAAACGGATAGTCTGCCCAAAGGTATTACTAGGCAGTGTACTTTAACCGGTAATTTTGCGGACGGTTCTAACCAAGACCTGACTAACGATCCGAATACTACATGGAGCACGGGAAGTTCTACTGTCGCTACCATTGATTCTTCAGGACTTGTGACTGCAATGGATCCAGGAACTACTACGATCCAGGCTTCTTATAATTCATTAAATGCAACTAATTTATCATTGACGGTTAGTTCGGCTGCTTTGGTTTCTATTGCAGTAACACCTACTAACAATTCTTTAGCTTTAGGAAAAACCCAACAGTACACAGCTACCGGAACTTATTCGGATAGTTCCAATCAAGATATAACGAATTCCGTAACTTGGAGTTCTTCCGATATCACTGTTGCCACTATCAGTAACACTGCAGGATCAAGAGGCTTTTTATCTACGGAAGATACGGGAACTTCTACCATCAATGCTACCTTAAATTCCATAACTGGAAGCACGAATGTAACCGTCACCGCCGCGGTTTTGGAAAGTATTTCTATTACCCCTTCAAACCCGAGCGCTCCTAAGGGGAGAAACTTAAATCTTGTTGCTACCGGTATTTTCTCGGATGGTCATAATGAAACCATCACAGATCAAGTTACTTGGTCCAGCGATGATACTTCTATCGCAACCGTGGATAACGGTTCCGGATTTGAAGGTAGGGCTTCCGGTATTAATGTAGGAACAGTGGATATCACCGCGGAAATAGGTGGGATTTCGGAAACCGTTTCCTTCTCCGTAACAGCAGCAGTTCTAGATTCTATCCAACTGACTGCAGATGATTCTTCCATCGCAAAAGGAACAAGCACCACAATCTTAGCAACAGGAGTTTACTCTGACGGAACTTCTCAAAATATCACCGGTTCCGTTTCTTGGAGCAGCTCTCAGACTTCCGTTCTGCAATTGGGAAGTTTAACGGCTACTCCTAAAAAGCAGGTACATTCTCCTAATAATGGATCCTTAGGAACATCAACCATCACCGCAACTTCAGGAAGTATCAGTGGAACTGTGAATATCACCGTTACTGCTGCAAGCTTGGTCTCCATAGCGGTGACCCCCACAAATCCAAGTGTGGCAAAAGGGCTGACCAGGGACTTTACGGCAACCGGAACATACACAGATAGTTCCACGCAGAACTTGACAACATCCGTTACATGGGCTTCTTCCGATACGAGTAAGGCGACTATCAGTAATGCTTCCGGAACGGAAGGTAGAGCTACTGGTGTGGCGGTTGGATCGTCGAATATCACGGCAACTTTGGGATCGATCACTTCCCCTTCTACCACTCTGACGGTAACCGCTGCGGTTTTACAGTCGATTACGATCACTCCTTCCAATCCGAGCGTTGCAAAAGGTAGATCCGAAAATTTAAGCGCTACAGGAACTTACTCGGATAGCACTACTCAGGATCTGACCACTCAGGTGACCTGGTCTAGTTCCAGCAATTCGACTGTTGGAGTTAGTAACGCAATCGGAACGGAAGGAAGGGGTACAGGCGTTTCCGTCGGATCTGCGACAGTCACTGCAACGTTAGGTTCCGTCTCCAATTCGATCACGTTTACGGTAACTTCTGCGGTGCTGGATTCCATCGAAGTGCATATAACCGATTCTTCCATCGCGAAAGGAACTTCTACCCTTGCGGAAGCTACGGGCACTTATTCGGATGGGACTACTGCGGATATCACCGACCAGGTAGTCTGGGGAAGTTCTCAGACATCCATCATCCAATTGGGAGTTTTGACAGCCGCTCCTAAAAAGACATTAACTTCTCCTAATAATGGTTCTTTAGGAACATCCAATATTTCCGCAACCTTGGGAAGTATTAGCGGTAATACAAATTTGACCGTGACTGCGGCCACTTTAGTCTCTATCCAAGTGGATCCTACAAATCCGAACGTTGCCAAAGGACTCACTCAAAACTTTACTGCTACCGGTACTTACACGGATACAAGTACTCAGGATCTGACTACTTCCGTCACCTGGGCTTCTTCCAATACAAGCAGGGCTACTATTAGCAACGCGGGAGGAAGTCAAGGTCTTGCTACAACACTCTCGACAGGAACCACTAATATCACTGCTACTTTGGGATCGGTCACTTCTCCTGCAAGTGTGTTGACGGTAACTGCTGCCGCGCTTACGAGTATTACGATAGCTCCTTCTCCGACGTTAAACATCGCGAAAGGACGCACTCAAGATTTCACTGCTACCGGTCATTATACCGATAGTACTACTTCGGATCTGACTACTCAGGTGACCTGGAGTTCTTTCGACCAAACTAAGGCAACCGTTAGCAATACTTCGGGGTCAAACGGTAGATTAACCGCTCTACAGGAAGGAAGCACCCAAATTTCCGCAACTTATAACTCCGTGACTAGTACGGATACGGCGGTTACAGTGACTGCTGCAGTCCTGGATAGTATCACCATTACACCAACTAACTCTAGTTTGGCGAAAGGATATACGACTCCGTTTACGGCAAATGGTGTTTATTCCGATGCGACCACATTGGATATCACCACTCAGGTTACCTGGGCTTCTTCCAATACTTCTTCTTCTACGATCAGCAATTCGAATGGCAACGAAGGTGTGGCCACTGCGGTCGCGGTTGGGACAAGTACGATCTCTGCGACTTTAGGTTCCGTATCTTCTTCTACCAACTTTACTGTGACTGCTGCGGTATTGGTATCTATTGCGGTGTCTCCTACGAATAGTAACGTATATACGACTCAAACCAAGGACTACACTGCGACCGGAACTTACTCGGATTCCACAACCCAGAATTTAACCACAAGTGTTACCTGGGCTTCTTCCGATACGAGTAAGGCTACCATCAGCAATGCTTCCGGAACGGAAGGTAGAGCTACTGGTGTGGCGGCAGGAACGATCACTATTTCTGCGACCAGCGGTTCAGTCAGTGGAAATACTCAATTGACCGTGGTATTCTTGGATACCACAGCTCCAATAGTGTCTAATGTGGTTTCTTTGAGCCCGACAACCGTGAGGGTAACATTCTCCGAGTCGGTGGACTCCACTCAAGCAACCACCGCTTCGAATTATAAATTGGCCCTGACCTCTGCGGTAAGCGGTTCATGTTCGGATAATAGTAACTTCTCCTCGACTTCCAATATTTCGGTTTCTTCCGTAAGCGGAAGCGGCGCAATCTATACTTTGACTTTGGCTTCTTCACAAAATTCCGGAACCAACTATACCGTAATCGTGAATAAGAGCGGCATCCAAGACCTTTCCGCAAGTCCGAACAATTTAGGTTGTGCGAACTACGGAGACTTCGTGGGACAAGAGCAGTTGAAAGTCAGCTCCGCTTCTTGCGCAAGCACTGGAACCGTGATCATCAACTTCTCCAAACCGATCAAATCCGGAAACAATGTGAACGGCTCCGCAGAATGTAGCAGTACTTCGGAATGTTCGAACCGTTACGCTTTTGTCGGAACCACGGATCTAGGCACCATCAGTTCCGCTAAGATACTAGATGGTATAGTTTGCGGTGGAGCGGCAGCGGATTCCGCAAAAGTTTGTGTGACTCATAGCCTATTGCAGACCGGCGCACAATATACGATCATAGCCGCGAATAACGTAAACGGTGATGGGTTCGACAATACTTCTTGGGGATCTATCCGTGATTCCGGAGATTCTGAAAACATCCAATCTTCTCCGAGAGACCGGGCTTCCTTCTTAGGTTGTGGAACTTCTCCTGTAAACTTTGAGGACGGTCCGATCTCTATAGACCCGAACGGTTCTACATTCGGATATCTGGCGGACTTCAATAGTAAAATCTATACGGGACCAAACAACGCAGGAAACGGAGCATTACGTTTTGCTTACGACGGTTCCAACCCAGAATCGGTCCAATTCTCCTTTGTAAAAGATACGAATGGTCAGAATTCCGATTCTTCCAACGTTAGTTCCAACTCCGCGACCACTCGCGAGAATAGTATCGCAGTTCCACCTTATGTGACCTTAGGACACTCAGGCTGTACCCAGAACGATGCGACTTTGGCAAACGGTTGTGGTCCGGACAATGAAAGCGGAAGAGGAATTTTCACCACCGGTTCTTTGGCAAGTAACCCTTATATCTTCATCGCGGCAGCAAGAACAGTTCCGAGTGGGTCGAATTACAACTTCGATTATATCTACTATTCGAACGATACTTCCACGAACCTAAATTACAAATACATAGATATGGGCTCTATCACCGGAACTGTAACTGCAGGTACTTCTTCTATTAGCGTTCTGAACGATCGAGTATTCCCCGGTTTTGCTAAACCAAGTAATGATGGAAGTGGAACCGGCGGAGGATTGAATGCCCCTGACTTCGGATTTATCACCTTTAATACGGCAGACACAGGAACAGGAAACTGTACTGCGGGCTCCAACTGCGATGCTTATGATGGTAGTAACGGTAGAAGAATACGTATCGATTATATGCCGTATTTCGGGGGCCCTTCCAACGGAGGAAACGGTAACGTAAACAGCAGTCCGAACTGGGGATATTATATCGGAGTAGATTCTTCCATAGTATTTAAGAATAGGATCTATGCTGCAAATGGCGGCCTTCATGCGGTTGGCCACAACGGTTCGATCATTCGTTCCAATTCGGCAAACCCGACAACCGCTTGTTCCACTAAGAACACTTGTGCGGATTGGACAGAAGTAGGACCAAGATCCAATCAAAAATGGCATAACAGCACCACGAATAATTGGTTCTCTTTGGAACTTGCAAAATTCTACGATCTGATCCCAGCAGATAGAGCATTCGCTCAATTTGCGGAATACAACGATAGACTGTATGTTACTCGAACCATCTGTATCCAAGGAACGCAGGCAACCGGGATTCGCACATCTGCCGGAACCGTAGCAGGATGTACCGACGGAACGGATACGAACCGAAGAGCTCAACTTTGGAAATGTGATCCTACCGCCACCGGGGGCAGCACTGAATGTGATGCCGGGGACTGGACAGTAGTGGGAGATGACGGAAACGGTATCACCAACTTCGGAGATTCCACGAACAAGACGATCACAATGGTGGCTAAAAATGGATCTTATCTTTATGTAGGATTCGATAACCCGAACGGTATCCGTATCTATCGCACGAATACGGCCAACCCTGGATCCGCTTCTAACGTATGGACTCAGGTGGCAAATGGCGGACTTACGGACGCTACCAATGTGCAGCAGATATTTTCGGCTGTTTCCGTATACACCGGCGGAGTTTATTATCTCTATGTGAGTGTTGGAAAGAACAATACTCCCGTCAGAGTATATAGACAACAAAACTTATGAAAAAGATATTAGGCATCAGTTTCGTATGCGGCTTATTCTCTTTGGTACTTCTCTATAATTGTAGGGAAGACCAAAGATACGAGCCGTTACGTTTTGAAAAAGTCGCCAAAGCGGAAACTTCCGCTTTCCAAGCTCAGGTGGACGGGACGATTCTATCCGGCTCTTGGGAATATAGATTTAGGATCAAACAAGCGGATCGGGTTTCCTTAACCATTGAAGTATTAACGGATAAACCGGACCTGGGAGTGTCCTTGTCCAGAAAAGGGATCTTATTCGATTCTAAGATACAATGTGGGGATAAGATCAGCCAACTTTCTCCTTGCAAACTCGAAATAAATAATCCCAAAAAAGGAGATTATTCCTTGGTATTAAACCACCTTTCTACCGATCCATCGGAAGTTCTTTCTTATAGAATATTCGCCGCCGTGCATGGCCCAGGGTATGCCTCGGT
This sequence comes from Leptospira sp. B5-022, assembly GCF_000347035.1. GTDB lineage: Bacteria > Spirochaetota > Leptospiria > Leptospirales > Leptospiraceae > Leptospira_B > Leptospira_B cinconiae. The sequence continues at coordinate 207,390 of NZ_ANIJ01000025.1, forward strand.
AATTTGGGAGGAAGAAGTTGCGCGCAGATAAAATTCTACCAATACTCGGGATCGTACTCTTAAGTTTGGGATTCGGAGAATCTTGCAGACATGCAATGGTCCGTTATCCTCAAAGTCCTCCGGAAGCATGTAGGATCTATCCTACTTCCAGAGAATGTAAACGTGCTTTGGATCTAAGGTCGGCACAGGCGGAACAAGGGGGAGAAGTCCATAAGGTCCAACATACTTACTACTTCTTCGGACTGTATCCGGGAAACCTGGTCTTAGACACTTCTAAATACTGCGCAGAAGGACCTAGATCTGTTCATCAGTACACCAGTTTTTGGAACGGGTTTTGGGAGCAATTGACTCTCGCGATCTATTCCCCCCAGACATTGGAGATAGAATGTTACAGATAACCAAAATTCTAATATTACTTTTGGCCCTTGGATTTTCCGTAACCTGCCACACAACCACAGTGGTACATAAGGGAGAAGATACTCCATACGCATTGGCAAAAGAAACCCCGGGTCCGGATAAAAAAGTGAAACAAGGAAGTACGGTTTTCGGGATCTATTCCACTACCGCACCGATGGAAGTGAACTGCGACAGGAACCATCCTGAAGTGATCATCAAGACAGGATTTGTGGACCTAGTCATTCATACACTGATCGGCCCCTTCTATACAACCAAAACCGTCGAGGTGTACTGCAAACCGTAAATTGCTGGTCAAGCGCTCAGGTTCCTCCAGTATAATCGAATGCCTGACTGGATCTTCGATTATCTAATTTTACCCCTCGGAATTTATTTTGCCAGAATGACGGATGTAAGCATCGGTACTGTCCGCATCATACTCATCTCCAGGGAAAGAAAGATCCTGGCGGCCCTTCTTGGTTTTGTAGAAGTGCTTCTCTGGTTGATCGTAATCACGCAGATCATGAGAAACCTAAGCAATGTATTCTGCTATATAGCTTATGCAGGTGGATTTGCTACCGGCACTTTTTTAGGAATGGTAGTCGAAGAAAAACTGGCCCTAGGACATTCACTCATCCGTATCATCGTTCCGGAAAAAGGAGAAGAGATCGTCCAGAACCTGGCCCAAGCAGGTTATCGCACAACAACCGTGGAAGCCCAAGGAGTGAGAGGACCTGTTAAAGTCATTCTATCCTTATTAAGGAGAAAGGATATACCCGTAGTGCTTGGAATACTGAAAGAAACGGCTCCTGGAGCCTTTTATACGATAGAAAATGCCCGTAAGACAAGCGATCCGGAGCTGTGGAAAACGTCCGGGCAGGAAGGAGAAAGTTTTGCCCGCATCCTATGGAGAAGGCAATCCAGGATCAGAAAATGATCCCGGGTCTAGAAACAAGAAAGTCCCTTAAGCAGGGACTTTTACCAAGATCTTCTTAATTTCCTTATGCATGAAGGTAGGAAAATTGAGATTATACTGAGGTAGTAATAGTCTCCAATCATCCTTACGGATGAATTTGCGGCAGTTGGTCGCACCACAAGCACATTCGAAAGTCTGGTCAAAGTTCACTACGAAGTTACCGTAGTCTATGGTAAGTTCTTCCCCAACTTCTATATCCCTCTTGGCTATAATATTATCCGTTTGATCGTACCACATGTTCGGATCGCAGGAATGGTTCATAAAGTTGGAGTGATTGATAACAAATTCAGGTCCGGAGGGGCCGGTGACTAGGCCAAAGTCTACATCATAGCCGTATTTCATGAAGATTTCCTTCTCCTCTTCCGGAAGTTCATCGGCTTCCGAGACGGAGAGTACTTTCCATCCGAATTCCTCATCTTCGATCCATTCACTGTAGCTGAACAATAATGTTCCCTTAGCGATTGGTTGAGAGGCGAAGATTCCGTTTTCCCCGAACTTGTTCGTGCGTCTTTCGATCATGCAAGATAAACCTGCTCTTCCCCATTAGGGGCAAAATTTTTATCAGTCAAGACCGAGATCGAAAAAACTTCAATTAAAAATATGAAATACCCCCTAGCTGGGCCCCCAAAAAAAAAGACCCGTCCCAACCGGTCCCGATTCATACTTGGAAAAAAATTTCAAACGCCTCTGTCAGGAAGAAGATCAGAAATCAGTTCGTAAGTCCAATCCCCGTACGAATCTTCTTCCCTCTTCTCACTCTTGAGAGACCTCCAGTCCTTTCCCTTTCTTTCCATGACTAAAGAAGAAATTTTGAAGAGAGAAGTACGCCCACTTGCCTCTTCTAGTCTAGAACTATCCCTCCCAATTTCTAGAAAACAAGTCAGAGGAAAAATCCTGCTCCAATTTTCCCCCAAACCTAGGATGGCCTTTTCTAGATCATCGGACCCCGAACCTAGAGTTAGTCTAGTAACATCCACAAAGATAGGAATTTCTCTCCCCGCATGACCGAGAGTACCGGATCGGATCTCTTTGCAGAAGTGAACTGCTTGGGAAAAATTTTCCGCGAAGCCCAACACGGCCGAAGAGTGGTTATTGGAAATTCTGGAGATCATTTTTCCGAAACTGAGTCCGTCTTCGAGACCCAAACTTCCTTTGGGAAGGATTAGTATGGGTCTAACGTCTTTCCGGACCAGACGAAACAGGTATTTAACTAAAGCGAAGGATTTATTTCTAGTCGGCTGGAACAAAGTCAGGAACATGTCTTCTTCTTATGTCGAACAAAACTTATCTTTCGTTTAGTATAATTTATTCTAAAGAATGGAATTCTATGTCGCATAAACGAATGCAATTTTCGTAAAATTCAAGAAAAGGAAAAAGGCTTGAGTACATTTTGCGGATATGTAAGTTTCGGATTTGTTTTATAAGGGAGGCACCGTCCGTTATGAGTGGTAAAAGATTTCTTTCTAAGATTGATCATCAAAAGATTCTCTCCACTCTTGAGGTTTCCGCCCAATCCAAAGTAGTCCAACCGAGCATCTTAGAAATTATACGTAAGACTTTATCTAAAGCCAAAAAGATCGATCAGAACCAAGTTCCCCAAGACCTGATCACTATGAATTCCAAATTCGTGCTCAAAGACTTGGGTAACGCGGAGGCATTCCAATTTACCTTAGTATATCCTGACGAATATACTGAGAATGCCGCTTCTCACGGAAAACTTTCCGTTTTTTCCGCTCATGGTTCCGCAGTACTCGGTGCAAGAGTGGGAGAAGTAGTCCGTTGGGAGATAAACGGAATGGACAAATATCTCAGAGTCCAAGAACTACTCTACCAACCGGCAGCTATTTAGGATAACCGTACAGTCCGCTCAGCTCCTTGTGTAGAATATCCTTATAATCCACCTCGCTGATTTGTCCGTTACGGATATCGTACACCCAACCATGTATTTCCGGAAAACCATACTTAGCCAAAGCCGTCTGGATCATTCCTGTCTTATATAAGTTTACTACCTGTTCCGCAACATTCAGATGAATCAACCTTTCTTCTCTTTTATCTTCCGGAAGAGCATCCAATTCGTCCCTGTGTTTAAGATACACATCCTTAATATGAGTGATCCAATTATCTATAAGACCGGTGGACTTTCCTTGAAGAGCTGCCCTAACCCCACCACAACCGATATGACCGCAAACAATGATATGTTTTACGTTCAATGCATCGATCGCGTACTGGACCACGCTGAATAGGGACATATCGTCGACCGAAACCACATTGGCGATATTTCTGGTTACGAAAATTTCTCCAGGATTCGTCTTAGTGATCACATTTACCGGTACACGTGAGTCGCTACAGCCGATAAACAATGTTTGAGGCCTTTGTCCTTCCGCATGCCTGGAGAAAAACTCGGGGTCTTCCGCAGTCTTCTCCTCAACCCATTCTTGGTTATTTCTCAATAATTTTTGATAAGACTCGCTCATCTCTTTTTTTAAGGATTCGATATCATTTTCCATATTCGGTATCCCTCCTAAAATCACCGTTATTCCTTTACGGTGGGCATTTTTTCTAAAGTCGTGGATCAGTTCTCGAATATCCTGATCCATATGAAGTGTTCTAGTTCCGTCTATCTCCAAGGTGATCCCGGAAGGTTGCTCCTCTAAGACGGCTTTAATACGGGCCTTATGCAAAAATCCGAGAATTTCCCCTAGCATGATCCTTCGAAATCTGCCATGGTTTTCGACCATGATGATAGCACCTTGGTTATCCCTATATAAAGCAAAGCCCAAAGCCACCAAGATCCCGCAGAATGTCCCGATCAGAACGTTCGTGAAGAACGTAACGACTACGGTCACCAAAAAAGGTAAGAACTGGGAATATCCCTTTTGGAACATTAGGCGGAACATCTCCGGTTTTGCGAGTTTGAGACCTGTAAAAGTCAATATCGCAGCAAGAGATGCTAACGGAATGTTATTCATAAATTTAGGAAAAAGTAATACACTTATCCCTATCCAAACTCCATGGAATATTGCTGAAAACTTTGTTTTTGCACCGGAAGAAGCGTTTACGGTACCTCTGACCACCACACTAGTAATAGGAATACCACCTGCGAGTCCGCAGGCCATATTTCCCAACCCTTGGGCAATCAACTCCCGGGACATGGGAGTTTTTCGATTCTCCTCGTCCAGTTTATCCACTACTTCCACAGAAAGTAAGGATTCTAAAGAAGAAGCAAACGCGATGGTTAATGCTAAGAGCCAAACGGGGCTCTGGTCCCAATAGGAGAAGTTCGGAAAATCCAAATGCGCAAACAGTTCTGAGGGATTTTTAAAAATTGGAAGAGTGACCAAATGGTCCTGGCTAAGAGCTCCGCCCGGAAGCAGATACCCTAAAAATAAATTCATGCTCGTACCGATTATGATCGCGAACAACGAAGCAGGAACATATTTGAATTTTTTAGCAAAGTATCTATCCCAAATCCAGAAAGATAAAAGGGATATCACTCCGATCACCAAGACATTGGTTTGTAAATTCCGAAAAGCATGCATGAGCAGCGTCAAAGAGTTTGTTTCCTTTGATTCATGAGGATCGTGGTAGGTTTCGTTAATATCCTCTTTAGTGATATCGAATTCCTCTACTCCGAACTCTTCTACGTCGTAACCGATCAAGTGAGGCAATTGTTTGATGATCAGAAGTAAACCGATCGCGACCGACATTCCTACAACGGTAGCCGAAGGGAGATAAGCGGCTAATGCTCCACTTTTTAAGAACCCAAGCAAAGCTTGGATCATTCCCGCAAGAAACAACGCAAGAAGGAATGCGTCGAAACTCCCTAAGTCTTTGATACCGGAAAGAACGATCGCTGTCAAACTGGCCGTCGGTCCCGATACACTTAAGGCGGATTTACTGAAAGTTCCTACTACGATCCCACCTATAAAACCGGAAATAATTCCGGAAAATAAAGGAGCCCCGGACGCATGAGCGATCCCCAAACAAAGAGGGATTGCTACTAAAAAAACTGCGATACTCGAGGAAAGATCGTAAGGAAGGTTGGAAAGAAATTGTTTCGTTTTTAAATTCATTGATACTCGCATGGTAGGATCCATTCTATTTAGAATAAAAACCGAGAATCGGAAACAGAAAAAATTCCGTAACTTTTTCCGACGTCAGTCGAAAGTATCCATTGGCTACTGAAATTGAAGCAGCTTGTCTTTACCAGACTTTTTTGAAAAAAATCAAAATATGAACAATTGATCGGCGAGAATAGCTATAATAAAAATACGTAAAAAAAATGAAACATAGAGGAACCCGATGGGAATAAATTTGTTCAAACTTATAAGATTAGAATCCATAGTTATAACTTTCATAATATATGGTTTTTCGAATATTGTTTATACTAAAGAAATTCCAAAATTAGAAACAGCCATTTTTGCAGGAGGATGTTTCTGGTGTATGGAGGGTCCGTTTGAAAAACTGCCCGGTGTAATATCCGTAATTTCAGGTTATACCGGCGGAAAAGAAAAAAATCCCACATACGAGGATGTAGGTTATGGAAGAACGGGACATAGAGAATCCGTACTTATCACTTACGATCCGAAAAAGATCGATTACTCAAGACTTTTAGACACATATTGGAGGCAGATAGATCCGACAGATCCGGGTGGACAATTTGCGGATAGAGGTAACCAATATAAAACTGCTATTTATTACAAGAACGAAGCGCAAAAAAAACTAGCCCAAGAATTTAAGGATAAGATAGGAGCTTCCGGAAAATTCTCCTCTCCTATCGTTGTGGAAATATTACCCGCTTCGGAATTTTATCCGGCGGAAGAATACCATCAGGATTATTATAAAAAGAACCCCGCACATTATAAACAATACAGAAAGGGCTCCGGGAGAGAGGATTACGTTAAAGAAGTCTGGGGCGGAGAGACGCAGAGATAAAAGAGGCACTAAGTTTATTCACAAGAGGCACAGAGCCGCGGAGGGAGTTCGAGTATTTAAGATGAATTCTTTCAAAACATTTCTCTGCGTCTTCGCGTCTCTGTGTGAAAAAACTCTGTGTCTTTATTCCCCGAGTAAACGGAAGAGGTAAATTGTTAGTCTTTGTAGTTTGTCTCTTTCCGGACCTGGGATTTCCTTTTCCAGATCGATCGTTTTTCTGTAGATCGATTTGAGATGGTTTTTCATCGTCCCTGGATGGATCCCTAAGTCTTCGCTAATCCGACTCTTATCCTTACCGGAAGCGATTCCCGCACAGATCTCTGTTTCTTTTTTAGTGAGTTTCGTTTTATCTCTTAAAATTCCGATCAGGGCTTCCCTATCCAAACCTTCGTATTTTCTGAAAGTATCGGACGGAGATTTTGCAAAATCCGAATTGTTTCTTACTTCTCCCGACTCTGAAAGCTCGGGATTCGCGAGGATAGTGCTTAAGAAGCTGGAGACCTCTCCATTACGATCTCTAATAGGAATAACGTTTTGTTTCCAGTCTTTTACGAAACCGTTTTTAAGATTCGAGTTAGCGATGGAAACAGATCCTTGCAGGACCGACTCCCAAAACTCATCGTAAAAAGTTTTAGAAGCTCCCATTCCCGATTGGAATGCTTTAGGAGTTTTTCCTATGAGTTCATTCTCTTTTAAGCCGGAAATTTTTTCGAACTGTTTGTTCACCGCAAGGATCACACCTTCTTTATCGGTTAAGAACATTCCATTTTGGGATTGTTGGAACGCTTTGTATAAAGCTTCCTTCTTCTCCGCTTCCGATTCTTTATCTTCCGTGAATACGAACAGATAAGACATCTCCGGCATTAGGTAAGCGTGTTGTTTCGTTTGGAGAAAACTTCCGTCTTTCTTCATTAAATGAAGACCTCTTCCCTCAAACTCTCCCGACTTGCTTACATTAGGTAATATAACTGTTTCGAGATATTTTCGATCCGTTTCGGAAAGAAAATCCGTAAGGCTCATACTTATAGCGGACTCTAGGGTAGCGATGCTAAGGATCTTCCTTCCATTCTCATTAATATGAAGGATCCTTCCGCTCGAATCACAAATTAACAAAATATCGGGCATACTTTCTTGTCTTTGAACAATTTCTTTAACGTTTTCCAAACTTAGGTCCATCCGATTCGTTTTGTATCTAAAGAAACCGCTCGATTCTCTTCGAAAAGATTTCTCTTTTATTCAATAACTTAAGACATGTATTTTTAAAAAAATCCTACAAAGCATTCCTAGAATACTAAGAAGAAGCTTAACTGTTAACTGAAGCTCCTCACAGCTTCGCGGGATTATGTACACTTGATCATAAAAATTCCCCAAGTTAATTGTTGCAAAAGAAAGGCAAACTCATCCTAAGCCTGTGTATCGATCTCTACAAGGCTCCTAATTCCAAAGGATTATTTTTTTACAGAGCCATTATGGCCGGGTCTAAACTGCCTATCCTAAAGGGTCCCGGACTCTTGAAACCCGAAACTAAATACTGATTGATGACTAAAGCTTTAGTACGAATTATAAAGTTATGAGCGATCTGAAACTTGTAATTGGAAATAAAAACATCTCCTCCTGGTCTTTCCGCCCCTGGATCCTACTCACTCAATTCGAAATTCCATTCGAAGAGATCTCCTTAAAACTATTTACACCCGAATATGCGGCCATAATCGATAAGTACTCTCCTTCTAAAAAAGTGCCTGTGCTCAACGACGGAAACCTAAGAGTTTGGGACAGTCTCAGCATTGCGGAATATTTGGCAGAAAAATATGCGGATAAACAACTCTGGCCCCAAGATAAGATCGCAAGAGCCATGGCAAGATCCGTAACGGCAGAAATGCATTCCGGATTCACTGGACTAAGATCTAATCTAAGCATGAATTTTCATGGAAGAAAGTCGGACTTTTCCCCTCCGGAAGATGCAAAGAAGGATATAGATAGGATCCAATCTCTCTGGGAAGAATGTTTGAGCTCCTACGGCGGGCCATTTCTATTCGGTAAAAACTTTTGCATAGCGGATGCGTTCTACGCCCCGGTAGTTTCCAGATTCATAACCTACGGAGTAAAGCTGAGTCCTAAAGCTAGTGAGTATGTACAAACTATTTCCAATTTACCTTCCTACAAATCCTGGGGAGAAGGTGCTAAACTAGAGTTCGCCTAAGGTCCTTGAGGGACTTTGAATAAATACAATCATATTTTTGCTTGTTTTTTGATTAGTATTTTTTAGAATTCCAAGTTATGAATTCTAAAAAAAGAGGTACGGAAGAATTACCTCCCAGCAGATTCGATAAGATCCAAAGAGAAGTCTGGCTAGAAGATAGGATAGATCTGGAGGAGGAGTCATCCCCTTCTACCCAATTCTTTTGGGAAAACTCCAAATCAGTTCTGACTCACAACAAATCTCCGGATATTCCATTCGATTCGAGTATCAATCCATACAGAGGTTGCGAGCATGGATGTATTTATTGTTTCGCAAGACCGAATCATTCTTATGTGGATCTTTCACCTGGGTTGGACTTTGAAACGAAAATATTCGTGAAAAAAGAGCCCGCCAAACTTCTAGCGGAAGAATTAAGAAAGAAAAGGCAAGCTCTCGCACCTATCACAATTGGGACTGCCACGGATCCTTACCAACCGGGGGAAAGGATCTATAAGAACACCAGATCTTTGTTAGAGGTGTTGTTGGAATTCAAACAGCCGGCTGCTATCATCACCAAGTCATCCCTCATACAAAGGGATACGGACATTCTTACCGAAATGGGAAAATTAGGAATATTGAAAGTGTTTCTTTCGATCACTACTTTGGATAAGGAGCTTTGGTCCAAGTTAGAACCTAGAGCCCCGGCTCCCGCAAGAAGAATTGAAACTCTGCGTAAATTGACCGATGCTGGAATTCCAACAGGAGTATTATTCGCCCCTGTGATCCCTTTTATCAATGATTTTGAAATGGAAAATTTATTGGAACAGGCATCTTTATCGGGTGCGGAATCCGCAGGAATGGTATTTGTCCGATTGCCGCTCGAAGTAGCACCTCTATTCGAAGAATGGCTTACTAGACATTTTCCTCTTAAAAAAGAAAAAGTCCTAAAAGTAATCTCGGAAGCCAGAGGAGGAAATTTATACAAAGCAACCTGGGGAGAAAGAATGAGAGGGAAGGGAAATTATGCGGAGCTTCTCCAAAAACGATTTTCGATCTCTATTAAAAGATTCGGGCTTACAAAAAGAAGAGAATTAAGGACCGACTTGTTTGCGGTACCTTCTCGTTATCTTATGAAAAAGAAAAAACACGAGGAATTCCTACCTGGACTCTTCCCGGAATAAGGACCAAAATGTTTATTTCAGCCATTACGTTCGTTCGAAATAGTAGAAAGAAAGGATCGATCGGATAGAAATTTCCTTCCCCATTTTTCAGACAGATCGGATATTTACCGAATGAATTGGGAACAAAACTACCATCTGGAAGACGGAACCTTTGTAGGAGCAGGCGACGTATCCATCTATTATAGGGCCTACCGAACAAAAGAAGCAGCCAATCCTAAGACCTTAGTGGTCCATCACGGGATTGGAGAACACGGAAAAAGATACGACAATTTACTCGAAGCACTTTCCGGAAAAGGATATAATGTTTATCTAATTGATGCAAGAGGTCACGGAAAATCCGGAGGAAGCAGAGGAGTAGTCACTCATTTTAACCAATTTTTAGCGGACCTGGATAGACTAATCGGCATCGCAAAACAAAAAGAAGGGGTCAAACAAGTCACTCTGATGGGACATTCCATGGGAGCATTGATCTCTTTATTCTACGCGGGAGAACCTTCTCACCAGGCAAACTTAGATAGGCTCGTACTCAGCGGATTACCTATCGCGGTAAAAACGGACTTGGTTATGAATATTAAAAAAGGTGCAGGAAGTTTACTCGCAGGAGCATTCCCCACTCTAACTGTTCCAACCGGATTAGATGTAAACGCATTATCCAGGGACAAATCCGTTGTCGAGGCTTACAAAAAAGATCCTTTAGTTCATGGTTCTGTCGGAGCTTACTTGGGAGACTTTCTTTTGAACTCGAAAGAAAAAGCTTTGGAGAAAGCGGCTCGGATCAACTTCCCAGTCTATCTATTCCACGGAAAAGAAGATTCAATTGCACTCTCCGTCGGAACAGAAGAAGCATTTAAAGTCATTCCATCCTCGGACAAGACCATCAAAATTTATGACGGTCTGTACCACGAGACCATGAATGAACTTCCGGAAGACAAAGCAAAAGTTTTGAGTGATTTAGTGAACTGGCTGCAGACACATTGATGAAACGAGAAGATTCTCCTTTTTTGAATTAGTTCCGAGATTATGCCTGGTTAAGTTTTTCGGCTGACCCCACTTAAATAGATCAATGAGAAAAATTATTTTTGGGATCAATAGTACTGCCAATGGATATTGCAGTCATACGGACGGTATCGCCGACGAAGAACTGCACAAATACTTCACGGATCTTTTGCGTACTGCAAGTATCATGCTTTACGGCAGGGTCACATACCAACTTATGGTACCCTTTTGGCCCGAAGTTGCTAGAGACCAATCAATGTCGGAAGTAAGCAATGAGTTCGCTCGTGTGTTTACTTCCCTCGACAAGGTTTTATTCTCCACTACATTGAAAGACGCTGAAGACAAGAATACTAGACTTGTGCATGGGAACCTCACAGAGGAAGTGCTTAAATTGAAACAACAGCCTGGAAAAGACATCTTAGTGGGTAGTCTAAGCCTAGCGTCTCAGCTTTCAGAGCAACATCTGATCGACGAGTATCATTTCGTAGTTCATCCGGTTCTTGCCAGCAAGGGACCCCGGTTATTTGATACTGTGAAACTACAAGAGACTCTTAGGCTTGATTTTCTCGGTTCTAAAACTTTTCAGTCCGGCGCCATTGCTCTTCATTACAAAAAACGTATATGAAATGAACTCGATTCAGCTTAAGACCTGGCCCGGCTAAACCCAACGACACATGGACGAACCTTCACCAATGTGTTTCAACCCGCCGGCATTTTATCAAATGTTTTTAAGGAAGGATCGATTGTATCCCATACAAATCCGCGAACATTGTAAGTAAGCGTATGAGGAGCAAATCGATCCGGTTCATCTAGGCTTCCCGCATGTACTGCGATCAGGTCCGGCATTGCGACAAAGCGCAAATAAACCGGAGTCCCACAGACAGGACAGAAGGAGTGAACCTTCACATTGCCGCTGTCTCCCTTTACTTCCCAATGACTAGCTTCACCGGTAATCGTCATCTCAGCCCGCCCTGGAAAAGTCAGATAGGATCCATGTCCAGTACCGCTTCTCTTTTGGCAGTCAAGGCACTGACAATGGTTCTGAAAGATCGGTTCTTGCTTAGTCGAATATCGGATCGCACCGCAAGCGCATCCGCCTGTGTAAGCCTTGGTCATGAAAGACTCCCACTTGAAGCTGACTTCGGCTTCGCAAATACGTCGATACCCTGTCCCGTTTCAAGCAAGGACTTCAGACTAGAAAGAACGATCGGCCAACCTTGCTGGATTCCTTTTGCCATTCCGCTTCCGGCTTCGAGTTCATCGTGAGTGACAGTTAATCGTACCATATCCTCATATTCCTCAACATTGAAGGTCACACGACTATAGCTGTTCGGATCAGATGTTTGGGAAGGACTTGCCCAGCTGATGACCAAACGTGTCGGCGGTACAACTTCGATTACCTTACCAGCTATATTAACCGTGTGCTCCTCATTAGTACGCACATGCTCCCATGTTGAACCTGGCTTCCAATCGGAGATATTCTCATGGCCCCAATAACGTTTCGTTATCTCAGGCTTAGTGATTGCTTCGAACACCTTCTCCGGTGTCGAACGGATATAGGTCACGTAAACAAAGCTTGTCTTTTCTTTACTCATTCTTTCTCTCCTTCAAGTTCCTTCTTCAAATCATGCAGAAGGTTAAGCCGTTGGCGTTCGAACTTTCTCACCCATCGCTCATAGACCTCATGCAACGGTACCGGATTAATAAAATGCAATTTTTCACGACCACGCCAAACAGTGCTGACCAAATTGGCCTCCTCGAGTATCCCAAGATGCTGGCTGGTCGATTGTCTGGCCATATCCAGATGCTCGCAGAGTTGGTTCAGAGTCTGGCCGTTCTTCTCATAGAGAAGGTCGAGAAGCTTTCTGCGTGTTGGATCTCCTAAAGCCTTAAATACATTATCAGCATCCATTCGTTGCGGTTATAAGAATATGCAGGCAAATACCTGCATGTCAAGCAAAATACTCGAAAAATAACCGACCATTCGATTGATAAATGGATCGCTCGTATGGACAATAGCGAGGCAATAGGGGCCAAATGGAGAATATTTAAAAATGGCAGTGAAACGAATGGATAATGTCGGCATCGTTGTCGAAGATCTCGAGGCTACGATCGCTTTATTTACCGAACTCGGTTTAGAGTTAGAAGGACAGATGCGAGTAGAAGGCTCTTGGGCGGATTATGTCGTAGGACTTGAAGGAATGCAAGTTGAGATGGCAATGATGAAAACACCAGACGGACATAGCCGCTTGGAATTATCAAGATTCATCAGGCCAAAGGTCATACATCCTGAACCCAAGAATGCTCCCGCAAACACTTTAGGGTATCTTCGTGTTATGTTTGCTGTGGACGATATTAAGGACACGATTACTCGGCTTGAAACTCACGGAGTCAAACTCGTAGGCAAACTGGAACGGTATGAGGATAGCTATTTACTTTGTTATTTGCGCACCCCCGAAGGTTTTATTATAGCGCTTGCCGAAGAACTTAAATAAGACTTAAACTACTTAACATAATATTAATAAACAAATAAGGATAGATCAAATGGAAAATTCGAAAATATTTGCCATGTCTTTTGCCAAAGTTTATCCAATGTACATCCAAAAGGCAGAAAGGAAAGGACGAACAAAAGCGGAAGTTGATAAGATCATCTTTTGGCTCACCGGATACGATTCGAAAAGTTTTCAAAATCAATTGAAGAATGAGGTCAGTTTCAAAGAATTTTTCGATCAGGCGCCGCATATCAATGATAATGTTTCCCTGATTAAGGGTGTTATCTGCGGCTATCGGGTAGAAGAGATCGAAGACAAACTTATGCAAAAAATCCGTTACCTAGATAAGCTGATCGACGAATTAGCAAAAGGAAAGGCGATGGAAAAAATATTACGCGGATCTGCCCAGTGAATCATTTTTTGCAAAATGGCAAATGTCCTTCTGCATTCGAGCTATCGGAAACTCCCGAATGGTATGGATGATTATGCAATCATCCTCAGCGGTAAAAAGAAACCGACCTCATTTGCGCATAGACGAATTTCGCCCATGCGCGTAACAAACAGTCTCATTCGCTCCCTTACTAACACGAAATACTGTCGATTTAGATTTACCCTAAGAGCTCTGCCAATAGTTTATCCAATACTATACAAAGTTCCTTCCAAGCTTCAACTGCACCGATTTCCATTTCGCGTACTTCGGCAGAAGCAAATTTGACCACGTGAGTCATAAGAGTTAGATTGCCCTCGGTTGTAAAGGTGCGCGACTCTACAGTAGCATCCGGATTTTGCGGACCATCCGGATTAAACGTGGACATGTCTGTCGCATAATTCTCGTCATTCGCTACTTTCTCGGGCACGATTACTTCCAAGAACTTTCCATAAACACCCATTTTGGTTCCTTTTTGATCCACAAAGACGTATAGGTATTTGCCTCCAACCCTAAGATCATTCTCAATAGTTGCAAGTGTCCAACCTTCCGGTCCGGTCAACCAACGACGCATCAGCTCGGGTTTAGTGAAACAATCGAATACCAATTGTCGAGGCGCGGCAAAATACCGTGTAGCGACAACTTCTCTTTCTCCTCGAAGCTCTACCTTCAGTTCTTTTAGATCTGCTTTCATTTCTATTCGTCTCCTATTGTTTGCATCGTCTTCAATTCTTCGAGAAGCCCATCCAGCGAATGATAGCGTTTCTCCCACATCTGGCGGTATTTCTCAATCCAATCCGTGGCTTTTTTGAGAGGAGCAGTCTCCAATCGGCGCGGTCGCTCTTGTGCACGGATCGTAGTCGAGATAAGACCTGCGTCCTCCAAAACCTTGAGATGACGTGATATTGCCGGCTGGCTCATTTTGAATGGTTTAGCGAGTTCCATGACAGTTGAGTCACCTTTGGCGAGACGCATAAGTATCGCACGGCGAGTCGGATCGGCAAGTGCAGCAAAGGTAGAATCGAGAGTTTGCATATCTACGTTATTATATAATCATATAGTTATATAAAGACGAAATGTCAAACCTTTTTTAGCCCCTTTTTTTCCTTACAGAAGTTTGTATCGTCTGCGAAACTCTTCGTTCGGGATCCGTTCTTCCCCAGCTCGTTGGAGATCCGCCAAGAGTCCATTCACAAAATACATTTCGATCTCTCCTTTGTTTTTAGCAGGTACAGCTCCCCTGTATTCACAATCGAAGAAATTTTTTACCAATTCATAAGTAGTGCTGGAGATATTGATGCGACCGGGAATACCGGATGATTCACATCTGCTTGCAGTATTGACCGTATCGCTCCAAACGTCGTATGCAAACTTCTTTTCGCCAATTACACCTGCAATCAAATCGCCTGAATGGATGCCGAGCCGAAGCTCCCAGTATGGTAGGCCCTGGTTTGCTTTGATTTCTTTCATTTGATTCATGAATGCCTGGATCTCCAGGGCTGCCATCACGCAGTCCACCGCGTGTGTCCTATTCGATTCCGGGATACTACCTGCAAACATGTAGCTGTCCCCAATCGTCTTAAGTTTCTCTAAATTATGCCTGTCCATTACACTATCAAAATATGAAAAGCAGCGGTCAAGCTCGGCGACAAGCTCTGTCGGCGATAAAGTCTCCGCAATCTGAGTAAATCCCTTAAAGTCGGTAAAACAAACCGTTGCATTGCGATGCAAGCGAGGTTCTGAAACTCCCTTCTCTTTCAACTCTTGAGCGATTTCTTCCGGCAATATGTTAAGAAGTAATTGTTCCGACTTTTCATGCTCTTCCGTCAACTTTGCTTCCGCGAAATCTACCGCTTTCACAAATTGGTAAACAATAAGAACCAAAAGAATACATAGAAGGGTTAGAGGGGGCATAAGATACTCCGCCGGCACTACCCATTTCGGTTGGCCAAATATCGCATTCGCACCTAAAACTTTATAATAATACTGGCTAAAAAGAAAAAGACCTAAAGGCAAAATAGAAATTATGATCCTAACAACATTAAACTTCTTAGATATCATAAGAAATGACAAAATGGAAGTAAGTAGAAACCCTAAAGGAGCAGGATCATCCGCTTGGGCCATTGTCAGCGCGAAAAGGTGATAATTAACAGCGACTAATGTAATTACCGCCGATAAATTATAATAACGTAATCTTAATAAATAAAATGCAAACAGTAAGGGAATAACAAGCAGGAAATAATGAACAAAAGAGAAAAGATGGGTTTCGGGAGGTTCGTTATAATATATCGAAACAGTTAGCAGTGTCGGAATCGCAAACATACTTATTTGAGTATAAAAAGTAGTTCGGACCGGCCTTGATTCGGATTCGGTCAGACCGCTAGTAATTTTTTTACCCTGAAACCATTCTTGTATTGCATAACGTAAGTCATTTACTTTTTTCATTCCGAATCCGCCTTCTTTCCATCCCCTATTGTTCCCGGAACAACAATTTTTATTTCAAATAAGTCCAGACGTTTGCGACTAACGGGAGAGGTCCTGTAATTGTTTCACCTTCTGATCCTTCTCCGGAGACTCGTACGCTTTTAAAGAGAATGTATTCAGATTATATTCCTTAGTAGCATAGTTTTCCTTGTACGGACCGACTAACTCTTTATCCGGCTCCGTCGTCTTTGCGGCCAGGATCTTCCTCATCCCCTCTTCCCCTTGTCCGAACCAATCCGGATCCACAGCAAGATTGACCCTATGACCTCTCAATTGGGTCAAAGCATAAGGTCCCTCATATCCGCTTTCTCGAATCAACTTTCCGAAAAATAAAAATTCCACCTCTTGCCTTCCGGCGTTCAATTTTCCATCAAAACTTGCCCAAGCGATTGGATCTCCATTTCCCGCATTTACAAGATTTGCTTCTAAATGATAATTCCCCGCCTTGAACACATTTACCCCGGCCTTTATACTCAAAGAACCGTCTCTTGGAATATCCAAAAAATAACCGCTCCATTCCGCAGGTTGATAGGGTGAAGAGAAGAAGGAAGATAAAGCTTTACCCTGTTTCTTCTCCTTACCATACTCGAACTCCACTTCTAGGAACATGTCCCCCCAATCTTTATAAGTAGGTCTCCATTCGAATGTAAAAATATTGTCCTTGGCCTGAGCATCCCCGTCTATCCCCTTGTCGTTCCCATCGGGAGGCAAAGCGACAAACTTATTTCCGTCAAATTCTTTCCAAAGCTTTACATTACGAATATTTAATGGAACTTTTTCGAAATTATTCGTATTAAAACATTCTAAGGTGATATGAAGAGGTTCCTTCACACCTATCGCAGCCCATTGTAATGGTTGTAATTTACAGGAGTAACCGTTCGGTTTTTTATCTTCCGGATTATCCACCATCGCAATCGGCGATATTTGGATAAAATAAGGATTTGTTAAGTCTTCGTTATATTTAGTTAATGGCCTGGAGTTAGGCGGATACTCGGACCATTCCAAATAATCTTTTAGAATTTTTTCCGGAGGAATAGATTCGTCCAAACTTTCTAAAAAGTTAGAATTGTCCGCTGTGGAACTCCCGCCAGGAGGACTTCCTTTCGCCATCCATTCCGCTTTCGTTTTTTTTTCCTCTTCCGATAAGAACCAACCGTTCTCTTCAGCCTCATCCCTTAATAGATAGAAAACCAAGCCTGCGGCGATCGCAAGGCCAAGGTAGATAAAAATTTTTTTTTGACTCATCTCTAGTTTTTCAATGCCCAGTACAGGCTCACCTGTATATGAAATAGGGAGGCCTTTCTCAACCTTTATTTTAAAGATTTCTAAAAGAGAAATCAACTAATCCTTTTGGACTAATTTAATTAGAACAGATTCTTTTCAGTACTATTATAAGGTTTGGCAATCTTCTTATATCTTACTTACAAATGTTCGTAAGAATAGTTTGGAAATAAATTGTAACTAACACTGCACGCTACTGTAGCGGCCGCTATATATTATAATTTACTAATATAGATGTCTGCATCTGTTCTTTTTTTACATTCGACCTGTTATGTTAAAAAAAGTCCAATCACTTGACTCAAAAAGGCACTTAGCTCATACTTGTAGACCGGGAAAATCGAAAGCTTAAACTTTGGGTTTTCCCAAAAGATCGGAGAATAGAGAAGATGAAAAATTGGAAAAGTATGGTATTGGGATGTGTTTTCGCATCGTTCTTTGCTGGTTCGCTTTCTGCGCAAACCTATACGGTTTTCGTTCACGGAAAGTCTGGCAGCAACCACAACGGAGTGGGAACTACTGACGTGAATAACTATTGGGGAAGTGCACCGAACTCTGTGTCCGGAGCTAAAATTTTCGTCGGTTACGACGGAACTACCGACCCAAGAACGTATGGATCGTCTAGAGCTCAGACCAATATCACTACGGGCTTGAATACATATTGTAAGGGTTCCAACTCCTGCAAGATCGTATGTCATAGCGCGGGTTGTTATGCGATTGAGTATTGGTTATCTAATCTGGGAGCCACAGCATCTAGCAAAGGTTATAACTTAACAAAAGTTACTGCTTTAGCTTCTGCTTCCGGTGGATCCGAGCTTGCTTCTGCACTGAATGGTGTTACATTCGGATTCGGCGGCAACGCAATGGATAAATCCCTGATCGTAGGGACCGCACGCGGCGCTTACAACCACAACAACACTGCAGGTATCACGGTATACCAAGTACCAGGTTATAAAGGTATGGCTGGTGCTTCCCTGATTCTTCCTGGCGAGGACGATTACGCAGTCGCTTATCATTCTTCCTGTGCTTATAACAAGGCGGGTGGAGTAAGCAAATGCCAGTCTTCGTTGACTCAGAGCGAAGGTATTTGGCCGTTCAACTCGAACGTAACCTATACTCAGTTCCAAGGTCATACGAGAGCTCCTTCCGTAGGATCTTCGGGGTTATACTTGAACCACAGTGAATTGAAAAACGAAGGCTGGAGATAATCCAATCCAGAATAGCGCGTCGAAAAACCGGCGCGCTATCGTTTTATGAAAATCTTAACCGTTTTTATCCTCTTATCCACATTCCACTGCTCTCAAATCCAATGGAGACCCGCTAGTCTTGCGCTTGAAAGAGGCTGGTCGGAGACCGGTAAAAACATAGTCCAAACGGAAGTGATCTACGAAGAAAAGGATGCATGGAATCCTTTGAACGGGACCACACACAAAAAAAATTACAGAACTAAATTCAGGATCTATGAAATTTCGGGAACCGGAAATGATTCCGGAGATCCACCAATCTATTCCTATGAAATAGGCTCTTGGACATTACCTGGATCCGTTTACTTTCATTCCGCAACCAATCGTTTATTTTGGATACAAGGTGCAAACGACGAATACGGCGGATCCACCCGTTTTCCTGCGGTTTGGTCCCCGAAAGGATTTCATTCTTTTGAACCTAAAAATTTCCAAAGAGAGGACCAGACTATCTTTCAATTCGTACCTTCTCCGGACGGAGGAAAGGCGGCAATTATATTAGGAAAGTTGAAAGCAGATCTGGAGATAGAGTCCCCGATCTTGATCATAGCGGATGTGAACGGACAATCTTCCTCCTATGATAGGTCGTATTTCGAGTTTCCATTAACAAAATGGGAAGAAACTCCCGAATTCAAGATCCGTTGGTCGGAGAATTCGAATCTTCTTTATGTTCGGATTAAGGACCATGTTTTTAGAACGAACGAAAAAACCAGGAAATTAGACGAAGCAAAAGAATTTCCAATTTGTTTCTATCCTGCGTCTAGTTTCGGCCCTGTGGGGATCAGCCCCGGAGGAAGAGGAGGAGACTCGAATATCGCCAGGGATATGGAGCCTCCTCTATACAAACGTTTTAAGGATAGACCCTTGGTCAAAAGTTTACGTCAGACCAAGGATTGTAGCCAATAAGAAAGTTTACTTATCGCGGGCGAGTGCCTTTCTTCTTTCTCTAATGAACTCGATCACTGCAGGCATTATCGAAATGATTATAATCGCAAGAATGACGATCTTGAAGTTCCTTTGAACGAATTCCAGGTTTCCGAACTTATAACCGCCAAAAAGGAAGATAGCGATCCAAACTATTCCTCCCACTATATTATACAAAATGAATTTAGTATAGGTCATACTTCCGATCCCGGCTACAAAAGGAGCAAAAGTCCTTACAATCGGAATAAATCTTGCGATAATGATCGTCTTTCCGCCGTACATCTCGTAAAAACGGTGGGCCTTTTCTAGATGTTTTTTATTTAAGAAAGGGACTTTCTCTTTTGCAAGGATCTGTTCTCCCGCCAAATGACCGATCGCATAATTGACTGTGTCGCCTAAGATCGCAGCAACGATCAGAAGGATGAGTAATGTCCCTAGATCCAAACTGCCTCTCGCGGCAAATGCGCCCAAAGCAAAGAGCAAGCTATCTCCCGGAAGTATAGGAGTTACAACAAGACCGGTTTCGCAGAAGATGATCAAGAATAAGATCAGGTAGATCCATGTGCCATAAGCTATGATTAAAGCATCCAAATGATGTTCCAGATGCAAAAAGAAGTCTAAAAGATATTTGATAGTTTCCAATTTCAGCTCCGAAAGTCAGAATCAAGGGTTAGCCAGGGAAGTCAAATGTTAGAGCGTACTTCGGGGAACAGACCTGCCTGGTCCGGGCCTTGTTTATAAATTTTTGTAGGATAATTTAAACGGATTTTTCCGGAGGAAACTCCTCTTTTATCGGGTCGTATTCTGGCGTCGAATTCAACAGGATCTCCCTGTTTCAGATTCTGCTTTCTAAAACGGTAAGAATAATAAAAATCCTGAGCGTATATCACCTTTCTACCGGAAACCAGCAGTTTTATGTCTTTGATCAAGATCCTCGCTTTTTCCGGATTGGGATCGATTGAGATAGATTCCACAATCCCTCTGAATCTGGTCCTGATTTTAGGCAGGTTTTGGAGATTGTCTTCCATACCATCCATCGTTAGACCAGTTCAAATCAAAAGAATACTTTCGTACATTCGTTTTTCATTGTCGCCCATTCCGATTTCGCAAGATCGGGAAACGTTCCGAATCAGAACTTGGTCCTACTATAGACAGGCCTAGGAGATTTATATGACCAGGTTTCAATTTTTCGGTAAAAGTTTGAGTTTGTTTGCCCTTGTTTCTTTGAGCTTACTCACGGGAACGGGTTGTTATACGAATATTCGCCCGGGAGAGGCAGGACTCAGATATCACCCCTTAACCAGCGGTCTCCAAAAGGACCTATTAACGAATGCTATTTATTTCTATGCTCCATGGAATGACGTGGTATTGTACCAAACCCAATGGACCTCGTATAAGGAAAAAGTGGACGTTCTTACCAGGGATGATTTGACCATCAACGTTGTGGCCGCAGTCATCCTAAGACCGGTAAATTCGGAGATCTATAATCTTCAGATAGAGATTGGCCCGGATTATTACGAAAAAGTGGTTCGTCCTCAATTCAGGACATCCGTTCGTAATGCACTATCATCCTATAGTATGATACGGATCTCGAAAGAAACTCCTAAAGTTTCTCAGGATATTCGCCAAGCTTTAGGAGAAAAGTTAAGAGGGAAACATATCGAAATAGATGATGTGATCATAGACGATATAGAATACAGTCGTCCGATACTGACTGCGATTGAAGGTAAACTTACCAAAGAGCAAGAGCAGGAACAAATGAAGTTCGAGATCAATATAGCTAAAAAGGATGCGGAGATAACGGTCATTCACGCGGAGGCAAAGGCAAAATCCACAGTGATAGAAGCGGAAGGAGCCGCTCAAGCTACCGTGATCGAAGCACAAGCAAAAGCGAAAGCCCAGAAAATGATCGCAGCTCAATTGACAAAACAATATCTCCAACTAAAAGCATTCGAGAATCCGAATACAAAACTTCTATTCGTTCCGACCGGAAAAGACTCTCTTCCAATGATCATAAATACGCCGACAGATAGTCCGAAACCTATGGATCTTCCCTCCGGAGATAAATAAAAAAGAAGATCTTTCATTACAAAATTCACACGCGCTGAATCAGATCCGGGAAACGGTTCTGCATGGACCTTTCCCAATTCAGCGCAGCCCAACAAGAGATCATAGAAGATCGCTCTAGATTTTTACAGGTTATAGCCGCTGCAGGTTCCGGAAAGACCAGTACATTAGTTGGAGTTGTACAAAACGAGCTCTCCCAAGGCACAAGGGGAGAAGAAATCCTGGTCTTGAGTTTTACTAGAAAAGCGGCAGGCGAGATCAAAGAAAGGATCAAAAAGAAAACGAACGATAACTCCGTAAGAGTACATACGTTTCATGCGTTCTGTTTGAGAGCATTGATTACGTGGCATCCTGATTTTCGGAACAGAAGACCTTCTATCCTGACCTCATCCGAAAAGAACCAGTTCTTTAGGGAATGGTTCCGCAAAGAATCGGATATTATCGGTGGGATCCCTTATACACTTTTGGTCGGAGGATCCGAATTACCTTCTAATTTCCCCCAAACCTGGAAAAGCCCGTTATTAGAAGATTATAAGAACTTCAAACGAAAGGAGGGAAAACTGGACCTGGATGATTTGGTCTCTATTTTTTTGGATTCTCTCGAAAGCGGGGAATCTTGGACGGAAATCCCGAAACAAAGTTTAAAAAGGATCTTAGTAGACGAATTCCAAGATACCGACCCGGAACAACTTAGATTCTTAAAATTACTGTCGGAACAATCGAAAATTTTGGTAGTAGGAGACGATAGCCAGGGAATTTACTCGTTCAGGAAGGCCGATATATTCAATTTTTTGAATTTTCCGGAAATGTTTCGGCCATGCACCCGGAAATTCCTAAACACAAATTACAGATCGTTACCGAAAATCGTGGATACTTCTTCCATACCTATTTCCAAAAATAAGAACAAAATCGATAAGAAGGTAATCGCTTACCGAAAAGGGAAAGCGTTCGTTTCCAGACTTAAAATGGATAAGATCTCGGAACTATTTCCTTATTTAGGAGAATTGTATAAGCGAAGTGGAGGAGAATTAAGGATATTATGCCGTTCTAATCATAGAATACGGGAATATCTTCGTGCAGGAGTTCCGTCCGAATTACTACTCACGATTCATTCCGCCAAAGGTTTGGAATTTCACACGGTGATCGTGGATTTGGCGGATGGTTGGAATCTTCGAAAAGATTCTCCGGAACAGCTCAGAGAAGAAGAACATAGAGTTCTATACGTTGCACTTTCTAGGGCGAAAGATTGTCTGATCATTTTAGGTAAAAGGACGGGATCCGGTAGAGAAACTGCAGAAGACTTATTTTTCTCTTATTTTAAAAGAGAACTTCCCATCTTAAAACCCTGAATTAAAGAATTATTTTAGATCCCGATCTTTTTCTGCAACAAAGCGAATCTGATCCGCTCTCATTTAACGATCCGTAAATAAAAACTCCTATTTCGGGAATCATAGGATAAAAAATGAAAAAGAATACAGAACTGAAAGAAACTCTTGGAAGCGTAAGGGAGATCATCTCCGATAGTAGCTTCGACAATCCGGCTTATCTTGGGATCGCTTATTTTATCCGGGATCTATTCTTCTTCTCGGTTACCATGTTTCTGATATGGAATACGGAAACTTGGTATTATCTTCCGTTTCTTTGGGTATTTGCTGGCCTAAGCATCGCTTCTCTTTTTATTATAGGCCACGATGCATGTCACGGGGCCTTATTCAAAAACGAGAGACTTGCGTATTGGATCGGACAAATCGCAATGTTGCCGTCCTTACATGCGTATAACCAATGGGGATACGGTCATAATCGGGTCCACCACGGGCACACGATCAAATTAAAAGGCGATTTCGTATGGCATCCTGTGACCCCTGAACAATATAAAAATTTCGGAATATTCAGAAAGGTTTTCCATAGACTTTCCTGGTCCGCATTCGGAGGAGGGATCTATTATTTAGTAGAGATCTGGTTAAAAGGAATGGTCCTTTTTACTGCTCCAATGAAGGAAGCTCTTAGAGATAAATTACTCATGCTTACCTTTGCATTCGGTTCTGCGGCCGCAGTATTCTATTTCGGTGGGAACACTCCTAACGGTTTAGATTTAGGATTAGGGGCTTGGTTTTTTCTAAAAGTGTGGCTTCTTCCTTTTATCTCTTGGAACTATTTCATCGGAATCACGGTTTATGTACACCATATCCGTCCGGAAGTTCCCTGGAAAGATGCGGAAGAATGGACTCCTTTTTACGGACAAATGAGAGGTACGGTAAACTATCATGTTCCTAAGTTATTAAACTTTTTCATGCATAATATTTTCATTCATTCTCCTCATCATGTTCACATGAAAATCCCTTTCTACAAATTGGGCCAAGCCTTGGAAGAGATCAAAGCGCATTACGGAGCTTATGTTGTGGAAAGAAAATCCATTTGGAAAGATTATCTCGAATCCACATCCAAGTGTAAACTTATGGATCCGGATACCGGAAAATGGATGACCTACTCGGAAGCGTTCAACGACGAGGATGAGTCGGAGCCGGAATTAGAGACTGTAGCTACTTAAAAATTTCACTCTAAAACGATTGGGAATTGATTTTTAAAGGAATTCGATAAGTCTGATTTTCAGAATGAAATTTTTCCTAATCGAATTAGAATATTTAGTCCCACTCGAAAAATTAGACCAAGCGGTCCCTGCTCATAGAGAGTTTTTACAAACCTTATATGATATTGGGACCCTTCTTCTTTCCGGACCGAAAGAACCAAGGAACGGCGGAATGATCATCGCAAAATCTATCTCTTTAGAGAAAATCAGCGAAACAATGAAAGAAGATCCTTTCGCAAAATTAGGTTACGCAAATTATAAATACACAGAGTTCCATCCGGTAAAACACCAGACATTCCTAAAAAGTTGGTTGGAATCTTGAAGAAAAAAACCGCCTCCCGGCTCCTTTCGGAGCACGGGAAGCGGGGAGCAAAGTGATTGGATGGGTGCTAGATAGTTACCAGAGCCGCGTTCGCCAGCTCGTATCCGCCTGTTTGGTCCGGATGAAAATCTTTTTTGAAATACAGGAGAGCAGCGCTGAAAAGTTGAGGATATAAGATCCTTCCGATCCTGCGTGCAGACTTCATATCTTGGAAGTATTTACGGAATCCTACTTTCTTATCAGTGAGTAAGAACCAATGTTGCAGGCTTAAAGCGTATCCCCAAAACATGAACGATGCTACGATAAATCCCATGATCCTTAAGAAATGACTTTTAGAAACGGTTTGAAGAACGTCATACGCAACTGATTTATGCTCTATCTCTTCACAAGCATGCCAAAGAAGAAGACTTCTCATTTCTCCGTATGCATCGTCATGGAAATTATTACGGATCGAAATTTCAGCCATACTAGCCGTATAATGTTCCAGACCTGCAGTCACCGATAGTTTCAGTTTTTTACCGAAGAAAAATTCGAACACGGGCAAAAAGAAACTAAAGGCGGTCCATTTATAGACCTTCTCCATAAGAGTGATAGGTCTTCCTTGTCCTTTTAAGATCTCCAGGATTTTTTCGTGTTCTTTTCCGTGTTGGACTTCCTGCCCGATAAAAGATTTCACTCTGGAAGAAAGGCCGGGATCTTTTACTTGGTCCGCAAAAGCTTTTACACTCTTAATAAAGAATCTTTCTCCTTCCGGGAAAAGGATATGATAAGCATTCACCGTATGGGTCATGAACGAGTTATTTGCGATATAATGGTCCGGCAAATTTTCCAGGCCTTCGAAATTCATCTTACGAACGGTAGGAGAATTCGCATCGATCGATTTTAGATTTTTATTCTTAGTTTGGGGATTCATCGTATTCTCCTATTAAATTGTAGCTAACGCGGCGTTGGCCAGATCATAACCGCCGGTTTGGTTCGGATGGAAACTAGGTTTGAAATAAAGAAAGGCAAGTTTTCCGACTTCTATCACGATCAAACGGGCATAAGAACTTGCAGAGACAAGATCGGAGAAATATCTTTTAAATCCGATCTTAGGGTCCGCAAAGATAAACATATGCTGAAGAGTAAACGCGTATCCCCAGAACATGATCGAGGCTACGATAAATCCCAAAGTTCTTAAGATATAACTTTTGGAAACGGTTTGCAGAACGTCATACGCAACGGACTTATGCTCTATTTCTTCGCAAGCATGCCAAAGAAGTAGATTTCTCATCTCTCCTTCCGCTTGTTCATGAAGACCGAATCTTAGAGTAACTTCTCCCAAGGAGGCGGTATAATGTTCTAAACCTGCAGTCACTGCAAGTTTCAGTTTTTTACCGAAGATAAATTCCAGAACAGGCCAGAAAAATCCGTAAGCGGTCTTTACATAAAAATTCAGGATCCTGGAAACGGGGCGTCCTTGTTTTGCCAGCATATCCAGAGCTTTTTCATGCTCTTTTCCGTGTTGTACTTCCTGACCGATAAAACCTTTAATACTATTTTGTAATGCGGGATCCTTCACTTGATCCGCAAAAGCTTTTACACTTTTAATAAAAAATCTTTCTCCTTCCGGAAAGATCACATGATATGCGTTTACCGTATGGGTTAGGAAAGAATTTCCTGCCACATAATAATCGGATAATCGGTCCAACCCTTCGAAGTCCATCTTACGAACGCTCGGAGAATCGCCGTTGATCGGTTTAATAGTCCGTTCTTTTTTTTCTGCCTTTGCTGACATTTCTATCCCCCCTGTTTTTTTCGGGTTTCGTGAAGCTTACTATAAACCTTTCCAAATCGATTCGCCCGCCGATCCCGGAAAACCCTGGCTGATTTCGAAATCGGCCAGAAAAACTAGGAAATTTCGTATAGAAAACCTTTTTTATAACGTATGTTTTACAAAAAGTACACATGCAAAAAGGGAATTTCGGAGGTCACTATACCTTTATCTTTTATCAAAAATATGAGGAAGGGCTTTCGATTCGAGAAGATGGAAACTTCTTCTTGGAGGCTTTGGAAACAACAAAGGCTTTACGGCTAGTTAAAGACCTAAATATTGACTATTACCGGGGGATTAGCTCAGCTGGTTAGAGCGCTACCTTGACATGGTAGAGGTCACTGGTTCGATCCCAGTATCTCCCAGGGTATTTACACCCTTCTTCTTTGAACCGTAGAAAATAAAAAAGCCTCCGATTTCGGAGGCTTTTTACATCTTAAGCGCTTCAGAAATGATCAGTCTTTCAAAAAAAGCGGGAGATTCGCAGGCATCTTGAATCCTGTCACATTTGCCAGGTCCTTCTTGATCTGCTCTCTTACCATTTTATCATGCTCGACGAGTAACGCTTCTCTCAGAGAATATTCTCCCGCTTTCAGGTCCACTTCTCCCACTGCAATGGAAGCCCTATAACGCACCATCGGGGATTCGTCTTTTAGGAATGCGCATAAATCATAGAACTTTTGATTGGCGATCCGATTGATGTATACGATCGCATTTAAGATCGCAACTTTCGCAAAAGGATTTTTTTCCTTATCGATCGCAGAGTTCAATTGGGAAAGTGCATCTTTTCGGTTTAGGTTTTTCAGTCCGTCCGCTGCGGAAGCTCTTACATAAAAATTCGGGTGGTTCAAAGCGTTTAGGATCGCTTCTTGGTTTTCTTTGGAATAAGGAAGAAGCCCTACATTTCGGATAATCTCCCCCGCGGCGATCACAGTATTATAACCTTCAGGGGAACTGAATGCAGGATAATCGTTTTCCTGAACAGTTGCGGAAATTTTTTTAAATTCTTCCACCATTCCCGGTCCGGAAATATCCGACTCCATGGCTCCCAAAGCTTGTGCTATTGTGAATTTTAAAGTGGGGGAATTCTCATCCGATTTAGGAACATTCGGATTTCCCTTTAAAGCTTTAAGAAGCGGGCGAACCGCCAGTTTGCTACTTACGAATTTCAGATAGTCCGCAGCTTGGATCCTTTCTTCTAGGTTGCCGCTTTGTAATTTATCGACTTGGTCGTAGA
Organism: Leptospira sp. B5-022; assembly: GCF_000347035.1. Lineage (GTDB taxonomy): Bacteria > Spirochaetota > Leptospiria > Leptospirales > Leptospiraceae > Leptospira_B > Leptospira_B cinconiae. Next base: position 234,922 of record NZ_ANIJ01000025.1, read on the forward strand.
ATAATTGGTCCAATTTCTCATGGATCATTTCCTTTGCGGAAATTTGAGAAGTGAGTGATAAAATAATTCCAAGGATTAGGATTCTTAAGCTAGACATGGGTTCCCCCTATGTTGTTTATCGGAATCAGTAAGTCGGATCTTAACCTTAGGAAGCCACTAATCCGGTCATAAGGACTCGGTTTCCTTGACTCTTTCCGCAATCTTGCGAATTTTCTCCGATAGATCCTCGACAGCCAATTCCTTTTCTCCGCCTTCTTCCAATTCTCGACCCACTTTTTTAAGGTCTTCCTGGATCTGTTCGCTGTTTTCACTGGCTCTCTGAGCTAAATGGGTGAGTAGGTCTTCGCGGTAACTTTTCACCTCTTCCAGACGAAGTTCGCCCAAAGCCACCATACTCTGCAAGATCCTGTCCATTTTTTCCTTGGTAAGATAGGCAAGACCGATCCCTCCCAAGACCAAACGGCCGAATAATGCACTGATATTTTTGCCCGTTTCTCGGATTAGAGCGGAAAGCATATAATTGGAAAATTCTTCGTTTCTCTGGCCCAAACTTACCTTGAGAAAGGTTTGGCCTAGGATTTTAGGAGTGATGTCCTGACCGCTCATATTATCGATCACTTTGATCTCTTCGCCCGCGATGATCATCTCGGCGACATCTTCTAGAGTAATCGTTTTACTGGTCTCGGGGTCGTACAACCTTCTGTTTGCGTATCTTTTCAGAACTTTCATTCTTAGTTTTGCTCGTAATCAACGCTTTTAGGATAAGCCCACAAAAGCAGTTCGCCCGAAAGGCAAACTTGTTTTTCTTTCCGATTCCCCTTTCTAGTTGCGGGTTTTCCGCAATGCACCAATTCTAGGATCGGACGAAAATCCCCAAGGTCAAGGAAAAAACCCGTCCTTTGCAAAGAGATGAACTTACTATCGGATGCCATACTTCTGCGCCGACTTAGCTCGGATGAACATGAATTCCTAATCGCATTATTAAAGTGGAAAGGAATAGATCATTTAGAATGGGTAAGAAGTTCCGGATTCCCCTCCTCTACTAAAGACGTTTTAGTTTGGAAGAAGGATGCTAGTCCAGAGGATATCCGCTCCGCTTATGATTGGTCCAGAGAAGTTTGCCTGCTCGGAAGATTTGATACGGAAGAAAAAAACTCTTTTATAAGAGCGGGAGCGACCCGCATTTATGATCTGAATTCTTTTGCACTGGAAGAATTCCCTTTCTTTAAATTTTCAAAACCTTTACATCCTGAAATGGTTGTACTTACCCAAAATGCCGATCTTTTTTCCAAATTCAGATCTCTTCTCAGGGCCTGCGGCTCCAACGCACATTGGTGTAAAGATATATTAGGACTTCCTAATATTCTAAAAGAGACCAAGCCTGGGGTCCTGGTTTTGGATTCCGAATCTTTTTCCATTAGAGAACTTGTCCCTAAGATGAAAGGTCTTTTAGGAACTCCTTATTTTCCTCTCAGCTTTTGTCTGATAGATTTTAATAGGGAAAACGTGTACCAAAATTTGGCTACCGGTTTGAAGGATATCGCAAAGGCGTTTTTTGAACCAAAGGACCTTCTTCTTTTTTTAAGAGATAGACTGGCGCTCGCCTCTCCTCCTAAGGATTCCTTTTTCCAAGCGATCGATTGGTCCGGCAGTCCCAGAAATATCAGAGAATACGAGTTCCCTAACGTTCCGGATGGAATGTTAGAAAGAGCGGAAGCTGCCTATTTATACAGGATCCGCCGTTTATTTTTATGGATGGGGGAAGGAGCCAATCGAGGAACCGAGATCTCCGCTTAAGTTCCCGACTCCGACTGCAATCTTTCGAACACCTGTAAGAACAGGTCCACAGGTTGAGCTCCTGAAACCGCGTATTTTTCGTTAAAGATATAGAATGGAACTCCGGTCACTCCCAACATTTTGCCTTCGTTTTCTTCCGTTTCAATCCGGCTGAAAAGAGAAGGATCTTTACGGACTTCATCCAATTCCGATGCAGGAACTCCAACTTGGGTTAGGCTTTCTCTAATAATTAAATCGTCCGAGAGATTTTTTTCTTCCGAAAAAAACTTTTGGAAAAATACTTCGGCAAGTTCCGATTCTTTTCCGTAAGTTCGGGCTTTTCGAATGAGAGCATGAAGAAGTAAGGTATTCGGCTGGTGCCCTTGTAGAATATTAGAAAACTGCAATCCATCTTCTTTGGCAATATCCGAGACTCTTTGGGTCATCATCTTTACCCGGTCTAAAGAACCGAATTTTTTGACCATATGAGCTTCTCGATCCTCGCCCTTTTCAGGAAGATCAGGATTTAATTGGAATGGTTTCCACTCTACGACGATTTTATCTCCAGGATGATCGACTTCCCAAGACTCGATCGCTTTCTCTAATCTTTTTTTACCGATATAACACCAAGGACAAACTACGTCCGAATAAATTGAGATACTGGTTTCCAATGCCTTCTCCTGTAACTCTTAGACATACAAGAGGCCTAAAAACTGCATCCTTTTTTTGGGCGCAGAGATGGCGAAATTAATCTTCGTCCAGAAGTTCCGCTGCTTCTATTTCTTCCAGACCTCTATTCGGGAATGCCTGCTCGTAGAATAGCGCCGCAAATAGATCGAAGTCCTCATCTGTAGGGAGATTTTTTTTCTCCCAATATTCGTTCCTTCTTTTGATCAGAATGGAGATCGTCTCATCTTCTAAAGAGAATTCTTTTCCACCTTTGTTCATTCTACGAATCAACCAATTCAGATTATGGATAAAAAAGTTTCCCGTAAACTCCAGGGTAGAAAGAGAAGGTTCTCTTTTCATTAGATTTTCGGTGTGGTAGAGAGGAACTCTTAAATAATACGGATCCTTGGTTTGTTGGTATTGTTTGTATCCGTTGGAAATGGATTCGAAAAATGGCCAAGAATTCGTATAAGATGTTCGGATCAGTTTTTCTTTTTCAGGATGAAGTCTTGCAACTTCCACAAGATCCACAAATTGATCCTTATTGACTGCTTCCCTTAGAATAGAATCCATCGGAGCAGGTCTCGGCTCCGAGTTGACCAGGTAAACATAAAGATATTTGATCTCGTATGCAAATCTGGATTCTCTCGGAATATAATATTCGATCCAGATCGGTTCTTTATAATAATTTACTAATTCTTCTTCCGGTAGATCCGGCGTGACGCTAAGTGATTTTAACTTTTTTACGTCGTCTGTAATTACTTTCTGACCCCGAACCCGAGTCCTGGAACGTTTTATCTGCTTTAGTTCCGATTTGTTTAAGAGTGGTTTCGGTTTGTACGAGTCCATCGGATTGATTATCGGAAATGAGAAGTCTGAAATTCAAAGTTGAGGAGAAAGACTTTCGGTTTTAAGACACTAAGGCCAGAAAATTCTTGCCCAGATCAGCCTTAGGAACATACCCAACGGGCTCATAATTCCGGATTCCGCGAATCTGACCTTTCCTTCTCCATCCAAAATATAAAAGCTAGGATATCCTCTGATCCCCCAATCTCTGAGTAACATCGGGTTTCCTACGATTACCGGAAAATTCACGGCGTGTTTTTCTAGATAGTCTTTGAGTGCCGAGGAATTTTCCCCTTCTTCCACACTGATGAATGCAAAATTATTTTGGTCTTTAAGTGTGGAGGCATACCACTTGACCAGAGGAAGATTCGTATTACAAACTCCGCACCAGGTCGCCCAAAAATATACAACTGTGGTCTTTCCTTTTATATTCGCTTTTTCTCCGATCGGAGTCCGGAATTCTTTTCCATCCAGACTCACAACAGGTTCCGTATCCAAGGCTCTAAACCAGGCCAGAAAAAAAGTCGCGGAAAGTAGAAGGGCCAACGCTCCTCCGTACTGAAATCCTGCTTTTACTTTTTTGTTCATGCCTTAGTTAGACCTAGATTATAAGTGAAAAGGCAGAGTTTGTCCGGAACCCGAATACATGATCCAAACGACGAGCAAAAGCCAAAAAAATCCCGCCACAAGGACACCCCAGTCGGTCAAAATAGCCTTAGTAGGATTATGGCCCATGTTTTTAATGTAGATAATGTATAAGGATCTAAAGATCGCATAAACTACGATCGGGATCGTATACACCATTTTATCCGTACCTAGATTTTCAATCGTATGAGGGCTTGTAACATACATAACGTAGGTTACCAAAGTCATTGTGGCAACGATTCCCATCATCAAATCCAAAAAATTAACCGAGTATTCCTCCAGGATTTTTCTGTGGCCTTTGGCTCCTTCTTCTAGGATGATAAGTTCCCCCCTTCTTTTTCCGAATCCCCAATACAGGGCCAACATGAACGTGCAGAGAAGAAGCCAAGAAGAGAAACTCACTCCTACGACGATGGAGCCTGCGATCGCTCTCACTACGAACCCGAAAGAGATACTCATTACATCTAGAATAACCATATGTTTTAAGAAACGGCTATAAACTATATTAAAGATCAGGTAACCGGCTACCCAATAGAAGAACTCCGTCTGTAATTTGAAAGATAGGACTAGAGTGACAGAAAGTAAAACCGCTGTCAGTAAAAGTGCTATAGTAGGAGAGATAGCTCCCGAGGCCAAGGGTCTATGTTTTTTTTCGGGATGAAGTGCGTCTTCCTTTCGATCCAGAAAATCATTGAGAACGTATTGGCAACTTGCGGTAAGCGAAAAGAGAAAAAACGCAAAAATCGCCCTTTCTACCGATTCCAGGTCTCCTAATTTTTTCCCGAATATGATCCCAGCAAATAGGATGATATTTTTAATCCATTGGTGGGGTCTTAAAAGTTTTATATAGGAAAATAACATTCTCTCTCCAGAAATCAGTTCGCTTTAGAGGCCAGATTGATCCTAAATAGAAGGCTTGCAAGGGAATTTTGGCTCCAAAATGGGAGGAGATTTCTCAGGTTTTGGGCGGAGGATCCACAAGAGACAAAAACAAAAAACTAGTCTAAAAGGACTAAAATCGGAAACTCACTTTTTAATTTTAAGCTTTACGATTATTCATTGTTAGCTTATTAAATTTCCACTATGCAGCACAGGAAAATCACATACAAGATCGTGGAAAGTAAAGATCCTTTGACACAAGATGCGTTCGATCCGTTAGGAGCAATTGGTTTCGAACTCATTTCGGTGGTTCATGATCTAAAAATGGATCGTTATATCTATTATTTTAAACTGGCGGAAGCTCACCAACTTTCTTAAGTAAGATTTTTATCCTACTTGGATCTTGACTCCATCGTCTTGGGCACCCAATGTCCCCAATCCGGAATGCCCGGTAAACGCAATAAGAAGAGTAAATACCCCGACTCTTCCCACATACATAATGCAAGGATACAAAAACTTTTCCACTCCGGTGATATAAGGTGTTAATCCTTTTGTTAATCCAACAGTACCGAAAGCGGACATGACCTCGAAAAATATATCTTCTATTCCATGTCTATGTCCGTTTGCGATAGTGATCACCAACATAAAGAATACGATGGATATCGTTGCTAAAAAATAGATCCGCGTAGAGATTGCGATCGAATTTTTAGAAACTTCTTCTCCCATAATTGTCACTCTTGCTTGAGGATTGATCACATTTCTCAAATACATCAAGAGAATAACAAAGGTTGTGATCTTGATACCTCCAGCTGCTCCTTGAGGACCACCTCCCACAAACATTAAAGAACAAAGAAGAACATAAGTCGGACTTCTCATCTCCGAAATATCGAATGTGTTAAATCCTGCCGTCCTGGATGATACGGAAAGGAAGAACGAGTTGAATAGTTTATCTACGAAGTTAAATTTTCCTATCGTCTCGGGATTATCCCATTCTCCCATAAGTATCCCGATGCCCCCTACATGGACTAATATTATAGTTCCATAAAGTAAAAGTTTCATCTGGATCCTGTTAGCTTCTCCTTTGAGTGCTTTTCTATAAAGAGCTAATCTTTCCTCCGCCCAGAATGACATACGGATCAAGACAAGATAGATCCAGGAAGGTTCTTTCCCTTCTTCCAACGCCTTGGACATAAGATAGGTTTCCATGACCACTTCTATCCTATGCATTACGTTCCGGAATGCTTCGAGTAACGTTTTTTCCAAGAATAAAATTACAGGAAAGCCGATCCCTCCCATAACCACCAAACTTTCCACGACCAAAAGAGAAATTGGCTCTTTGGATAAGAAGGTGAGATCGTCTACTATGGAAAATCCAGCGTTATTGAAAGCGGAAACGGAGGTGAATAAACTTAAAAAAATGCGGTTCGGTTCGCCGGGTAATCCGCTTAGATCTTCCGGCATAACCCAATACAATAAGAACGCACCCATCAATTCGATAGAAACGGATATATTCAAAATGGATAATAAGATCCTCCGAACATATGGAGCGTTCTTACTTTTCCCATCTGCAGATTCGTGGGAATCTATCGCTTCGAAAACGAATGATGCGATCCGAGTACTTCTGGAAAGTCCTCGAACTACTAAGATACCAACAAGGACCGTAAAGGTGATAATCCCCAATCCGCCGATCTGGAATAAGAACATGATGATAACTTGAGTTGAGAATGCTAACTCGCTAATGGCGACGGTGGTCAATCCGGTCACACATATTGCCGACGCAGCCATGTAGAATGAATCAGCGTAGGAGATCCTACCTTCTTCCGAAGCATAGATCATAAAGGACCCAACCAAGATCGCTCCTGCAAACGCGAGACATAGGATCCTTGCTACGGATAATAGCAAAAACGCTCTGGCGATTCGGTTTACGTTTCGTTTTAGGAACTTAAATGAGCCCATGTAAAAGGGAAAAACTCCCCTTCCAGAAACTATTTTGACCCTGGCAAACCCGGGCAATGAATTTCCTGATCTTTGAAGAGAACCCGGATCGGTTCTGAAATCGGGATAAAATTGTAATTTATATTTGATCTAAGAAAAGCTTATACAAGCCGGTATCGAAAATCTGTTAATGGAAACGATCTTTACAAACGCCCCCCTTTCAGAAAATTGGTAAGAATTAGGGTTCCTTTACCTAGGGAACCCAGTCAGATTAGTATCCACGGAAAGTTTATATTCTGCCCTACAAAGAGGGTGTAAAGGAAACCTACGTGTGAACTTTTAAAGAGGACTCTAATGAGCACTGCAGTTGCGGACTTCAAACCCACCGAAAAACTCCTAAAAACTAGGAATATCGGTATTTCCGCCCATATCGATTCAGGGAAAACCACTCTGACCGAGAGGATTCTATTCTATACTAACCGTATCCATGCCATCCACGAAGTTCGTGGTAAAGATGGAGTCGGTGCGAAAATGGACAGTATGGAATTGGAGCGCGAGAGAGGGATTACTATCCAATCCGCTGCTACCTACTGCCAGTGGAAAGGCCATACGATCAATATCATCGATACTCCGGGCCACGTGGACTTTACCGTTGAGGTAGAGCGTTCCCTACGGGTTCTAGATTCCGCTATTCTAGTTCTTTGCGGAGTTTCCGGTGTTCAATCCCAGTCCATCACTGTGGACAGACAGATGCGCCGTTATAATGTTCCTCGTGTAGCTTTCATCAATAAGCTGGACCGTACAGGTGCAAACCCTTTCCGTGTGATCGACCAATTACGTGAAAAATTAAAACATAACGCAGTTCCAGTCCAAATTCCTATCGGTCTCGAAGGAGACTTAGCGGGTATCGTTGACCTCGTTACCATGAAAGCCGTTTATTTTGAAGGAAAAGACGGAATGGAAATCATCGAAAAGGAAATTCCTGCCGAATTACAAGAACTTGCTCAGAAAAAAAGAGAAGAACTCTTAGACGCGGCTTCTATGTTCTCCGACGAATTGACCGAAGCTATGCTGGAAGGAGAGCCTACAGTAGAGCAAATCAAAACTGCGATCCGCAACGGTGCAATTTCTTTAAAACTGACCCCAGTTTTCATGGGTTCCGCTTTCAAGAACAAAGGAGTTCAAAAACTTCTGGATGGTGTTTTGGATTACCTAGCTTCACCTGTGGACGTTGTTAACTCCGCTTTGGACGTTAAAAACGAATCTGAAAAAGTAGTTCTACCGTCTGACAAAGACAAACCACTCGTTTGCCTCGCATTCAAACTCGAGGACGGACGTTACGGCCAGTTGACCTATGTTCGCGTCTACCAAGGAAAGATCCAAAAAGGTATGACCATCTATAATATGTCGAACAACAAAAAGCATAACGTTGGTCGTCTATGCCGTATGCACTCCGACGAGATGGAAGATATCGACTATGCAGAAGCTGGAGATATCATCGCATTATTCGGTATCGATTGTGCTTCCGGGGATACTTTTACCGACGGAAAGATGAACGTTTCTATGGAATCCATGTTCGTTCCAGCTCCGGTAATCTCTCTTACAATCGAGGCTAAAGAATCTAAACACTTGAACAACCTGGCAAAAGCTTTGAACCGCTTTACCAAGGAAGATCCTACGTTCCAAACTCACGTAGACCAAGAATCCGGACAAACCATCATCAAAGGGATGGGAGAACTTCACCTCGAAGTGTATATTGAAAGGATGAAAAGGGAGTACGGAGTAGAACTGATCACAGGCGCTCCTCAGGTTGCGTATCGTGAAACGATCACAAGCCGCGCAGACTTCGATTATACTCACAAAAAACAAACGGGTGGTCAAGGTCAGTTCGGTCGTGTTGCCGGATTCATCGAGCCTATCCCATTGGAAGAAGATAAAAATTACGAATTCGTAAACAGTGTCGTGGGAGGAGCAATTCCTCGCGAATTTATCTCTTCCGTAGATAAAGGATTCAGAAGTTGTTTGGATCGCGGAAGTCTGATCGGATTCCCTATCATCGGGGTAAAACTGACCATCAACGACGGTTCTTACCATGACGTGGACTCTTCCGATATGGCATTCCAGATCGCAGGGCGTTATGCATTCCGCCAAGGATTCAGCAAAGCAAATCCTCAAATTCTGGAACCGATCATGAGAGTAGAAGTAGACGGTCCTGCGGAATTCCAAGGTCCAATCCTGGCTTCCTTGAACCAAAGACGAGGAATGATCCTAAACACCACCGAGCAAGACGGATACTGCAAAGTGGAAGCGGAAGTTCCTCTTTCCGACATGTTCGGGTATTCTACTGTGATCCGTTCTTCCACCCAAGGAAAGGCGGAGTTCTCTATGGAATTCTCTCGTTATGCTCCTGTTCCAAGAAACGTAGCGGAAGAATTGATGAAAAAGTACAAACCGAACTCCAAAGACGAAGATTGATCTTCTTAGAACATCCTTCTTTTTGGAAAAAAGGGAGCCGATCCGGCTCCCTTTTCTTTTTGGAGGTGAAAGAATTGCCGATAATTTAGAGTATGCGGGAGCCATATTTCATTCGTCTGATATGTTTCGGAATGATACTCATTTCTTTTCCTTTCCAAATCGATCCCGCAGGAACTCCCATAAAGGTCCATACTGTCCAACCGAAGGAAACAGCATTTTCCATTTCCCAAAAGTATAAATTGGATTGGAGAATGTTATTAGAATGGAACGGTAAAAAAGAGAACGAAGGTCTGAAAGCGGGAGAAAAATTGAAAATCCCTCAAAACCTATCTTATTCTTCTCGGGTCGAAAAACAACTACCGGAGAACGTACCTTCTTCCGGAACCCCTAAGTTCCATGCCCCTCTAAAAGTGCTTCCCCCTGTTTCACTTCCTTATTCCAATCTAACTTATTATCCGAACAAAGGAGTTCTATTTAAGGCAAGCAGACATAAGGATGTACATCCGATCCGGTCCGGTAAGGTAGTTGTACTGGACCAAATGGACGGTTATAGGAAATATATTATTTTAGAGCATAAAGGCGGATATTCCAGCGTATATGCAAATCTGAGATCCGTTTCAGTCAAAGAAGGGGAAACGGTAAAACTCGGAGATTCCTTAGGAGAATTGGAGGAAGGTAAAGGACTTTACTTTCAGATCAACCAAGGAACCAAGGCTGTGGATCCAATCCCACTTTTAAATCACTGATCTTCGGCAATTAAGTATATTAGGTTTTTGCAATTAAATGGAATGGGAAATCGTAAATTCTAAAGCCGTTACTCCACAAGGAGTGCTCGAGAATGCTACCATCCGCATTAATGACGGACGGATCTCTTCTATCTCCGCCGGAGTACCGAAGGACATTTTACCCATCCGCATCAACTTAAGAGGCAATTTTGTTTATCCCGGACTGATCAATGCTCACGATCATCTTCTTGGCACTTATCTTCCTAAAGTCGGGACCAACCGCCCTTATTTGAATTGGCTTCCCTGGGACAACGATCTGAAATCTTCCGTTGTTTACGCGGAGAGGCAACAATTAGAACCTGAACAACTTTATCTATTAGGTTCTTATAAAAATCTGATCAGCGGGGTGACTTCCGTTTTGGATCATATTCCCCATTTTGTCCAAAAACCTTTTTTGGAAAAATCTCCGGTCCGTATTTTAGAAAGATTTACTCTGGCTCATAGTATTTGTTCTTATTCTCTCGGCTGGGGGGACGGTCCTCAGATAGAATACGCAAGGGCAAAGGAAGGGAATCTTCCCTTTGTAACCCATATCTCGGAAGGATTCGACGAAGAATCCAAAAACGCTCTGAAAGAATTGAACTCTCTCGGCTGTTTGGGAGAAAATACTGTACTTGTTCATGGGATCGCATTCGATCCGGAAGATATCAAATTAGTTTCCAAAACAAAGGCAAACTTGGTTTGGTGCCCTGAATCCAATTTATTTATGTTCGGAAAAACCGCACCTATCCGGGAAATCCTGGAGGCCGGGATCAATGTAAGTTTAGGCACGGATTCTCCAATGTCCGGGTCCATAAATATTTTCCAAGAAATCAGATCCGCAAGGGAATTTTTTGCCAAAGAATCCGGAAAAGAATTGGATCCTAAAATTGTTTTTAAGATGGTCACTGAAAATCCGGCAAAGGCTCTTCGAGTAGAGAACGATCTGGGGAAATTGGAAGTCGGAAAAAAAGCGGATCTTTTAGTCCTTTCTTCCGAAAAAGAAGACGCATACCAAACTCTTTGCACAGCGGATCTTAATACCGTACGTTTGGTAGTGAAAGATGGGAAACCTTCCTATGGCGACCTTTCTTTGAAAGATTTTTTTGAAGAAACTGGCGTGACAGGGCGCGAAATTAAGATCGCCGGAACCGATAAATACCTTGCAGGAGACCCCCTAGGGTTGCTAGAATCGGTCACCCGGGCCCTTGGTTACAAAAAGGATTTGGCATTTTTTCCTGTCGGGTAAGATTTAGAGAAGAAGGTAACGGTCTTGGCTGGGCCCATAATCCGAACTTATAAAGGCGGCTCCATTATTTACTTCGAGAAAGATCGATCGGAGGATATTTACGTCCTCAGACAAGGTCGTGTCGTTCTCACGTACACCGCAATCGATTCCGGTTACGAGGTCAAAGAAGACGTACGACTGGGAGAGTTTTTCGGAGTTAAATCCGCACTTGGAAAATACCCCAGGGAAGAAACCGCTCAGGTAGTGGGCGGAGCCACTGTCCTAGTTTTCAAACTTTCAGACTTTGAAACATTCGTAGCCGAAAAAACCCATCTGATCCTAAAGATGATGAAGGTTTTCTCCAGCCAATTGCGACTGGTTCACAAAAAATTAAGGGAGATCTTAGGTCAGGCAGAAGCAAGAAATCCTGCATTCGAGCTTATGAACGTAGCCGAAGTATTTTATAAAAATAATAACTTCGAACACGCTGCTTATGGATTCGCAAAATATCTAGAACATTACCCGAGTGGGCCGTATGCGGGAAGAGCCACAGAGCTGCAAGATCTGGCAAGAAAGGGAACACCCTACCCTATCAATATGCCTCCGTTAGTTTACGATGCTGCTTCCACCAGGGCGCCGATGTCCCAAGAAAATCTGCAAAATATCATGAAGCCTGCAGCGGAAAAAACGAATCTGGGTGCCGGCACGGATAATACGATCACTTCTCTTTATAACCGTGCTCATACTTTCCTAAACGTAGGAAAATTCGAAGAGGCAGCCGGTATATTCAAGGACCTAATGGTCCGCACGGATTTTAAGTACGATAGCGAAAAGAAACTCGTAGATAATGCACTTTTCCAAATGGGGGTTTGCTTCTTAAAGCTGAATAGTTTGGATACTGCTAGCAATACTTTCTCCGCTTATATCAAAAAACATCCATCCGGGGAATCGGTAAAAGAGTCTTTATTTCATTTGGCAGAGATCGCTGAACAACAGGGGGACCGCCAGAGAGCAGGAATGTTATTCGGCAAGGTAGCATTACTTCCTCCGGAAAGAGATAGTCTTTCGCAGAAGGCTCGCCAAAAAGCCAAGGAGCTGAGCGCCTAAATGGATTTAATGCTCGAGTCGATGTTCTCAAAGTTCGGAAAAACTTTCGAACCGAACCAGATCATATTCTGCGAAAACGAACCGGGAAACGATTTTTTTCTGATCCAAGCTGGGAAAGTAAAGATCACTAAAACCGTTGGAAATTCCATCAAAACCTTAGATATCTTGGAACAAGGAGATATCTTCGGAGAGATGGCGATCTTAGAAGAACAACCCAGAAGTGCGACCGCAATCGCGATTTCCGAAGTGAGAGTTCTTAATTTCAATAGAGCGAACTTCGAACTATTGATGACTAAGAACCCGACTCTTGCACTTAAAATCCTCACAATCTTTTCCGTGAGAATTTACGACGCAAAACGAAGATTGCTCATCCTATTGCTGGACGATATTATCGGAAAAGTTGCCGACGTTTTCTTGATGTTGTATGAAAAGATGCATACACATACTGAATTCAAAGAAGTCGTTCTCAATGTTACGGTAGAGGACGTGGCAGATTGGTGCGCCCAACCGGTGGGAGAAGTCCAGAAAGTAGTGAACCAATTCGCGAAAAGCGGCAAAATCGAGATCTACTCCGACAAAATCGTAATTCACAATATTAACGACTTCCAGAGAATAGTCTCCCAGAAGCGCAAACCTTCTTAACCGAATACCCGCGTTCTAAAGATAAAGGTCCCGTAGCTCAGGTGGACAGAGCAGAAGTTTCCTAAACTTTTGGTCGGAGGTTCGAATCCTCTCGGGGCCACCATCAAATCATGGCAGAATCCCAAGACAACGTTTTGAATCTACTCAAGAAATCGGAAGAATTCTTAAAAAAGAAAAACATACCTTCCGCAAGATTGGACGCGGAAATATTGCTCGCCGACCTGCTTAAGATCCAAAGGGTCAAACTTTATGTGGATTTCGAAAGACCGCTTTCCTTATCCGAAAAAGACGAATATAGAGAAAGGATTGTCCAAAGATCCAAATTCAAACCCACGGCTTATATCATAGGAAGGAAGGCATTCTTCGATTCAGAATTCCATGTAAACGAGTCTGTTTTGATCCCAAGGCCTGAAACGGAAGAATTAGTCGCCTGGGTATTAGAAGAATATCCGAATAAGGAAGACAGTTTAGATGTACTGGACCTTTGTTCGGGTAGCGGATGTATCGGGATCAGCCTAGCCAAGGCCAGAAAAGAATGGAACGTATCTTTCACGGACTCTTCCGAATCCGCATTAGAGATCAACAAAAAGAATATTCAAGAAATATTAAATACGGAAAGAAGTTTCGAACTTTATCATGGAGATCTGTTCTCCCCTATCCCAAACGAGGCCAAATTCGATCTGATCGTTTCCAACCCGCCGTATATACCTGAAGCCGATAAACCCAACATCATGCCGGATGTCGCAGAGTATGAGCCGCACCTTGCTCTATTCGTATCCGATTTCCAAGGATTCCATACAAAAATTTTAACGGAAGCAAAGTCCAAACTTAAACCGCAAGGCAGATTGTATCTGGAAACACATCCGCGCTATTCAAACTGGCTGAAAGATACTGCATTATCTCTCGGCTACTCCGAGGCAGATCTCAAAAAGGATCTTTCCGGTAGAGATAGTTTTGTTAGATTAAAGATTTAGAATATACTATCTGTCCTATTCATTAACAAGATAATAGGATTCCGGCAAACTTTCATTTCCAAAATAACAGTATAACGGCCGTTACAACGAGAGATTTCAGATAAATTTTCAAATTTATCTCAATTGGGATATTGTTTCATTCCAACATCTTACGGAATGAATTTTCCGCAAAAAATAAAAAAGAACATAATTTATAAATTTATATTGCCTTATTATAATTTTTTGACTTTTTTTTGTCTTTACCACTGTGTTAGTCGAATATAAGCATAAAATAAAGCTAATTTAAATAAGGTAAGATATGAAAAAGATAACCCTAAGTATCACCCTGATATCATTCTTCTTTATCGCCTGTCCTGGTGAAAAGGAAGATACTCCCATCGATCCTACATTTCTGGGAGCTATTCTTCCAAGAATTGCAGCGGCTTCTTATCCTTCCGTTCCAGCTACCGGCTGCAGCGATCCGAACAATACTCCCACACTTGTCCCAAATGTGGAAACTCGAGTAGACAATCCTGTCCCTGGAACCTATTACTTTTTCATTGTAAAAGGGATGATGGTCCCGAATCAAATAGGGGGGGGACTTAGCCTTACCATCCAAACTTACGCAGCACCGATACAAGTTTATGTGGCCTATCAATCAAGACCTGTAACGACTTATGAGCTGATGTTCCAGAAAGAGTTTTTTGAGAACCAAGGATTCCCTTACTCTGGATTTAATCAAAATAGTTCACTTGCATCAATGTTCAATTATAATTATCGCTGCTTTATCATTTACCGACCTCCGGGAAATGGGGGGTCTTTCGGCCTCCTCATTGAAGACTAAACCTACCTAAAATACGAATCGAGGTACTAATATGCGAATCATCTCAGCTCTAGCTATGCCAAAATCTTTGTTCTCTTTTAAAAAAAAGGGATATTTTCCTTTCATTCATTCAAAAGGTAAATCCTATTTCGGATTAGTTCTAGCTTGTATGCTCGCGTTAGGCGCTTTTTGGAGTGCTCCGAAAGAATCCGGGGTTCCATTTCCTTTGCCGGAAGTCCAGGTTGCCCCGGATGGAAGGGCGGTGACTTCTATCGGGATCCCTGTTCCACCCGGACCGGCAAAATTTGTACCTTCTATTTCACTCTCTTATGATTCTCAAATGGGCAATGGATTTTTAGGAATGGGTTGGAGTTTAGGCGGATTCGGGCAGATCAAAAGGGATTCTACCTTTGGATCCTTTACCTATACCTCTGCGGATCATTTTATTTCCACAGAAGATGGAGAATTAGAGGCATTAACCGTATCACAAGGCGGGGGCTATCACGCTAAAAGAGAAACATTTAGAAAATACACACCCATTGCAGGATGTGGTGATGTATGCTCCTGGTCCGTCAAAGAAGGGAACGGTACTACCAGTTATTACGGAGAACTTAACGGAACTTCCGCCTATAATTCTAGAGTTGTGAACGCGTCCAACCAGGCAAATGTATGGGGCCTCAACAGGATCGTAGATAAAAATGGAAATACGATCGAAATCTTATATCATCCCCAATCCCAAACGGACGGAGTACTTTATCCTCAATACATAAGGTATAATGGAGGCGCTTCCGAAATCGAATTTGTATGGATAGCTCGTGCAGACTGGGTACGATCCTGGATTGGAGGATCTAGTGTAACCCAAACAAGGCTTTTAGATGAGATAATAACAAGATTCCAAAGTTCGGAAACGGATTCTTGGGAGTTTAGTTATGGAACGGATGCGAGCAATCGTAGGATTTTAACTAGTATAGAACGAGATAAATTCGCCCCACTTACATTGACGTATAATATGGGAACTCTGGATCTCTCCCAAACCCCTGCCGTTGTACAAAGATCAAGCGCTATCCCAATCAATGCAAAATTAAAATATTCCGATTTAGGTGCCTGTCTTTCACATTTTACCACCTGCGCAATGACAATGTTTGGAGCTAATCCTGTCGCCGCGATCATGTGTGCGTTAGGGCATATACAGCTTGGAAACGATTGTGCAGATGGAATTTCCTCTAATATAGGATTTTTCGGAGATGTGAATGGAGATAAGGTCCTGGACTATATCCGGATCGTAACGGAAGATTTTGAAAGACCTTACATAGGTATAGGTGGGATTGCAATAGATAATACGATGTTAGAATACCGTACTGCAGCCCTACAGGTAAATTTTGGGAAAAAAGACAGCTCAGGAATTACCAGTTTAGATACTGCCGAACATACAATTTTAAAAACCACGCCATTCCGATTTACGGATGGGACCCAGGCCTTCCCAGCAGATGTAGACGGCAATGGAATGGCGGATATCGTATTTATCGAAGACTATGGATCTAAACTAAAAGTATATTTGTCCACAGGTACAGGATTTAGCGTACAAGAAACAAACGTAACCTCCACCAATCCAAAACCTGCAGGAGGAGGAGCGATTATTAAATATCTATCTCCGGACAGAAGAACCTACAATCATCTTGCGGATCTGAACGGGGATGGTCGTACCGATTTTATCCAATACAATCCTGCCGATTCAAAAACTTATGTTTATTATTCTACTGGAACCGGTTTTGACGGAGGAAGAGCAATTACGGGGATTACGGATTACGGAGTCACTAACCAGATGTTTGTAGATTTGGACGGAAACGGGATCCCTGATTTTATAACCTATGATCGGATAGATAACGATACTGCACGAAGGATGGTATATACATTATTCGGAGAAAACCAAACCGTATTGTATAACGGTAGCCTTACCTTAGGAACGGAAGGTAAGTTCGATAATTTCTACTTCTCCGATCTGAATTCCGACGGCCTCCAGGATTTAGCCGTTGTTCTTCCTCTGGGAGATATTAATACCTCCACAAAGGGAACATTAAAAACTTATTATTTTGATAGTAAAGAATTCGGAAATCCGCAGGTCTTTCCGCTATATGATCTAAGATACAAAGAAGATACAAATAAATTTAAATCGGCAGTAGTTGCAGATCCTTACGAATTGGACTTACGCAGGGATGTGGGTCCGGGAGACGTTCTGTATCTTTCAGGAGGTCGATTAGAATTATTATTTCATGATAATGCTTCTTCCTATGATATCGATCTTTTCCTTTCTCTTGAAAATCCGGATCCGCCCACTGATGCGGAGGGGAATCCCATACCGATGCAAGGAGTGGGTCAATATGATGCCGAGTCGATCCTTAGAGATATAGATAAGGATGGTGCGAATGATACACTTTGGGTGCGAGTATTCGTAGATGGAGACGCTATTACGGATATTACCCTAATGATCAAATATTCCACAGGACCTTCCGAACCGGTAGCTTACGATCTAGACTGGGGAAAATTACAATCGTATGCTTCTATGGATCCGAACGCTGCGAATTGGCCGGCACTTAGCCAGTCTACTTACGACTCTTGGAGAATGGGAATTTTCTTCGCTGATTATAACGGTGACGGAAGAAACGACACAATCTGGTGCGACGGTTCTAATATTCGTGTAGCTTATTCTAAACCGAATGGGACGGGAGGACTTTCCTTTGCACAATACGGAGATATTTCCCCAATTCCTTCTTCGTTCCTGAACCAAGCTGCGGATTTAAACGGAGACACAAGAGCTGATTTGATCTCGATAGAATCTGCCTTAGCGCTCTTGGAATATCCGGCGAACCTCACACATATCAGAAGTAATGTTCCGTTCGCAGGAACCGGAAATATTACATTCACAAATACACCCGTCTCCCTTCCTGCGGGGACCCTAGCTTCGATTTCCACGTCCAAGGGAACTAGAGTGGATATCACATACGATTGGGAAGCAAAACTTCCGGAAACGAAGATCGCTAGTTCGGTTTTCCCATCCATTGCCTTCCCCGTACCTAAATATGTAACAACAAAAGTGCTGCAGACATTCCCTAATGCGAGTCAATCCAGTACAGAGTTTACCTATAACCAACACAGATTTTACAACGGAACCAGAAACGTTAGACGTGACCTTGGATATTCGAGCGTAAAACAAGTAAATAAGCTTGGAAATCTAATTATCAACGGAAAAGAAGACTTTTATTTCCAAGGAGTCGATTTTTACACGGATGGACTTGTTTCCAGAACAGTGGAATCTTCCAGAGGACAAACAGTAAGAGATACCACTTATACTTGTACTTCAAATCTTTCTTTCTTCTCTACTAATTTCGGAAGATGTACGGATTCCGTATCAACCGTGTACGTAAACGGAAGCCCTCATTTTACTATTACCGGATCCATTATATACGATCCATATGGAAACGTAAGACAAAGAACTACCACATTGCCTGGTTATACTCTTACAGAAGATATCCAATACTTAAACGATAACCTTCTTTGGAATCTCGGAATGGAGATCGTTTTCACTAGAAGAGTAAACGGAGTAAAAGTGGAAGATCGGGCCCTCACATACGTGGATAATAAGAATATAAGCTCAATCCAAACCTTTCCGGGAACTACTGAAGCAAACTACGCCGCATATTTCTATGATACTTACGGAAATGTAATAGAGACCAGAGACGGATTCAATCGAAGTACTTTTTACGAGTATGATACTGCTTCCAATAGTTATTTGATCAAAGCGACAAATCCACTTCTTCATGTCACCGAATACGTCTATGATATTCCGAAGGGACTTCTCCTGGAGGAAAAAACTCCGAATGGACAATCAGTAGTCCGAGAATACGACGATTTTGGAAGGATGGTTCAGATCATCCAACCGGGTGAGACGGAAGATTGGACAGAAAGATATTTATATGAAGGAACCGGAGGACTGAATCCTACTTTGACCCGAGTCGTAAAAGACAGTGTGAACGGAGAAGTACAGACCAAACAATATTTCGATTCTATGGGAAGAGTAATACGCGAAGAGACGACTCTAGCTCAAGGAAAAATTCTCGCAAGTTTAACGGAATACGATGCTTATGGTGCAGTAAAAAGAAAATCTTCTCCCTATCTGCAAGGTCTCACTAGTCCCATCTACTCGGAATATACGTATGACGCGAACGGAAATTTGATCAAAATCACGAATCCGGAGGGTACTTATTCCGAAATCACCGCAGTACCTGACGGGAGTAATGGAAATCTAACGACTACGAATACTATGTTCTCCGCCGCAGGAGTGCAGGTTTCCACCGCCACAGTGGTAACTGATTCGAGTAAGAGGATACTTTCTAAGAATTCGAACGGGCTTTTGACAAGTTACGGTTACGATTCTGCAGGAAGACAAAATCGTATCACGGACCCGGCCGGTAATCTATCCACGCTTACCTTCTATCCTTCCGGAAGACGAAGAACGTTTACGGACCAAAATTCGGGCACTACGAATTATGAATATGATACTGTTGGAAATGTTACTAGAGTTAGAACAGCTTCTGGAAAAAATATAGATCGTACTTACGATGCATTGAATCGACTTTTAACCGTTACCGGGGGAGTCGGAACAAATATCAGCTATACTTACGATTTGGGAACAAACGGAATCGGGAGACTTTCCAATGTAGTCGACCCTACCGGAAGTACTGCATTCGAATATTCCGAATCGGGTGATATCGTACGAACCACGAAGACGGTGGACTCTCTTACTTTCGTATTAGAAAGAGAATATGATAATCTTCACAGGCCTGTTTCCACTCGTTACCCGGATGGTTCCATTGTTCGGAATAAGTATGAGCTCGGTGGATATTTATCCCAAGTGGCAATGGATGTTCCGGACTGGAGCAGTTTAAATCACCCGGTAGTTTCCTATGTGGGACCTGGGTTCAGTTCCGATGGAAATTTAGTAGTAACAAGAACGACCGGAAACGGAGTAATCACCGAAATTTCGGTAGATCCTGTCCATCTCAGAACTTCGGGATATAAAACTACTCTAAAAAACGGCACAGTTCGCCAATCCGTTAAAGTAAACTACGACGATATCGGAAATATTACAAAAATTGAAAACTTGGCCTTCCCATCCGAAACCCAAGATTTCACATACGATACTAATCACAGACTTATTTCCGCTACCGGAAGTTTTGGAACGGAAAATTATACTTACGATCCTTCCGGAAACATGACCGCAAAAGCGGATAAAACATTATCTTACTCCGATGCGAACCATGTAAACGCAGTCACTTCGGTCACTTCCCCTTCACTTGGAACTATGACGTACTCCTACGACACGGACGGAAACATGGTGTCAAGAAACGGGGATACTCTTATCTACGATGCGTATGGAACCTTAAAAGAGGTACAAACCTATGGAGGTCAGAATTATAAGATGTATACTGACTTCACGGGAGCTCGTGTTAAAAAAAGAAGCGAAAACGACAATGTGGATATATATACGGTATTCGGGATCTATGAATTACAGAGAGTCCCAAGCCAACCGGATAAACATACTCTTTATATACATGGAGCGAAAGGAGAAACTGTTTCACAGCTAACTCGCACGGATGCGGTACTTGTAGCCGCAAGCGAACCTGACACCGGCATGTTATACGCCATTCTCCCATTTTTGAAAAATGGAGGAGCTGTACTTAAGATTGGAACGATGGAAACCATTGCAGTTTTATTCTCCCCTGAAATGTGGACAAAGGTATGTATGGGAAGTCTAGGAATCATCCTCCTAGGTTGGACCTTATTTACTATTTTCCAAAAAGTATCCATACGAGAGGAAAACTCTTGGGCATTACCATTCGCTCCAATCCTTGTTACTGCGATACTCATCCAAAGCGGTTGCGGAATTATACCTACCGGAGGATCAGGGACAGCTCCTTGGGTTGCGGGAGCCGCTGCAATTGCGGCTGATGTACCAAGTGTAAATTCGCCAAATCCGACTGCACCCGGAGGATTTACAAACGTTCCTGTACCAGGCATGTATTTCTATCACGCGGACCAATTGGGAAGTTTAACGATGCTCACTGACGGAGCAGGGCTTGCTGCGAGCGGTGGGGAAATGCCTGGAACAAGTAATATTAAATACAAACCGTACGGTGAAATTGATAGAGCGAACTCGGCTGGACCGGATATATCCGCTAGAAAATATGCGGGGCAACTAGAGGACCGAGAGACGGGTCTCTATTTCTCAGGCGCAAGATATTACGATCCGGAAACAGGAAGATTCTTACAAGCGGATAGTCAACTGAATCCGGAAACGATGGGACTCAACCGTTACATGTACGTGAACGGGAACCCAATCTCCTTCCGAGATCCAGGCGGGCATAACGCAATAGTAGCCGCATTCAATGATCTATGTGCTGCCATTTTCGGAAGCACAAAAGGTGCTCAACTTGCATTCCAATACTACGTGCAACAATCCAATGATCCTGTTCTGAAGATCCTTGCAGGTTTCTATCAAAAAGTAGAAGAAAAAAGAATGATCCGCAGAATGAGAGACACGCAGATATTTAAGACGGTAGTTGCAGCGGTTGTGGCTGTGGCTTTAATCGTAGCGACATGGGGAGCAGCAACTCCTGCTGTCGTTACAGCTGAAGGAGTCGTCACAGGGGGTTCATTGCTTGGAAATGGACTCGCCTCGATTGGATTATCTTCAGGTTGGACTTCAGGAATCGTTTCTTTTGCAGCCAACCTAGGGGCGTCTGCGGCTGGGTACGCTATTGGGTCCTCTGCAGGATATATTGTAGGGGGATATACTGGAACTGGAGGACGTTGGAATGAATCTACAGCCATTCGAGGAGCACAGCTTGGGGGAGGAATTGGATCTGCAATTACACCATTCGCAGCAGGGAAGCTCGGATTGGAGTTTATGCCAAAAGGTTTATCAAATTCCACTGAATTCAAATCGAGCAATTTTGAATATTTTGAACAATCGTTAGGAAAATTCGGCTACGGAATGGATGCAACAATTTCCGGTGGAATGAATGCTGGAAGGTTTTTAGGAAGAACGTTCGGAGAATTTGCCACCAAGTCTGCATTAAATTGGGCGGCAACAACTCTTCTCGGAGGATTTGTAAATTTTACATGGAGCAACTGGGACTTTAGTGGGTACAATTTAAAAGAATCCATGAATCGTAGAAACTCAGAACCTGAATTTATGGCGAGCGGCTTTTTTAAAGTAAGCGGGGATGCTTGGGGGGCAATTGGATCAGGAATTTACGCCGGAACCGGTTTCAATGAAGTTTTGAATTCATTCTTTTATGGTTTGTAAAACAGTTGGAAGTTAACATGAAATTTCATTCGAAACAAAGTTTAATTTTAGCTAATATATTTATGGTAGTCTTTCTCGGGACTACAGATTGTTCTTCTAGAATTTCACTTGTATACAATCGCCTCCCCAAAATGGACTCCTCTTCGGAACACGGAAGACTTGAAATTTCGTTAGAAAATAAAGAAAGGAATAAAGTAAAGTCTATTTACATTTGGTATTTTGCCCTATTCGATAAGGAAATTGTTGAAGTCGCAGCAAACAAAGTAAAAAATATTCAAACTCATGAAGGCAACCTTTATACAGGTTTGCCTTACGAAATAAAACTCCCAACTGGTGAATACTATGCTCGACTTGAAGCTTTAGACGTTCCAGCAGAAGACCACGATTTAACGTTTCCGTTCAGTGCGCTTTTTGGTTATTATCTTGATTTGAAAAAAGAGCAGAAGATAGCAATTGAATCAAATTATTCTACCTCTAATTGCTCTATTGATAAGAAATTTCTGCATCAATGCAGCAAAATCATAATCAAGAAAGATACGATAACAAAAATAATCATCCGAGTCCAAAAAGAAGTTCCGATTAAAACTGAATTAGGTATGGGAGTTATGAATACGACCCAACTCCCAATCCCCTACCCTCGTGCTGTCTATATACAAGAATCCCCTGAAGTCCTCATAGAAGTGCAAAATCCGAAATGAAGAAAGAATCCATGAATCGTAGAAACTCAGAACCTGAATTTATGGCGAGCGGCTTTTTTAAAGGAAGCGGGGATGCTTGGGGGGCAATTGGAACTGGAAT
>NZ_ANIJ01000026.1 GCF_000347035.1 Leptospira sp. B5-022
ACTTTCGGCTAACGACCAAGGTGTTCCGACGTTCGCAACGGCACGAGTTTGCCCATGCAAACGAAGTGACGGAAGCGAATGTGGCGAAGCCCAAGCAAGGGTTGCGTAGCAAGCCCGCAGCGCTGCGGAAGCACCGACAGTTAGGCGACGTTTTGAATCATTTGCAGTAAAGCTTGCAAAGAACTTTATGAAAGGCACGTGCAAATAGAGATTCTGTTTTAGTTGGGTAGCTCGCTGGATGATAACCTTCAAATTCCCAATCTAGTTTTTTACAAATTTCTTTAGCTGTTTGCTCCCAATCTGCTCTACTACAAGATTCAATAAATACCGTCACCATCTCTAAAATTGCCGATAGCGAATATCGCTCAATTAGAAAGTAAGGAGATTTAGAGACTAAAGCATATTTTTCTTCATAGTTTTTTGTTATAAAATGCCCATCAAAATAATCAGACCCTATCTCATCTGATGGCCCAATTGAAAACGTTATCCAAATGTCTATATCATAAGGGTCCTCTGGTACCCAATCTTCAATAGGATCATGGTCATTAGCATCAAAATCAAAAGCTCTTATTACTGGCTTTTTCATACAAAATCCTTTGAGTTACGAAATATAGTAGCGCTAATTTACAATTATTTCCCATCTTCGACTTTTCAGCTAAAGTAAAATGATCAAAATGTCGCCTAACGACCAAGGTGTTCCGACGTTTTGCGAGTCCGAAGGACTTGGCGCGAGACTTGCTCTGCAAGGCGAGTGACAAAGCAAAATGTGCCGAAGGCCAAGCAAGGGTTGCGTAGCAAGCCCGCAGCGCTGCGGAAGCACCGAAAGTTAGGCGAAGTTCGGTATCGATTACGAAAAATGCTTCAATAGGAAATCTTCAACAAAAGCGATTAGGCTCTTTACGTCTGGTGTATCGATTTTTTCCCAGTCCGCATGAAATGCCTTGTTGCGCAATGTTGTGTATGACTGAAGAATCTTAAGCTGCGGCCCCGCGATAACCGATTTGGATTTAAGGGAATTTATAACTTGGGACATATCCTGATCGTCCGTATTTAATCCGTTCATAGACGCTAAGCGTTTTAAGGAATCTTCCAATGCAGCGCATGCTAAAACGGCAGCTACGTCTTTGTTACCTGCCTCAATGCTTAATCTAGCCATTAGCACAAAATCAGCAAAAAGATCGCCAGATATCTCTCGCTCTAGACTACTAAGTAAGTCATCTTCGACTTCTTTTTGAAAATTAGTGAGAAATCCAAGAACCGTGTGAAAAATCACTTCGAATTTTGCGTTCTCATTGTATTTAGATCCTGCTATTGTGTTGCGAATATCTTTTAGAGAAGCGAATTGAGGTGAATTAACACCGTAGACCATACTCGCGAGACTTAGTGTTCCGGTGTAGAGTTCCTCAGTAGCCTGATAGATATTCTGCGTCCCTGAAATCAATTTCAACTGTTCAATGCGTTTTAGGATACGTTCTTTGAATGATTTCATGAGATATGATACTCCATTACCGAATTTCGCCTAACGACCAAGGGTTGGCGACGTTTCGCGAGTCCGAAGGACTTGGCACGAGGCTTGCCATGCAAGACGAGTGACAAAGCGAAATGTGGCGAAG
>NZ_ANIJ01000027.1 GCF_000347035.1 Leptospira sp. B5-022
AGCTAAATCTGGATCCCCATCATATCTAATTACTATATTTTTCTTTTTTGAATTTAAGTAACATTCAAAGCCGGAATGGCAACTAACGACCGAGGTGCTCCGACGTTCACGACGGCACGAGTTTGCTCATGCAAACGAAGTGACGGAAGTGAATGTGGCGAAGCCCGAGCGAGTGGGTCACGAAGTGAGCCCCGAGCGGCGCGGAGGCACCGGAAGTTAAACGCCGTGATGATGTTTTAGTAGAGTTTTATAGCATCTACAGAACTTATTAATCTCTTTTGCATCAGAATTCACTTCATCTTTACATAGTGCTTCAATCTTAGAAGTCTCAGAAACACTAGCAAACAAAGATTTATTTAATGAATTTTTGTATTCCATCCGGCAATACTTAAGAAGATTACTTTCAGAATTATTAATAGCAATTTTTCTTAAATTTTGGCTCTCTAAATATTCTTCCGTGAAAACAATAAAACCTGTTGAGACTTCTTTTCCTTTTGAATCAAATAGTATATATTGCGTATTGTTTAATGTCTCTATAGATATATTGAGATCGGCAAAGTTGATTGATAAACTGGGTTTTTTTAAAGAAAATACCTTTCTGAAATCTTTATTGAAGATTTTTAGCTTATATCCCTTAAGATTGATATCCTCTAATTTGCTTTCTTTTTCATAAATTATTCGATTAATAATCCGCTCTTGTTCGATTGGATACATTCTTATTGGTAAGGTAGCCAAATCGATAGTAAGGATTATGGCAGTGGCAGTAATAAAGAGTATTGCATAACCTGCTGCGTTTTCTCCACCTCCTGCCTTATCAAATTGGCTAAGGCCAGATTCTTTTGCGCTTTTCCATTTTACCCCATAAAATGTCCTAAAAATCTCACGAGCCTTTTCTTCCACCAAATCTCGTTTACCTTTAAAAGCATCGATTTTTAGTTTAAGGTTATATTCTTCGATATAGTAGGTTAATAAATAAAAATCCTTAATCTCCGTTGAATCTTTTACTTCAATTATTTCCGAAGACGAGATAGATTCCCTTCTCGGATAAACTTTTGTAAAAAAGCAATTTGAACTTAAAAAGATGAGCAGACAAAAAGCTATTATGTTTTTCATAGAGAATTTAATCATCATGGCGTTTAACGACCAAGGTGTTCCGACGTTTCGCGAGTCCGAAGGACTTGGCACGAGACTTGCTCTGCAAGACGAGTGACAAAGCGAAATGTGGCGAAGCCCAAGCGAGAGTTGCGAAGCAAGCTCGAAGCGCCGCGGAAGCACCGAAAGTTAGGCGGCGGCTCTGCAAACTAATAAAGCAAAATTAAGCCACAGATGGCGTTACCAGCTAACTATTTATGAGTATAATGCTCTGTATATAAATCCAGGACTCTTTTAATCATAGTCTGATAAGGCACACCAGATCTCTTAGATTCCTCTTTAAAGAACGATATACTCTTTTTACTTAAGACTATCGTTATCCTGGAACTATCTTCTTTCAAAACCAGTTTACTCGGAGGGGGCAGAAAATCCTCAACTACCTTGGAAGATTTAATTGAAGACG
>NZ_ANIJ01000028.1 GCF_000347035.1 Leptospira sp. B5-022
ACGCCTAACGACCGAGGTGTTCCGACGTTTTGCGAGTGCGAAGCACTTGGCGCGAGTTTGCGCATGCAAACGAAGTGACAAAGCAAAATGTGCCGTAGGCCAAGCAAGGGTTGCGTAGCAAGCCCGCAGCGACGCGGAAGCACCGAAAGTTATGCGAAGTGCCGCACCCCGAGGGCGGAGGCATGGAGGCCGGAGCCCGATCATTTTTTTTATTTTTTTTTGTTCTGGGTATTGACTCTATAGTATACTATAGACCATATACTGAATTCAGAGAGAAGGCATGAAAATAGGACAAATCGCTAGAAAGGCTGATGTTTCAGTCCAGACGGTTCGATACTACGATTCTCTGGGTCTGCTAGGAAAATCTGCGCGAAACGAAGTTGGCTATAGACTTTATCAACAGGATGTTGCGGCGCGAATCAGATTCATAAAGAGAGCCCAGGATCTGGGCTTCAGCCTGGAGGAAATCGGGGAACTGCTGGATTTGCGCATCGAGCGACCGAATCAATGCGCCAGCGTGAAAAGAAAAGTTGAACATAAGCTTGAATTAACGCGCAGGAAGCTTGAAGATTTGCGAAAGATTGAGCGAGGTCTGCTTACGATTAACCGGCAATGTGCTAGTGCGGAACCTACGGGCGACTGTCCTTTGCTAACGACTCTGGGAGGAAGCAATGAAAAAGATTGAGCTTGTATACGAAACGACATGCCCAAATGCGCAAGCCGTCAGGGAAATGTTGAAAACGATAGGTTTGGAACTTGGTCTGCAATTGAACGTGACTGAGACGAATAAGGATGATCCAAACGCACCTGAGTATGCACGGAAATTATCTTCTCCGACAGTGCTGGTTGACGGAAAGGATGTGGTTGCAGACGGGTCAGTGGGCGGGAACGCCTGCAGGATTTATCGCACAGCAGATGGCAGGATGACAGGAATTCCGCCCAGAGCTGCAGTTTTGGACGCTCTGAGAAAATCTCAACGCAAACAGAAATGGGGATTGCTCTCGTTCATACCTGTGGTGATGACTGCGATGCTTCCGGTAGTATCATGTCCGGCTTGCTGGCCACTTTACGGCAGCGTTCTAGCAAGTCTGGGTCTAACTTTTGTTGATTATACACCGTATATCCGACCGATCATGCTTGCATTTTCAGCGCTGGCTGCAGGCGGAATTGTGTACTATTGGAACCGCACGCGAAAGTGGCTGCCAGCAGTAACTGGATTGGCCGGAGTTGCGATAATCGTAGTTGGAAAACTAACTCTCTCCAATTCTCTTGCAATTTACAGTGGCGGCTTTGTTGCGACGTTAGCCTTTGTCCTGGGAGCGTTGCCTTCAAGAAAAATCAGACCGGATAACTGTGAGACGTGCTAGAGGCCGGACACGGATGTCCGGCCCCGAGGGGTGCGGCATTTCGCATAACGACCAAGCCTAGCCGACGTTCGCGACGGCACGAGTTTGCTCCGCAAACGAAGTGACGGAAGCGAATGTGCCGCCAGGCCGAAGCGAGGGTGCGAAGCAGCCCGAAGCGTAGCGGCTGAGGCGATAGTTAGTCGCCGTTGTCTATTGTCTATCTCATAGTATTTTCTTCTTTCTCGAAATACTGTCTCTTAACATATCTGCTATATCTCTGCGATTAATAAATGAGTAATTGCCATTCCTATCCATAATTTCGTAATCAAGTGAACCACAATTAATATTTATTCTACCGTAGCCAGGAGCACGGGGTTTAAATTTATCACTTTTTGGGGCTTCATGTTTTGCGAGATTAACTCGAATATCTTCGATACATCTGAAAATTGGTTCCATTTTATCATATTGATTCTTTGCTTTTTTGGCAAATGAAGCGTCTTTAAATTTTTCTCGGTTCTTTAGCCAATATGCTTCGGAAAGATTTTGGTCAGTTTCGGCATTTGCATAAAACTTATTAGATTTTGGGTCTAAATGCTCTCTAATTTGCTGGCGCCAAGTTCTTAATAATTCGTAAGTTCCGAAAATCCACATTTGAGATAATGCCGAAATTAGAATTACGGATTCCAAAGGCGTAGAATCACTCCTAATATAATCATGCAACAATGAATATTCCCAGTTCATAATTAGTTGATCGGTCGCTGCGACGTTCATTGCTTGCATATTTAAAAAGGCATTATCAAAAAGTATTAGCTTCTGAAATGCTGAATGAATCTTCTTAGGGTCGATTTTATTTGGTGCTAAATAGCGCAATTTATCTTCCATAAATAATTGCCTACATGTTTATATATTAGTTCAATTTAGACAATGGCGACTAACGACCAAGGTGTTCCGACGTTTGCGATGGCACGAGTTTGCCCTGCAAACGAAGTGACAGAAGCAAATGTGGCGTAGCCCGAGCGAGAGTTGCGAAGCAAGCTCGAAGCGTAGCGGAAGCACCGATAGTTAGTTGCCGTTCTGGCTTTTTGCCTTGACATATCCTTACTTTTTCTATTATTGTAAGGATATGAGCGCAGTAAGCGCATTTTATAGTTTTAGTAATAGTATTGCCTTTGATTCTTCTATAAAATGCATCTCACTTTCTTCCTGAACAGTTAAGATAGTAAAATCAACAGGTAAACGGACTATTTCAGAAAGAGATAAAGAAATATTTCTTATTAAATCATAAATTCCGCTATAATTAATGTGTTTATTATCAGATATTAGAAATAACAAATCAATATCTCTTGGAATTCTATTTTCTTTGCGGGTAGAAGACCCAAACTGATAAATTGATAAAATTTCACCTTGCCTTTTCAGTTCTATAAAAGCTTTCTCGATTGCCTTCCTCATCTGTCTTATAATGTTTCCAGTATTCATCCTTCCATAAAGCTCCTAACAACTCCTCGCTTACAAATAATCCAATATTGTTAGAATCGCAGTATTCTTTTGCCTTTCGAGTATATCCATTCCACGCTCCACCTGCAGATATACAGTTACAATTAGGATAAGCATCTAGTACTTTATGTACAAAAGTAATACCACAAGCATATTCATCGGCGCAAAAAATGAGAATTTCATCGTTTTGGTTTTTTCGCACAACTCTAAACATTACATCATCAAATCTGCTAACTTCCTTAACGTTTTTGTGAGTTTTTAAAGCTCTTTCCAACCAAGAGATTACGCTAAAAGAAACGTTCCACGCATTATTTCCGTTATGCATTGCAAAACTCCAAAGAAAAATTAAGCGGGAAACGTGGATAAGATTCTATTCTTTCATACGAATTTTCTTCGAATGAAGTCGCATGCAATTTAAAATCTTGAAAAAGTTTCCATTGACCTTCATTAAATATGTTTCTATTCGCTTCAAAGATATTAATAATCTTTCGGTTATTTGGTATTATTGTATCGAATTTTCTCATTACCCATAATTTATGTAAGCTAGAATTTGGATCACTTTTTGCTACAACTGATTCAGGGCCGAATTGCATCCAAATCTGTTTATTCTCATAAAGAAGATCGCATAAATCTCTCTTAAACAAAATAAGATCTGTATATATCTTTTCTTTAAAAATATTTATAATTCTTACTTCGTGATCCAACTTCCATTTATGCAACAATGAAACGGGATATTCTAGCGGAGCTTTGTCGACTCGAGTGTGGCAAGTGGGGCAAAGTAATATAAGATTTGCATAGCTATTATCTTCTGGTAAATCATTCCCACGTGGCCCGTCGGAGTTTCTCGCAATTATATGAGCCATTTCCCCAAGATTAAACGCATCACCATCATTTAGCTTTTGTGTGAGTTCAATAAAGCAATCTGGATTCGAGCAATGACCTGCTGCCCTGCCCCAAAGTATTTTTGAGTCTTTTTCTGAGATAGTCATAACTAAATTATAGCAAATTGTTGCGCTTATTGCGCTTAACGACCGAGGTGTTCCGACGTTTCGCGAGTGCGTAAGCACTTGGCACGAGACTTGCTTTGCAAGGCGAGTGACAAAGCGAAATGTGGCGCAGCCCAAGCAAGGGTTGCGCAGCAAGCCCGCAGCGCTGCGGAAGCACCGAAAGTTAGACGACGGTTTGGCTCTATTACGCAGAAATTGGAAACTTTATTATATTCTTAGGTCGTTCTTGCATCGCAGTCCAGAGA
>NZ_ANIJ01000029.1 GCF_000347035.1 Leptospira sp. B5-022
GCACTTAAACTAAATTAAGATCCAAGGGACTCGAAGCTTTCGAGCGAGAGCGTTTGCAGTGACCCATAGGGAACGTCGCAAACGCGATCTGAGTCCATGGATGGACGAAGACGCGAGAAAGACGCCGTGGAGCCCAATCGAACAGGATGTGAGATTGCGAAACGGCGAGTCCCTTCTTCGGCAAAAAATTGCACTTAAACTAAATTAAGATCCAAGGGACTCGAAGCTTTCGAGCGAGAGCGTTTGCAGTGACCCATAGGGAACGTCGCAAACGCGATCTGAGTCCATGGATGGACGAAGACGCGAGAAAGACGCCGTGGAGCCCAATCGAACAGGATGTGAGATTGCGAAACGGCGAGTCCCTTCTTCGGCAAAAAAACTTCCAAATTAGTTCCAAGGAACTTTCCGACCTTAATGATGCGATTTAAGTATCATAAGCGTCATACGAAAGTTAATCCAAATAAATCTCCAGATTTGCCATGGAATACACGTCCGCAATCTGAGTACCGATTTTCCCGGTACAGAGGTAAAATCCCCTTGGGTGTATGCTTCTCTAAGTTTTGCATTTTCAAGGGGAACCCATTCTTTTTCCGTCGGTTCCTTCATTATTTTATCTCCTGCTTTATTCTGGAATAGCCCACCATCCCGGTTTGGTCTTGGCTTTATAAAGGAATAAGTAATGTAGTAGCAACTTGATCCAATGTCCAGCTAAGCCGATCTCTCCGGTTGTATACCTCAAAGATCTCCCGAATTTTGGGTACTTTTTGTAGTCAGGGACTACCGGATAAACTGTCATGGACACTGCTGTTCCGTCGAATAATCCTTTACCGGCCGATGCGACACAAGCCGCTCCCATCTCTGCCATCGAAGCGGTATGGCTCGGAGAGGGTTTTCCTTTTAAGATCATGTCCGCTATACTTCTTGCTACGGCGCGACCCATGGTTGCAGAAGGCATCCCCGTGCGAGGAGGAGTAGATGAAATTTGGACTCCTTCTTCCGTTTTCATCACCTTGGATATAGGATGAGGTGGAGCAAAGGCAATCCCGATAGCGAATAAGTTCTGATACGAAGGTGATTGATAGGTTCGCGGCCAATCTTCCGGCATCCATTGTTCGAATGGCTTCGCTTGGTAATTCGCATCGACTTTCATCATTCCATTTGGAGCAAATAGAGTTTCGGTGATATCTTGACCGGATCTGGAATATGCTTTTAATCCTACTCCGGAAAAAAGAGGGATCAACATCGTAAAATCGCTGCGGACGAATCCGGATTCACCTTCTAACGTTACATAATGGATCGATCCCTTTTCTACCTTTGTAACGTGAGCGCGGGTCTTCCACTGAATCTCCCTTTCTGCAAACAAGGACTCTGCGAAAATTTTGCTACTGGTGATATAGCCGCCTTGTTCTAGGTGCATTCCACCCATACCAAAATCACCTAATTCATACTCATTCGAGATCCACAGCAATCGAGCCCGGTCCCGTACTCCTGCCTTACGCAGTTCATAATCCACATTAAATAGATATTCGAACGCGGCTCCTTGGCAAGTGCACATCCCGTGCCCAGTTCCGATCACAAAGTTGAGAGTTTCTCCGGATTTCATTCGCTGTATCGCTTCTTTTAATTTTTTACCCGCTTCTTCTGCGTGAGAATAAGTGCAAACGGATAAACTATTTCCGAACTGAGGACTCAAACCCGGAGTTGCATCGAAATTCAGTTTGGGACCGGTTGCGTTCACACAGAAGTCGTATTCGATCTCCTCACTCTTTCCTTGTTTCTCTCCCGCGACATATTCGATCGTCACGTAAGGTTTGTTTCTGTGAGTGCCACCTTCGGGATGTATACTAATCGCTTTCGCTTGTATGTACCGTATTCCTAATTTGTCGTAAACCGGTTTCAATGCGAATGTGACTTGAGAGGGTTTCATTGCACCTACTCCGACCCAAATATTGGAAGGGATCCAATTCCAGTGTGAGTTCGGTGTAATTACCACTACTTCGTGCTTATTCTTTACGTACTTTTTCAGAAGTGTTCCGGCGGTATGTCCGGATATCCCACCCCCCAAAATTAAAGTTCTCATACACATTCTCCTCTAGGTATTTATTAAAAAATTAGAATATATCTTTCGTTTAGTTTTTACTCCTTCTTTCCGGAAAACCAATAGTAAAACGCGGGTACCACAAATCTACTGAGCACTGTTGCAGCGATCTCACCGAAAATCAAAGACACCGCGAGACCCTGGAAAATAGGATCGAACAACATTACGGATGCTCCGACAATCACTGCTGCCGCAGTTAAAAACATTGGACGAAACCTTACTACGCCGGCATCCAATACCGCTTTTTTCAACGGTTTGCCCGCTTCCAATTCGGCTTGTATAAAATCCACCAGAATGATGGAGTTCCGAACTATTATCCCTGCCCCGGCAATGAATCCGATCATGGAAGTGGCTGTGAAATACGCTCCTGAAATCAAATGTCCCGGTATGATCCCTATTAAAGAGATAGGGATCGGAGCCATAATAATGATGGGGAGTTTATAATCTTGGAACCATCCTAAAACGAGAATATAGATCAGTACCATAACGACGGCGAACGCACCACCAAGATCCCGAAAGACCTCATACGTTATGTACCATTCCCCATCCCATTTTATTACGGGATGTTTCGTGTTCCACGGAACTTCCGAAGTGAATATCGGATATTGTATTTTCGGGGTAAGGGAAAGGATCCCGTATACTGGAGCTTCTTCTTTTCCTGAAAACTCCGCAGTAACGTACTCCAGCGGTTTTAAGTTTTTACGATGTAGTATCTTAGAAGGTGAGATTTCTTCCTTACCGATCAGGAACTTAGGAGAAACCGAACCCCCGTATTGGGAAGATAGATCCCAATTGGAAAACGACCTAGGAGAAGATCGGAAATCGTTTGGAACGGAAAGGTCGACGGAAATATCCTCGGGATGTTCCGATTCCGAAAGATAGAATATCGAATTTTCTCCAAAAAAGAATCCGGCATTACGTGCTAGTATGTAAGAAGGAATTCCAACTATTCCTCCTTTTCCGAATTCGAAAGGAACCTTTATCTTGGGTCTTGTTTCGGAAAGACTGGAATCCAAGTCCACAATCCCTTCTTGATTTTCAGCAATGGATCGGATTTCTTTGGCAACGCGGATCCTTTCTTTTTCACTAGGACCGTAGATTTCTACAACGAGTGTCGATAGTACAGGCGGTCCAGGTGGTATTTCTAGAACTTTACTCAGAACGGTGTTCTCGCTGCTGAATTGTTTCAGAATGGGGCGGATCGATTCTATGATCTCATGACTTTTTTTCTTTCTAGAATCCTTTTCCTTAAGGACGATATGCAAATCAGCTTTCCATTCATCTCTTCGTAAAAAGGTATGCTTAACCATTCCGGAAAAAGAGAAGGGTGCAGGCTCTCCCGCAAAAATTTGGATCTTCTCAACGTTCTCCTCCGCTAAAAGCCGCTTCGCAAGATCGGAACTTAACTCTACTGTTTTTGAAAGGGGAGTTCGAGGATCATAGTCCAAGAGAATTTGGAACTCGTCCTTGTCGTCGAATGGTAGCATTTTTACTTTCACGATCTTAAAAGCGACAAGAGAGACAGCGATCGAAAATAGAACCAGAATTAACAGAACCATTTTCGCCAAGTTTTTCTTGGATTGCAAAAGCCAACCGGCAATCCTTAGATATAAAGCGTCTAACTTAGATATTTTTCTTTCGGATTCCGATCCGGTATGCTCTTTCAGCAGCCTTAAACTAACCCAAGGGATGACTGAAAATGCAACTATGAGCGATAGGATCATGGCAAGACTTGCTCCTACCGGTATCGGTTTCATATATGGGCCCATCAGTCCTCGGACAAATGCCATAGGAAGAATAGCAGCGATCACCGTAAACGTAGCAAGGATCGTTGGATTTCCTACTTCCGAAACTGCATCCAAAATGGCCTTGACCTTCCCTCTTTTCCCGGCAAAAGAAAGGTGCCTTTCAATATTTTCCACGACTACGATCGCATCATCTACTAAAATACCGATAGAAAAAATGAGAGCGAACAAAGTTACCCGATTGAGAGTATAGTTTAGAAAATAATAAATAAATAATGTGAGAGCCAAAGTGACCGGGATTGCGACAAATACAACAAGGGAAGCGCGAAAGCCCATCCAGAGTGCGATCAATACCGAAACGGATATCGTTGCAATCAATAAATGTTCGATCAATTCTTTCGATTTCAAACCGGCCGTAAGACCGTAATCGCGGACAACTGTCAATTTTACTTCTTTAGGAAGGTCCTTTGCAAATTCGTTTGCCCGTTCCCGAATAATGCCGGCAAGAGCCTCCACGTTAGTTCCCTTTCTTTTCGAAAAAACTATCGTAACAGCATTCTCCGCCGTATTCGGATTTTCTTTCAGAAAGAATAAAGACTGTCTCGTTCTTTCTTCAGGTCCTTCATAAATTCGAGCGATATCTCCTAACTTTATCACTCTCCCCCAGCTTTGTTTCACGGGTATTTGTTTGAGATCATTCTCGTTTCGAATGGAGGATCCTATTTCGATATCGTAAACTTTTTTGGGATCCCAGTTTTTTCCGGCAGGGAAATCCGAAGAGTTCATCTTCAAACTTTCGGATAATTGAAGAAAATCGACGCCGTATTGTCTCATCCGATCTGGATCGGCAATTACCCGTACCGATTTCTTTCGGCCACCCAACAATTCCACTTTTGAAAGGTCCGGCGTTGAAGATAGTTCACGCGCGAGAGGAGCGATCAAGCTGCGAAGAGAATAGTCATCTTTTTCCGTAGAGCTAAAAGTAAATGCTAAGAAAGGAACATCGTCGATTGTAAACGAATTAACGGATGGCTCGGAAGTGTTCGGAGGAAGTTGATTTTTTATCCCTAAAATTTTATGATGCACCTTCACTAAGGAAGGTTCTAAAGGTTCCCCGACTTTAAATCGTACGGTAATCATTGATTTATGGTCTTGCGTCGCGGAATAGACGAACTCCACTCCCTCCAATCCCCAAACAGCTCTTTCCACGACTTCGGTTACTTTTCTCTCCATTTCTTTTGCCGAATATTGGGGGGAAAAGAAAGCTATGTCGACCATCGGAACGGAAATTTGCGGTTCTTCTTCTTTTGGTGTAAGATACACGGCCAATATTCCCGCAAAAATGCTAACAGCTGCGAAGATCGGAGTCAGTTTTGAACGGATGAATTTTCCCGCGAGAACTCCTGCTAATCCTTCCGCATTATCTTTTTTAGTTTCCTGATGCATTGTTATCTCCCGAATAAAGAGTTAGTTGGGCGCGAGTTCTCAAATATTCTAGATCTATGTATTCTTTCCTAGTAAGAGCGTCCGCGGTCCTAGAAAAACTTTCCGCAAGAGACGTCGCTGGAATATTACCTCTTTTGAATAAAGTCTGAGAAAGGATCAGTTGTTCGTACTGAATGCGATAGGATTCTTCGGAATCTTTCCCCGCCTGAAAAAGTACCCTTTCCTTTTCGGAAAGAATTTTGAACTCTGAATTTTCTTTCAGCCGCGCTTCTTTCCATTTGGTTTCCGCGGCCTTTGCTTGGATTTCCGCCTCCTTTTTGGAACCGATATCCGTTGGATTCAATAAGTTCATCTGAAGATAAACTCCCGCATTGTATGAATTCGCAAAATTTCGATCGCCGGCATAACCGTACGCCTCGGCATAAACCCCGACCTTCGGCAAAAATTTGGAATTCTCCATAGAAACTTTATCTTTAGAGATACCTGAATATGATTCTAACATTTTCGAAACGGGAGTCCTGACTTCGGAAGCGGAAACCGAGAGGGGTAAATTTTCGTCATAAAATTTGGCTAAAGAGGATTCCGAAGGCTGGAGATTATCGAGAACTCCGCCCGACATGATTTTTATCGATTCCAAAGACTCTTTTTTATAAAGATCTTTCTCCTTTATCTCAGAAATAAGCCTAAGCTGAACGGATTTTAACGCCAAGGAGCCTGAATGTCCTACAGGATTCGAAAACGAATCGAGTCTATATGTACTCGAAAATGAACTTAATTGCCGAAGTATTTTCTCTCGCTCC
The DNA here is from genome assembly GCF_000347035.1 of Leptospira sp. B5-022. GTDB lineage: Bacteria > Spirochaetota > Leptospiria > Leptospirales > Leptospiraceae > Leptospira_B > Leptospira_B cinconiae. The sequence goes on from NZ_ANIJ01000029.1 coordinate 6,090, forward strand.
TTCACTCCCTCGGAAAAGATCAACGATGATCTGAACGCAATGGCTGTCTGAATATATAATGTTTTATTAAAATATTCCGATTCATGTATTTGCGCTTGTAATTCCTTTTCTTTTATTTCCCTAAAAGCCTCCTTTGAACCGCCTTCATAGAGTGGAAATTCCAGACCTAAGGTTCCTCTGGAATAACCGTTACTTCCTGGGCGATTCAAAGTGTCTTTGGCGAAGATATTTGCCGAATTCGGATTAAGATTCTGATATAACTGATTATTCGAATCTAAAAAGTTGGAAAGGTTAGAACGATTACTCGCAGTCGAAAAATCGGATTGGGTTGCCGATCTTTGTCCCAACTTTCCCGTAAAATTCAAAATAGGATCGTCAGTTTGGTAAGTCCGAACATCCGTATATAATTTCGGAAACCAATGTAATCCGGCCCGATCGCTCGCAGACCTTGCAGCCTCTATTTCCAAATTCTTCGTTCTGAGAGAAGGCGAATTTGCAGCGACCTTTTCCCATACGGAAGAAAATTCCAAAACCTCTCCAAAAATACCCCCCCACAACGGAGTGACAATTAACGTTCCAGTTACTAAAAGCGAACCAAGGGACCGAATTTTCATAAATTTTTACCTAATAGCCTCGCATTTACGAGGTACTCCAAGTCGAGTCAGGATAAAAGCCATGGGGCAAAAACCGACTAACGAGAATAGGATCATGTTGATACTCGCTAAAATATTCAGTACCAGTCCCCAAGGACTGATAAAATACGCGATTAAGAGACCCAACAAAGAAACCGATCCTCCGATTAAGAATAGGATCCGCTCCAAATACCAAATTTTTGCGTTTGATTCACTCATTCCATATACCCCCATAGGTATGATCATTTTCATATACCCATAGGGGTATGCTGAATGTCAACAAAAAATCGAGAGTAAAGGTTTGATATTGCTCAAACCCGAAAAGGACAGAACCTAATCGGGGCTGAAAAAGGATGAAAGGAAGAGATTAGAGAGAAAAAGCGGCTTTAATCGCTTTTTTTAGGTTTTTTTGGATGGAAGAAGGAGCTTTTTTTTCGGAGAAACATTTATCCATATAATCCTGTACATAAGCTTCTCCGAATTTCTTTAAAGCCTGGCTGGAAGCCTTTAGAAGAATTATGGTCTTTTCACAATCGTCATCTTTATTGTACAGATTCTTCTCGATCGCGTCTAATTGGCCCTTGATCCTATGTAGTCTATGAGTAAGCTGTTTTCTTATTTCATCTAATTCCATAATCTATACCCTGTATGGTATGATACTTTGTCAAGAATATTATAGAATGAGCGCTTTACCCGCTTCCTCGTAGAAAAAAGAATGGATTTAATGTTAGTAGCCGGAGTATTTTCCTTTGCATGAAAGGCGTTCTTTATCTTTGTTCCTTATTCTTGATCAGCTGCATCGGTTCAGCGCAAAGAATGCAACAAACCTATATAAACCATCCGGATATTAATAAGGCCTGCTTACGGTTTCTTTTTCCCGACAAATCCGTCTCAAGTGGGAATGAGAGGATCATGTTAGAGACTTTATATAAAATATCGGAACAGAATATTCGAGAGGATTACATGACAGGCCAGATCGTCTATGTTCCGGAAGCAGGAGAAGGAAAACATTATCATTTGAATAAAGACGGAAATATCGAATATTATAGGATCAAATATGAAACTTTAAGCGCAGAAGAAGGAACGAAATTCTTTTGTGCGGAAAGACTTCGCTTAGATTTAGAAAAGAAATTTCAAACGACTTCGGCAAAGTTGAAAGTGAATCCATTGGATACGAAAGCAAGGCTGGAGCTGGAATCAAATTTAGAATCGTTCCTAAAATTCTCGAATGCGCTCGAAGGTAAGTCTCAGATCGTTAGAAACTTTTTATTCTTCACTCTTGGAAAATATATGAAGGGGGACCAAGGCCTACCTGTGTCTCCTTGCGACTTCACCCAAAAAATAATAAAACCGATCACGATCGCGACTTCAGATCTAACCGACACGGATTCTAAACTTGCGTGGGCAGCCAATATCCAAATTTTTACCGCTTATGAATTGGGATTTTCTATGGCCGGGTATTGCAAGTGAACCTTCGACTAACTTTGTTTAGTTCGTCTTTTTTTGAAAACGGGATATAGGAACTCCAACATGCATTTATCTGGAGATCGTTCGTTTTGAGATAAAACAATCTCAATTTCTTCCGATTCTTCTTGACCTCAACCGATTCGGTGCAATAATCTTGGGCCGAGATTTTATGCGGAGAAGTTTATGCGTTCCACAATGATGGATTATCCATTGGTTTTGCCTTCCATTCTAAAAAGAGCAAAAGAGGTTCATCCTCATAAGGAAATCGTTACCAAATGGCATGATAATTCCGTCCAAAGACTAACTTACGGTGAATTTTACAAAAGAACGATACGATTAATGAGCGCATTACGAAAGGCGGGCGTAAAACCTGGAGAAGCGATCGCCACTTTTTGCTTAAATCATTCGGTTCATTTGGAACTGTATTTTGCGATCCCAAGCATACGTGCAGTTCTCCACACTATCAATATTCGATTATTTCCGGAACAACTCACTTATATCATCAACGAAGCGAAGGATAAATTTATCTTTGTGGATAAGTCGTTAGCTCCGTCGATCGAAAAGAATTTAAGCCAAATACACGGCGTGCAAAAGTTTATTATTATAGACGATAAGGAGAATGTTCCCTTCCCGAATCTGCCCAACGCTATCTCTTACGAAGATTTTTTAAAAACGGGAGACGATGTCGAAAATTTCGAACCTATCGACGAGTTCGAGGCGGCCGGGATCTGTTACACTTCCGGAACGACCGGAAATCCGAAAGGGGTCGTATATTCTCATAGATCTACGTATTTACATTCTATGTCCATCTGCATGGGGGATGCATTGTGTATAAGAGAATCTGAAACTGTTCTTCCAGTGGTTCCCATGTTCCATGTTAATTCTTGGGGAATACCTTTCGCTTCGGTAATGACCGGATGTAAATTGGTATTTCCTGGAAAACATCTTTTAGGAGCGGCGCTTGCGGAATTATTGGAATCGGAAGAAGTTACTCTGACCGCAGGAGTTCCTACAGTTTGGAATGTTCTCTACCAACATTTAAAGAAAACGAAATATAATCTAAAACTTCATACTATGGTTGTCGGCGGTTCTGCCGCGCCTAGAGGTCTGATCGAAGGTTTTGAAAAAGATTTCGGGATTTCTATTCTCCACGCATGGGGAATGACGGAAACTTCTCCCGTTGGGACAGTTTCTCATCTTCGCGGTTTTATGGAAGAATGGAACGGTGATAAAAGATATTCTTATAGAGCCAAACAAGGTGTTCCTGTTCCAGGGGTAGAGATCCGTGCAATCGACGATAATGGTAAAGACGTTCCTAAAGACGGAAAAACTCCCGGTGAACTTTTAGTAAGAGGACCTTGGATCGCCGCTTCTTACAAAAGTGGAGAATCTCCTGAATCTTTTACTTCGGATGGTTGGTTCCGCACAGGTGATGTTGTGGTCCTAGATGAATTCGGCTATATGCAAATCACAGACCGTAAAAAGGATCTGATCAAAACTAGGGGGGAATGGATCTCTTCAGTGGATATGGAAAATCTCGTCATGGCAGATCCGGATGTTTTAGAAGCCGCAGTTGTCGGAAGAAAAGATCCTGTAAGAGACGAAGCCCCGGTTATCTTTGTAGTTCCCGTAGAAGGTAAAAAAGTAGATCCGAAAGAGATTCATGATCGACTCAAAGAACATTTTGCTCATTGGCAATTACCGAAGTTAGATGATATTCGGTCGGTTTCTTCGATCCCAAAAACTAGTGTGGGGAAGTTCGATAAGAAAATTCTAAGGAAGGAATTAGAAGAATAGACCTCTACTAGTCGCATCAAATTCTAGGAGAGTGAGCAAATCTAATGGCACTTTAATCCTAATACTTGGTGCATTGACTGCAATTGCACCCTTTTCGATCGACATGTATCTTCCGGGTATGAATGAGATCGCAAAGGATCTCGGAACTCCGATCTCTGATGTGCAACTAACGTTAACAAGTTTCTTTTTCGGAATTTCTTTTGGACAATTATTTTATGGCCCAATTATAGATCGTTTCGGTCGTAAAATTCCTCTATTGGTAGGCTTACTATTATACATCACAAGTTCCTTGGCATGTGGGTTTTCAAATTCCGTGAATGCATTAATATTTTTCCGATTTCTTCAATCTTTAGGCGCTTGCGCTGGAATGGTAATCCCAAGAGCCGTGGTAAGAGATGTGTTCTCTCCTCACGAAGGGGCCAAAGTTTTTTCTCAGATCATTTTAGTGATGGGAATTGCGCCGATACTAGCACCCACCGTCGGAGGACTTCTTCTTCAATTTGCGAGTTGGAAATGGATATTTTTCACACTCACCGGAATTTCTACTTTAATGCTCTTCGGATCTCTGCTGATTTTCCATGACAGCAAAGGAGGAGACTCTTCCATTTCTCTTAAGATCGCTCCGGTAATTCGAGAATATATCGAAGTCTTTTCCAATCCGATCTTCAAAACCTACGTGCTTAGTTCCGGATTTTCCGCCGCAGTGATGTTTGCGTATATTGCCGGTTCACCGTTTGTGTTTATGGTTTTAAACGGACTATCACAAACCGATTATAGTTATCTGTTCGGATTTAACGCCTTCGGCCTGATCCTTGCTAGTCAGATCAATCGCATCCTTCTCAAAAAATTGGAAGCCGCGACCATTGTGAAATATGTCGGATTCTCTTATTTAATACTCTGTTCCTTGCTCGTGATTTTCGAAGTATTCGGTTTCGGATTTATTCCTATGCTTGTTTTGATTTTCTTCCTGGTGAGTGCTTTCGGACTCATCGTTCCGAATGCTTCCGCTCTCGCAATGGGCCCCTTTTCCAAAAACGCAGGAAGTGCGTCCGCTTTAATGGGGGCAATACAGATGGTATTTGGTGCGGTTTCTACAGCGGCAGTTAGCCTTCTTCACGACGGAAGCGCTTATCCGATGATCACGGTAATGTCAATGTCCGGCGTTATGTCTTTAGCTTGCCTGTTTTTTTTAGGAAAGGACCATAAGAAAATTAAATAATCTAAATATTATTCGGCAGAAGAAGGAATGAAGGACCCGAGAATTCGGGTCTTATCAAAATATTTACTTTTTGTTTAATTGCGGTTATATCTGAGCTCGCTGATCAGCACGACTTTTGGTGAATGTGGCTCCAGCAAATTGTCCGCATACGAATCCAACAACTTTCCTAATCTATTTATTTGAGGAAAGTCCCGCCCGGAAATCTGGGAGTTTGGAATCTGGTCCAAGACCTCAGTATTGGGTCGGGTATTCAAGGCTAGCCTCCGGATTGGGATAAGGCGAAGAATTGAACCTTCTCCGAACGATGTCAAGCCTATTGGACATAGTTCGGGAAGTTTTTCGAACCGGCCAAATCCTTGTTTTAGGGCATTCTAAATGAAGAATGTTGGCAGACCCATTTTAACCGCAGCCTATTCCTCGGAGCTAATTCCCAATTTGGATTCTAGAGCCTTTATTCTTCTAGCCCATTTCTGGAAATTAACCACGTTTTTGATATTCACTCGTAACTTTTGGAATTCAGGGAAAGTCAGTCCGTAATCCCAACCTACGTAAATATCCGGTTTAGAAAGTGTGTTACGGACGGAGGTCCCTCCGCCTACGATCGTCCCGCTCGGAATTCCGATATGGTCTGCCACCCCACACCCTCCGCCGATAGTAACGTTATCTCCTATCGTCGTAGAACCGGCTATACCTGTGTAACCCGCAATCACTACATTTTTTCCTAATACACAGTTATGACCGATATGAACTAGGTTATCGAATTTACAGCCGTCTCCTATGATCGTGTTTTCCAAACCACCTCTGTCGATTGCGCTATTGGAACCCATCTCTACATCGTCTCCCACGATAACCGTTCCGACTTGAGGGATCTTATTGTGCTTATCGTTTGCGAAGACGAATCTGAAACCGTCCCCACCTACAGTACAATTTCCGAAAGATCTGAACCTTTTTCCGATGATAACTCCATGGTGGATTACGTTATTCGGTCCTATATGCGAACCTTCTCCGATCTTTGCTCCTCTTCCGATACGAACCCCGTCTTCTAAGATTACGTTGTCTCCGATCTCGGCATCTTCCGCAACGGATGCAAAATTTCCAATATAACAATTTTTACCGATCTTTGCTCTAGGGTGAACGAATGCATTTGTCTCTACTTTATTTTCAAACTTGTGAGGTGGATAGATGAGATCCAAAACCTGAGCAAGGATAAGTTCGGGTTTATCTACAACCAAGCAAGGCACTTCTAATTCTTTTGCGAACTCTGAAGTGGTTAGAACGATACTAGAGGCTGTCTTTTTTGCCTCGTTTAACATCTTCTTATTTGCGAGAAAACTAATGCTGTTCGCAACTCCGGGATTGACGGGAGATACGGTTTCCACCTGAACTTTTTTGGGGTCCGCGCAATTTTCTATTTTTGCTCCGGAAATTTTGGAAGCCAGTTCTTCCAATGTATATCTAGCCATTAAGACCCTCTTTTCTAGACTTTTAATATCTGCCAACGTATCCGCGGATCGAATTCGAATCTATCCCAAATTTCGGAATGAAATACTCACATGAGGCGACAAATATCTAAGTCTATAAGTTATCAAAGGATTACAGATAAAGAAGACATAATATGGAGAAATCGACCTTCTTCCTATAGAAATATCCCGTTTGACGAATTAGCTTCCGAAAAAATTCTGTAATACATCAGAAATCGACATCAGGACCCAGCCCGCCCATGAAGCCCGTTAGAGAGCCGCAAATCAATATATTCAAAAAATCAAACCCGTTAAAAGCTAAGGTCATCAGCAATGTTCGCCTTACACCGGAACCTGGAACAGGTAAAAGACCTAAAAAGGAAGGCGAGTCCTTAATTCATAGAATCACTCTAGCCATCGATCATAGCCAATATCCGTATTTGATAGGACAATCAGGCGGAATCATCCCTCCGGGTGAAGATCCTGAAAAAAAAGCGAAGGGACTTGCGGACGCAGCTTATACGGTTCGTTTATACTCCATCGCTTCTCCTAGCTATTCTTTCGGAATGAAAGAAGATACGATCGAATTCATTATCAAAAGAGATAATGTTTACGATGCGGATGGAAACGTTCAGTTCAAAGGCGTTTGCTCCAATTACGTTTGTGATCTGAAAGAAGGCGACGAAGTAGTAATGACCGGACCCTCCGGAAAAAAATTCCTTCTTCCAAACACCGACTTTTCCGGAGACATCATGTTCCTTGCAACCGGAACAGGGATTGCTCCTTTTATTGGAATGAGCGAAGAACTTCTTGAGCATAAACTCATCAACTTCACAGGGAATATAACTCTCGTATACGGTGCACCTTATTCGGATGAGTTGGTAATGATGGATTATCTAAGAGGATTAGAGCAGAAATTCCCTAATTTCAAATTAGTTACCGCTATCTCCAGAGAAGAAAACAATCCTTTCGACGGTGGAAGAATGTATATATCTCACAGAGTTAAAATGTTGGAAGCGGAAGTAAAAAAAGTCCTCTCTTCCGGTGGACGTTTCTATATCTGCGGCGGACCGAAAGGGATGGAAAAAGGAGTGATCGAAGAGATCCAAAAGATCGACGGAAACTCAGGAACTTACGAAGAATACAAACATCATCTGGAAGGTGCCCACCAACTTTTCGTGGAAACTTACTGATTGATTTTGTAAATTTTTTCTAGCTAAAAGGCTCCCAATCGGGGGCCTTTTTTTATGGAAAACGACTGGAAATCCAAAACCGGGAATTTAGTCTTTTGCCGACAGGAAGGGAAAACTATGAGTGTAATCCGAGATATCGATAAAGGCAAAGGTGAGATCATCCGAGTTGAAATTTCAGAGTTTAAAGGAAATAAATATCTGAACTTACGAGTTTGGTACACAGACAGCGAAGGTGAATACAAACCCACCCAAAAAGGTATCGCGATCCCGGTCGGATTATACTCGGAAGTAAAGGATGCAATACTCGCAGCGGAAAGCTTACTAAGCTAAACCGCCTTACTTTCTATCCAGGCTTTCAATAAACTTTGGGCCTCTTCCTCCGTTTCGGAAGCACGGATATGAGATTCTAATCGAGTGATCGAGAATACTTTTTTAACAGAAGATCTTAGATTACTTACGATCAATTCTCCGCCTCTTTTTCTGAGCCAGCCTGCGATCTGTATCAACATACCGATCGCGGAAGAATCGATATACGAAGATTTAGCCAGATTGAATACGATGTATCTGTAACCTTCTTTCATCTTTTCTTGGATAGCAGTTTTGATCTCAGGGCATCGATAAAGATCTATATCTTCATTCGTACGATACGCAAAGATCTGATCGTGGTATTCCACTCCATCGTCCGGGAAATTTTCCAATGCTCCGTACTGTAGCTCGGAAGCGGAAGCCACTAAATGTTTTGCGGCAGTAGGAGAATTTTCCAGGATCCGATTTTTTAAAGAACTTACCCTAAAGCCAAGCGTTTGCAAAACTTCAGGCGCCAGTTCTTCCTTCTCGTTTATATCTTTGATCAGATCGTTTAGGAGAGCAATGGATTCTTCCGTATAACCTTCTTTCAAAAGTGTTCCCGCTTTTCTTAAACCTTTTCCGGTTTTAGCGATGGTTGCCTCGACAACAACATCCGCATCTTCCTTGGCAGAGTCGTCCCTCCAATCCAAAGGAATATCTATGGTTTTTTGTTCAAGTTTTGCGCCGTCGGTTAGCTCGTAATAACTTGCGGAAATATTAATATTTGCGGGAGTATCTTTTTTGGTCGGGCGAAGCTGGACTACGATGCTCTTAACATCGTCCGCTCTCATGTCTCCGACTTCTAATACTAATGTTTTAGCGCGTCCTGTCTCTTCCGGATCGGGTTCTTGGTAAGAAGAAACTTCAGAGACTAAGTCCAAATAATCCATTCCTTTTGGAAAATCCACTTTGAGTTCTATGGATTGCGCGTATAAGGTCCCGATATCACCGAATTCTTTGAAGAAAATATCACCGGTCTCTTCAGGAGTTTCCACATAGTAGAAATTACCTCCTCCCGATTCCGCGATCTCTTTCAAAAGTATTTCGTTGAAGTCGTTACCAAAACCGATCACAGTCGTACTGATTCCTTTTTTATAGGCATCTGCCGCGATCTGGATCAACTGAACAGGATCCTTGATCCCTAATGTTGGATTTCCATCAGTAAGAAGAATCACCCTTTTATAACCGTCCGCAATCGGATGTAATTCTAAAGTTCTTAGAACATGAAGCCATCCACCGCTTAGGTTGGTGGAAGTACCTACTTGGATAGAATTCAATCTATGAATGACGGAATTTTTTTCGGCCAACGGAACAAGAGGTTGGATGACCTGAACATCCTCTGCGTAAGCAACGGCGGTTAAAAAATCGCGACGGGTCAACCAATTGACCAGGGAGGAAGAAGCCTGGATGACAGAATCCATCTTGTTTCCTTTCATGGACCAACTTCTGTCCAAGGCCAGGCCTAAGATTAAAGGTTGCCTTTGAGAGGAAACAGGTCCCGTAGGAGAATTTAAACGTACAAGTAGAGTGTTGGACTTTGCGGAAGAACCGGCCGGTCTCATCAATTTGGCCGAAAGAATCATGCGCTTGAAAAAACCATTTACATACGCTAAGAGCAAGAAGAATTTAAAAGAGAAACAGAAATAGAAACCGAAAATGAGCCAAGAAATTATAGAACCATTCCTTAAGGTTTTTTTAGACCGATTTGAAGAAATTCGAAGCCAAAATTCGGAAGAGATCCCAAGTTTCACGCAAATTTACAAAAACGGAAGTCTTATTTGTGAAGCTTTCAACTCGGTGGAAATTTCGGAAGATTCTTCCTTACATAGCGAACTTCTTGCGATTTCCGAAGCAAAACGGATCTGCAAGGAACGATACCTCACTGATTGTATCCTCATTACCACTCTAGAGCCTTGTTTAATGTGCGGGGGTTCTATTCTTCTTTCTAGAATCCCTAAAGTAGCATATCTGGTACCTGCAAAATTGGGAGAAGGGATTTCTTCTCTTCCTTTAGAAACCATTTATAGCAGAAATTTTTTTCCAGAACTTGTCCTAATTAAATCTGAAACGACCACAGAGTTATTCAAAACTTTCTTCAAAGATAAGAGAAATTAGACGGACTTTTAGGCTTTTCCTCCTTTCTTGTCTCGGGCTATCTGGTAAAATTACAAACCTATGGCCGGAAATCACGAAGTTCTCTCCCGCAAATACCGCCCTCAAAGATTCCAGGACGTAATCCATCAGAATCTAGCGATCGGTGCATTACAAAATGCGGTTAAATCCGGAAAGATAGGTCATGCGTATATTTTTTTCGGTCCTCGTGGTGTAGGAAAAACTACAATCGCTAGGATTTTTGCAAAAAGGCTGAACTGTCAAAATCCGATCGATAACGAACCTTGCAATCAATGCGATTCTTGCCAAGAGATCACGAAAGGAATTTCGGGAGATGTTCTGGAGATAGATGCTGCGAGTAATCGCGGGATAGAAAATATCAGAGAACTTAGAGATAACGTAAAGTTCACTCCGATGGGCGGTAAGTACAAAGTGTACATCATAGACGAGGTGCACATGCTTACGGACCAATCTTTCAATGCACTTTTAAAAACCTTGGAAGAGCCTCCTGCTCATGTGGTTTTCGTTTTGGCTACTACCGAGTATCATAAAATTCCGGAAACCATTCTATCCCGATGCCAAGACTTTATTTTTAAAAAAGTCCCTTTATCCGTTCTCCAAGATTATGCGGAGAATTTATGTAAGGAAGAAAAAACCAAGTACGATTCCGAAGGATTGTTTTGGGTAGCAAAGAAAGGTGACGGTTCCGTGAGAGATATGCTTTCCTTCATGGAGCAAGCTCTTGTATTCACTGACAATCGACTCTTAGGATCAGAGATCAGAAAAATGATCGGTTACCATGGGATCGATTTTTTATCCGACTTTATCAAAAGTCTGGTAGATGCCGAAAATTCTTCCAAGTCCTTACAGATTATTGAGAACTTATACCAAGAAGGTCAGGATATCTTCAAATTCCTTTGGGATTCGATCGAGTTCACTCATACATTATGTTTATTGAAAGATTCCGTAGCGGATTCCGAATCAGTAAACTATCCGAGAGAGGATCTGATCAAGATGAGAAAGGATTTCGAATCCATAGATCCGATCGCTTTGAACAAACTTTCTTTTCGTTTATTCGAATTATTCGAAAAAGTAAAAACTCTTCGTTTGAGAAACTCTTTCGAGATCAAAATTTTCATAGAGATACAGATTAAAAAACTTACGGAAGACCTGGCAAAACCGAGCCTTGCGGGACTTGTAGATAGGATCAATCATCTCATACTGATGATCCAAGACCAGGATTCGAACTCACCTACCACTACATTCGAGGTTCCTAAGAAACAAGCTGCAACTACGCCACCCAAAGAATTACAAACTCCAGCTCCGACAGCAGCCCCAATTGTGTCTAAAGAGAAGAAAGAAATCCCTCAGGAACAAAAATCAGGACCACTTTCCTCTTTGGAAGATATGGCAAAAAATGTTTCTTCCGAAGACGCAGAATGGGAAAAATCTTTCAAAAACGAGTTTTTAGGAACGGATGTAGATCCTTCCAAAGTGCCTAAGCTGGGACTCTAGGATAAAAGCCATGTTTGAAAATTTAAAGAACGCATCCGAAATTTTCTCCAAGATGGGAGAAATGCGAGGTAAAATGGAAGAGATCAAAAAAAGGATCTCCAACCTGAGAGTGATGGGTGATGCAGGCGCAGGAATGGTCCAGGTTACTTCTACCGGGGACGGTTCTATCGTGGATGTAAAGATCAATCGTGCGTTATTCGATTCAGAAGATAATAAAATGTTAGAAGATCTAGTAATGGCGGCAACCAACGACGCTATTCAAAAAGCAAAGCAGGCCGCCGAATACGAATTAAAATCGATCACGGGCGGAATAGATCTCTCTGAAATTTCCAAATTATTCGGCGGTAACCTTGGCTGAACATTTGATTGAAGGAATGGTAAATGCGCTTTCTTCCCTTCCAGGTATCGGAAGAAAAAGCGCTTACCGTATCAGTTTTCATTTATTGAGACAAGATCCTGCCGTTTTTAACGGCTTCATCCAAAGTTTATCGGAAGTAAAGGGAAGGATCCGTTTTTGTTCCCGCTGCGGATCTTATTCTGAAGAAGAGATCTGCGATCTTTGCCTCTCCGAAAAAAGAGACAGCCATACAGTTTGTGTAGTAGAACAACCGGAAGACGTATTTTTCATAGAGAACACGGGAGAATTCAAAGGAAGATACCATGTGCTCAACGGAGTCATCTCTCCTTTAGAAGGAGTAGGACCTCAAGATCTCCGCATTCGAGAACTTTTAAATAGAATCGAACCCGAAGATCTAAAAGAAGTCTTAGTTGCGACCAACCCTACTTTAGAAGGGGATGCAACAGCGGATTATCTGAATCATCAATTAAAGAATTTTAATGTAACTGTTACTAGGATCGCTTACGGGATCACAGTCGGTGGTTCCATAGAACTCGCGGACCAATACACGTTAGGTAGAGCGATCCGCTCACGACTCAAACTTTAGAACCTATGCTCCGCTGTGACGAACAATTCTCTTAGGATTGTTCCCTGTGTCGTATCTAAATAAGCTTTCAATCCGTTACCTGCTACGAAATAGCCGGAACGTAAAAGTATCTGCATATCTCGAAATGCACTCCATCTTAGATTTACGTTATATTCCTGACCGAAATAAGCTGAGGTGTGATAGAAGTTTTCCTCATTGTAAAATCTATTATTATCGATGAGAGGAGACTTGGTCCCGTACAATCTATAATATCCTAAAGTCAAAACCAAGGGTCCGGATAGAACGATATCCGTAAATATTCCGTACTCGTACAAACCGCTCATGTCTCTACCGGAAAATAATGCGTAACCTCCCGTAAAGTCGTTCGCAATATTAGAAAGAGAATATCCGGGGAACAAAGTTCGATAACCGTTCCCATGCAAGTTGGATCTGGTGCCATCCTTTTCGTAACCGGGTCGGCCGGTAGAACCGGAAATCATGGAAGTAATACTTATGGATTCATTATAGCGATAAGATAATTGTGTATCAAAAAATCCTCCTTTGATCTTATACAAGTCGTACTTCTGTTGGATCTCATTACCATCGGCATCCCTGTATGGATTCAAAGATTTAACAGTTCCGTGATTGTAAATACCGTGAATAGTCCATGTAAAATCTGAAAAATTAAATTCGTTAAATAAACCATGCCAGAACAATTGATTCGCGTCGCTGGTCCTGGAAACCAATCCGTACACACCGTTCACGTCTTGAACATCCCTTAGGTTATCATCCAAATAAAAACTGTATAGTTCATGTTTTGCGTTATTAAAAAAACTCGTTTTGATCTTATAAAAATAAACGTTGGAGCCTTGGTAATTTTTATCTGCAAACGTATTTCTGTCCAAGTCGGTGAGATTATTCTGTTTTGCTACAAACCAACCGCCTTCTATCGTAGTGTTCCAATCCCGGATATCCTTGGTTAAATTCACGCCTGTTCCCGGAACGAACACAACTCTTCCTTGTGCAGAGGTAAAAAGTTGTAAACCAACTCTAGCAGTAAAACTTTTCTCCGGTAATTTAAAGTTTAGATATAAAAAGTTCGTCTGCATATTCACAGCAGAACTGAATGAGGCTTCTCCACCTTGACCGGGCCCCACGTTAGAAGTCTGATTAACTCCTCTTCCCCCGAAAATAACGTCACCAATTTGAACACCCACCAACGCTTCGAAATATTTCGAAGTCGAAAAGTTCATATTCAATGTCATCCTAGTATCGTAATAGGTTGTATCTTCCTTTTGAGGACTGAGAGTACTTGGATAACCTTTCTGTCTAGCTGCTAGCTCATTTTGGTACTTAGTCAGAGTGTCCTGATTGTATTGTTGTAGAAAATCCGATCGGTTGTAAGGTGTAACAGGCGTTTGTCTCGAAGTATAAATATCTCTTCCCAGACTAAATCCACGCACCCGGTAGTTCCCCTGAAAATCAATCTTTGTTTTTTCCTCTACTTCCTGAGCAGAAACAGAGAGGCCAAAAAGAACAAGGATAACTAGGGCGAGAATTCGGATCTTTTGAGACGGAGAATCCAACACGAATTATTTTACCCAACCGCTTCCTAGAAAATATTTAGAACGGAGACTTTCGATCACGCCTGTTCTTTTTAATTCTTTGATAAAGAAATTAAAATTGTCCGTAAAGACTAGATCGTTCAAAGGTAATGCGGCGCTAATATACTCATCCATAACCGGATTCACTAGAGCTACATAGTTCGCTTTTAGACTAGGTTGTTTTTGTAATAATGATAGAATATATAAACTATCTGCTACGTAACAAATCACATTTCCTTTAGTCAAAGCGTCTATCGCGATTGAATCCGATAGATAGCTATAGATTTGGTTCTTACCAAATCTCCTCAAAAGATAATTATGATTTGTAGTATTGGATCTAACTGAAAATGAAAGAGCATTCAGTACCGATAAATCTTCCAAAGATTTAAAAGTCCTAGTAGTTACTATACTACCTTCCGGCTCCGGGGGAAGGGAACGTTTATTTACCAGACCGGCTGGAGTTGTAAGAAGATAAGGGTCCGAAAAGGTAACCGTTTTTCCGCGGCTCAAGTCCGTTGACATCCCAGCCATAGCAATGTCTATCGTTCCTGCAGAGATCTCATCCGAAAATTGTCGAAAGGTTTTGAGAGGTTTCACTTTGAGCGCAACTCCCAAGTAATCAGCATATAGTTTTGCCAGTTCCATATCAAAACCCGGAAAACCTTCTTTCGGATCTTGGATATAGAAAGGTTCGTAGACACGATTGACCCCGACTACCAATTCCTTCTTGGAAAGGACAGAATCCAACCTGGAGGGGATTGTTTTGGTTTGAGAATATAGGTCTATGGAGGTAAAAAGGACAATTGCCGAAAGAATTGCCGACTGAAACTGCTCCCGCATTTTCATGATACCTATGTTATCGGCATCTTCCGGTTGTTAAAGGAATTTTTAGTCTATTCTAATATTTGAAATTCGGTTCTGCGATTTTTGCGGTCCATTTCCGGGCTTTTTTCCGGATAAATCGGTTCCTTACTTCCCTTGCCGTCTGTGGTAAACCTACCGGATGAAATTCCTTTTTTGACCAAGTAATCTTTCACCGCTGCAGCCCGATTACGACTTAATTCCAAATTGTCGCTCGGATCTCCGTGTAAATCCGTATGTCCGGTAATTTTCAATTTTATGGAAGGATTTTCATTTAAGAAAGAGACCAATCTGTCTAAAATTTCAAAAGATTTTTCTTCTATCTCAAAAGAACCTGTTCGGAAGTGAATCGATTCCAAAGAGATCTTTTTGTTCTTCTTCAATTCTTCCCATTCACTCGCTGAAAATTCGTAAATATCGTAATTGCCACCCTCTTTCACTAGTCTACAAAAGTATGCATTTTTGCCGTCAGGAGTTTCCGTGTAGAATGCTTCGTCGCCTGGAGAGTTGATAAGAGGTCCTAGGTTAACTGCAGCGGAGAAGGTCCCGTCTTCCTTGATCTCTACTTTATAAATATCTAATCCACCGTAACCACCCGGACGATTGGAGGAAAAATACAAATACTTACTGTCTCTACTCAATGTGGCAGCGATCTCCGCATATTCGGTATTAACAGGACTTTCCATTCGGATCGCTTTTTTCCAAGAACCATTCTTATATTCTGAAATATAAATATCGGACTCTGCTACTTTTCCGAAAGGATAACGAGTAAAGAATAGGTAGCTACCGGCTAAAAATGGATTCTCTTCTATTGCAGGAGTGTTCACTTCTTGAGGAAGTCTGGTCACTTTGTCCCAAGCGCCGTCTTTCAAGGTGGCGAAGTAAAGGTCTCTAGAAACTCCGATCTTACCGTTCCCTAATTTAAACTCTATACTTCCGTCTCGATTAGAGGAAAAGATGATTGCTTTTTCATTCTCTATAACGAAGGGACTTTGATCGTCGAATTGGGAATTTAATTCGGAAATTTCTTCGCCAGCAGCCCAACCGTCTTTGGTTTTTACGGATTTATAAAGATCCGAATAATTTGAATTTTTACGTTTAGAATAATAATATAAAGTATTTCCATCTTCCGATAGGCTTATTCCGAATTCATTTAGAGAAGTGTTAATCTCTCCTTTTATAGGGGCAACTTTCCCTTTCATGGGCGAATCTTCCGCCCCTGATACGGAAAATCCTGCAAATACAAAATAACAAAATAAGATAGAGACGGTCTTAAAAAATGGTGAGGATTGAGTATGGGTATCGGAAGCCATACTCTAACTATCTGTCTTTTAGGAAAAAACCTGATACTTTTTCGTAGAAAAAATCAGAGATATTTATTCAAAACATCAGGGAACTCGATTGTTCCATCTTCTTTTTGATACGTCTCCATTACGGCTGCCAAGGTCCTTCCGATCGCTAAACCGGAACCATTCAATGTATGGACCAATTGATTTTTGCCTTCTTTTGATTTGTAACGGATCTTACCACGTCGTGCCTGAAAATCTTTGAAGTTAGAAACGGAAGAAATTTCCATCCAACGATCCAAACCGGGCATCCAAACTTCCAAATCGTACGTTTTGGAAGAAGCAGCCGAAATATCTCCGCTGCATAATAACATCACTCTGTATCGGATCCCTAATTTTTTCAGGATATTCTCCGCGTGTGAGAGCATCTTTTTATGTTCTTCTTCTGAGTCTTCCGGACGAGCAAATTTCACGAGTTCCACTTTTTGGAATTGGTGAACACGAACTAGACCTCTCGTATCTTTTCCGTAAGAACCTGCTTCTCTTCTAAAACAAGAGGTATGGGCAGTTATGGAGATGGGTAGTGAATTTTCCGGAATGATCTCATCCCGGTATAAATTCGTTAACGGAACTTCCGCCGTTGGAATTAGATTGAGTTCATCTCTCTCTAAGCGATAGTACTCATCCTTGAATTTTGGATACTGCCCTGTAGTAGTCATACATTCGTCGTTTACCATGACCGGCACCCAAACTTCCGTATAACCATGGTCAGTGGTATGAGTTTCTAGCATAAAATTCGCAAGCGCTCTTTCCAGTTTAGCGCCCATGCCAAAATAAGTGTAAGCTCTCGCGCCGGCAAGTTTTGTTCCCTTTTCGAAATTAAACCAACCTAAGGCTTCTCCCAACTCAAAATGAGGTTTTGGCTTAAATTTGTAATCGCGGACTTCTCCCACTTCATACAAAATTTTATTATCGTGCTCGTTCTTACCGACAGGAACGTCTTTATCCAGAATATTAGGAAGACCTAAATTAATTTCGAGCAGCTTGGATTCGAGAGATTCCAGATCATCTTCTATCTTTTTGATCTTATCTCCAATCTCTTTTACTGCGGCGGAAGCGGTTGCAATATCTCCCCCAGCTTGTTTTACTTTTCCGATTTCCTTACTTGCCTTGTTCCTTTCTTCACGGAATACATCCGCTTCCTTTTGGAGAACTTTTCTTTTTTGGATGATCTCGGCAAGTTGATCCAAAACTGCAATGTCCTTAAAACCTCTTAATTCCAGATTGGATTTTAATTCTTCCGTATTGTCCGTAATATATTTCAGATCAATCATGATGATACGCCTTCCTTTGCGTGAATTTTAAGGAATTATTATACAAAGTTTTTTCAACCTGCGCATTGGATTCTTTTCTGAGTGAGAACATTTTCTCTAAAACGAATTTCGTATAAGAAGGTTCGTTCCGTTTTCCTCGGAAAGGAGGTGGTGCAAGAAATGGTGCATCCGTTTCAATCAGCATACTTTCCAAAGGAAGTTTTTCTGCGGCTTCTTGGATATCTCTTGCATTCTTAAAAGCAACTATCCCCGAAAAAGAAATATAATATCCCAGATCCACTAACTGCTTCGCTGTCGGATAATCGTAAGTAAAACAATGGATCACTCCGAAAGCCTTATCCCTATGTTCCTTTAAAATAGAAACCGTATCTTCTGCCGCATCTCTGGAATGGATGACTACCGGAAGAGAATATCGAGAAG
The DNA here is from genome assembly GCF_000347035.1 of Leptospira sp. B5-022. GTDB lineage: Bacteria > Spirochaetota > Leptospiria > Leptospirales > Leptospiraceae > Leptospira_B > Leptospira_B cinconiae. The sequence continues at coordinate 24,261 of NZ_ANIJ01000029.1, forward strand.
ACGCTTCTAAAAAAGAATGCAGCACATCCGCCTGATACGCTTTAGTCGATGCATCGTGATAATAGTCCAATCCGATCTCTCCAATCGCGGATAACTTTCGGTCCGTCACATTTTCTTTGACTAGTGTCAAAATTTCTTCTTTTTTAGGAAATTCATGAGTCTCTGTCGGATGGCAGCCGATCGAATAAAATATTTCGATCTCTTCATCTGAAAATTTTTCAGATAAACCTTTCGCCCTAATCGAACTCTCAAGGTCGATCCCGATTTGGACGATCTTTTTTATACCGGATTCTTTTGCATTTTTTAGAGATTCTGCAATATCCTGCCCTTGCTCTTGTATTATATCTAAGTGGCAGTGAGTGTCTATGATGGAGTACATATGAAAACGGCTTTTAAAAGGCAGTTTTCGCGATTTGTATTGACTGAAAAGATAAATTTTTAGAATCCTTACAGCATAATAACGGAACGGGGAAACTCGTTGGTTTGGGACATAATAGCTTGAATCTTAAATCCTACCTTGCACTACTTTATTATAGGCTCAGATATAAATACCAAGATCTGAAGCTTAAGTTAGATATCAAAATCGCAAATTGGAATAAGAAAGGTAAAGAACGTCTCACCGTCATGGTGATTCCCCACTCCGAACAAAAGACGATCAACTTTCATATCTCTTACAGAGCGATCACCATCTTTATCGGAACAATTTTGGTCCTTCTTCTTATCAGTTCTATCAATGTTCTTAGTCACTCAGGATCCATTCACCAGTTGACTGAGCTGAACTTATCCAACCAGGACTTCATTCGTCAGTCTGCAAAAATGAAGGAAGAGATCGATAGTCTTCACGAGCATGTCGAATACTACCACAATCATGTGGGAGCACTTTACGGAAGACTGACAGGAGACAATTCCAAAGTTGCAAAAGGAATCGGCGGGGCTGAAAAACTTGCTCTCGGTTCCGATAAGAATCCAGCCCCTGGAGCGGAAGTATTCCGATTAAAAGAAGACGTTCACAATCTCAAGGTAGCGAACGAACTTACGCAAGAGATCATAAGCATATTAAAAAAACGTAAAAATCTAATTCGCCAAACCCCGTCCATTTGGCCGGTAAAAGGATATGTTCTTTACCCTTACGGAGAATATTTGAATCCGATTACGGCTCGTAGAGACTTCAACAACGGATTGGATATCGGGGCTTTCCCAGGATCGGAAGTAGTTGCGACCGCACCCGGAACAGTTTATGAGATAGGATACACTCGTAACACCGGCTATTTTGTAAAAGTTGCTCATAAATTCGGTTGGAAAACGATTTACTCGAATTTGGATCGTGTAAAAGTGAAAGCGAATCAGCAAATTTCCAAAAACGAAGTATTAGGTTTCGTTGGAAAATCGGAAAACAGCCCTCAGTACAGTCTTCATTATGAAATTCATGTGGGTACCAGAGCGATCGATCCTTTTGCATTCTTGAACCAGATCCAAGACTGATGGCCCATACAGAAGAGCAATTAGCGGTAAATAGTATCATCGGCGAAGGCGCCGAATTTAGCGGAGACTTCAAACTTTCCGGGCTTCTACGTATTGACGGTATTTTTAGGGGAACCATAAAAACCGATGGAAAAGTCCTAATCGGAAAGACCGGAATCGTCGATACGGATATTAAAGCTCGTATTGTCGTCGCCGGCGGTGAAATTAATGGGAATATATTCGCGTCGGAACGAGTGACTCTACTCGCTAGCTGCCGTATGAAAGGTGACATCATCACTCCAAAGGTAGTTATGGAAGAGGGAGTACAATTCGAGGGAAATTGTAAGATTAACCCGACCACTCATTGAAGATCCAATCTCAACAAAAAGACCCTCGAACTGAATCACGTAGAAAAAGAGACTTCGGACTTTCCCTAAGTTCTTCCTTATACCAACCTGTTCCAAGTTCCGTATCCGATTCCCAAATACCGGATTCGAAAAGTGAATTTTTCGACTTAGTCGAACATCTTCTTCCCTATAACCAGGAAAGAACGAGAGATCTAAATTCTTTGCTTAGAGATCTTCCAGATGCTGAGAGAAATTTTTTAAAATCTCCAACGTATGCAAATCTGGAAGTTTACAAAAGGATCGTTCAGGGTATTTTAAAAGAAGTCATGGATAGAAATACAAGTTTGGAAACTTTGCGAACCAGGGCGAGAGGCGGTTCCGAGAAAGTTTACCAAGTAGTTCAGATCGTAGACGATAAGATCCAAACTCTAGCGGACTTCATCATTCATCCTGAAAATTCTACCTTTGACCTGATGAAAAGAATGGAAGATATTCGCGGTTTATTAGTAGATCTAATGAATTAAGATCGGGATTTAGAACTTAAGTTCTTAAACACTTCCGGAAGTTTTGCCGGTTTTCTGGATTCCAATTGTAAAAACGCCCAGGTCAATTCTCCCGTACAAACCAAACTATTATCGGTTAATTTGCGAACCTGTATATTCCATTGGATGCTGGCAGGTTTGATCTCTCCCGCCTTCACATAGATTTTTAGTTCTTCGTCGAATCTTGCAGGAGATTTATATTCGATCAGAGCGCGAGTGACTACAAAGTCGAGGCCATTCTTCTCTAACTCACCCATATAATCGTACTTTAAATATCTCATGTACTCATTCAGAGCCGTATCGAAATAGGTTAGATAATGTGCATTAAATACTACCGCTTGTGCATCGATCTCCGAATAACGCACTCTTAGAATATAAAAAAATTCCGATTCGTCAGAAGGCATAGATGATATTCGTTCTGCTGCTCAAACCAGCCATTAATTTATTCTCAAGCAAACAAAGTATTTATACAGGTTATAGGCCCAAAGCGTCTAAAACTTTTTGCAGAGCATCCAAACTCGGATACGCGATGCTAAGTTTTCCTTTTCCAGAGGAAGAATTATGAGTGATATCGACTTTCATAGAATATTTTTTACGGAACTTATTCTCAAGCTCTACGATATCCACTTCTTTACGTTTGGATTTTTTCTTTTCTCTGACTGGTGCTTCTTCCGTTAGATTTGCTACAATGTCTTCTACCTGTCTAACCGTGAGACCTTTCTCAGCAATTTGATACGCAAGCTGCTCCGATTTTTTACGATCAGCAATTGAAAGTAGCGGTCTTGCATGACCTTCGGATATTCTTCCGTTCTTTACCAGATCCATAACGGAATCAGGCAATTGTAAAAGACGAATTAAATTGGAAACTGTGGCTCTATTTTTACCGACGCGAGATGCGATATCGGTAATCTTTAATCCTGATTTTTCGGAGAGAGTCTTGTAAGCTAAGGCTTCTTCGATCGGGTTTAGATTTTCTCTTTGAATATTTTCAATAAGAGCCATTTCCAAAGTTTGTTGGACATTGGCCTTTTTAACAACGACCGGAATTTTCATGAAGCCTGCGATTTTACACGCGCGGTATCTTCTTTCTCCGGAGATGATCTCGTATCCGGAACCGGTATCTTTTACTACGATAGGTTGGATGACTCCATGCGCCTTGATTGTCTCCGCAAGTTCGCGCAAAGAGTCTTCGTTAAAAGTTCGTCTGGGTTGATCGGGATTCGGACGGATCTCGGAAAGTTTTACTTCTTTGAGTGAACCTTCTCCTCCCGCTTCTTTGAAAGATCTTTCTTCCGAAACAGGGATTAAATTTCCGAGTCCCCTTCCTAATGCTTTCGGTTTTGCGCTAGCACTCATTAATTTTTACCGGCGACTTCTAACGCGAGACTTCTGTAACTTTGAGCTCCGATCCCTTCCGGATCATAAGAAAGAATGGACTTACCGAAAGAAGGGGCTTCCGAAAGTTTAATGTTCCTTGGGATAACCGTAGTATATACTTTCTCTTTAAAATAAGACTTAACATCTTCTGCAACTTGTTGCGCAAGATTGGTTCTCTTATCGAACATCGTAAGCAATACACCTTCGAGTTCGAGAGAAGGATTTAATTTTTCCTGAACTAATGAGATGATCTTCATTAACTGAGTCAATCCTTCCAAAGCAAAATATTCCGTTTGGAGAGTGATCATCACACTATCAGCCGCAGACAATGCATTGATGGTAAGAACACCAAGAGAAGGAGGACAGTCGATCAGGATATAATCGTACTCGGTTCTCAAATGACCGATCGCATTTTTTAAACGAAACTCACGATTTTCTTCGCCCAATAAGTCGGCTTCTGCGCCCGACAAATTGATATTGGAAGGAATGATATGAAGGTTTTCGATATCGGTCCTTTTGATACATTCCGCTGCCGAAGATTCTCCGATCAAAAGTTCATAAGAAGTGTTTTGGAGAGTGTTGATCTCAAATCCTAAACCGGATCCTGAGTTACCTTGCGGATCAAAATCTACGATCAGTACTTTTTTGCCGATCGCAGCTAGATTTGCCGCAAGATTGATGGAGGTAGTAGTCTTTCCTACGCCGCCTTTTTGATTACTAATGGATACTATCTTTCCCATAGAATTCTTTGCTCTCCTTTTCGAGAAGCTTCCAAGCCCTAGGGATACCTTGCCTTGCCGATCCGACCTTTTTCAAGAATTTAATATGTCGCATGCCTAAAAATTCAAGTTCAGGCAAGAAGACAGTTTTCTCTTCTTCAAAACCACTGTCCTTTAAGATCTTCTTTTCAATCTTAGCATCAAACTCGTCTTTCCCAATAAATGGGACATAATATCCACCTTTTATAATACATCTACTTAAGACTTCTGCGCTCCAAGGGTAAGGCACGAATCCCCTTGAAACACCCAAATTCCAGTCAGTTTTCCAGTCCTCCGCTCTTGCAAAAAGGAATTCAACACCTGCAATCTTGTTCTCTTTCACAAAGTTTTCCGTATGAGAGAGCTTTCTTCTTTGTGAATCCAACAGAACCAATGTAGGCCTTTCTTTCTCTACTAAACAACGAAAGAAGAAGCCTGGTATGCCTGGACCAGTGCCAGCATCTCCCACCTTCATCTTGTTAAACGATCCGAGTATGCTACGGATCTTATAAACGTGAAAGATAGATTCTAAAACATGGCGATCTAGGATCTCATTTGTATCTCTTTTGGAGAAAAATCCACCCGCTTGGTTTTTATCTTTTAAGAAGGATAAGAATGAAGAGACAAGTTCCCAATCGAATAAGGGACGGATCAGTTCTGCGTCTTTTGGGAATCTATATTTTACTGCGGCTTGGATCCCATCCGGATCATGGGTAAAGTCCGGATGGCTTGTCTCTGTTTCTGTCATTCTACTTTGCGACTTGGTGATTGTATTCTATAATGGATTTGAATAAAATTTCAATCCCCATCTTGAGCTGAGAAACACTCATGCTCTCATTCTTACCATGAATTCCGTCTATCTCTTCCGAGGAAAGTAATGCGGGAATGAGTCCGTAACATTTTAATCCGATCTGTCTGAGATAAGAACTGTCCGTGGTCCCTGGTGATAAGAATGGAGTGGCGATTGATCCCGGCTCTACCGCAGTTACGGTTCCTGCAAGAACTCTAAATAATAATCCGTCCATTGGAGAAATACTGCCGGACTCTAAGTGGCGAGCGCTAACTTCCACTCCGTATTTTTCTCCGAGCGCTTTAATTTCTTCGAAGAACTTTTTCTCATCAAATCCGGGAAGAATTCGGATGTCTAAGGAACCTGTTGTCTCGGAAGTAATCACATTCGTTCCAACCGGATGACTATCGATCCCGGTTATACTTACCGTGTTCCTAGTCATTGCTCTAAGATGTCGGTTAGAATTGATCACACTTTTTAAAATCAAGAACAACACCGGATTTCTAGATCTCTTTAACACAAACGAATCCGGGAAATTACTAATGTCTCCTAATGAATAAAAGAACGCGGCGGTTTCATCCTTAATCATCGTCTTGTTTCCGATATTCTGTACTTCCTGCAAAAAATCCAACATGGACTTTGCAGCATAAGTTACAGGAGGTGTACTTCCATGCCCGGGTATAGATTTGGCTTTTAAATCCAACCACACAGCACCTTTTTCTGCCAGTTGAATATTAAAAACTTTAGATCCTTTGATTGCGATGTCTTTGGATCCGGTCCCACCTTCGTTCCAAACATATTCATATCCGTTAAATATTTCTTTATGTTTATCTACTAAGAATTTAGCTCCGTATTCCGAGCGGCTTTCTTCGTCTGCGATCGCAAGGAACATTAAATTTCTTTCTAATGGAATCTTCTTTTCATGAATAAGTAAGAAAGCATATAATTGCATGATGCCAAGACCCTTGACATCGACTGCACCTCTTCCATGAATTCGATCTCCCTTTCTTACACCCGAGAATGGAGGAACTTCCCAATCTTTGGCATCAGCTTCTACAACATCGATATGATTCGTAAGTATTAAACCTTCCTTCGTTGTATCTTTACCTTTCAACTCGGCAATAAGCGATGCTCTGTCCGGCTTACCAGGATATTCAATGATGCGAGAAGGAATTCCCCTTTTCTCTAAGATAGATTTCAAAAAGAGTGCGCCCTCCTTCTCTTTACCTCTGATCGTTGCTATTCTAATATAAGATTGTAAATCTTTTGCCGCCTCTTCACTGAGAGCCGAGTAATCTAAGGTTGGAATGGTTGCTTCCGGTTGGATGGGTTTGATCCCCTTTTCCGTGAATGCGATCGTATAAAGTACGAAGATCGCAATAAGAGCAAGGACCGTGATCCCGATTTTTTTGAGGGACATATTTCCTCTCCACTAATCTTTCTTTATTGGCTTCTAATGTTTTGGGTGTAGAAGCCCGTAAAAAAATATTCCGTCATCGCACCCCTGCAAGGAGTTTTCCTTTGATTCCGAGAATGGAATGTTATAATTTTATGTAGTTCTCCGATTCGATTAAGATGAGATTTCAAGAATCATACAGATACTATAAGAAGAAAAGACCCCAATATCTGATCTTAATCCGGTATCATTACGGAAGAAACCCATTCAAATTTCCTAAAAAGACTCTTAACATTTTATACAAATAGTCGATGTCTAGAAGGAGGTAGTCTCCATGTTAAAAAGAGTATTCTTCTCCTTCGTTTTTATTTTCTGCATCAGCCCTATCCATTCCTTCACTCCAGGAAAATGGTCTCATACGGATAGGATCATACTAGGTTTCGAAAAAGGTGGGCCAACCCAAGAACTAGTAAAAGATTCCAAAGGAAATTTGATCTATACTGCAAAGTATGAGTATGATCCTTCCGGAAAATTAGTTAAAGAAAACTATATAGGACAAGATGGAAAGCCGGACGGTTTCACTAAGTTCGTATACAAAGACGGTAAAATCCTGAAAGAAGAATTGTATAATAAAGATGGAGTAAACCTTGAGTCCAAAAACTTCGGATATAATAAAGCGGGAGTTCTTTCTTCCATCGAACTAGTCGATCAGAATGGAAAGAATATACTTACCTGCACGATCCTCTCTTGGGGTGAAAATGGTTTAGTGAAAGAAGCTCAAACCGAGTGGGCTGATGCAAAACTGACGGAAAGATTTGCGATCATTAAGGACCCAAACAAGCCAGGGTTATTTCAACAGAATATCTATAATGAAGACAAACAACAAGCGGCATCTACGGTTCTTACTTTCGATTCGAATGGAAAACTTCTGAGCCGCATGAATGTTCAGGGAACGATTGAAAGAATGAACCGGCTCATCTGGGACAAGGACAATCGATTGCAGCAGTTCACTTACTTGATCAAGCAAGGAGATAAATGGGCCGTAGAAAAAACTCATGAGCTTGTTTACGGAAAATAATCATCTACGTTTCACGTGAAACGCTTAAAAGGGAGGGCACTTGCTCTCCCTTTTTCATACCCTGCGCACTAAAAATTAGGTAATTGATATCTAGCAAATTTCAAGAACCAAGAGCTTAAAAGTCTGGACTATGTTTTTAAACTTTCTGAATGGCCGACCTAGTCCAAATAACATTCTCTTTGTTCTTCATCCAGCTTGGTTCGTTCTTTACGAGTAACAAATTCTTTAAGTGGTTCCACTACGATGACTGAGTGGTCCCATCTTAGAGAAGATAAATGCATCTCTTCCTACGCCAGCACCAAGATCTAAGACGACACCTTTCTCTTTCGGAATAGAAGTTATAACGTTTTTGTGAAGATCGAAAAAATCAATCTCTGATGTAGCTTTGAAGACCTCTTTTAGATAGTTTATATATCCTTGAGTGCTTTTTATGAAAACGTTTCATGTGAAACGTTGGAATTCCAACACGCAGTTTCAGATCAACATCCCAAATATAATAATCTGCAAAAGTGAATAAAAAAACCCCGAGGCAACCCGGGGATTTTTCGTTTCTTCAGTAGTCCTTAGAGAAGTTTAAACCGGACTCGGTTTCCTTCCTTTGATGTAGAAAAGAAGCATATCAATATCACTTGGATCTACACCAGAGATCTGAGCCGCCTTTTCTAAATTTAAAGGACGATGTTTCGTAAGTTTCTGGATGGCTTCTTTCTTAATGCCTGGTACCAAAGAGTAATCGATTGTCTCCGGTATAGGAGTAGTGAGATATCGATTCTTCCAATCGATAGTATCCTGTTCTCTTTTAATATAACCTTCGTATTTGATCTCCATTTCGATCACTTTTCTGTCTTGAGCGCTCAATTCTTCAGACTCAGGTAAAAGGAATTTAATATCCTCGAGAGCAATCTCAGGTCTTTTCAAAAAGGAATCCAACTTAGCGCCGTACTTCAAACTTTGGATGCCTTTTCTTTCTAGTAAAGCTTCGAACTCAGGTAGAGGTTTTAGCGGAGTGGATTGTATTTTCTCCTTAACATCGGAGATTTTTTTGTACCTGGTAGTCATCTCATTGAAAGTTTCTTCCGAAACAAGACCCATCTTATATCCGTACTTCATGAGTCTTTGGTCCGCATTATCTTGTCTCAAAAGAAGTCTATGTTCCGCGCGAGATGTGAACATTCTATATGGATCTTCTACACCTTTATGAACTAGATCATCTACAAGAACTCCGATATAAGACTCACCTCTGGAGAACAACATCGGCTCCTCCCCTCTTAAAGAAGAAAGTACACTATAAGCGGCAACTAAACCCTGGGCCGCAGCTTCTTCATAACCTGTTGTGCCGTTGATCTGTCCCGCATGATAAAGACCTTTGATCTTTTTAGTTTCTAAGGTCGGTTTTAGTTCAGTCGGATCCACATAGTCGTACTCGATCGCATATCCAGGTCTTAAGATCTCTGCTTCTTCTAGACCAGCTATCGAACGTACGAGTTTCCATTGTACTTCCTCCGGAAGACTAGTAGAGACTCCATTCAAATAGATCTCTTGTGTGTCGTAACCTTCGGGTTCTAAAAAGATTTGGTGTCTCTCTCTATCGGCAAAACGAACAATCTTATCTTCGATAGAAGGACAATATCTAGGCCCGGTCGATTTGATCTGACCCGAATACATAGGAGAAAGATGAATGTTCTCATTGATCAGCTGATGAGTTTTTTCATTCGTGTAAGTGATATAACAAGGGATCTGTCTACGAGTGATCTTCGTTGTAGAAAAAGAAAAAGGAGAAGGATCCGGGTCACCCTCTTGCACGCTCATCACGGAAAGATCCACGGAATTTTTATGGATTCTCGGGGGAGTTCCCGTTTTCAATCTTCCTAATTTTAAATTATACTTAGCAAGTGAATGAGAAAGGCCTTTGACCGTAGGTTCTCCGAATCTTCCGTTCTCTTTCTGATAAGTTCCTATATGAACGATAGAAGATAAGAATGTTCCGGTAGTTAAGATCACATGATTGGTGAATATTTCGAAACCTCTTCCTGTCCGAACTCCAACAATACGATCTCCTTCTATCAAAAGATCTTCTACCGTATCTTGTCTGATGGATAAGTTTTGTATGGATTCAAGTGTATGTTTTACTTTGAGTTGGTACTCCTTCTTCTCCGCTTGAGCACGCGGTGCCCAAACACTAGGACCTTTGGAAGTATTCAACATTTTGAATTGGATACCTGTTGCATCGATAACCTTTCCCATTAAACCACCGAGTGCATCTACTTCTCGAACCATATGTCCTTTTGCGATCCCACCGATAGCAGGGTTGCAAGACATCTGTCCGATCGTGTCTAGGTTCATTGTGATAAGCAAAGTTCTAGCGCCACCGATAGATGAGACATAGGCAGCTTCGGAGCCTGCATGACCTGCACCGACCACCACACAATCAAAACGATTGGGAAAAAAAGAAGAATTCATTCAGACCTAGCACTCCTGCATAAGCTCTTTTAGGATCGATCATTAGTCGACAGTAGAGCCTATGCTTAGAATCATGTAATCAATAGTATCACTTTCAGGTTCCCTGTACATGCCCGAATCCATCAAGAAACTCTCTTACTTCGAAGGAAAAATAGTCCCGGAGTCCGAAGCAAATATAAACATCAAAACTCACGCGTTACAATATGGAACCACGGTCTTCGGAGGTATTCGAGGTTATTATGATCCTAGTTCCGATAACTTATACGTTTTCAGGATCTTAGATCATTATAAACGGCTTGTGAATTCTACTAAGATCATGCAGTTACAATTCACAAAAACTCCGGAAGAACTCCGTGACATAACTTTAGATCTGCTAAAACAATCGGGATACAGAAGGAACGTATATCTTAGACCGTTCATATATACTTCCGCTCTGCAACTTTCTCCTAGATTCCATGATGTTCCGACAGAACTCGCAATTTATGTTTTAGAATTAGACGACTACTTAGATACCAAACGCGGACTGACTACTATGGTTTCTAGTTGGAGAAGGTTCGACGATACAGTCATCCCTACTCTCTCCAAAGTTTCCGGTGGATATGTAAACTCAGCGCTTGCAAAATCGGAAGCAGTTCAAAACGGATATGACGAAGCAATCTTCTTAGACGGAAGAGGTTTTGTAAGCGAAGGTTCCGCAGAAAATATCTTCTTAGTTAGAGACGGAAAGATCATCACTCCATCTATCTCTTCTTCTTTACTAGAAGGTATTACAAGGCGATCCGTTCTGCAACTTGCAAAAGACGCCGGATACGAAATTATCGAAAGAGATATCACTCGAAGTGAACTTTATATCGCGGATGAGATCTTCTTCTCCGGGACCGGAGTGCAGATCGCTTGGGTGAGTGAAGTGGATAAGAGAAAAATCGGTAACGGAGAAATGGGACCGATCACTAAAAAATTACAGTCCACATTCTTCGATCTAGTAGTCGGGAAAAACCAAAACTACAAACACTGGTTGACTCCTGTTTATTAATCCTTAATAAAAGGAACATGTCTTCCGCATTCGGTATCGAGGAAATCCAAGGCCAAGAAAGGGCATTAGTATTCTTAAAAAAATACTCATCCCAACCTGACCTTCTTCCTCCCCTACTTATCTTTCATGGACCGGAAGGAACCGGAAAAGAATCCGCAGTTGAAAGATTTATCAGACATATTCTTTGTTTAGAAGGAAACTCTTGCGGACATTGCGTTTCTTGCAGAGCGTTCATGCACCATTCCCATCCGGATATAGTTTGGTTTCCATTAGAGAAGAATAAACAGATCTCTATTGGTAAAGAAGACAACCCGGAAGAGTTCACAATCCGTTGGTTGATCCGCACAAGACTATATTATAGACCTCATCTTTCTAAGATTAGATTTATTATCATTCCCGACGCTTCTTTGATCGGGAACGAAGCGGAGACAGCTCTTTTAAAATCTTTAGAAGAAGCGCCCTTCTTCACTCGTTTTATTTTTATAGTAAACGACTTGGAACAATTGAAGGAGACAATCGTGAGTAGGGCGGTTTGTATTCCTTTCGGTTATCTCCCTCAACAAGTCATAAAAGAACTACATAGTAAAAATTCGACACCATACTTCCCTGCAAAAGGAGGAAGTATGGTGTCCTTCGATTGTCCGCCTGAGGTGTTGGAACAAATTTCCCAAAGGATCAACGGAAACCTAAGACAACCTTTGGATTATCTTAGGTTAGAAGAATGGATACTGGAATACAAAGAAGAACATCCCGATTGGAAAGAGGATTTTTCCTTCAAGGACTTCTTAGATCTGATTGGATTACTACTGCTGCAGGAATTTTCCAAATCGGATTTCGATTCCAACCTTCCAAAGATGGAAGCTGTCTTCCGCTTTAAAGAAAAATTGCATGAAAGAGTGCATGGACAAGAGAATATCGCATTATCTTTACTCATACACGAACTCTCTTTACTGGAACAAAAATAAAATTTTCTTTACATCCTTTAGTATTCACTTCGCATAACAACGATTAAATGTAACGAAGTACTAGTAATCATACTAAGAGACATAATGATTTATCTATCACTAATCCACTGTGTTTTTCCTAATGTTTCCTTTTCGATTTCCGAATTTTCATTTGTATGCGACTGACAGAAGAAAAATAGTGTAATCTCGTCGGATGGTCCTTCGGACCGTTTCCTAATTCAGTTTTTTCTTTTCCGAGACAAATACGAGTTTCGTATTCAGAAAGTTGTCGGTGTGTTCTTGATTTTATTTTTTGGAGCTTTGTTTGGATCCTAGTTGGAAGCGTGTATTAGAGGAAGTTTCCAAGGAAATTCCCCCCACGTACTTTGATAAGTTCATATATACGTTACAATTAGAGAGTTTAACGGACGATCGTTGCATCCTTATAGCCCCTTCTTCCAATATAAAGACACATGTGGAAAAGAAATACCAGAATCATATAGAAGAAGCGATCTTTAGAGCCAGTGGAAATCGTATCCCGGTCGAGATCATTTTAGAAGCGCCTTCTAATTTAACCGAAGTTCTTCAGGAAAAATTCAAAGATAAGTCGTATTCTTTTAATCCGGATTACTCTTTTGATAATTTTATCGTAGGAAACACGAACCGTCTTGCTTTCAGTGCGGCCATGGAATGTGTAAAAAATCCTGCGGAAATCAATCCTCTTTACTTATTCGGAAAAGTGGGAGTCGGTAAAACTCATCTTCTTCATTCCATAGGTTCGGAAATTCTCAAAAAAGAACCTTGGAAAACAGTACATTACATAGATATAAAATCGTTTATGAGCGAGTTTTTGTTCGCTCTTCAGTCCAGAGATTCCATCGAATCTTTCAAAATTAAATACCAATCCTATAACTGCCTATTGATAGACGATATCCAACTTTTAAATACGGGAGCGGAGAAGACCCAAGAAGAGTTCTTTTCCATCTTCAACTTTCTTTTCGAGAGAAAAAGACAGATCGTGATCGCTTCCGATCGTCCTAGTTCGGAACTTCCGTTGCATGATCGATTGAAATCGAGATTTGTAACCGGAGTTCAGGCGGATATTCAACCTCCTGATAAGGAAATTCGAGTTGGTATCTTAGAAAAGAACTGCCAAATTTTGAATTTAGGCCTTTCTTCAGAGCATATCCACTTTATAGCCGATCTAATCGAAGACGATACACGTGCACTTTTAGGCGCTTTGAATGATCTTGCTCTTCATAAACGAGCATTCTCTCATTTATTCTTCACTACAGCGATGATAGAAGATATACTGAAGAATCGTATTTTCCGTAAAAAGAATTTCCAACTTAGTCAAGACAAGGTCATCGAGCATATATCTTCTCTTTATAATTTGGATCCAAACGAGGTAATGGGAAAGAGTAGAAAACCGGAGTATGTGATCCCTAGACACCTTTGCATGTATGTATTACATAAGGGTTTCCGGCTGAACAAAAGTCAGGTTGGAAGAATGTTTTCCGCAGAACATACCACTGTAATCCACGCAGTCCGCAACATCGAAAATAAGATAAAAGAAGATAAAGAATTTTCCATTAAAGTGGAAGAAGTTCTGAATCGATTCCGCTTCCAGTAAAAAACTTAGTTTCAGGTCTTATCCGTAGGCGACATAGACCTACAAATAACCTGTAAATAAATAGTTAATATTCTATGTGTAACTAGTAAATAAGACATAACACAAAATTATTGTCCCTTATAGACCTTCGTTTTGAAGGTTACTATAGCAGATACGAAGGAGTTTTTTCCTACTCTTGGAAATTGTACTTTTCAATATAAATGCGACATATTTCCCTTATCTAAAGAGTTATGACTCTTATCTACATATGCACAGGTACAAGTATTACAACAGTACATATATAAGAATCTATATATAGATCACCTATATAAATGGAGAATGCAAATTGAAGATCAAAGTGAACACATCTGAATTTCTAAAAGCGATTCACGCTGTAGAAGGAGTAATCTCCGCTAGAGAGATTCGTTCCGTTCTCTCCAACTTAAAATTAGAAGCGGAAACTTCTTCCGTATCAATTTCTGCGACGGACTTAGAAATATCTATTAAAACATCATTAAATGCTCAAGTAGAGAAGTCGGGAAATATTTCCTTACCTGCAAAACAATTATCCAGCATTTTTAAAACCATTCACTTTGAAGAAGCGTTGCTTTCCACGGAAGATGGGGACGCCGATTCCAGTATCACATATATCACTGACGCTACTAAAAAGAATGATTATAAAAACAAACTGAACGGAATGGATGCGGAAGAGATCAAAACTATTCCGAAAGTGGACTCTTCGAATATTTCCGATTTTCCAACAGCTATGTTTGCCGAGATGATCCGTAAAACTTCTTACGCGATCGCTCATGAAGATCAAAGATATATCTTCAACGGATTATTTATGGTCCCTAAAGGCGATAAACTTGTTTTCGCAGTTACCGATGGCAGAAGGTTATGTAAGATCGAAAGACCTCTTTCTACAACTTTGAAATTCAAGGATTCAGTGATCATTCCTTCTAAGGCAATTAGAGAGATCTCTAAAATGATCGCGACAGCAGAAACAGGAAAGATAGGTATCATAGACAATCAGATCTATGTGAATGCAAATCAGATCGAACTTCTTTGTAAATTGATCGAAGGTAATTTTCCGAATTACGAACAAGTAATTCCAAAGTCTTCTAAATTCAGCGCTGTTATCCCTAAAGAAGGATTCCAGATCTACCTTAGACAAGCATTGATCGCTGCAGAAGAACCTACTCGTCAGATACGTTTAACATTCTCTAAAAATAATATTAACTTCTACGCTCAAACACAAGGAGTGAACGAGGTTAGTATTAATATGCCGATCGAATATTCAGGAGACGAAGTTACCGTTGCATTTAAAGGTGAATATCTTTCGGATGTATTCAAGTCGATAGATGATAATGAATTCAAAATAGAATTTAGTGATTCAAGCTCCCCCGTTGTATTTAAGGATCCTTCTGATCCTGATTTTATCTCGGTAATTATGCCGATGAAAATTTAAAAGAGATTAAACCGTGTTTTTACGAAGCCTAAGGCTTCTCAATTTTAGAAATCACGAACAGATAAGCCTGGAGTTCCATTCCAGGCTTATTTTCTTTGTGGGAGAAAACGGAGAAGGAAAAACAAACTTACTCGAAGCGATTTCTATGATTTCTTGGTTGAAAAGTTTTAGGGAATCCGAAGAAGGAAATTTAATTCGTTGGAACTCCGACGGATATTATATTAAAGGCGAAGTAGATCGTGATAATAAAAGAGAAATTTATGAATTAGGTTTTTCTAAAAAACCGGTCAGTCGTCGCAAACTTAAATTCAATCAAGAAGAAGTCAAAAAAAGATCCGACTTAGTGGGAAAATTCCTAAGCGTTTTAATGACTCCTTTGGATCTGATCATCGTAGAAGGAGGGCCATCCGAAAGAAGAAGATTTTTGGACAGTCTACTTTCTTCTTTAGATCCCTCTTATCTAAATGATCTAATCGAATACAATCGTATCTTAAAACAAAGAAATGCACTTTTAAAAAGTGGATCATCAGATCCCGGGCTTTATGAGATTTGGAACCAAAGGCTGATCGAAAAAGGGGTCGGTATCTTTAACAAAAGAAAAGAATTCATTCTAGAATTCGATCCTATCTACAGAGAAAATCTAAAAAAACTCAGTGGAGGAAGAGACAATCTAACTCTGGAATACAAACCCAGCTTTTCGAACTTGGATGATTTTAAGGAAACATTACTCAGGAATATCAACAGGGATCGAAAACTAGGTTATACTTCTGTCGGGATCCATAGGGACGATCTGTATATCGGTGAAGATAATCGCGATATTATGGATTTTGCTTCTCAAGGCCAAAAGAGAAGTACCGTAATTTCCCTAAAGGCGGCTGCATTCGAATATTATCGAAGGAAGTTGGGCAGGACCCCTATTCTTTTGATTGATGATGTGATCCGAGAGTTGGATGTAAAAAGAAGAGAATATTTTGTGGATCTCGTTTTGAATTCCGGACAGGCTTTTTTCACTACTACGGACCTAGAAGGTATCTCCGATTATGTGGGAAGATTAGAAGATGAAAAGCAGATCTTTTTAGTGAAGAACGGTTTAGTCTCTAAATACCAATGAAAGAAGAATCTAAAATACAAAGAATTGATCCGCAAGAGTTCAAAAACGTTCTTCAAAATTTGGGCTTAACGGAAGAAAGTTTATCGGAGAAGATCGCAGTTCAAACTTTAGCAAAACGTTGGGTCGACATAATAGGTCCTGTATATGCAAATCATTCAGAACCATTTGCTCTTAACGGAGATACATTGGTGATCCTAACGGTTCACTCTGCATACAAACAAGAGATCCTTTTTATGAGAAAGAGGATCTTAAGTTATTCCGCTCGTTACTTAGGAAGAGATGTCGTAAAAAAAATAGAAATAAGGATCGGTAATCTCGTTTCTAAAAGACAAAAATCGCCTTCCTATACCGCGGATAAAACCGGATTGGAGGGCAAACAGAACCTAGTTTCTTTAGCCGAAAAAGAAACCGATCCTATTGCGAAAAAAAGACTTTTAGAGCTGATAGAATATCTCTGAGAAGGATATTCTTTATTGAAATACCTTCGAATTTCCTTGCCTCCTTAGCCAATTTAGGAAAACTATTCATAGATCCCGGAGGACTGGATGAGCCAACCAGAAAGCAGTTATAGCGCAGGTCAGATCAAAATCCTGGAAGGATTAGAGGCCGTACGCAAACGCCCCGGAATGTATATCGGGACCCAAGACGAGACCGGTCTTCATAAGATGGTCTATGAGGTTGTTGATAACTCGGTAGACGAGGCAATGGCCGGTCATTGTACGGAGATCTATATCTCCATTCTTCCTGATAATATCATAGAAGTGAAGGACAATGGGCGTGGAATTCCGGTAGCCATTCATCCTGAAAAAAACATCTCCACTATCGAAGTGGTTATGACTATTCTACACGCGGGTGGTAAGTTCGAGAATGATGCTTATAAGGTTTCCGGTGGACTTCATGGAGTTGGAGTATCTGTCGTTAATGCACTTTCCGAATCATTAGAAGTAGAAGTTTACCAAAATGGAAAGATCCACCAGCAAAAATATTCAAGAGGTGTACCTCAAGGTCCTGTATCCGTTATCGGAGAATCTCCTGAAAGAGGAACAGTTGTCCGTTTTAAACCGGATGCTTCCATTTTTACCACTACGGAATTTCAGTTCGACGTTCTAACTGCCCGTTTTAGAGAATTGGCGTTTTTGAATAAAGGCTTAAAACTGATCGTTCAGGATAAAAGAAAGCCCGATTCCGAAAAGCATGAGTTCTTATTTGACGGTGGAATTGTTTCTTTCGTTGAGTATTTGAACGAGAACAAACATCCGCTTCACAAAACAATTCATTTCGAAAGAAATAAAGATGATGTAGTTGCAGAAATCGCGATCCAATACTCTGATACCTATTCCGAAAATATTTTTTGTTTCACCAATAATATAAACAATAACTTGGGTGGAACCCACTTAGAAGGTTTTCGTGCCGCTTTAACAAGAACTCTTAACGATTTTTTAAAAAAAGATCAGCAGCTCGTAAAAAAACAACCTACCGCATTGTCGGGAGAGGATTTAAAAGAAGGTATCACTGCCGTAATTTCGGTAAAAATTCCTCAACCTCAGTTTAACTCTCAGACAAAAGAGAAATTAGTGAACGCTGAGATCAAAGGGATCATGCAAACTCTTACGGGAGAAGGTCTTTCACTTTTTTTCGAAGAGAATCCTGCAATTACTAAAAAGATATTAGAGAAATGTATATTATCAGCTAAGGCTCGAGAGGCTGCGCGTAAGGCTCGTGATTTAACTCGTCGTAAATCGGTATTAGAAGGTGGTGGTCTTCCTGGAAAACTGGCGGACTGTTCCGAAAAGGATCCTGCTGCTTCCGAACTTTATATCGTAGAGGGTGACTCAGCCGGTGGTTCCGCTAAACAAGGAAGAGATAGACATTACCAGGCGATCCTCCCTCTAAAGGGAAAAATTCTGAACGTAGAAAAGGCACGATTAGATAAAATTCTCGGTAACGAAGAAATTCGTACGTTAGTTTCTGCATTAGGCACTGGGATCGGCGAAGATGAATTTAACGTGGATAAGGCGCGGTATCATAAGATCTTTATCATGACGGATGCGGATATAGACGGTTCTCATATCCGCACGTTACTTCTCACTTTCTTTTTTCGTTATATGAGACCTATTATCGAAAAAGGGTTTCTATATGTTGCTCAGCCTCCTTTGTATTTGGTTAAACATGGTAAGACATCCGCATATCTATTTTCTGATAAGGAAAAGGACGAATATTTAAAATCTCTAGGAACGGAAAAGGCAGTCATCCAGCGATATAAAGGGTTGGGTGAAATGAATCCGGAGCAACTTTGGGAGACAACTATGGATCCTGAAAAGCGAGTCGTTCTAAAAGTAAAACTCGATGATTATGTGGAAGCGGAAGATACATTTAATATACTTATGGGTGACGAAGTAAATCCAAGACGTCGCTTTATCGAGGTCAACGCGGCAAAAGTTGCAAACCTTGATCTTTAATATATTGGTAATAGGAAATTCTAAATAAAAATGAGCGAAGAGCTAGAGAACGAAACAAAAACTTTAGGATTCAGCCTTTCTTCCCGTCCTGATATCGGTGATGCATTGAAGAATGGTGTCAGGGTAATTCCTGTCGAAATCGAAGACCAGATGAAGGAAGCCTACCTCGGTTATGCGATGAGTGTAATTGTGGGAAGGGCTTTGCCTGACGTGAGAGACGGTTTGAAACCGGTTCATAGACGTATTCTACATGCAATGAATGAAAGGGCCTGGAGAAGTGACAGACCCTACGTTAAATGTGCAAAAATTGTCGGAGAAGTATTAGGTAATTATCACCCGCACGGAGATAGCTCGGTATACGATGCATTAGTGCGAATGGTCCAAGATTTTTCCCTTAGAGTTCCTCTCATAGACGGGCAGGGAAACTACGGATCTATCGACGGAGACAACCCTGCAGCATACCGATACACGGAAGCAAGACTCGCAAAAGTTGCAGAAGAACTTTTAAGAGATATCGAAAAGGAAACCGTTAATTTTTCTCCGAACTTCGATGATACCAAACAGCAACCTGATGTACTCCCTGCAAATTTTCCTAACTTATTAGTAAACGGTTCTTCCGGGATTGCGGTAGGGATGGCTACAAACATTCCTCCTCATAACTTGAGGGAAACGATAGAAGCGGTTATCACCGTAATTAAAAATCCTGACGTAAGTATATCGGAAATTCTTAAAATAATGCCGGGTCCGGATTTCCCTACCGGTGGTACGATTATCGGCGGAGAAGGTTTACTATCCGCATATCATTCCGGTAAAGGTTCGATCCGGATCCGTTCTAAAGTAGAAATCGAAGAGAATAAAAAAGGAAGAGAAGTAATCGTCGTTACTGAAATTCCTTACCAAGTAAATAAGAAGACTCTTCTTGAAAGGATCGGTGAGCTTGTTAACGAAAAACAGATCGAAGGAATTTCCGAAATTTTAGATCTATCCGATAGGAAAGGGATCAGAGTAGAGATCCATATTAAAAAAGATGCAAATGCTCAGGTCATCCTAAACCAACTCTTAAAACTTACCCAACTTCAAGTAAGTTACGGGATCACGATGCTTGCGATCTTGGATAATAAACCTAAGATTTTCAATATTAAGGAGATCCTGGTTGCTTATTCTATCCACAGAAAAGAGGTAATCGTTCGTAGAACTCAATTCGATCTAGATAAGGCAGAAAAACGCGCACATATCTTGGAAGGATTGAAGATCGCTCTCGAAAATATTGAAGAAGTGATCAAAGTCATCCGTGCGTCTAAAAATGCTGCGGAAGCAAAAGAACAGTTGATGGCTCGATTCGTTCTTTCGGATGTCCAAGCTGACGCGATTCTGGAGATGAGACTGCAAAGATTAACTTCTTTGGAAGTCCAAAAGGTAATCGACGAGTTGGAAGAAGTCCGAGCTCTGATTATGGATCTAAAAGATATTCTCGCAAAACCGGAAAGAGTTTCCGACATAGTTTGTACTGAATTGTCCGAGGTTTCTGAAAAATTCGGAAATAAAAGAAAAACAGATATCAGCTTAGAAAGTGTGGAGTCTTCTTCTTTCAATGCAGAAGATCTGATTGCCGACGAAGATGTCGTATTACAAATTACTTATGATCAATTCATAAAAAGACTTCCTCTGGATACTTTCAAAAGACAGAGAAGAGGTGGAAAAGGGATCCAAGGACTTTCTCAAAAACGAGAAGATGTTGTCAAGATCATGAAAACCGCCATGACCCACGACAATGTGATGTTCTTCTCGAATACCGGAAAAGTCTATATGATGAAGGCGTACGAACTTCCTCAAGCTTCCAAAGAAGCCAGAGGAAAATCCTTGAAGGCAATTATAGGACTCGGCGAGAACGAAACTGTTTCTGCAATCTTCACTTTCAAAGAAGAAGATAAAGGAAAAGATCTACTACTCGTAACCAAGAACGGCTTTATCAAACGAGTCGAATTGTCCGAATTCGGTAACGTTAAAAAATCAGGTATTATTGCGATCGGCCTTAGGGATGGAGACCAACTCATCGAAGTAATCTCCGTAGAAAAAGGAGATAACGTAATGATCTTCTCAGCAAATGGACTTGCGCTTAGGATCGAAATGGATACGATCCGAGCGCAAGGACGAACTGCCCAAGGTGTAACCGGGATGAGACTCTCCAAAGAGGATGCAATCGTAGGACTTTCTAAAGTGGTAGAAGGCGACGATATATTCGTGATCTCGGAGAACGGTTACGGAAAACGTCTAGGCTTCGAGGAGTTCGGAACCAAAGGAAGAGGGGGCAAAGGAATGGCCTTCTTAAAAGTGGGAGAGAAAAACGGCGCCGCTGTCGCTGTTAGTTCCGTCGGAGAAGAGGATGAGATCATCTTAGTAACTCAGCAAGGAATGGTTATCCGAACTGAGGCGAACCAAATCTCTAAAATGGGAAGAACTGCAGTGGGAGTCAGAGTCGTAGACATCAAGGACAACGATAGAGTCCAAGATTGTACTGTAATCCGCGAAAGTAAGGAAAAATGATCCGCATCGGTTCTGTCGAAATTCCCGGTTGGTTGGCCATGTCGCCGATGGCCGGGATCAGTGATACCCCGACCAGAACCATGGCCCGCAGATACGGATCTGCTTTTTCATACACTGAGTTCGTTTCCACCGACAGCCTTGCAGTGGGCTCTAAAAAGGCTTTATCTTTATTACGTTTTCGTGAAGAAGAAAGACCGATCACTTTTCAGATCTTCGGCAATAAGCTGGAGATTATTGTAGATGCTGCAAAGAGAATTCGTGAATTAAATCCTGATATCATAGACCTGAACATGGGTTGCCCTGCTAGAAATGTTTCTATGCGAGGATCCGGAGTGGGACTTCTCCGCAAGCCTATTTATGCAGGAAAAATCATAGAAGAAATGCGGAAGGCGTTGGATATCCCCGTAACCGCGAAGATCCGTTTGGGCTGGGATGATTCCTCCAGAAACTATATGGAAGTATCCCGGATCTTAGAAGAGTCCGGAGTGATGGCAATTTCCGTGCATGGACGGACTCGAGAGATGGGTTATTCCGGAAAAGCGGATTGGGATGCGATTGCAGATATAAAATCCGAAAGAAAGGTGCCTATTTTCGGAAACGGAGATATAAGCAGCTACGAAGAGGCTGTTCGTAGAAAGGAAGAATCTAAAGTGGATGGGGTTCTTATAGGAAGGAATTCCATCGGAAATCCATGGATATTCTCCAATATTAAAAAAGAAGATCTAAGTTTCGAAGAGATCGTATCAACTACTTTGAATCATTTGCAGTTGATGAGGGAAACATTCGGAGACAAATATGGATTGATCCTTCTCCGCAAACATTTGGTGCGTTATATACAATCCAGGAAAGAAGTGGAGTCGATGCGACTCGAACTTCTTAAATGTGAAGATCCGGAGAAATTGATCTCAATGCTGCATGAGGCGCAAAACAATTTAATCTTAGCCTCTTGATTCGCCGGATTGAGATTGACAAAGATTTTCTAAAATAAGCTCATAATTCGATTTTAGGAGAAAGTTAAATGAGACTTGGCAAATTCTCAATAAATGCGGCCACAATATTAGTGCTGCTTGCTCTAATCGCATGTGATAAAAAGAAGGAAGAGACCCCTGTCGCTCAAATTGTAGGAACAAAATATTCAGGCTGGGACCAATGGGTTTATAAAAAACCTGGAACAACCGAAAAATCGGAACAAGTCACTCTTGTATACGGAAACGAGGAAGTAAACGGACTTGAAATCGTTTCTCACGAATCGACCGACGCAAAAGGAAATAAGACTGTAACCGAATATCTGAAATTGAAGACTGTAGACGGCAAAGAGGGCTACGGACTTTTGAAAAATTTCTTTGATGCGGTCCTCTTTATAGTAGGAGACGGGGACACTGCATTCGCTAAAAATTCACTGACTTCTCCTTCTAAAGGAAAATTGGAAAAAGGTATGTCTTGTTTCGAATCGGAAGCGAGCGGTGAATTTTCCAAAGTTCGATGTAACGGTTCTATCGTAAAGACTGGAAAGTTAAACAATCTTCATGATGTTTGGATCCAAGGAGCTTCTTCCAATATTTCCAGAGATCCGCTTTTAGGTGACAGTATTAGAAATCTTAAATTAGCTAGCAGCAAACTGATCGAGTCGGATAAAACATCCGATCCTGCAAAACAAGAGGAGTTAAAAAAAGCTGCTGCTTCTGCTTTAAAAACAGTAGTGGAAAAAGGAGATGTCTACTCAGAATCCGCTCATACAATTGCAAATGAATACGGATTAACTCTGTCCGAATAATTAAAAAATAGATTTACGTTCGTTCGAATAAAGGCCCTCGGATTTCCGGGGGTTTTTTGTATTTAATAATGTAAAACTACTAAACCGAGATTACTTACCGATTTCTTGAACTTTAGCGACTAGAGCGTTGCGTCCACCTGGAAATTTAGCGTAAATAACACACTGGCATTCTTCCCAGTTGTCTTTAGAAACATCATTAGGATCGGAACCTGGACCGGTAGCTTTACACTCG
>NZ_ANIJ01000030.1 GCF_000347035.1 Leptospira sp. B5-022
ATAGCGGAAACCGAACAATTTCAAAGTAAACTCAAAGATCGTCAGTTTTCCCATCTTCAAAAGAAATTAACAGATTACGTCTATCCAATCCTAAAAAAGAATCCATTCTTTGGACCGAATATCAAAAAGCTGAAAGGGGAGTTTGACGGTCTTTATAGATATCGTATTGGTAAGTATCGTTTGTTCTATTTGATTAAAGATAACGAACTATTAGTAATATTTGTTGATGTAGATCAAAGAAAAGATAGTTACAAGTAGGTGCGGTCGCATCGCCTAACTTTCGGTGCTTCCGCGGCGCTTCGAGCTTGCTTCGCAACTCTCGCTTGGGCTTCGCCACATTTCGCTTTGTCACTCGTCTTGCAGAGCAAGTCTCGTGCCAAGTCCTTCGGACTCGCGAAACGTCGGAACACCTTGGTCGTTATACGCCATGCGCGGGTTTTTACTGACACCAACATTGACAATATGAAAAAAGACAACTTCTTCCCTAAGCGGACCGTGCAGAATCTCAAAGGTGAGCGTGGAGTAATTGAGTTCGCAAAATTAATTAACTCGGAACTCGGTTGGATCTTCAGGAAAACCGAGCTAGAGCACGACTATGGCATAGATGGTTACATCGACATTGTCCTAGAAGACGGGTTTGTCTCTGGCAAGACAGTTGCGGTTCAAATAAAGTACGGAGAGTCTTATTTCAAGCAAAAGAGCCATAACGGCTTCTGGTATACCGGGAAAACAAAGCATCTTAATTACTATCTTAATCTGGATTTTCCGTTGCTCCTTGTAATCATTAACTCAACAGGCGCATACTGGGTAGAATTTGATATCGAGCAAACTGAAAAGATATCTTCTGGATGGCGCATCTCAGTGCCGACAGCTAACAAATTAGATGCAAGCTCGCGCAGTGTTATAGAAGATCTCGTCGGCGAGGTTCAAGACTACAAAGCACATATCGAAGCCAAATGGTATTATGACGACTTGATGAAGAATAAAGCCTCTATCATTCTTTTTGATATTTCGCGGGAAGCTTTCAAGAATATGGACATATCCTATACCGTCAGATTCTTCAATCGCTTGCTGGGAAACGATTCCTTGGCTCTGCATTGTCAGGGAAAAATTGAAATCATGACCTCTGCATATGACGCTGATCCCCGTGAATTGTATGAGATTCAAGAGGTCCGTGATTATATAGCTCAGCTTGAACCTATCGTGAAATATTGGTTTTTCTTTGCTCCAACACATCTTAAGTCAGCGACGCTACGCTTACTTCTTCTCTGTGCATATTTTCACAAAGATTCGGATGGTCTTTGGAAACCAATAAAGCGTGATTTCAAAGACTTCTTGGAGAGTAATTTCATTGGCCTGAATTCTCTCACAGAGCGACTTGGGATATCTCAAGAACGCAACAAGCAGATTTCAGAAGCAATCTTTGCATACCTAAACCATCATTTCGGCTGAGGGTCCTTCGCTCTTAACAAAACTCGCACACGGCGTCTAACTTCCGGTGCCTCCGCGCCGCTCGGGGCTTGCTTACGCAACCCGCTCGCTTGGGCTTCGCCACATTTGCTTCCGTCACTGCGCTTGCTTGAACAAGCTCGTGCCGTCGCAAACGTCGGAGCACCTCGGTCGTTAGGCGCCATATCGCGATTTTGGTTTTTTAGTTTACTACGTGTTAATCATTTCGAAAAACAAGAGCGGGATTTGATTTTAGGTTAGGCCGCTTTTCTCCCTTTTTCTTACCTTATATCGTGCCCTGAAAAA
>NZ_ANIJ01000031.1 GCF_000347035.1 Leptospira sp. B5-022
CTTCGCATAACTTTCGGTGCTTCCGCAGCGCTGCGGGCTTGCTACGCAACCCTTGCTTGGCCTACGGCACATTTCGCTTTGTCACTCGTCTTGCAGAGCAAGTCTCGTGCCAAGTCCTTACGGACTCGCGAAACGTCGGAACACCTTGGTCGTTAGGCGAAATCACTTGCAGTGATATTATATTAAAATATATGAATTCACCTGATTATTGGAAATATATACAAGATTCTTATACATATTTGATTGTTCCAGATTTGGTCGAAATTGGCTTCTATTTATATGTATATATGGATAGAAGAGTAATTGCTGATTATCTGCAGGACTCATTTCAAGCGGCAATAGAGTTCGCTGCTGAGGAGTTTGGTGTCCATGTCTCTTCTTGGATACGTCATGACGGGGAACCTCCTTCATTGTAGTCCTGTATACGATTACAACTAAGACTTCAGTTTTTTTGCTTATTGCATTTTTTATTTTCAATTTTAATATACAAAGCAGTATTTCGAGATTGGAAAGTTGAGAGAACATCAGATGTATTTTATTCAGTTTAAAACGAGCTGGTATCATTGTAATTCACGCAAGTGACTCCGCCTAACTGTCGGCTCTGACGCAGCGCTTCGAGCTGCTACGCACTCTCGCTTGGCCTTCGGCACATTTCGCTTTGTCACTCGCCTTGCAGAGCAAGTCTCGCGCCAAGTCCTGTCGGACTCGCGAAACGTCGTCAAGCCTTGGTCGTTATACGCCATGTAGCTCGAAATTGGATCTGCTCCTAAAAATCTGTTGATTACTTGAAATTAAATTATAATGTAAATTCCATAATGTCGGAGAAGTTATGAAGAAATATATGTTTTTATCAATCGGTTTTGAAATGCCAACTCAAGAAATAATGGAAGCTTGGGGGAAATGGTTTTCATCAATAAAAGATAGAATAGATGCTGGCGGAAATTTTTTAAACGGGAGGGAAATTACCCGTAATGGAACAATCCAATTGCCATTAGATCTAAATTCAATCACGGGATATATTATAGTAAATGCTGAAAATATGGATCAGGCAGAAGAAATTGCAAGAAGCTGTCCAATAATTACCAGTTTAAAAGTATTTGAGATAATGTCCGCTAAAAGCTAAGCAATTTAACAGTGCGAGTCTAAATACTTTGCTTTTTATATACCAAGCCAATAAAGAACCCAGCAATCGTGAATTGGATGATGTGAAAGATTGCTTGTATCAAGAACCACATGTTAATTGAATTTACTTCAATTTTTGCTGCATTTGCGATTGTAGAAACTGAATATAAGAAAAGACCCATCACTAAGCTGAATTGTATTCCTCGAATAATTGAATATCCTTTTTCGTTATAAAATGGAAACAAGTAGGCTAAAATTACCCCTTGGATTAGCATAGATCCAAACCCCAACGGAATTATTGGGTCTTTCCGATTATAGATTCCGAAGGAATCATAAAGTTCGTTGAACAAGAAGAAATGCCAGGATGCCCCTAATATGAATGTGGGAATCAGGTAGCCTAGAGTCGCTAATATGAATGTTTTCATCTAAATTATTCCTTTCGGATGATTTAAGGCTTTAACACAAATAAAGGTAAATTAAAACAAAATAATCGGAACTGCTTTCGGTTTCTTAGTGTTCACGAGCTAAACGGCGTATAACTTTCGGTGCTTCCGCATCGCTTCGAGCTTGCTTCGCAACTCTCGCTTGGGCTTCGCCACATTTGCTTCTGTCACTTCGTTTGCATGAGCAAACTCGTGCCATCGCAAACGTCGGAACACCTTGGTCGTTAGGCGAAACGACCGCAAAATTCTTTCTTAAAAGAAGAATTATTTAAGGACTTCATTTAGAAATCTCAAAAAAGCAATTTGACATATGAATTATAATGTTGCATTTTGAATAAAAATGCAGGTCTAATGAGTATGTCTAAGACAATTACATTGCGTATTGAAGATCCGATTTATGATATATTTAAGAAAGCCGCCGAAGGTGAAAGACGTACTATTTCGAACTTTGTTGAAAATGCTGCCATTCAGTATCTTACAAATGAGTTTTATGCCTCAGATGAAGAGATGGATGAAATTCTTTCAGATAAACAGCTTATTTCATCCTTGAAAAAGGGACTGAAAGAAGTAGCTCAAGGAAAATATAAAGTTGTCCGCTGAATATAAAATAGCGGAAACCGAACAATTTCAAAGTAAACTCAAAGATCGTCAGTTTTCCCATCTTCAAAAGAAATTAACAGATTACGTCTATCCAATCCTAAAAAAGAATCCATTCTTTGGACCGAATATCAAAAAGCTGAAAGGGGAGTTTGACGGTCTTTATAGATATCGTATTGGTAAG
>NZ_ANIJ01000032.1 GCF_000347035.1 Leptospira sp. B5-022
AAAGACGCCGTGGAGCTTAGTCGAGCAGGATGCGAGACTGCGTAACGGCAAGTCCTTCTGGGCCCAAGAAATAATTCCTTACATTCTAAGATAAAGTTCTAGAAGGACTTGAAGCTTTTGAGCGAAAGCGTTTATAGCGACCCATAGGGAGCGTAAATAAACGCGTGCCGAGTCCATGGATGGACGAAGGCGCAAGAAAGACGCCGTGGAGCTTAGTCGAGCAGGATGCGAGACTGCGTAACGGCAAGTCCTTCTAGGCCCAAGAAATAATTCCTTACATTCTAAAATAAAGTTCTAGAAGGACTTGAAACTTTTGAGCGAAAGCGTTCACGCCCATTCGGAAATTTCGCGTGCAGGATCTTCGATGAGCTAATCGCCAACAAGACATAAACTGTTTAATGAGACAGAATAAGGTAAAGAAATCATAATATTATGTCTTTCGAATTGGTTTTTAGGCAAACTAGAGCGATTGGAAGAGAGTCTAAATTTTTCGGTTTTGCTTGCCCTCGTAACTGAGACCGGGCAAATTGTGTCATAATATACATATTAGGCAAAACTTTGACACAGTTTGCGTTAGGAGACACTCGGGATGATCCAGACAGTAGAAAAAATTTTTAGAGAATACTTTCCCATCCCGGAAGAAAGAAAAAAAACCATTCTTCTTGTCGAGGATGAGGCAATCATTGCGCTCTCCGAAACCCAAAGATTGAAAAAGAACGGATTCAGGGTAATCTCCGCCGGCACGGCTGAGGAAGCCGTTCAAATAGCGACTAACGATTATACGATCGACTTAGTTCTTATGGATATCGATCTCGGAAACGAGGAAGATGGTACGGATGCCGCGGTCCGTATCTTAAAAACAAGGGATATCCCGATCGTATTTCTCTCCAGTCATACCGAACCGGAGATCGTTGAAAAAACGGAGAAAATCACTTCCTACGGTTACGTAGTTAAAAATTCCGGGGAAACGGTTCTCATTGCCTCCATCAAGATGGCATTCAAACTTTACGAATCTCATCTTCGGTTAAAAAGAAGTGAGGAATCCTTAAAAGAAAACCAAGAACTTTTAAAAGCAACCTTAAGGTCCATCGGAGACGGTGTCATCTCCACGGACGAATTGGGAAATATTACCGATATGAACTACGTTGCGGAAACTCTTACCGGCTGGTCCAGAGCGGAAGCGATCGGCGAGCCTATTGAAAGAGTTTTTAAGATCGTTAACGCTAAGACAAAAAGGAGAATGAGAAATTCCTTGGATGTTCTTACTCCGAAAGAAAAAAATATGGGTCTGGAAAACCAAGTATTACTTATTTCTAAATCTGGTTCCGAGCACCGGGTCGCAGAAAGTTCCGCTCCGATCCGTTCCGAAAAAGGTTATACGATAGGGTCCGTTTTAGTCTTTCGGGATATTTCCAAAGAATATACTTTGTTAGAGAACATTAAAGAAAGTGAATCTAGATTTAAAACCGTCGCAAATGCCGCACCTGTAATGATCTGGGTTTCCGGTCTCGATAAAAAATGCAACTGGTTCAACCAAACCTGGCTGAACTTTACCGGAAGGAGTATGGAGCAGGAGTTAGGGGACGGTTGGGCAGAAGGAGTTCATCCAAACGATTTGGAAGAATGTATCCAGATCTATTCCAGTCACTTCGACGAGAGAGAACCTTTTAGTATGACTTACCGTTTAAAAAATAAAAACGGGGACTGGAGATGGGTCCAAGATAACGGGATCCCGATCACAAACGAATCCGGAATTTTTACGGGTTTTATCGGTTCTTGCGTGGATATCACTGAAGCGAAGGCCGCCATCGAGACTTTAGCGAAGGATCTTCATGAAAGGGATTATCTCTATAAAGAACTTCAACATAGGGTCAAAAACAGCATGAGTATGATCAGCTCTATCGTGGAAATAGAAGCAGCAAGATCATCCGATCCTAAGCGGAAAAATACCTTGGAAAATTTGGTAAACCGGATCCATTCCGTCGGAAATTTATATGAGATGTTGTATACTTCCGACAATTCTCATTCCGTTCGTCTGGATCGTTATATCCAAAAGATCACAGAAAATCTATTGAATGCTTTCCAAGAAAAAACAAGCGGGATCTCTCTTCAACTAGACCTGGACGATCTGGAAATTGATGTAAAAAGTGCGATCCCTCTCGGACTTATCTTGAATGAACTCGTCACGAATATTTTTAAATACGCATTCCCTAAAAAACAGGAGGGAAAAATTTCCATCCGTCTTTTTAAAGAAAATTCTTGGGTGAACCTTATCGTCTCGGACAATGGCGCCCCGTTCCCGGAAGGATTCCGAACCGATTATTCTCCGGGACTCGGACTACAACTTGTGAATATGTTAGTCGATCAGTTGAAAGGAAACATTCACTGGAAATTGAATGGGGAGAAGGAAGTTTCGATCCGCTTCTGTAACAAACAAGAACATTCGGATCAATTTTCGTTCACAAAATCTTAGAAATTTCTTCCAAATTTTTCTAAATTTCGGGCCAAAATTAGCCAGAATTCCAGATTGCCAGCCTATAGGGCGAAATGGAAACTTAATCTATGGACCAGACCCTAGCCCGAAAGGTCAACCCTAAGCCCCGGAGGAAAGGGGGCGCTTATGCAGTAGGAGCGGAAGATATTTATATCTTTCCGCTTTCCGAAAGTACGAACTTATTTCTCCAGAAAGTTTGGAATGCATTCGTAAACAAGATGGTCTCCATGACCCTTCCAAACGGAAAACCGGTATTCCAATATTCCGTTTTCGAAGCAATCCAAGATAAAAACCTAAAGATCGTAGCATCCGCCACTCATTTTAGAATGAAGCAGGTAACGGATAGGATCGGCCTTCAGAGTATCGAGGATTTCATCCGTAACACGATCCCGATCTCTATACAAGATCCTGGAAATCTTTCCGCCAAATATTTGAGAGAAGCGATCCTTTCCGTGGAAAAAAAAGCGAGGCCGGAAGTTTATTTCCATAGCTTGGACGATGAAAGGGTCCATCCCAACTTAAAGCAGCTTCTTACCAAAACGATGAATTATGCCGCAGGGATTCCTTTATTCGTAAAAGGTTCTCCTATAGGTATGTTATGGGGCATCCGTAGGGACAATATGAGTCCCGAACAAGAGGAAGAAGTACGACAACAATTGTATAGCTTGTACGACGTAGTGGACTTTGTGATCTCCAAGGAAATGGGCCTAAAAGGAGATCCTTACTACGCGCGTAAGAATATCGAAAAGTCGGATCTTCATTCTAGAGCAAAACATCTATTTTATACCAGAGGTTTCGGTCAAGACGAGCCAGTTACCACCATCGTATTCGATTCTCATACCTACCAAAGATCCTATCGATTGGACGCAAGTTTTCTCATTCCTTCCGGCGATGGATATTCGGTTAGCTTAAAACGTTTTGAACCTAAGGAAAGGAATGATACCGGTAAGAACCTTCTTCTGATCCCCGGCTTTTTTTGCAGAAGGTCCGTAATGGACAAAGTAGCTAGAGAGTTATCCCTCCGCCATGGGTATAGGGTTTTTTCTATGGACATGAGGGGAAGATCCAGAAGGACCTTACCACTTTTCGGAATACGAGAAGGCTGGACCGTGGACGATTTTATCCAAGAAGATTTTCCGGCGGTTCTCAACTGGATCAAAGAGAATTTTCCGAACGAACAGCTGGTAGTTGTCGGCCACAGTATGGGGGGAATGATCCCCCGCTTTTATTGCTCAGCCTATGATGAGATCGTAAAAAGAAAAACGAATCCTCTTGTTCCACTCACTCGTCCGGATGAATTGATCTCCGGGATCGTTTCCATCACCTCTCCGAATTTTGTGAGACTGCAGGCACAAATTCCGGGTCTAGACATTCTAAAGATGGGACTAAAATTGGTTCCTTCTAAAACGATCTCCGATTTTCTTTTTGACCTGACTTCTTTTTCTTTGCAGACTACCCTTCCCACAGTCGATCTGAATAAATTTT
The DNA here is from genome assembly GCF_000347035.1 of Leptospira sp. B5-022. Lineage (GTDB taxonomy): Bacteria > Spirochaetota > Leptospiria > Leptospirales > Leptospiraceae > Leptospira_B > Leptospira_B cinconiae. The sequence continues at coordinate 3,980 of NZ_ANIJ01000032.1, forward strand.
TCAAATTTCTTCTGGGACTACATTCTTCTTTGAGAGCTGTATCTTTCGATCTACATGCGAAAGTTGTAAATCTTAGAGACTTCGTGGGTTATAAACAGATCTCTCCTCCAGAATGGTATTTTCTGATCGAAGATATTTTTTGTGAAGAGTCTACAAAAGTAGTTCTTCAATTTTTAAGATCTCAATTGAGTCAGGATAGATCCTTTCTTTCCTATGACGGAACTTTGGATTATACCGCGCTCCAAAAAAATCTGCAGATCCCACTTTTTTCCGTCTTAGGTTCCGTGGACAAAGTGGTTCCAAGCGAGACGATCGAGAACGATCTTGCTGCGCTTCCTCATAAAAAAAATAAGATTCTTTCGTACGAACAGGGTCACTTAGGTATCGTTTTCCACATGCCGGTCGTAAAGGAAATGTGCTCCGAAATCGACTCCTGGATCAAAGGATTGGACTCGACTTGATCCCCAGGTTTAGAACGCTTGACATTTCGGGAAACGAAAGATAGGTTCAAATACTAGGAAATGGATCTTTTGGAAGCGACCATATATAATATCTCTCTCACGAATGTGGGCTTTGCCGTATTTTTGAAGGCAAAGGATGATTCGGATCAGAGGGTCGTTCCGATTTTTATCGGTCCTCTGGAAACACATTCCATCACCTCGGTTTTAGAAGGTACCAAACCGCCAAGACCGATGACCCACGATCTGATGACCATTCTACTCACCACTCTGGGAGTGCAGATCGTAAAGATCGCGATCGAAGAGATCATAGACAATACTTTCTACGCAAAAATCACCTTACGGAAAGACGAGGAGTTGATCGTGCTCGACGCAAGGCCCAGTGATTCCATTGCATTGGCACTTCGCGCAAATGCTCCTATATATCTGGCAAAAAAAGTGATAGAGGAAGCGGGAATCGTGATGAAGGACGACGAGATCCCGGGAGAAACAATCGGAAAAGAAAAAATTTCCCAGTTGCCCAAGTCTCAGTTAGAGATCCTACAGGATTCCCTGGATAATGCTCTAAAAGCGGAAGATTATGAGACGGCGGCAAAGATCCGGGACCAGATCCGAAAACTTCTGGAAAATCCCTCCTAAATTCTTTTCAATTCCGTAAAAAATCGGATTTTTCCCCCGAACATACTGGACCTACTTCCTTTCCTTCTGTATCCTTGGTTCCCTCGGAGTAACAATCATGGAAAAATCTCTAATGGACATCCTAAACGCCGGAATCGCATTATTTCAATCCGGAGAAGATAAACTAAAACAAAGCCTTTCCGATCTGGACCATGCCTACCAGGATATGAAAAGTAAGGGAGCCCAGAATCAATCGGAACAAGCGAATCGACTTAGGGACCTGATCCAAAAGACGGTTATGGACGCTCAGGACAAGTTATCGAATGCTAACGAAAGTTCTAAGGCGGTGATCAATCAGCTTAAAGAGAATTTCGAAAAAATTTCGACACAAATTGACGAGGCACTTCCGGAAGAATTTAAAGCCAAGGCCAAGTCCGCGATAGAAGAGCTGAAAAAGCTTACTAAAAAATAAAATTCGGAAAACTTGATAAAAGTCCTAGCTTAGAAAAATTCGGGACAAACAAACCGGGTCCCGGATACTAGGCCTGATCTTATTCAGGCCGCTCATGATGAGGAAACAATCCTTCATATTAATACTTACAGTCTTCATTGACATGATGGGATTTTCCCTCATCTTCCCTATTTTTCCGGAAACATTAAATCATTTCTTAGCCCAGGCTGGAGATCCCGTTTTGGATCTTTTGGCCGGTTGGACATCGCGCATTTTGGATGGAAGAACAAGCGACTGGAAACTTTTCGTGGCTCTATTCGGCGGGATCGTCGCCAGCTTATACTCTATCCTGCAATTTTTATTCTCTCCTATCTGGGGAAAACTTTCCGACGCTACCGGCAGACGACCGGTTCTAGTTTTTACATGCACCGGTAGTTTTTTAGGATACTTGGTCTGGTTATTTTCCGGAAGTTTTTCCTTATTCGTTCTCTCTAGAGTAATTACGGGTCTTATGGGAGGAAATGTGTCTGTCGCGACTGCAGCGATGGCGGACTCCACATCGGAACAAGATCGTACCAAAGGAATGGGAATGATAGGCGCCGGGATCGGTCTTGGATTTATCGCAGGCCCTTCTATCGGTGGAATTTTGGCTCATACGGATCCTTCAACCATTCTTCCTTTTTTACCTTTGGATAAGATGACGATCTTTCCTTCCGTTGCATTGATGGCGACTGCGGCTTCCTTCGTTAATTTACTCCTAATTCTTTTCAGATTCAGAGAAACTCTTCCTCATCATTTACGTAAAAAATCGGAAGGGAGGTTACATCCTGCTTTAGGAGTTTTTGACCTAGGTTCCAAAGAGATCATGTATTTAGGATTTTTAAATTTGTATTTTCTTCTCTTCTTCTCCGGGTTCGAATTCTCTTTGAACTTTTACTTGGATCAGTTCTTAGGATATAAACCTGTAAGTATCGGTTACACTTTCGTTTATATAGGACTCATCATAGTGTTCGTACAAGGAGGGATTATCCGTAGGATCAGCGGAAAGGTCCCGGAAAAAAAAGTGGGGCTTCTCGCTTCCGTATTTTTGATATTAGGATTTTCTTTTTTATATTTTTCCAGCACATCTGTCATCGCTTCCGACCGATCTACATTCTTACTATTCGTATCTTTGACATTCTTGGCATTGGGAAGCGCTTTCTTAAATCCTACCGTATCTTCTATGGTGTCCTTATTTTCCTCTCCGAGTGAGCAGGGAAAAAATCTGGGGATATTAAGAAGTTTAGGATCTTTCGGACGAGGGATCTCGCCTATTTTGTTCAGCGTGGTGTATTCCCAAAAAGGACCACAGACTTCTTTCTTAGTATCAGGGATCTTGAGTTTTCTTTTTTTAGGCTTGTTTCTATTTGTAAAACAGCCGCCTTCTAAAAATTAAAAAAGAATAAGTTATACGACGATTGCCGATGTATTCGCGGCTTTAAAGAACTGCGTTTAAAGCTTCTTTTAATCTATGGAAATGAAGTTTTTCGTCCAGCTTGGATCCATTCTCCAATCTAAGTAAGAATGTATCTCGAACTTGACCGGAATCCGTTACCGCTTTAAAGGAAAGAATATCGACTCCGAATAAGAACAGGATCTGAGAGATTTCGAATAGGATTCCCGGTCTATCTTCCATCCGAAGATCCATTACCGTTGAATCGCTTATCTCCGAATTGAATAGGAAAATTTCCGGAGTATTCTCCACTTTGGCCCTTAAACTTTCCATCTTTTCAGGATGATTCGCCAAATAGTTCATAACGGACATTCCGCCGTAAAACAACTCATGCAGATCCGCATGGATCGCATTTAGATGTTCGTCCGTCATAGGAGAAAAATCTATTCGTTTTACGATGAATATATCCTGGATATAACCGTCCATAGAAGTTTCTGCAATCGCTTCTTCTATATTCCACCCGTGGACGTATAGAACTGCCGTTACCCTATAAATGATCCCTATTTCGTTTTTGGAAATATTGACCTTTAGGGCATAGGCATCGCCCCTAGGAATGCAAGAGAGATGTAGAGGTTTTCCTGGAGTAGTGATCATCGGATACCTTTGATGCTAAATGCTGAATTCCTGAACATTCTATCCTATGGATTCCAGACTTTTGCATTCTATTAAAATTAGTGCAAAAGGCGTGCCTTTTTTGTATTTCTCCGAATAAAATAAGAGAATTTTAATGCCGAGTTCCCTGGGCTTTGAAAAATTTTAACGGCACCACTGCGTTCTTGAAACCACGATTCGGCAATTTTACTAGCCCGACTCCTAAAAGCGGCCTTTCCGGAGACTTATACTCGCTAGCGCTCATGAAGCCGTCACTCGATGGCTATAAAGCGAATTTTACACCTAGGTTCGCCGAGTATATCTTATCGTCCGTGGCCATTGCTTCTGCCAATACCTTGAACATGAATATATTCAATTCAAAACCACCGACGAAATAGTTCATTTGGGTCCTTACATCAGCGGATCCGCTAGTTCTTAAGGATAATGTACCGCTTGCGTTCCCATTCATCTGTTGGATAATTTCCGGAGGAAGACCGGAAGCGTTCGGGTCTAGGGCCAAATACAGAGGACCGCTTACCCCTAAGTTCAATTTTGTATAACCGGTATTATTCGAGATGCCGGCTCCCGCAAACAAGGTTAAGAAATAGAATAGCCTAACACCGGTTCTAATATCCACCGGAACGGATTGGACCTTCGATTGATAAGCGAAGTTGACATCCGCATCCCATCTACCGGTGGCAGGACCGAACTCAACTTTGACCGCATCGGATCCGCTTGGATGATAATTCATATTGATCTCTTCCCATTTTCTGTGGAAGCCGATCCCTAAACTAACTCCCGTAAATCCGAAGAAGTCCAGTTTGGTATATCTTTCTCTCGCGATCTGAAATCTAACAGTCATTCCGAAACTGTTCACATTTCCGGACATGGATAGATCCTTGGAAGTCGAGTCACTTAAGGATTTAATATCACCGTTGGAAATATTTCCTTGGAAACCGTGTGCATAAATATTGATCCTATGAAGGAAGGATCTGCTCGAATTTTTATTCTTTTCATCAGGATCAGCCTGATCCGCAGGTCCCTGACCGAGTAACCATCCCAAGTTCACACCCGCCATCGCTCCCGGGTTGATCGAAGCTCCTACATTCGGGAATTTAGGAATCGAAATATCGCTGTATTGGATATTAATATCGTCCTTTTGGACTCCGGCAACTCCAAGGCCCGCTCCCACTTGAAAACGGTTAATAGTTCCAGGTCCCATCATGGAAGAGTTGATATTGGCCAGAACGGATGCGTCCGCCATGGATTTAGTGAGTTCGTTCAGATATTCCTTGCGGATCGTTTCTTCCAAACCGTTGAACTGAGCCGCGGTGGAAGCAGGAATTAGATCACAAACATTGTTTCCGGAAGCGGGAGGAATACATGTTACCTGAGCTTCTGCGGAGGAAACCGGGATAAAATATACGGAAGAAGATAAGATTAGGAAAGCGGCATATCGAATACACCGCCCAATTTTACTCTCTATAGGAGCCATTCGATCCATTGTACCCTTGGACGACGGCTATTTCGAGATTATTTCAGAGTCCTAAACTTCCACCAATAATTTCTTTCATGATTTCGGTGGTTCCCGCGTAGATCGTCTGGATCCTTGCATCCAAATACGCTCTTGCGATCGGGTATTCCATCATATAACCGTATCCACCGAAGAATTGGAGGCAAAGGTCAGTATGACGTTTTTGCATTTCGGTGGAATAATATTTAGCCATAGAAGCCTCTACGGTTAATTTTTTTCCTGCAATATGCTCCGAAACCACTTTGTCGACGAAAGTACGGCACATTTCCAGTTCCGTAGCCATTTCCGCCATTTGAAATTTGATGTGTTGGAAACTTCCGATTTTTTTCCCGAATGCCATCCTCTCTTTAATATATTTTAGAGTCATCCTTTGTACGAGTGCTGTGGCTTCTACCGCTGCGATCGCCAATACAAGACGCTCTTGCGCGAGTTTCATCATCAAATACCGGAAACCTTGTCCGTCTTTTCCGATTACATTCTCTTTGGGAACTACTACATCGTTGAAGTATAATTCCGAGGTATCCTGAGCTTTTAGTCCGATCTTCTCGAGATTACGGCCTCTTTCGAAACCTTTCATCCCCTCTTCTATCATAACAAGCGAAATCGTGCCGTTTTCATGTTTCACGGCGGTAATTACTAAATTTGCAAGCTGCCCATTGGAAATAAATGTTTTTTGACCGTTGACTATATAATGGTCTCCCTTGTCCACGGCGCTCGTTCTGATATTTTTAAGATCAGAACCCGCTCCAGGCTCCGTCATAGCGACCGCTAAAATGCTGTCTCCGCTGCAACAACCGGGCAACCATCTCTTTTTTTGTTCTTCGTTTGCATACGCAGTGATATAAGGTGCGATCACATCGTTATGCAAAGATACGAAAAATCCGCTGTTTCCGGATCTGGAAGATTCTTCTATTACAACAACGTTATATAAGAAATCCGCACCGGATCCGCCAAATTCTTCCGGAACGTCAGGGCAAAGGAGTCCACTTGCTCCCGCTTTTTTCCAAAGTTCTTTTGGAACCATTCCGACTTTTTCCCATTCATGATGATGAGGAACGACTTCAGTTTCGAAAAACTTGCGTGCCATATCACGAAAAGCTTCATGCTCTTCGGTAAATTGTAGGACTCTTTCCATGTATATCTCCCGTGTCAGTAGACGGTATTCATTCTCATGTAAACGCCGGGATTCCGTTTAATGTACTGGATGAGTTCATTCTGAGAAATAGAGAACAACTCCATTTCGGATTCCGCTTGGAACGTGTAATTGGACACCAGCTTTTTGGATATCGCGTAGATCTCTCCCACGAAATCCCCATCAGTCAACTCGGCTAATTTTTTGCCGTGTTGATAAACGCTTACTTTTCCATGACGAATGATATATGCTTCGTGGTAAAACGCTTTTTCCGCGATAAGCACTGAACCTTTGTTCACCTTGGAAAGTCTCATGATCATCTCTAATTGAGTGACTTGATGGCTTGTAAGTCCTTTAAAATGACGAGAATCTAACAGTGTTTTCCAAGAGTTACTGTCGCGAATGCTGTTCAGTCGTATTAAGTTTTGTCTTAAATCCGTATTTCTGATAAATTGTAGGAACTTATTCTTCTCGATCGTAAGAGCTACTACATCCGTTTCTGCAAAAACGTCAGCGGCTCTAGGCAGATCCAATACTAAGGAAGCTTCTCCGAAATATTCATACTGACCATATCGTTTAATGGGCGCTATATCGGAATCTCCTAAAAGGCCTTCGAACTTTACGTTCCCGGAAGCGATGATATAAAATTTATCGCCTGGAGTTCCCTTCTTGATAATCTGATCTCCACGTTTGTATTTTTCTTCGCGGACAATGAGTAGGAATTCCTTCGCTTTTTCTATCGGGAAACCGCTGAAAATATCGATTTGGCTTAGGATATCGAGAAGATTATAAGCCTCCATGTGTTTCGGCGGAGTGATCTCAGGATAAACTGTGTTCTCAATTCCGAAACGGGCCAATTTGAGTTTTGTTCCCGGAGGCATATCCGTTCTCGCTATATGATAAACGGTGATCTTTTCCTGGATCTCTGGAGGCAAACTCGCTAAATAACTCACTCTTGTATGAAGAGGAGGAATTCCCGCCTCATGATAAATAATCCTTCTGTCCCATGGAAATTCCTTTAAGAATTTCCAGCGCGATTCGGGAAGAACTCCCTTTTCATACATCTTATCGTGCACGTCCGGTTCGTTCAAATGATCGGAGGTATACACAAAGGATTGGTCTTGGAAGAAGAACTCGAATCCTACGGAAGGAATGGAATGTAATGCATAATGAAAATTGAATTCTCCACCGTTGATCATAAGAGGTCTTCCGATGATGATCGGTTGGAAATGAAAAAGTTCGAGCAATTCCCTGCGAGGTATTTTAGTTAGGGCGGAATATTTTCGGATAAAACTTTCCATCACAGTCGCAGTTGCATGGATTGTGATCTTGGTCTCTTCCAAAATTTTTTGGAATGTTCCCGCGTCATGGTCGGCATGGCAGTGAGTGAGAATAACGTGATTGATAAGTTTAGGATTCACATTGGACATGCGAAGCCACTCGGTAGAATTTACCGGAGGGTCCACCATAATTCCTTGGTGGTTCAACCAGATAATAAACCCGGAGGTGTTGTCCTCGGGGTCGAATCCATGGGAAGGTCCGAGGCAAGTGATCCCAAGTAAAGGTGCTTGGAAAGGTTCCTTTAACCGATGACCGATCTCGTATTTAATATTGAATCCGACTTCTCCAGGGATCTCGGTCTCTTTAGTTCCATCGGTAATCCTAAAATCGCCGGAAGGAAGTTTACGTACCAATACTTTTCCCAGGTTGACCATATTATCTCTATCGAATACTTGGAATTCGACTACATCATCTAATCCTTTGTATCCTCTGAAATAGGCCATCTCCGCTTTCATATCAGGAAAGCCGAAAGATTCCGCACCGTCTAAATATTCGGATTCTAAATTGATCTCTTCCGGACCCATTAAGGATTCTTTAAGTACTGTGATGAGCTGATCTTTTTGCTCGGCGGTACAGATAATCGTGGTCTTTTTTTGTCTTAAGAAGAAGTTAAAGTAGATCGGGAATTCAAGTTCTGCGGTACTGATCCCTTTTTCTACGTGGAAAAATTTATTAGGAAGTATGAATACCAGGGGAGTCTTTTTTTCGGCCATCGTGTCTTTGATGGTTTCGGGAGGAGAGCCGATCTGAAAGAAGCCCTCGCTTGTTTCGACTAAATACCCTCCTCTAGGAAGTTCTATGTATCCCCTGGTTTGTTCTTTTAGCATGAAAAATTCCGCCGCAGTCGAGATCGAATTTTTTTATTTATGTCTTTCGATAAAACTTTTGATTTGCGCCTTAGGAAGTGCTCCTATGATCTTATCCACTAATTGTCCGTCTTTGAAAAGTAGAAGGGTCGGCAAAGATTGAATATTTAATTTTTGTGCCGTGTCCTGATTGTCGTCTACGTTTAATTTTTTAATTTTTAAGATATCGTTCATCTCGGACGAAAGTTCTTCCAAAACCGGGGAAACCATTCTACAGGGACCGCACCATTCGGCCCAGCAATCTACTAGAACCATGCCCCCGTTGATCTCGGAACTGAAAGTTGAATCGTTTATTTCGGTCAATGCCATGAGTTAGATTTTCTCCTATCTTTTTCCCACTCTTTATAACAAATTGGACGGGTCTATTTCTTCTTTTTCTTCTTTTCCTTCTCGGCTTCTATCGCCTCAACCTTTTCTTTTAAGGATTCTATCAAGGTTTTTGTCTTTCTCAGGTCTTCCGTTTCGCCCGTGGTTTGGAGGATTTTACGGTTTACCTCCAAAAGGGATATGGATTTTTTCAGGTCTCCGGCGTCCTGGGTGGACAAATCGAATTTGGCTCGATATTCCTGGGCGGCAAAGTTACAAAGTTCGAGGATTAAATTATAATGTTCCTGTCTGGGATAATAAAAGGGATTCTCTAAGTCTCTTTCCTTCTCAAAAGCCCGAAAGTCAAAAAGATTCTTACTAAGAATCGCGATTTTGAAATGGATCTCCGGAAAACTCCATTTCCATTTGGAGTTGGAACCGAATGCTTCGATTGTATTTGTAGTGCTGGTCCTGAGTCCTTTTACGTAATTCAATCTTTGGAGCGGATTAAATTCAGGGATTTTGGCGAGAAGGTCCTTATTTTCTCCTAAACCTGACTCGAAGTCGGTCCCAACCACTTTTTCCATAAAAGAGATCGCGCTATAAATTTCTTTTCGCCCTTGGTTGAGGTAGGTATCCGATTTTAGATCCAAAATGGCAACGGAGATCTCATTGATCAGTAGACAGGTGTTAATATTTTTAATTGAATTTAAGGAAAGAGCCACATTAAAGTAGGGTTCCATTTTGGGATCTTTTCTGGATTGGGCTTTCAGAAGGTTCGCTTCCTTCTTCAAATCCTCCAAAAATGCTCGAAAATCCGCCAGTTTCTCCTGGAATTCCTGCTTCTGTTCCTTGGTAAGAGCCATTAATTACACCTGCACATTTATCAAACTTCCGACAGAAAGGGCGTACATATAATCGGAATTCGGAGTATTCTCCGCTTTTTTCCGATCTACTTCTTTTTCTTCCTCTCCACCAGGTTCTCGAACCGGAAGAGGAACGGAGAGGGAATCTAAGGGATTCGATTCAATTCTCATAAACTCCTCCGTTTTTGCCTTTCTATCAGAACCGAAGTCCCAATAGAATTATCGGCTTGTTCCTACTAACTATTTGACATATATTACAGAGGCAAAATCCTAACTAAGGAGATAGTATATGTACGCACCACTCGCATTTTTAAATTTAGGCCCTTGGGAAATCTTTTTCATACTAGGTTTAGCTCTCCTACTTTTCGGGGGCAAGCGACTTCCCTCTTTAGCTAAGGATTTAGGGGACGGAATCCGCCAATTTCGTAAGTCTCTTTCCGGAGATTCCGAATCTGAATCCGCTAAAATCCAGGAACCGGAAACCAAACCGACTCCGACTCCTTCTTCCTCTAAGAAATCCAAAAAATCCGCTTAATCATACGATTCTCGCACTGGAGGACACAGAGCTCACCGAGGTAGTTTTAGGAGAACGTACTCCGTATTTAAACCTCTGTGCTCTCCGTGAACTCTGTGCGAAGCCTTATGTTAATTCCAACCTTTCGATATGCCTTCTAAAAAAAAGCACCTTTCAACTAATGAAATGAAACAACCTTCCCTCTCTGCCTCGGAGGAAAGTTTTCCTCATGACAGAGAAAAATTTATGACCTTGGGGGAACATTTAGAGGAATTACGTTCCGTTCTAATTCGTTCCATTCTGGTTTTTACCGTTTTTTTCGTGGTAGCTTTGTATTTCGGAGAAGAGTTACATAAGATAGTCATCAAACCGTACAAGAACATTCTGGGGGAATCCGCCACTTTCTACCAAATCAAACTCATGGCTCCTTTTATGGTTTATTTGCGAACGGGATTTATGGTTTCTATCTTGATCACTTTCCCTTTTGTTCTAGCTTTTTTATGGGGATTTGTTTCTCCCGCATTAGAACCGAGAACGGCAAGACTCGGAAAAGCTCTTATCGCATTTTCCACAGTTCTTTTTTGGTTGGGAATTTGGCTCTGTTGGGCCCAAGCATTCGAAAGTTTTCTGAAAATTTTTTTAGTGACTGTCCGACCTCTAGATATAGAGACAAAACTTCCCATAGACGAATACTACGATGTATTCTTCAATATGCATTTGATCTTCGGATTGTCTTTTCAACTTCCGGTCATCATGGTGTTACTAGCGGCTGTTGGAATATTAAAACTTTCTTTTTTACTCAGACATTGGAGAGAAGCATTTATCGGGATCGCATTTGCGGCAGCGGTATTATCCCCGGGACCGGATGTAATATCAATGTTGATGTTATTCGTTCCTTTACTGTTCCTTTTTGGGATCTCACTCGCACTAATCGCAATCATAGAGAGGAAATGAGTTGTTTCCGAATCTTCAATCCAAACATAAATTAGCGTTCGCTTCATTTACCGCTTCTTTCGTATTATTTTTATCTTATCTACTTTTGGATGATTTCCTATTCGGAGAAGAAATTAGAAAAGAATTAAGAGCATTTGTTTGGGTCAGACTGCTGGTCGGGCTTTTATTTTCCATTCTGCTCGGAATACTTACCTATTATCTTCTGAATTTAAGTTTTAAATCCCTTAAATCCATTTCCCAACTCTTGCAGAACTGGACCCAAGACGTATATGAGGATTCAGGAGAAACCGAAAGAGAGGACGAATTAGGGGAACTTGCGAGGCATTTTCGGATCGCTCTCTACCAAAAAAAGACAAAAGAAGAAGCTGTCTCCCAGGAATCCTTAAACAAAAAGGAAAGAGAACTTTCCGATAACATCCAGAAATTTTTCCATAAGATCAGACTTCATAAGATCAAAAATCTGGATATCACCGTTTTTCCTCGCTCTAGCGATAGCGGAGACGCGGACTACGCAAATATTATTCCGACTGCTGACGGCTGTTTCGGAGTATTAGCCGGTTTTCCAAACCACGGAACACTCGAATCTTCCCTCAAGGCAAGGATAGAAGGTATGATCTCCCTTGCTCAGGAAACGACCGGCCTACGAGGAGAAGATTTACTCCATAAAATGGATCGGGCACTTAGATCCACTCCTATCTCTTATCTAAACCTTACGCTCTTTTATTTAGAGACCAGGAATGGCGAAGCGGGTATTCTACAATTCCAAAAACTTCCAGCACTCGTACATAAATCCGGTAAAACGACTCCATTACCTATTTCTAAACAAGTATTTTATGATTTCAGAAGTACGACAAGAGATGTCAAAAAGATCCAAGTAAAACCGGGGGAATATTTGGTTTTCCTGAGCGATAGGTTGACCGAATTGACTAGCTCCGCAGGTGTAGCGCCACTTCTTGTACAACTCCAAAATTGGAGTTCCAACAGAGAGTATAAGAATTCCAGAGAACTTACCCTTGACTTCGGAAGATTTTTAGAAATGGAAACCAGTAAAAAGGGACTTTCTAAAGCGGCAATTTTGGCTGTGGGTAGAGTCAGGGATTAAAGATGCAGAGGAAAAAGAAGACACAGTGTTTTTGCGCACAGAAACACAAAGTCACGTAGATTTGGAATGTAGGAATTCCCGCACGCAGATGTTATCTGGAACTATTAGCTAAGTTATTTGCTTTTTAGGACCCAAACTCTGAGGCTCCGTGCCTCCATGTGAAAACTCTCTGAGTCTCACAACAGACTCTGTGTCTCTTTAAGCGATTTTCGGTTCTTTTTTCAGAATGAGTTTCGGAGGTTTGGTTCCGTTTACTGCATCTTCTGTGATAATCACTTCTTCTACGTCTTTGCGGGAAGGGATCTCGTACATCAGATCTAGCATCAGATTTTCCACGATAGCGCGTAGACCTCTGGCACCTGACTCTCTTTCGATAGCAAGCTGAGCGATCTTATCGATAGCTCCCTCTTCGAAGGAAAGTTTTACATTTTCCATCTCAAGGATCTTAGTATATTGGCGTAATATTGCATTTTTAGGCTCTCTGAAAATACGTTTGAGCATTTCCACGCTCAAATCCTGCAGAGTCGCGATTACCGGCATACGACCTATAAATTCAGGGATGAGTCCGAACTTCATTAAGTCGTCAGGGATCACTCGAGCCAGGATTTCCCCTTTACTCTCGTCTCTTAGGATCTTACCGTCTTTCTCATCGCTACCGAATCCGATTGTTTTTACACCGGTCCTGGTCTTGATGATATTATCCAGGTCAACGAATGCTCCACCCAGAATGAAGAGGATATTTTTCGTATCCACTTGCAGATATTCTTGGTGAGGATGTTTTCTTCCGCCTTGCGGAGGAACGTTTGCTACGGTTCCTTCTATAATTTTTAGAAGCGCTTGTTGTACACCTTCTCCACTCACGTCTCTTGTGATGGACGCGCTGTCCGATTTGCGGGCGATCTTATCCACCTCGTCTATGTAGATGATACCGATCTCGGCTTTTTTGATATCATTGTCCGCATTTTGGATTAACTTGAGAATGATGTTTTCCACATCCTCTCCTACGTATCCTGCCTCGGTGAGAGCCGTTGCATCCACGATCGCAAATGGTACCTTAATGATCTTAGCGAGAGTTTGAGCGAGGAGAGTTTTTCCGGAACCGGTAGGTCCGATCAAAAGAATATTCGATTTTTCTAATTCGATATCCGCTTTTTTATCTTTGAGATAAATTCGTTTGTAATGGTTGTAAACGGCGACGGACAAAGCTTTTTTTGCATGGTCTTGTCCGATTACGTACTGGTCTAGGATCGCTTTGATCGCGGCAGGGTTCGGGACTTCTCCCAATAGTTCCGTGCGTTCTTTTTCCTGTTCAGGTTCTTCTGCAATGATCTCATTGCAGAGAGAGATACACTCGTCGCAAATATAAACACCGGGACCGGCAACCAGTCGTTTTACGGAGTCTTGTTCCTTTCCGCAGAACGAACAAAATAATTTTTGTTTATTATTGGTTCCGGTCGGTTTTTTTGCCACGGGATCCCCCTATCAGTTCTTTTGACGCTCTATAGAAATTACGGAATCGATGATCCCGTATTTTTGGGCTTCTTCCGGAGTCATGTAAAGGTCTCTTTCGGTATCCTTTTGCACTTCATCCACGGACTTGCCTGTATGTTTAGCGTACAAACCGTTCAACACCTGCTTTAATTTCAGGACTTCCTTTGCTTGGATCGCGATATCGGAAGCCTGACCGGTAGCTCCTCCAGTTGGCTGGTGCATCATTATCCTGGAATGAGGAAGAGCGGATCTTTTGCCCTTTGCCCCGCCTGCCAGAAGAAGCGCCGCCATAGAAGAAGCCTGACCGATACAAAGTGTACGAACGTCGGCCTTAATATACTGCATAGTATCGTAAATGGCAAGCCCGGAAGATACGTATCCACCCGGAGAATTGAGATATAAGTAGATGTCCCTGTCCGGATTTTCCGCGTCTAGGAACAGTAGTTGGGCGATGATTACGTTCGCGTAATCGTCCGAAATTGCGTCACCAAGAAAGATAATTCTGTCTTTTAAGAGGCGGGAAAATACGTCATACCGCATTTCTCCGCGACCGGTTTGCTCTATAACTGTGGGAATTATTGCCATACTTCTCCAGTTTCCTTATTTGAAAGGAATTCCTTTAGCTGACGGATACTCATCTTCTCGTTGTATTTCTTTTCTACAAGCTGGAAGAGGGTATCGTCTATCTTTTTTGCTAAAAAATTGTCCCGGTAAGTTTCCAGAAGTTTACCTTTTTCCAATTCTTTTTTAAAATCGGCGTCAGGCATACCATATCTTGAGGCAAGGGTTGAGATTTCCCGATCAAAATCCTCGTCCGTCAAAACGATATTTTCCGCAGAAGCGAGTTTCTGTCTGGAGAAATACCCTTTTAGTCTGTTCTCCGCAATGGTTTTGAAGGAATCCCTTACTTCTTCTACGGGTTTTCCTACCATTTCCGCGTATTTTTCGATACTCGGGATCTGTTCTTTTGGAATTCTGGCCTGACCTCTTCCTAAAACATCCTGCATCATATTTTGGTAAACATGCTCGGATTCTTCGGTAAGATATGACTCAGGGAATACGAACTTGGAATCCGCAACCAATTCCTTGTAGATGTCTTCCATCTTCTTGGATTTGACCGCTTCCGTATAATTTTTTTGTAGATCTGCTTTGATCTTATCTTTCAAAGCTTGTAAAGAAGAAGACCCATCGTATTCGCTAGCAAGATCGTCATCCAATTCAGGAAGTACTTCTTTGTAGATCGCCTTTAAGGTCATGGCGAATTCCATCTTCTTTCCGGCCAAATCTTCTCTCGGATAATCGTTCGGATAAGTATAGAAGAAGTTCTTCGTTTCTCCGGTCTTAATCCCATACAGGTTATCGTCAAACCCGGGAAGATTATTCGGTTCTCCTAATTTATAATCGCTGGAACCGTTTTTAGCGTTTTTCGGTTCCTGCCCTTCTTCCTTCACTTCGAATTCCATGTCTACGATATCGCCGCTCTCGGCTCCTTCGCCCGGTTCTCTCAGGAGTTTTCTGGCAAGTTGTTTACGGACCAACTGAAGTTCCTCGTTGATATCCTCGTCGGTCACTTGCACTTCAGGAAGTTTGATCTTGATCTTTTTGTATTTCCCTAAGGAAACTTCCGGATCGGTATCGTAAACGGCAGTTGCCACTAAACTTTTTTCGGGAACATAGTCCTCGACCGTAAATTTAGGGAAACGGACCATCTTGTGTTCCAGTTTCCCGGAAAGTTCACTGACAGTTTCTAATAATAGAAGATTGATTGCGTCGTTTGCTACCGAGTCTCCGAGATGGCGTTTTACCATTTCGATCGGCGCTTTGCCGGGACGGAAGCCCGGGATCTTGAGATCCTTTTGTTTTTCTTTATACGTCTTTTCGAACGCTTTTTCGAGATCGTTCTTATCAAAGGTTAACTTAAGGTCTACGGATGCGTTTTGATTTTTCTTTGTCTTGAATTCCATGGTCTCAGAAGACAGAAGGTGGAGGACTTCTGTAAGCGGGAAACGGGATTCGAACCCGCGACCCCCTCCTTGGCAAGGAGGTGCTCTACCACTGAGCTATTCCCGCATTGGTTGGTAGAACCATGATTTCTCTCTCAGGGCCTATGTAAATCGGTTTTTGACCGGAAACGTATAGTCCGTCCTAAAACCTAGGTTATCGATCAACACCTAGTCGCGGGCTTCAAGAGCTTGGATTTTGGGAAAGCTCTCACGATTTTGGAGCCTTGAGATCCTCAGGAGAATTCAGATTGATAAAGGAAGATTTTTCCGCCTCCGGAATATCCAAAAGACTAGGATTTCCTCTTTGGATTAAAATTTGAGGAGAAAAAGAATATAAGGCTCCTTTTTCGAATTCTTGGAATAAAACCCGCAGATACTCGGAAGAGTAAAGACCGCATAACGGTTCAATTCCTTCTTCGGTTTGATAAAAAACTCCTGCGCCTAAGCTCCCTTTTTTTGTACAAAGTCTCGCTAAGGTTTTGATCCTCATATAAGGAAGATCCACTGCCAAAACCAAAAAGTGCCGGATATTAGGATCGTTCCTGAAAGGAAGAAAAGAACTGAAAATCCCTTGGAGAGGACCTTCTAGATCCGGGATGGAGTCTGACACCAAAAAATTGTTTTCTATATGTTTGGAATATTCTTCCCTTTGATCCTCCCGAATGGAAACCCGAACGGACTTACATAAGAACTTTAATTTTTTATAAGATTCTAAAAGAAAAAATTTCTGGCTTTTTAAGGATAAGAAGGATTTATCCCTTCCCATCCTTGAACTTTTCCCGCCCGCAAGTACAATCCCTATAGAATCAATGGCTCTCATGTACGCAGCCCTTCGACCACTCGGAAGAACCGTCTAAATAAAATTCCCTCTTCCAGATCGGAACCTCGTGTTTTACCCGATCAATAATATAACGATTGGATTCGTAAGCCTCCGCTCTATGTATGGAACCGGTTTCTACGATCACAGCAATCTCGGAAATTTCCAGTTTTCCAACCCGATGAATGCAGTTCGCATGAAGAAGATCCCATTTTTTGCGAGCGTCTTCCAAAATACCACGGATCATCTCGTCCGCCATAGGTGTATACGCTTCGTATTCTAGATGAGTGACCTTCTTACCTTCGTTTAGATTTCGAACGATCCCTGAAAATAGGACAAAACCGCCCATTTCAGGGATATCCGGCGCTTGAGAAGAAATAAAAATAGGAGAAGAAGAAATATGGGAATACGTTTCTAAAACGGACATATCAACCACCGCTGGAAGGAGGAAGCACCGCGACTATCGAACCTTCCCTCAGAATAAAATCGTCGCCTACGATAGACTGGTTCACTGCAAACCTACTGACTTTTAAGATGGATTCGGAACCCGGGTTTGTATGAGTAAGAATTTTACGAAGATGATAAATAGAATCTCCTTCGGAGACCTCGATTTTTTTTAGATCGGGAAAATGATCTTTGACTGCGGCAAAAAATAAAAGCTGAATATCCATCTTATCCGCCTATATATTTCATAGAAAGTTCGCTTCCGGTAAACTCGTTTTTTTTGGTTTTCATCGCAAGATGTAAAGAATGTTCTAACTCAGACTCGTTTTCCGAAACCGGGAAAGATCGAAAGTCGCTTAAACATCCGTAAATTTTCCCCAAATGATCCATCCTAAGGCGATTACATCCGTCACAAAACGGTTCCGTATGATTTGCGATAATCCCGAATCTGAAATTTTCGGCAGTGCGATAATATTTTGCCGTAGAATCGATCGGAGTGACTTCCGGTCCAAAATCGAATTCTTGAGAAAGCTCCTCCTTTATCTTTGCCGCGGAGAAAAACAACTCGGAATGTTTTGCCCGTAGAGGTCCCATCTTCATGAGTTCCAAATACCGGATCGGAAGATTTCTTTCTCCCGCCCAACGAAGAAGAGGACGGATCTGGTCTTCATTATAACCTTTTAATACGGTACAGTTCAGTTTTACTTCCAGTCCTTCCTGGATCGCTTCTTCGATCCTGTTTATTAAACGAATTACTGGAAGATTTTTGCCTGAGATCAAAGAGAATGATTCCTGAGAGAGGGAATCTATGGAGAAGTTCATTCTATCCAAACCCGCAAGTTTTAGATCCTGGATAAGGCCGTCTCTAAAAAATCCATTGGAAGTAAGTGCAATATTCGGGATCTTCTCCTCTTTTGCGATTTGTACAAGTTTGGGAAGATCTTTATGTAGAGTCGGCTCTCCTCCTGTCAAATGGATCTCTTTGAGTAAAATTTTACGGGAAAGAAGAAGTATGTTTTTGCGAAGAAGTTCCGCGCTTAAGAAAGAACCGCTTGCGCCTTCTCCATTCAAAGCGGTGCCAGGAGCACAATACACACAGCCGAAACCGCAAGAGGATGTAACACTCACTCTAAGCACTTCGAATTTTCGACCATAAGCGTCCACGATGTCCAAGCTTAACTTACCCGGACACTTATGAAAGCCAATTAAAAAGTCTTGTCGGACATGCGAAAATATACGATCCTTTCCTGAGATGAGTCCGGAACAGAAGAAGTATTTTTCCAGACAAACAAAACTGCCTTTTTTAGGCGAGTCCGGTCAGAAGCAGCTACTCCAAAAATCGGCGCTGGTGATCGGTCTCGGAGGTTTAGGTTCCCCTGCTTCCTTACATTTAGCGACGGCAGGAGTGGGAAGACTTGGCCTTTGGGATTTCGATTCGGTAGAGTTGAGTAATCTTCATAGGCAGACCGCTTTTACACTTTCCGATATCGGTAGAAAAAAAACGGAAGTCACAGAAGAATATATCCAAGCAAGAGTTCCAGGCGTTCAATTAGAAACATTCACTGAAATATTTTCGGAAAAGATCGATCCGAGTATATTCAAAAATTGGGATATTATTTTAGACTGTACGGACCAGATCCAAGCGAAATATACGATCAATCGGTTCTGTATCCAAACGCATAAACCATTAGTCACGGCCTCCGTTTTTAGGACTAGCGCCCAGATCGCGATTTTCTCGCCTCAAGGAAGGCCTTGTTATAAATGTTTGTATCCGAATTTAGAAGGATCCGATCTACTTTCCTGCGAAGACGGCGGAGTTTTAGGAGTACAAACCGCGATTGCAGGCCTATACCAGGCATCTTTTGCTATACAATACTTACTCTTTCCGGAAAAATCCCCTACACATTCTGCATTTCAATTGGAATGGGAATCTCCCTTACTTTACGAAACCTTTTTAGAAGCGGATCCGAATTGTACCGAATGCGGTTCCGGCAAAAGGGAAGAAACATTAAAAGTTGAAATCGATCTAAATGATTGGAAAGAATGGAAGAAAGATCCAAGATACATCCTACTAGACGTGAGAGAATTCGAAGAAAGAAAAGAAATGCCCATCGGAAATTCGGTATTTTCTCCTCTGTCTGAACTTTCTTTGGACGTAGCATTAAGTTTTTCTAAAGAAAAAACCTATATTACGATTTGTGAATCAGGCATTCGTTCCAAAAAGGCTGCCAAGATCCTAAAAGATGCAGGACTCACCGCTTATTCTCTGCAAGGTGGAAGAAAAATTTTAGCCTTAGAGGAGATCATTTAGATAAGGATCGAATTCCATTCTTCTCGCGGTAAACTCTGCGATCTTTTTCCCTACTAATTTTTCGACCAGATGTAAGGACATCAAGATCCCCCTGGAAACTCCTCCGGAAGTCAGAATATGCCCATGATCTATAAATTTTTCGTGCACTACCTTTTTGATCTTAGGATATTTTTTGCGTAAGGTGTCTTGGTCCATCCAATGAGTGGTGACTTCCATTCCATCCAGAATACCTGCCTCCGCTAATAAAAATGCACCAGTGCAGATAGAAGCTAGGATCTTTACCTTAGGTTCCATTTCTTTGATCCAACTAAGTAACTTTTTATTATGGATCTCTATTTCTTCCGCTCCGTATCCTCCCGGGATGACTAAAATATCGGGAATACCTGCCTCTTCTAATGTGAGATGAGGAAAAACCGGAAAACGGTTCCTGGCATGTAGGAGTTCCTTCTTCTCGGCAACTACGGAAACTTTGAATAATTTTTCCTTATTCTCGTTCTCAGTGATGGAAAATACTTCGTACGGACCGGAAAGATCCAAAACTTCCACCTCGTTAAATGCCAAAATATGAACTATAATCTGCTCCATAATTCCTCTCTGTCATATTCTCAACTACAAACGATTTCGAAAATAATTTCCTAAAAAGTACTTGCTTATTCCAAATATATAACCATACGGTTATATAAAGTATGAGTCATGCACTTAGCTATTCCGATCGATTAGATGCAACTTTTGCGGCCCTCTCAGACCCGACCAGAAGGGCGATCCTGGCACGTTTAGCAAATGGAGAGGTTTCCGTTATGGATCTGGCAAAACCGTTTTCCATGAGCCAACCTGCAATTTCCAAACATCTCAAGGTTTTGGAAAGGGCGGGACTCATTTCCGGGATCAAGGATGCTCAAAAAAGATTACGCAAATTAGAGGCCAGACCTTTGGAAGAGGCTACCGAATGGTTGGAAAATTATAAAAAATTCTGGGAAGGAAGATTCAACCAATTGGATTCACTGATAGAAGAATTAAAACTTTCTAAACAAACTTCCCCTAAACGTAAAAATAAAAGGAGAATAGAATGAGCTTTATTGGAACCTTAAAGGTAGAAGCCAAAGGAGACAGGGAAATCGTAATGACCCGGGAGTTTGATGCCGGGAAAGATCTTGTATTTGACTGTTTTACAAAACCTGAATTGATCAAACGCTGGTTATACGGTCCGGACGGCTGGAGCTTTGATATATGCGAAGTGGATTTGAAAGTTGGCGGAAAATACAGATACGTATGGAAATATCTAAAAGACGGATCGACTATGGGAGCAGGTGGAACGTATAAGGAAATTTCCGAACCGGACAAGCTAATTCATACCGAACGTTTTGATGAGCCTTGGTATCCGGGAGAAGCTTTGCTCACCACAACCTTTGTAGAAACATCCGGAAGAACGTTTGTTACGATCAATGTTCTATACGAAACCAAAGAAGGAAGAGATATTGTGATCAAATCCCCGATGGAAGGCGGCGCTGCCCAAAGTTATAATCGCCTGGAAACATTACTCAATACTCTTACATTAGAAGGAAAAAAATAATATGAATCCAAAAACAATTTCGATCTTAAAAAGTATTGGAGCCGTTTTTACCGGTATTTTGATCAACGTAATACCTGCTATAACGATCGATGCAGTATTACATGTTACGAATTGTTATCCGCCTATGGGAGAAAGAATGTCGGACAGTTTATTCCTTCTAGCGATCTCTTATCGTTTGGCTCTTGCGATCTTGGGGGGATATTTTACTGCTAAACTTTCTCCTCATAGTCCGATCGGGCATGTGATCGCGCTAGGTGTGATCGGAACGATCGCAAGCACCCTAGGTCATATCCAAATGGGAGACCAGGGACCTGCCTGGTATTCGATCGGCCTCATCGTAATTTCGATCCCATTGTCTTGGCTCGGCGGTTTTATCCACTTAAAACGTAGAGGATAAGAACATGCAAAAGGTAACCCCATTTTTAATGTTCGACAAGGGATTGGAAGAAGCACTCCAATTCTATTCCGGTATATTCAAAAATATGAAAATAGAAAATCTTACGAAACTTGGCGGAGGAATGGTTTCCGCCGGTTTTGAGATAGAAGGCCAAAAATTTTTGGCCTTCACCGGAGGTCCTCATTTCCAATTTACCGAGGCATTTTCCATCTATATCAGCGCGGATACTCAGGAAGAAATAGACAATCTATATGAAAAACTTTCGGCAGGCGGCATCAAACAGCCTTGCGGCTGGGTAAAAGATAAATTCGGCCTATCTTGGCAAATCATTCCGCCGATTTTGGAAAAATATCTATACGATAAAAACCAAACAAAAGCGCAAAATGTTATGCACGCGATGTTACAAATGTATAAGATAGATATCTCTAAACTACAAGAAGCCTACGATAAAAATTAATTTCAAATCCGCCCTTGATGGGCGGATCTAGGACTGGTTTTACGCAGATTTTTTACGCAAGAACACCGGTATACCGCTAAATGCCGCGTTTCCGGAAAGTTCATCCAACACCTGATCGTCCGTCAGATCATTGATACTGGAACCGGCAAATTTTGAAGCTACTTGGAGAGATACTCCTTCTTTCGCATGTCCGAATCCGTGAGGAATACTGACCACTCCCCTCATCATTTCTTCGGTAATCTCGACAGGTAGTCCGATCTTACCCACTCTGGATTCTACAAAAACTTCCTCTTCTTCTGTAATGCCTAGAGCGCTTGCATCTTCCGGATGGATCATGAGTGTGCAACGATCTTTTCCGGTCATAAGTTTCGGAAGATTATGCATCCATGAATTATTATTTCGTAAATGTCTTCTTCCGATGAGTAAAAATGAACCGTTTTCATTTTTATCGGAGAGAAGTTTTTGTCCGTATTTAGCCAATCGATCTAGATCGGAAAGTACTTCTTTTGGTGTTAACCTGATCATCTTGTCTTCTGTCCAAAGTCTTTCCGGAAAACAAGGCTTCAATGGTCCAAGATCCACTCCATGAGGACTGTTTTTCAGAAGTTCCAGACTCATTCCGACAGGAGATCCCGATTTTTCTCCGTAAGGCCCCGACTTCAAAGCGTGATCGATGATCGCAGAAGGGGTAATCTTGGTTCGGATCAATTCTTTAGGCAAAGATTTTTCCGATTTTAAGAGTTCTATTCTTTTAGTCAGATCCGAAAAAATTTCCCAATCGTGGAGCATTCCTTCTTCGGGCTCGAATGCAGGCTGGTTGTATCTTGCAGTATTTCGTACTGCAAAAACGTTAAATACTAGATCGAAATGGTCATGTTCTAAAGCGGAGCTAGGCGGAAGAATATAATGAACGTGTTTTGTAGTTTCATTCAAATAAAAGTCTACGCTTACCATAAATTCTAGATTCGAGATCGCCTTCTCCAATTGAGAACCGTTCGGAGTAGAAAGAACGGGATTTCCTGCAGAAGTTACGAGCGCCTTGATCTGACCTGGTCCCGGAGTCAAAATTTCTTCTGCGAGTGCAGCAACAGGCAATTCTTCGTTAAATTCGGGCAAATCTCTAATCCTAGAACCGTAGGTATGAAAACTTCCGGGAGAACTTTTCATCACTCCTTTCGGATCAATCATGTCCACGGCTGGAAGAGTAAACATTGCTCCTCCCACGGAGTCCATATTACCGGTGATACAGTTAATGGAATTGATCAGCCATTGGCAGAGTGCACCGAATGCTTGTGTAGAAACTCCTACACGACCGTAACATACCGCACCGGAGGCCTTGGAAAATTCGAGGGCGATCCTTTCCACAGATTCTGCAGAGATCCCGGTTAGTTTTTCCGTCCCAGAAGCAGGATATTGTGAGGCAACAGATCTTAATTTTTGGAGATCTTCTTCTTTTATGAAAGAACTCTTTTTGGTTAAGTTTTTCTTAAATAATATATCTATAATAGAAAGTAAGAAGAATGCATCCGTTCCCGGGACGATAAAATGATGTTCGTCCGCATGTACTGCCGTTTCCGTCTTTCTCGGATCTATAACTACGTATTTTCCGCCTCTTGCCTGGATCTCTCCCAGTCTTTTTTTCACATCCGGAACAGTCATTAAACTTCCGTTAGATGCAAAAGGATTTCCTCCGAGGATCAGAAAAAAATTGGTCCTGTCAATATCGGGGATCGGAACTAAAAGTTGGTGGCCGAACATCCAGTACGATAATAATTGATGAGGAAGTTGGTCCACGGAAGTCGCAGAATAATTGTTTTTCGTTTTAAGTCTTCCTATAAACCTTTGCCCGAATAACATAGAACCGTAATTATGAACGCTCGGGTTTCCGCTATATACGGCAATGGAATCGTTTCCGTACTTGTTTTGGATCTCTACAAGTTTTGTGGCGATATCACTTAGAGCAGTGACCCAGTCTACCCTCTCCCATCCGGCTTCCGTACGTTTTAAAGGAAATTTCAGTCTGTCCGGATCCTCGTATAAATTTTTAAGTTCAGGACCCTTGGCACATAGATGGCCTCTGCTAAACTTATCCTCTTTATCACCTCTGACTGCGGTTACTACATTGTTCTCTATCTCTAATCTAAGTCCGCACATAGCTTCGCATAATGTACATGATCTATAATGTTGACGTACCATCTCTTGCACCTGTCCCAGGAAGGAGTTATCTCCGATCCGAAATTAGAAAGCAAGCATTTCCGAATCTTGTTGTACTTTAATGATTGGAAGCTCGAACTATTTCAGTAGTTTGTTCAAATAAGGCACCAGATGTTTGGAGAGTATCTTATGGCCTTCTGCGGTGGGATGGATCCCATCGTCTTGGTTTAGCCTTCTGTCTCCCGCAACTCCCTCCAGCAAGAACGGCATAAACTCGGTCTTTTCCTTTTTAGCGATCCGAGGAAATAGGGCCGCAAATTCTGTTGCATACTGAGGACCCATATTCGGAAGTGTTCTCATTCCGATTAATAGAATTTTAATGGAAGGATATTTTGCTTTTGTCTCTCGGATGATCTTGGTAAGATTCTCCTCCGTCATCTTTGTAGGTAGTCCTCTCAAAGAATCGTTTGCACCGAGCTCCAAAACGAATACGTCATATTTTGTATTCAAAACCCAATCTAATCTGGCAAGACCACCGGAAGTAGTGTCCCCACTTACACCCGCATTTACGTATTCCAGGCCAGGATATTTTTTTTGGAGTTCTAAAAAGGATAGGTGAGCAAAAGATTCTTCCGGTCCATTCAAGCCATAACCTGCAGTCAAACTGTCTCCGAAGAATAGGATCTTTTTGCCGTTTGTTTTTGTTTCCATATTAGGAGTGGCCTGGCGTTCTTCTTCGGATCCTTCTTTATTGCAGGAAGCAATAAAAGAAAAGAATACTAAAATACTAAAAAATCCATAATACGAAAAACGGCTCATTTTTTCTCCTATCTCCAAATCCGACCTCATTTATTCCAGGTAAGGTCCCAAAAACCAAGGCTGTAAGTTCTGCTTTACGAATACGCAACCGATTGGGATCTAGTAAGTATGTTCAAACGGTTTTTAATCGCAGGCTTTTCCGCCGCTTTCTTAATCTTCTTATACTTTTGGTTGGGTCAATTCAGAAGTGAACTCCAAGCCCAGGAAATCCAAGAAGGAATGCTCCGTCAAGCCGAGGAGATTACTTCTAAACTCAGCGCGGAAGAATTAGTAGGACAGGTCATCCATGTTGCGATCCCTGGAACCGTTTTGGATCCGATCGCGAAAAAAGAGATCGAGACGATCAAACCCGGCGGAGTCATTTTATTCGGAAGAAACTTGGGCTCCAAGTCCGAGATCAAATCTTTGAACAAAGATCTGCAAACAAGTGCGTTAGAAAATACCGGCTTACCTTTACTCATTTCCGTAGACCAAGAAGGCGGAAGAGTGATCCGTGTCAAAGACGGAGTGACCCAATTCCCTGGAGCCATGGCGCTTGGCCAAACCAAAGACAAGGATATGGCCAAAAAAGTCGGCTTTGTTACTTCTTATCAATTGAGAAAACTCGGTCTCAACTTTTTATTCGCACCGGACATGGACATCAATAATAATCCATTCAACCCGGTTATCAATACCAGATCTCTTGGAAGTAATTTAGAAACCGTATTAAACGCAGGAGTTTCTTATGAAGAAGGAGCTAGACTCGGCGGTTCCATTCCTGTCATCAAACATTTCCCGGGTCATGGGGATACCAATGTGGACAGTCATTTAGGACTTCCTAAAATAGAAAAAACATTGGAAGAATTAAAAAGTTTCGAACTGATCCCGTTCCAAACTTCTATCCAAAACGGTGCGGATGCGATCATGAGCGCGCATATCGTTTATCCTAAGATCGATCCGAATTTTCCGGCCACACTCTCTTCTAAAATTTTAGGAGATCTTTTGCGTAAAGAATTCCAATACCAAGGACTCATCATCACCGACGCAATGGAAATGGATGCGATAGACGAACATTACCAAAAAGAAGATCCTGGTGTGCTCGCACTACTTGCTGGTGCGGATATTGTCCTAATGACTAGCTGGGGTCCTACTACTCAATCCATGAAAGACCAGATCTTAAAAGCATATAAAAAAGGGACCTTAATAAGAGAAGGGAAAGATCTTCTAAAAGAAGCAGTCAAAAGACAAATTTATTATAAACTAAAATACGGGATCATTTCGGAGTTTGGAGATATTGCCAAAAGTGGAAGAGCTAATTCTGTGTTCCCGAAAGAATTGCCGGAAATATTAAAAAATCATTTTATTGAGCAGGATAAAAATAGGGATAATTTATTTTCTCAATATTACCAAGATACTCTAAATAGAGATGTAAGTAGAAAAGCGATCGTTTCCTTTCCTAAAACTTTCCTTCCGGAACAAGTATCCGCTACCGAGACGGTTTTCTACTTAAAAGGAGAAGAGTTTGTCTCCGATCTAAGATCTCGCTCACTTTCTAATTCGGATCTTGCAGGTCTTCGTAAAAAATTGGAAAAGAAAGAAGTAAAACGTGCAGTCGTCAATTCGTTCACTCAAACCGAATTGGATCTAGCGGCTTCTCTGGCCCAAAAATTCCCCGAAGCGGAGATCGTTTGCCTGCATTACGGAACGCCATTCTTGGATCTACCCGATGCATCCAATCTAAAAATATTATTTTCTTTTTCTCCTACCTTAGAATCCAAAAAGGCATTACTCTATTCCGTTTTGGACAGAAAGAACGAGATCCCGCTTGTAGATCTGATCTTAAAACCGAATCCTAAAAAAGCTTCCGCGTCTGCAGGAACAGAAACGGATTCCGTCAGTAAAAATACGAATTAATTTGGAAACAAGACTCCCGGTCCTACAAAAAACGAACAGACCGGGAATCTATGTACATTATCCGTTCTGCGTTCACAAATGTAGCTACTGTGATTTTTATTCGGAAGGGATCGGATTAGAACCTTCTCCTTTGGAAGAAAGTCTATTTTCCAAATATAAAGAAGAAGTCCTACTCAGACTGAAAAATTTTCCGAACTACCGGGACCTTGTTTTTGATAGTTTATTTTTCGGGGGAGGAACTCCTTCCAAAGCCTCCTACACAAGATATGCGGATTTTATAAAATTTTTAAAAGAGAATCTAAATTTTTCTCCGGATTCAGAGATCACATTAGAATGTAATCCGGAAGATGTGACACCGGATTATCTGCAAGGATTATACGACGCAGGGATCAACAGGGTTCATGTAGGGATACAATCCTTTCTTCCCAGAAACCTGAAATTTTTGGATCGATATTTCGATCCGGAGACCTATACAAGGACCTTAGAAGCATTACAAACTTCTAAAATAAAAAATTATGGTGCGGATCTGATGTTCGGAGTTCCGGGACAGACAGAGAAGGAATTTTATGAAGATGCAAATTCGGTCTTAGCATCCGGGGTTTCTCATATCAGTATTTATGCGCTTACCGTCGAAAAAGGAACGGAATACAGCCGGAAAGTTTCAGCCGGGACCATGGCCCCGCCTTCCGAAGAGATACAGGAAAAAATCCTGCATGATTTGCCTGATTTTTTAGGATCCAAAGGGTTTATTCAGTATGAGGTTTCCAATTATTCCAAACCGGGACTTTATTCCAGGCATAATATGAAATATTGGACCTATGAATATTATTTGGGGATCGGCCCCGGAGCCCATGGCTTTTTGCCTACAGGTAGATATTCCAACCCAAGAAATACTTCCGCTTATATCAATGGGACCGGAAAAAATCCGGACCTCTACGAAACTTCCGATCCATTTGAAGAGATCCTAATATCCCTTTTTAGGATATTTCTTCCGATCGATCTAAAAGACTTTTTGGATTACTTTCCGGAGAAAAAAGAAAGGATACTTTCTAAACTAAAACAAAAAGCCGCAGAAGGAAAATGTTCCTTGGACGGGACGATCTTTCAATGGGATCCAAAATCAGTTCTATTTTTAGATTCCGAAATATTAGATTTAGCGAACCAGGAATCTTAATCCACTTTAAACTTTTCTATCAATTTGGAAAGTTGTTCCGCTAACATTTGGGTTTCCCCGGAGAATGTGGTAAGATCATCCGCACCGCCCGCAATCTCCTGGGTTCCTTCCGAAATACTGATAATCGTCTTAGTGATCTCATTCGTCGCGTTTTTTTGTTCGATAACGGCTTCTTCTATCTGCATGCTGAAAGAAGTCAAGGTATTGGAACTGGTTTGGATCCTACTTGTATTCGCTTCCTGGTCTTTTACGGAAGCCAAAACCTTGTTTGCGGAGATCTCGAATTCGTTCACACTTTGTTTCAATTTTTTTAATATCTGGGAAGCTTCTTCCACCTTGGAGTTTCCGTTCATCACCGCGTCGTTTGTGGAATCCACAAGTTCTCCGATCTCCTGCACTGAGCTCGAGGTTTGGGAGGCAAGTTTACCGATCTCTTCAGCGACCACTGCAAACCCTTTACCGGCTTCTCCGGCTCTGGCTGCTTCTATCGCTGCGTTTAATGCGAGAAGGTTCGTTTTTTCGGAGATCTCGGTAATGATAGATAAGATTTCCGTAATTCTAGACGCGCTCTCTCCGATCTCGCCCATTGCATTTGTGGAAGCATACATTGCGTTCTCACCTGTCACCGCTTGTCTTTTGGATTCTACTGCGAGATTAACTAAACCTTGCATTTCATGGTTGATACTAACGATCTGCTCTTTTAATCTCATTGAGTTACCGTCAATCTCTTTGGTATTTTCCACGGCTTTTTCCATGGACTTACCCACATTTTGCGCCGAGGCAGCAAGTTCTTCAACCGCTGCCGAAGATTCTTCCGCGGCGGACGCTTGAGTCTGAGCGATATCCGCAAAGTTCCTGGAAGAAACAGCCATTTCCTCCGATTTAGAACTCAATTTTTCGGAAGAAGATCGCATTTCTTTGACCACACCGAGAAGATTTTCCCTCATCTGATCCATGGATATAAACAATGTGCCGATCTCGTCCTTTACGGGGTAATCGTTCTGAACGGTAAGATTCCCTTTAGCGATTTCGTCGGAGAAACCGATGGCCTTCAAAAGGCCGGAACTCACTAACCTGTCGAATATTAAATTTAAGGCAAGCAACACGACGACCAATATTAAAAAAGAAGAAAGTACAGCCTTCAAAATAATATCTCCGATACTTTCGTAATATACCGAATTTGGAATACTCACCATCAGAGTCCAAAACTTAGGATCCTTCCCTATATGGAACGGAAAATAGTATGCCGTATTCCCACCAGACTCATATACGAATCTTTTTCCTTCATTTACGTTTTCGAGATATTGTTTTAGCTCAATCTCATCCGGGATCTTTTTACCCAATAATTCCGGGTTCTCTCCATTGATCGCGTACAATCCTGCGGGAGAGATAAGCGCAATATGTCCTTTGTTCCGGAAAGGTTTTTTATTCCCTATCTTTTCTTGCAGATTTTTCAGGTCTATGTCCATACCTGCGGCCCCGTAAAATTGGCCGTCCGCACTAATCGGAACCACAAGAGAGATCATCAGGATATTCTTACCGCTTACCGTATAATAGTAAGGACCCACCACAGTCATCTTATCCGTCTTTTTAGTGACCTGATAAAAATCCCCCGTGCCATCCGTATTATTATAATCTCGTAATGGTTCCAAATCCACAATATCCGTAGCACGAGCCCGGTTTAAATACGGTATAAAACGGCCGGATTCGTCATGGCCCGGCTTATTTTTATATAAATTATCTTTCCCATCGTATGCGTTCGGTTCGTAACAAAGCCACATCCCGAAATAATCTTGGTTGCGTTTCATAATTTCACGCAATGTCTGGACAACCTGTTCTCTTTGCGGAGAAGCATAGATCAAAGGGAAACGAAAACCTCTGATCAAACCCATAAGAGTATTCAGTTGTTCCATAATTTCATAGGTCCATCTTTCCGCAGTAACGTCGGAACTTTGTTCCACTTCCTCTCTCAAACTTTGATAGGAAGAATAGGAATTATAAGTCGCAAGCAGGGAGAATGCGATAAATAGAACGATAGAAATGTACAAAGAAATCCGAAGCCGAATACTCATAAGGGCTCCATTCTTAAAATGGAAAGAAATTTTGGAACGCTTTTTCTTTCTAACTTACTTTGAATTTTCCGATCAGATTGGACAATTGTTCGGATTGGCCGTGCATATCTCCGGAGAATGAGGTGAGATCATCCGCACCACTTGCAATCTCCTGTGTCCCTTCGGAGATATTGACGATGGTTTTCGTGATCTCTTCGGTTGCTCTTCTTTGTTCGGTTACGGCTTCTTCTATTTGGAGACTAAAGGTCATTAAAGAGTTTGCACTTTCCGCGATTTCTTTGGTGTTGGATTCCTGGGTTTTAACGGAATTCAAGACCGCTTTCGCAGATTTATCGAATTCGTCCACCCTCTCCTTGATCCTTTGTAGGATCTGAGACGCCTCTCCCATTTTATTGTTTCCATCCGAAACGGCAGTATTGGTGGAATTGACCAGTCCACCTATTTCCTGCACTGAACTTGAAGTTTGGGAGGCAAGTTTACCTATTTCTTCCGCGACCACGGCAAATCCTTTGCCGGCTTCTCCGGCCCTGGCTGCTTCTATCGCCGCGTTTAAAGCGAGAAGGTTCGTCTTTTCCGAGATCTCAGTGATCAAAGATAGTATCTCGTTGATCCTGGAGGCGCTCTCCCCGATGGCGCCCATCGCACGATTAGAAGTGCTCATCGCGGATTCCCCGGTAACGGCTTCTTCCTTAGAAGAAGCAGCGAGGCTAACCAAACTTTGCATCTCCGCATTGATACTTGCGATCTGTTCTTTTAATAAGATCACATTACCGTCAATCTCTCTCATGCTAGAGACCGCCTTTTGCATGGACCTACCCACGTTTTGGGCGGAAGCAGCCAATTCTTCCACTGCGGCGGAACATTCTTCCGCTGCGGAAGCCTGTGTTTGTGCCACATCCGAGAAGCTCCTGGAAGAAACCGCCATTTTCTCCGCTGTTCCGGCTAACTTGTTTGTGGACACTCCTATCTCTTTTACCACACCGAAAAGATGTTCTCTCATCGTATTCATCGCTGATAATAATGCACCGATCTCGTCGTTACGATCATAATCGGAAGAAGCAAGTAAATTCCCCCTAGCGATCTCTTCCGAAAAACCGATCGCTTTCAATAATCCGGTCGAGATCAATTTTTGGAAGATAAAATGGAGAACGATCACGATCAAACTCACGATGAGCAAAGAAGAAATGGCGTTCTGTAAAAGTACGTTAAATAATTCCTTTGTAAAAATGGAATTAGGAATACTTACCTGCATCATCCATTGTTTCTGTCCTTTTCCTATCTTGAACGGAAAGAAATGATGAGTAAAACCTTCCGACTCGTAAGTAAAACGTTCGTGTTCTTCGGATTTGGATTGTACAAGTTTTAATTCTTCCGCGTTAGGAATTACCTTACCGACTAAACTTGGATCACCTCCGTTCGCTGCATAAATTCCTTTTGGAGAGATCAGAGCCAAATATCCTAAACCACGGAACGGTTTTATACTTCCCATCGTCTCTTGCAATTGGGTAGTCGTAATGTCCATCCCAAGTACTCCCCAAAACTTTCCTCCATTACTAACGGGAACACAAAGAGAGATCATCTGCACTTGTTTTCCTCCGGCCGTGTACGTGTAAGGGTCCGTTACCAAAGGTTCCATTGTCTTTTTAGGGATCTGGTAGAAATCCGCTGACCCGTCCGTCGCCTCGTAATTGATGGAAGGTTCTATCACAGCGTCCGTAATGGATTTTACGGAATGAACGTAAGTGATAAATCTTCCGGTAGAATCATGACCCTTTTTGTTTTTATATTGAGCATCCAAACCATCAAAAGCATCCGGTTCGTATACCACCCACATCCCGAACCATTTCGGATTTCGATGGAGGATCTCCAACATTGTTTCCACAACCTCTTCTCTTTTAGGATTAGAGAAGATCAGAAGCATCCTGAAACCTCTGGTCATCCCCATAGCGGAATCCAGATAATCTTTCACTTCAAATGTATATCTTTCCGCACTTAATGCGGAACCGGCTTCGATTTCCGTATGCAAACTTCGGTAAGAGATCACTGAATTGATCGCTGTGAGTACAGCAAAACCTAAAAATAAAACTAAGGATAAGTATAATGAAATTCGGGCCCTAATACTCATAGGGGGGAATTAGAATGCGGAAAGGCTAAATAAGGAACAAAAAAATAAATTCTGAAACGAAATTGTAAAAAAGAAAAAGGATCCGGACTCCGGATCCTTCCATTTTAAGGTTAGTATACTTCTTTTTAGAAATCAATTCCCGAGACCGAAACAAATTGTAATCAAATTGTAACAATAGGCCCTTCGGGGCAAATTTTCCCTTTTAGAGAGTTCAGGTAGATCTGTATTTTAAAGCGATCTGACCGGTCCGCGCAATTTCTTGGATCCCGTATTTCTGCATCATTTCCAGAAAATGTTCCACCTGTCTGGTATTGCCGGAAAACTCTATGGTCATCGTAGTTTTTGTTAGGTCGGCGATCTTTGCTTGGAAGACTTCGCAGATAGAGATGATTTCTGTACGATTAGAATCCTCTACTTTTACTACAACCAATACTAATTCCCTGCTAATACAGTCGTGATACGCTAGGTCCTCCACTTCGATCACATCCGGAAGTTTCAGAAGTTGGCGTTTTACCTGCTCGACTACGGAATCGTCGCCTTTGACTACAATCACCATATTCGAGATCTCAGGATCTTGAGTAACGCCTACCGCGATAGAATCTATATTATAACTTCTTCTGGTAAATAGGCCGGACACATGGCTCATCACACCCGGATGATTGTTTACCAAAATTTTTAGGATATGTTTCATTTTTTACCGGCCCGAACCGTGTCGGAAAATTCAATCATGTCTTTTTGGGATTTACCCGCTGGGATCATCGGAAATACTTTTTCTTCCGCTGGGATCATAACTTCTAAGATCCGAGCCTCGTCGTCTTCCAAGAAAAATTCCAATGCATTATCAATCTCGGATTTATTAGAAATTCTTAAACCTTTTATGGAATAAGCCTCTCCTAATTTTACGAAATCAGGGTTATAATTCCATTCCGACTCGGAGAATCTTTCCTCGTAAAATAACTCCTGCCATTGGCGGACCATGCCTAAGAAGTTATTATTAAAGATCAGGATCTTTACCCCTTTTTTGTACATCGCGATAGTAGCCAGTTCCTGGATATTCATCTGGATGGATCCGTCTCCGGACACGCAGATCACCGTTTTATTAGGATTTCCGAATTTAGCTCCGATGGCCGCAGGAAGACCGTAACCCATGGTGCCAAGTCCGCCGGAAGTCAACCAACGATTCGCTTCTTCGAAAAGATAGTATTGAGCTGCCCACATCTGGTGTTGTCCCACATCCGTGGAAACGATCGCCTTCCCTTTACTTTTTTCGTACAATTTTTGAAGGAAACCCTGGGGCTTAATGGTGTCGGTAGAATCATCAAATTCTAACGGATGGTTTTTCTTTAATGTGTCTAAAAATCCGACCCAATCAGGACGATCCACCTTATTCACTTTTGGGATCAGGGCTTTTAGGACTTCTTTCAAGTCTCCGTGTAGAAGATAATCCACAGAAACCCTTTTGTTAAATTCCGCAGTGTCGATATCAATATGAGCGCGAACAGCATTCTCCGCAAACTCGCCCGGCTTAGCCACACGGTCGTCGAACCTAGCCCCCAAATTTAGAATATAATCACATTCTAATACTGCCTTGTTTGCATAAGCGGTCCCATGCATTCCAAGCATTCCTACGGAAAGTTGATGAGTACCCGGAAAAGCGCCGATTCCCATAAGAGTCGTGGTAACAGGGATATTCCCCTTTTCCGCAAGCTCCTTGATCTCCTTGGAAGCATTCGCATTGATCGCTCCCCCTCCCACATAAAGTAGAGGTCGTTTCGCCTTATTCAATGCCGCCGCAAAAGAATCCAGATCTCCGCCGATCGGAGGTTTTTGATAATGCCTAGGATCTATTTTAAGTTTATCCGCTTTACGAACGGAGGTGAGTTCGGTCTGCACATCTTTTGGGAAATCCAAAAGAACCGGGCCAGGTCTTCCGCCTAAAGCGACCAGAGTCGCCTCTTGGAAATGTCTAGCGATCTCATCTGCGGATTTGATCAGTGCATTGTACTTTGTGATCGGGATCGTGATCCCATAAATATCCGCCTCTTGGAAGGCATCTGTCCCGATCGCGTTGGTTGCGACCTGACCGGTGATTGCAAGAATAGGAACCGAGTCTAGTTTTGCGTCAGTAAGTCCTGTAACAAGGTTCGTAGCGCCTGGACCGGAAGTAGCGATACATACCCCTAACTTTCCGGTGGAACGAGCATACCCTTCCGCCATGTGAATAGCGCCTTGTTCGTGACGGACTAGGATATGTTTTATTTTAGTACTTTTATATAATTCGTCGTAAAACGGCAGAATTGCTCCGCCGGGATATCCGAAGACGATATCCACTCCGTATTCTTCCAGGAGTTCGACCATCAAGCGGGCACCGGAGATTTTTGCTTCGGTTTTCGGCATCTTTCCCTCGTTAGAATCCATTCCATGCAAAGTAAGGGCCCTGTCAAGAAGGAAGAATGGACTATAACTTTCACATTATTTTATGCGCTGCAAACCGAGATTTCTCTCTTTTTTTCCAATTTCAAATTTTCTTTACGGATTTAGTACCAAGGAAAACCTTTACTCATCCGTCAAAGTAATATTAAATAAAAAATTGAATGAAGAATCTCACGGATCTTCTTTCTAAATTTAAAAAGGAACGTCGGTCCGATGAACGAGCCTATTGAAAAACCCCAAGCAGGAAAGGAAGAAGAAGATTCACATTTTGCTCAGATCAAAAGTCTGGCAAAAGAAGCCTACCGTTTTCTGGATAGCAGACAATGGGACAAGGCCGAATCTAAATTGAAGGAACTTCTGGCTAAAGAACCGAGTAATACTTACGGTTTAGTCGGGATGGGTGACCTTCATTTTAAACGAAAGGAATTCAGGCAGGCTCTGGATTTTTATAACAGATGTATCAAAGAAGATTCATCCAATAAGTTTTCCCTAATGGGACTTATGAACTGCTATAGAGAGATGAACCTACTCAATCGGGTCATCGAAGTAGCCGAAGAATATCGACATATTACGATCACGGACGCATCCATCTTAAGTAGAGTTGCGGACGCTCACAGAAAACTCAAAAACTTCAAAGAATCGGAAGTATATTATATGCAGGCTCTGCAGATCAATCCTAAGGATCAGTATGTGATCGTAGGTTTGGGGCATTTATTCTTTGCCTGCCAAAGATACAAAGACGCAATTAGCTGGTGGGAAAAACTGTTGGTTATCCAACCGGATAATATCAAGATCCTGACAGAGATCGGTAACAGTTATCGTAAGATCAAAGACTTTGATGAGGCGATCCGCTATTATCGCAGAGCGGCGGACCTGGATCCAAGGAACTTCTTCGCACTCTACGGTTTGGCGGAATCTTATCGCGGCAAAAAAGATTTCCGTAAAGCGAACGAGTTCTGGGAAAGGATTCTGGAATTCGATCCGGACAATAAACTAATCATCAACAGATACGCTGATAGTTTAAGAGGTATGGGAGAATTCGATAAAGCATTAGAATGTTTTAATAGAATTCTTTCGGAAGGTGAGGATTATTTTGCACTTCTTGGAAAAGCCTCTTCTTTGAAGATGAAAGGTGCAAGAGACAAGGCGGAGGAAATTTATGTGGATCTTCACAAAAAATTTCCGATGGACCCTCGCCCTGTAGTGGAACTTTCGGAACTCTATTCCGATATGGGAAAAAGGGACGAGGCTCTCAAACTGTTAAACGATTTCCACAAAAAGCAGCCTTTAAACGAGGAAGTAAAACAAAAGCTGGATTCTTTCTCGGAATAATTCAGTCTTATCCTTCTATCCGATTTTTCTCCCTCTCAAGAAACTCTGGGAGGGGGAAACTTTCCTCTACTCCATTCTTCAAATATTTCGCCTCCGCATCCCAGGTCCCGTTCTTTCTAGTTAACTCGACATGATGGTGCCAGATATTTCCCTCTTTATCCGAAAAGATCCGAGGGACTCTGGCCGGATTTAGATACAGTATACCTTCTTCTTTCTTTTTCCAAATTCTTGTCTTTACCCTTAACTTTCTGGAAGAATGGTGCATATGACCTGCGATCACTACTTTTGGTCTTTTGTTTTGATCCACGATCTTTCTGATAAAATTTCCTAGGTCCTTGTCTCCAAAGTCCCCTTCCTCACTTTTAAAATCGCAACCCCAAATATCGTGCGCCCTAACTCCCAAACCGGCAGGACCGTTATGGGCAAGAACGATCAGATCCTGCTTTTGAAAATCAATGTCCTGGATCAATTCCAGAAGTTTTCGCTCAGACTCATCATACGAAGAAATTCCGAAAACAGACTTAAGGAATATTTGAAAATTAAACCTAGCTCCCATAGAAAGAGGCCTAGCTCCTAAAAGGGAAAGCCCTTTGCTCATATCGAAAAGATTGTACTGGCATACATTGGTATCACCCAGATCCTTAAGCAGCTTTTTGTATCGAAGCAGATGGAACGTATGACTTAAGTAACCCATATTAGGTGTGGCATTCGTGATTTCCATAAGCAATTGCGGGATAGAAGTAGTATCATGATTTCCTAAAATGATATACTTTGGTTTCCGAACTTTAGAGATGAGTTGTGCGACCTTGTTCGTATTGCCCGGGAGATTGTTTCCCAGGTCTCCGGTGAATATCACAGAATCGTAATTGCTTTTGGAAAAGTATTCCGTATCGACCCAAGTCCAGAATCCGTGAATATCGCCCACGACAGCGATCCGCTTATCAAAAGAATCAAATATCAATTTTTCCTTCCCAAATTTAAAGTTTCACCTTGTCGGCTTTTTAAAAGAAACTTTTTTAGATCGTACTAGGTCGAAAAAAAATCAACCAGGATCACGCATGAAAAATATAAACAAAGAAATTTCCGCATTCTCCGCTAGGTTTCTGTTCTTAACGGAAGGTTTAGGGTATCTGATCGGAACTCCATTTGCGATCGTATTTTTGGTCCATTTTATGGACCTAGATCTAAAGGACGCGGATCCCTCACTTTGGTTCGTCATGGGAGCGATTTTTGTCCTTGGGCTCGTCACCAGTTCACTTTCTTCCATATATAAATTAAAACCGTTACGAAAATATACCAAACAATTTGCGGAAGGGGCAGTAACTCGAGATACGGTTATCGGGGCCCAAAAGACCGTCTTTCGACTTCCCATTCTTCACGCATTGGACATCCTGGTTAGGATTTGGATGGGAGGTGGAATTTTTGTAATTTCACTCGGGATCTTTTTGCCTATCAGCAAAACGGATTATTCCATTCTTTTAGGACTGATCGTTTTCGGAGGACTTGCGAGCGCAGTCTATTTTTATCTTATCACCGATTGGCTAAAGGACAATTTAGCTAATACGGATCTCTTCGGTTCTATTTCATTGGAGTCGTTGGTTAAACTCAATCTGACCCGGACCTTGGCTTTGGTTTTCTTTTCCATCGTTCTAGTTTTGGCGATCGGAGTTTCTCTGGTAGTTTACAAACTCAATTTTGAATCTTTAAAGAATGCGTATACAAACCAGATGTTGAATGTGGCTCATACCTTAGACCTCCTTACCCAGGGAATCTATGAGGACACGGAAGAAGAAGCGGAACTCATCATCAGAAATAAAACCTTAGGTCTTCTGGTCTCTCAAAAAAAATGGAAAGAAGCGGAGAATTTTCTAAATAATTTTTTAGGATCCAGCCAAAGATTCGAAGGAATAGCTGTCTGGAAAGAAACGGGAGAGTGGTTTTCTCATTCCGTAGGGACAGGAACTTTAGCAAGTAGTACGATCGTTCCCTTAACATCCGCATTCCAACTTCCGGGAGCGGATGAGATCAGAAATACAAATAAAGAAAAGGCATTCTTCTTTAGCGAACCTTCCAATTCACCCCAAAACGGTTCTCCCGTCATTTTATATATTAGAGAATTTGAATTAAATGACGGCTCCAAGGCATTTCTGGTATTCTCCGTTCGGATAGGAGATCTTACAAATCCGGTCATCCAATCCATCAAAATCGGAAAAACGGGTTACCCGGGACTTCTCACTCCTAAGATGACCTTCTTAAATCATATCAGCGAAAATATGAGATTAAAAAAGATGGAGGATCTCCCTTTCGCAAAATTTTTCACGAACTCGCAAGACGGGGTCCCAATCAAGTACGTCATGGACGGCGCTTATAAATCCATGGTGGTACATACGAACAAAAAGTACGGATTTAGATCTTTCGTAACCATCGTAAATGAAGAGGTTTCCAAAGAAGCGATCTCGACTATCTTCTATATGTTGGCGATTTCCTTTAGCGGATTGTTTGTAATCGGATTTATCATCTACTTCATTCTTTCCAAAAGTTTAAAACCTTTAAGAGATAGCAAAAACCTGATCGAAAAAATGTCGG
Source organism: Leptospira sp. B5-022 (assembly GCF_000347035.1). GTDB lineage: Bacteria > Spirochaetota > Leptospiria > Leptospirales > Leptospiraceae > Leptospira_B > Leptospira_B cinconiae. The sequence goes on from NZ_ANIJ01000032.1 coordinate 42,283, forward strand.
AAGGAGATCTGACCCATAAACTCAATGTTCTCTCCCGGGACGAGATCGGAGAGATGGCGATTAGTATCAACGAGTTCAATCGTAAAGTTAAAGCGGTACTTCAGAAAATTTTCGATGCCTCTCATAGTCTGGCAAATTCTTCCGAGGAAATGTCGAATACATTAAAGACCATCTCGGATAATGCGCAAAATCAAGCGGCAGCCTCGGAGGAAATTTCCGCTTCTATCGAGGAGATCTCCGCCGGAATGGATGCGATCTCTTACAGAACAAAAGAGCAGGTCAGTCTTTTAAATTCTTTGGATTCTGAGATGTTTGAATTTTCTTCTTCTATCCAAGCCACTTCTGAAAATCTGGAAAACACTCTTTCTCATGTAAAAGAGATCACGGACGAGGCGAGAAGAGGCGGAAAATCTTTGGAACTGACTGACCAAAGTATCCGCAAAATTTCCCAGAGTTCGGACCAGATCACAGGTGTGATCGAGATCATCACAACCATTTCGGAACAGATCCATCTTCTCGCATTGAACGCAGCAATCGAAGCAGCAAGAGCAGGTGCCGCAGGAAAAGGATTTGCAGTGGTCGCAGACGAAATTTCCAAACTCGCAGACAAAACTTCCGACAGCATGAAGGAGATCGAAAATATCATCCAAGCAAACGAGACCGAGATAGGGATCGGGGTCAGCAATATCCGGGACACGGTAAGCGTGATCGGCGGGATTATCCAAAGAATAGAGACCATCTATATCCGGATGAACGAGGTATCTTCCGTGATGGGAGAACAATTGGTCCGAAATCGTATCGTAAACAAAAAAGGCCAGGAAGTGAAGGAAAGATCGGAAGGTATCCAAACTGCGATCCAAGAGCAAAAACTGGCAGTCGAAGAAATTTCGAAAACAATTTCGAGTATCAACGACCTGACCCAATCTAACGCGTCTTCCACGGAAGAATTGAGTTCCGGTTCTGTGGGCCTCGCCCATTTGTCCGAGGATCTGAAAAACCAAGCAGAGTATTTTCATTTTTGAAAGTCACACCCCGGAATTTCGGGAGAAAAAGAAGATTTCGAAACTTAGTTGCATTTTAGAGAATTTATTCTAATTTGCGCTATATATGGAATGGGAAAAGATCTTAAGGGACTCTGTAAGGGACGGTTCAATCAAGGAATTGTATCTCCGGAGAGTCCCCACCCTGAAAACTTGTGATGATTGGAATAAGGTAAAAGAAATAGGTCTGATCGATCACAAAACCAAATACGCCCATTATAAGGGTGGATTGGTTAAATTCGGGGAAGGTCTTTTTTTCGTGAGTGAAGAAAGGCTACAAGCTTTAGCTCCCTTCCGCAAATGGGAATTCAAAACCAAGATCAAAGTCACCCCGGATTGAAAAACTTTCCGATTTCGGTGTTTCGCGCGGAGAACACAGAGATCACGGAGACAAAAACAAAAGATCTCCAAACAACGAAACTCACCTCAGTGAACTCCGTGCCCTCTGTGTGAAATAAAAAACTATCTAGTTAAATTGATGATCAGATTCAGTTTTTCAGCGACTGTGATTACGTCTTGGACACGAGTTTTGTCCACAAGCACTGCGGTTGGTCCAATCTCGTCCAAAACGATTTTTTTGCCTTTGATCTGTCCAAGTAGAAGTTCCATTACATTCTGGTCTTTCGTGCGTACAAGGACACAATCTTCCGCGACTTCCACCACAGGCAGGTTCCCACCCCAGTCTTCCAATAAGAATAGAAGGTTTTGGGCAAGTTCCGCTTTGCTAGATGCTTTTAAGAAATCCACAAACTCGTTCGTTTTGTATCCCAAAAGAATTCCTAATTGATAGGCTTCTTTGGTCAGAACAAAAGTATATACCCTATCGTAGTCTTTGAGTTCTGTGAAGGCTTTTAAAAGATGAATTCCGTATATGGAAACTTTTTCCGGGAACGCGATCACGGAGAAGTCCGGGTTAATCGTGATTCCACCCTTCTCCGTAACTCCTGCCAACTCTCCCGTTTGGAAGAAATATTCTCCCAGCTTGGAAAGAGTCAGGAAACGGCTCGGATATTCTACTTCTAATAATCCGAATAAATGCAGATAGAAGATCGCACTCATGATCTCCTTACGAAGATCCGCTAGATCCGTCTGGAAATTTTTCGTGCGGAAGCCAGGGCTAAAGATCAAATGTTCCCTGATAATATTCGAGAAAATAACGGAAAGATGGATACGTTTGGACTTGATGATCAGATTTACACATTTGTCCAAGATCATTTTATCGTAAAAAGGCATTTCCGTCGGTTGGAAAACTTCCGGAGGATTCACCCGTTTCATTCTGGCCTCGTTCACCTCATGGATGACGAGTTTCATGATCTCGAAAATATCCTTGCTGAGAAAACCGTCCAGATCCCCTCTCAGAATGATATTCTCCCCTTTGATATCCGCCAGGTTCAAAAGTTTCAGGATCGGAAGGATCAGTTCCATCTGATAGATCTGGCTTTTTTCTGGGAAAATACTGATGTCCGGATTTAATAATTCCTGCTCTGTTCTTTTATGATCCGCCTGTTTAACCTTGCCGGATTTTGCGAGAACCAAGCCCTTTCTGCTGATATAAGAAAGTAACTTTTTCGTATTTAAGAAGAAGTCCAACTCGTTGGTGGCGAGTTTTTCCTGTCTCTGGCGAGTTCCTTTTTTAACGGAAGGAAGGATCGGATTGTTCTGGATATGTTTAAGAAGTTCTTCCGGAAGAGCGAAGATCCTAACGAACTTCTCCTCTACGAAACAAACATCGGCGATCATTCCCTTTTCGACTAATGAAGGAATAATAGTCTCGTATTTGCCCCTGCTCATCACGATAAAACTTCTGATATCGTCCGCGTCAGCTGCACCACCGCTTAAATAGATCCTGACGACGGTATCTCTTTCCAATTCCGATAAGGATTGGATAGCCGCCTCATACGCCTCGTCAGAAGTCGCATGAGTGATAAACTTACGAATACTATCTATTTTTGCAGGGGCCTTGACGGCCTTTTTCCATTCATTGGAAATATCGGTCAATTTCTTGCGATCTAGAAGTTTTTCGACGGAGACTTTGTATTTGTCCCCTTTGAGATTTTGATCTAAAGAAACTAGAGCAGCCAGCTCGTCATACGCATGATACTTATCCAGATTATTGGTAAGTCTTTCTCTGTTTTTTCTTTGGTATACGAGTTGGTATTTGCGGAGAAGGTTTAGTTCCATCTCCACATTGATTGGCGGAATGTTTACTTTTCGGGAGATCTCTCCCAGAGTGAGGACATTCTTATTTTTTAAGATAGAGGTATAGATATTAACTTGGAGTACGGTGAGTTTTTCCAGTACACCTTTGAGGTAAAACTCGTCGAGAAAACTATCGAAAAGAAACTTAACGTTCTTATTCTTTTCTTTGAACGGGAGCTTGGGAATGTTCCAGAGAGAGGCGGTCTTCTTTAGGTCGTTCAGTTCGAGTTTTTCTAATTCTTGCAATAAAACCGATTCGCCACTCATACCACTGACCGAAATTATCGTTCGAGAGCCATACTCTAATTCTCGCCGCTCCCGTAAACCAAAATACGGTTTTCTCGGCTGAACATACAAAATAGACCCGAGTACCCTTCTTCGGGTTCCTTTATCCCAAATGGAGGTTCCTTTCTCCTTGATTTGGATTGTGCTTCTTTCAAGTTATCTTAATCTGGAGCTGAAATGCCAGGATTCCTAGACCAACTTCTGCAAGGGGTAAACAGCGCTAGTCGTATAGTGACCAGCAGTTATGTTTTTTCCACTAAAACCATCCTACTTTTAAAGGATTTGGCCACTGGAGGAAGTGGATCCCGTAATATTCCGGTCCGATTGAGAGAAGCGTTTGAGGAATTAGGCGCAACGTATATTAAATTGGGCCAATTTATCGCATCGGCCCCTTCTCTTTTTCCCGAAGAGATCGTAACGGAGATGCAAAAATGTTTGGATTCCGTACGACCACTTCCGTTTTCAGATGTCCGGAAAGTATTAAAAAAAGAACTGGGTAGAGATTTTCAAAACTTATTCCAAAGTATAGATCCCGTACCGATGGCATCCGCCTCCATTGCGCAAGTCCATTCCGCAGTGACCAAGGACGGCTTGGACGTAGTAGTAAAAGTGCAAAGGCCGGATATAGAAAGTGCGTTAGGAGCCGATCTTAACCTACTATTCTTAGCATCTAAACTATTCGAAATTTTTGTACCCGGCCTGAATAAATCGGGACTTTCCGAAATGGTGGGAATGTTCCAATCCTCGATCTTAGAAGAGATAGATTTTATAAAAGAAGCAAACAATTGCGAAGAATTCGAAAGATACCTTCTCTCCAACGGAGAGACCAGAGCAAGAGTCCCTAAAATTTATAAAGAACTCAGCACCAAAAAAGTTTTGGTCATGGAAAAATTTTATGGAGCTCCTATCACCGACGAAACCTCTCTGCGCAAGTTCAGTAAGGATCCTTCTAAAACGCTTTCGGATGCTTTGGAGATTTGGTTTTCCACACTTTCAAGATCGGGATTTTTTCATGCAGATGTACATGCAGGAAACCTAATGATCCTTAGGGATGGAACGGTAGGTTTTATCGATTTCGGGATCGTGGGAAGGATTTCCTCCAAAGTTTGGGAAGGCCTAATGATCTTTTTGGAAGGACTTGCATTGAATAGAACGGATCGGATCGCAAACGGTTTAGTTCGTATGGATGGGACTGCCCAAGGGATAGACGAGAAAAAATTAGCCAAGGACCTGGAAACGGTTTTCGATCAGATGAGTAAAATGGTCTTAGATATTCAAATGGGGGAATTGGACGCCTTCGACGAAAAAAAGATGAACGCTATCCTTTTCGAGTTCAGGGATATCTCCGATCGTAACGGATTAAAGATCCCTAAAGAATTCGGACTTTTGATCAAACAAATCTTATATTTTGACAGATATATCAAATCTTTCGCGCCGGAACTGGATCTGATCCGGGATAGGGAAAAATTTATCAAATGAAATCCAAACTTTTCGAATTAGAAGAGGGAGAATCCGGCAAGATCACCGGAATCAAAAACGAATACGGAAAAACGGGACTAATCCGAAATCTTTTAGATATGGGGTTTCTTCCGGGGACAAAGATCACCGTGGTCCGAAAATTCCAGGACCAGGACAAGATGATCGTAAAATTGGGACTTGTCCGATTGGCCATTCGAAAAATGGAAGCGGACCTTCTTGAATTGAATTAGTTTATGAAATTATTAAATACTGAAATACAGGCTCTGGAACACAAAACGGAGAAGTTCCGGGTTTTACTTACAGGTAATCCGAACTGCGGCAAATCCACATTATTCAATAGACTAACCGGACTTAGACAAAAAACGGGGAACTACCATGGCGTAACCGTTGAAAAAGCGGAAGGAAGTATCCATACGGAAGATACAACGGTCCATATTGTGGATCTTCCCGGTGCTTATAGTTTAGGCGGAGAATCGGAAGACAAACAGGTAACAACCCGCATTCTACTTTCCAGAGGAGCTGAAGACAAACTCATTTTTGTATTGGATGCGGTTGCGATAGAAAGAGGGCTCCAATTTTTATTACAGGTATCTTCTCTCAAGATCCCAATGATCGTCGCAGTCACAATGAACGATACCTTGGAAAAGAAGGGAGTTCATTTAGATCTAAAAGTTTTATCCAAGGCCTTTGGAGTTTCTTTTTATTTCGTAAATCCAAGATCGGGAGAAGGTGTAGAAGTTTTTGAAAAAGTTTTGATGGACGTTTCTTCTTATAAGATCCCAAATCCGGATTTTTCCTGGGACAAAAAAAGGACCGCACTGATAGAGTCCGTACTATCCAAACTTTCCGTTGACGATCCGGATTCGGTCCGATTCGTATTGGAGAATAGTTTTAAAGAATTTAGCGGAGAGATCCTTCAAACTGGACTTCCTTCTTCTAATTTTTTCCCGGAAAAAACCAAAAAATTCATTCGTTCCGAATGGCAAAAGTCTAAATTAGAATTCTCTTATGGAGAAGAACTAGTCCAAAGATCCATCTGGATCAAAAAACTTTTATCCAAGGCGGTCTCCGGCTCCGAGATAACCGAAAAAGGTATACTTGGATTTGCGGATAAAATACTTCTCCACCCTATTTGGGGAATTATCGTCTTTTTAGGGATTATGGCCTTGGTATTTCAGTTCTTATTCACCTGGTCGGAAGTGCCCATGGATTGGATAGAAGCAAGAATTAGCGATCTTGCCGATTGGACCGGGAATTATTTACCGGACGGACCGGTGCGTTCCCTCATCCAAGAAGGAATGATAGGTGGAGTCGGAGCTGTTTTGGTATTCGTTCCACAGATCAGTTTGTTATTCTTATTTATAGGGATCATGGAAGAAAGCGGATATATCGCGAGAGCTTCCTTCTTAATGGACAGGTTCATGGGAAAATTCGGGCTTTCCGGTAAATCTTTTATCCCATTACTTTCCAGTGCGGCATGCGCAGTACCTGCAATTATGGGTACCCGAACAATCGAAAACAAAGCGGACAGACTTACGACAATCCTAGTATCTCCTTTGATCACTTGTTCCGCCCGATATCCGGTTTATATTTTAGTGATAGGTACTGTATTTTCCGCAGAGCCGATTTTCGGGATCTTCTCCCCTAAAGTTCTAGCGTTATTCGGTCTTTTCCTATTAGGAATGTTCGCCTCCATGGGAGCCGCTTTCCTATTCAAAAAAACTTTTTTCAGATCGGAACCTGCTTATTTTTTAATGGAACTTCCGAGATACCAATGGCCTTCTCTCAAAAGTCTATTTTTTACGGTTTATAAGAAGATCAGAGCCTTCCTTGAAAATGCCGGAAAAGTAATCCTATTTATCTCCATTATACTTTGGTTCTTAGCAAATTATCCAAGGGTAGAAGTTTCCAAAACCGAAAATTTAAACCCGACCCAAGCGAAGTCCTTACAAATTTCCGAATCCTACGCAGGTAGAATGGGAAAAATGATGGAGCCCGTCTTAGAACCGATCGGTTTCGGATGGAAAATGGGACTTGGGATCATCACTTCGTTTGCAGCGAGAGAAGTAATGGTATCCACATTATCGATCGTATACGGTGTCCAAGGAGAAGATTCCGAAGATGAAAATCTACGATCCGCTCTCAGAAAAGACAAGGATCCGGAAACCGGAAAACCGGTCTGGACGATCGCAAGCGGACTCAGCTTACTTATATTTTTCGCATTTGCCTGCCAATGTATGTCCACTCTTGCCGTTGTGAAAAAAGAGACAAACTCCCTTTTCTGGCCGTTCTTCATGTTCACTTACATGACGATTCTTGCATATAGTTCCTCTTTTTTAGTTTTCCATTTTTCTAAATTTTTAGGCTGGAATTAAGAATGATAAAAAGGCTACCTGCAAACCTTAGGATAATTCTATTCTACTCTTTTTGTTTTCTGATCCTTTTAACCGCTTTTAGATTCGTATTACTCTTTATCTACTTCCCTAAACTGGGAAATTCCTCGATCAGCGAAGTAATCAACTCCTTTTTGATCGGGATTCGTTTTGATCTATGTGTGATCTCCATCGTAATCGGGATCTCCTGGATCTTATCTTCCTTTCATTATCCGAATCGCTGGAAGTACTATAGATATGTATGGGGAATTCTTCCTATTCCATTATTCTTATGGATGACCGGACATCTGATCGGAGATACGATCTATTTCGGAGAGGCTGACAAACACCTAGGCTACGAAGGATTCGTATTTTTAGGAAAAGACCTACTTATACTGATAGAAGCCGGGATCAAAAACGACACTTTAAAAGTGGTCCTGGGATTGCTCGGAATATTTACGGGACTTCCCGCACTAATTTATCTTTTTGTAAAATACAATGGATATCAATATTCTCCGGAAAATAAATACGGGGAATTAGCACAGATCCCGATCTCTATCATCCTAGTTTTACTTTTGTTCCGAGGAGGTGTCCAACCCCGACCGTTAAGATCCACGGAAGCTATTCATTCGGAAAATCCTTTTTTAAACCAACTTCCGTTAAACGGAGTATTCACAACCATTATGGACCTTAAGTCCAAGTCCATTCTGCCCGAATTACAAATGTCTAAAGAAGAATCGATTCGAATCGTACGAAAAGAGATCGATTACGCGGGTGCAAAGTTTATAGATCCCGAATATCCGCTTCTAAGAGAAACTTCGGAAACCAGAAAGGAAACTCCCCCGAATATAGTTCTCATTCTTCTGGAAAGTTGGACAGGAAAATTCCTTAAGCCGAACGGTGATGGGATCGTTGGCGGAAAAGAACTTGCTCCTTATTTTAACTCCCTATCGCAAAAAGGCAGATACTTTCCTAATTTTTTTGCCACAGGAGGAAGAACCGTAAACGGCTTAATGTCAGTGCTCACAGGCATTCCGGATCGTCCCGGTATCACAGTGGTGAGGACTCATCAGGTTTTAGGAAATTTCGGCGGCCTTGGGTCTTTATTAAAAACGGTCGGCTATTCCACCTACTTTGTGCATGGAGGAGATGTAGGATTTGATAATATGAGTTTTCTTTTTCCTCATTGGGGTTTCGACACGATCATCGGAAAAGAAGAAATCGAAAAAACAGGGAAATATAGATCGGGAGCCTGGGGATTTTATGACGGCGACGTATTAGAAGAATTGCATACGACGATCTCAAACGCGAAACCACCGTTTGTTGCGGTCAGTCTCACGCTTACCACACATTATCCATATCAGGTTCCTGAGACATCGAGACATCGTTATCCGGAAACGATGAAAGATTCCGACTATTTTAATACCTATTCCTATTCGGACGAGTCCATCGGCAGATTTATGGAGAAGGCGGAAAAGTCCCCTTACTTCCAAAATACCATCTTCATATTCGTTGCGGATCATACGCATCATAGGGATCTAAATCCATTCGAAGATCGTAATATTCCATTGTTAATTTATTCTCCCAAATATATAAAACCGGGATTAGATCCTAAAATTTCCTCTCAATTGGACGTGATTCCGACCATTTTGGGGCTTGTGGGCAAAAAAGTAAAATTTTCCTCCTTCGGTAGGGATCTGCTTTCGAATTCTCCGCAACCCAAAACGAGCGGTTCTTATTTTGCATTTTCTAGCGTAATAGGTTGGATCGAGAATGAATATGCACTTTATAGGTCCACGGAAGGGGAACTAAGAGAAGCGTATCCAATGCCTTGGAGTGAGAGCAAGTCCAAGTGCGCCTCTATCAAGGAAACCTGCGACGAATATGAGCGGAAAGCTAAGGCGTTTTTAAATCTGAGTTATGAACTTTTAAATACGAATCGGATCTTTCCGGAGAAATAAATTTTTAGGTTTGGGGAATCGGATATTGGTAGAAAATCTCCCCGCCCTTTCTGGGCGGGGGCTGGTCGGTGGTACCCCGAACCCATCGCACAAAATCGGATTTTTTTCCTATCGATTTCTGTCCTAAAATTTGTAGGAGCTCCAACAAACAGATCTATGTTTATTTTCTTGCCTTGCTACTTAGACTGAATTCCGAGAGAAATCATCCTTCCCTTTCCGGCTAAGTATTCCGATCTTAGTCTTAAGGGTATTACCTCTCATTTCAGGAGAAAGAATGTCTTTTTCAAAAAGTTTTCGTTTGGAAGAAAAATGGGAAATCGGTCCGGATTCTTCCCCGTTTATAATCGCCGAGATTGGATTGAATCATAACGCAGATCCGGAATTAGGAAAGAAGACCATCCAGGCTGCAAAAAAGGCGGGTGCGGATGCGGTAAAATTCCAAACCTACAGAACCGAAAACTTTTTAGATATTAAAAATCCTAAGGCGAAAGTTCTCGTGGATATTTTCCAGACCTACGAGCTTTCCGAAAAATTGCACACTGAATTCCAAAAAACGGCAAAGGAAGAAGGCCTTTTCTTTTTCTCCACACCTTTAGATCCTGGAAGCGTAGACCTTTTAGTAAATATAGGAGTAAAAGCTCTTAAGATTGCGAGCGGAGATATCGTAAACAAACACCTTCTGCAAAAATGTGCAAGCACAGGACTTCCTTTATTCTTATCTAGCGGCGCAGCGGAAGGTTTCGAAGTTATTAGAGCATTGGAACTCTTGGAATCCGAAAAAGTAAAGGATCTGGTATTATTCCATTGTGTTTCTCTTTACCCCACCCCTCCAGAAAAAGCGAATTTGCAAACTATAGAATATTATAAAAATATATTCAATGGTCCTTTAGGTTTTTCGGATCATACTGCAGGAAGTATCGCTGGCGCATTGGCGGTGTCGTTAGGCGCAGGCGTTTTAGAAAAACATTTTACCTTCGACAAAACACTTCCCGGACCTGACCATACAATCTCTGTAGATCCTCCAGAACTGAGATCCTATGTAGAAAATGCAAAACTTGCATTTCAAATGAGGGGAGAAAAGAAGAAGGTAGTGCAACCGCAAGAAGCAGGGGGTAGATTTTTCGGAAGAAGAGGGATTTACGCGGATCAAAATGGAAATCCGATCGCACTTCGTCCGGATCTAAGCCAGGAGGATAAAAGATATTTTGATTCTTGGAAACTGGATGAGGCAAAGTCCCTCGTCAAACAAGGTAAAGGACCAAATCCGGGAGAACCTTTTTCATCTTAATATGATCCGAAAAATCTGTCTTTTATTTACGGCTCTTTCTTTCGGTCTATCCGCAGCTCCCAAGTCTTACGGCTCACTGGGTTCCGAAGTGGATTTTTTGGACTTCGGAAAAGTGACAGTGGCTCCTTTTTCTTATTCCGTGTCTTCTTCTTACGATGAAGAATATGGAGCTTTCAATCTATTCGATTCCAATCCAAAATCTTATTGGTATTCTTCCGGTGGGAATAAACCGGAATGGATCATCGTAGATTTCGGTTCCAAAAGACTGATCAATGCAATAGAAATTTTAGTGCCTATGTTCCGGGGAAAAAGAGCGGCAGAAGAATACGAGATCCAAGTCCTTCACCAGGAAAATTGGAAAACTATTTTTAAGAACGATAGAGTGGACTTAGTGAACCATCATAATCTTCCTCCGATCGATGCATCCATTCTTAGATTATATTTTCCTAAAACGGAAGAAAAGAGTATCGTGATCGGAGAATTTAAGATCCTGCTGAATGGAACCGTCCTAAATTCGATTTCCAACAAATTCACAGGATATCAATACCCTGTTCCGGACGGACTTCTTCCGGAAAAAGATTATCAACTTCCAGGCGCGCCCAGAGAATACAGGAACGGGATCCACAAAGGATTAGACATTTATTATAAACGAGAGAAGATCGGTCCACCTAGACGTTTGACCTTCGATGATGTTGTGGTTTCTCCCGCAGATGGAACCATCATCCGCGCGGATCTGGATTATTCTCCTATGACACTTTCGGAATTCCAAAAATATTCCACGTTAGCTCAGAAAAACGGAGTTACTTATGTGGAAAAAGATTTTGGAGGAAGACAGGTTTGGATCGATCATGGAAACGGAGTTATGACCTCTTTCAATCATCTTTCCTCGATTAAAAGAGGGATCAAACCCGGAGCAAAGGTAAAAGCGGGTGAAGAGATAGGCAACGTTGGCAATTCAGGTCTCATGGGAGAAGCAAAAGGGAATGACGAAAACATCCATTTACATTTCGAGATCTGGGTGGATGGAGAATATCTGGGTGCTGGAGTTCCTACAAATCAAATGAGGAAACTTCTGCAGTTTTTCTTTTCGAAATCGAACTTAAATTAAAGTTTATTTCGCACGGAGCACACAGAGGTCACTGAGTTTAAAGGGCTCAGAGACTATTTTCACACAGAGCCGCGGAGATTTATTTGTAGGAGTTCCAACACGCGGAATCAAGTTAGATTTTGATCCTTTGGGAACTCCTATACGGAAAATCAAATCCGATTCCGATCCTGTTGGAGTTCCTACATCAAACTCTCTGTATTCTCCGTGAACTCCGTGCGAAACAATATACTTAAAGAATTCCTTTAGATCTCAGGTAATTTAAAATTTTCGTTCCGAAAAACCAAGTGATCCATCCTCCTACAGCTGCAAATGCATATAAGAAAGAGAATAATAGGCCGTATTTGATGGTCCACTCTAAGGATATTTTACATTTTTTCAATAAAGTAACAAATCCTCCGGAAACGGCACCTGTTTCCTTTAAGGTAAATTTGATCGTGCAAAATTCATTCTCCTGATCGAATTCTCCTAACTTCACCCCTAGGTCTTGGATTTTACCCTCTATCTCTAAAATTTCCTTTTCCAAAGAGATCAATTCTTCTATCTTTCCGTTCTTTCCCTTTAAACCCAAAAGCCCTGCTTTAGATTTTTCTAAAGAGATCCGAGTAGCGGTGATGTTCTTGTATTCGTTCGTTTTGTCCGTCTTGTTCACGGAAATAGAATCAATAACTCCGATTGTCTGGATGGATTCAACCATGGAATCGAACTCGTCCGGGTTTACTCCAATTCCCAACTGCAATGTTCTTTTGCCGGGAAGTCCGGATCTTTGTTCGTATTGGATGACACCCTTGGCATCCTCTACCATCTTGCGTGTTTTCTTTTCGTTCTCCTCGAACTCGGAAGTTTTGGAAGAAACCGCGGCCACCTTCTCGTATTTTTGAGAAGATGCAGAGATCGTAGTCTTGTCCTGAGGAGCATAAAACTTTTCGGAGGCGTAGTTTTTACGCCCATAGTCGAAATTGATAGAAGAACCTTGTTCTTGGTTTACAATATTCGTTTCAGGACCGACCGCATAACTGTAAATGAGCCGGAATATAAATAGAAATAAGAAAATTCCTCCAAATACGAGTGAAAACTTTTTAATAAACTTAGAAACGCTGGTATATTGTTCCATCCTACCCTACTTTTTTGGCTGAAGTGATCTATTGGACCCTCGTTGCTTCCGATCTGATCCTTTGTAATAGGTCGGATTCGACAAGATTTCCGTTATGAAGACATTTTTTATAATACGAATTTCGGATATACACCTTCTCCTCCTCCGTTAAGGTCCAATTCGGGACTTCCTTTCTTAACCTAAATGCAAGATGAGAAATTACTATAGCTACTGTTACCGAAATATTATAACTTTCCGTAAATCCGTACATGGGAAGTTTTAGAAATACGTCCGCTTCTTCCCTGGCATAAGAAGATAACCCATGCTCTTCCGATCCAAATAGTATGGCGCTTGGTTTATCTAACGGTAAGGTATCTAGTTCGTAGGAATTTTCGAAAGTATGAGGAGAGGTTGCCACGATCCGATACCCTTTTTCTTTCAAACCGCTTATACAATGTCTAGTATTATCGAAATTCGGCTTTTGGTATTTGTGGATCTGTATCCATTTTTGTGCGCCTAGAGCAATACCTTCATTCGGTTTATAAGAGTTTTTATTTTCCACAACATGGATCTCGGCTAAACCTAAACATTCGGAAGTCCGTACCGGTGCGCTAGCATTATAAGGTTGGAATATATCCTCCAACACAATTGTTAAGTACTTTGTTCGAAAAGAGGCGACTTCTTGGATCTTTGAGACCTTCTCCGCTGATATTAGAGTTTTAAAATACTCTTCCAACTTCTTTGCTTCTTCGAGGTTTATAAAATTTGAATGTTCCCGGGCCAGTTTCATGTTCAAAATGTTTTATTTCCTAGACAATTATACAGAGAAACTTGGAAGCCAGCGAATCAACACTAAACACATATCAAGTAATTCCGTACGGCAAGGTTTATTTTTTTGCGTCGAGACACTTACCAAAAGGGATAATATAAAAAATCAGGAGAAAATAAAAAAATTCTAAAGTTTTTTTAAAAAGGGATTGTACTTTGTTTCCGAAAATCTATTATGTCCCCTATCTTGTCCGGTGGTGAAGGAAAATGCCCGAGCAATTACAGAAGATTCTGAACAATATCAAGGAGTTCTTCAACTCTTTAGATACTACAAAGAAACTGATTTTAGGTGGAGTAGCGATCACTGTGGTCGTTGCCTTAGGGCTTCTGACAACGGTTTCCTCTCAAAAGAATAGAGTTATACTCTTCCAAAACCTAACTGCGAAGGATTTTGCAGAGGTTACCAAAAAATTGGACTCGATGGGCTATTCGTATAGCTCCGGAGACACGAGCATCGTGAGTGTGGATCCGGAACAAAGGCAAGAAATTATCACAAAACTTGCCCAAGAGAACCTGATCCCTGCCGGGGTGCAAGGATGGGAACTCTTCAACGTGGAAAAATTCACGGAGACCCAGTTCGATAAGGACATCAAAAAGTATCGAGCGCTCAAAGGAGCTATCGAACAATCCTTGATGACACTTCGCCCTGTTGACAAAGCATTCGTGAATATCGCAATCCCGGAAGATGAACTATTCAATTCGAATGCTTCTCCGGTAAAAGCCTCGGTTATTTTACATTTTATCCCGGGAGTCGAAGGGATTTCCAAAAAAGAAGTCAAAGGTATCGTAAACTTGGTTTCCAGAGCGGTGCCTAAACTCAAACCGGAAAACGTAGTAGTTGCGGATGCGGACGGCAAGATCATTTCCGACTTCGAAGAAGACCTGGAAAAAGAAAGATTAGAACTCAGAGTGGTTCAAGAGAAATTAAGAATCCAAGAAGAACAAAGGATACAAAGACTCATCGACGTAAGAAACACTCTTCGTTGGTTTTTAGGCGGAGAAGACAGAGTGGACATCACCCGCTTCGAGTACATGTTAAATTGGGACAAGGAATCTTATAAAGATAATCAAGTCTCTCCGGTGATCGAAAGACCGGATGATCCGAACACTCCTTACTCCGAGTTAAAGATCGTGGACGGTTACAGTTTAAAAGTTTCTTCAAAAGAAACCAGCGAACAATTCACCGGAAGAGGTTTTACTCCGGACGGACCCGCAGGAACGGAACCGAATCTTCCTCCCGGCTACAAAGACACCGACTACCAAAAAGCGGATTATAAGAAAACGGAGAATATCAATAACTTCGAATTCAACAGAAGAGTGAGCGAAGTCCAAAAACAACCTTGGAAGATCGAAAAAGTCAATCTCTCCGTGGTCGTGGACGGTCAATGGACTAAAAAAGAAAATGCGGAAGGAACAGGATACGACAGAACATATATCCCTGTTTCGGATGACGATATTCGAACTATTCGTAAAAACTTAGAGGCAGCTGTAGGAATAGATAAAGCAAGAGGGGACCAAATCTCCGTAATCAGCATTGCAAAAGATCGAAGCGCTCAATTCGCTGCAGAAGACGAAGAATTAAGAAAACAGAAAGCGATCCGCCAAATGGTCATCGCCTCTTTGGTCATCGTATTATTCTTAATTCTTACCATCCTCATCTACAGAGCGATCAAAAAAGAGATCGCAAGACGCCGCAGACTACGCGAAGAAGAACTCGCAGCAATGCAGCAGATGATGAGAGAAGCTGCTCTCCGAGTCATGGACGACGGAAGCGCAGAAGTCGAACTCTCTCTGGACGAAAAACTCAGAAGAGAACTTCTCGAAAACGCGATCAACCTGGCCAGGGAAAAACCGGAAGAAGTGGCCCAACTTCTCCGCACCTGGCTCTCTGAAGAGGAAGCAACCTAATGAGTATCCTGTCCGGAAAAAGAAACCGGGCGGGACAGCTCCTCCGAATCTTGGGGGAGCATCTTCCCCCGGAAGTGTTTCGTCATCTTGGCCCTCAGGATACGTCCAAACTTTTAGAAAGTTTTCACAAGTCCGGAAAACTGGAAGCGAAACAAGAAAGAGAACTTTTAGGGTCCTTCTTAGAAGGACTCTCCAGCGTACCGAAAGAAGGGATCGATCGAGACACCTTGGCGTTGATCCAAGAACTCGAAACCATCTTAAAAGAAGATCTGGTTGCCGAACCGGAATGGTCCGAGGAACTTAAGTCCTATACCAAGGAAGAACTTTCCAAAATTGTAGCCGGAGAATCATCAGACAGGATCGCGCTCGTATTCTGCCATGCGGATCCGGATACTTCTGCCAGAGTATTGGAAGAATTCCCGGAAGAGACCCAAGAGGAGATCCTACTTTCCATCCGGAATTTGGACCTTTCATCTGCGGGACTTTTGGACTCCTTGGAAAGGTTCTTACGCTTCAAACGGGAAGTCCTGAAATCTCCCCAGTCTGGAGTTCCTACCAGGGACAAGGGCGGAAAGAGGGCCGCGGAACTTTTGGGCAAATTGGACCCCCAAGATTCCCAGAAATTATTCTCGCGGATACGCGAAAAGAGCCATTCGTTTGCCGAAAATATAAATAAGCATTTCTTCCGAATGGAAGACCTGATGGATCTGAGCCGAGATGCCCTAAACAAGTTTTTGTCCGAGATCCATCCGATCGTGACCGCGACCGCTTTTAAAGGCACCGAACCGGAAACGAAACAGGTCTTACTGGAGAGGTTGGACCCAACGCTCGCCTCCTCCATCCGATTGGAAGAAGATTCTATGGGACCGGTTTCCCTGGCAGAGATTGAAACCGCCCAGAACGGACTACTTGAAATTTTTAAGGAATCCGTAGAATCAGGAAGAATCAAGTTCCGGAGAAAGAACTAATATGGCAAAACTAGTCTTCAAACCTATCCAAATCGCGGATATGCAGGATCAAGTAGAGCTGCAGATCCCGGATAAATATAAAAAATTCCATAGGGACGAAGACGCTGAAGAGTTCGAAGTCGACCAAGAAGGAAATATAATCGAGCAATACCAAGGTCCTTCTATCGAAGAGATCGAGGCCGAGCTCAACCGTTATAAAGAAGAAACGGAAGAAAATATCAAAACCATGCTCGAGGACTCCCGCCGCAAGTCGGAGGAGATCGAGGAAGAAGGTCGTAAAAAAGCCTTCCAAATGATCCAGGATTCAAAAGAGAAGATCAAACTCGAAGAGGATTCCGGCAAAGCCAAAGCGGAACAGATCTTGGAAAGAGCCAAGATGGAAGCCGAAAGAATGATCAAAGAAGCCGAAATGAAAACGGCGGAGATCGAACATGAGGCCTACTTAAAAGGATTTGAAGCAGGACGAGAAGTTGGTTTCAGAAAAGGCCAAGGAGAAGTCCGACGCCTCATCGACCGTCTCGGGACCATCGTGGGTAAAGCGATCGATATCCGTGCGGAACTTATCCAAGCATCCGAGAAACAGATGGTGGAGATGATCCTGATCATCGCTCGTAAGATCATCAAAGACGAGATCATTGAACGTAAAGAAATCGTACTCAATAATATCAGAGAAGCCCTGAAACGGATCAAAGACAGGGACCGTGTGGATATCCGGGTCAACTTTGCGGACTTGGAGATCACCACGGCTCACAAAGACGAACTTATCAAACTTATGGAGTCTCTTCGCAAGGTCAATATCTACGAAGACTCCAGAGTCGACAGAGGTGGGGTCATCATCGAGACGGACGTTGGAGCCATCGATGCAAGGATCTCCACACAGCTCAAAGAAATCGAAGAAGCAATTCGAAATGCGGAGCCGATCTAATCCACCATTCACGTCCAAACTTAGTCTCCTACCCGGCCGCCGTTCCAGGCGGTCGGGTCAGGGGGGTTTTCTTTGTAGGCACTCAAACCCGACAATAGCTGACGGGAACTTTGGAAGGGGATTTTGTAGTAGCTTCGACGGATTTCTCTCTTCATTCAGATGTGACATAATTCAGTTATATTCTCATTATCACTTGACTCGGGGTAAAATCCTAGGGACAGTATCCGGTATCTAAGAGCCAAGATTATGATAGAGAAGAAGTTCCACGAAAAGGTAGACGTCATCTCCAAGTATTTCCTGATCTTGGACCGCACGGAGACCATCCGCAAATCCGGAAGGGTCGTTCGTGTCTCCGGAAACGTAATCTATTCGGAAGGACCTCCCGATTCTAAGATCGGAGAGATCATGGAAGTACAAAAAGCAGGAACGGAAGGGTACCTGCAATGTGAGATCGTAGGCTTCGAAAATCATGTATATACACTCATGCCTTTGGGTCCTGTAGAAGGTGTGTATCCTGACGCTTTTGTGTTTTCTTCGGGAAGAAGTTTGAATGTTCCCGTGGGAAGAGAACTTCTCGGCCGAGTTCTTAATGGTGTAGGACGTCCCATCGACAAAAAAGGACTCATCATCACTTCCGAAGAAAAATCGCCGGAGGGAGAAAGTATCAATCCTCTGGATCGACCTGTGATCCGGGACATTCTTCTTACAGGTGTTCGAGCCATAGATGGAATTTTAACGGTAGGTAGAGGACAAAGATTAGGGATCTTCTCCGGATCCGGTGTGGGAAAATCCAGCTTACTCGGTATGATCGCAAGATTTACGAATGCCGATGTTAACGTGATCGCACTCGTGGGAGAACGAGGCAGAGAGGTGAACGAATTTTTGGAAAGAGACCTCGGGAAAGAAGGTCTTGCCAAATCTGTCGTATTTGCCGCCACATCCGACGCGCCTAAGATGGAACAGATAAACTGCGCCCTACTCGCCACTTCCGTTGCGGAATATTTCAGAGAGCAAGGACTTCATGTAAACTTAATGATGGATTCCT
This sequence comes from Leptospira sp. B5-022, assembly GCF_000347035.1. GTDB lineage: Bacteria > Spirochaetota > Leptospiria > Leptospirales > Leptospiraceae > Leptospira_B > Leptospira_B cinconiae. The sequence goes on from NZ_ANIJ01000032.1 coordinate 60,779, forward strand.
TGACGAGATTCGCCCATGCAAATCGCGAGATCTCGGTTTCCAACCATGAGCCTCCTATCACCAGAGGTTTTAGTTCATCCGTTTTTACTAAATTAGCAAAACTTGTTGAACGTTCCGGTACCTCCAAATCCGGAGGAAGTATCACCGGATTTTATACGATCCTTACGGACACGGACGAAATGGAAGATCCCGTCGCGGATGCTGTCCGAGGTTATATAGACGGTCACATCGTTCTTTCTCGTAAATTAGCGGAAAGAAATCATTATCCTGCGATCGACATCCCCGCTTCTCTCTCCCGGGTAATGCAATTCATAGTGGAAGAAGACCAATTTATGCGAGCCGGAATGGTCCGAGAACTTATCTCCACTTATAACTCAGTGGAAGAATTGATCTTATTGAACGCTTATGTAAGAGGTTCGGATCCTAAAGTGGATCTTGCCATCCGGAAAAAAGATAAGATCGATTCTTATCTCAAACAAAAACTTATGGAAAGAAGCCTTTTTCCCCAAACAATCAGCGGCTTAAAGGATATCTTAAAAGAAGAAAGAGAAGAAGAGGAATTTTAATCAATGAAAAGATTCCAATTCAGACTCGATCCGGTGCTTCGTCTAAAAAAGATCAAAGAGGATCAAAAACTCAAAGAACTTTCGGAACTAGTGGCCCAAGTCAACCAGCGTAAATCCGAAATAGATTCCAACGAATCAAGGATACGTTCCCTATCTTCTACTGAACTCTCAGGAAGTACGGACCTTAGGGAGTATTCCTATTTGCAAACGTATATGAGACAACTTCTGACCCGGAACACGGAGTTAGAGACCGAGATCCGTTCCTTCGACGAACCCGTGGAGAAAAAAAGAACGGAAGTATCGGAGGCAAGAAAAGAGAAGAAGGTACTGGAACTTCTCAAGGAAAGCCGCTTTAAGGAGTATTTACATACCTATCGAAAGGCGGAAAAAATCCAGGCAGAAGAGCAGTTTTTAGCAGATCTTTATAGGAAAACTAGGGAGGAAATTTATGGGGATGATAGATCTAAACGGGATCCGAAAGTATTTACCTATGATACGGGAGGTATCGAGCGCACCGGTACAGAAGATGCGGGACTTTCTGAACTCAGAAAACTTTACGAGCGTTATAAAAAGTGACCTCCCCTTTTTAGAAGTACGTAAAACGGTAGAATCTTCCGATCCTTTAATCGGGAGCATGGCAAATCTCCAAGATAAGATTTCCCATTTAGAGAATAAGGCTGGGGAATTGGAAAAAAGAATTTCAGGATCCAGGCTGGACATTCGGGTATAAGAAGTGGCAAGTTTAACCGATAAAGCAAGAGCAGTATATTTAGTACTTCTGATCTTCTTCTTAGTGTTGATCGGATTTTTTGCGTTTCATTATTTTCAGATCATAGACGCTGCCGAAATTTTTCCTTTTTTAAGGACTGAACCCGGCTTAGTTAACCCCGATTCAGAATCTCCTTCCGAATTAGAGAAGTTGGAATTCCGTAAAGAAATGGAAAGACTCGCAAAAGACCGAGACGAGATCTCTCAAAGAGAAGAAGAGCTTAAAAAAGAAAAAGAACGTCTCGAAGCGGAATTGGAAAAGATCGAGGAACTGAAACGAGGTCTTACTTCCAAGGAGAATGAGCTCAAGTCCTCCGAATCCGAAAGAAATAGTAGAGGTAAATTGGTTAAGGTCATGGCAGAGAAGGTAGCGAATATGCCTCCGGACAATGCCGTGCAGATGTTGACCAATTGGCCTGACAAGGACATCATAGACGTATTTATCCAAATGGACAAGGACGCGGAACAGGACGGTAGACAAACGATCACTACTTACCTTCTCACCTTATTCCCAGCGGAACGTAGGGCGAATATTACGAATAAATGGTTGTCCAGATCCGACGTGATAAAGGCTCCCGAATCCAATTCCGAATCAGAAGAACTTTAAAATTTTATGAAGAAGAAAACCATCCTCTTTTTTTCTATACTAGTACTATCTTCAGGAGCCGTTTACTCTAAGAGTAAAAAAGCCGCTCCTGTAAAACCTAAATATGTTTCCGGCGAAGAACTGGTCAATAATCCGGGCAAAGCTGTAGGAGAAACCGTTCGAGTTGCCGGAACAGTGACCCATGTTTTGTACAAAGGAAATTCTATCCGATTTGTAGTCCATTTTTCCGGAAAACCGGTGGTCTTAGATTCAGACGATTATAGTTTAATGAACCGAGTCTCCGTAGGTTCCTATGTGGAAGTTTGCGGATTTTATCTAAAGAATAAGAAGTTGGATCTGGACGGCAAAAGAACGGATATGCCTTCTATCGTGATAGAACAGACTTACTGCACAAACTAGTATTTCGCACGAAGCAAACAGAGACTCCCTTAGAGTTTCGATTTTTTAAAAAAACTTCCAATCTCTCTTTTGCGTTTTTTCTAATATTCGAATAGAAAAAATGAAAATCTCCTGTGTGTAGATTCCCGTCCTTTCCTAAATTCGGCGTCCGAGAAATCTCAGGCTCGTGTATCCATAAAACTCCGGAATTACATTTTGCATCTGCAGTTCCAGGGATCAATTGATCAAAACTTCTGTTCACACTTCCTAAATTTTCGGACTTCGGAGAATATTCCTCGTCCTGCTTCCAACTCAACGGATTCACACAAACGGTATCTTTTCCATATCTGTCCAACAATCTGCCTGGCGAATATCCCCAAATATAGGAATTCCACCCCACCACACATCCCGTTTCTTTCGGACCGGAACACACCGGTAGACCTGTCTCTTCCTGTTTAAAAGGAAATCCGATCGAATAAGAGACAATCAAGTTTTTCTTATATTCGGGATTAGTAGATATCACTTCCTTTAGTAAACGGATAGAATGTCTGGTACCTTGGCTATGAGAAGCTATAATAAAGGGTCTTCCTTGATTCCAGTGTTTCATATAATACAAAAAGGAATTTTTCACGTCTTCGTAGGCAAAATCCAAAGCGGCCTGTCCTTCGGAAGCATCTTTTGTAAAAACAAAAAATGCAGCCTGTCTATACCGAGGAGCGTAAACTTTACAACATTCGTTAAACGCACTTGCCTGGGTCCGAACTGGATGTTTGTCCGTTCTTTCGTTTAAACTCTCATCCTTTAGATCTCCATTCCAGTATTTGGGTCGTAGGAGCAAGGTGGTTGGATGGATATAAAAAGTATCCGCCTCTGCGATAGACTGGTTTTCTTTTAAACCTGAATTTTCTGGAACAAGATCGGCATTATCTTTTTTGTCGGGATGTGCGGCCCAAAATTCCGACTTAGAATAGTCTGGAGCGAGTAAGTTCTTACTTTTTTCGAAATCTTTCCTGGGTTCGATCAGGAACATACATTGGAAGCTGAAAGTGGTTAGTAGCAGAATGAAGATAGAAGAAGGTAAGAATTTCATATTTATCCGATCCTTAGTCAACGAATAAGACAGGAGTAATTGATCCGGGTTTCCGGGATTTGTCCGAAATTTACTAAAATAGTATTTCTTCCAGACGGGACAACGCGAGTTCCAGTTTATCGTTTATAATGATATGATCGAATTCGTCTTTATGAGCTAATTCTTCCTTTCCGTTCTTGATCCTCTTCAGGATACTTTCCTCGGAGTCAGTCCCTCTACCGCGAAGTCTTTTTTCCCATTCTTCTTCGTTAGGCGGAAGTATGAAGATTGTGATCACTTCTTCCCCAAGCTTTCGTTTTAGCTGTGCGGCTCCCTGCACGTCTAGATCCATAATGACCGATTTGCCCGAAGACATACATAGGTTTACGAATTTGGCGGGAGTTCCGTAATAATTATCGTGGACCTTGGCCCATTCTAAAAATTCTCCCCGATCGATCCCGGACTCGAATTCTTCCTTCGTTAGAAAAAAATACGTTACACCTTCCTTGTCACCCGGACGTGGAGGCCGAGTAGTACAGGAAACTGAAAAAGCCAAATCCGGATGTTTGGCTCTTATCATTTGGATGAGTGTGGATTTGCCTCCTCCTGCTACGGAGGATAGAACGATCAACTTGGGAGATTTCAGTCCTTTTCTTCCTCTTCTTCAGCGATGGAATTATCTCTGCTTTCTATCCTTCTTGTGAGGGCTTCCACTCTTAAGTTGGAAAGGATCAGATGGTTAGAGTCCGTGATTATGATGGACCTGGTCTTTTTTCCCTGAGTCGCGTCTACCAAACTGTTATTACTTTTGGCTTCGTTTCGGATTCTTTTTGCGGAAGCTGAATCCGAATGAATGATACCCACGATCTTGGAAACCATAACTATATTTCCAAAACCAACGTTCAAGACGCTAAATTGGGACATTAGGTCCTCCTATTTCTCTCCAACCTAAATCTTTCGATAATGTCCACCTCACCGGTGGCGAGATCCAAGGCTTCTGAGATTTCCTCATGGGAGTATCCTTTTTTCAAGAGGAAAACGACCTTCTCTATTTTACTCGCCCCTTCTCCCAGGTCTTTTAGCGCAGTTTCGGATGAAATTTTTACGGAATCCGGTTTTTGAGGAGTGTAACCCGTCATCTTCCTTTCCAGGATTTTTCCGAAATTCTCTTCCACAGGAATTTTATTGTCGGTCCTTTTGGATTTAGAACTCGTTTTCTTAGGATCCAGTTCGGGCGTATACTCCGGCTCCGCTTTTAAAGATCCTCCGCTAATATTTTCCGGAAATTCGATTTTATTCTCTTCGAACGGATCTCCATCCAAAGAAATATCGAATGTAGAACTTGGGTTGTACATAGGTTGAGGAGTCCTTGTAGGAGAAATTTCGGACATCAATTCCTGAGCATCTTTCCAACCCATCACGTCCTTGATCTTCTTGCCGAAGGTTTTCAGAATTCCCAAAGTTCCTGAATCCACTTCGGAAACGGAAGATGGCTCTTTTTTCAGATTTTTTCTTTCCGGATCCAAGAAGGGTTTAGGATTTTCCGGAGAATAATTTTCTCTCAGATTCTGTTTATAGAGCCTTCCGACTCCTTCTCCCGCTTTTGCAGCGAGTTCTTGTTTTCTTTTCTCGAAGGATTCGGTCGGAGCGGCTTTTAATTCTTTTTGTTTTTCTCGAATTAGAGTCAGATACTCGTTCTTAAATTTTTCCTCATCGGAGCTTTGGACCTTTTCTTGGTGAGTAAGGATAGAAGGCTCTTCCGCTTCCAATTTTTCTTCGACACTCTCGAATTCCAAAATCGGTTCGGGAATTATATTCTGTTTTTCTAATTTTTGCCCTTCGGTAGAAAGTATTTTTTCCGGAAGTGATTCCAATTTTTGGAGAATGGATCTGTATTTTTCTTCCAAGGAATCGGAACGTTGTACCAATATTTTATAGGCTTGGATCTTGGAATTTAGAAGTTCTATCTGGCTTTCCGTTTCCGTCTGGATCTCGTCCACCAAGGTCCGTATCTCTTCGTTGATACGACGGATCATATGAGAACGGATCCTCTTTGTTACTTGCGCGGATATACCTACGTACAAGCCTACAGCTATAATAATGTTTAAGAATAGGACTGTGAATAATTCCATCGCACGAGCGTCCTTTTCGAGGATTTCCAACAACATTCCTCGGGAAAACCCGGTGCGAGTTTTTATTACGCTATATAGTCCACTGTAGAACGAGTAGGTGTCCGAATTTCGGTTTTTCTACCGCTCTTATCGTAGGAGAAAATTCTCTCCTTACCACCCTCGGGTTTTGGCCCTTTAAAAGAACGGATTTCCTTTTCTATTTCTCCGATCCTTTGGGTGTATGAATTGCGAAGTCTTTCCCTATATTCCGGAGATAAAGAGAAAGTTTCGGTGTACATCTGCACCGCATACTTTTTATCTATGGAATATTCACGGATCGATTTTTCGTTCTGAGCGATCACATTGGAAAGAGTATGTGGGTTCTCCACCATAGCCCTTCGGACGAGATCATTCGCCGCGCCGTATCCGGAAAGAGGTTCGTTCAGCCTCATATCCTTTATTTTCCTCTAGATCTGTTTTTTCTCCAGTCTTTTTTATCCGGTTCAGGATCTTGGAACGGCAATTGTCGGATCACCCCGTTTTCTTCCACAAAGGTCTTATGTTTGATCTCGTTACGAGTCTTGAAGTCCGCACTTTTAATCTTGATGGTGACCCCGCCATATAAGGTCTTTTCGACACTGATCTTGCCGTTTGCGGCCCTTTCCTCTATATATGTCTTAAGGTTTTGGATCTCGTTTTCGTATTCTCTGACCCGGATCTCCAGCTTTTCAGCGGCCTTACTGGTTTTAATCAACTGTTGCTCATGGTCCTGGGTAAAGGAAGCAGGGTCGTTCTCCTTTCTCGCCTTAAGCGTCTTAAGACTTTTAGAGATTTGTTCGAACTTGTCCTGATTTTCAGCCAGTTTTTCTTCGTATTCGGAGATCTGTTTTAATACCTTAGGATCTGTTCCTACAATCAGTTCCGTAGGTGGGTTGGCGGAGGATCCTATGACCTTTGCAGAGATCGTATCGGAAGCGCGAATTGTACCTCCTACAATCTGTCCCCTCTTACCATTTGAGATCACTTTTCCACCCGCGCTCACAAAGCAGTGAAGAATTCCCTCTTGGACCACCACGTCTTTTTCCGTAACTACGGTCGCGTTCTGGATAAACTTTGCGATTACGTTCCCACCTGTGGATTCAATACGGGCCTCGTCCCTTCCGGAAACCCCTTGGCGAATGATAATATCTCCGTCAGCTTCCACATTTGCTTTCTGGACTGTGCCGTAGATCTCTATATTTCCGGCAGCCTTAACTGAGTAATTGTCTTCTACGTTTCCTGTGATAATCACCGAACCTAAGAAAGTAACGTTACCGGTCTTGATTCCTACATCACCGTTGACCCTATACACGGTTTCCACAGAGAGTCTACCGCTTGCATAAACTACCTGACCGTTCACTTCCGCAGTGAGTTTGGTCCTGTCTTCGGAAAGGATGGTTCCTTTTCCTTGTTTGAGTTCCGTGTCTAATCCGTCTTTTGCGGGAAGAAGTTCGTTAAATAATGTGCGGCCGTATTTCCCTCTTTCCGCAGGAATTTTTTCCGCGAGAAGTTGTCCAACGACTACGTTCTCGATCAAGTCCATGTCTTTATAGTCCACTTTTCCGGATTCGTCTTCCCGGAAGACTACCTTCTTACTGATACGAACATGATAGATGACCTGTGCATTCTTTCCGTTTACAGGAGGATCTCCTTCGGCGGCGGTGAAAGGTTGGTTATAGAATTCGTCTTCCAACCTTTTTTGGATCTCTTCTTCTTTTACACCGTATTTGATCCCGGCGTTCTTGAGATAATTGACTACATCTTTTACTTCCAGATCTCTTCCGCCTGGTTTTGGAGGAATGAAAGTGATCTTGGCTTTCATCTTATCCGGAGCAATATCCAATACCATTTTCGCCTCGGCACCCTGCCTTGGTTTCATATTGGAAATATAGATGGGTTCACCCTTGGCCTCTTTTACGATCTTCTTGATCTGGCCGTCGTCTACTTCGTTTATTCCTCGAACGGAAAGTCTGCGAGAAACTTCCGAAAGTTCGATTGCTTTTCCATCACCGGAAGGCGGATAAATTGTGAGATATGTTCCGTTTCTGAAAATTTGAACGACAGCTCTTCCGTCTCTGTCCTTAGGCTGTAGGAACTCCTTCAGATCTTTGGAGACTAGCTTGCCTGAGCCACCCGTTAATTTTTTGTCTAATTCCGAAAGTTCGTCTAAGAAAGTATCTTCCGGTAGGATAGATGCTCTGATATGCCAAGGTTCGGAGCCGAAAAGTTTTTTCTTTCCGCGTTTAATTACTATATAGTCGATTTCGTGCGATTTTCTTTTGAGATGAGCGGCGGCTAGCTGAAGACATTTTTCCAATGTAGGAGCTATGACTTCTACCTGCTCATTTTCGAGCTTGTCTAGTTCTTTGGATTGGTCTTTTAGAAAGGATGTAAGACTCAAGAACCTTTGTCCTCCTACAAATCGGGTCCGGGTGTTTTGAAAATCAGATTCCCCGGAGAACGGGTGTATCGCGCCCCATAGGAAGCGATACATATTCCAAACTTCCCATTCCCTCCATTTATAAAAAACGAGGGTTCTTGCGCGTATAGTTTATTACTTTTTACTAATAACCGATTTCACCTTTCCTAATTTACTACGAAGTCTTGCCACGGCTCTCGTATGAAGTTGGGAAATCCTGGATTCGGTTACTTCTAATACTTCTCCGATCTCCTTTAAGGTTAGATCCTCGTAATAATAAAGAACGATTACTTTTTTTTCTTTGTCCGGAAGGGTTTTGATCGCTTCCACGATCACGTTTTTGATCTCTTCTTTTTCGATGATGGTGTCCGGGTTCATATTCATCGGAGATTCTAACGTCTCCATGAAAGAAACCTCGTCGTTCTCATCGCCAAGGAACCAAATATCATTTAAAGAGACGAGTGAGGTACCGCTGATCTTAGTAAGAAGCGAGTTGAACTCCTCGACGGAGATCCCCATTTCTTTTGCGATCGCTTCATCCTCAACATGAGCGCCTTCTTTGTTCTCGAGCATCCCGATAATTTGCTCCAACTGTTTCGCTTTTTGGCGAATGGAGCGAGGGATCCAGTCGATGGAACGAAGTTCGTCGAAGATAGAACCTCGGATCCGGGTCATCGCATAGGTTTTAAATTTGATCTGTCTTTCCGGATCGAATTTTTCGATCGCATCTAGAAGACCAAATACACCGTACGAAACAAGATCATCGAACTCAACGTTTTGAGGCATACCGATCGCAATACGACCGGCCACATGTTTGACTAGAGGAGAGTATTTTTCTACAAGATAACTGCGAATATTCTGGTCTTTAGAGTCTCTATAGGACTTCCAAAGCTCGGTTTCATCCGTATTATTGTATTTTTCGAAAAGTTTGGACATAACAACGGAATAGGGTGGTCCTCTGCTTAAGAGTGTCGTGGACCAAACCGATTTGCAATAGCATTTTTTGTCTCAAAAAAGGGAAATCAAGCAGTTTTTTGTCTCATTGGGTTTCTGTGCGGAAATCGGGTATTTTACTCGATGTAAGAGATCCTACATTCGGAGAATTTGATACTCGGTGGGTGGAAATCGTACCCTAGGAATTCCGGCCGAGGTAGGATCCCGGTCGGAAAGATTTTTACTATTTTTCCTGGTTACCGTCGTCTTTGGCGAGCATTGTCCGGATCGCTTCTGCCATCAACTTCGGCTCATTTTTGATCGCGATATTTTCTACGATAATATGATCTCCGAATTTATCCGCTTTTTTACGAGGGATTCCGCTTGCAGCGGCCCGGATCTCGTCTGCACTCGTCGGAGAATCAAAATGAGCGGTAGCAGTATCCATATCCGCATGCTCCGAATAGGAAGGGCGATTTCCGCCTTCGAGCCCATCCTCTTCTCCGCTGGCAGATGCACCGGTGAAATTTCCGAGTAGTTCTAAAAATTCAGGGACCTTGGAAGCTAAAACGGAATATACACCAAATCCGAAAACGGCCATTCCGACCGTGGACAAAAATGTAACGAGGGCAATATGGCCGAAGTAATTTCCGACCATGATTCCACAAACCAGACTTATGATGAGTCCTAAAAAGGAGAAAAAACCGAGAAAACCGATTTGCAGGTTCACTCTTCCTCGCTCTGTTGTTTTTCTCGAACGTCCACGAAATTGAAGAATTTTTTGAAGAAGCCGGTGATCCCGGAATCATCTCCACCATCCATTTCCTGGTTCAGAAGAGAATATGTGATACGATTCAAACAAGCTGCTGCTTTACTCTTAGGCGAATGAATGATATACGGTTTTTGTTCCCGGATACTTTTTTCCACCTCGTCGTCTTGGAAGATAAATCCTAAATTTTCAACTCTCACTTCCAGGAACTGACCGGAGATATCGATCACACGGTCCGCAACCTTCTTCCCTTCGATGGCGGAACGTACACGGTTCACCACCATCTTAAGATTTTTGTCTCTGCTTTGGGAAACGATCGCTTTGATGAGTCCGTATGAGTCTGTGATCGCCGTAGGTTCAGGTGTAGTAACTACGATCACATCATCCGCAGGAAGTGTGAGTCCGATCACGTTAGAGCTGATCCCTGCTCCCGTATCTATGATCATATAATCATAAGAATCCAGATCTGCGAATCCTTTGATCAAATTATTTCTTTGGGTATCATTTAGGTTCGCAAGTTGAGAATAGCCGCTTGCACCTGCGATAATATCCACCCCTTCCGGAGCTTGGATGATAATGTCCTTTAGGCTTTTATGTCCCTTGACTACGTGATATAAATTGTATTTAGGGATAATCCCTAAGATCACATTCACGTTAGCAAGTCCTAGGTCTCCGTCGAATACTAGGACCTTCTGTCCCGCCTTAGCCATGGAGATGGCGAGATTAACTGAGATAGTACTTTTACCGACCCCACCCTTTCCGGAAGCGATCGCTATAATCTTAGTCATAGGTTTGGTTGAAGACACGAGTTTTAAACTCGTATTACCCTCGGTAAGTTTCCGCAACTGAGTCGCTTGGTCCATCCTAACCTCTTTCTCTGGGACTTAGGTTTTTACCGAAACCCTAAGCGGAGAATACTTCTCCACGGATCTCGATTATTTTTTCCGGATTTACTGCGCATTCAGCGAGTTGGTGTTTTTCCGCTGGGATCATATCAAAGGGAACTTCTTGACCAACACTTAAATGGGTAAAACCCTTATTAAGTGTATCGGCTAGTTCCAGAAATCCACCCAAAAATTCCGCTTCGTCCAGTTTAGTTAATAAAATTCTACGGAATCCAAGGGGTTCGTAGGCTTTCATTACGGAGTGGGTGTGATGATACGAAGATGTGGCGGATAATACAAGGATATTTTCAACGTTGTCCCTTTCTCCGAAAGCCGAAAGGTATCCGTACATTTTACTCAGCTGGTCCACATTCCGATGGCTATAACCCGCAGTATCGATGAGGATCAACTCGGAGCCATCTCTTGCCAAGGTTTCCTGAAAACGTTTCAGATCTTTTACCGCATAAAAAGGCATTTCCATGGTATCCGCGTAGCGTTTCAGTTGCTCGATCGCCGCGATCCTATAATTGTCGGTTGTGTATAAAGACACGGATTTTCCCATATGAAGATGGTACTTAGCGGCTAGTTTTGCGATGCTTGTCGTCTTTCCGCTGCCTGTAGGTCCGACAAAAAAGACCACTTTTCTCTGTCCTCTTCTGGTTCCTTTAAAAATATCCGGCTCAACCTGCACTCTTTCGGACAGTACTTCTATAATTTTTTCCTGAACTGCCACCGTACGAGAACGATCCAAAGGAGAAAGTCTCTCTTCCACTTGGGAAATAATTTCTTCCGCGTATGCCCCGCTCATTCCATCTCGAACAAGCTTATCCCTCATTTTAAGGATATTGGAATCCTGCTCTTTACGGATCGGCCTTCCGATTTTAGGCTCGAACTCTTTGGAAAAAGAAAGACCTAAATCCTCATCCGATCTGGTTTCTTCGGAGGTGACTTCTATTAGTTCTTTTGGCAAAGAAGAAGTCCTCGGACGAGAAGTTCTTTCTTCCCAGCTCGGTAATTCTTCCAGACTTCTTCTTTTTTCGGAGCCCAGAGTGGACTTTTGTTTTAATAGTTCTTTTAGGTCTTGGAGTTTTTTCTCCACTTTCTCTCTGGAACTTGCCTTTTCCGGGATACCGACTTGGATCTCCACGACCTTACGGGCCATGAGTCCTGTCCCGAATACCCCACCTTCGGTCAAAATCCGATGCTCGATGACATGGGCTTCCGGGCCGTATTTCATCTTCATCTGCATTAGGCAATCCTGTAGATCCTTGCCCCTAATCTTTGCGAAATCCATGCTATCCTCCTGTTTTTTCGATTAAAATATTACGTTTTCTTAACTCACTTCCGCCGGTTCCGCCGCCTGGGCTTGTGTCACCTTAAGTTCCCCGGCAATCACGGTAGGAACGGAAGAATGAACCTCTTCTAATGCGAGTACCGCAAAGTTCCTAGGCGGAAATTCCTTCGCTAAAAAATAAGCGAAAGGCATTCTGACTTCTCTGTTCACCACATAGATCGGGAATCCTCTTCCTTCTTGGACCCTGCGATTCATATCCGCCACGGATTCCAAAAGTCTTCTTTGGAAATCGGGAGGGAGGACTAAAATATCCCTTCCTTCCAAACGATCCTGCGCAAGAGATTTGTTCAATCTGTCGAGCACACGACCTTCTACCACGATGACCTGAAGTTTTCCGTCCACCATATAATCTTTTACGATCGTATTGGAGATTGCCTGCCTTACGAATTCCGTAAGAACATAAGGGTTCGGATACTTGCTCATCTTGTTTGCGACCGTTTCCAAAATCGGGACAAGATTGCGGATGCCCAAACCTTCTCTGAGAAGATTTTGAAGAACTTGCTGTAACATTCCCAAATTCCCTGGTTTGTCCGCTTCCAATTCTTGGATAAGCGTCGGATATTGGGCTCTGTAATGATCCAGAAGTTTTTTGACTTCTTCTCTTCCGAGCAAACTGGAAGCATGAGTCGCAAGTAATTCTCTTAAGTATGTGATGATAACAGTAGAAGAATCCACTACGATAAAACCTTTGGATTCCGCATCTCCTTTGGAATCAGCAGAGATCCATTTTGCAGTCCTTCCGTAGGCAGGTTCCAAGAAAGATTCCCCTTCGATGGAAGAAAGGTCCTGGCTTTCCGCAGAAGGCATAGCCATAAGTTTTTCCGGACGGATCGTGCTGGAGCCGACTTCCACTCCGTTGATCTTGATCGTAAATTGATCCGGAGGTATTTCCAAATTATCTAATATACGAATAGGAGGAATGACGATCCCGCTTTCACGTGCAAACTTTCCTCTTAAGTTGGAAATCTGGTCCATCAATGTCCCGCCCTGGGAAGCATCCACTAAAGGCACCAGATGATAACCGAATTCGATCTCGATCGGCTCGATCCTAAGTTCATCGTAATAATCCCGAGGTTTGCGATCCCCGACAGCCTCTTTTTCCTTCTTCTCCAAAACCTCGAGTTGTTCCTGCACGGTTTTTTCTAGAGAATATGCTAAGTAAGCGAGTCCACCTGCAAGAAGTACCATCGGAATAAAAGGTAAACCGGGGATAAATGCGCCGAGTCCCATAGAGACCGCGACAACATATAGAACTTTGGAGTTCGCAAATAGTTGTGTCTTAAATTGTTTCGCTAGATCCGATTCGGATCCGGAGCGGGTGACGATGATACCCGTAGCTACAGTAGTGAGAAGTGCAGGGATCTGGGAAACAAGTCCGTCTCCGATGGTGAACTTTCCATACGTTTCGATCGCAGATATGAAAGATTCTCCGCGGATGCTTGCACCGATGACAACACCTCCGATCAGGTTGATCGCGGTGATGATAAGTCCTGCTCGCACATCACCTTGCACGAATTTACTCGCTCCATCCATGGAACCGTAAAAATCCACTTCTTGTTCTATCTTCTTTCTTCTTTTACGAGCTTCCGCCTCGTTTATATTTCCAGTGGAAAGTTCCATGTCGATTGCCATCTGTTTACCAGGCAATGCATCCAATGTGAACCTTGCTGCCACTTCGGATATACGGGTCGCTCCTTTAGTGATCACTAATACCTGAACGATCACTAAAATTAAGAAGATAATAAATCCGACCACATACTTACTTAAACCGGATTCGCTTCCCACGATGAAAGAACCGAACGCATCTATGATCGCACTATTTATTGCGGGACCCTTGGACAAAATTTGTCTAGTTGTGGAAACGTTCAGCGCCAGCCGATAGATAGTCGTGATCAATAATAAACTAGGAAAAATCGAAAATTCGGACGGCTCCTTGATGGACAAGGACGTCAAAACGATGAGTAGACTCAAAGCCAAGCTGAATAAGATCAGAATATCCAAAACAAATCCAGGCAAAGGAACAACGAGCATTCCAACCACTGCAACGGCTCCCGCACCCAGGATGAAGTCGGATTGTGTATACCATTTCTTATCCATAATATTCTCCTAGGTCTAAGAAGCGTTTCTGAACGCTCTCCGGAAAGATTCGAGTTTCGTAAAGATCACACTGAGTGCGGTATAGAATTTAGCCGGGACTTCCTGACCGATCTCCACCTCGTCGTAGAGTGTTCTTGCCATTGGGCGGTCTTCCACGGTGGCGATATCGTTCGCCTTTGCGACACGGATTATACGTAATGCGAAATCATCTACTCCTTTCGCTATAACGATAGGGGCCTTGTGTTTATTCGGTTTATATTCCAATGCTACCGCAAAGTGAGTGGGATTCGTAATGACAACGTCCGCTTTGGGAACTTCCGCCAGCATCTTGCTTTTTTTGATCTGATCTCTGGCCATTTGTCTTCTTCTGGCCTGCAAAGAAGGATCTCCGTCCTGCTCCTTCATTTCTCTTTTGGATTCCGAAGGAGTCATTTTAAGCGCTTCTTCATATTCGTATTTTTGGAAGAAGTAGTCCCCGATGCTGATCGCGAGCAACAGTATCCCTACTACGATAAAAATTTTGAATGCCGTATAAGTGATTAATGCAACGGATTCTTCGAGGCCCATATTCCCGAGCATCAGGATCTTGAAAAAGTCCTTCTCGATGACAAAATAAGAGACCCAAGCGATTGCGACAACTTTGACCAAGGACTTGATGAGTCCAAATAATGTTTGTCGGTTCGGAAGTACCTTTTTGAAATTCGGGCGGATCCTCCCGAAATTTAATGCAAGAGCCCTAGGAGCGAATAAAAACCCGGTCTGGACAACGTTACCCACAATTGCTGCAACCACTGTGATCCCCATCAAAGGAAGAAGTAACTGTGTAATATCCACAAGTGCGTTATTTAAAAGTTCGCTCACCGTTTCGGAACTGACCACATTCGCCGAACGTATTCCGAAGAAATATTTTCTTAAGAGATAATAAGATCTCATAAAAAAATACTCCCCCATAAGATACATGAGAACGATCCCTGCGAGAAGAACGATGGCGGAGGCAACCTCGGGACTTTTAGGAACATTTCCCTTTTCTCTTTCTTCTCTTCTTCTTCTTTCGCTGGCCGGTTGGGTACGTCCCTCATCTTCCGCTGCGAATAATTGTAGGTCGATGCGAAACGGGACAGCGGCGAGTTTTGGCTGTGTTTGTGGAGTTACGTGTAGGAACTCCACTATCGGATTAGAGTAGAATATTCCTAATTTTCGCAACTTCGCGTGTAGGAACTCCAACATGCGGACATACGACCGATGTAGGAGTTCCAACAGACTTTTCGAAAAGACTACCATCAGTTCGGCCATCCCTTCAACATCAGGTTCATCTTTTCGAAAGAAAGTTGGAAAGCATTGTCCATCTGAGTGATCAAGAATGGAACGATCAGGATCATCACGATTAGTCCGATCGCGATCTTGATCGGAAAACTCAGTTGTAGAATATTCAACTGAGGAGCTGCCTTTCCCATCAATGCTTCGGAAACAGTAACTAAAAATAAAACTCCGAGTATCGGTAGAGAAATTTTGAAAGCGACCAGGAACATCGCACCGACCGCTTCTTCCATCGCCTTGTAAAGTCCGTCTTGGATCTCAGGCACAAGTTTCAAAACCTGCACCTTCTCAAATGAATATACCAGACTTTCGAACAGAAAACGATATGCTCCCAAAGAGAGAAATAGAAGCATACCCAACATATTTTTAAGAGTACTGATCACAGGAAGACTCGTTTGCGAGATCGGGTCCAATATCTCCGCGTAACCGAAACCGAGTTGGACGTTAAAAAATTCTCCAGCCATTTGGAAGGAAGAGAATACCAAACTGACCAAAAATCCCATGAGGACTCCGATCAAGGTTTCCGCTACGGCAACTAAACCGTAATCAACCATATTGCCCGGGATCGGAGGAACAAACGAAGCGCTCACAGGAAATAAAATTACGGAGATCAGAAATCCAAGAGTCATCCTCTGCGGGAAGCTGATCGAGGCAAAGGAAAACACAGGAGCAACGGATAGAAGCCCCACGATCCTTGCCAGGATCAAAAGAAAAACTTGGAAATTTCCTACAAAGTATTCCATTTTTAAAATCTAAAACTTCTCTATCATCAGGAAAAGATCCCTGGTATAATCCGTCATCGTCTGAAGCATCCATCCCGCAAAGATCACGATTACGGCAAAAATGGATAATAACTTAGGAACAAAAGCAATCGTTGGCTCTTGGATGGAAGTTGTGGTCTGTAAAATTCCGATAACAAGTCCTACTACCATCGCAGTCAGCAAAATGGGAGAAGAAAGTTTGAGAGTCACAAACAGCGCGTCTCGGATCAGAGTGATTGCATCTACTTCCGTCATTTATAGCTCCTTACGAGCTCGTAGACGATTAAATTCCAACCATCCACAAGAACGAATAAGATCAATTTAAACGGCAAACTTACCATCACGGGAGGAAGCATGTTCAAACCCATGGAAAGAAGTGCGGAAGCAACCACAAGATCCACTACGATAAACGGAATAAATATGATGATACCGATCCAAAACGCCTTCTTGATTTCCGAAAGCATGAATGCGGGGATGAGAACGTAATTCGGGACATCGTCGAAGGATTCTACATTCTCCACTTTTCCGATCTTTAAAAATAAGGCCACGTCCTTGGCGCCGCTTGTCCCGATCTGTCTCATCATAAATTCTCTAAGCGGGACCATGGACTTATCAAAAAATTCGTTTGTATCGATCTTACCTTCCATGTACGGATTCAAACCTTTCTCGTACACAATATTCAAAGTAGGTGCCATGATAAAGAATGTCATAAATAACGCGAGTCCCACCATTACCTGGTTAGGCGGAAGGTTCTGGATAGAAAGAGCCCTTCTCACAAAATCCAAAACGATCACTATCTTGGTGAAAGAAGTCAGAGACATCACAATGGCAGGTGCTAAGGAAAGAATTGTGACTAAGAACAAGATCATGAGAGAAAGACTTGTCTCTCTCGGACCTTTCGCTTCGTTCACATTGATATTCAAATTCGGGATCGGGATCCTAGGGGCATTTGCCTGCGCGTAAGTTTCCTCCGGGATTGCCAAGATCAAAACGGCAAAAAGAAGAATGCACGAAAGTATCTTCCACATAACTCTATTATGTCTCATACTATCGGAAAACTTTTTCCCTGCCA
Source organism: Leptospira sp. B5-022 (assembly GCF_000347035.1). GTDB lineage: Bacteria > Spirochaetota > Leptospiria > Leptospirales > Leptospiraceae > Leptospira_B > Leptospira_B cinconiae. The sequence continues at coordinate 77,923 of NZ_ANIJ01000032.1, forward strand.
GTGTAGCGAACCCCTCTCCCACTTTTCCCCCTAATTCGAATCGAATAATCCGTTTTCCAGATTATTCCTTTCCTTCTTAATTTCGTCTAACTTCTCTTTGAGTTTTCTCTGTTTCTCTTTTCTTTCTCCGGGAGTTTGGCGAAGAGTTTGTTCCTCTTCCTCCGACTTCCCGGTCAGACGAATATTCAAATCCTTTAACTGTTCCAGAGCTGTGACGAGAAAGCCGCCTTCCGGAGGTTTAAATTCGTCTCTCATTCTCTGCAGTCTTGCCTTGGTCTCCGTATCCGTAATTTCGGAGATTAGATTAATACCGTTATCTGCCACACCCAATACGAAAATTTGCCCGGTTACTTCTACGATCTGTAACTGTTTGTTCGTGCCTAAGCTCAAACTACCGAGAAGATTCATTTCTCCTCGAACGGGAAGGGAGCCTTCTCTGGATTTTGCGAGAGTCCTCAAGACCCAATACGCTGCTCCACAAAGAATTCCAAGTACTAGAACGATCCTAAAAAGTATTCCCGCAAGACTCGGCCCATCCGAAACAGGTTTGTATCTTTCTTCCACGGGGTTCGGTGTCGACTCCGGGACAGTTTCCTTCTTCTCTTCTTGTTTAGGAGTAGAAGGTGCCGTAGACTCGGAGGCCTTTTTATCAGCTGTGCCTAATTCTTTTTTGAGAACTTCGTCCATTTGTTCTCTTTCGGAACCTTGAGAGTATAATCCTCCGGCAATACCCGATAAAATACAAAAGACTCCGAACGCCAAAGCGAGGGAGCCGAATCCTGAAAAAAACGAATGGATCGTTTGAAAAATTCGGCTCATCCGCCTCCCGACTCCGGCTTGATCCTATCGGCCGGACTTACGATATCCGTTACACGTACACCGAAGTTTTCGTCGATGACCACGACCTCGCCCTTCGCGATCAACTTACCGTTTACCAAAAGATCCACAGGCTCACCTGCCAACTTGTCCAACTCGATGATGGAACCTTCCCCCAAACCTAAGATATCTTTAATATACATCTTGGTCCTTCCGAGTTCCACAGTCACAGACATCTGCACGTCCATGAGAAGGTTCAGGTTCGGAGTGCCTTGGGCGCCGCTTGCCGTCGCAAGATTCGGGAAAGAAACTCCCTTCATTCCGACTTGGGAAATTCCTCCGCCACCGCCCATTCCGCCTTGGTAGCCGCCGGAAGCATAATCGCCTCCCCCTCCTCCGGATCTTTTGGAAAGAGAGAGAATATCATTCGCCATAGATAAAGAAAGAATGAACTGAATTCTAAAAGAAGGAAGTCCTTCTATCGCTAAATTGAAGAAGGTCCGAACGAGAGGGTCTCCTTCCGGCAGAACTAATGCGGCAGGAGAAGTTACATGTCGAGTCTCTGCAGGAGAACCGTTCACTCCACCACCGGTTTTAGCAGCGATCTGCGATTGAAGCGCTCCCATGATGGGAGTTAAACTATCTCTGAGAGTCTGGAGTTGGCCTTCGTCCAGACCACCTGAATCAAATCCACCCATCATCATGTTCGCAATACGAGCCGCATTGTCCGCGGCCATCGCAAGCACAACTCTTCCGTTCAGATTTCCTGAATAGGTAGAATATAATAAAAACGTGTTGGACTTGAGTTCCGCTTCCACATCCTTCCGGGATTTGGCCTCGGAGGTAGGATTCATAAAATTGGAAGTTTTGGAAAGAATGGCTGCTAAAGTATTTCCCGCAGTCATAAAACAATGAGAAAGAAAATCGGACAGAAGGTCTCGATCTACCGGAGAAAGACCGGCAGCTTCCTTGGACCCGCCTCCGGCAGCCATGCTGCTGCCTGGATCGAATGTGTCATTTGCACCCGCTAAAAGGGCGTCTATTTCTTCCTGGGAAAGGGATCCTTCACCCATCTGGGGCACTCTCTCTTAGTTTTGGATTAGGAGACATAATAAAAAGAAATTTGTCGACCCTTTTTTTTCTTGCTCAGAAAATCGGTGGGAAAAGGCCGGGGAACTTAACCACTATTCCAGCTCGAATTTTTCCGATAGTCAATTCGTTTCCCAAAAAAATCTTACTCTCTGCGACTTTGCGCCTCTGTGATCTTCGTGCCTCTGTGCGCAACCCCCACCTTTCCCAGACCGGCATCCTATACCAGTTTTTTTCGAATTTTTATGTAGATTAGGCTTGACTGGCGATCTGATGTCCCGTATTTTACCAAACGGTAAATTAACTAAATGGTTAAATATGACACTGAATCCGATCGATTGAGCAATACCTTCTCCGCTTTGGCAGATCCAACTAGAAGGAAGATCCTTCTCTATTTGGTCTCCGGAGAGGCAACTGTTAAGGAATTGGCGGAACCTTTTAATATGAGCTTACCCGGAATTTCCAAACACCTGAAGGTTTTGGAAAAAGCCGGACTGATTGAAAGGGGAAGAGAGGCCCAATGGAGACCCTGCAAGATACGACCGGAGGGGCTAAAGGAAGCTTCCGGTTGGTTGGATCATTACCGCCATTTTTGGGAAGAAAGTTTGGATCGTTTGGATGCATATCTCCAGCAACTCCAAGGAAAAAACCTAGAGTCGGGAAAATAGGCCGTTATTTCCGAATTTGTCCCGGTGTTATATTAGAATTATATAAAAAGGTACGTTCAGAATGTCTGAAATAAAAACTGAAAACACTTCCAAAGCCACTAAAAAAGAGTGGATTGGCTTAGCGGTGATCGCACTGCCCTGCCTACTATATGCGATGGATTTAACGGTTCTTTATCTTGCGGCTCCTCAATTGTCGGCGGATCTTAACCCGACTCCTTCTCAACAATTATGGATCATGGATATCTACGGTTTTTTGGTCGCAGGTTTTCTTGTGATCATGGGGAATCTGGGAGATAGGATCGGTCGACGTAAACTTTTACTTTATGGGGCGGCAGCGTTCGGAGTAGCATCCGTGTTAGCGGCATTCTCTCCTAGTTCCGAAATTTTGATCCTGACCCGTGCGATCTTAGGGATTACCGCGGCTACTCTGGCTCCTTCTACTCTATCTTTAATTCGTAATATGTTTTTGGATCCCGAAGAGAGGACTTTTGCGATCGGTATCTGGGGAATGAGTTTCTCTCTCGGTGGAGCGATCGGTCCTCTTGTAGGCGGAGTCCTTCTGGAATATTTCTGGTGGGGTTCCGTATTTTTGATGAGCGTTCCGGTTATGGTACTTCTTCTGATCGTTGGGCCTAAACTTCTTCCTGAATTCAAAGATCCGAATGCGGGCAAAATGGATCTGCCAAGTGCCGTTCTATCCCTGATATCGGTACTTTCAATCATTTACGGTTTGAAACAGATCGCAGAGAACGGCTGGGGAATGATCCAGATTCTTACTATACTTGCCGGACTTTTAGTCGGAGCGATTTTTATCAAAAGACAAACCACTTTGGCCGATCCGATGATAGATCTTGAATTGTTCAAACTTCCCGCATTCAGCGCTGCGGTCGCAGGAAATACGATGACCATCTTCGTGGCATTGGGAACCTTCTTGTTCATATCCCAATATTTACAATTGGTTTTAGGACTTTCTCCTTTGGAAGCTGGACTTTGGACACTGCCTGGAGCTGTGGGCAACGTGATCGGTTCACTTACCATCCCTATCGTAGTTCGTTATATGCGTCCTTTATACGTAATGTTAAGCGGTTTACTATTACTTGCGATCGGAATGTTTTTATACACTCAGATTCATTCGGAAAACGGGATCTGGATGATCATTTTTGGATCTCTGATCATGTCTCTCGGGATCTGTGCAGTTGTGATCTTAGGAACGGATATCATCGTTAGTTCAGCACCTCCGGAAAGAGCGGGTGCAGCCGCTTCTATTTCGGAAACAGCAGCCGAATTCGGCGGCGTTCTTGGAATCGCAGTGCTTGGAAGTATAGGTGTAGCCATCTTTAAGTCCAGGATCAATTCCATTGATCTTCCGGGGTTGACTCCGCAACAATTCGAAAGTTCTCATAATACTCTGGCTTCTGCGGTAGCCGTGGCAAAAGAACTTCCGGAGCCGAGTAAACAGATACTGCTAAGTACGGCTCGAGGTGCATTTACCGACTCTTTACATTTTGTTTCATTACTGAGTGTGGGGATCTCGATCGTTTTGGCATTTACGATCTTTTACCTACTAAAAGACAAAAAAGAAGCCAAAGCGGTTATAGAACCGGCAGAATTGGAAAAATCAACCGGATAATATTATAATAAATTAATATAATGGCTCCAAAGATTTAGAACATTAAGACCCGTAACAGATTACACTTACGATAAAATTTGAGATTTGATACTGATAATAAATAAGGATACTAAAATGAAGGTAGAAATTTCCCTGGTTGGAAAAGAAATTATAGGGGTTAAAACTTTTGACGCCCCAAGAGAATTGGTTTGGGAAGCTTGGACAGACCCGAAACAAGTAGCGATATGGTGGGGACCGAACGGTTTTACGAATACCATCCACGAAATGGACGTAAAACCGGGAGGGATCTGGAGATTTATGATGCATGGTCCGGATGGAACGGATTATCCGAACCATATCCAGTATATCGAAGTAGTGAAACCTGAAAAACTGGTTTACGACCATGGAGACGATGCCAACCCGAAACAATTTCATGTTATCGTTCTTTTCGAGGAAGAGGGCTCCAAAACGAAACTTACCATGAGAACCATATTCCCAAGCGAAGAAGAAGCTAAAGAGATCTCCAAATACGCGGTGGATGGACTTGGCCAAACTCTCGGACGTCTACGAGAATTCCTGGAAAAGAAATAAGGAACTTCGGACCGATCCCGAAGTATTTTCGAATATAATAATTTTTTAAAAAGCGGAGGAGAAGCCAATGAGCGAGACCAAAGGATCTGAATTTAAAGAAATGATACTCACTAGGACGATCAACGCTCCTAGAGACCTGGTCTGGAAGGCTTGGACGGATCCGAATATGGTATCACAATGGTGGGGCCCGCATGGATTTACCGCTCCCCTTTGCCAACTGGATCTTCGTCCAGGTGGAAAAATGCTGATCCACATGAAAGATCCTGAAGGTGGGATCAATCCGATGAACGGGACCTATAAAGAGATCGTTCCTTTGGAAAAGATCGTGTTCTCCTCTTATATCGCATTCGAAATGGACGGGAAAAAACCTGCCGCTGAGATTTTGATAACAATTCTTTTCGCAGACAAGGGTTCAAAAACCGAACTTCAAGTGCGAGCACTTCCGATCAAAGTGGATCCGGAACTGATCCCTGCAGTGGAAGGTATGGAAGAAGGTTGGACCCAAACTCTGGAAAAACTTACGGCAATTTTCGAGTAATCCATCCGGATCGGCCATTCGTTAAAACGAAAGAAATATTAAGGAAATAGAATATGAAAGCAGGTCTGTTGCAAATACTGAATTTTTGGATCATCATTTTTCCTTTTCAAAAGAGGAAAAAAAATAGGATTTAAGATGGACGAAAAAGTGGGAGGTTACTCCCGCTATTTTCATAAACCGCCGAATTCGGAAGATATCCGGACTAAAGAAACGAAGAATGATATTTTTCGTAAAAAAAAGATCTTCTTTACTAGTTTGTTTTCGGTTCCGGACGAAAAAAAGGAGATAAACCAATTTTGGCAGGAGGCCTTGGACAAATTAGCGGAACTTCTCCGCAGGATCCAAGAATCTTAATACTTCAGAATATTACTAAAATTTAAAGGACATATTGGATGAATTTCGACATTTTTAAGAATGAGACTTTGAATATTAAAGCGGATATAGCCATTTTAATAGCAAGGGTTATCTGCGGTTACGCGTTTATATTACACGGTTGGGGAAAGATACAAGATCCTCTGCATTGGATGGGACCCGATTCTTCAGTCCCCTCTTTTTTCCAATTTTTAGCCGCACTCTCCGAATTCGGCGGAGGGATAGCATGGGTGATAGGACTTCTGACGAGGCTTGCTTCTTTCGGGATCGTATGCACAATGATCGTAGCTGCATATTTCCATTCGGTGATCTTAGGGGATTCTTTTATAAACCTGACAGGCGGGAGATCCTACGAATTGGCAGGAGTTTTTTTTACGATTGCATTGGTATTTTTGACCGTAGGAGCTGGAAGATTCTCTTTGGATCAAAAAATCTTTGGAAGTAAATCCAAGTAGGTTAAATTCTATCCCTAAGAGCTGTTTTTGCTCTTGGGGATTTTTTAGTGATAGATTATATCCGCAAAATTTTAGACGCAAGAGTTTACGATATCGCGGTCCATACTCCCTTGGACCCGATGATACGAATGAGCAGAAGATTAAACTCTTCGGTTTTTTTAAAAAGAGAGGATCTCCAGCCGATATTCTCCTTTAAGATCAGAGGAGCATATAATCTAATTTCCAGACTTTCTCCCCAGGAAAAAAGATCAGGAGTGATCTGCGCATCCGCCGGTAATCATGCACAAGGCGTTGCACTTTCCGCTCAAAAATTAGGGATCAAGGCAATCATAGTCATGCCGATCACTACTCCATCCATCAAAATAGAAGCGGTACAATATTTCGGAGCAGAGATCATTTTACACGGGGATACTTTCGACGAGGCATATTCTCATGCTAGAAAATTAGAAAGTGAAAAGAGCCTAAAATTTATCCATCCTTACGACGATCCGGATGTAATCGCAGGACAAGGTACCGTGGGTTTGGAAATTTTACAACAGTATCCGGGTCCGATAGAAGCTGTCTTTATCCCAGTGGGTGGAGGAGGTTTAGCGGCCGGAGTTGCCTCTTATATTAAATTTTTAAGACCTGAAATCAAGGTTATCGGGGTGGAACCGGCAGACGCAGCTTCCATGAAAGAAGCGATCTCTGCCGGTAAACGGGTGATCTTAGATCGAGTCGGTTTGTTTGCCGATGGAGTTGCAGTCAGACAAGCAGGAGAAGAAACATTCAAAGTTTGTAAAGAACTCTTGGACGACGTACTAGTAGCGAACACGGACGAGATCTGTGCGGCAGTTAAAGATATATTCGAGGATATGAGAGTGATCGCGGAACCGGCAGGCGCATTATCTTTAGCGGGATTAAAATTTTATGCCAACCAAAACACAAATCGCACAGGGGCACTAATCGCGATCAATAGCGGTGCCAATATGAATTTTGATAGGCTCAGACATGTAGCGGAAAGAGCGGAGATCGGAGAAGCCAGAGAAATTTTACTAGGAGTTACAATACCGGAAAAACCCGGAAGTTATCTAAAATTCGTCCAAACCTTGGGAAACAAGATCATCACAGAGTTCAATTATAGATATGCCACCGAGAAACAGGCACACGTGTTCGTAGGTTTAAAATTAAAAGACTCCCATTCCGAAAAAGAAAAAGTAATCTCCGAATTGGAATCCTTAGGGTATGAGGTCTTGGACATCAGCGCGAACGAGACCGCAAAGATCCATATCCGTTATATGGTAGGCGGAAGAGTTTCCGAGCTCAAAGATGAAATTATTCTTAGATGCGAGTTTCCGGAACGCCCGGGAGCCTTGCTTAAATTTTTGGAATCGGTAGGAAGCAACTGGAATATTACATTATTCCACTACAGGAATCATGGAGCAGATTACGGAAGGGTTTTAGTCGGATTTCAAGTACCTTCTCCCGATCGGGAAGGTTTCAGGGAAAGATTAAAAAGTTTAGGGTATCCCTATGAGGAAGAAACGGACAATCCCGCATACAGAATGTTTCTACACAATGTTTGATCGGGAGCCGGAACGAAATATTTAGGAATTAGGCATCTACTCTAAAATAGGCCTTTTTGACCATTTTCTGAACATCGTATCTTTTGCCTGGATCCGTGCCCATACAAAAAAACATAATGCCATACATTACATTTTCCTTAAATAAGGTGATATGTAAAATATGCAAATTGCTACCTTTGTCTTTATAATGTACTCGGAACGCGGGACGACTCGCCACTTCCGATTCTCCGAATTCCAAGATCCTACCGTTACCTTTTTTGATGGAATCTATGATGCCCATCTGTAATTCCTTATTTAAGGCGCCTTGATCGACGGGCTCTATTAATTCCTTTCGAGTGATTAGAACACTTGCAGATTCGTTATAGTTTTTTGCAGCAAATATCCCTCCGGCAAACGGTTCCATTGGGAACCAATCGAAAGGAATGATCAGATTAAGGGGAGAATGTGGTTCTTTTTTGTTCTCAGGCGAAGTCGAAAGAGAAGTAAAGACGGAAAATATCAAAAGGATAAAAAGGACCCGATTCATGGAATTCCCAGGTCCCCAGGTTCTCCCTGCCAATATAGTCGAAGAGAATCGAAGCTATAAATCCCGGTATTATGATAATCTCCCCAGACCAAGTTGATAGCATATCTTCCCACTTTAGAAAAAGATAATAATTTGGCCTCTTTGATCCCGCCGGTAGTAGCTCCAATCTTCCCTCCGTGGCCGCCCTTACAAACCACGCATGGGCATCTTTTTCTAAGTTCCAATAGAGGGAATTCGGAGATAACTCCGTCCTTCCATTCTATTTTTAGAATATTCTCGTCGAATTCGATCGTTTCGGGTGTGGTTGCTTTTAGACTGAGGCTCATATTATCTAGGAAGTTTTAAGACCTGTTTTCTAAAAGTTCCGATCGTGGTTCCGTAAGTCACTTTTTCGTTCAGAGGAAGGTCCGCAAAATCGAAAGTATCCCTTTCGAGGATCAGGATCACGGTGGAACCCATTTCGAATCTTCCGAGTTCGGCACCTTTTTCAATCATGATGGAAACGTCTTTATAATCTTCTTCCTTTGTTGTTCGGATCAGGGTATTCGTGATGATCTTCTTATCGTAAGTCACACGGATACGACCCACATTGGAAGCTCCCACTTTGATCACTGCAACTAGTCCGAATTCGGTCTGTAAGAACGTGATCAATCTTTCGTTTTTAGGAAAAAGTCCTCTGATCCCGAAAACCGCCAATTCGTTCACAGGGAAAAGTTTTCCAGGTTCATAATAATATCCTAATATTCTTCCGTATGCGGGAGAATGGATCCTATGATAATCCTGAGGAGAAAGATAGAATGTGATATATTTTCCGTTTTGGAATTTGGAAAGATATTTTTCTCCTCCGATCAATTCCTTCAAGTTATAGTCCACTCCCTTTGCCTGTAAGATCACCTGGTCGTTGATATCGCCGAAACCGGTGATCCTTGCGTCCACAGGAGAGACAAGCGCATTCTCCGCAGAATCGATGATCCTTGCTCCCGCTTTTAACGCTCTGGTGAAAAACTGATTTAGAGAATTGTATTCTTGTATCTCTAATTCGGCTTCGTTCAAATTGATCTTATACGCTTTTGCGAATGCCTTTAAGATCGGGATCATAATAAACCTCGGCAATCGTAAAGAAGCCAAGATCCCGAAGAGTAATGAAACCAGGTTTTTCGGCAGAATAGATAGGAGAAGAAGATAAAAGTCCTTAAAGATCTCGTAATGCGCCCCGCCTTCCAGGAATTTTCTGAGTTCCGCTTGGGCCACCTTAGCTAACAGTACCAAACTAATGAGAACCGGAACCGCAGTAATCAGCGCCAGTCCATATCCTATTCCGAATACTTGTAATAGGAATTCTTCCCCATATTGAACATACGCGTATGCGGAACCGAGTAAAGACGCTATGAATAAGATCCTATATACGTTTGCGAATTTTTCTCCGAAGATATATCTAGCGTTTTGTTCTCCCGTATAAAACCAGCCGGAGATCGCGACTATGGAAAACAGTAAAAAAGACGCAAACAATGCCAATCTTGAGGGATCCGTAGGACCTTTTACCAATACGGTTAAGAAATTTTTTACCGACTCAAGATCTTTTACCCCGAAGGAGAATAACGCATAGATCACAAGGGTAGAGATCACAAAACCTTCGAAGAAGGTGGCAAGCATACTTACGATCCCCTGTTTTGCGGCGGAATCAGTACGAACCACTCCTGCCACTCCCGCACTTTTTCCGATCCCGGTTTCAGTCGATAAGAAGAACATTCCAGTCCCGGTGCTAAAAATCCTTGCGAGAGAAAATCCTCCGCCTAATAATAAAGAGAACGGTTGCATCGCTTCTTTAAATACGGATTCTAAGAAAAAGTAAAAATTTCCTAAATGATCCTTGAACAATAGGATATAACTTAAGAAAAATAGAATGAGTCCTATCGGAGCCAGGTAAGCGGAAACTCTTCCGATCCTTCTAATCCCACCTAACACGACGAATACGACCACGATGGAGATCAAAAACGGAACGGTCATCCCTTGTATATCCAGTCCATTCTGCGCTAAAAAAGAAGCCCCTAAAATCGGAATAGCACTTCCCATGGAAAGTACCGTTAACAAACAGGCTAAAGAAAAAGCGATCGCAAGCCATCTAGCTCTAAGCGCTTTTTCTATAAAATACATCGGCCCTGAAAGATATCTTCCGCTTTCTAACTTGATCCTGAATCGGATCGCCAATGTGGAAGAAACAAAACGTAGCGGCATGATCAGAAAACTGGAAAGCCAGATCCAAACGAGGACCCCTGGACCTGCCAAGACCAATGCCAAGGCGGACCCCAATATAGCCCCAGGAAGTAAGGATGAACCTGTTCCTGCATAGAATGCCTGAGAATGAACCAAACGTCCTCGTGAACCTTTGTAGTCCATATTGCCGGAAAAAATTTTGATCGCTAAAAATAGGAATCGGACCTGGGGGAATTTTAAGCGGAAGGTAAGATATAAACCGATAAAAACTAAAAAGTAAAAATACGGTTTTAGAAGATCCAAATCCAAGAACGGAAATAGTTTAGTAGTCAGCATTCCAATCAATCTTTCCTTAAAATAAAGGCTTTTACAATTCTAGGCCCGGAAAATTCTGCTAGCATGCCGGGTTCCTACACAGTTTTCACGCATCCAGTCCCAAAACCACTCCTTTTTGAAACGCAGTCCGGACCCAAAATGAGAAGAGTAAGTCTCTATTCAATCGTAATTACCGGAATTCTGTTCGGAATGATTACCTTAGGAGCGGAAGAAACCAGCACAAGCTCGCCGAAACTGAAGGAAATGCCGGAAAACAGGGTTTCCGATGTCTCCGATACCTGGGAATTCGGTGCCAGATTCGGTTTTGGGATGAGAGGACCGAACAGATTCGATCAGAATTTAAACGGTTTTAGTTCCAACCTAAATCCACTTGTGGCCAGCCAAACAAAACAGGAAAACACAAGAGGAAGTATCCAAGGAGAATTTTTAGCTAGGACCAGACTGAGCGAAAGTTTTAAGATCGGAATGATAGGAGGATACAGATACTTCGATCCATTTCATCTCACGAATTTAACTTCAGAACCTTTTTATACCCAATTGAATTTCCAAATGGAAAATTTTTATATTTTAGGAATGGTCTGGCAGGAAGGAAGACTGAATAGATATCTCCGTTGGGAAACAGGGCTTGGACTCGGAATCACAAGAGCATTGTGGATAACAAAAGGTTATGCCACGGACGGAAGTGAATATTACCAACAAGATGGAAATATGAGAGGTAGCGGGTTGGAATTTAGACTGGAAGGTTCTCTCCTCCATCCGATTAATGAAAGAGTGAGTTTAAGTTTCGGGACCTACTTGGCTTGGATCAATATTACTTCTTTTGACGGTTCCTTTAACGGAGATACGTCGTCCTTTTATATCAGACAGGACGGAAGGCTTTCTCCTCTCACGGAGTCGGCCAACCAAGACAATATCCTTCTCTCCAACCAATATTCCAGAAAATTGGATATGCAATCCGCCTATGGCGGCTTATTTTTCGGGGTGAATTATAAATTATAAAAACTTAATTCAATTACTTTGGATCAGGAAGGATTAAATCCGGATGTTTAGGGGAATTGATGTATTTTGACTCGGTTACCTTTTCTTTCATTTTCCTTAAAGTTTCGTAAGGAATATCCACTACTACAAAATTCGCAATAGACGTGGGTACACGACCACCAGGCTCGCTAAGCAATTGATAGGTAACTTCCACCTCGTCCCCTACAGGAACAAATTTCCAAAATCCTTTAAGAGTACCTCTTACTATGCCATCTTTCTCCGCTACTATATTTGCAATAGGGCGAATCGTATAAGTCACTGCTCCGGTATTTTTGTCCTGACTGAAAATCGTATGGATCACAAAATCCCGATCATTCACAGGCCAAGGAGCCCCGTTCTGGATATAAATATACTTTTCTTTTGTATTTAAAACTTTTACGGCTTCCGCTTGTTTACAATTTTTCAGCCAAGTCACGTAATTCGGGTTGTCTTCCATTAATGAGATCACCGTACTCAGAGCCGCTTTGAGTTTCGTTTTTCCGCGGAATTCTTTTAACTCGGAACCTTCGACGGCTCTAGTATGAACAGTGATCCCGTTTTTCTCCTTTTCCAGATCCCAAGAAAATATCCGCATTGGGATCAATAGAAAAACGATAAAATAGAAATGTTTCATTAAAATACAACCTCTCGCCGAATACTCCGGATCGAAACAATGATCTAAGCCGATTAGAGATCGGATCAACCGTAAAATCGGATCTTGTTTAACAGGTCCGGAAAATAGATTAGAAACTATCTCAAAAATACTCACGAAACAATTTTTTGGAATGATTTATTTGCCTGAGAGCGAAGCCACGATGGCGAAGCTCCCCGGAGATCTGCACAGGATGTGCAGGCGGAGGGGGAGGCAAAAAGTTCACTCCAATATATTTTATAGTATTTTCGAAATACACATTAATCGAAATCCAAGGAACTTGGCTCTCTTTTGTATTTAAGAGGTTTTTGTAGGTATTTGATGAGAAGCACCTTATTTCCTTTTTCATTAAATTTTACCACATCGAAAACTTTTCGAGTCATCATGATCCCGCGTCCATGGGTATAACTTTCCTCGTTCAGTTTTTCACCGTCCAAATTTAAGATCTTCTTAAAATCAAAACCGTCACCCTCGTCCTCTATCTCGAAACCGATCCGTTTAGAATTGAGAGAATATGCGACTTTTACGTTCCTTGCCCCATAAAAAGCCTCTCTTTGTCTTTTTTGGATGAACTCCATATAATTTCCGGATCTCATTGCCTCCGTTTTTTCATCAAAACTGATTCCCAGGTTCCCATGTTCGATCGCATTGATCAAAACTTCTCTGAGACAAGTACGGATCGCTGTGATCACTTCTGAGCCTGCAAACTGGCTGAGATTAGAAGTAAGCTGCCTACTTAATATATCCGCATTTCTGAGATAATTGTTCACTGTAAAATGCATACTTTCCGAGACCAAAAAACGAGAGAGAATATCTTCGGAAATCTCCGAGACTTTACCTAACACTTTTCTTCCGGCCTCACTCTCGAAGGATTGGAGACGGATCTTTACCGGTTTAGGCTCCATTACATATTTCTGTTTGAACTCCGAATGAAATTCGACCGTTTTTCTGGTTCGCAAATGTTCTTCCAATTTTTCTTTCGCGAGTAGAAATACGATAGAATCTTCCTGCGTATCCGGAGTATAGATCAGATCTAAGAAGTTTTTACCTTCTGCTTCCGCAGGTTTATAACCGGTAAGTCTGGAAAGAGTACGGTTTGCATCCTTGATATTCCCCTCTTGATCCAAAGTAAGAAGAAGTTCTTCCGCTCCCTCGAACAAATTCCTAAATCTGAGCTCGGATTGTTCTATCGCTTGTTTTGCCTCGTTCAGATCTTCCACCTTGGAGGAAAGGTCTTTGGATAGACCGTTCACTCGATCCGCCAAAGACAAAGCTAACAGAAGAATATGCATCGCAGTCCCGATCTCCACTCCCCAATACGCCAATGAGATCGTATGAGGAATAATCCCGGAAAATCTTAAGACGAATACGAATGCACCCGCGACAAGTGCAAGCCAAGCTCCTAAAAAGAAAAGTGCGGGCCTTAAATTCCTGGAGAACCCCTGGAAACCCAGATACAGGATCGCAGCCAGCAGGATAGTGGATAAAAACACGTAAAGTGCCAGTGCAAAACCGAATGGAAAAAAATATCCGACAATTACAAGTATATAAGATAAAATTGATATTCCTTTTAAAACTTTGTTCGAATTCGTATAGTTATTAGGAGCGTCAAAATAAAGTCGTATAAAATCCGACGTGGTAGCGGAAACTAGGAACGTAAAAGAAGTGATGATATGACTTGCCCAAACCACAGAGTTCGGCCAGAAAAATTGAAAGGAGTAACCATGAAGGGACCATTGGGCCAAAACTCCTGCGCCAACATACCCGAAAAATGCCAGGTAAGTCTTTTCCTTTGTGGATAGGAACAGAAATAGATTATATAATGCCATGACTAAAAGAGACCCGAAATAGATCCCGAGTAGTATCTGATCATCGCTAATGTTTGAGAAAAAATCCTCGGACTTATATGCAAAGGCCGCGAAGTTCACCGAACTTTTGGTTTGGATCTTAAGATAGACCGTGTCCTTCTCTCCTGCCTTTAACTCTAAAGGAAAACTCGGAAATCTATATTGAATCGGTCTTTCTTCGAAGGGAATTCTATCTCCCCCACGGAATAAAACTTTGTCCCCTTTTGAGGCCAGAAATAATTCCACCTTATCCAACTGGCTATAATGGATCTCTAAAATCCAAGAAACGGAATGAGAAGATCTATTTTCTAGAGGGATCTTGAACCAATGAGTCAGATCGGAATAGCCTAAACTCGCGGAAGAAAGAGGATAAAACTCCTTCTTCTGCATTTTTTCAAAGTTCGAGTCCCCTTCCTCGTCTGCCCAAACCTCCGCATGGGGAACCAAAGAGACCCCCTCATAAGGCAATGAAGAAGGATCGAATGCTAAAAGAGGACTAAAAACGGCAATGGTCAAAAAAGTGAACGAGAGTTTACAAAAAACTCTCCAGGGTAAAAATTTCTGGATGTCTAAACGCCCTTTCACTCTATCTAAAAAACCGGAGGGAAAAGTTTGACTTCTGCCGGATCGGCAAGCAAGTCAAAATTCTCCCTTGGGAGACTAAAAGAGGATTTTAGCCTTTTTTGGTTTTGGAAGCCGCATCTTTTATGAGTCCTGCGGCAATTTCGTTCCTTTGGATTTGGCTTGTGCCTTCGTAAATCTGTAGGATTTTAGCGTCCCTGTAAAATTTTTCCACAGGATACTCTTTGGTGTACCCGTACCCGCCGAAAATTTGTACCGCATCAGAAGCAACCTGGACGGAAGAATCGGATGCATAACATTTTGCCATCGCGGAAAATTTCGCAGCGTCTTTGTGGAAGGTTTCCGCATACACGCCAGCTTTGTAAGTGAGGAGTCTGGAACCTTCTATCTTGATCGCCATATCCGCAAGCATGTGCTGGATGGCTTGGAAAGAAGCGATCGTAGTCCCGAACTGCTCTCTTTCTCTAGCGTATTCGATCGCCGCATCGAAAGCACCTTGCATCAAACCGACCGCTCCTGCCGCGACTGCCGGCCGGGAGAGGATCAACGTTTTGAACGCATGTAAGAATCCCATATTCTCTTTTCCGCCCAAAAGATTTTCTTCCGGGATCTCACAGTCTTCCATGATGAGCTGTCTTGTTTCAGAACATCTAATCCCTAACTTGTCTTCCTTCTTTCCGAAGGAAAATCCTTTGGTGCCTTTTTCGATGATAAAACAAGAGATCCCTCTTGGCCCCCTGTCCTTATCGGTCATTGCGAAAACAGTATAGATATCAGCTTGGCCGGCACTACTGATCCACTGTTTGGTTCCGTTCAAAACATAACGGTCCCCTTTTTTCACTGCAGTAGTCGCCATCGCCGGAACATCCGAACCTGCTCCCGGTTCCGATAGACCGAATGCGGCCGTTTTTTCGCCCGAGGCGAGAAGAGGAAGCCATTTGTCTTTTTGAGCCTTGGTCCCTCCCACATCGATCGGTAGAGCACCTAATTTTGTGGAAGTAAATGCGGTATTTACTCCCAAACATCCCCAGGAAACTTCTTCTGCGAGGACAATACCCCCCATCATTCCGTAACCTAAACCGCCGTGTTCTTCGTCGAACAATGCCTGGTATAATCCGGCTTCTTTAAATTTTTGTAAAATAGCTTTCGGATATTCGTTGTTTTCGTCGTAGTGCATTCTATTCGGAACGACTTCCTTTCTGACCACGTCCCTGACCAGTTCTCTAAGTTGTTGTAATTCCTCTGGTAATTCGAATTGAAGCGGTGAATTCAAGCTTGCCTCCCAATGATATTCTTTTTCAAATTCGGTTTTTGATCCCTGGGCAATCTTTAGGAGCAGGTGTGGAATGATCAAGCGAAGCTTTTTACTTCGCTCGCAAGAATAGATGGATTGTTTGTTATACGAACTAAAAGGAGGCGTTCTAAATTTTTATTTCAAATTCCAAACTAGAACACCTAATAAAGCAAACTTTAACACTTCCCATTTTTCCATCTTAGGTCTTCCGTTCCATACAAGACCTAAACTTAAAAATGCAAAGAAGAACCAAACACCGAAGCCCGAATATAAGGCCAGAGATATCTTACCTAGTTTCAAAAGTTTTAATAAATAAACGGAAAGTCCCGCAAGCACAAGAAACTGCAAAACTCCGTAAACTTTTCTGGAATTAGAAATGATCGGATCGAATTTTTTATAGGTGGACCTGTTTATTTCAGGGATTTTTTTCTCTCCCCCAAGAGAATCCGGCCTCCAATCCGGTTTTTTGACGAGAAGAAGAAGTTTATCTTTCCAACTAGGTGTGGCCTTCACTAAATTCCAAAGAGAAACATACACATGTAAATTTGCCCAGATCGGATTGAATGTAGGAAGAGGTTCCGTGAGTCCGTAGATCGGCTCCTTCTTCTCTTCCGCATACGTTCCGAACCATTTATCCCAGAGGATCAATATTCCACCGTGGTTCTTATCCAAATATTCAGGATCTCTTCCATGATGGACTCGATGATGAGAAGGTGTTAAAAGTAAATGTTCCATCCAACCCAATTTTCCGATCAGCCTTGTGTGGACCCAGAATTGGTAGATCTTTAAGATCCCGTGACAAATAAAGAACATCCACCACGGAATTCCCAAAAGGGCCAAAGGTAAATTAAAAGTATATTCAAAAATCCTTTGGAACATGGATTGGCGAAGCGCTACGGTTAGATTAAATTCTTCGCTGGAATGATGAGTGACGTGACAGGCCCAAAGAAAATGGATCTCATGTGTGGCCCTATGGAACCAGTAGTAGATAAAATCCACAGCGATCAAAACGAATGTCCATGCAAAAAACGCCTCCAGGTTAAATTCCCAACCGTTAGAGGTCTTCACCAAAGGAGCAGAAGACGGAAATTCCCCCAGATTAAACAGAGTCTGGACGGAATAGTATATTCTAATTTTATCATATAGAATAATGGCGCCTAAAGTGATCACTACCCCCGTAAAAGAGTATAAGATCCCTGTCGCCAGATCGGAAATTGAATCATTCCATCTGTAAACCGACTTCCTTCTTCCCCAAATAAATTCCACCAAAGCTAGTCCTAAAAAAAAAGGAACCGCCTTGTCCAAAATCGTTTCTTGCATATCCCACTCTCTTACTATCTAATTTACCGTATTTAAGATTTTTGCCAATTTGCGGACCAAAAACCTAGGAGTGATACGAACGGATTGAGCAAGTAACTTGTTCGCCACTCCGGAGATTACGACTGCTCTACCCGCCTTTACTCCTTGGTAACCGATCTTTGCCACGTAAGCTGCATCTGCCTTAGGAACCAAAGCGCTATTCAAGATAGGAGATTTATCCATTTCCGCTCTTTGGAAAAATTCCGTTTTTGTCGGTCCTGGGCAAAGACAGGTAACATTCACTCCGTCTTTACGAACTTCTTCCGCAAGACCTTCCGAGAAGAATAGAACATACGCTTTGGAAGCATAATAATTCGTCATCATTGGTCCCGGCTGGAAAGCGGCGGTAGAAGCTACGTTTAAAATTTTTCCCGCATGTCTTTCTCTCATATCTTGGACGAAAAGATAAGTTAACTCCACAAGGGAAGTCACATTGACTTGGATCAGATCCAATTCTTTTTTCAAATCTAATGAATGAAATTTTCCGTTCGTTCCAAAGCCTGCGTTATTCACCAGAAGATCCACGATCGCTTTTTTCTTTTTGGCGAAGTCGTAAATTTTTTTAGGAGACTTGGGATCGGACAGATCGGCGGAAAGAACTTCCACATTCGCCCCCAAACTTTCCATTTCCTTTTTTACGGAGTTTAAGGTTTTGAGATTTCTTGCGACTAGTATGAGATCGTAACCGTCTTTTGCGGCCAATTTGGAAATTTCATAACCGATGCCGACGCTTGCTCCGGTAATTAATGCTGTTTTTTTCATGATCGATAAGATTCCTTTTCAAAAGACTATAAACTCTTTTATCGCAGCCAATTTTAGATTTAGATTTCCTTTCAGGAAAGTAGAAATTAAAAATTCAACCGACTTCCCATTCTTTCCTATCTAATTTATGAAAAAGACTTTACCTTACTACTTGTATTTAGATGATCTTCAGCTCTTATGATAAAACTATACGGTTATCCGATCAGCAATTATACGAATAAGGTCAAATTGGCACTCCTGGAAAAAGGTTTGGAGTTCGAAGAAATTCGCACACCATTCTCCCAAGACGAGGAGTTCCTACAAAAAAGCCCAATGGGAAAAATTCCTTATCTCGAAGTGGATGGAAAGTATCTGGTAGAGTCCCAAGCAATCTTGGAATTTTTGGACGAAGCGTATCCAAATAGCAAACGTTTGATCCCGGCGGATCCGTTCGAAGCGGCTCAGGTTAGAACGATTATATCCTTCATAGAAAATTATATAGATATACCCGCCCGCAGATTGTACGAATCCATTGTGGAAGGGAAAACAATCTCACCTGAAACTGTGGAACTAACAAAACTTTCCCTCCAAAAAGGAGCGAGAGCGCTTTCCAGATTGGCGAAATTTTCTCCGTATATCGCAGGAAAGGAATTCACTGCAGCGGATTGTTCCGCCTTTGCCACCTTTCAGATCATAAACGATCATATCGCGGATTGGATCACTCCGAATCCGCTATTCGAAATTCCGGGACTACAAGCATATCTGGATATGATGATGCAAAATCCGAACGCAGCAAAAGTGGACAAACCGAAGTCAGTCGTGATGAAAGCTCTAAAAAGACTCCGCAAATAGATCGGATCTATAGTCGGATTTTGTGCGCTGCGTTTTTCTATGAGAAAAATTCGGATCAAACCTAGTTTCAAAAAATCTGGTTGACTGGTTCGCTTCGCAAATTAACCTGCTGGTGTCCTTATGGAAGCAGAGAAAGTCATTTCGGTCCCAATCAAAGAACTTCCTCACTTAAAAGTGATCCTAGCCGGATGGTACAATTTTTTAAAGGATAGTTACGATCAGAAAGCGATAGACGCAAACGCCTTTAAAGACTCCCTAAAGACCAATGTAGTCTATAATATCGACTCCGACCAGGTAGAATTACTACTTTCCGGCACCGAACAGTTACTTCAAAGTTTCCGCAAAAAACTTTCGTAAAGCTACTCAAGCCACTAAATCATAGAGTTTTAATAGAGCGTCCGGCTCCGGATCTCGTCCTAAAAAACGTTTGAATAGCACCATGGCGTTTTCTGATCCTCCTTTTTCTAAGATCTCAGTTCTATATTTTTCCGCCAGGTTTTCATCGAATATTCCTTTAGATCTAAACGCAAAAAATGCATCGGCTGCCAAAAGTTCCGCCCATTTATAACTATAATATCCTGCCGCATATCCTCCGGAGAAAATATGCCCGAATCCATTCTGGAACTTGTTATATTCGGGCGGAAAAAGTACACTTACATCTTTTCGAACCGTATCCAAAATATTCTGCACCTGTTCTTCCGAATATTTTTGGAGATGGATCCTTATATCAAAAATTCCGAATTCTAGCTGTCGAACCACTCCCATTGCGGCTAAGAAGTTTTTTGTATCCTTCAACTTTTGAGCAAGTTCCTTCGGCATTGGCTTTCCGGTTTCATAATGAAATGCGAAGAAGTCCAATACCTCAGGCTCATACGCGAAATTTTCCAAAAACTGGGAAGGAAATTCCACCGCGTCCCATTCCACTCCGTTGATCCCGCTGACAGGAGGTTCTTCTATTTTTGCACATAGGTGATGGAGTGCATGTCCCATCTCATGGAAAAATGTCACCACATCCGAATGATTTAAGAGAGAAGGAGCGGAATCTTTGGCAGGAGGGAAATTACAAACCACGAACGCGGAAGGTAAGATCGTTTTACCGGAAAGTTTATTGCGAGTTTCCCAATGATTCATCCAGGCCCCGCCCTGTTTGTCCTTTCTTGCCTCCAGATCCAAGTACAATCTTGCGATAATTTCTGAGCCGTTTTTTACATGATACACTTCGGTTTTTGGATCCCAGATCGGAGCGTCGGTTTTATCGAATTTTAATCCTAAAAGTTTTTCCAAAAAGGAGAAGGTACCCTTTACGACAGTATTCTTTTCGAAATAAGGACGTGTCTGTTCTTCATCAAAATCGTAATTTTTCTTTTTCAACTTCTCCGAAACATACGCGCTATCGAACGCTTGGAAGTCCGAAATACCCAAGTCCGAGGCAAATTTTTTGAGTTCGCTCATTTCTTTCTCTGCTATCGGTTTTGCGAGTTTTCCGATCCTTTCTAGGAAGTCCAACACCTGCTCGGGAGAATCCGCCACCTTCGTTGCAAGAGAAGCTTCGGCGTAATTTTTATAACCTAATAATCGAGCGGACTCGTCTCGAAGGGCCAAGATCTCTTCTAAAATTTTTCCGTTCCCGGGAGCGCGAGTTACGTATGCTTTATATAATTCTTCTCTTTTGGATCGATTGTTTCCATAAGTCATATAACAATTATAACTCGGGAACTGAAGTGTGAATGTATAAGTCCCGTCCTCGTTTTTATACAATGTTTTGTCCGATTCAGGGATCTCTTTAACGTCTTCTTCCGACTCGATTTTCATCTCGAAAGAGTTTGTGGAGTCCAAAAGATTTTGGGAGAATTGGTTGGAAAGATCGGATAGCCTGAGTTGAATTTCTTGCAGACGATTTTTTTTATCTTCAGGAAGTCCCACTCCACCTAGTTTGAATTGAAGGATCGCGTCTTCCAGAACCTTATTTTTAGGCCTGTCTAAAGAGGATTTTTCCTTCTCATAAATTTGAGAGTATAGTTTGAATAATTTTTCGTTTTGTCCGAGTTCGGTATAGAATTCGGTGATCTCCGGCAGGATCTCCGTATAATGTTCTTTAGTTTCTTCGCTATTCTTAACGCTATTTAGGTGAGAAAGTACCGTAAACTCTTCCTGTAATTCCTCCATAGAGTCGTTCAGAGGTCGTATTACGGACTCGTAATTTACAACATCTCTCTTCTCTAAAACTTCTTCCAAAACCTTTTTTGAGTTTTGGATCTTTTCTCTCACCCTTTGCTTTTGTACGGAAAGTGGGGTTTGGGGAAATTCTCTGAATAGAACTACTGGACTCATCGATTCCAGACTTTCTCTTCCCGAATGGAAAAGCACCTATTTTCCATCTTGACAAGATTGAAAAACTGATTCGAATTCCGGCATTCCGACATTATCTTATGAGATCTTATTTTTTTATCCCTATTTGCCTTCTTTACTTGGGCTGCACAAGCCCCCCTCTACCTGTATTCCAAACTACGGAAGGGATCTGCCCTAAATCGAATCTTTTCGTATTGTCCCAACCCGAGATAGATGTGCAGAGAGGCAATGACCTCGTAGGGGTCTACTGTAAGGCAAACATTACCCCTCATGGATTCGAGTGGGAAATTAGCTTAGTATTTCGGGACGAGATCCATCCAAGTTCTTGGAAGGATTTTTTTTATAGGATCTACAGAAAGTTTCGTTATGGTCGGACCTACGACATTGAGTCCTTTTTAGTCCGACTAGAACCGGATGGAAAAACATTTCAATTGGATTTGAAAAATGTTTATTCAGGAGACCAAATCTTCCAAGAAGACCCGGTGGTTCATAAGGATAGGATACTTTCTTCTTCTCTTTTGCAAAATCGGAACTCACTGCCCATTCTTTATGTGAATACCTGGAATCATATGTTTGGGGAGAAGGACAATAATCCGGGACTTTCCAAACAAGAGATCCAAGTTTCCGAGTTTCGTTTCGGAGCCAGAAGCCAATTGGATGCCTATTTCGGGACTTACTGAAGCCGAAAAAGCCTTTTCCGAGCGGAGGATCTCAAAATCCTGGAAGAAACTAAAAACTAAGCGGGAGTTCTCATATGGCTAAAATCCCTACTTCCCCCTTCGCGGAACTAGGTCCCAAAACTCCGGTGGAAACCGGAACCGTAAAACGGGGTATTTACGGTAGATATCTGGAAGAATTTACAGAAGGTGCAATTTTCGAACATCCGAGAGAACTGACCATCGATCGTTCTTTTGCACAAGAGTTTGCTACCACGTTTATGGAAGCAAACCCACTTTACCTTTCCGCTCCTTATGCACAAGCTCACGGATTTAAGGATCTATTAGTTTCTCCCTTGATGGTGTTCAACGTGGCACTTTCCTTAGGGGTACAAAACGATTCCGAAAAAGCGCTCGCAAACCTTGGATACTACGACGTCCAATTCCTAAAACCGGTATATCCTGGAGATACTCTTTCCGCTAAAACCAAAATTATCAAAATAGACGATAAGGGCGCGGATAAACCGGGGATTGTTCATGTTCGCACGATCTGTTTGAACCAAAACAAGGAATTAGTACTTCAATACGAAAGAAAGATCATGATCTATCACTCTAACGGAAAACCGAAAGGAACTCCGAAACCTGTGATCAAAGACGCTTTCTTCCCAGAAACTGACAGCCCGGTCATCGAACTCCCTGAGTTAAAATTCCCGAAAGGTTTCGAGACCGCTACCTGGACGGATACCTACTTCGAAAATTTCGCAGCGGGTCAGATCTATATCCACCAAAACGGAAGAACGATCACCGACGAACACTTCCCTTGGACCTACAGAGTCGGGAACACTCACCCGCTTCATTACGACAAACTTTACTCTTCCGGGATTTCCGGACCAATGGGCGGAGAACCTGTCGTTTACGGAGGACTCGTATTTGCATGGTTATGCGGACTTTCTTCCAGAGATGTGACTGAGAATGTTATCTGGGATCTGGGGTTCACGGAAGGATACCATACCCAACCTTCTTTCAGCGGCGACACTGTGACTGCGATCACTAGGGTCCTGGCTGTAAAAGATAGAGGAACCGAATTCGGTATTCCTGCGGGAGAAGTTCATCTTCAATTTATCGGCCTGAAAAATATCAAGGCAAACGATGCCTTCGAAAAATTCGGAGCGGATCTATTCTTAAAAGAGAACGATAAGAAAAAACACGGGAAAGAAAAACTTCCTGAGAAAATTTTCGAGATCGAAAGAAAGATTCTAGTTAAGAAGAAGTAATTCGTTTCGCACTGAGGGCACAGAGTTCACGGAGTTTTTTGATTTAGTAATTTTAAATCTCTCCGTGTTCTCAGTGATCTCTGTGCGAACTTATCCTTCCAACGTTGCGCTCATGGAGCCTTTGGATGCAGGCAAAAGTGGATCCGGTCCGTAATTCAGGATCAGATCCTGGATATGTTCTGCATGTTCCAATTCGCCTGCAAACACGACGGTCTTTTTTTGGGCGTCTACTTCTACGGCGTGACCGAAAGCTTGTTCCGGAGTCATCTTACAAACGTCCATGAGCATAGTGATCACATATTCGTAAGTGTGTTCGTTATCATCCCATAAAACCACTCTCCAGGGTCCTCCGATTTGCACCGGATCTTCTGTGGTGGTTTCTTCTATCGAGGGTGAGTTAGGCATGGCACGAAAAACTTATGCCCGGCAAAACACCGGGCTGTTTGTTATTTGGATTGGACTGCTTTTTTTGCGAGTTCTACAATGTTTTTGGATCTAAGACCGAAATAATCCAGAAGCCCTGACCAGGTTCCGGACTTACCGAAACTATCCTTCATTCCCAATTTGAGAACACGCACCGGATATTCTTCGGATAAAAATTCACTGACTGCGGAGCCGAGTCCACCGATCACATTATGTTCTTCGCATGTGACAACCGCACCGCAAAGTTTCGCATATTTGAATATTGCTTCTTTATCGATTGGCTTGATAGTCGCCATATTCAAAAGAGTGGCTTGGATACCTTCCGCTTCCAGTTCTTTTGCGGCGATCATTGCCTCGTTTACCAGAACTCCGTTTGCGATGATAAGGACGTCTTTACCCTCTCTCATCACTTCCGCCTTTCCGATCTCGAATTTATAATTTTCTCTTTCGATCAATGGAAGATTCGGACGGCCTACACGTACGTAAACCGGTCCTTTATAATCCGCAATCGCATGAATGATCTGTTTAGTTTCGTTATAGTCGGAAGGACAGATCACCACCATTTCAGGAATAGCTCTCATAGTGGCAAAATCTTCGATACATTGGTGAGAAGCTCCGTCCTCACCTACCGTAATTCCACCGTGAGAAGCGACTAATTTCACGTTTAAAAAAGGATAAACTACACTATTACGCACCACTTCCCAGGCTCTCCCGGATAAAAACATCGCGAAAGAAGAAGCGAATGGAACGTAACCTGCAAGAGCGAGTCCGGCAGCATGTCCCACTAAATTCTGCTCCGCAACCCCTACGTTAAAAAAACGGTCCGGAAATGCTTTTGCGAATTTATTGGTTTTAGTAGAACCGGAAAGATCCGCGTCTAGTACTACGATATCGGAACGTTGTGCACCTAATTCGTGCAAAGCGTCCCCGTAACCGTCTCTGGTTGCTTTTTGATCTGCGCTAGATGCGGATACTGCTCCCATTAACCTTTCAATGCTCCCGCTTTATCAGTTCTTTCCCAGGTAAACGTTTCCCCACTTCTTCCGAAATGTCCGTAAGCTGCGGTTTCCCTGTATTTTCTTCCCTTCTCTAATAATTGTAAGGACTCAGTGATCCCTCTTGGAGTCAGTTTGAAGTTTGCTCTGATCCTTTTAACGATCTCTTCCTCGGAAAATTTACCGGTTCCGAAAGTGTCCACGTGAACCGAAACAGGTTCTGCAACGCCGATCGCATAGGCCAACTGCACCTCACACTGAGAAGCAAGTCCTGCTGCTACCACGTTTTTTGCGATATATCTTCCCATATAGGCTGCGGAACGGTCCACTTTGGAAGGATCCTTTCCGGAGAATGCCCCTCCACCATGTCTTCCATAACCGCCATACGTATCCACGATGATCTTACGTCCGGTCAGACCGGTATCTCCGTGAGGTCCGCCGATAATGAACTGACCTGTCGGGTTGATAAAATATTTCGTATCTTTCAAGAAGTTTGCCGGGATTACCTTCTTGATACATTCTTCGATCACGGATTCCTCAATCTGCTTATGGGAAACTTCAGGAGAATGCTGGGTAGAAATTACCACGGTATCCACACGAGTCGGCTTTCCGTTTTTATACTCTACCGTTACCTGGGATTTTGCGTCCGGACGAAGCCATTTCAATTTTCCGTTATGACGTAATCCAGCCAGATGTTTAACTAACTCATGAGAGTAGTAGATAGGCATCGGCATCAGTTCAGGAGTTTCGTCGATCGCGAACCCGAACATCAAACCTTGGTCGCCGGCCCCTTGCTCTTTAAAAAGACCTTCGCCCTCTGTTACACCTTGAGAAATGTCAGGACTTTGGGCATGGATATGGGACGAAACTACCGCAAACTCGGCATCAAATCCGAGGGAAACATCGTTATATCCGATATCTTTGATTACATTTCTTGCGATCTCTACAGCGTCGATTTTTCCCTTGCTAGTTACCTCTCCGGCTACTACTACCAGGTTGGTAGTCACTAAAGTTTCGCAAGCTACCCTGGATTTCGGATCCTGAGCTAAATAAGCGTCCAGAATTGCGTCGGAAATTTGGTCGCAAACCTTGTCAGGATGTCCTTCCGATACGGATTCCGAGGTAAAGATGAAGTCTTGAAGGGACATTCGATTGTAATTCCTGTTAAAATTATTTCTATGGGGAGAATCTTCCCCGCTTAAAACTATAAACCTATACAAGTTGTCACTGTCAAGTGAATCCGACCTGAGGTTTTTCCAATCTTATGGGGTTCGGACGGAAATTTAGTCAAAACTTATGAAATTGATTTGTAGGATTTATACGGTAGAAAAAGCATTTCTTAGATGAAAATTCGGGTCTCCGATATTAAGGTAAAGAACCGCATTCGTAAAGATTTAGGCGACTTACACGGTCTGAAATCTTCCATACAAAACTTAGGGCTTTTGCATCCGATCATTATCGACCTGGACAATAAATTAGTCTCCGGCGAAAGACGCCTAGAATGTGTGAAACTTCTGGGTTGGGAATATGTAGATGTTCGGATCGTAGATGTACGAAGTAAAAAAGAAAGGGTTTTGATCGAAGCCGAGGAAAACAATGTACGGCTACCGTTTACCCCGGAAGAACAGGAAAGGGCTCAAAAACTATTAAGAAGATATTCCAATACGGGGATCCTGGGTAGATTATTCGCCTGGCTTATGGATCTTTGGGAATGGTTTTGGTCCTGGCTTTTTAAGAAATAATTGATAAGAGTCAACTCCATCTAAATCGAAACGTTTCCATTCGGAAATCTGGAAATTTTTTTCCACTCCAAATGGAACCCGTTATAAGATCCTGCTTAACTATAACAAGTCCGGAACATAAAACCCAATCCGACATTAGAAATCCTTTTTTTAAAATTTTTGCACTGCCACAAGACGCCAGGAAACAAAAATTTATTAATTAGATTTACAAAAAGGAATCTCTTCTCTATCTTGAGCAATCCATACCAAGGAGATCTCTCGAATGAAAAAATCTTCGATCCTTATAATCTCCACCGCTATAATGGTCAGCTTTGCTGCATGTATCGGTGGACTCCCCGGCCTACAAAGTAATTTCTCGGTCGGAGAGCAAGACATTCCAGGAGTAGGAGTTAAGAAGCTTTTCGCACCTTATTCCGAAACTGTGAACTATTGGGGATACATCAAACCAGGACAAGCCGCTGACGCAGTAGTAAACGGAAAGAAATCATATTTCCTTTATATTTGGGTTCCAGCAGCTATCGTTGAATTAGGTGTTCGCCTAATTTCCCCTACCGGAGAAATCGGTGAGCCATCTAGCGGCGACTTCGTGAGCGAGGCTTTCAAAGCTGCAACTCCGGAAGAAAAAAGCATGCCGAACTGGTTCGATACTTGGATTCGCGTAGAGCGCTTAGCAGCTATTATGCCGAACCAAATCGAAGGAGCAGCTAAAGGAAAAGCTCTTCAAAATCTTGGCGACAATGATGATGGAGACGATACTTACAATGAAGAGCGTCACAACAAGTACAACTCTTTACTTCGTATCCAAATTCCTAATATTCCAAAAAGCTTGGACGAACTGAAAAACATCGACACTAAAAAACTTTTAGTTCGCGGTTTATACAGAATTACCTTCACTACTTACAAAGTAGGCGAAGTTAAAGGTTCTTTCGTAGCTACTGTTGGAGTTCTTGGCCCTCCAGGTGTTCCAGGTCTTTCTCCTATTCTTCACGCAAACCCAGCTGAATTGCAAAAATTGGCTGTTGATGCAGAAGAAAAATTGAAAGCTGCAGTTGCTGGAGATAAGAAGTAATCCTTCTTTTTTCCCGCTTTGCTGAAAGCCGAAAGCCGTCGGGTCAAACCGGCGGCTTTTTTTATGTTCTAATATAAGCTCCGATCTCGCACAGAGAACACTGAGGTCACAGAGAAAGTTGTGTAGGAATTCCTATATATAGTCCACGTAAGCACCCAGCTTCTATTAAAAAATTTCTAATAACGCCTTCCCAGCTCGGTGAACTCCGTGGTCTCCGTGCGAACCCCAAAAATTCTACATTCACCTTCAATTTTCCCTTTCCATATAGAAATCATATCATAAGGCTTCCTTAAGGAACGTTATCACAATGAACAAAAGTTCATTTTTATTCGGAGAAACTCCATGATCGTAAATAATTATTTCTTAGAAAACGAAGACTTAAAACAATATTTCGAATCCTTAATAGACTGGGAAGAGATCGTAGAAGCGTTCGAACAAGGATTTTCAGACAAAAAAGAATACGAAAAGAACGGAAAAGAAGAATTGGCGTTAGCTCCGGGAAGTAAAGAAGAAGCTATCGAATTTTACAGATCCATATTGGAATCCGCGGGAGAGATCGCCGGAAAGGAAGTAGCACCTTTCGCGCAGAAAATGGATGCAGAAGGTTTAATATACGAAAAAGGTAAAGTTCACTTTCCTAAGGAAATGATAAACGCAGTCAATAAGGTCAAAGAAGCCGGCATTCTCCCTTACTCCATCGGACGTAAACATGGAGGACTAGGACTCCCTTGTACGGTACAGGCAATGCTAATGGAAATATTTTCCAGAGCGGACGGTTCGCTTGCAATCGCTTTAGGATGTATGAATTTAGCCGAGACCATAGAAAGATTCGGTTCCGAAGAAATGGTAGAAGTTTATGTTCCCAAAATGGCCGCTGGAGAACTATGCGGAGCCATGGCTCTTACTGAACCGAACTACGGATCCGATCTTCCTAACTTACAAACAAAAGCGATTCAGGGGGAAGACGGGGTCTGGAGAATCACCGGAACCAAAAGATTTATCACTCATGGTTGCGGTTTCGATGATAAACCTTCCATCATTCTTACATTAGCTAGGACCGGAAGCCCGACAAGCGGAGCAAGAGGTCTCTCTTTTTTCTTAGTCAAAAGTGAAGATGTAGAGATTGCAGGAATAGAAAAAAAAATGGGATTACATTGTTCTCCCACCTGCGAAGTAGTTTATGAAAACACTCCGGGTATATTGATCGGAGAAGAAGGTTACGGACTCGTAAAATACTCTATGGCAATGATGAACGGTGCAAGACTTTCCATCGCGGGACAGGCAATGGGGATCGGAGCCGCAGCGTATTACGAGGCTAAAAAATACGCAGATGAAAGAGAACAATTCGGCAAGAAGATCAAAAATATCCCGGCAGTGAAAAAGATGTTGGATCTGATGGATAGAGAGATCCTGGCGATGCGTTCCATTCTACAAGAAGCCTCCAGATCCATAGACCTTTACCATTGGAAATCCGAAAAAATGAAAGAGAATGGGATAGACGAAAGAGAGATCAAAAAGAACGAAAGTATCAAAAAATGGGAAAAACTCGCTAATCTATTCACCCCATTATCAAAATATTATATTACGGAACAGGCAAATAAAATCGCATTCGACGCATTACAGATCCACGGGGGAGCGGGATATACTTATGATTACGATATTTCCCGGATCTATAGAGACGTAAGGATCACAAATATCTATGAAGGAACCACACAATTGCAGGTCATTGCCGCAATTGGCGGAATTGTCACAGGTCTCGGCGCCAAAGGGATCTTGAGACAATACCTGGATGAAGAAATGAGCTCCTTCTCCCCTTCCGGAGAACTATTGGAAAACCGCAAAAAACTGGAAGAGTCCCATTCCATTTATACTTCCTTGGAAAACGGAATATCCAAGGACGAGGTTGCATTCGAACTAGTGGAATCCGCTACCAGGGTCATCATTGGAGTCGTTTTAGAAAGAGGCCTAAAAAAGCTAGATGGGGAAGCAAAGGCCCGAAGAGAAACTTTGATCCGCTCCTATAACTTGGACAGCAAAGCTCTATTAGAATATAATAAAATTAAGATCCAGAATAAGAAAGAAGTAGCTCTAGTCTAATTTCTCACAGAGACCACGGAGGACACAGAAAGAAGTGCGATGTAGGAGTTCCAACATTGCTTTACTCAGTGCTCTCTGTGAACTCTGTGCGCCAAAAATTAAAGAATAGAATCTAAATTCGCTCTCGCGGAAGAAGATCCTAATACCTGGATCTGATCCGATTCTATAATCTGCTTTCCTGTTTTGCCGAACCAGGCTAGGTTCAACATGGACTTAGCAACGGTTTTAGCATGAACGGATCTGTATTTTTTAAAAGGACCAATAAGTAAAGGATTGATCAAGAAGGCGAGTTTAGACCCGATCTTCTCTCCTAATCGGAATTCTTTTCGATCTCCTTCCAAAAGCGAAGGTCTAAAAATCCCAAGAGTCTCAAAACCAAGTTTAGAAATTTCCGCTTCTACCTCACCTTTCACTTGATTATAAAAAACGAAAGAATCACGATCCGCACCAAGAGCTGTCACAATAAAAAAAGATCTTACACCCTTATCCTTGCAGGCTTTAGCGAATTTGGACGGATACTCCAGATCCACTTTTTTAAAATTCTCCTTAGAACCTGCTTTGCCGATCGTAGTTCCTAAAGTACAAAATGCGTCCGTTATCCCAGGAGGAAACTCTAACGGCTTTTCCCAATCGGTAAGGATCAACTCTAATTTTGAATGTGTCCATTCCAAAGGTTTTCGGACCAGAAGATAAACCCTGTTCCAAGATGGATCTATCAATAATTCCTGAACAAGCTCACTGCCTACAAGACCCGTTCCGCCTGCCACGATCGCTACTCTATGATCCATTCTTCCATCCTGTTTATCGAAGGTCTGATTCGAACTTGATTTTGTATAAAAGTTCCACTGATTCGGAGATTTATTGAAGAATTAGTATAACCCTTTTGTTCGCCGAATCGGTCGAAAACAATAAGAAACGATTGAATCAAAAATGGAAAGGAGTATTTTGGGGAGCTATGCCTTTAAGAGATTATCTACCTAAGTTTCTTTGTAATATTTTGGAAATTACGGACCGGAAAAAAATGGATGATTCCGTTCGAAAAGTTTTGGAAAACGAGGAAACCTTAGGCGCCTATATCTCCAACGTATTTCGGTACGTTCTTCTCGTATTTTTCGCAATCCAGATCGTAGTGAATTGGAAAAACGGAAACTTTTTAGCGAATGGGATCGGATTCGGAGTATATGCAGCGATCACTGTCGCTCATACATACGTGATCCGGACCTGCACTCATTGGGCAATCAAAGGTTTTTCCTATTTGGCGTTAGTTGCGGATTTTATCATTATTACGGCGATATTATTATATTACACTCTTCACCAGGATAAGTTCGATTTGGGTTTCGCATTAAAGAATCCGATGCTGAATTTTTATCTTTTCCCTTTAGCATTTTCTTTGATCCAATTCCGACTCCGATACGTACTTTTAAGTGTGATCTTATTTTATGCTGTCTATTTCGGGATCTTTACTGCTGCGATCCTAACCGATAAAGTTGTTTTCGCCCAAGATTGGGGTGACTATGTGATGGGGCCTAACGTTCTGTTGACGGATATTCTTTTCGGCCGCCCAATTTTGTACATGATCCTGGCATTTTTCTTTTGTTTCGGTATTCTAAGGACACTGATCATGATCCGACGCATCGGAGAAGGAGAAGCGCAACGCTCCTTACTCTCTCGCTACTTCTCTCCCGGAATGGTGGAAGAAATGATGACAAACCCGAACGTCTTGGAAGGAAGAAGACAAACTGCCACCATATTATTTACCGATATCCGAAACTTCACCGCATTATCCGAAAATATGGATCCTTTAGAATTAAGCAGATTCCTTTCTTCCATTAGAGAAACATTAACCGATTGTGTTTTTGAATTCGGTGGAACCTTGGACAAATATATCGGCGACGCGGTTATGGCAACATTCGGAACTCCATATCCTTCTGCAGATCCTGCCTCTGACGCGATCCGCGCTTTACAATGTGGCCAGAAGATGTTGGAAAAATTAGGAGAATTTAATAAGGATAGAGAAACAAAAGGATTAGAACCCGTACGAATAGGGATCGGGATCCATACGGGAGAAGTTTTCTCCGGAAATATAGAAACCAGCAGAAGAGCCGAATTTACGGTTATCGGAGACGCAGTCAACACCGCATCCAGAATAGAATCTCTTACCAAAAATTTCGGAAAAGAACTTTTGGTCTCGGAAGAAACTTGGAAACTTGCAGGAGCAAATTTTATTGGAGAAACACTTCCACCAGTACAGGTCAAAGGAAGAGAAAAATTAGTAACCGTTGTCGCTGTGGGAGCTTGATGTTCCTAACCTACATTAGGTTCTATTTGAAAAATATCCACTACTCGATGCATTCGGATCGTTTGGCCGCTTAACATAAGACTCATCTTTTGTAAATCTTCTAGCAGTGTTCCGATCCGAACTGCACCGTCTTCAATTTCACAGAAAAAGTCCCTCATTCTATTCAGTTCGGAATAACGTTTTTCCATATCTCCAGCCACGGATTCGCTCATATGTGCCACTCCCTGTATGGAGGTTTCCAGATCCTCCGATCTGGAGGAATATTCACGGACGGATTCTAAAGCATCGTTCATAGTTTTTGAAAGTTTCGGGATCTGGATTAAGATCGCTTTAAAGGAATCGACTGTTTCGGATAAAGACTGCAAGGAACCGTTAACCGTTTCCCAAATCTCTTTTAGATATTTATTCGCCTGTTTCGCGTTGGATGCGGTTTTTTCCGAAAGGACCGAAATTTGTTCCGCTACAACTGCAAATCCCTTATCTCCTCCCCTTGCGGATTCAATCGCTGCGTTAATCGATAACATCCCGAGTTGTTCCGCAATTTTTTGGAGAATCCCTACAAGTTCTTCCACCTTCTTAGCGGAACCGTTTAAACCTTGCATACTCTTTACGGTTCTTTCCAAAGTTCTTTCACCGGTAAAGGCAATGGATTGTATGGATTCGCTGATCTGGCCGGAAGTCAGAATATCCGTTTGAAGTTCCTTCATACCTTGGGACATCTCTTCGGACATTCTTCTCATTTCGGAAGATCTACTTCTTTCCTCTCGGACCAGATCTAAAACAGCCTTTAAAGATGATTCCAATAAGTCGGATGTTTCCCGGATCAATATGGTCCTTTCCTTCTGTTTTTCGATCTCTTTAGTGATCATTAAAGTGGAATTTTCCAAAAGTTCCGATTCGTTTTCTATCTTATCCGAGTTTTCCTTTACCACTCCGATGATCTGAGTTAAGCTCAAAAGTAAACGATTGAATAATTCCGCAACTGCTCCCGATTCCACTCCCGGATCTACATCGATTCTTTTTCTCAAGTCCTTTGAATCTGCGACGTACTTCATTGCGTTCATCAAATCCAACCAAACGGTTTTGGCGCCGTGTTCCGATTCGTTTAATCCTCTCTCTTCTTCTTCCGAAGTGACTCGAATCGATATAGTAAATTTCATTAAGAAAAATAAGATCAGCCCCATACTGAAGGACCAAACAGCAC
This sequence comes from Leptospira sp. B5-022, assembly GCF_000347035.1. Taxonomy (GTDB): domain Bacteria; phylum Spirochaetota; class Leptospiria; order Leptospirales; family Leptospiraceae; genus Leptospira_B; species Leptospira_B cinconiae. The sequence continues at coordinate 111,154 of NZ_ANIJ01000032.1, forward strand.
AAACCGCCACACCGGTAAGTTGTGCCTGCCATTGGTTCCAACTACGGAGCGCTTCTTCTTGAGCGAATACGCTTACGGCCAGAGTTCCCCAGATCCCTCCGACCCCATGGACCGGGAATGCACTTACAACATCATCCACCTTTAGTATGTTTTCCAAAATCCAAGCGGCTACTTCCACTAGGACGCCTGCGATCAATCCTGTAAGTAAAGAAGCCCCCGGACTCATCACGTCGCAACCGGCAGTAATCGCAACCAATCCCCCAAGAACACCATTAATGGCCCCACTGACATGGGGTACACCTTTTGTGATATAATCGAACAGGATCGCAGCACTACATCCGGAGCAGGCAGCTAAGCTTGTATTAACTATAATTTTCGGAACCTCATCCGTTAGAGAAAGAGTGCTTCCTCCGTTAAATCCGAACCAACCGAACCATAAAATAAAAGTTCCTAAAACGGAAAAAGGTAAATTATGACCGTACAATTCCCTAGGTTTTCCCTCGGAATCGAACCGATCTTTTCTTGGTCCAAGAACGATCACTCCCGCAAGAGCCACCCATGCTCCAACGGAATGTACTACTGAACTTCCCGCAAAATCGTGAAAACCCGATTTAGAAAGCCAACCTCCCCCCCAAGCCCAATGACCAAACACGGGATAAATCAGTAGGGAAACAAAAATGGAACAAACTAAATAGGCTTGGAATCGTATCCTTTCCGCGACTGCACCGGATACGATCGTTGCCGCAGTTCCCATAAAAGTGACTTGAAATAAAAAGAACGCGAATTCTTTTCCCGTATTCAAACCTTCTAAAAAAAATAGATCCTTACCGATCCAACCGTCCAAGCTGGTTCCATACATAAATCCGTAACCGATCAGAAAAAAACAAATGGTTCCGAATACGTAATCGAGTAAATTTTTGATCGCAACATTGATCGAATTTTTAGAACGGACTAATCCGGATTCTAAGAGTAGAAAACCGGCTTGCATAAAAAAGACAAGAGCGGAGGCGAAAATCACCCATAAGATGTCTACATTCTTTGCTAATTCTTTGGCGGCGGGAAGAACGTGATCCAATGAGAGAACCTCTCTTCGTTCTAAGAATGAGCATTTATATCGATTGATCCTGGATTGAGAAAGAAAAAAACGTTAGTCTATAATAATTTATGACGTAGAGTTAATAAACGAACTAGACGTATTTCGGGGTCAGAAGCGAATCCCCCAATTGAGGTAAGAGATGCGAAATCGCAAGTAACGTTTTATCCTTTAAGGAAGGAACTCTTACGACTTCGCATCCGAGTAAAATTATTTTACGCCTGCCTTTTGCAGTTCCTTACCTAATTGCCCTGTGATTGTACAAAAATACATCCTCCAATCACTTACAAAGGATTTGAACGGATACGTAAATGTGGCAGGACGGTTTTTTTCTAGGAAAAAATGCCCTATCCATGCAAAAAAGTATCCGCTAAACAATGCCCCGAGTAAGTACCAAGCGTTTAGATAGAAGATTGCGGAAAGAATAAAGACCAGAGCGCATGAGGTTCCTATAAAATGGAATATCCGGTTCATTTTATTCGAATGTTCCCTCAGATAGAATGGCCAGAATTCCTGTAGGGTTTCATATTTTTTGTTTTCAGTCATCTTTGTCCCTCCGGAACTACATAATACGGCAGTGAAAAAGAATCCGCAACAACTTCTCTTTTATTTACAATAACGTTCGTTATTTAAAAAGTGGGAGATCCGATTACCCATCCAGAGACCGGATATACTCCAAATATGGTTTTAATTTGAATTTTTTAGATGCCGAATCCGAGGACATGCAGCGGATATTTCCAAGCACTGGCCTTTCCGGGAACCAAGGTCTATCGAATGCTCCAAAACACCAAAGAATACCCGTATAAGAATTAGGGTCCCGACCGTCATACGCATATTTATGATTCAAATCTTCTAATATACGAAATGCTTCTTCCGGTGAAGAAGACCATTCTATTACTTTTTTACCCCAAAGCATTCTGAGATAATTTTGGATGGTACCTGTTAAAACTAATTCTTTTTGAGCGGCATTCCAGATCGGGTCATGAGTGATCGCCTTCTCAAATTCTTCCTTGGTATAAATATATTCTCTCTTATCACCTCTATGAGTCTCCAAAGAAAGTTTTGCCCAATCCGGAAGAATGGAGAGGTCTTTTCTGAAACTAGGCTCCTTATAGAACAAAAGATAACCCAATTCTCTCCAAGTGAGGAGTTCATCCAAAAATGAATTTATATTTGGGTTTGGATGAAAAAATCCTTCGTTCTTCCCTCTATAAGAATGATTTAAAGTATCCGGACTCCAATTTACATTAGGATCCGACCCTAAAACCGCAGTGACAATCTCCTCCACTGAGATCATTCCGAAATGTAAGTAAGGCGATAAAGAAGAAGATTTGATCCTTTCCGGGGGTCTTGGCTCACTTCTCTCTTCCGAATAGAAAGGAAGTCCTTCCATAAGGAATTTTTTTAGAAGTTTCAATCCTTCCTTCCTTCCTCCCAACTTACCGGAAACGGGAAGAAGGTCCGGATACCGGGCATTCATTTTCTGCAAATAGGAGGGAATATCCTCTTTCTTCCCTGAAAATAGAAAATTCGGTTTTTTTAAAGTATCAGAACTTGGAATTCGATTCGGATTCGGTTTACGCTCTGATCTATGCACATAAGATTCCACGAACCTGTCATGAAGTTTCGGTCTCAAAACTCTGGCATAACCGAAAGATTTTTCATAAGAAGCCAATGGAGTAATCGAATTGGAATCCACAAGTAAAAGTTTGCAATTTAGGATCTCTCCGATCTTCTCCGCGTGTTCCGGCAGAAAGAAACAAGGGAAATCATCCGTAATCACAATGGATGCTTTTTCTAAAATCCCAGGAACTATCTCGGAAAGAGAATGATCTTTCGTTTCCACAAAAGGCCAATAAGTGAAACCGGCACGGGATGCATCTTCCGCAGTGTCACAAATCCCTTCTAAAAGAAATCGATGGAATCTTGGAGAACTCCACTCGAAATCCATCATGACGGATTCAAAAATGACCAGGGGTTTTTTAAATTTTTTAGCAAGGTGGATGGAATAATCCAAAGAATGATTCCAGGACATTCTTCGATTGGCACGGATCCAATAAAGAATGTATTCTCCTCCTTCTAAAACCGGCTTTTTATTTCCTTCCCGGACCCTGATTAAATTTCTCTCTGAGAACAAATACCTTAATCCTTTCTGAACTCTGTGGTCTCCGTGCGAAACTCTGCAACTTCCAATTCGCTCTTAGACTTCCCCCCGCAGAAAACGGGAAATGAAAAATTCCGGCCTTTAGACGGAATATAGACAATATTTTAGCACTCTTGACCTGAAAGTGCTTGACCGCCTGTCCCTGTTTCGGATTTCCTGGAATTTACATTCAAGCACTCATATAATTCAAGTGCTAAAAGGAGAAAGTCATGGCGATTAAACCGCTAGGTGACCGTGTTTTGGTAGAGCCTAAACAAGACGCTGAAGAAAAGATCGGCAGCATCTTCGTTCCTGATACGGCTAAAGAAAAACCGCAAGAGGGAAAAGTTGTAGAAGTAGGAAGCGGACGTTATGAAGACGGGAAGCTTGTACCTCTAGAAGTTAAACCCGGTGATGTCGTTCTTTACGGCAAATATTCCGGAACTGAAATCAAATCCGAAGGCAAAGAATACTTAATCATTCGCGAAAGCGACATTCTTGCCATCGTGAAAAAGTAATAGGCCGAGGAAAGAAAAATGGCAAAAGTTATCGAGTATGATGAAACAGCTAGACGCAAACTTTTAGAAGGCGTCAACAAACTTGCAAACGCTGTAAAAGTTACCCTAGGTCCTAAGGGAAGAAACGTAGTAATCGACAAAAAATTCGGATCTCCTACAATCACTAAGGACGGGGTTACCGTAGCAAAAGAAATCGAACTAGAAGACGCCATCGAGAACATGGGCGCTCAGATGGTAAAAGAAGTTTCCACAAAGACAAATGACGTTGCTGGAGATGGAACTACCACCGCTACTATTCTCGCTCAATCCATCATTAACGAGGGATTGAAAAACGTTACAGCGGGTGCAAATCCTATGGCACTCAAACACGGGATCGACAAAGCGGTTACCGCAGCTGTAGATAGCATCAAAAAACGTTCCGTAAAGATCGAAAATAAAAAAGACATCGCTAACGTTGCGACTATTTCCGCTAACAACGATAAAGAGATCGGAAATCTGATCGCTGACGCAATGGACAAAGTCGGAAAAGACGGAGTTATCACCGTAGAAGAAGCAAAGTCCATCGAAACTACGTTAGACGTGGTAGAAGGTATGCAATTCGACCGCGGATACGTTTCCCCTTATATGGTAACCGATCCGGAAGCGATGATCGCAACCTTAAGCGACCCTTACATTCTCATCTATGATAAAAAGATCTCCTCTATGAGAGACCTTCTTCCTGTATTGGAAAAAGTAGCTCAAGCCGGAAGGCCTTTAGTTATCATCGCGGAAGAAGTAGAAGGTGAAGCATTAGCTACTATCGTAGTAAACACTCTTCGTAAAACCATCTCCTGCGTGGCTGTTAAAGCTCCTGGATTCGGAGATCGTCGTAAAGCGATGTTGGAAGATATAGCGATCCTTACCGGTGGACAAGTGATTTCCGAAGATCTCGGAATGAAACTGGAAAACGCAACCGTTCAACAACTGGGACGCGCTAAAAAAGTTACCGTAGATAAAGAGAACACCACCATCATCGAAGGACAAGGTGCTTCTAAAGACATCCAAGGCCGTGTAGGTCAGATCAAAAAACAGATCGAAGATACTACTTCCGAGTACGATCGTGAAAAATTACAAGAACGTTTGGCAAAACTTGCCGGAGGAGTTGCGGTAATTCACGTAGGTGCAGCCACAGAAGTGGAAATGAAAGAAAAGAAAACCCGTGTGGAAGACGCTCTTTCCGCTACTCGCGCTGCGGTAGAAGAAGGAATCGTTCCAGGTGGCGGACTCACTCTTCTAAAAGCACAAGAAGCCGTAGGCGCGCTGAAACTCGAAGGAGACGAGGCTACCGGAGCAAAAATTATCTTCCGCGCTTTGGAAGAGCCAATCCGTATGATCACTTCTAATGCCGGCTTGGAAGGATCCGTGATCGTAGAGCATGCAAAAGGTAAAAAAGGAAACGAAGGTTTTAACGCACTTACTATGGTGTGGGAAGACCTACTCCAAGCGGGAGTTGTAGACCCTGCGAAAGTGGTTCGTTCCGCTCTCCAAAATGCGGCTTCTATCGGTTCCATGATCCTGACTACGGAAGTTACGATCACCGACAAACCTGAAAAAGAAGGCGCAATGCCTCCTATGGGTGGAATGGGCGGTATGGGAGGAATGGGCGGCATGATGTAATGCCTGCTCTTCCTTTCGGAAAGTAAAAGGCCGAGGAGTAATCCTCGGCTTTTTTTATAGTTTGATACCGAGGACTCGATCGATCTCTTTTCCATCCTTGGTAATCGTGTGGCTATATAATAAATTTAGAATAGAGTATTTACTATATTTGGTCTTGGTCTCGTATTCCCAGTCCCAGAGAAGGCCTCCCATTATAGGAATTGCCAAAATTCCCATCGCATGCAAGCCGTTCATACTATTCCCATATTGTTTATAGTAAAATAATCCGGGACCTACAAGCATCAGATCTTCTTCTTTGGAAATTTTTTGATTTCTATAATATAAAAGTCCTAATCCGAGCATATCGAATCTTCCGTCCTTTTCAGAAGAGAAATATCCTAAAATCGGCGGGATCAAAGTTGCTGTTCCGGCTGGATCCGAATGATAATAATAGACCGGTAGGAAATTCGCAAGGGTCTCTCCCGGAACCGATTTCCAACGTAACCAAAGGAAATTCGTATCCGAATAATCGGGACGTCTTTCATATCCTCCGAGTAGTCCACCGAAGACCGCTACCTTCGTTCTTTGGTCCTCCAATTCCGTATGGATCAAACCTAAAAAGAAATTTAGATTTCTCCTTTTGTAAGCGGATTCGTAATAAGTATCAAAAACCCCCGCAAATCCCCAACGGGACCAATCCTTATCCTTATAACCGTAGGCCCCTAAGAAGAACCATAATATAGAATCATTCTCTTTCCAAGTAAAAGCAAGTGGAGCCAAGCCAAACGCCGTACGACTCGAATTATTCAGGTAAAAAGCCGGTCCGATTACTAATCTTTCTAAGCCCGAATTTCCGGATTTATAATCGGTAATTAACAAAAAGTTTAAGTGTTTTTCCTTTTTAAAAGGATCGTTCTCCGATTCGAATCTATATACCGGAAAAAGATAAGACTTAAAATAAGAACTAGTCGTTTCTTCTTTTTTTAGATCTTTAACGGTGTGTAACGTATTCGAAAAAAGGAAAAATGCGGTAAAATCCCTCCATTGGTCCACAACCTTCTCCGTGCTACCTTCTTTTGAGGAAACGGTTTCGTATTTGGAATAATCGATCAATTTCAGAAAGGTCACATCCCTTTTGAAATATTCCCGGTTTTCCGAATTCTGTTTTTCGGAAAATGAATATAACATTGGGATCGGCAAAAAGTAAAAGGAAGAACTAGTTTCCAAACCTTTACTCCCGGAAGAAGAAAAGATCCCGATAGGATTTGCGTTGAACGAATTCCAACTTCCTTCTTGGAATTCTGTTCTACCCGAATAATACAAAAGTCCCCAGGTAACTCTTTCTTTATAAAAATTAGGAACGTTTTTTTCCCTATTGGAATAGAAAGGATAAATTGCAAAAGAACTTTCCTGATCGGAACCGGAGCCGTTCAGTATTCCTAGTACATTCCATCCGGAACCGTTCCCTTTGTTATAACCGTAATAAAGGATCGGCACGGTAGTATAAGATTCGACGACCTTCTCCCCTTCCTTCTCCGAACCGGAAAAATAAAAGGGAAATATATGAAAACGATTGGAGACCCTATCTCCATTTCTCTCAGTCGAAGAAGATACCAGACCCAGAAAATTCCCCTTAGAAACGGAAGCGGATGATTCGCTATAATAACCGAGCAAAAAGAATTTACTTTCGGAAAGATTTCTTTTCCAATAAAAACCCGGGATCGGAAGAAAATCCACCTTAGTGGATTGCTCCGAAGTTTCTCCAGCCCCCTTTGATCTATTAGAATAATAGAATGGAGTAAACAATGAAGTCGACTCACCGCCGTTCAATTCTTTCTTACTGGAATATGCCGATAATAAAGTATAAAAGTTGGATTCGTAGGAATCTCCGGATGAGGACTGCACCTTAGAACCGAAACTTAAATAGATCGGTATTAAGAGGTGATAAGACTTTTCTTGGAATAGATCCTGGTTTTGGCTAGACTCCGAACCGGAATGAAACAGAGGCAAAAGTAAAGAATGAAAAGACCTGGTGGTAGTAGTACCTTCCACGATCCGTTTTCTATAATACAAAGGAGAAATCGTGCGAGAATGATCTTTTGATTGGTCGTGTGCGACCAAAGGAAAGATCCGAAATCCCCAGGCATCCGGAGAAAAATATAAACGTGTAAAAGGCCAAAGAACCGAATAATCCCTTACCTCCCCTTGTTTTCCCCTTAGGAAACCTAAAAGAAGATAGGATTCTTGGAAATTTTCCTTTTGTTCCTGCCTTCCATAAAAGGGAAAAAGAACGAAATATGATTCGTCCCCGATCCGACTCCAGAAGAATAACGGAGCCGCATACACTTTATCCGAAGTTTTTTCGGACCAAGAAAACCAACTCAAAGGAAGAAGTCGGAAATGTCGCCTATCGTCTCCCTTCTCATAACTAAAAATCCCAAAGAGAGCGCTGACTCCCCAGAATGACCGGACCTTATCTCTGGTTAATCTATTATATTGACCAAGACCGTCTTTCTGCTGCGAATTATTCTCTTGAACTTGCTCAAGAATGATCTTAGAGGAAGATTCCGCCGGGTGAGTTTCCTTCCAAAATTGTACTTCTTCTTTTCCGACCGACGTTCTGCTAGATATACTGAACAAATTATAGAACAAAGAGATATCCGCGTCTAAATAATAATCCTTTTCATTCGCTCCGATGGATCCGGTCGCGGAACTTGTAAAACTTCCTAAAGTTTTGGAAGAAGAATAAGCTAATTTTAATTCTAAGGACTTATCCGCTTCGTAATAGTTTAACCAAAGAGGAAGGAACATATCCCCTTTGGACCTGGGATTATCCCAATTCCAGTATAATGGAAACCAAGTGGTAAACTCTTCCTTACGGACCTTATCCACATTCGAAAACCATAATAAAGGCCAGATCCACGTATTGTCTTTTTCTGCCGAACGATTCCAATAATGAAAAAGTCCGAAATGAGTATAAATATCTTGATCCTTCCCGAAACGGAAATAAAAAGGCAGGACTAAACGAAAACTATCCCGTTTATAAAAATAGAACGGAAATGCGTAACTATACTTTGCATCTCCCGCCTTATCAAAACCTCTTCCGAAAAGTCCGAGTACATTCCAATAAGAATACTCGTTTGTACTATTGGAAAAATAAAAAGGATAGACCCGTCTTCTGGATTCCTGGTCGGTGTCGTATCGTTCATACAATGTAACTAACGAATATTTTTCGAACTTTGTCTTATATTCTTTTGAATAGGACAGAGGGGTTATGAGTTCCTTGTATTCCGAAGTGTCGTTCCACTGGAAGATCGGCAGAAGTGTGTAACTTTCGGATTTATTTCCCTGCCAAGAATCCCTGTAAAAATACCAGAACGGAAATAGGATCCATCTGTCGAATTGATCTCCGGCCTCGTTCCTCCTGGAATAGAATGGACCTACCCAAGTCCTAGTCTTATTCCAATAAGTGAATAACGGAATGATCCAAGTATATTCATTCCCAGCTTGATTTCCCTTCGCCCATAAAGGAAGAAAGTGAAAATACTCCTGTGATTTATAAAACCAAAGAGGAAAGAAAAATCCGCGCTGAAATTTCCCCTGATCGTTCCAAGAAAGATAAGTATTGATAAAATAATTCTGAGAGGCTTCTTTTTCCTTATGTCGATAAAAAAGAAACCAAGGAAATAGAGTCGTAGTTTTGGAAATATCCGAAGAATAGTAAAAAATCGGAGTCATCACTTTTGACTCATCCGGTTTAAACGAATGATAATAGAGCGGGAAAAACAAAAACTTGGACGATCCTCTCCAATCCTTCGTATAATATAAATTTAAAGCATAAAAGTCCAGATCCGTTGCGGTCCGACTATAGTAGAACGGAGGAATTATACCGAATTTTTCCGTGCCGTTGTCGAAATAAGCGGGAAACAGGTAAAAGTAATCGTTCTTTTTGTGAAACATCAAAGGAAACAAGTAAGAAGAAGAATAATCCCCCTTCTCGTTCGCACTCCAACCGCCGATCAATAATACGTTTGTATCCGATTTCCCTCCTTTCTCCCATTTTCTATTGAATACGATCGGAATATTAGCATTATAATTTTGTAATTCTCCATTATGATAGCTTCGATTTAAGAACAATAGCAGATAATAGGAAAATTTTTCCTCGTTCTTTCCCCCTCCTCCCAATTGAGGGGTTTCTTTCCAAGTCTGACCGAAAAGTGGGGTCAAGAAGGAACCTTCCTCTCCGCCATCCCAAGAATTATAAGAGAACAACGGAAAGACGGTTAAATGAAAATTCTCTTTATCGGAATAAGAATTATAGAGTGTATTATAGAAGAAGATAGGGAAAAAACTAAAATGGAATTTTCTTTTACCGGAACCCCAATACACCAAGGGAAGAATGGAACCGTAAGAAGATTCCCTATCTTCTCCCCAATGAAAGATCAGAAAATGGTTCCAATCGTCATTTAAGTTCCGATTCCGAAAAAATAGAAAGGGAACCGCAAAGTAAAAGGATTCCTCTTTGCCGCTTTCAATCGTTTTACTTCTGCCGAACAAAGGAAAAAAAGAAGGAAAGGATACCCAACTCTCCGAAATTTTTTCTCCCCTTGATTCGTACGAGTTATAATGAAATAAGGAAAAGTTCACACCCGAATCGGACTGAGGCTCCTGAATACGTTGTGCGTAATAGAAGGGAAAAAAATAAGAGCGAAAGGATTCATTTTCCTTTGCGGATAGATGATCGATGAGAGGAAAAAAACTGGTCTGGGTGAACTTAGGATAATTCGTTCGGGTATAAAGAACCAAAATATTCAGGGAATAATGTGGGCCCCAATATTCTTCACTTGCAAAAGGAGGCAGCCTGAACCGATACTTATCCTCTTTATCGCTTCCTAAGATCGGTTTTTTTTCAGCAGTCAATGTGTCGAAGTAATCGACTGCGCCCAACTCCCAGGAATGAAAACAAACTAGAAGAACGGAAATTAAGAATGAAATTTGCCTAAGTTTCGATAAATTCCTAATCATAAACTTCCAGAAGTTTTAACTTACTCTTTTCTCCCTTTAGAATTTTTACCTTAGAAGGAGCTAGTCCAAATTCTTCCGCGACAGCTCGGACCACAGCATCATTCGCCTTACCTTCGATGGCAGGCTCTTTGACTGCGATGACCCAAACACCGTCTTCCCCTTTCGTTACGGACGGTTTTTTAGAATTCGGTTTTACCCTGATCTGAATTTTCACCGCGGATCTTCCGGGCAAAATTACTTCTTACGAAATATTTTTCCAGCTATTAACCGTATCTCTTCCAGGCCCAAAAGCAGACTGATCGAGAAAAAAATTGCCATTCCAGGAAATATTGCGGCGCAGAGGGAGACCCGAGAGGAATTCGCATAACTTAAGCCCTTTTCCGCTAAATAGTCTAGGGCCCTAGGATGTATCATTTCTTTGTAAAAGAATAAAAATACAGCCATGCCTAAAAGTGGTAGGATCAATTTTGCGATTTTAGAAAGAAATCCTTCCCAAGGAAAAGCGACATCATGCTTTTTCAGGTTACTAGAAAGCACGGTCCAAGTTACGACGGTAGATACGGCGGAAGATAATGCGATTGCGGAATGTTTTAATAAAAAAATGAGGGAAAAGTTCAAGATCAGGTTCAGAACAAATGTAAATGCTTGGACTCGCAACGGAGTTTTAGTATCTTGAAAGGCATAATAAGTGGAGATCAAAACCTTATTCATGCTGTAGAAAGGTACAGCTAAGGAATAAAAGATCAAAGGTAAGATCGTAGTTTCCGTCGCGATATGATCCCATCTCCCCCCGTAATATATGGAATCCAAGATAGGACCGGCCAAAATCCCGATTCCAAGAGCTGCCGGTGCGGTCAAAAATCCCGCAAATCCTAAAACTCCCAACATTTCCTTAGGGACCTCGGAATGTTTATCCTCTTTCAAGGAAGAAAGTAATGAAGGCAAAGTTGTGGTCGCAAGCGCGACTCCAATGATCCCGGTAGGAAGTTGCACTAGCCTTTGTGCATAATCCAAACTAACTACGGCTCCTAAACCGGGGTTCGTATTCTGCACATAGTTAGCTAAAAATATATCCACCAAAAGCCCGAGTTGGTAAAAACCGCCTCCGACAGCGGCAGGTAACATCAGTTTAAATATTTTTAAAATAGCGGGATGTTTATAATTCCAGGAAAAAATCGGGCCTTCTCCGTTTTTGGAAACGTACCAAGCCTGAACACTTAACTGTATGATCCCACCTCCCACGATCGCAAAACATAAAACTCTTACTTTGGTCAAAAGTTCCCATTCTACAAAAGGAAAAATTCCCAAAAATACGGTGAGATAACTTAAGTTCAGAATGATAGGAGAAAGAGAAGGAACGAAAAATCGATTTTTGACGTTGGAGATCGCCATATAGATCGAAGAGAGACTTGCCGTAACGATTAAGAAAAATAGAATATAGGTAAGCTCTACCACAAGACCCGAATATTCGGGAGATCCCCCTACCAGGATGGGAAGAGCAAAGGGAGAAAATGTAAAAACGATTACTACAATACTTAATAGGATTACAAAAAGAAAACTTAATACGGCCCCGCTCATCTTACGAGCAGCCATTACTCCTTCCTTCTCCGCATCGGAATACAACGGCATAAATGATTGAGAAAGAGTTCCTTCCGCCAATAAATTACGGAACATATTCGGCAATCTATAAGCGACTGAAAATGCGGAGGCCACCGTACCTGTCCCGAAAGACACGGCCATAAAATGGTCTCGGAACACTCCTAAAATTCTGGAAACGAGGGTGTAAAAGGAAAGAGCAAAACTTCTTCTGGCTGCTTGGGACAAGAGATCCTACATGTTCGGTGTTTCCGAACAATTCGAAACTAACTGAATAGTTTCTCCATGTATCGAACTCCACCGGTGCGACTCACGTCAAACTGAATTCCGCAATTAGGACATTGATGACGACCAAGAGTTTTGATCCGAAGTCTTGCTCGACAAGACTCACAGTACAAGATCCTTTCTTGGACATTTCTTGCCTGTTCCAAGGAACGGTCCATATCCTTTCCGATCTTAGACTTCTCTGTAGGTTCTTGTCCCGAGATAGGAACAGTACTGATCTCAGGAACATATACATCGGACTTGCTCAAACCGGAAGATGGACTAGAATAAAACTGGATCGGCTTCGTTTGCCTGAGAGAAGAGACAGTTTCCGACTTATCGGATCTTGTCCTTCTATCCTCGATTTTCAAAGAAGAGAGCCAGACTTCCGCGTCCTTTTCATGTGCGAAAAAGTTCTGCTTCTTGTTCAGACCGAATAATCCTAAAACGAGTAGACCTTCTTCATTCCAATCGCTGAACGCAATGTTGCCGCCGAATTTTTCGAAGAAGTTTTTTAATTCCACAAGTGCGGAGATCCCGTCTTCTTCTATATAATCCACAAAACGAGAATTGACTAGCACAAGTCTCTCCCCTTCTTCCCAGCGTGTTTTGATAAATCGCACCAGGTCGAACGCGGAATAGGAATCCAGCACTCCCTTAGGAGTTACCTTCAATATATGTCCCAGTTTTGTAGTATGAATTTCCAAAAAAGTTTATCCTAGATATATAGCGTCTATTATTTCCGCTTTCTCCCGATTGACTGCCTGCACAGCAGATGGGGCAGACATCGTTTGAGTCGGAGTCGTTGCTACAGGGCTCGGTGTCGCGACCACCGGTGCCGCCGGAACATGGCTCTGGGAGACAGGCGCCGGACTCTGGTAAGAAGGAGAAGGAGAAGAACTCTCTCTCCAACGAATAGGTCCTTGTGTTTGGGCAAAGTCCACCTTCTCCCATAAAGGAGGAGAAGAAGGATCGGCAATATACCTTCCGTCCTGAGTAAAAGAAGTGCGAACGCTCTTAATGAGTAAATGAGCAAATCCTAATATAAGAGCGCAGATAAGAGCGATGATCGCATTATTCTGCAGAGTCCACCAGAAAAGTTCCGTTTGGATCTTCACAAAATGAGCAAAGTTCCCTCTTTCATATTTCATGTGAAGAGAAGCCACTCTTTCCAATTTTTCGGGATGGTATACCGCCATAGATAGAAGAACACTTGGTTCGGAAATTTCCGGGAAATAAGGAGAAACGATCTGCATCAGTTTGTCGCTTTGAAATGTATTTTTTTCTCCCAAAAGGATCGGAGTACCGATCTGCCATTTTCTCAAGTGATGAGCGGCAGTATAACTTGGAGATAAAAACTTAGGTTCCGGTTTTCTTTTTGCTCTCGGATCGGACACATAGTCTTCGTTAGAAGATGCAAGAACGATCCCTGAATCGTCGGTCATGCTGATCTCGGAAATGATAAATCCTTCCTTGTCGCCTGAGGTCACTTTTACGAGTCGAGTGAATGCAAAATTCAAATCGTCCAATCTGTCCTTGCTTAATTTTCCTTCACTGGACTTGGAGATAGCGCCGATCGTATCTCTGGCTCTTTGGTCCGAAAGATTTTTGATCTGCTCGAAAGAAGCAAGAGAAGATTCTAAATAAGACCAAGCAGAGGCTCCGGCAGCGATTCCTTCGCAAACCAAAAGTGCTAAAAGGAAAAATAGAATATGTTTAAAAATTTGCACCTGAGGACCTCTCTTCTTTTAAAAATCGGCCGATTTCGGCTTTTTTCTAAAGAATAAAATCCCTTTTAGGCGCGGATTTCCTCTTTTACGGGTTTTAAATTTCTTAGAAATCCGGACCGAAAAGCCAGGATCCATTCCTTCTTTTTTTCTTCTCCGCTCGGAAGTCCCAGTTGAGACACGGAAATCATAGATTTCCAATCCTGGCCGCAAGGATGGATACACTGAAAAGCCGAAAAATCATTAGAAACGTTCAGAGCGATCCCGTAACTAGTGAACCAGGACTTAAACAAAACTCCCATAGAAAGAATTTTACGATTCGGAGAATCGGAAAGATAAAGCCCGGGAGCATTCGGATTTTTTACCAGATCCAAACCCCAAACTTTCTTTGTGGAATAAATTGCGGCTTCCAAGACCCCGTCCAGAAATTCCGAGATGGAAATTTCTCTTTTTTTTAAGTCCAAATGTACATAGGTAACGATCTGTCCGGGCTCGTGAGCGGTATAATCCCCACCTCTTTTTATGTATTGAAGAGAGATCCCGTGCTCGGAAAGGAAGTCTTCATTTCGGAGAAGATTGTCGATATTATAATTGATCCCCCCGGTAATCGTAAGAGGGTGTTCTAAAAATAGAATCGATTCCCTCCGATTTTCCCGGGACTTTTCCTGGAAGCGGACGTAATCTTCGTATGGAAGGGGATTTTTCAGGGAAAAAGCCTGCACAACTCGTATTATTTATGGAAAAGCTGCTCGAAGTCATCTCCTTTATACTCCAAAGATCCCCGAAAGGAAGAAACCGTCAGGAACTTGCAAAATTGATCTATCTTTCTGACGGAGTATTCTTCCAAAAATACGCCAAAGTGATTACGGAACAAAAATATATCCATTTGGAAGATTCTCCTTATCCGATGGAATTGAATCAGGCGCTTCTTCACCTAAAAGAAAATCGTCTAATAGATGTGACCCCAAAATTGACCGAGACCGGGATCTCGGGTTATTTATTAACTTGGGTCGGAACCGAGCATGAGGATGAAATTGACTTGAATCGTCAGGAAAAAAGGATTCTTCGCAAGGTGTTGGAAAATTTCAAAGGAAGTGTTTACGACGAAAATAGAGTGTATCCGAATTTATATGAGAATTACGTGATTACTCCCCTTTTCTCGGAAATAAAGTTTAGCAAAGAAACTATTAACACTAAAATACATTTCTTTAAGAGAAAAACGCTTTTGAATATCTCGGGCAAAATATTTAAGGTACTTTTTAGCGAGTAAACCAAATGCTCATCACTGTTTGCAAAGGTAAGATCCATAGAGCCACCGTAACCGACGCGGACCTTAATTATGAGGGAAGCCTGACGGTTGATATGGATTTAGTAGACGCCGCCGGAATGTTCCCTTACGAAAAAGTTTCCGTTGTAAACGTGAACAATGGGTCCAGATTCGAGACATATCTGATCGAAGGCAAAAGAGGTTCCGGAGAGATCTGTTTGAACGGCGCTGCTGCCCGTCTTGGAATGAAAGGAGACAAAGTAATCATCATCTCCTACGGCTCCCTGGAAGAAAAGGACCTGCCAAAAGGTTACAAACCCCAAGTCGTTCTCGTTGACGAAAAGAACCATATCAAAAAAGCCTAATTCCCTAGGCTTTTCTCCCCAACTTTAAACCGCTGGACTAAATTTGTACCCCGGATAGAATCTGATCCGTTTTCTATCATTCTGGGAATTCTTCTCATTTTTTGAGGAAAAACAAGAAGTAACGGCTAAGTTTCGGGGCTGAGAAGTCGATATTCAATATGAAGAACCGTACTGGGACAATAAACGCATGAAATCCGTCGCAAAATTTTCTTTTATCCTATTATTCGTCCTTTTTGGAAATGGCATCTCCGGCCAAAACAACGCAGAAAAGGAAAGTAAAGGTTCCGAAGGAGTGGAATACTATCCACTCGCATATTACGACGATAGACTCTTAGTCAAAGAAGTTTCCTTCTTCCGTAGACATGCGGATAACGGAAAAGGCGAGTTCATGGACGTAATGGTGGAACTCGAGAATAGAGACTTCGATGCGGCAAACTTCTCCGTTTATATTTTAGCGGTAAACGAAACTCCTCTTTCGAAAGTGGACGATCGCAGAGAATTAGTCCCCTTCCCTAAATGGAGACAATACGATGCGGAAGAAAACACAAAAGTGGTGAACTTCCATAACTTAGTTCCTGCAAAACTGGATAATAAGAATGTTTGGGGGGAGAAGAGATTCGGAGATATCAAGAAGAGCTACGACGAAAAGATCGCGAGAGGAGAAAAAGTAAAATTCCCAAACCCGAATCTGGACGAGTTAGTTCATTACCTTACCAACAATCCAAAGGATGCACTTCCTATCGTTCTTTACGGCGAAGAAGGTCCTACGAAGGATAAAGTACTGATGAGTAATTTTGTGCCTCAAACTGCGGAAGATCTGCAAAAACAAAAGCACGATACTTTAAGTAAACACACTTATACTATTTACAATGCTAAATACAAATCCACGATCTTCTCTCATCATTACACGGAGTATCGTCCCGGATATTTTACTTTTAACAAGGTTGTTGTTTTGATCTTCAATCCTCAAAAAGAGAAGAACAAATTAGTCTATCGTAAGATCATAGACATCAACGGCTTGAAATTGGTGAACTAAGGCTAATTTCTTAACGATAATCTCAGTATGAAAAGAAGGATCCGAAAGGGTCCTTTTTTATTTTAGGTTCGCACGGAGAACCCAGAGATCACGAGAGAAAATGTATATTTGATTTCCTAGAAAACCGCTCCTCTGTGTGCTTCGTGCCCTCTGTGCGAAACTTTCTAATTTTTTAGGCACGCCAAGGCACAAAGAACGCAAAGATCCTTATTTCTAAATTTATAACTACTTTCCTTAGGGCTTCGCGTGAAATCTAAATATGAAAATAGCACTGGACAGGCTTGCGTTGCGGTCGGAGAAACAGAAGAAGAAGTTACAAAACGAATCAAAGAAGCAATAGAGTTTCATTTAGAAGGATTGAGAATAGACGGAGAACCAATACCCGTCCCATCGAGAGTTACTCTCGTATCTGTATAATAAAAAAGGACCCGAAAAAGGATCCTTTTTGTGCTCAGGGACTTTGACCAGATCCTGGCCTTTGGTAACGGTCAATACTGCCCGGAACGAATCTTGTGGTCCACTGTCCTCGGTCGATGTTTTTCTCCACCCAACCTTTTCCATGATCCCATCTACCATCGGATATAAAATCGAAAAAGTAAGAGGAGTTCATGTACCGATAGGAGTCCATGATATCTAAGATATCTCGACTCTCCGAGTCCTCAGGAGCCTCTTCGAAGAAGAAGTCGCTATCCATTCGCCTCTACCATGAATCGTTCCATCCAAATGTCCATCTTTATTTGGCTAATGAGAAAATAATCTGGGGAAGCTTCCATTTCAAGACTCATCCCCTGATACTTTAGACTCCGGCTCCTCCCGGTTCCCCTCCCGCCTATTCGAAATGGAATAAAGAAATGGCAAAAATCCCTGGTTTTTTTCGGGATTGAATTCCTTTCTCAAAAACTTGGATCGGGTCTTACTGTACGATTGTTTGGTCTGCCGAAACTTCTCCGCCTCGTCCAAAAGCCCATCCAATCGATTTTCCAGAAAAAATCTCAGTTCTTCCTGTAAATCCTCTCCGATCTTTTCGGATCCTTGTTCTGAATTTTTCGGCTCCTTCTCCATTTCCGGCCCCCATCTAATATTTTAGGTTATCCCCGGACAAACAGGTGCCCAATCCGAAGAATGGAGCGCATTTTTTTTCTTGCGACAAGGGAGTTTAGACCCAAATTTGAGGGAATGCTGAATCCGACCGAACTCACAGAAACCCTCGTATCCGGAAAAGATATCGAACTGGAATATAGATTTATTTCGGACGAGGATCACCAGCAGATCTATCTTCTGCTACTTCAGGTTTTGGGGAACTTGGATAGGTTGTTCCTCACGGAAGTGGTTTCTACCATTCTGAAAGAACTTTTGATGAACGCAAATAAAGCGAACGCCAAAAGGCTTTTTTTTCTAACTGAGGGGCTGAATATCAACGAACCATCTCATTATAATAAAGGGATGAAACGTTTTCTGGAAGATATCATTCATAAATGGGATGAACAGGAGAAGGTGCTCAAAGGTTCCAATCTCTCCGTTCGTCTCCGAGCAAAGATCATGAACCAAAACCTGATCTTTTTGATAGAGAATGATGTGGCACTTCTGCCTCAAGAATCCGAAAGGATCAAAGCAAGATTAGAATCCGCAAGCAAGTTCAATGATCTTTCCGATGCATTTCTTTCTATGGCGGATAGCCAAGAAAGTGCGGGCCTCGGTTTAGTTCTCATACAGTTATTATTAAAAAACTCAGGCATAGGTTCAGATAAGTTTAAGATAGAGACAGACGGCAAGATCACAAGAGCGACCTTAGTGATCCCGAAACAGATCGTTCCAATAGATGTGGCCACCAAGCTCAAGGACAAGATTTTGGCGGAAGTAGATGGACTTCCCCCACTACCTCATACTCTAACAAGGATCATCAATCTTTGTAATAATCCTGACTCGGATCTGGGAGTGATTGCAAACGAAATAGAAAGAAACCCTGCTATTAGCGCTGACCTTCTAAAACTTTCCAACTCTGCGGGTTTCGCGAGTAGGAATAAGGTAAATACAATCGTCCAAGCCGTTAAGGTTGTGGGACTGAAGAACGTCCGAAATCTTTTGTATGTCTCAGGTGTGCGAAAAATCATGGAAGGCAGATATTCCAAACTACAGGAAGTATGGAATCATTCCAACCTCGCGAGTTATTTCGCAAGACAGGTTTCTCAAAGAGCGGGACTCGGAAAACTTTCCGATATCGCAGCAGTCGGTGCCTTACTCCATGATCTAGGAAAATTTATTTTGCTTTCATTGGATCCTACATTATTCAAACGTCTGGCGTCTTACCAAAAGCATCGGGACCTTTCCAACTCCACCATCTTAGAGGAAATTTCCACTGGTATTTCTCATCCCACTTTGGGAGCAATGCTTGCTAGAAAATGGGATTTTCCACCGGACCTTGTACATATGATCGAATTCCATCATAGAGCCTTCATGGCGACTAACACGATTTATACGGATTTAGTTGATTCCGTATACGTGGCAAATATGATGTGCGATTATCTGGATAAGAAAGCTAGCTATTATGCAGCCGATTCGAGTATACTAAAAAAATTCCAGTTAGACGATAAGGCAAAGTTCGAAGAAACCTGCGAAAAATTGGCAAAAGCCTACGAGATCGCGAATGAAGAAAACTGAATCCAATAATCTACTCAATTTACACGGAATTAAGTTTTATAGATCCGGGACACCTATTCTGGATGGGATCGATTTTCAGATCAATTCAGGAGAACATTGGGTGCTCTTGGGTCGTAACGGTGCCGGAAAAACAACTCTCGTAAATTTGATCTATGGATCTGTTTGGCCCACCGCAGGTAGGATCAATCTTTTCGGTGAGACGTTCGGAGAAACTCCTCTGCAGATCTTGCGGAATAAGATAGGTATCCTGGATTCTTCCCAGCAAGAAAGCGCACTCCAAAAAAGTCTTACCGTTTACGACGTACTTCTTACCGGTTTTTTTCATACCATCGGTTTCTATAGAGAATCCAATGCTTGGGAAGAAAAAGAAGCGGAACGAATTTTAGAAGAAAACGGTTTCGGCGCTAAACGAAATCAGCTATTTCGAACATTATCGTCCGGAGAAAAGAAGAAGGTACTTTTCTTAAGAGCAATGTGCACTTCTCCCGAATTTGTGATCTTAGATGAGCCTTGCTCAGGATTAGATCTGACCGCCAGGGAGGAATTTATAGATTTTTTGGACGAATATAAGAAAAATCGAAACTTCACTTCTATTTATATCACACACAGGATCGACGAGATCCCGCCCTTTTACGAGCACGCAGCCCTTTTGAAATCGGGGAAAATTCTGTTTTCAGGAGAGATCAAGGAAGCATTCAGTTCAGCGAGACTTTCCGAGCTATACGACCGAAAGGTAGAAGCGGAAAACCGGAACGGCACTTGGGTAGCAGTAACTGAAAGGAAATAGCAAGACTTTCACACGGAGATCACAAAGAACACGGAGCTCTTTGTGAACGACATTTATTCTCTGTGAACTCGGTCTGCTCTGTGCGAACGCTATAAATATTCCGCGTAATCGCATTGCGGAAATCTAGAACATATATAATATTCTTTTTTCTTTGAGGATTTTTTTCGAACCCTCTCCCCTTCTTTACATACTGGGCAAATACCGTATTTGGGTGTCTTCGGTCTTTCCTTTAGCTGCTTATTGATCTCAATTATATTCGTTTTTTTTAATTGAGAATCCAGGATGGAATAAAATTCGGAAAGAACCTTGGATCTACTTTCTTCACCGGACGCGATAGAATCCAATTTTTGTTCCATTTCGGAAGTGAATTTTTCCCGGAAAAGATCTGCAAAGGCAGCCTGCAAGAAAGCATTCACTTTTTCTCCTAGAGTCTCCGAATATAATTTTCCTTTTTCGGAATATACGTATTTTCTTTTATATAACGTTTCCAGGATAGAAGCGAATGTGGAAGGTCTTCCTATTCCTTCTTTTTCCAGCTTGGAGACAAGACTTGCCTCCGTAAATCTGGGAGGCGGTTCCGTCGTTTTTTCTTGGATCTCCCATGAATCAGGAGTTAGAGTTTCTCCTTTTTTCCAAGTCGGAAGAAGGTCCGCACTTACATTATAGATTTTTTTATAACCTGGATCTATACTAAAAAGTTTTCCTCCTTCCCAAACTTCTCCACCGCCGTTTGCTACAAATTCTAATCTTTTCCAAGCCTCCGGTTTCATTTGCGAAGCGACTGCTCTTTTCCAGATCAGTTCGTATAATTTTTTGGAATCCTTACTGAGATTTCGATCTGTAATTTCGAATACGGAAGAAGGTTCTAAAAATATATCTACAGGTCGGATCGCTTCATGAGCATCCTGCGTTTTCCCTTTTGTTTTTTTGAGCCTATAAGTTTGGGCCTTATCCGATACGAATTCTGGACCGAATTTGGAGCCGATCTTTTTACGGATGGCTCCGATTGCTTCTTCTCCGATCCGGACCGAGTCAGTCCTCATATAAGTGATGAGTCCTTGGGATTTTCCTTTTCCAAGATCCGTTCCCTCATACAATTCCTGGGCGAGTTTCATTGTTTTGGAAGCGGCAAATTTTAAGACCCGAAAGGCTTCTTGCTGTAAAGTTGCGGTCGTGAAAGGTGGAGGAGGAAGTGTTTCTCCTAGCTTTTCCTTTCTTTCGGTGATCCGCAAAATTTTCGTTTTTGTTAATATAGAATTTAGGAATTCGGAAGCTTCTTTTTGAGTGGCAAATGCCTCTCTTTTCGGATAAAAAACGACTTTTTCATTTTCTCCGGATCCATAAAACGCGGTTGCGGAAACAAGCCAGGTAGTGACCGGAATAAAGTTACGGATCTCTTCCTCTCTTTCGCAGATCCATTTGAGTGCGACCGATTGTACTCTTCCTGCGGAAAGACCTTCTCCGCCGACTGCCCTCCACAAAAATGGACTGATCTTGTATCCGATCAACCTATCTAAGATCCTCCTGGCTTTTTGGGAATCCACCAAGTATAGATCGATCTCATCCGGTTCAGAGATTGCCTGTAAAATTTTTTCCTTCTGTATTTCTTGGAAGCGGATCCGGGAGATTTTTACCTTCTTCCCTAATTTTTGGGCCAGAATATATCCGATAAATTCTCCCTCTCGATCCGGGTCGGTTGCGATGAGTATAGAGGAATGCGACTTTGCTTCTTTTAAAATGGAAGATAAAACTTTCTTTTTCCCCTTAAGTGGCACATACTCAGGTTCGAAATCCTTTTCAATTTTGATCCCGATACGATCCGGTGGAAGATCCAAAATATGTCCGTAGGTGGCGAGCACCTTGTATTCTTTGCCTAAATAGGAAGAGATAGTTTTTACTTTGGTAGGAGATTCTACAAGTACGAGGACTGACATTTGGGAACAGACCGGAATTCCGGTCCTTCCGTATTTTTCTAATGTGGTCCTAACTCTTCAATCAAATATCCGTTCGGATAGGTAGGGTTATTTCGTTTGGTCACGTAATAAGGTGTTTTTCGTGGCGGCCAAAAATATCGTAAGAAGAATGCCCTGAATTTCAAAACCGCAAAGGTAAAAGCGGCAACGATCGGGTTCGGTTTGGGAAATCCCATTGCGTCTCTGAGCGGTTTGTCCATAAGAGAATAAACCGCATGATAGACTAAATATTCCAAACCGGGGATCTTAGGAATTCTGGCGGAAGCAATCTTCATAGTCGCAAGCGCAACTTGTTCCGAGTCAGGAGTGCGGCGGAAATTTTTCTTTTCGAAATTTAGATTAAACTCCAACATTTCTTCGTAAGTTTCCGGAATATTTTTGATATTCATCATTTTTCCGATCCGCTTCCAAAGATAAAAATTGGCTAACCTTTCTTTTTCAGTACTCTTTCTCCAACCGAACTTTCGATTCCAACGATCCGGTTCAAAAATAAAAGTTGTGAGAGTGTATAAAAAGTCCTCATTCTTGATATCGTATTCTTTATGGATCTGGTTCAGCCTTCTCATGGCTTCTCTCCCTCTTTCGCTGTCCAGTCCGTTTTCTATAAATTCAGCGAGGATCAATGCGGTATCATCGTATCTTTTTTGTCCTGCTAGTTCGAATCGTTTGGTGGTATTTAATATTTTAGAAATAGAAGGGATCGCGAATGTCCTAAAAAATGAAATAGCGAGCGAGATCTCCACATCCTGAGGAAAATCGTAACTCCCCGAAAGGAATACGATCTTTTGTGCATCCTTCTCTGCATCTAACCTATTAATTTGTTTTAATATTCTCAAACGGTTGAACATCTGTTTATTTTTTTCCTTTGATACCGAACTTTTTATTTTCCCGCTTTTTCGCACAGATGTTCGGTTTAATTTGAAACGCAAGTAATTAATTTAGATACTTTTATCTCAAACGATAAGAGTTCGCACGGAGGACACAGAGGCCACGGAGAGTTTTAAGATACGAGATTTCATCCAGAGACACAAGGCTGCAGAGGTATTGTACGAACTCACTCTTACAAACCTCTCTGTGAACTCCGTGCGCTCTGTGCGATATGTTCTGTGAAAATAAAAAATCCCGACGTTTTACCGCCGGGATCTTAAAAGAGATAGATTGTATTCTATTCTTAACCGTTGGAAGGAACTGGGAAAAGTCCTTCTATAGAAAGATATCTTTCACCGGTATCATAGTTGAAGGTAAGAACCGTAGATCCTTCCGGAAGTTCAGGAAGTTTTTTAGCGACCGCCGCTAAAGCCGCACCGGAGGATACTCCTAAAAAAATTCCTTCTTCTTTTGCTGCACGTAATGCGTATTGGAAAGCCTCGTCCTTAGAAACTTGGATTACTCCGTCGAGTAGATCGGTATGTAAGTTTTTAGGAATGAATCCTGCTCCAATTCCCTGGATTGGGTGTGGTCCCGGTTTTCCTCCGGAAATTACAGGGGAAGCTTCCGGCTCGACTGCGAATACTTTGGTTTTAGGGAACTTCTCCTTTAAAACCTTAGCAACTCCAGTGATATGTCCGCCTGTTCCTACTCCTGTAATAAGAGCATCTACTCCGTTCGGGAAATCTTTCAGGATCTCTGCTGCAGTAGTTTCGATGTGAACTTGAATATTTGCTTCGTTCTCGAACTGTTGTGGCATCCAAGCTTTTGGATTTTCCGCAACTAATTGTTTCGCTCTTTCGATTGCTCCAGGCATTCCTTTTTCACGAGGAGTGAGGTCGAATTCGGCGCCGTAAGCTGCCATAATTCTTCTTCTTTCCACACTCATAGACTCGGGCATAACCAGGATCAAACGGTATCCTTTTACAGCTGCGACCAGAGCCAAACCGATACCTGTGTTACCGGAAGTCGGCTCGATAATTACCGTATCCTTAGTGAGTTTTCCGCTTTTTTCAGCGTCCTCGATCATAGAAAGCGCGATACGATCCTTGATAGAACCGCCTGGATTGCTACGCTCTAATTTAGAATATACATTGTATTTAGATCCAAAGAGTCGGTTGATTTTTACATGGGGAGTATTACCGATCGTCTCTAAGATATTATTTGCTTTCATTAGGAATTCCTACCTTTTCAGCTGGATTTTTGTGAACTTGTCAATATATTAAACATCTTTTTCACTATATCAAATGCGATCAATGAAAAAAGATCAAAACTGTGCGGATATTTCTATGATGGCTTAAACTTCTTTCAAGACAATTCCTGCTAAAAAGGCCTCTGTTTCCGGCCCCCAGGAAAGCCCTAAACCTTTATAAACCGCATAGATGCTGGAAATATGTACGTTAGAGTCTCCAGGCGTGGCCGCATATCCTCGCACTTCTTTGCCGTTCACTTCCAAGGCAGAAAGTGGAAATACTGCATGAGAGAATATTCGTCCGTACAATCCGCGATCTCTTCCGGATGAGAAAATGGAGTTCGTGGAAACAAGCTCGGTTGTGCTTAAAAACGGATCGTTGTCTATCTTGGAAACCAACCATTCTTTCGTGATCTCCCTCTTTAAGCGGAGGTGAAAACGGATCAAGTGCATATAGGGAGAATTGATCGTTACGGAAGAAGATCCCAATTTAATCTTAAACCCAAGATCCGCATATACTTCGTTCAATAATCTTCCATGATGTGTACCTGTTTCCGATTCGGGAAGAACCAACAATGGCCCGGTAACGTGAGGATCGTTCTTAGCCATGTCTGCATCCCTTCGGATCACAAAAAAATCGGCTTCTTCTAAGATATTTTTCAGCTCTTGGGGTTTATCGGAGTAGAATGGCCTAAGTATTCCGGCTAATGTGTGAGTATTGCAGGTAGAAACATGGATGAACTTTGGAGGATTTTTTTCCAGGATCGGAGAACTTTCCGGATACAAAAATTGAGGTCCAAAAGAATGTTCACTCCCCTGAGCGATAAAAAGTTGGATCCGATCATAAATTGATTCGGAGTATTCCGATTTTCTTTTGTCTGCGACTCCAGGGGGAGAAGAATCGCATACGACATGAGACTGGGATAGCGCGTCCCCTTTGGAGATCCATTCCGGAAAAAAATCCCGGACCCCGTTTATTCCATCGTCTACGATGACCCCACCTTTTTCGAGCAGAGAAAGTATCTGAGGAATTTCGGATTTTTGTAATTTGTATGGTTCTACAAATACTTGGAAGCCGCCAAATTTATTCTTTAATAATAATAACAAAGAAGCTAGAGGCCAACCGATAACCCCTGTTCCTCTTAGATAAACTCCCGGAGCTTTTGTTTCGATCACATAGTAAAGTATTCCGCAAGTTCCCGAAACGTATAGGAAAATTTTTGGAAATTAAACTCCACTGATCCTATAGAATGGATCTTGCAGGTAATTATTTTTATACGTGACGTAATTTGCAGCGGTTCTTTCGATCAGATTTCTTTCGTCTTCGGTTATATCTCTTACGATCTTTGCAGGAGATCCCATCACCATCACTCCCGGTGGAATAATTTTACCCGGAGTTACCATGGCCCCCGCCGCCACAAATGAGTATTCTCCCAACTCTACCCCGTCCATTATGATTGCACCCATTCCCACAAAAGAATGATCCTTTAGTTTACATCCGTGAAGAACCGCTCTATGCCCCACGGAAACATGATTACCTATCTCAACAGGATGAGTGTTTCTGGAAACGTGGACCACTGTCATGTCCTGTATATTTACGTTTTCTCCGATCCGAATATAATTTACGTCTCCTCGTACCAAAGTTTGGAACCAGATAGAGGAATCTTTTCCGATCACCACATCTCCCACTACCAAAGAGCCAGGCGCTAGAAAAACTCCCTCTCGTAACGAGGGATGTTTGCCCATATATTCTAAAATATTTCCGGCCAAATGAACTTCTTGCATATATTTTTCCTAAATCGAAATCCTATCTTATCGTATTCCAAGAACTGCACAAGTGCAAATTACGGATCTTATTCCGAAGATATCGCTGAGACTAGCAGCGAGTTTTCTCTTTATATGAGTTATACAACTTTTTCTATTTCCGGGATCTAAGGAGAGTAATTAAACAAAAAAATCTTTTTATCATATAGGCCTTGACCTGAATAAAATCTACTTTGACCTTTTTTTGCACATTCATACCTTAGCCTTATAATGTTCCCGCTGAAAAAAGAGTTCGGAGAGAAGGAAAAAAAATTCGATAGAAAGAAATTCGTTCAGATACTTTCAATCTCTCTTGTGGTTGGATTTTTATTTGCGACCGCCGTTCGGATCTGGTTCATATTTCCCTTCGTCCCGGAAACGGAAGAGATGTCTCCTGCCTTTCCGAAAGGAAAAAGAATTTATATCTCCCGCTTCGTCAGGGATTCCTCCCTGTTTTTAGGCGATGTGATCTTAGTGGCACATCCGACACAAAAAGGAAAAGTGGTCCTGGCCCGGATCATGGGAAAATCGGGAGACCAGATCTCCATTAAGGACAAGGTACTTTACAGAAACGGAATCTCCGAGGATCAGGAAAAGTCCACATTCTCCTTACAATTCAAGGACGCAAGACCGGCCTTCTCAGGCACGTATTCTACTAGAGACAATCTTTCCAACCTAACGGTAGAAGATCGAAATTACTTTTTACTTTGCGATAACCGTGATGACTGTGTGGATTCCAGAGATTTCGGCCCTTTGCCATTCGAAAAGATCATAGGCAAGGTATTTTAACCCCAAGTCCCCTCTTTTCGTACGGAGCACACGGAGTACACAGAGTTAAAAAATGAACTCTCTCCGTGATCTCAGTGCCCTCTGTGCGAACCAAAACACCAAAAAAACGGATTTTCAGGATGGTTTTGTTATAAAAACATGTATTTGAAGAGCCAAAGGCTCCTGTTTTATCAAATAACATTAAGGAAATAAAGGGAAGAAAATGACAAGAATCGCTATCAACGGTTTTGGCCGAATCGGCCGATTGGTTTTCCGTTCCGGGATCAAGGACCCAAATATTGAATTTGTAGCAATCAACGACCTAGTAACTCCGGACAACCTAGGATATCTTTTAAAATACGATTCTACTCATGGCCGTTTTAACGGAACCGTTTCGCATACTGACGACGCACTTATCGTAGATGGTAAAAAAGTTCTCTGCGTATCCGAAAGAGATCCTGAAAAACTCCCTTGGAAAGATCTGAAAGTGGACTATGTGATCGAATCCACAGGTTTATTTACCGATCGTATAGGCGCTGAAAAACATATTAAAGCCGGAGCGAAAAAAGTGGTGATCTCCGCTCCTGCAAAAGACAAGGACATCCCTACTTTCGTTATGGGAGTAAACAACGAGAAATACGATCCAAGTAAGGATCATGTGGTTTCCAACGCTTCCTGTACTACGAACTGTCTTGCTCCGATCACTAAAGTCGTTCTGGACAATTTCGGAATTGAAGAAGGTCTGATGACCACGATCCACGCAACTACCGCTACTCAACCTACCGTCGACGGTCCATCTAAAAAAGACTGGAGAGGCGGAAGAGGCGCTATGCAAAATATCATCCCAGCCTCTACAGGAGCAGCAAAAGCGGTCGGCCTTTGTATTCCTGAAGTGAACGGAAAACTTACCGGTATGTCTTTCAGAGTTCCTACACCGGACGTTTCCGTTGTGGATCTGACCGTTAGAACTACCAAAGAGACTAGCCTAAAAGAAATTTCCGCAAAAATGAAAGAAGCTTCCGAAGGTTCCATGAAAGGAATTTTAGGTTATACGGACGAGATGGTTGTTTCTAACGATTTCTTAAGCTCCACTCTTTCTTCTATTTTTGATGCGGATGCTTGTATCGAATTGAATTCCAGGTTCTTCAAATTAGTTTCCTGGTATGATAACGAGATGGGCTACTCTAATAGAGTTTTAGACCTGATCCGTTATATGGCTAAAAAAGGTTAATCGATGCAATTACCCAGACTCGAAAACGAGGACGTCAAGGGGAAACGAGTTTTTCTGAGGGTCGATTTTAACGTCCCTCTGGAAAACGGTAAAGTTTCCGACAAGACTAGAATTGAAAAAACACTTCCTACAATAGAACTATTGGTAAAAAAAGGCGCTCGCGTAGTGATCGCAAGTCACCTCGGACGCCCTAAAGGTAAACCGGATCCGCAATATTCTATGGAACCTGTTTACGAAGTTTTTAAAGGACTAGTTCAAACTTCCGTAATATTCTCCAAAGATGTAATCGGAGAGAATGCGGTAAAACTTTCCAAAGAACTAAAGGATGGCGAGATCCTAGTCCTGGAAAATTTACGTTTTCATAAAGAAGAGGAGGAAAACGATCCGGCTTTTGCAAAAAGCCTGGCTGCTCTTGCTGATGTTTATGTAAACGACGCATTCGGTGCGGCTCATAGAGCCCACGCTTCTACGGAAGGAATTGCACATCTTCTGCCTGCTTTCGCAGGTTTGTTGATGTATAAAGAGATCACCGAACTTTCTTCTCTTCTTTCCCGCCCTGCAAAACCTTTCGTGGCAATCATCGGAGGTTCTAAAGTCTCTTCTAAGATCAGCGTGATCAAAAACCTGATCGAAAAAGTGGATCATATTTTGATCGGCGGAGGAATGGCGTATACCTTCCTAAAATCCAGAGCGATCCCGGTAGGAAATTCCCTAGTAGAAAAAGATTTCGAAGTGGAAGCTTTCCAACTGATAGAAAGAGCCGGAGTCGCAGGCGTGGATTTCCAACTTCCTGTGGATCATGTGATCGCAGATAAATTCGATGCGAATGCAAAGACCAAAACCGTGGACAAGATGGGAATTTTAGACGGTTGGATGGGAATGGATATCGGTCCTAAAACGATCGCAAATTACGAAAAAGTAATTAAGAATGCGGCTACGATCGTTTGGAACGGTCCAATGGGAGTTTTCGAATTCGACAAATTCGCACCAGGTACCATGGCGATCGCAAAAGCGGTTTCTAAGTCCAAAGCTAGAACGGTAGTTGGTGGTGGAGATTCCATCGCAGCGATCAATAAGGCGAAAGTGGAAGATAAGATCACTCACGTTTCTACCGGAGGAGGAGCCTCCTTGGAATTTTTAGAAGGAAAAAAACTCCCTGGAGTTGTGGCTCTTCTGAAAGAAAAAACCTAAAACGAATCAAAGGAAATATATATGCGCCCTAAAATTATCGCAGGTAACTGGAAAATGAATCTTTCCGAAAAGGAGGCTATTGCTCTTGCAAGCGGCCTAAAGGAAAAGTCCTCTTCTCTCCCGGATAATAAAAAGGCGGTTGTATTTCCTTCTTCCATTCATCTGGCTTCAGTTGCCAGAATATTAGAAAATTCGAAAATTTCCGTCGGGGCCCAAAATATCTACCCTGCTCCATTGACTGCTATGACAGGTGAGACAGGTCCGGACCAACTTTCCGAACTCGGTATTAAATTTGCTCTTGTAGGCCATTCCGAAAGAAGACAATTTTTAGGAGAGACCAGCTTATTCTGTAACCAAAAGATCTCTTATCTTGCAAAACACGGTTTTACTGCCGTGTATTGTGTGGGAGAAACCTTGGCGGAAAGAGAGTCCGGAAAAACTTTCGAGGTCCTGAAAAAACAGATCCAAGAAGGTTTAGGTTCGATTGAAAGCGACCAATTCTCTCGCATTTGGGTGGCTTACGAACCTGTTTGGGCAATCGGAACAGGAAAGGTTGCAACTCCTGCTCAAGCTCAAGAAGCCCACTCATTTATTAGAAAAGAAATTTCGGGATTATTCCAAAATGGGAAAACAATCTCGGATGCTATGCCTATTCTGTATGGAGGTTCCGTAAAAGCCGATAACGTGAAGGAACTCCTCTCCCAAGCAGACATAGATGGAGGGCTCGTAGGCGGGGCCAGCCAGAAACTGGAAAGCTTCTTAGCTTTATTCTAATTACTGCCGGCTAGCTTAGAAGCCGCTTAGGAAACTACTAAACGGCTTGTCAGCCTAGGGCTTGGCGGTAATTTGGATCTAAAGCGGTTTATTTCGCCAAAAAACATACCTTTTTACCTTTAGGAATTCGACTTATGGGATTTATCACCGGAACCATCCTTGTTCTTTTTGTTTTTGTCAGTCTATTTCTGATCCTTCTTGTTATGATCCAAACAGGCAAAGGAGGAATGGGTGGAGTTCTAGGTGGAGGCGCAAGCCAATCCGTTTTTGGTTCCTCTACTGCGGACGTTTTGACTAAAGCAACGCGAGTTGCCGGACTCACTTTTTTAGCATTGTCCCTGATTCTTTCTTTCCTTTTTGCGAAGTCTAGTGGATACAATACCACTCCAACGCCTGAGATCCTTCCTCCACCTGGTGCGGAAGAGGCACAGGGCAACCAAGGAGGGACCAATGCCCAAGATACTGCGCCTACTACCGCTCCAAGTACCGAAACTCCAGCGCAACCTAAACCGTAATATTGATTCTTCTACGAAGGCGGCTCCTAAAGCCGTCTTCCTTCTAGTCCTTCTTCTTTCCTTTCTTTCCATAAACGCCCAAAACCAGGATGGGACAAAATCCCAGGCAAATTCCAACGCTTCTTCTACCCAAATGTTGAACCAACGCATCTTGCGCGCCTATGAAAGTTTGAGTGTTGCCAGAGAACTTTTAAAATTCGAAAGAATGGATGCCCTCCCCATCGGGACCTTGGTAACATGGGTGGGAAATTATCCGAACCGTAAAGGTGTGAAGATCACGAAATTCTCAGTCACCCAATCCCCTAACCCGGGTGGGATAGAAAGAGCGGAAGAAAAATCAATTCTTCTGGAATTTAACGGATCCACCCTTTCCAAGGTGGTATCGGAAATCAAAACCGCAAATTATTCCGCAGAAGACACCATCATGATCCGAATGACCGATAATACTCCTTTGGATAATAATGTGGATGATCTTGTGATTTATGCGGACCGGAACGGTAAAGAGGCGGAATATCCTCTAAATTTTCTACCTGATGAGGGGGTAAACCGGGATAGATCCGAGTTTAAGAAAGAATTTTACTTAAAACTGATCGAAGATTTTTTTGTGCACGTTCTAAGGCTTCAGGAAATGCAGGCCCAACATTCTTCCAGAAATCAAAAAAAATTACTGCAAAGTTATAAAGAATCCCTAGAATATTGATCCGGATGTCATCCCTAATGGAAAACCTCCACGAAAGAGCGGAGGAACTCCAAGCAATTCTGGACGGAATCACGGAGCCCCTAGTTCTGATAGACTCGGGCTTTAGGGTCCGTCGTGTAAACAAGGCCACTCTTGAATTTTCTAGAGAGCCTGATTTTCCTTCTACCTTGGGCAGAAAATGTTACGAGGTTCTATACAATCGTACTGCAGTTTGTCCTTACTGTCCAATGAAGGATCATCATGAGAATGAATCCGACTTCGACGCACAATTTGAAGGAAAGGGAGAAGTTGGGCGCGAGATCTTTCATGTGGCGAACGACCAAAAAGAAACGTTATACCTGGATTTTTTCCCGATCCGAAAGGACGGAAGTATAGTTTCGATTGTAGAGAAGATCAGTAATATCACTCGTATCAAAGAAAAAGATGAGGAAAATCTGAGGATCCGTAACCTTGCTTCTTTAGGAATTTTCATCTCCGGTGTGGCCCATGAGTTGAATAACCCACTCACAGGAATGAGCCTCACTCTCCAGAATTTAATGAATAATTTGTCCAGCATGGATCCTGCTTTTTTTCGGAAAAGATTAGAGATGATAAAAGAGGATCTTACCCGTGCCGCAATGATCGTTTTGGATGTGATCAGTTTTGCTAAACCGGATAAACTAGTCACAACCAATGCAGATATTCATGAAACCATCATGAAGGCCAAGGACTCGGTCACCTGGGTCTACCCTGTTCTTTCGAAAAACACCGAATGGGAAATTTTAAGCGAACCGGGTATGACCTTCCAATTCAATCCGGTTAAGATGGAAAGATTGTTTATTAATCTTTTCAAAAACTCCCTACAAGCTTACGATTATGGAGAAGGTAAGATCAAAGTAGAGGTTAGACGCACTCGTAATATGATGCATATTTTTGTGGAAGATACCGCGGGCGGGATTCCGGAAGATATGCTGGATAAAATTTTCTCTCCATTCTTCTCCAAAAATAAGTCGGGAATCGGAACAGGCCTCGGACTTTCTATCTGTCATTCCATCGTTAGGGAACATTCCGGAGAATTAACAGTTCGTTCTTACGATAGAAAGACCAGATTTAAAATTTCTCTTCCCTTAGTACAACCAAAAGGAAACTAAATTGTCCCATCATCGTATCTTAGTAGTAGAAGATATACATTCCATCCGGGAAGCGGTTAAAGATATCCTGGTCCGAGATTACGAAGTTTTCGATGCAGAAAATTACGATGAAGCGGTCAAAATACTTTCTAACGAACATATAGATCTTGTCATCACGGATATACGTATGCCTGGGAAATCGGGGTTGGATCTGATCAAGACCATCCAAAAGGAATATCCTAACGTCCAGTATTCCTTAATGACTGCTTATAATATTAACGACTATATCAATTTCGCTTACCAACACGATATCTGGAATATTATACCTAAATATTCCTTCTTGGACATCAATCTGATCACGATCATGGTCAAAAAACTTCTCTACAAGGACATCTTCGGAGTAGAAAAATATTTTGGTCCGGATTTCAAGATCTTGGAAGGAGATAGAGAAGAGGAATTTTTAGTCCCTCCGGAAAACGGCATCGTGTTCCGCAAGATCAGTTCCGACAAGGATCGGAATTATATCTGCAACCGTGTAGGTAAATTCCTGATCGAAAAAGGAGCGCCTAACGCTGTACAACAAATTTTAGAAGAACTCACTTCCAACGCCATGATCCGCGCTCCAAGAGACTCCAAGGGAAATTCTAAATACCAGTATGAACTTCCTTCTCGCGATCTTCTCGTTCCTTTAGAACATATACAACTCGCAGAGACGGATTATTTTGAGATAGGTTATGGGATAGCAGAAAATTCTTATATTGTAGTAGTCCGCGATCATTTCGGCTCCTTGAACAAAAAAGAAATCCTAAAACGTTTAGACAGGCATATCACTGTGGACAGTCCTTCGGGTTTGCCAGCAGGTCTTGCGGATTCTCACGGTCGTGGTTTATATATTTGTAGAGAGATCTCGGACCAGTTGATCTTTAATATAGAGAAGGACAGACGAACTGAAATTATCGCGTTATTAGACAAGCAAACAAATAAGGGTTATAAGTCGCTTTCGATTTATGAGGTTTGAGTTTTTCGCACGGAGAACACTGAGTCCACGGAGTTAAGAAAAAGCGCAGGGTAATTTCACACAGAGATGAGAACCATTTGGGAAATAATTAATTCTATTTATAGTCAGGGTTAAATTAAATAATATATTCTTCCGAACTTTAGGGCTTGATTTTATCCGTTCTATTTTAATCCTAATACGATACACTATATCGTCGTAATTCATTAATAACTCAAGTAGCGAACTTTAAACATGAAAAAATCCTTATATATAACTCGAGTAATAATTTTCAGCTTATTTTTGAACACACTTACCGTTTCCTGCAGCAACGATAAGGATAATAACAACCTATTATTAGCGGCTTTATTGCTCACAAATAACAATTGCGAAATCCACCCCGAAAATTGTAAACTAGGTGAATTCATAAGCGCCTCTGCAACGGAAGCAAATGTATGGGCGGCAATTACCTTTGCTCGGAATCAATTTGTTGCAGTATCTCAAGACGGCACGAATCGAGTAATGACTTCTTCCAATGGCAAAGTTTGGACATCTAGGACGGCTGCCCAGGCAAATCAATGGTTATCGATAACTTACGCGAATAACCTATATGTGGCAGTTGCGAATTCAGGCACAAACCGCGTCATGACTTCCCCCGACGGGATATCCTGGACGAGCAGAACGATACCTGCGCTAGATTACAATTGGGTGACCTATGGCAAGGGACTCTTCGTTGCGGTGGCTCAAGGGACAACGTTTCAAACTTCTCCGGACGGGATCAATTGGACCCCAAGGACGGCGCCTACGAGTGAATCGTGGAGAAGCATTGTGTTCGCTAATGGTAAGTTCGTGGCAGTCGGCTCGAGCGGCGGGGTAGCCACCTCTTCGGACGGGATCAACTGGACATTGCGCACGGCAGCAGAACCGAACGATTGGCGTTCTGTTACTTTCGGGCATAATCTTTTTGTAGCGGTTGCTTTGACCGGCACGAATAGAGTAATGACTTCACAGGATGGGATCAATTGGGCTGCTCGCTCCGCTTCGGAACAAAATGAATGGTACGAGGTGTATTACGCGAACGGGCTATTTATGGCAGCGGCCGCTACCGGAACAAATCGAATTATGACCTCGACTGACGGTATTAACTGGACAGCTCGCCAACAAACTGAAAACAATTTTTGGAAGGGGATCGCTTATGGAAATGATAAATTCGTGGTCGTTGCTGTAGACGGTACGAATCGAGTCCAATATGCAACTTGGAAATAACTTTTCTATCTTACCAATTCCCTATAAAGCACGATATCGTTCCCACCTTCTAAGAATGCTTCTCCTTTGCGGCCAGAAGAATAAAAACGAAACGGCTTTTCTCCGGTGCGGATCTTCTCTTCTTTCAGGATATGGCCTTCTTCATCTAAGAAGAATAAGTTTCCTTCCCATTCACCCGCAAACCATGTTCCAGAATGGAATACAGTTTGGTAAACGGATTGAGCCTTGTTGCGTTTTTTTTCGAAAAGTATTTTTCCCGATTTGGAATATAATGTCAGTTTATCGGAAAAACCCGCTAACACTCCACCATCATCCGAAACCGCAAGATTCACTTTGTATGGTATCACTCTACCTAGATTCCATTCCTCCGATTCGGAACCGTCTCTGTCATACACTCGGATAAAGTCTCTATTGTTTTTCAGGAAATGAACTGCGAGTTTTTGACCATTCGCTGAGATAGAAAGGCTTTTTGCAAAAACAGGTTCCTTCTCCCCTAACTTAGCTTCAAAAAGTTTTTCTCCCTTTCCGTCCAAAAGGAATAATTCTCCTCCGGAAAATAAGACAGCAGTTTCTCCATTAGAAATTCCTTTAGGAGCAAAAGAGATATCGGTCAAAAATCTACCATCCAATTTTTTAGCGCCCAAAGAATTTCCGTTAATATCGGAAACCAAAACTTGGTTATTATCTCCCGACAAAAATAGGACCAAATTTCCGTCCGGATGAATACGAGGATAACTTTTATATTCTTTGGTCCAAAGAAGTTCTCCTGATTCGGAAAAGAACTCTACAGAATTTCCAATCTTTTTATACGCTAAATATCCTTTGGCTCTCAGTGGATATTCTATTCGGATGGAATCATCTGTCGGAATGGATTCACCCCAAGGAATTCTTATATATGAAGATTTCGTTTTGTATCCGTTAAGAGTTCTCTCCGCATCAAAATCGCTGCGTGGATCAGGAAAACTAGCTAACTTAGATTCTTTATTCCAATACCAAGTTTTTTGTACCGTTCTCGCAGGCTCATACGGATTTCCTAAAAAATAATAAAACCCTAAAAATAGCACAAAACTTAAGGCCAAAATTTTAGAGATCATACAAGTTTCCTCAATCGATTGTACATTAGATAAAGAGAAGTAGCGGCCACTACTTCTCGGAATAATTCTCTCTTAAAAGGGAGAAAGAGTTCCTTCACTTCCGTTTTTTCACCCTTGATATGGGTTCCTATAAATACTGTACCTACTTTTTTTGTAGGAGTTTCACCACCAGGGCCGGCGATCCCCGTGATGCTAATCGCAAGGTCTGTCCCGAGAAGCATTGCTCCCTTATCCGCCATCTCTGTTGCAGTTTCCTCACTCACCGCGCCGTGTGCCTCTAGAGTTTCCTTTTTGACCCCTACTAGATTTTCTTTGATCAAATTGGAATAGCTGACCACGGAACCTAAAAAGTATTCCGAAGAACCTGCACGGTCTGTAAGTATTTTCGCAGCGAGTCCGCCCGTACAACTTTCGATCGTTCCGATGGTGAGTTTTTTTTCCGAGAGGAGTTTAGGAAATTCCTCGAATAAGTCCCCCGTACAAAGTCCACGATATTTCTCTTTGGTCTTTTGGATGAGTTCTTGGACTAAATTTTTGTCTTCAGACTGATAAGTAACTCGTATAAATCCTTTTTTGGCGGCAACGCCCCAGACTGCTTTTCCATTCTTCAAAGGCTCGATATCTATTATAAATTCCTGTTGGAATAAGGACTCGCTCATTCCCCAGATAAATAAAAAATCGGAATATAGTTCACCAGAATGGAATTGTTTCTGGATCAGGGGAACTAATTCCTCTTTGAACATGGTCACCATCTCGGATGGGACTCCGGGCATGCAGGCCAGGTACGCTCCCGGTTGGAGCTCCGACCAAAATCCCGGAGCAATTCCTACGGAGTTATTCAGAGCGGTGGAATTAGAAGGAATGGAAACCTGGCGTAATGCCGTGGTTAACGCCTCTTGGAATCCTTTTCCGCGAAGACGATATAATGCTTGGAGCCTATCATGGGCCTTTTCATTTAGCACTGGTTGAGAAGAAGTAAGTTCGCATACTACTTCTAAAGTATAATCGTCTTCAGTAGGTCCAAGACCACCGGTCATCACAAGAAGGACCGGATTTTCTTTCGAAGCTCCAAGAGCCAAATTTTGTAATTCTTTTCGGATCAGTTTAGGATCGTCGGGTAATACCAGGAATTTTTCAGTAGAATATCCGAGTCCAAAGAGTTCGTTTGCGATCCAGGACGAATTCGTATCTTGGCTTCTTCCTGCAGTCAGCTCCGAACCCGTGGAAATGACAGTGACCCTAGGAGAATTCACTCTTCTTTCTCCAATCTTTCGGGGGCGGAAACTCCAAGTAGAGCCAAACCTTCGGCCAGTACGACACGCACAGCTTGGCAAATCCTTGCCAGTCCGAGTCTTGTAGACTCATCGGCATCTTTCAGCCTATTGTTCTTTGCGATATAGAATTGCGTAAAAGCTCTTGCTAGATTTTGGAGATAATTCGCGATCCGATGCGGTTCCAAGGTGGCCGCGGCATCCAAAACCTCTTCCGGAAAACGAGAGATCCAGAAAAGAAGTCGTTTTCTCTCTTCCGTCATTTCAAGATTTTCTAATGCGTTTGCATCCGAGTTATTCCCTACTTCCCTGAAGATGGAACAAACTCTCGCATGAGCATATTGTAAATAAAATACGGGATTTTTATCCGATTCGTCCTTTGCCAGATCTAGATCGAAATCCAACGGGGAATCCAAGGATCTCATCGTGAAAAAATAGCGTGCAACATCCTTGGCATGTTTTCCCAAATATCCGAGCAGATCTTCCATTGTTTGGAATTCTCCCGCACGTTTGCTCATCTTCATCTTCTGGCCGGCCATAAGAAGATTCACTTGTTGGGCGATGATCACTTGGAAATTTTCCTTAGGATAACCTAACGCCTGAACAGCACCCGCAAGTCTTGCGATATATCCGTGATGGTCCGGTCCCCATATATCTATGATCTTCTCGTAACCTCTGGAAATTTTATCATTATGATAAGCTATGTCTGCGAGAAGGTATGTAGGACGTCCATCATCCCGAACAACCACACGATTTTTATCGTCTCCATAATCCTCTGATTTAAAGACCTGTTTCCCTTCTTGTTCAAAAACTTTGCCGGACTTTTTTAGGTTTTCGAGCACTCCTAAAACTTTTCCAGATTCGTGAAGTGTGGTTTCCGAAAAAAATCGATCGAAGTTTACTCCGAATAGATCCAGATCTTTTTTTTGCCAGACCAAATTAGATTCGACTGTCCAACGGGAACATTTTTCCGCAAGAGCGGAATATTCCTTTTTTTCCAGATGGGACTTGATCTCTTTTTCCCTATGGCGATTTTCTAATAATTGTTTAGCGATGATCTTAAGGTAATCTCCCCTATATCCCTCCGCTGGGATCACATTGTCGGAAAGTAACTCTTCAATGGATCTTCCATCCTCAGCATTCTCTTGGATGGAAGAAGATTCTCCCAGAGCCTCTCTAATACGCACCATTGTGGAAACACCAAGCAAAAACACCTGGTTCCCGTAATCGTTCACGTAAAATTCCTTATCCACCGAATGTCCGACTGCTTTAAGCAGATTGGCGAAGGCTTCTCCGGTAGCCGCAGCTCTTGCGGATACGATATTCAAAGGTCCGGTCGGATTCGCGCTTACGAATTCCAAATTTATTTTTTTCGGATTTTTTAATTTAGGAAATAGTTCTTTTTTCTGGACCGTGTTTTCTAGGAAACGGATGAGGAAGGAAGGAGAGATCCTAAAATTCACGAAGCCCGGAGGAGTAAAATCCACCTTCTCGAATAGATCCGTTCTTGTTTGCAGATAACCTACCAGAAGTGCTGCCGAATCCAAAGGTTTTTTAGCTAAAAGTTTGGAATTTTCCAAAGCAAAAGAAGTGGAATAATCTCCAAAGGATTCCTCTCTGGAATATTCTATTCGGATCCTAAGATCGGAAAAAGAAACGTTAGACGCTTCCTTTTCGCAATAGAGTTTTACTCCTTCCTTTAAAGCTTCTAAAACGAGTTGTTTAAGAGTATCCGTTTCTTTCATTCTATCTTTTGCAGTAGTTCCTATTTTTTAGGGGACATCATCTCAATCCGGAAACAATCTCTTGCTTCCGATCAATTTCCAACTTTTATCCAGGGCCCCAAGGACCAGATTTTTCTCCCTGAGGATACATTCAAGATATTGGCACCTGGAAACCTCGGTTATTACGGGACGAGGTGGAAAATCCTTTTTCCCCCATCTTTCCTGAAGAACGATCAGAAAAATCAGACCCACAGTATAGATCATTAAAAATGCGGTTTTAAAAAGTTTATCCAAGATTTTCCCCTAAGGATTCGTACAACATAGGTTCCGATTTGAGTCTTTTTCCAAGAAGCGGTTTTAAGGCCCGGTTGCTTAAGCTATCCGCCTCCTTCAGGAGTTCAAGGGAAATCTTTTTGTCCTTTAGGTCCCTGTATCTTAAGGCAAGGCAATCTTGGACGAATAATACGAGTCCAAACTTGTCCGGTTTAGGAGTTCCGCATTCCCCGCATACGATCTCGAAATGTGTCTCGTCCAAACTGCAGGATTGTATCTCCGAGAGATTTTTTCCACAGCTTGCACATTCCATCTCCTTTGATAAAAACCCGCCCACATACAATAGTTTGAGCTTGAAAAAAGGCAAAAACACTGGTTTATAACCGTCTTCATCCAATTCTTTTAAGGCACCCAGAAGAAGTTTATATTCCATCGGGTGAGAGCCTCCTTCCGTTAAAAAAGAAGAAACTAATTCCACTAGATACGAAACCAAAACGGTTCCTGAATACCCTGTTTTTGCCTTATCGAATCTTCTGACTAAACCAATCTCTTTTACGTTAAAGGTCTCCCGTCCTTGTGTGAAATAATAATCTAAGACCGTTAATGATCCTGGTTCCACTGCTGCAATGGGTCTTGTTTTACTTTTTTTGATCCCTTTGACTCGAAAACTTCCCACTTCTCCATCTTCCGGCAGAAGTCTCAAGAATGCGTCTCCTTCGGGGAGGATACGGCTTTCCATGACGATACCGGTGGTTTTTCTTAAGGCCCCAGGATTAGATCCAGACATAGATCCTCTTTCTCCTTCATTAGAGCCTCGTCTTTTTCTCCTCGTTCATGATCGTAACCGATCAAATGTAAAAAACCATGCACGAATAATCTGAAAAATTCATCTTCTTCACTATGACCTATACTTTTTGCTTGGGTCTTACAAGTATCCCAAGAGATCACGATCTCTCCTAGGCTTAAGATAGGACCGAAGTTTTCTTTTTTCCGGGGGGGAAGTTCCCAAGGAGTCAGATCAAAAGTTAATGGGAACGAAAGAACGTCCGTTGCGTAATCTTTTCCTCTGCGGACCCGATTTAATTCGCGAATCGATTCGTCATCGGTCAAAACCAAGGAAAGATCGGTATTTACATTAGGAAAAGAGAATGCACTTAAAATTTTCCAACGAGATTCCAATGCGGGTTTAGATAACCAAGAAGGAAGCGAATTCGGATCGAAATCCGAAGAGAACTCGAACAAATTAGTGGCTCTTTGGGGCCTGTTTCCCCAAGATATTTTTATTCTTCTCCTCTAAGGCTTTTGTATCCTCAGGTTTAGGATATTTAGGTCGAGAGTGAAGACTAGAAAGAAGAACTTCCTTAAAGGAAGATTTTACAACTTCCAGATCTCCTAATGTAAGTCCGCATTCGTCCAATTGGTTTTCCGCCAACTTGCCGTTTACGATCTTAGTGATAAGAGCGTCTAAAGATTCGGGTGTCACTTCTTCCAAGGATCTACTCGCAGCCTCCAAGCTGTCCGCAATCATGACGATCGCAGTTTCTTTTCTCTGAGGTTTCGGTCCCGGATATTGAAAGTCCGCTTTTTTGAGTTTCTTCTTCTGAGAGGGAGAAAGTTCCGCAAGCGCCTTATGATAAAAGAAAGCCATGGTAGAAGTTCCATGATGTTCCGGAATAAAATCGATCACTTCCCGCGGAAGCCTAGCCTTCTTAGCCATCTCGATGCCGTCCAAAACATGATCAATGACTATCTTTGCCGCTTTTGCAGGATTATTCTTATCGATGTTTTCCTTTTTAGGGATCAAATGCTGGTTCTCTACGAAAAATCCTGCATTCGGGATCTTACCTATATCGTGAAAATACACACCCACTCTAGTCAATAGCCAATCTAATTCCAAGTTTTGAGCCGCTCTTTCCGACATAGCAGCCACTAAAAAAGTATGAGTATAAGTAGAAGGTGCCTTGGTCAGTAAATCCTGCAGTAACGGGTGTCCTGTATCCGCAAGTTCCATCAGCTTAAATCTTGTAGGTATATTGAATACATACTCGTAAAT
Source organism: Leptospira sp. B5-022 (assembly GCF_000347035.1). Classification (GTDB taxonomy): domain Bacteria; phylum Spirochaetota; class Leptospiria; order Leptospirales; family Leptospiraceae; genus Leptospira_B; species Leptospira_B cinconiae. The sequence continues at coordinate 152,126 of NZ_ANIJ01000032.1, forward strand.
AGGAAGAAGCAGCTGGGTCAATGTGGAACAGACAAACCCATTCACTAAACATAATAAATATAACCTGAATATATTCGATTCCCAAAGATCTCTCAAATGAGAGCCGGAAGGAACCGCTACCCAATAATTCCTGGAATCGAACAGGTACCCGGAAGATGAGATGAGCATCTGGACCAAGGCCATATAGAACCCGGCCTTGATAAAATCGATCCTCTTTCTCATCTTTCTTCCGTAAGTGGCGGCAACCACTGTCATTACGAAAGCAAGAATGAAAGAAGTAGGATTATATCTCGAAGCGGCAAACACAAAGAACGAAAGGAAAAACCCGATCGCGATCGATAATTGTTCGTCATAGATCATGGATAGGATCAAACAAACCATTCCTGTCGGTATCACCAGCGCGAAATAAAAGACGGAATCGTAACTATTCTCAAAACTAAAAAAAGCCTTGGAAGCTAAATACGTCCAGAGCACCAAAGACCAGATTAACGTGAACACGATCACGTTACTCGATACGTCGTTCAATCGTTTCGGATTGTATTTCTTCAAAAACGCGTATACGATAATTACAAAAATGGATTGAATGAGAAGAATAGAAATGATGGACGCAATGTTTGCTCGAGTGGCGTATCTATTCACTATCAGCAATTTCTTATAAATATCCGGAGTAATGATCTCCCCGGCCTTGACGATGGTTTCTCCCGCATTGATCCTACTACTCACAGGCTCGGTTCTGTCCATAACGGCTTGTTTTTGGTTTTTGGTTTCTTCCGCGTTGTAAGTACAAGCGGGGTTCGAATACACATAAGTCAGCGCGAGTTTTTGGATAACGGAAAGAAGCTGAGGATCCGTGGCCTGTAATTTTTCCGCGGCCAAACGGTTGAGAATTTCTACCGTAGCGCTGTCTCTATAGAGATACATACGAGGAATTACAAGAGTTCCTTCTACCGAAGAGATCTGCTCCTTATTCCCGCTTGCGCCTGAATTGCGGATCCGAGCTTCTGCGGAACGGATAGCGGAATAATCCGCCGGTTGGTCTCTTAAAATACAAAAATTAGAAAAAACTAAATTACTATATTGTTGGACTAGATCCCTGACCCTTGACTTGCCCGGGGTTTTGAGCAGAAGTTCCAGCTCTTCTTTGGATCTATTCTTCCATCTAGGAACCGCGGCCAATAATTCCGCGGAAGTTTTCACTTCTCCCGTTGGCTTCGGTTCCCTATATTTCTCCATATCCTCTTGGATCGCAGGGCGAATTACATCGGTTAAAACCCGATAATCTCGATCAAAAAAATTCGGAGCGGATTGAAAGGCTTTCAGCCTTTTTGCTCTCGTTTTTTCTTCGTCTTCATAAACTATATCTTTGGTGGAAACTACCTTATCCAAAGCATTCTTGCCTTCCGAATAAGGACCATCCTGAGAAAGATTAATTTTGTCCTGACCGAAAAACGGGATCGCAAGCATCCAGGTCACGATGATCAAAGTGATCGCCGTGAGAATTACCTGGAATTTTCTCACGAAAGAAATCGGACGGATCTTGGTCAGGGTATCCGTGATCCAAGCCATTCCTCTTTCTAAAAGTGATCCCAAGGGAAACATTACAATTCCTCGAACTTCCTCACGATGGTTTCAACCAGAGGGTGTCTCGTGATATCTTCTTTTCCGAAAAACACCTGGCCAATTCCTTCGGTCTGTCTGAACAAGCTTACCACACGATCGAATCCGGATCTACCATGTTCTAAGTCGATTTGGGTCACATCCCCCGAGATACACATCCTAGAATTGCGGCCCAAACGGGTCATAATCATCTTTAACTGAGCAAGAGTACAGTTTTGGGCCTCGTCCAAAATGATAAAACTTTTGGAGAGAGTCCTTCCTCTCATAAATGCGACCGGTGCAATCTCTATTTTAGTAAGTGCGATATACTCTTGGGTCTTTTCGAAACCGATACATTCGTTCAAAGCATCATAAACGGGACGAAGATACGGATCCACCTTTTGGTTCAAATCCCCAGGTAAAAAACCGAGATTTTCTCCCGCTTCGACCGCCGGCCTTGTTAAAACGATCTTATCCACGATCCCATTCTGTAAAAACCTGCAAGCCATTGCTACTGATAGGAATGTTTTACCTGTTCCCGCAGGACCGATCCCGAAAGTGATCAGATTATTTAAGAAAGATTGAATATACTTTTCCTGGTTTTTAGTCCTGGAATAAAGATGTTTTCCCTTGTAAGTGGTAAGTATCTTTTCAGTGGGTTTGAAAGGCTCGTCGTCGGATTTACGCTCTTCCTTCTTTTTTTCCCGAGTGGCTTGTTTAAGAAGATAACCGAAATCGAAGGAATCCGTAAAATCCCGATCCGGTCTGTCCCGATAATTGGTTTCCAATAATCTGAAAAAATCCAGAGCGAAATCCACCTTTGTAGGGATTCCTTCCACTTGGAAACCGTTGCCCCTTGGGATCAGATCGATCTCCAATTGTTTTTCCAAATTTCTGACACCCGTATCGTTGATCCCGCAGATCTTACGATACAAGTCCTGGTTTTCGAAAGTAAATTGTTCTTTCCTGATATGATTAAACCTTTATCAACCTAAGCTTCAATTCTTGGAGCTGTTTCTCTTCCACTTCAGACGGACATTCGCTCATTAAACAAACGCCCTTCTGGGTTTTAGGGAATGCAATCACGTCTCGGATGGACTTTCCGCCGGTCAAGAGCATCAAGATCCGGTCTATTCCGAAAGCAATCCCTCCATGAGGAGGAGCCCCATATTCCAGGGCCTCTAATAAGAAGCCGAATTTTTCTTTAGCTTCCTCCGGCCCAATCCCTAAAGTGGAGAAGACTCGATTCTGCACATCTTTGGAATGGATACGAATGGAACCTCCACCGATCTCCACACCATTTAGCACCAGATCGTATGCCTTTGCGAGCGCATTTCCCGCTTCTTTTTGGAGTCTTTCCTCGGAAGAAAAAATTTCCAAACTAGAATCTCCCGGAGAAGTGAACGGGTGATGTAAGGAATCCCAGCGTTTGCTGTCCTTGTTCCACTCGAACATCGGAAAGTCCACGATCCAGGAAATATGAAAGCTTCCTTCTGCAGGTTTGTCAAATCTTTCCGAAAGTTTCAAACGTAATGCGCCTAAAGAATGGTTTACGATCTCCCTTTCGTCCGCTCCGAAAAAGACCATATCCCCCTCTTTCGAACCGACTGCGCTTGCGATCTTGGAAAGAGCTTCCGGAGTAAATCGTTTTGTAATCGTGGATTCTAGTCCTTCTGCCCCGTGTTTCATGTAGGCAAGGCCTTTCGCTTTATAATCTCTGTTCAACCAAGCAGTCAGGTCTTCGATCTCTTTTCTGGAGATCACCGAACCTCCCGGAACACAAACCGCCTTTACGACTCCACCGTTCGCAACCGCTCCTGCAAACACCTGGAAATCGGAATCTTTTACGATCTCGGAAACATCTACCAGTTTCATTCCGAAACGGAGGTCCGGTTTGTCGGAACCGTATTCTTCCATAGCTTGTCTATAAGGCATTCTGGAAAATGGACCCTTGAGATCTAGACTGAACACATCCTTCATCACTTGGGAAAAAAGACCTTCTATTTCGGAAAGGATCTCTTCTTGGGAAACAAAGGAGAATTCCATATCCAACTGAGTGAATTCAGGTTGTCTGTCCGCCCTCAAGTCCTCGTCACGGAAACATTTTACGATCTGGAAATATCTCTCCATTCCTCCCACCATCAGGATCTGTTTGAAGATCTGAGGAGATTGAGGAAGAGCATAGAATGAATTCGGGTTTAAGCGAGAAGGTACCAAAAAGTCGCGTGCACCCTCCGGAGTCGACTTGTTCAGGATCGGAGTCTCGATCTCCACAAATTTACGTGAGTTTAGATAATTACGAATTGCAAATACGAACTCATGGCGTTTTAACATTCTGTTTTTAAGTTCGTCTCTTCTGAAATCCAGGTATCTGTATTTGAGTCGGTTCTCTTCCGAGATCTCTTCGAACTCATCCAAGGAAAATGGAGGAGTTTTTGCTTGGTTCAGAATAATCAGATGTTCCGCTACGAGCTCGATCGTCCCGGTTTTCATCTTGGGGTTGATACTTTCCGCATCACGTTTTTTCAATTTTCCTTGGACAGCAATCACATATTCGGAGCGGATCCTTTCCGCTGCCGCAAAGTTTTCTCCCAAGATTTCTTTACGTAGCACTACTTGGAGTATTCCGGTCCTGTCTCGGAGATCCACGAAGATGACCCCGCCTTGGTCCCGGAATCGGAAAGACCAGCCAAATAGAGTGAGAGTTTTTCCTTCTTGTGCTTCGGACGTTTCTCCCGCCCAGGCTCTTGCTTTATAACCTTCTAAAATCCAATCTTCCAAAGAATCCAGTTCCTTAATTTGTATTATAAAAGCTCGTTCCAAAACTTCTTTCCGGAACGGACAAAATCCGAGCCATCATTTCGATTAATAAAGACGGCCCAGTAGAAATCCGGCCTTGCCGGACTACACGTTATCAAATCTGGAAAGTTCAGGTCGGAAGGCAAGTGGAAAAGAACCGGTTGGACCGGACCTGTTTTTAGCGATGATGATCTCCGCCATCCCTTTCATTCTAGGATCTTCCTCTTCGTCCTTTCCTTTCTCTCCCCGGTAGATGAATGTAACAATATCCGCATCCTGCTCGATCGCGCCGGACTCCCTTAAGTCGGCAAGCTGAGGTCTTTGGTCCTTGGATCTCTGTTCGATGGATCGGTTCATCTGAGAAAGTGCGATCACGGGACATCTTGCTTCTTTTGCCATCTGCTTGAGTGCCCTGGAAATCGAAGACACCTCTTGTTGCCTTCCCCCGTCCCTGTTTTTGGGATCGTTCATGAGCTGCAGGTAGTCCACGATGATAAGGCCAAGAGTTTCATTGGTGAGAAGTTTACGTACCCGTCCCTTAAAATCGTCCACACTCAAGGCTCCGGAGTCATCGATATATAGGGGAGAAGAAGTTACCTTGATAATTGCATCGATTAGTTTGGGGGCATCCGACTTGGTCACTTCGGAACGTTTTAATTTATTGGATTCCACCTGAGCATAAGAACAAACCAGTTTGAGTAGAAGTTCCATTCGACTCATTTCTAAGGAGAAGATGACCACAGGTCGGTTATGGATCAAAGCCACATTGGATGCGATATTCAAGGCCAAGGTAGTCTTACCGTTACCCGGCCTCGCGGCTAGGACCATCATCTCGTATTCTTTTAAGCCGGAAGTCATCTCATCGAACTGGGTAAAATTCGTCCGGAGGCCTTTGATCTGACCTCTACTCTCCATGATATCTTTGATATATTCGGAAAGTGCGGCCTTATCCTGAGAAACAGGAAGAAGTCCTTTTACATCCGCAGATCTGGAGACCTCGGTAAGGCTCTGTTCGATTTGGTTGAAAACGGATTCGTTTTCGCCCGGTTCTTTCTGGATCAGCTCCAGGGCGTTCATTAATAATTTAGAATATTTTCTTCTTTCGGAAAGACGTTTGATCCTTTCCGCATAATAACCCAAAGGATGGGAAACTACGGAATCCTTATAGAGGGAGTAAATATATTCGTATTCCCTTTCAGGATCTTTGAGAAGAGAGTTTTCTTTTAAGAAGTTTAGAACGGAGACCGGATCGACAGCGGTCCTTTTGTCCACAAGGTCCAGAATTGCCTTGTAAATCCTTCTATTTGTATCTTGGTAAAAATCCTCAGGAACGAGGGGAATATCGATTAGATTATCCGCTCCTTTAAGAAGCAGAAACCCGAGAAAAGATTTCTCGGATTCCAATTCAAACAAGGAGTCGGATTGCATTCTTGTTCCGGGTTACGCTTCGGTAGAAACGACTTCCTCTTTCTTCACATGTACAGTGATAGTCGGGAGGATACCTTCTGCAAGACGCACTTTTAATTTATAGGAACCTAGGTTACGGATAGGCTCTGGGAATTCGATCTTACGCTTGTCTACTTCGAATCCCGCGGTTTTTAACAAAGCTGCCACATCAGCAGGAGTTACCGCTCCAAAAAGTTTATCCCCGCCTCCGGTTTTAACGGAAATTTCGAATTCTTTTCCGTTCAATCCGCTCGATACGGATTCCATATCTTTTTTGCGTTTTTCTTTTTTGAGATCCGCAAGTTTCTTCTGGTGAAGAGCCATTTTGGTCTTTCCTTCGGAAGCTCTTACAGCGAGTCTTTGAGGGAAAAGAAAATTACGAGCGAAACCGTCGGCAACTTCCTTTACATCTCCCGCATCTCCTAAGTTAGAAACATCTTTTTGTAATATTACTCTCATTTGTTTCTCCTTAGTTTACTTTGAACGGTAGAAGACCGATGCTGCGCGCCTTGCGGATTTCTCTTGCAAGGATCCTTTGATACTTTGCAGAAGTCCCGGTGATCCTTCTTGGAATGATCTTACCGCGGTTGGTGATGAATCTTTCCAAAAGTTCGGTGTTCTTATAATTGATCTGCTTAGCAAGTTCAGGGTCTGCTGTGAAACGGCAAACTTTCTTCTTGTACTTGTTTTGTTTTTTTGGAGGGCGTCCTCCTTCTTGGTCTAGAGGTATGCCCTCAGCAGTCATTTCCTGCTTTAATTCTTCTTGTATTTCGTTATCTGACATGATTGTTGTCCTCGTTAAAAAGGTATATCGTCGTCCATTCCCGGGCTTCCCATATCATCTTGTGCAGATGAATAAGAAGAAGCTCCGCTACTTGCGGAAGAGCCGTACTCCCCGCCTCCATTCTCCCTAGCACCGCCTATCATCTGAAAATTTTCCACGACGATACGAATGCGGGAAGCCTTCTTGCCTTCCATGGTTTCCCAGGTATCCTGCTTCAGGCGTCCCTCGATCACGAGTTGTTTTCCTTTCTTGCAGTATTGCTGGATGATATCCGCGCCTTTTCCCCAAGCCTCGCAGTCGAAAAAATGAGTTTCCTCTTTTTTCTCTCCGCCGGTTACATACGTGCGACCGTTCGCTAAAGAAAAATTCACAAGGGAAGTCCCGTTTACGGTTTTAAATTCCGGATCACGGGTCAGGCGCCCAACAAGGGTCACCCGATTGATATCGTTAGCCATTGAGGCGGACGATCATAGAGCGAAGTAAATTTTGGTTCAGACCAAAGTCCCGCTCTACCTTTTCTAAGGCGGATTGTTCTGCATTCACTTTGAAGTGAGTGAATATTCCGTAGTCTTGGTGTTGGATCGGATGCCAAAGTTTTTTTTGACCCCAATCTTCTTCTGCGGTCACGTTGATGGAATGCTTCTTGAAGATCTCAAGGACTTCAGTTTTAGCAATATCCTTCGCGGTAGAACGCGTGATTGTAGTAATCTCGTAGTTTCTCAAAAGTTTCTCCTATGGGAAATGCCCGTCTGCGTTGTTGCGGCGAGCAGAAGAACCGGATTTTGTCCTATTTTCGGCTTTAGGGGCAAGGGGTCAAGTGGAATAGAATTGGGCGTCTTAGCTCCCAAAAATGTGCTAAGGCGTAATTGGAATGAATATTCCAAAGTCTTTCTCTATTTCTAATTTTCATCTTCTGAATGCATTCTTTGATTCTCCAAAACACGAAGGAATCTATTTTCTACCATATGACTCTATATTTCATGAATTTTGCTTGCGATTTCATGAAACTAAACCTACCATTTTCTGGGAGGTCCAGAATATGGCAAACTTACAAGTCAGGGACATAGACGATAGGCTCTACGAAGCATTAAAAAGGAGAGCAGAAATGGAACACAGATCCGTAAGCCAAGAAGTAGTTCTTATGATCGAAAACTATCTAGCACATGACAATAAAGAATCGGAACGTAAGACCTTAGGTTTCTTAGAGCTATCAGGTTCCTGGATGGATGATAGAAGTCCCGACCAGATCGTTCAGGACATACGTTCCTCTAGAACCAAGAACAGCTTAGGAAAGGATGCAGATGAGCTATTTGATTGATACGGATATCATCATTTATAGCTTAAAGGAAGATCCGATTGTTCTGCAAAATTTTTTGAACCGCAAAAACTCCATCAAATCGATCTCTGTAATCACCTATGGGGAATTGATTTTTGGAGCCCAGAAATCCTCCTATAAGGAAAAAAATCTAGCTACAGTTCGAAGGATTGCGGAACTTTTTCCGGTGATCCAATTGACCGAAGGAATCATGGAAACGTACGGAGAACTCAAAGCTATCCAACAGAAAAAAGGAAACTCCATAGAGGATTTTGACCTGCTCATCGGTTCCACAGCCTTGTATTTGAATTATTCCTTAGTTACGAATAACGAAAAACATTTCCAAAAAATTCCAGGACTGAGGATCGAAAACTGGGCCTACCTAGCTTAGTCCAGTTCCACCCAACCTCTGTCTTCTTCGATCCGAACCCTAGTGCCCAGGTCTTGGGAAAGGACCGCGATTTCTTTTAAAAAATCCTGAGCTTCTTTTCCTTCTAACGGTCTGACTAAATGGTCCTCGTTTTGGAATTTTCCGAAAATAGGAACAAGCTCAATATTGATCAATTTATTTCTTTTGATATGGAGTATTACGATTAAGTTATGATTTAAGTAGGCGTTCCTACTTCCGAAGATCAGATTTCCCAAAGAATAGAATACGATCGTATTTCCTATCTTTTCGATACCTTGAGGAATATGCGGATGATGCCCTACGATAATATCCAATCCCCCGTCGGCCAAGGTCTTTGCGATCTTTCTCTGCTCGATCGTCGGAAAAGGAGAATATTCCACTCCCCAATGGAGAGAAAGTATCCTAAATTGTTTTCCGGGAGAAACAGGTTTCGATTTTTTATCTCCTTTAGAATTTTTAGATCCGTTCCGCACTGAATTCGGTTGGGATTTTTCTAGCTGGAACTTTTTCAAGATCAGCTCCGGATCCAAAGGCATAACACCTGGGCTTTGACCGGCGTAATGGGATCTGCCTTCCGCTACATTAGTGGCGGAATAAATTCTGAGATTCGTATCCTTCCCTTCCCAAATCCAAGGACGAAACGCGAATTCTAAATTTTTTCCGGCACCAATAGAAGCGATTTTTCTTTCCCCTAAAAATTTAAGAGTTTCTTCCAAACCTTCAGGACCATGATCCATTGCGTGATTATTCCCAAGGGAAACAAGATCCACTCCTAAAAAGCTCATACTTTCGAGATCGGATTCTTTTGCTTGGAAGACGTAAGCCTTACCATGGTCCCAACTTTTTTCGGAAACCACCGGTGTTTCTAAATTTAAAATTCTTAGGTCTGCACTTTCAAAAACGGATTTTAAACCTTTTACCGGAGCCAATTCTCCTTTCGCCTTGATCGTGTCCCGGATCCCCCAGTTAAACATCACATCCCCGCCTATGAGGACTTTTACTATTTCGGGATCTTCTTCTTTTCCGAAAAATTTTCCTATTCGGGTTTCGATCGTATCTACGATGTTTGATTGTATTTCAGGAGGTTTTTCGGAGCCGGAAGGACTTTCCGGAACTCCTGCACAGTAAAGCGAGAGTAAAAACGGAATACGGAAAAGGACCCGAATCGAGAGAACGAAGTGTTTTCGAAAAAACCGCATCTTTCCAGACAGTTTTTAGATATGTTTTTATTTAGGAAATAAATAATAAAAAAGAAAGAAAACTTTCAAGGTGTAGAACGGATAAAAATCCAAAGACAAAATAGTAAATATTTGATCCGAATTCGGAACATTTTACAGGTACTTTTTAAGATCTATTATTTGAAAATTAAAAATCCAAAAAGGACCAAAACAAGTCCCAAGATCCCTATCTTCACCCCGACTCCGGCCATGTCCTTGATCTCAAAACCTCCCACTGCGTAGGCAACGGCATTCGGAGGAGTGGAGACAGGTAAGGACATTGCCAAAGAAGCGCCTAACGCAGACCCTAAAACCAATTGAATCGTATAGGATTCATTTCCGGGAAGTAACAAATTGGCAACCGGAAGCGCTAAAGGAACCAGAAGATTTGCGGTAGCGGTATTGGATAGGAATGTGGAAAGAAAAAGCCCGACAGAGAAGAAGATCCCTAATACCCAGAGACTTTCTCCAGGTCCGGCTTGATTGCCAATCAATTCCCCGAACCAAATCCCTGCTCCACTTTTTTCTATCCCGGTTCCGAGAGCAATCCCGCCGGCTACTAAGATCAACACATCCCATTCCAAAGATCGTAAATCATTGGTTTCTAATATTCCGAACGCGGTAAAAAGAAGGAGTGGGATTAGTGCCACTACCCCAGCCGGGATCCCATGAAAAGACTCCGTCAACCATAGAAACACCGTTGCCAAAAATCCGAACAAAACGAATCTCAATCTTTTTTCGGCCCCTTCTTCCGAGATTGTTTCGTAACGAAGAGAAAGACTTAAACCCTCACTCGCCGGAAAAGTCCGAAGAAGCCAAAACCATGCCGCAAAAAGTAGAATGATCAAAAGTGGGACCGCAACTAGCATCCAAGTCCCGAAAGAAATATATTCTCCGTATCCTTGGTTCTTTAAATTTGCAAATGCGATCACGTTCGGAGGGGAACCGATCGGAGTTCCGATCCCCCCTAAGTTCGCGGCAAACGGAATTCCGATCAATACCGCTTTTCTAAATTTTTCGTCCTTGTCCAAAACCATGAGCAAAGGAAATACCAATGCGATCATCAAAGATGCAGTGGCGGTATTACTCATCCAAAGCGAGATAGTTGCGGTTATACACATTAGCCCGAGTAAAACATATTTTGGAGAAGTCCCAAAATAAGGAAGGACACGATTTGCCAACCAACGATCCACCCCTACTTTTACACAGGCCTTAGCTAAAGCAAAACTTCCCAAGAACAAGATCACTGCCGAATCCGCAAGAGATGCCAAAAATACGCTCGGAGTGGTCGGTTTTCCCGGACCTGAATATTCTTTTAAAAATTCCCATTTACCCGGATTGGAAAAAAGAATGATCTCGGAAAATATGATCAAAATAGAGGTCGCATGCCCAGGAATTATTTCAAAGATCCATAATCCTGCCGCGATCAGAAAAATAGAAAACATTCCAGCGACCGAAGGCGGAACATATCCGTAGAATGAAAATAGGATAGGAACAAAGGAAAGTAGTATGGAAAAAATAATGCCGACGTATTTTAACTTCATATATATTCTAAATAATTAATATTCAGGACCGGATCCGTTTTATTCGAAAATAATAGTCCTGTTCTGGAAGATCATAACCCTGTCTTCCAAAAGTAAACGTAAAGCCTTGGACAAAACCACCTTCTCCAGATCCCTCCCGTACAAGACCAGACGTTCCGGAGAATAACCATGGTCCACATGACAAACGTCTTGGACTAGGATCGGACCCTCGTCCAAATTTTCGGTCACAATATGAGCGGTTCCTCCTATAATCTTGACTCCGCGCTTATATGCTTGCTCGTACGGCTTTGCTCCTACGAATGCAGGCAAGAACGAATGATGGATATTTAATATACGATGTTCCCATTTTTTTACGAATTCCGGAGTGAGTATCCTCATATATTTCGCAAGTACGATCCAATCCGGTTGAAGTCTCTTTAAATAAGAATCCAATTCTTTTTCATGTTCTTCTCGACTAACTGCTTCGCTGGAAATATGATAAAATGGAAGTTTAAAGTCCCGGACCAGATCCCCTAAAATTTCGTGATTAGAAACCACACCCAAAAGTTCCATGGGTAATTCCCCGTATCTCCAGCGTAGAAGAATATCCCCCAAACAATGAGGCTCTTTCGTGGCAAGTAAAACCACTTTAGGAAGTTTAGGATTAGATAGAGTAAGTTCCGAATCTTTCGGAAGTATTTTTGCAAGTTCGGAGAGTAACCCCTCTTCTTGATTGCTGTCCTCGAGAGAGTATTCCGTTCTCATAAAAAATACTTTTTCCAGCGGCTCTACGAATTCCTGGTTTCCGACAATATTGGCTCCAATATTTGCCAAAAATCCCGTGATCCTATGGATCAACCCCGCCTCGTCTTTACAGCGGATCAAAAGTACTCTATTTTTTTTCAGAATGGGCTCCGAGTTCAAAATTTCTCCTTTCCGGATCGAAAGAATCGTCTAGGACGTCTAAAACTTCGGCTAATCTTTCTTCCAAACCGGAAAAGGAATATCTTCTTTTTTCCTCTAAGAATGCTGTTTTGGACCAAAATTGCCCTGGGCTTTAAGGAGAAAGGCCCTTCCCCCCTCATTAGCACTCAGGATAAAAAAGTGCTAATTTTCCCAAAAAATAATTGAAACTTTTTACGATTTTGGCACTCTATATATGTAAGTGCTAAATAAGCCCAGGAGGCAAAAATGAGACACCCAAACTTTTTTAGCGAAGTAAGAAGAATTCAAAATAGATTCCATAATTTATTCGATCCAGTCTGGGAAGGCGGGCAAGTATATCCTGCGTTAAATGTTTATACGGACCAGGACAAGATCACCGTAACTGCCGAGGTTCCAGGCCTTTCTCCGGAAGATCTGGACATCACTGTGGCTCATAACCTTCTCACAATCTCAGGTGAATGGAAGGAATACACACAAGACAAACCTCGCCGGATAGAAAGAGCAAAAGGCAAATTCCAACGTAGACTGGAACTGCCGGTTGCAGTAGACTCCGAGAAGGTAGAGGCGACCGTAAAAGACGGAGTTTTAACCTTAGTTCTTCCAATTCTCGAGAGTGAAAAACCAAGAAAGATAAGGATCGAAGCAAAAGCTTAAGGAGAAAAAGATGAGCATCTCAGAATTACTAAAAACAGAAGATAAAGCGGTCACAGAACAGGAAAAAAACCAAAGACCTAGACCGACCTTCACTCCTTCTACGGATCTATATTCGAATGAAGAGGCACATACGTTGGTCTTGGATCTTCCAGGCGTAAAGGAATCCGACCTGGAAATTTCCTTGGAGAAGGACGAGCTCAGAATCTCTGCGAAGACTAGCGTTTCCGAACCGAATGGAAACTTAAGATATTCGGAATATGGGACCGGAGATTATAAAAGGACCTTCGTATTATCCGAACCCGTGGACGAAGATAAAATTTCTGCAGTCCTTCAAAACGGTGTTTTGAGGCTAAAACTGCCTAGAAAGAAACCTTTGAGCAAAAAGATAGAAGTAAAAACTCAATAATTGTTTTTCAGCAAATCCTTACTTGTCAGCCGGACTCTTTCAGTCCGGTTTTTTTTTGCCTCCATTCATCCGTTCGGTTTTTCTGGACTTTATGAGGACTTTTTTATTACTCACATTCTCCAATTTATTCATGACCTTTGCCTGGTACGGTCATTTAAAATTTTTCAAGGACTTCCCCATTTGGAAAACAATCCTGATCTCTTGGGCGATTGCGTTTTTGGAATATTGTCTCATGGTCCCGGCAAATCGTATAGGCTATGCGGAAGACGGTTTAAGCGGTTTCCAACTTAAGATATTACAAGAGGTGATCACGATCACAATTTTTGTGGGATTTGCGATTTTGGTGTTAAAAGAAAGAATGAAATGGAATCACGCAGTCAGCTTCTCCCTAGTAATCCTTGCAGTTGTATTCGCTTTTTATGATAAAGAATAATTGTTTCGCAGAGACGCCACCGAGAACACAGAAAATACTATTCTATTTTATTAATAAACCGGAATAGAATCTATAGTCCGTCCCAAAACTTGGACTAACTTTTAATACCTGACTTCAGGCTTAAAGAGCCTGGCCATTTGGGGACAAGCTTTTATAATAACTCACTGATTTCCTTGGCTAATTCTTCTCCTTTGATCCCGGTTGGGTAAGCTCTTAGGATATTTCCGGTTCTATCAACGAGATATATAAATAAGGTATGATCCATTCCATATTCACCGTTCCCTTGCGGAATTTGGGTCTTCTGGGAGAATACTCCAAAACCTTTCTGCAAAGTACTGATCTGGTCTTTTCCGCCGGTTAAAGCTACGAGTTCTTTTCCGGGAAAATGAGAAATATATTTTCGTAAAACTTCCGGAGTATCCCTTTCCGGATCGATCGTGATAAAGACTGGAGTAATGTCTTTAGAATCTTCTTTTAAAACCGTAAATGCGTTCTCTATATCATTCAAAGCCATAGGACACATATCGGGACAATGGGAAAATCCGAAATAAACAACGAACAATTTCCCGGGCAATTCGGATGGCCTGACAGAATTTCCTTCCGTATCTTTTAGAATGGCGGTTTTCCATTCCACAACAGGAGCCTCGGATGCGAATCGAGAAGAAGGTTTCTTCTTCATATAAAAACCCACACCAAAACCGACCCCAAGGATAAATAAAGAATAAATTATGTTTTTATAATTCGTTTTAAAAAAATTCATACCGCTACGATCCAACCCATTGCCCCTCTGTCAGCCATATGGGTCTGGTGAGGATGGAACATATACCTTCCCCTTTTAGTGAGAGTAAATTCCACGATCGCTCTTTCCGTCTGCCCCAGAGTGATCACATCGGTATGTTCATCCGGCACAAGTTTAGTCCCGGTCCTATACACATCGAATGTTTGGGAATGAAGATGAAAAGAAGCTATAGGATCATGTTCCGTCATATTCGCGATGTACAATCTTACTTTTTTTCCCACGGGGACCTTGATCGGAAAACGGTCATAAAATCCAGCAATACCGTTCCAAGCATAGATATCGTTTCTTCCGGACTCGTTCAGATCCCAACCAGCAAGGATCAACATGAACTCCAAAGCAGGAGGTCTTCCACCTGGAGGATCGACTATAAATCCTCCATAAAGGCCCTTCGACATATGGCTCGCTAAAGGAGGAACGTGACAATGATACGGATGAAAACCGATCGGACCTGCAGTAATTTTATACACTCTTTCCGCACCCGGAGCGATCGGCTCCCAACCGTCTTGCCCGGGATCATGCGTCCCATGAAAATGGACGGAGTGAGGATGATTGGAATGATTCCTAAAGAGCAATTCCATTTCCTGACCAAGTCTTGCACGGATCACTTTCCCCGGAACAACGCCGTCGAAAGTCCAAGCGTCCACCACAGTGTTATGAGCGACAGTCAATGGCATTTCTATAATATTCACTTCGGAACGAAATTTGGGACCGGAAGGAGCTTGCGGGATCGAACTATGTAATTCCATCCGAGATAAGAACGTGTAGTCCGCGAACATTGGTGGGTGGATCATACTTCCGTAGGAATTCCCCCCTATGGATCCAGGAAGCCGGATAGAAGGATTCGGTGAAGTGGATGCCGGTCCCGGAACGGAAGCCCCGGTCCTACAAAGCGGATCTTCTTTTTTACCCGAGGTAATTCCGGCAATCCCGGTCCCCGCAGCGAGTCCGGCACCGCCAATTCCTAACCAACGAAGGAATTCCTTCCGATTCATATTAAATTCCCGTTTATTAGAATCTTGCGATGGTAGAGATCAGAAGTGTTAAGACCAAAAGACCGATCCCCCCATATACAAGGCTGTTCTTCGCCCAAGAAGGGATCTTAGAACCGCCGACCAAGTGGTACGCCCCTGCCCCGAACAAAGGGACAAGAATGATCGCAGCGGTCCAAAGACTTCCTTTTTTAGGATCCACATCGTCTCTTTTAGACAGATCGATCAGGGCCAGCGGCGCCCAAAGAGCGAATAAAATGTAGAAAATATAGTATCCGTAAAAGTTGAAAAGTAAGGTAAAAAATCCCGGATCGTAAAATTGAGCAGTTTCCATAAATAACTCCTTATTATATTCTAAAATTCTAATGTATTAAGTTTCCTAAGATCAACCCGCTCCTACGTTCCCTACTATGGTGAAACCAAGGTAGAAAATGAAGGCCAAGGAGGCTCCAAATCCTGCAAAGACAAGAGTGAACCTCAAGTATTTAGGATAAGAAGATTTGCCCGAAAGAAGATACGCTCCTCCTCCGATGTACGGCACTAAGGAAACAAATGCCAACCAAACGTATTTACCGACGCTTGTTTCCGCTTTAGAAACCAGGTCATAAACACTCAAACTGACCAAACATACGTAAAGAAGAAGTGGAAGTAAATATCCAAACCAACGGAAGATCACGATTTGGATATCCAATGGTTTAGGTACCGAAAACCCGCCTAAAACGTCCCCGAATTTCGGTTTTCTTTCCGCGAGAATTTTAGCCGCTTCCTCCGGAAGTTTCACCTTATCCAAATCTAAACCGAAGTCTTCGAAAGGATGGATTGCAGGTTTGATAGGTGCGGAAACTCCGCCAGGTAAATTCGTTTGAGGAGGAGGGACCGGTTGGTTCTTCCAATCTCCGCTCGGATAATTCCCGTGAGTAGCATCCACCATCAAAGAAAGTGCGTTATACGCAGTGAAAATTTCTCCTCCCATCGGGAATCTAATGCCGGAAGCACAAGAATTCGTTTTTTCCAACAAAGGAGGAACGGAGGTTTGGAATTTGTTATTAGAGAAACAGTTCCCGATACTGATCGGTCCTGCAAGTGTCAAGTCCCCAAAACCGGAAGAATGTACTATGTTTCCTTCGACGATATTCCTATGCGAGAACCAGAAATTTTCGTCCAGATTCGGAAAGATCGCGATCCCGTAATTATCGTGACCGATCACTACGTTATTTTTGATCACATTATTAATACCGCCTGCGATCAGGATCCCCGTTCCGTAAGTAGGATATTCCAGAGGTTTGATCGGAGCCGACAGGTTATTATTATCATAGATCAAATTCCCGATAATCGTAGTCTCTCTTTCCGGAGGAAGAAGTTCCCTATCCAACGAATTCGGTCCGAGACCTACGATATTATTTCTCCAGATTGAACTCAGGATGTATAATTCTCCACCGGCGTTCGTTCCGGAATAACCTAATGCGCTGTTCTCCGAGATCACATCATAAAGGATAGCTTTACAAGGATAACATTGACCCACATAAATTCCCGCATCAGGAGAACCGGATGCATAAGAATGTTCTAATACTCCGTTCACCGAGTCGAAAGCGTAAATTCCATAGTCTCCATTATTATAGGCGGTAAGATAAGAACCTCTATATCCTTTTACGCCGGTCCAAAAGAAACCGTTTAAGGTGGAGTTCCTTGCAGTCATGTTTTCCACTGCTACACCGTTCGCGCCTACCACGATCACACCGTTCGCCCTTTGGAATTGACCGTCTAAGATGACTTTATTTCTATCCGTTCCTCTTAAGGTAATCGAAGGAGTGGTGACCACAACTTCTTCGTAATATACACCTTCGTCGATCAGGATCAGATCTCCAGGAGAGGCAGCATCCACTGCGTTTTGGATAGTAGGATACATTTGTGGAACCTTACGTGTGGTTCCCGAAAATTTTTCAGCAACCTTCCAATCTTTACCGGCTCTTGCCGCAGGATTGTAAGCCGCGTTTCCCACCACTATATCCCCAACCATTCCGCTCTTTCCATCCGGAGATGCGTGAAAGCTACAATAGTAAGGAAAAACGCCTTCCTTCGGATAAGTGATCTTTACCTTTGCCCCTCTTGGCATTACGATATTACCGAAACTCTTTTCGGTAGACCAGGATTTATCCACTGCTATCGCATTGTGAGGATTGGCCCCTGAATTGACAAATTCGATCTGACCGCCGACAGGGATCTTTTGCATAGGGGGAGAAAATGCATTATCCACCATGACCACATGGGCAAAACCTTCCGTCGTTTCTCCTTCTTTGCTGCTGCAAGAAGAAGCGAAGGCCCCCATCAAAATTCCCAAAACTAATAGTCCTAGAACGGGAATATACCTTTCTTTTAAATGGAATTTAGGCATCGGAACTCCTCTCCTATATATTCGAAGTACTCGGGAATTTCACCCGAGATATGCCTTTTTAAAATGTGAGCTTTTGCTCACTTTTTTAGTATTTTCGCATATCGCCGTGATGACACAAGCATTTTTCTAAGATTTATAATCGAGCAAATGTTATAGAAAGCGGATTCTTCTTAAAAGCTAAAAAGATATCAGATATAATCTTTTTTAGATTCAGGATCTTTTCCCGCCAATCCCCAACCTGTCCATCCGGTGACTAAGGAGAATAATGGAGAAAGTAAATTTAAGAATGCGTAGGGAAGATACACAAGTGTAGGAACTCCTAAAGCTGTCGCCATAAAGGAACCGCAGGAATTCCAAGGAACCAAAGCGGAAGTCATTGTTCCCGAATCCTCTAAACATCTGGAAAGATTTCTAGGATCCAATCCTTTTTTGGAATACGCTTCTTTGAACATTTTACCTGAGACCACGATCGCTAGATATTGGTCCGCGCAGAAAAGATTGGTGCCTACACAGGTAAATACCGTGGCAGTGAATAAGGAACCTCTCGCTTTCGCCCAATTTAACATCTTTTCCGCTAAAACTTGGGTCATTCCCCCTCCTTCCATGATCCCTGCATAAAACATAGCGGAGATAATCAGCCAAACTGTGGAAAGCATCGAGGACATTCCTCCTCTGGATAATAATCCGTCCACGACCGCATGTCCGGTTTTCACCTTTGTGCCTACTGAAGCGGCTGAAACTAAATTTTTAAAAGCGGAAGAAGTTGCATCTTGCAAGTTTAAAGAATTTGCATATATATTGGATTGTGTCAGAACAAAACAAACTCCACCGCTCAAGATCCCTATAAATATGGAAGGAATTGCGGAAACCCTAAAGTAGATGAGAAAGAAAGTAAGAAGAGGTGGAAAAAGTAAAACCCAAGAAATCTGGAATTCCGCTTTTAGTGCGGAGATCACCGGCTCTGTAGCTGTTTCCGTTTCCCCCTGGCCGCTACCCCAGCCTAAAAATCCGAACGCTAAAAGACAGATCCCGAATGCAGGTAACGTCGTCCTAGCCATATTACGGATATGTGATAGAAGGGAGACCCCTGTTATGGAGGATGCAAGATTTGTCGTTTCCGAAAAAGGAGAAAGTTTATCTCCGAAATAGGCACCCGAAACAACCGCCCCGGCTACCATCCCCAAAGGTTTCCCAAGGCCGGCCCCCACTCCGATCAATGCGACTCCGATGGTTCCCGCAGTGGACCAGGAACTTCCTGTGGCTAAAGAAACCACGGAAGATAAGATGAGCGCTGAGGGTAAAAAAATCTCCGGTTTTAATAATTCTAAACCCCAGACAATGAGTGCCGGCACGATCCCGGAACGGATCCAAATCCCGATCAATGCCCCTATCAAAAGTAAGATGAGTATCGGCTGCAAAACGTTTCTAAGAGAATCCAAAACGGTGTCCTCTATTTCCTCCCAAGAGATGCCCCTGAGCCTGGAAATTCCCGCGGAAATCGCACCCGCACTGAATAATAAAATTTGGGCCGGTCCTTCTGCGATCCCACTTCCGAATAAAAATCCCGCCGTACTTAACGAAAATACCAAAAATCCCAGCGGAAATAAGGAGATCCAAAATCCAGGTTTTTCGTTCATTCAGGAAAATCCTGCGGTAAACCGGATCGGATCTTCGTTATTAATCCCGTAAACGGATGAATGAACGTAAGAGAAATCGAATGTAATGCCTGCCTTTCCATTCCGAGTTTTTGGATTAAATCCGGATCTTTCCCTTCAATAAATTCCAGGAAGGTTCTCTCATCTTTGCCGTAAATTTTATCTCCGATTAACGGAAATCCTAAAGAATACAATGTAGCACGAATTTGGTGAAGCCTTCCGGTTTTAGGAAAACAATATACTTTAGAAAAAGATAATCCCTGAAAGATACCTTCTCCAATTTTCCTAAAAGCGGTTTCGCAGGTTTCCGAATCTTGTTCCGGTATTTCTAATTTCTGAAACGAAGTTTCGGAAAGAAACCTTCTTTTTTTGCGGATTAAAGAAGAAGGATCCGATGTCAAAAATCCTTTTGCCCGAAGGCGAGTAGGGAAATTTCCCCAAACATAGGATACGTACGTTTTATTTACTTTTCTTTTGGAAAATAGATCGGCTAATTTTGAAGCGGCTTCCGGATCTTTTGCGAAAACGACCACTCCGGACGTTTCTCTATCCAATCTATGGATCGTATATATTTTTTCGAAACGAGGATCTTCTTCTAAAAGATCCGTGAGATTGTTTTTCCTGTATCTTCCGGCGCTATGGATCGGAATATCACCCGGTTTTTCCACCGCAATATAACGTGTATCTTCGTATAAAATTTTAAAGTCCGTTTGGATGGGAGGTTCGAAACTGTCTCCCGGAAGATAAAGTATCTCGTCTCCTTCCTTGATGGAGTAAGAAGGTTTTGCAGGCTTTCCTTGGACGAGTATTTTACCTTCTTCTAATATTTTTCGCCAATTGGACCTGGATTGGTATGTGAATCTGGAAGCGAGAAACACGTCAAGTCTGGAACCGGCCTCTTCTTTCCCGATCTTTGTTCTAAGACCTTCCTGTACAAGAGAATTAGACAGACTCTTCTTCTCCTTCGAATCCCATATCAGGTATATCTTCCGATACCGTTTCCATCTCGGAAGCAGACTCTCCTTCCACGGGAGTATCCGACTCTTGTTCTGTCGATTCAGGCGCTTGAGAACCTTCTCCCGGGCCTAATCTGGAATCCACAAATCGGTTCAACATCTCTTCTTCCTTAGAATTCAAATTAAAGAATTGTAAACCGATACGGAACATTTTGTCCGTGTTCGTGATATTTCGGATAACGGCCCGATAAGTCCCTTTCAGTTCCTGATTCATTTGCAGATCGAATAACAAAATTTCTCCCACTGCAAAACTTCTGGAAAAGAAAATGGATTGCGCGTGGAAAAACCCGAGTCCACTCCTACTGATATCCTCTGCGATACATCTTTCTTTGGACTCCTGGAAAAACCCGGAAGCGATCACATCCCTGGAAATTGCAGCGGCAAATAATGTGATCTTATTATAATCTTCCGTATCCATAGGTTTGTCGGAAAGCACCTGAACATAACCGAGAGGTGTATAATTTTTATAACGGATCAGTACCGAAATTTCGGAAATAAATCTGGATTCTAACTTATTCAAAGCCAGAAGTTTTAGGTATTCCTCGATCGGAACAAAATTTTGTCCAACTCCGCCCGAACTTCTTTCCAAACGATTGGTAACGAAGATGGATTGTTCGAAATTGTACATGATCCTAAGCCTGTTATCCATTCGATCCGAAAAATAGATCAAAGAATCCGGATAGGTTTCCTTCATTTTTTTGGCATGTTTCTGAAGGATAGTCTCTACTATTTTATCAATAAAACCTAATGAACGTCTTAAGTGTAATTGATTGATAATATTGGTGAGAATGATCGGCTCTCCGCCCCCACCTTCCAATTCCACCCTGCCCTGGGCCCGTTTTGCCTCGCTGACCTTTACCGCCTGGATCCTCAACAATTCCAAACCGTTACCCGCATTCCTCTGGACAACCGTAAAAACACCGTGGAAAAAATGATTATTATGAGTAAGAAATAGGATCCTGGTCTTCTCCCCATCCGATTTTCCGGGTAAAGAAACGAGAAGATAAAGACCGTCTTTGACCCCTACGATTTTTGCGGGATAGGATCTGCCCTTAATTTCCACGGAAACCGGCAATCTCGCAAACAATGTTTGGAGGATTTTAGTCAGAGCCTCTGTTTCCTTGACTGTCCTATCCAAACGTTCCTCCTAAAGGAATCCCAGACCCTTTGGCAAGGAATCCGAGTTTAACGGCTCCCTCGTTTAGGGAAAGGAAATTACTGGTTTCAAGGAATTTTCCGGATCATTCCTCTCTCTTTTTCGCAAAAGCGCCAAACCGGAATAGTATTCTATACTTTGCATTATATTCTACTAATACGTTCGGGGGACAACCGGGAAACCAATTGTGGAATTGTATCAAAAGTCTGGCAAAAAGAAAAATCTAACTGGAAGTTTAAGAAGAAGTCTCTTCTTTTTTTCTGAAAATAAATTCTTTCCTAATCTCGGAAATTTTGGAAACTCCTACCGTGTTCATTGCCTGTGCCAAACCTTCGGTATATTGGCCCACTAAAAAACGGACTCCAGCCACACCCCCGCCCACCGCGGAAATCGCCATAGGTCGCCCGATGAGAACATTGTTCGCACCTAATGCGTGCATTTTGAAAACGTCGGCGCCGCTTCTAACACCGCCGTCCACTGAGATCGGAAAATCAGCACCTAAGGCCTCTCGGATCTTAGGGAGAACTCTCGCAGTCCCTGGCATATCGTCCAATACTCTGCCCCCATGATTGGAAACAACGATCGCATCCGCACCAGCTTCTCTTGCAAGGATCGCATCTTCAGGACTCATCACACCTTTTAGGATAAAAGGAAGTTTTGTATAAGAACGTATTTTAGAAAGAGCGTCCACTCCTCTTGTGATCGAAGGGATCTTTTTCTGGACCAGAGTTTTGAAATTCACTGCATCTATGTCCATTCCTAGAGCAAGAACACCTTGCGCTTCCGCTTCTTGGAATCTTTCTTTGATGAGCCCTTCGTCTTCTCGCGGTTTACAAATAAGTACACCTTTTCCATCCACCTTTTTAAGAGCTTCCAGAATGATCAGATATTTTTCCGGGCTTGCGCCATCGCCTAACCATGCTAAGCTGCCGGAAGCCAAACATCCTTCTAACAAAACCGCGGCGAGAGTATACTCATCCATGGCTCCGCTCATATTCGTGATCGCACCTGTCATTGGGGCGCACATAAAAGATGTGGATAATTTCTGTCCAAAAAAGTGACTTTCGGTGCTTGCCTGCACATTGTCTCTGATATATCTGGGTAGGATCGAATATTCTTCCAAGGCCTTGGTATTGTCCTGAAAGCTAAGCATTCTTCCGACTCCGCCCATTCCGGGAACACCGGAAGCACAATCCGTCCCATCACATACCTTACAGACCCAGCAAATCTCTTTTCCAAAACGAGCTCGCGCGTTAGCCGCGATTTCTTTTTCGGAGATGGAGTATAATTCGTCCGAGGTAAATTTAACGGTTTCCAATACTTTGGAGAATATACTTTCAGCCTGACTTAAATTCTCCGCGGAGATGATCACATGTCCTGTTTTTTCAATATTATTCGTGGGTTCCGGGATAATGTCTCCCACCTTATGTAAAAGAAAGATATCGGTAACTCCTTCTATCTTTTTGGCCTCTTCCAATCCATCGATGGAAAGAAGTTTTCCCTTAGGCGCGAGTAACGCTCTTTCGATAGATACTCTATGAAATAACGGTTCTAAATTATCAGGCTCTTCCCCCAGAGCGATAAGTATAGCGGCTCGATTCAAATTGATCCCGCTGGATAATGGGAAAGTCAAAGCGGACATGAACCCGCCCGAAAGTCTTGCGGCAATCTCTCCTACTTTTACTCCTGTAGGAGTCACTTTGATATCGCCCTTTCCTGCACCTCTTCTGATCCCAAGCGCCTGCATTCCGCGAAACATCACATCTTCTATTTCTTTTTGGATCTCGGGCGAAAGAGCGGAAGGCATATTATGGCCCATCTCTATAAAATAAGGTTCTCTTTCTATGATACGGTCCGCAAGACCTGTGATCATAAATTTGCCGTCCCATGCGAGCGCATCCACGGAAACTTCGGGACCGGGCATATATTCTTCTAAGATCATCTCGCCGGTAGGAGAATATTTTTTTGCGTGTTTGAATGCTGCCTGTAGCTCTTCCCTATTATTTACTTTTACAACCCCGCGAGCTCCCATATTGTCCGCAGGTTTCATGACCAACGGAAATTGTAGGAATTCCAACGCGTCGCGTGTATCTTGGATACTCCATACGGGAGCAAATCCCGGAATAGGAACCCCTGCCTTTTTCAGGCGCTCCCTCATCTTTACTTTATTGGAAGCCGCTTCCGCATCTACGAATCTGATCCCAGGAAGATCCAGCGCATTCGCTACTGCAGCCACAGTCATACTGGCGTCTGTTCCTGCAGTGATTACCCCGTCTATCTTAGTAGTTGCGGATAATTTTTTAGCCTCTCTTACCATTCCTTCTATGTCTTTCGTGGACATGATAAGAGGAAGATCGCAAATTTTCAGACCCGGCGCCTCCGGATTCATATCCGCTACCACCGTTCTGAGAAGCATCGTTTTTGCCGTTTGGATGATCGGAACCTGTAAAAGTCCTCCGCCTATGATTAGGATCGTCTTACCTGCGATTTTTTTACTCACGGAAGAACGCTTACTCCTAGTTCCGAATTTTGGAATGTGCTAAGATCGGATTTTTCGTAAGTGGTCACACTTCCTTTTCGGATGATCCCACCTGCAAGTAAATAGTCGCTATCCTTCGGATAGAAGACTGCGGATTGGCCGGGAGCTACACCCTTTACTTCTTCCAAAGGAAATACTTGTATAAAGTTTTCGTTACGTACTACTTTTGCTTTGATCGGACGGGAACGATATCTGACTTGGACCCTACATTCGGAACTTTCCGTTTCTAAAACGGGAGCCCAAGCTTGCAGGTTCAGATCTTCTACGATAAAAGATTCCACAAAGGTTTGTTTTTCCTCCGCCAAAACGACCGTCCCGTCATCTTGGATAGAGATCACATATAAAGGTGCCTTCCAAGCGATACCTAAACCTTTTCTTTGTCCTATCGTGAAGTTTTCTTTTCCGGAATGTTCTCCGACTACCTCGCCATTCTGTAATTTGAATACGCCGGGAGTGAAGTTAATATTCTTCTTAGCCAAAAACTTTCTGTAATCGTTTTCAGGAATAAAACAGATCTCTTGTGACTCCGCTTTTTCTGCTACCGGAAGCCCCATCTTACGCGCGATCTCACGAACTTCTGGTTTAGTCATTCCACCCAAAGGAAAAACGGTATTTTTCAGATTCTCTTGGGACAAGCCGTATAGATAATACGCTTGGTTCTTATTCATATCCTGCGCATTGGAGACGGCATATCTTCCGTCCACCTCGACGATATTTGCATAATGTCCGGTAGCTATTTTATCAATTCCTAATGCTTTCGCTTTTTCGAATAAAGCGCCGAACTTCACGAAAGTATTACATTCCACACAAGGGTTCGGAGTCTTTCCATCCTTGTAATCGTTTACGAACCTATCTATGACCTTTTCTTGGAAAAGTTTCTCCATCTTGATCACATAAAAAGGGATATTTAAGGAGAGACCAACGTCTCTCGCGTCCCTGATATCTTCGGGAGAACAACAGGATTTTTTAGTGGTATCGCAGGCAGGTGCTTCATATTCCCATGTGCGCAGGTTGACGCCGATCACTTCGTAACCTTCTTCCATGAGGAGACCTGCGGTAACCGCACTGTCCACCCCTCCGCTCATCGCTACTATGATCTTACCCTTATTCATTCCTTAAGACCGATTCCTTTCCTACTATACCAATAAGACTCCTTTTTGTGTCCAAAAGAATTCGATAGTTTTCCATCCAATTCCGACCTAATATCCCGACGATCCCTCTTCTATGGTCCGAATGCAAAGCATCCGGCGGTATACCTCCCGGAAATACCTCGAGTTCAGGAGTGCAGAAACCGATCCCTTCAGAATCGTTTTTCACAAAAACAGGACAAAAAGGCCGAAGCGTTCTGATCTTTGCCGAAAGCCGGCCACCACCGAAGTTGAATACGGTCGCTTCTTTTCCTTCCAAATATTCCGTTGGATGATCTGATTTGATCGTCTCCCAGTCTAGAACACTGTATTCGGCCCCGGTGTCCAAGATCCAAGATTCTTTTCGAGTTCCCGGCGGGCGAAGAAGTACTGCAGACGGTTGCCCTGACTTCAAAAACATTGGAAATAGATTTTCTTCCAAAAAGCCGGGTGCAGGACTGGACGTAGAAGATCTCCATAGGGAAATTTTATCCGGTAGATCCAAAACAACTACCGAACCTAAGAATGCATTCATTCCTAGGATCCCATCCACTCTCAATTCTTTGGGAAACACATGTGAATAAAATTCCACAGACTCGAATGGGCGGATCCCTCCTATGAACAGATCATTTTTGATCGTTCTTCGTACCGACTGAACGGAACCGCCGGGAAAACTTGCACTCAAAACTTTTTTAGGAGAATTTTCCGGCACATGATCTTCGGAAAGAAAGGAAACGAATGCACCCGTATCGATCAGGAATCTAAGAGGTTCCCGATCTTTATCTAAAGCGAGATAAATTACGGGAAGATGATCCACTTCTTTTAAAGGAAGACGGATCCAGATCCCCCCTGCGTCTTTTTCATAGCGGATATAACCTGAGAATAAATTCCGAAAATCGAAACTAGTACATCCCGCTAAAGAAAAAAAGAATAACGTAAGAATCATTCGGGAAAGAATAGTTCTTTTTTTGAATGTACAATTCGGAAAAAAAAGCATCGTAAGTGTTCGAAAGCCCGATTAGGGTCTCAAATTTGCGGAAAAAATCGATCCTTTTTTATACGAGCTTGTCCAAACGTCCGGACTCGTGGAGCGTAGGGCTTAATAGCGATCGATTACCCAAGTATTGGAACGGACTTATTAAGTAGAAAATTTTAGAAAAGCGAACACCTAAAGTTCGTTTTAAGATTACAATAGTTTTTTAATACAACGGGAATTTGGACAACGTGTATAGTCGATCACACAATCCCGATACTCTATTCCTGTCTGAGTATCCTTTGCTTTATACTCTATAAAGCAGGAATACGGTGAAAAATCGAACTCTTCTCTTCCTAAAGCACGGTTACGGATACGTTTTCCGAGCTCCGCCTCTTCGATCTGGCTGATATAATAATGGTCCAGCTCAAGTTGTTTTTCCATGTTAGAGGTTTCGGCCGAATTTTAGAATTCGATAAGCCGAAAAATCTTCACAAAAACGGGAAAAAACTAGTTTTGGACCGGAACTTGGAAGGAAATTGTCCTGTTTTTACCGGAGTGTTTCGCCTCGTAAAGCGCCTTATCCGCCCTTTCTATAAGATCCTTATTGTTTCGATCACTTGCCCAAAACTCGGAAACCCCAATAGAAAGAGTGACTTGGAAATCCGGACCTCCGTTCGGATTCGGAATAGAAGTAGCCTCTACCGCCTTTCTCAAACGTTCTCCCATTTCAAATCCCCGCTTTAAGTCCGCTCCAGGCATGACCAAACAGAATTCCTCTCCACCGTATCTGGCGGCGATATCATGTTTGCCCGCACATTGGATCAGCCTTGCAGCGACCTCGATAAGTACCTGGTCCCCCGCTTGGTGCCCATGAGTATCATTGAACTTTTTGAAGTTGTCCACATCCGTGAATAGAAGAGCAAGATTCGTTCTTTTTTTACGGCAACGTTCCATCTCTTCTTTCAGTTTAGTCTGGAAGTAATGATGCACTTTCAAACCGGTCATCATATCAACGGTTGCAAGTTCGTAGAGTCTTGAGTTCTCCACTGCGATCCCAGCTAGAGTGGAAAGAGTGGTAAGGAAGTCTCTATCTTCTTCCATCCATTCTCCCATGGTGATCTTTTCACCCAAAAGAAGTAACCCGTTCACTTTCCCTTTTGCATTCAAAGGAATGATGAGGTCTCCGCCTATTCTTCTTAAAAATTCCAGTTCAGGACTTAAGCCCATGGACTCTTCGATCTGATCGGGAGTCATTGCTTTCAGTTTGGTTTCTAAAAAAGTAACTAAAGGTGCATCTGTTTTAATCCGGAACCCTGCATCATCTTCCGCAAGGTCGAATCCTTTGAAACTAGGTTCCAATTCAAAATAATTAGAGTCAGCTTCCGGTGCTAAAAAGATAGCCGCGCTCAAAGTTTGCAATTGAGCTAAACAAATATTTAAAATAGCATCGATTAGATACTTATAATCTAGTGTGGAATTAAGAGCCTTACTGATCTCGAGAAGTTGTTTCTGATCATAGATCTTCTTCTCATAATATTCGATCATCAATGGATCATTGTCTTTTCCGATCAACTGTGGAATCTCCCAATACTAAATTGAAAAGATAATTTATTTCGCTAATCCGTTTCTTCGCCTACGGACTTTGAACAATTTCCGTGAAGTCGATCCGCAAGAGGTAGTAGCATCAAAAAGCTTTCCTCGGGGAAATCAAACTCTTTTTGGTTTTTCATTTGACTTTCAGCCTGGGGTACGGAAACATGGTTTTAGACGCCGCGCGGTGGAGCAGCCGGTAGCTCGTTGGGCTCATAACCCAAAGGTCACAGGTTCGAATCCTGTCCGCGCTAGAGCGTTTTACATCAAACATTATCCTCAAAAGTAGACAAAGAGACGTTTAATTTCTACCTTTTCTACTCTTTCCTAATAAAAAAGAAACAAATCTCTTATTTGCTAATCCTTTCTATTTAGTTTCCTAACTCTTTAGAACGTTCTGTTGCTCTTTTCACTGCGGAGATCACAGCAAAAGGGAATTTATTCTTCTCCAACTCTTCCAAACCTGCGATCGTTGTTCCACCGGGAGAAGTTACTTTGTTTTTCAAAACTTCCGGATGAGTATCTGGGTCCTTTTCCAATTCTTTTGCCAGTAATTCAGCACCACCTATCACGGTTTGTATGGAAAGTTCCAACGCTTGAGAATATGTCAAACCGGAGGCAACTCCACCTTCTGCCAAACTTTGGATAAACCTAAGTACGTAGGCAGGCCCTGAGCCGGAAAGACCGGTTACCGCATCTAATAATTCTTCTTTGGAAAGTTCCAAACAATAAGAGATAGGAGAGAAGATCTCCCGCAGACTTTCGTATAATTCCTTGTCTCCGTAGTAGCCCAAAGCTCCCTTTCCCACTAAAATAGGAAGGTTCGGCATAATACGGACCACTTTGGATCCGTTAGGAGCGGAGGAAGAAAGTATCCTAGTATCAATTCCCGCCGCTACGGAAAGAATCGCCTTCGGAGCTTCCAAGGATCTAAGAGTTTTAGAAACCTCTGCAGGCTTTACGGCTAAGATCAAAAGATCCGCTTTCTTTTGGAATTGGGACCAATCCGATTCCAAAACCATTCCTTGCGCTTTTTTAGGGTTTAGATAAGGATCAAAACCTATTACATCTATCTTTCTAGATTGAAGGGAACGATAAATCGCTCCTCCCATATTCCCGCAACCTATGATACCGATCTTATTATATTTCATGTTCTTTCTCCGAATATTGCGGTCCCAATTCTAAGATAATCGCTACCTTCTTCCAATGCAATTCTGTAATCACCGGACATTCCCATGGACAATTTTCCTTGTGGATAAAATTCTTTTCGGATCTTAGCCATCTCTTGGAATACCTTGCGGGTTTCTTCCGGATCTCCGGAGCTTGGGCCCATGGTCATAAATCCTTCTAATATACAGAATTCCGAACTTAGAGTTTCTTTTTTTTGAAGAAGGACCAGGACTTCTTCCTTCGAAAATCCCGACTTTGTATCTTCCTTTGTTAGATTGACTTGTAGGAAATACCGTATCTTCCAGCGGTCCCCATCCATTCTTCTTTTCAATTCTTGTAAAATTTTTTGTGAACCTACTCCATGCACAAAAGAATATAATCCTGCGTACTTTCGAATATGAGAAGATTGAACGGGACCTATATGATGTAGTATAAAATCCTTTTCCGGTTTTCCCAAGTCCGAAAATTTTTCAATCCCCTCTTGGACCCTGTTTTCTCCGAAATGGATCACTCCTCCGGCGATCGCTTCTTGCACTTTTTCTTTGGGTTGGAATTTGGAAACTGCGATGAGTGTTGGAGTTCCTAATTTTTTTAGGGACTCCAGTTCTTGGATGATCGTTTTATAATTTTCTGAAACTCCCACGACTTTATAGGGAACTATTCTGACTTGGACTTTTTTTTCAGACCGGAAACTTCTTGTTCCAGGATTTCCACACGTTTGCGTAAAGACATCTTACTTTTTTTCTTGGGAGACCCGTTTTTCATTCCCAGTTTTTTTTCCAATCGTCCTACTCTTTTTTCCAAGGAACTGATCTTAGCATTTACGGAAGAATGAACCGTTCTTCTTTTTTTAACTTTTTTAGAATGACGTTTTTCTTTTTTCAGTTTAGGGCCGTCGTCATATTCCACTAAACTTTCATCCCTTTGTTTTGTTCTAGGGCGCTCCATTTCTTCTCTTCTAGGAAGATCCGAAGTTTCGGAAACTTTTGTTTCTTGCTTCTCCGGAGTTTTTGTGGAAATTGTATCCTTCTTTTCTTTACCTAAACCCGGAACCTCATAGTCTTTTGGCAACGGTTGGGAAGAAGGTTCGGTAACCGTATCCTTGGGTTTGGAAAAATCGGAGTCAAAGTTTTGGTTCGGAGAAGATAGATCTTTTCCGTCAGGTACTTCTTCCGGAGTGAGTATGGTACGTTCCGGTTGGGACTTCTCCTCTACTTGGACGTTTTTATCCTTGTACCAAGCGGCAATCCGCTCCCTCTCCACATATAAATAAAATGCAAGAGATCCAAGTAGCAGGATGAGTAATCCGCTCAATAGGACTTTGAGAATATCCCGGTTCATAAAATACCTGATTGAATTATCGGCCCGGAAAACCCGAGAATTGGGCAAAAAACCCGGCTTCTTATTAGGAGATCCGTAAAATCTACCGAAAGATCTAGAGTGGCCCGGACCTTTCTATTCTGTTTTTGCCTAAGTTTTTGGATCCTTCCTAAAGCTACCTGGGCCCCTCCAGTCAAACGGGACCAGGATGAGGCAAGTAGAGTCCTTCAATTAGAAAAAGTACTAATCGATTGGAAGCATTACAATCTTTTTCTAGTGGATTCATTCGAAGGAGAAAGACCTTGGGAAGTGTACCGAGGAGTATCCTTCTTAAATAGGATAGACTATGTTTCCCAAATCCCCGACTCTCCCGCATTCTTGAAAGAAAGAGAATTGTACAAGGCTTCTCCAAAAGAAGAATACAGATCCATGATGGTCCAAACATTCTTCGAAAATCCAAAACATGAACATCTGGAGATCCGCCCTAAGGAGCCGATCCGTCTTCCGATCGGAATTCCAACCCGCGTGTTTTTCTGGGCTTATTCCAATAATTATAACGTGGTTTTGGAGTTGGTATTCCATCAGAAAAAATCCAAAGAGATCGTTCTAGAACTGGGAGATCTGAAATTCGACGGCTGGAAAAGGATAGAGACCAAAATTGCTGTGCCTGCAAAAAATATCAGACTGAACCAATCTCTTCGTTTTCCTTTAGAGTTGGTTTCCATCCGGATCAAGCCGAATCCTTTCCAACCCAAAGGTGAATTTTATTTTTACATGGACCGATTGGGGATACTCATAGACAGCAGAGAAGAATCGTATCCGGGAGCGGATGTCAAAGACAATTGGGGTACTGCTCTATAAGGAAATCCTTTAGCTCTTCCGGCCTTTTAGGATTGAACTTAAACGCATTCCAGTTCATATACCCTGCAACTTCCACATTTGTGGGGTTATCATCTACGAACACATAATCTTTTCCCGGGAAATCGGTCTCTATCCATTGGTAATATTCTTGGGCAGGTTTTCTCACACCCATCTCGCAGGAAAAATACATCGCATCCAGAGAATGAAGAATTTCCCCGATCTCCGGAAATTTCAGGATTTCTTTGTACCAAATTGAATAATTACTCGCGAGAACCACGGAAAAACCTTTGCCCTTGAGGCTTTTTACGATCCCCAAAGTTTCAGAAATAGGATTGATCTTGGAAAACATCTTCTCCTTCAGATCCTTGGGATGAGGAAGTCCCTTGTCCTTATGAGAATCCAAATAGAATCTCCGGAAAAAATCCTCTTCTTCGATTCTTCCCATTTCAAAATCCAAGAAGGCTTGCTTTTCCCGACCGTTCTTAAAATCTTCCCAATGTTCTCTGGCTAAAAGTTCTTTTAATGCCAGATGAAATGGGTCCTGGATCAAGGTATCCATTAGGTCGAATACAAAAAGGGGAGATCTCATACCACTATGCTAATAACGTATCGGATTTTGACGATCCTTCTTTGGCCCTGGATTTTCGTTTTCTCACTCTTCCTCCCGAGCGCAAAAAATTTTCTCAAAATCAGAAAAGAAGATAAGAGAAGGATACTTTCCTACCCTTTCGCACCTAAAGCACAAAAAGTGGTCTGGCTACACGCGGCTTCGGTTGGAGAACTGGACCAATGTAAGGCGCTTGCTTTAGTATATAAGAAGAAGGAACCGGAAACTTTTCTTCTCCAAAGTGTATTCTCCGATTCCGTAAGAGATTCCAGTTTAGAGGCGTTTCCGGCGGATCTGAAATTTCGTCTGCCTTTGGATTTTCCTTGGAGTTATAATTTTATCTTTAATAAATTTTCTCCCAATGTTTTAGTATGTATGGCTTGGGATCGTTGGCCTAATTTACTTTTAGCCGCTAAAAGAAGAAGGATCCAGACCGTCCTTGCTTCAGCCGTGATTACTTCTCCAAAAGGATTTGTCCAAAAAAAATTCTATAAAGCAGCCTTTTCCTTATTCGATAAAATTCTCACTTCTCATTCTTCCGGGGAAGAGAAGTTCAAAGAATTACTCGGACCAAAAAAATTCATCAAAACACTTGGAGATTCCAGATTCGATTCTGTAATCCAAAAAATAGAAACAAGCCAAAGAGAATTTAAAAGACCCATAAATTATCCTTTCTCTCAGGTATTTTTACTCGCATCTACATACGAGCCTTGTGAAAAACTACTACTTCCGCTTTTAAAGGAACCTTCTCTCCAAAATACCGCGTTCTGGATCTTCCCCCATAAAACGGATCCAACAAGGATCACACAGTTGGAATCGGAGATCAAAAGTTTCACTCCGGATTATACTTTGTATTCTCGGAGGGAGTTTGATTCGATTTCTTCCCGAGTCATCTTATTTGATGTGCTTGGGATCTTGGCGCACGCGTATAGAGCCGCGGACTTTGCCTACGTAGGAGGAGCGATACATAATAGAGTGCATAATGTATTGGAGCCTGCCTATTTCGGACTTCCACTTTTGAGCGGTCCTAGGATCAACCATGCTCCGGAAGCGATTGAACTCAATCATAGAGGCGGGTTATTTATTATCCGCACGAAAGAAGAAGTTTTAGAAATACTACAATTAAGCGCCGAAAGAAAAGAGGCCATTCGCTTTTCCAATCGCCAATTTGTGGAAACAGGCAGAGGTGCAGCGGAAAGGATATATTTGGAGATCGGTTCGCACAGAGAGCACTGAGAACACAGAGGAATTGAGTTTAACGAGCGTTGTTGGAACTCCTACATCCCGCACTCCGCGCACTCTGTGAACTCCGTGCGGAACAAAAAATCCTTTTCTCAAGTCCCGATATTAGGATACTAGGAGTGAAATGTCCGTCTACCGTTGCACAGCCGTAAGTTTAAAAACGACCGCACTGGATTTTAAAGGAAATCGAGAAAAGATCCTGTCTGCGATCCAGGCCAATCAAAATTCTTCTCTAATCCTTTTTCCGGAACTTTGTATTTCCGGTTACGGTTGTGAGGACACTTTTTATTTTCCTTGGGTTTGGGAACAGTCTTGGAAAAGTCTTTTAGAGATCGCGAAGGCTAGCTCCGGTAAGACCGTAATTGTCGGGCTTCCGTTTTTCCAAAGTCCTTATCTATTTAATGTGTCGGCGGTATTACAGAACGGGCAAATCCTTGGTCTTGTCCCGAAACAGAACCTAGCACAAACAGGAGTACATTACGAAAATAGATGGTTCACAAAGGGCGAAGAATCCAGAAATTATGCGATCACTCCGGATGGATCGGAACTTCCTTTCGGCTCCATCCTTTTTGAAAGTCCTGATTTTAATTTCGGAATAGAGATCTGTGAGGATTCCTGGGTCCAAACACGACCAGGACAATACCTGGTAGAAGCAGGAGCGGATCTTATTCTTTCTCCGGGGGCTTCTCACTTTGCTTTGGGAAAACAAAAAATCCGAAAAAAAATGTTCTCCGAGTCTTCCAGAAATTCTTCTACGGCGATCCTATATGCGAATTTGGACGGAAACGAGTCAGGCCGTTTGATCTTCGAAGGCGGTTGTATGGGGATCGTAGACGGAAATATAAAAGAAGAAGGCCCCAAACTTCACTTTACGGATTTTGAAAGTACTCATTTAGATCTCGATTCCACCGAACTTAGATCCAATCGTGCAAGGAATTTTAGATCTTCCGGCACAAGAGAATTTAGATCCAGAGGAAAAGGTCTGCAAAGAATAGAGATCCAGCCTCTCAGGTCCCAAAAGGACTTTAATAATTCTGTCCAAGTTTCCAAGTCGGATCTATTTCATGATTTTACCCGAGCCGTTTCTCTTGGTCTATTCGACTATCTGATCAAATCCAAAACAAAAGGATATACATTATCACTTTCCGGCGGGGCGGATAGCGCTACCTGTGCACTTCTTGTAAAGGCGGCAATCCTATTCTCCGAAAAAGAACTCGGACCCAAATATTTGGAATCCTTAGGATTCGATCCTAAAAATCTATTATTCACACTTTTCCAAGGAACGGAAAATAACTCCGAACAAACTAAAAATTCCGCAAAACAACTTTCGGAAGAATTAGGTTTTACTCATGCAGAGATCACTGTGGATTCGGAAGTAAAATCCATGTTGGAAAAAATTTCCGCCGTCAAAGGTCTTGTTCCGAACTGGAAAGAACATAATCTTGCGCTACAAAATATCCAAGCCAGAGTCAGGTCTCCTTTGATTTGGTTACTTGCCAATCTGAATGGCCATCTTCTGCTTTCAACGGGAAATAGAAGTGAGGCGAGCGTAGGATACACTACAATGGATGGGGATTCTTCCGGTTCTGTTGCACCACTCACCGGAGTCAGTAAGGAATTTTTACTTTCTTGGTTAAAGAATGTTTATGAAGGAAAAGATATTATTCTTCCTCGAATACAATCGCTGGAAGAAATTCTCAATGCCAAACCTACCGCCGAACTAAAGCCACTTTCGGAAAAACAAGAAGACGAGAAGGACTTAATGCCTTACCCTCTTCTCCAAAAATTAGAAAGGAATTTTGTATTCCTCGGAAAATCTCCGGATCATCTTTTAGGATCCCAAGAATGGT
The DNA here is from genome assembly GCF_000347035.1 of Leptospira sp. B5-022. GTDB lineage: Bacteria > Spirochaetota > Leptospiria > Leptospirales > Leptospiraceae > Leptospira_B > Leptospira_B cinconiae. The sequence goes on from NZ_ANIJ01000032.1 coordinate 186,942, forward strand.
CCGATCCCAAAGAAGCGGAGGAAGGCAAAAAGAAATTTCTAAAATTGTTCTCCGCAAGCCAATGGAAAAGAGAAAGGCTTCCACCTTCTTTTCATTTGGACGAGTACGGTTTGGATCCTAAATCCAGCTTCCGTTTTCCGATCTTGAGCGAGATCTCTTTTTAAAGTCCGGCTTGTTCGTAAGCTCTTTGTTTATCCTTCTGCACTTGTTCCAATTGTTGGATCATAGTTTGTTGGATGGTCTCTAATTTCTTTTCTTGCTCTGGATCTCCGGAACCTTTCTGCAGATCCACCAAGTATTTTACGATCTCCAATCTATCCTTGGATTGTTTTTCCATATAATCGTAATACGTTACCGTTTGCTCCTTGGATGCGGTACGGCTTAAGACTGCTCTAGTAGCTTCGGACACTCTTTGTTCGAATACTTTTCTCTGTTCTTTTTCCGCTGGGCTCATCCGGCTAGGAAGAAGCGAGTTATTCGGAAACTTCTCCTTTAACTGAGCAAATCTTTCCATCTCTTCGTTTGTATACGGTTTTCCTGTTTGAGGATTTACAGGGTTATCCGAATCGGCAATAGGCGCTCCCGGTTTATTTTCGGAAGAAGGCTCCCCCGCTTCCGGTTCCCGATATTCCGCTTTTCCCGCTTTGAAAAAAGCAGAGTCGGAATCGAATAAAGAAGGATCTGCGCCTGTTTTTCCATAAGCAGAACGCCCGGAAGTAGATCCCGATCCTCCGGCAAAAATACTGGCTAATGTTTCCGCTTCGCTTTGTTTATTTTTGGATTCGGATTTGTCGTCGTCGGTCCAAAATAGGACTACCAATAAGAAAATGAAGAATACTACAAAAACTACGGAAATTAATAATGTTCGAACTCTAGTCACGGTGAGGAAGCCTCAGTTTTTTAGTTGTAAGACCACTCCAAGGTCGAATTCTATCCTTGTGGGTTGTAAATTTAGAATCCAACAGACCCTAAAGATGGGCAACCTAAAAAACCCTGCCGTTCAGGCGGTTTTATTCTCGTTTTTTATATTTTTCGCCTCTTGCGGAACGAATACCGATGTAACCCAGTCTCCTTATGTGTTCCTTACACCGGTGGGTGTTCCCCAGATTTTTTCCATAACTGCTAAGTATGATAATCTAGATTCGCATCGGCCTGAATACGATCTGAAATATTATATTACCAACCTGGAACCTCAATTCGTAGGTTATAATCTTTATATCACTTTTGCGATTCCTTCCGCGGGAGAAACCATCAGTAACGCAAACCTATATCTGGAAAACGGGGTCCAACCTTCTTTTCCTCAGCTAGCAGTCCAAGCTTCCACATCCAATGTAGTAACTCAGACGATCGAAAATTTGCAGCCATTCTCGCCTGTGCAGATGTTCCAAAAATGTGAGGTTTATACTTTTACATTAAGAGCATTATTGAATACTGGAATCACTTCGAATATGTCCACTCCGGTCACAAGATGTAGCTCCATCTATCCGGATCATTGCGGGACCAATACCAGTTGTAATCCTACCGCATGTACTGTGGCAAGCTGTTCTGCTTCCACCCAATCTCTTTGTCCTGTCGGAACCGCTTGTAATCCTTGTACTAAGGGAAATGCAGCTACCGGCTGCGCCTGCCCAGCGGGAGAATCTCCGCCGGGTTGTAATCTATGATCGAAGCTACGACTTCTAAATTTATCGTCCGACCAGGTACCGCCTATGTTGTCGCCACCCCGATTGGAAATTTAGAAGATATCACATTCAGAGCGGTCCAAGTTCTTAAACAAGTGGATATTATCTATTGCGAAAATTCTTCACATAGCAGAAGACTTCTCCAAACCTACGAAATTTCCACCCAGACAAGGACCTTATACAAGGACCAAGGAACCGAACCTTATAAAGGTATTATAGAAGATCTAAAATCCGGGAAAACTTTGGCCCTGGTCTCGGATGCAGGAACTCCCGGAGTCTCCGATCCCGGTTCCCAACTAGTTCGAATTTTACGAGAGGAGAATATTCCGATCGTTCCGATCCCGGGAGCAAGCGCTCTCACCTCCATGCTTTCCGTTTCCGGTTGGCAAGTGCAGCCTTCTCTCTTCTTAGGTTTTCTATCAGAGAAGAAGGGCAAAAAAAGAAACCAGCTCAAGGAATGGGAAAACTTCGAAGGGGTGCTTACCATCTTCGAATCGGTCCATAGGATCCGAGACACCTTGTCTGCTATCCGCGAAATTTTTCCAAATTCTCCGATCCTTTTAGGAAGGGAATTAACCAAAATCCATGAAGAAATCCTGAAAATAGAACCCGTTCAGACGCTGGAATCCCTGAAATTCCCGGAAAAGGGAGAATTTGTGGTGCTAATCTATACAAATCCTAAAAAAATGCTTAACGGACGTGTCGGAGATGCCGATACTTTGGAGTGAGAGGGAAAACCCATGACTATCGATAAAATTGGCGGCATTGGTGGAGGATCTTACGAGCCACGTAAGTCGACTCCTGTACGCAAAACCGAATCTAAGGAATCATTCGACAATATTTCTATTTCCGACACGGCAAAACAAAAGGCTTCGGAAGCTCGTATCCAAGCGGAAGTGCAAACGATCGCACAAAAGATCGTAGCAAGTCCGGTGGATTCGGAACGTTCTAACAAGCTGAAAGAAGTGAAGGAAAAATTAAAGAACGGAGATTACGATAATCTCAGCCCTGAGATCTTAAACGCAGTAGCTGATCGTATCGCAGAATCCTTTCTAGGCCGTTAATCCATAATTAAATCCGGAATTGTTTCCCTTGGATTCCGGATTTTTCATACTTCCTCTCAATTAAAAGGGAGAACGACACAAAATGCCGATACTCCCTGACTGGATCAATTTTAGTTTTCCCACCAAAATCCATTTTGAAGTCGATTGCGGTTTCAAAATGGGGAACTTCGTCAAAAATATCGGCAATCGTGCGGTCATTCTTTCCACTCAAAGCGAGTTGGAGAATATGGACGAGTTCTCCATCATCAAAACTTCTCTAGAAAAACATATAGACGGTGTCATTCTCTACGACAATATAGAGAAGGAACCAACATTAAAAGAACTAGATACTGCCGCCTACTTCGCCAGGATCTCCAACGCAAATTGTATCATAGGTTACGGTTCTTACGAAAGTTTGAATATGGCAAAGTTAGTCGCTCTCCTTGCGAATAACGACGCATTCGCTGAAGACGTTTTTATCCTGAAAAAAAATCTTAGGCTGAAAAAACCGATCCCTCTTATTCTGATCCCTACTCATCCTGTAATGGGATTGGAATGTTCCCCGACCGCCACAGTATACATGGATGACGATAGGACTGTTCGTTATTACTCGAATGAATTTCTTTTTCCGGAGATGGTGATCGCCGACGCCAAGATCAGTAGTTTTATGACTTCTGCCGACGTGGCAAAAGTTGGAGTGGGAATTTTAGCGGCCGCAGTGGATAGTATTCTTTCCAAATATTCCAACGAACTCACAAACTCTTCTTCCCTTCGTGCGATAGAGATCATTTATAAGAATCTTGTGCCTGCGATCAGGGACCCTAAAAACCTACAGTATAAAAACGCGATCTTCGGTGCGAGCCTTCTTGTGGGGATGTCCCATTCTTCCAGTTCATTAGGACTTTGTTATGCACTTTCATTGGCTGCTTCTAACCTAACGAACCTGGACGTTTTCCAGGCAATGTCCATTCTTCTTCCCCACGTGATGGAATACAACCTCACTTCCTCCGCCGGAAAATACGTTATGATCGCAAAGGCCTTGGACGAGGACATCACCAATATTTCTGTAATCGAGGCGGCCATCAAAGCGGTAGAAGGGATCCGTAAAATTTATATCGAACTTAAGATACCGCAAAGGCTTTCCGAATACGAGGTGCGTAAGATAGATCTGCCAGGGATCGCAAGCCTTGCTTCTTCTTTTCCTTTCTTGGATTCTCTTCCTAGGGAACTTCCTAAAAACGAGATCGAAACAATTCTAGTCGCAGCGTTCTAGTTCGTTTCGCACGGAGAACACTGAGATCACGGAGAGTTTATTTTGTAGAAACTCCTACATCCGGTAACCCCTTTTCTCTGTGCCCTCCGTGAGCTCTGTGCGGACCCAAAAAAACAGATTTATGTCTTCGAAAAACATTTGAAAGGTCCGATCGGGGTCCGAGAATGGAGACTCATGAGTGAAGAATCCATAGACACGATTATCGGGGAAGACATCCAATTCCGAGGCAAACTACGTTTCAATAACGCGCTAAAGATCAAGGGCCAATTCAAAGGCACCATTGAGACCACGGGTTCGTTGATCGTGGGAGAGACTGGAAGAGTCGAGGCAGATATCGAGACCGGGACCTTGGAAATAGAGGGAGACCTAAAAGGAAATATCAGTGCTGCCTCCAAAGTTTCCGTCCGCAAGACCGGAAAATTAGTCGGTGATGTTCGCACCCCGGATCTGGAAATCGAATCAGGGGCAAAATTCAGCGGAAATTGTATCATGTAATTATGCCCCAGCATGGACCGGATTTTCAAAACCTACCAAAATCTTCCATCCAAGGCCTGACCCCCCTCCAGTACCATGTATTCGGGACAAAGTTCGGAGGAGTTTCCGATCCTTCCAAGATCCTTACCGAAACGATTGCGGATCTTCCTTCTCCGTTTTTATTGCCGGACATGGATGAATCTATCCGTATTCTCCAATCGGCCGTTCGGGAAAAAAAATCGATCTTACTTTATGGGGATAGAGACAGCGACGGAGTTTGCTCCACGAGCTTACTAGCCAATTTTTTACGAGAAATACATCCTGGAAAACTGAACGTAAAAACTTCTAGTGAAGAAGATTACGGCCTCTGCGAACCTGCGATGAAATATGTGAGAGAGGTTCGACCGGACTTACTTGTAACTCTCGACTTCGGAACAAGTAACAGCGCAGAAATAGAAGAATTGAATAAGGAAGGAATGCAGGTAGTTGTATTAGACCACCACGAAATACCGGACAGAATACCTTCTTCTTGCAAACTTATCTCTCCAAAAAGAGGAGATTCTCTCTATCCTACAGAAAAGATCTGCACTTCCGTCATCGCTTGGAAACTGATCACAGCCTGGCTTTATACTACATTAGAACATTATAATTCTTTGGTCTGGATCCCCGATGGAGAGACATTTTTCAGCGGATCACTCGTAAAAAACGGGATCAGACTTTTTAAAGGGGATAAGTCGGAAGCCGAAAAACATTTTTCCGGAAATTTTATAGATTGGTCCGCGATTTCCAAGACTCAATTTCCGGAAAGGGAAGTTTTCCATTCTCAGATCTCTTCTTCTCCAGCGATCTGGGAGCAGGTTCTAAAAAATTTAGACCTTGCTTCTATCGGTACGATCACCGACATGATGCCTCTGGTGGGTGAAAATCGGATCATCGTTAAGGAAGGATGTTCCACATTACAAAAGATCAAAACGGGCGATTTTTCACATCGTCCCGGTTTGGAAAAACTTCTCTCTCAATTGGATTTAGATAAGAAGAAGGTACTCTCTAGAGATCTGGGTTGGAGCATAGGACCGGTATTGAACGCTGCAGGTAGAATGCAGAAAACGGAAGCGGCCCTCGGGCTTCTTCTTTCCAACTCACAGCAGGAAGCGGAATCTCTTACAACGAACCTTCTAAAATTAAACGAAGAAAGAAGAGAAAGAACCAAACGAAATCTATTCCGGGTCGAAGGTTTTCTAAAAAGAAAAAGGGAAAGAACGGAAAGACCCATCCTTTTCTGTTACGAACCTGATTTCGAACCCGGAGTTTCCGGGATCGTAGCTACAAGACTTGTGGAACAATACAAAAGACCCGTAGTATTCATCGCACCGGATCATGGACATGCTAAAGGAAGTGTAAGAGCGTACGGCAGTGAGAACGTACTAAACCTTCTCAAAAAAGCGGAGAATGTATTTCACCAGTTCGGAGGTCATAAGGAAGCAGGAGGATTTTCGCTTTCCATAGATCAGATCCCGAAACTCGCAGAAATTCTTTTCCAAGAAGCGGGAAACTGGCTGGAATCCGAAAAAGTTTCCAGCCTCCAAGAAGAAACTAAAAGTATCGTGAGTCTCCGTCCTCAAGAATTAAGAGAAAATTTATATACAGAGCTTGGGCTATTCGAACCCTTCGGAATGGAAAATCCAGCGCCGTTACTTTCCGTAAAAGGTGCGAGAATACTTTCTTATCGTCCTTTGTCGGACGGCAAACATGCAAGGTTTAAAATTCTGTCGTCTTCCGAATCCATCCAAGCAATTATCTGGAATAAGGCGGAAGAGTTCTCCCAATCGTTAAGGGAAAAAGGTGAGTTGGATCTCTGGGGTTGTTTGGAAGAGAACACTTTCAAAGGGAAAACCAGTCTTCAATTCGTGATCCAATCCTTCGAATAGATCAATATCAGTCTTCTGAGTCGGTAAAATCGGAATCCGTCGAATTTGCTTCCGGTTGCGGCTTCGAGCCTTCCCCGTTTTGACGGCCCTTTTTATTACGATCTTTAAATCTGCCGCCACCGCCTTCTCTTTCTTTCCGGTTTCTATTTGGACGGCCTTCTCTCTCTTTTCGGCCTCCGCCGCCAATACTATTCGGTAAAACCGGTCTTTTTCGGAGGGAGATTTCCCAAAAAAATGCGGATTGCAAGGCTTGATCATTATTGTCCGCGATCCCATTGATCTTAAAGACATAAAATGCATCGTAGAAAAAATCTTTCTTTCGGAAGAAATTATTTTGCGAAGCTTTATCGTCCTCGGTATGAGTAAATCTTTCTTGGGAAGCGAAAACCTTGATCAATCTTTCTTTATCTTTTTTAGGAGTCCCTAATCTCTGAAAAATAGGCTCCAAGGATTGTTTTAAAGAAGCGACCAGGTGTCCCCCGCTCTTCTTCGTTAAAGATTCTTCCGCGAGGTCGGAAAATAAAAGTGCATAGAAAATCTGAGGAGTGAGTTCCTCTCTCTCGGACAATAATTTATCCGCGATCACCAAACGTTTTCCGATTCTGGTTTCTAAAAATTTGTCCCCAAAATCCGGATTTTTCTTTCTTTCTTTCTCGAATGCTTCTTTAAAGAGAACTTCTAAAAGAGAGTTTTGGGCCATTCCTTGGAAAATAAGAGAAGTTCTCCAAGTGCGGAAAATTTTATTATATTCTTCCAACATACGGGAGGAAGAAGCTTTTTCCAACTCGTGGACATTCTTCTTAATAGACTTGGAAGTCCCTTTGTCTATTTTTAGGCCGAGAAGAACTGCAAACTTAACTGCACGCAACATTCTGACAGGATCTTCTCTGAAAGAAATATCCGGATTTCCGATCACTCTGAGTTGTCTACTTTGGATGTCTTCGTATCCGCCCACATAATCCACGATGGAATCGTTACGGATATCATAGTATAACGCGTTGATGGTAAAGTCTCTTCGTGCAGCGTCTTCTTGAGGTGTTCCGAATTTGTTGTCTCGTTTGATCAGATAGTCCTGCTCTTCCACATGTTTTTCGAAACGATGTTCCGGAAGAGAACGAAAAGTGCTGACCTCGATCACCTTTCCCTTAAAAAGAATATGAACGATCTTGAATCTGCGACCGATGATACGGCAGTTATTAAAGATTTTTTTAATTTGATTCGGAGTCGCGTTTGTGACTACGTCGAAATCTTTTGGTTTGCGTCCCAAGAGAAGATCCCGCACTCCTCCGCCTACGATATAGGCCTTGTAACCGAATTTGTGGAGACGATGGATGATCTTAACAGCATCCTCGTCGATCATGGTCTTGCGGATCGGATGTGAATCCCGATAAAATCTCCGTCCCTCCGGATAAATAAGAATGTCGTCGACGGATCCTATTTTTTTCTTGAAGAGATTGGACAGAAATTTCATATGATGGGATAGTTAAGTCCTATAATCCCTGTCGGACCCCTACCTGCAAGTAAAAATCTATGAACAACGAGGCAAAGTTCGAAGACCGCCCCAAAGCCGCAGAAAGGCTGAAGATCAAGTATCTTCGCTTTCGTTCTTCCTGGCTAAAAATCAAAGAAAAAGGGTCTCGGAAAATTTCTTTCCTACTCGTGCCTCATGATCACGAAGCTGTTCTGAATGTGGAGCTAAGTGTTTTTATGGCAGCATTCTTGGGAGTACTTTCCGTTCTACTTTTTCTGCTTGCGAGCGCTTTCGTGGTCTACATGAACTTCTTTTTCGTACCGAATCGTGAGTTGATCCGAGAGACTGATAATAATGTGGGACTCTTTCTCTATTATAACTCTCTTCTCAAAGACGCTAAGAAAGAAATTACCGGATTAGAAAAAAAGACGGAGCAGTTGAACCTAGTCGCTTGGGAAGAAGTTCCTTGGAAAAGAATTCTCACATTTGATTACGTACCTGAATTTAGTTTAAAGAAACATATCCCGGAATCTTCGACTAACATGGATCTATACTCCGATACGGTGGAAGGTTTTGCAGAAAGAAATATCGAATTATACAAGATCAAACATGCATTCCAAAACGCATTTGATTATTTGGAAGAAAGAGAATCCATTTTATACGCTATGCCGAGAGGTCGGCCTTTGAAACCGGGAGTAGGATTTGTGACTTCTACGTTCGGAGGAAGGGTGGATCCTTTCGGTCTAGTGGAGATGGGAGAGTTCCACTCAGGGATCGATTTTGCAGCAGGAGAAGGAACTCCGATCTACGCAACTGCTCCGGGTGTGATAGAAGATAATGGACAATCCGCAGGAGGGCTTGGAAAAAGTATTCGTATCAACCACTTGAACGGATTTTATACGGTGTATGGTCACTGTTCCGTCGTCTTAGTAGAAAAAGGACAATTAGTGACCAGAGGCCAGCACATCGGAAATGTAGGCTCCACAGGGAAAGCCACAGGGCCTCATGTGCATTATGAGGTTCATATAGGTTATGATCCTCCTATGGACCCGGCAGAATTCGTAAATATGGAATAATTTTTAATCTCTCCGAAACTTTCCCGATTCGGGGAACGAATATAAGGGAAAAAAGATCCAAAGAAGGAACCATGTATAAAGTCATAGATATTCCCGGACTCGTACCTTTCGTCCAGAAATACATAAGTAGCGGTTGGGAAGGAATTTCCACATTCAGCATTTTAGTAGTCATCGCATTTTTAGCGGCTTCTTATTTTTTACCCAAAGAATTAGAAAGAAAACATTTGGATCCGACCCATGCGGATTGGCTTTTGATCTTAGGAGTTTTCGGAACATTCGTAGGTGCTAAGGTATTTTTTATCTTTGAGATCTGGGACCAAATCTTTGTAGATACTCCGGGTTTCGACGGAAAATACTTATATCCACTCACTCACTTTGACGGTTTTCCCGGTCGCCCGGGACTTTGGTCCAGTTTATTCTCCGGCAGCGGTTTGGTATTTTACGGAGGATTCTTATTCGGGATCTTATTCATTAGCTTGTATATGATCCAAAACAAATTGGATATAAAAGCTTATTTGGATGCAGCGGTTCCTAGTATGGCATTAGGATATGCGATCGGTAGATTGGGATGTTTTGTTTCAGGAGACGGCTGTTACGGATTCGCAACGCATGCGGACATTCCAATTTTAACATTCACCTACTGGCCTACGAGCGCTGTCCCAAGCGGGGTTCCCGTTTGGAATACTCCGGTCATGGAATCGGTTATATCTTTTCTATTCTTCGTCTACTTCCAAAAGTGGGCCAGGTTCCAGAACTTCAAAAGATTTAGTTTAGGCGCTCAATATCTGATCCTACATGGAATCGCAAGATTAGGTATCGAATTCTTAAGAGTGAATAAGGCAGTGATCCCATTTTTCGATCCTCCGGTCCAATCAAACATTCCAGGAGCAACCGGAGAGACTACTACCTTCTTGAACGGATACTATTGGCATGGATTTTCACAATCTCAGTATGTATCTATCGCGATCATACTAGTCGGTATTTACTTCTTAGTGAAATGGAAACTCTGGGAGAAGGAACCTGTTCCGGCTTAATCCAATAATTTTGCAAAGAGTTCACAACCGTAAGAATTCCCTGAAGTGAAATCAATATCTTTGTTTGAACTCCTACATGAAACAAAGGCCGCCCCCACCCTGCATTGGGATTGGGGGGAGTGGCTCGTGGGAAACCTGATCCTCCTTATCACAAAATCCATCCTTAGTCAACAAGAGGCTTTCTTCCAAATCCGTGTTGGAATTCCTACATCACATTTCACTGTGAACTCAGTGGCCTCCGTGCGAAATTAATCCCTCTCTCCGGTTCCACGTCTCTGTGTGAAAAATCTCTGCGCCTCACTCCCCCGAGGCGTGGAACTTCTCACCTTTGATGGTGCGGATCATATCCGCCGTGTTTAAGTAATTCGTAGTTTTAAAAAGGACCTTTCCGTCCGAAGAGAAGATCACAAAAAAAGGAAGACCGATCTTCAATTCCGGAAATCTAGGATCGTTCTCATATATTATAAAATCCTTATCATCATCCTTGATCTTTAGGAGGATCGTTTTCCCTAGGGCCTGGTTCAAATTCATATCGGATAAGGTCAAGTCCTCGAAGGCCTTACAATTAGAACACCAATCCGCGTAAAAGTCCGCAAATACCAAACGATCTTCGTTACGAGCCGTCTCAAATGCGGTCTCGGAAATTCGATGCCATTCTAAATTTCCATGCTCTTCCACCAAATCCTTCTTGGTCCCGCCTGGAACTGTTCCCCAACCGGCAAGTCGGATCAGGATCGCGCTAGAACAGATCAGTCCCGTGAGAAGTAGCGCCTTCTTCATTCTTTCGGTACAAAGAAGCGACTTAGGTTGATAAAAATATGCGGTGATCAAAACCCCAAAGGCTGCAGCTAAGATCCAAAGACTCAAATCGAAAGGAACCGACCATAATTGCATTGCTTTGTTGTAATAAGACCATGCAAAATAAAAGACCACGAATCCCAAGACAAACTGAATCCATCTAGTCCACTTACCTCCGCGAGGAAGAGAAAGCCCAAACACTCCTAAAAACAAAAACGGTAACCCAAGACCAAGTCCGAATAATGCCATCTTGAAAGAGGAAACGGCCAATGAGTAAATACTGATACTTTGGACTCCGGCAGTTACTTGGATCAAAATAGCAACGACGATCGGTCCAACACAAGGAGAAGAAAGAAAACCTGCTCCCATTCCCAAGAGGAAGGTGCCTTTCCAACCTTGGCAACCTCTCCATTCTTTATTCGGGAAGATCGGTAAATATAGAAATCCTAATGAAGCAAGTCCTAGTAAAAAAATAAGTGCCGCTAAAAATAAATTTGTTCCGGGATATCTAAGTAACGTGTTGAAGGCTCCTCCCGAAATTCCTGCCACGAGTCCGAAACAAAAATACATGAACGCCAATCCGGTGTAATACACCAAAGGATGGAACATTTTGTTCGTGGCGGTTTCCCCCCTTGCCTGGATGATTCCTACAGTAATCGGGTATAAAGGGTAAACGCAAGGAAGAAGGCTTGCACAAAGACCTCCTAATACCAGGAAGATCGCGGAATTAAATCCGAATTCGGAACCAGAGATACCGGTTTCTAGCCATCTGTTCAAAGAGGAAATCCAGGACTCTGAGACAGCCTGGGATTGGGCTTGTAATGAGTTCGTTAGAAAAAAGAAGAATATGAAAAGTCCGGCTCTAAGCCTAAATTTTGGAGAGAGAAGGATCCGAATTTTCTTCATGGGATGGACGATTAGACCTAAATAGGATTTCTCTTTCTCCTAAGATTCATTATCGACTCCATAACTTTCGAAACCAAGTTGCGATTTCTAAAAGTATGGTCAATCCTGAATTCCCGGATCTGTGACAACCCCTAGATTTGGTCTGTACTTGTTTGGACGAGCGGAAAGGGGGAAAGGATAGAAAAAGCCCGATCCTTTCTCAAAAAAAGGCCGGGCTCGAGGGTTTACCCGATTCAGATGGCAAACTGAAGAGTAAGTGAAAAATAGGTACTATTTTTATCGATATTGAATTGTTTTTGGTTTTTGATCGCATCTCCCGCATAAAGAACGGTAGCTCCGGCCCAGATAGAGAAGTAGTCGCCGATCTTCTTGATATAAATCAGGTCGTATTCCAATAAAAGCCTGTGCCCTGGTTGCCAATTTTTCAGGAAAGGATTATTGGCATAATTTTCAGTACTTCCGGTAACCGTCTTATTCGTTACAAAGTCTCCGTTTGCATCGTACCCCGTGCTTCCCGTAACTGCGTTGCGGTTACCGTCATACCACGCGTCTTGAACCTTATCCTTTCGAATATCGTAAATCGCGAAAATGAATCTTCCCCAAGTATCATCATAGTACTGAATATGAATGGAAGAAGTTCTTACATTCGACCAAAAGGCTGAGTTTGCGATACCGTTCCCTGAATCGAAATAAGGGAATCCACCCGATCTTGTGGCAAATAAAGGATCCCAGGTTGCGGATTTTCCATCGGTTCTATTCGGATCGCCGGAAGCTCTTGCGAATTGGACTCCTACTCGGAAACCTTTATAGTTATAACCTGTTTGAGCCAAGAAGAAGGAAGCGTCATGCTGAACTGTTTCCTTATAGGCAGCATGTTTGTTCGCTCCATCTCCGATCGTAGTATTCAATATGTCCCAAGAAGCATCGATCGTTTGACCGGTACTTCCTGTCTGGGCTGCATATTCCACTCCCCAGTCCCAGGATTTTCCTACAGGAAGACTTCTACCGGAAGCGGTTCTATTACTTAAACGAATACCGGTAGTGAAAAGATTGTCTCGACCGTTCGTTCTCTCATTCGGATCTACAAGAGGTCCGGTTGCTGTAGTAGTATTATACTTTTTGATAACACCGATCTCGTATAGATCGACTACGAGTTCTTCGGAAGGTTTCCAAGTATTATATAAGAAAGCGAGATACGTATCGTTCAGAGCTTTTGCTCCGCCGACTTTCTGATTATTTGCAGTCACAAATCCGTTCGGACCGTTACTCTCTTCTGCAAGAACTGTATAACCTGCATGAGTGGACCAGGTTTTGGTATCAAATGTAACTCTTACCCCATCAAAAGAGTTACCGATCTGACTATCGTTACGAGCACCTATGATCCGAGAATCTCCGTATGAAAAAACCTGACGACCTAGATACAGTTTGGTATAAGGAAGGAAATCTTTCCAGATCACATAAGCTTCTCGGATATCCGTATTATTTTTTACGGGCACCGTGCTTCCGGGTGCATAAGCCGTTCCAATAGAATTCGTAAAAGAAGTTGGTCCGTATCCTGTTCCGCTCGGATCCTTGTATTGCCCATATAAACGAGTATCTTGGATGGTCAATTTTACCGCGAATGACTCATTGATATCCAAAAGGGTCCAGAACTGGCTGTTTTGAGTGACGTAGTTCTTGGAATCGTTTGTGGATCTATCGAAATCCTGATTATTAAAATTTTCGAATCTAGGACGGATCTGTAAACCGAAACGAAGATTATCCGTAATCCATAGATTAGAATTTTTTTTCACTGCATCTTGGTGTTCCGGAGTTAAGAGTAAAGTTCCGAGTAACTCCCCCTCTAACTTACCTTTCCATGGACTTTTATATGGAGCGGCAGGTGCCTTCTCCTTATCTTTATCCTTTGTATCCCCCGCAGGAGCAGCAGTCGTAGCTGGAGTTTGGGTAGAAGGGGTGGAAGGTTTTTCTTCGGCGGCAGGCGCTTTCAAAGGAGTGGTCTCGGCCTGTGTCACCGTTTCCTGTTTAGGGGGCTCTAGCCCCTGGGCCCAAAGAGTTCCGAATCCTAAGAGTCCGACAGACAAAAAGAATCGGACCGGTAAAAGTGAATATCTTTTGTTCCGACTCGGAGGGCTTGTAACTGTATTTTTTAACATATATGGAGTCCCTTATTTTGGATAAAATCCAATATAACGGACATATATAAAAGTTTAACAGATTTTGTAAACAATTTAATTGATGTTTTCCCAGATTTCTTGCTCCGTAGTGGCTTTTTCGACCCCAAAATCAACCATTCTGTACAACAAGATAGAATCACCTCTGTTAAAGTAGAATGTTCCGGAACTTCTTTTCCCTTCCAGGATTGTACGAAATGGCCGATAGAATTAGGTAGTATGTCGAGAAAGACCAAAATTCTAGCCAGAATTACCACCCTAGTCTTTCTGTTATTCTCCCCTACTTTACAAAAATTGAATTCTATCCCTGTCTCCATCAGCACGGAACCGGACCTGGATTATAATTACGAATACGAGAAGAATGGTGTATATACCAAGTTTTCGGACTGGGTCCCATACAAACTCCACAAATGGGAACCGAAGTTTTTGGAAGATTATTACGAAATGTATGGTCTCAAACTTCATTATAAAGAGAACGAACTGAGGCGAAACATATTCTTCTTAAAAGCAGGATTACAAAAAAGATTCCGTCACCCCAGGAATGCACTCTGCCGGGTAACAAACGAAGAAGAATATCATAAATACAGACTTCTGATTTTCATGCATATGAATCTACAGATCATGAGATCTTATATGAGGATCGCTTCTCAATTTGATAAAAGGCATTTATATTTCTATAATTTAGATTTCGCTCACGAGCTAAAACAGTCCTTCGAGGTAGCTGATTCATTTTACAAAGAAGCTGTTCCTTACTGGGAAGCTGCCAGAAAATATGCGGACCAGGCTTCCGAGATAGATTACGATCTGGATCTAGGTACCATGGAAACGGAAAGATACGAGATCATCACAGGCAAATTAGATTTCGGTCAGATCATTTCCGACCATAGGGAAAGATTGACTAAAAAAAGAGAAACTGTGGGAGAATACCTGGCTAAATATCCGGAAGCCGATAAACCGAATTTAGATCAGATCCCTTAAAAACAACCGGAACTTCTTCTTTATCTAGTTAAAAGAAGAGAAACTCAAAGTTGAATTAATTCCCAGTTATTTTCCGCGATCTTTCTATCAATGTCTTCCGAGGGATTTAAATAGATCGTAAGGACTTTGATTGACTCATTAATCGGAATCCAAAGCAATTTGAAAGATTGTATACTTTGCATTTCTTCATCAGAAATATGCGGGAAAAATTCCCTTAAAACCACTTCTCTTTTCATCTTTAAATTAGGCATTCTTGAACTTATAACGTACGCTTCCACGGGAAACTGATCTACAAAATCATTCGTTAAGTTAATAATGGGATGGCTGATAACCAGATTAATTTTCTTTTCCTTCAAGTAACTTACTTTGGAAAATCTTTTATGACCACTCTTCAATCTCTCATTCGTGAGGAACTTATCCGGATTTCTGACATTCGAATCCATTAATCCTAGCATGTCTAAAGTATAAAGTTTCGAATAGTAAGGAATCGCCCCAGCAGCCGTTACCGCCAAACGAACTTGCGAGTTCCCAAAATATTCGGCGAATTTTTTACCGATCGAGCTCCAATTTTCAAACGGAGACTTCAAATGTTTTTCCAGCATACGAGTGGTTTCCATTCCGGAAAAATTAGAAATAGGTTCTAGAAAAAATCTATCTTGCAATCGAAAATAATATGATGAAACGCTGGTTGCAATTAAGATAGAGGCAATTAATAAATTGGGCCTTGCCTGTTCCCGATAAATAAGGAACAAAGCTAAAATTATTGGCGGTAAAATAGGAGTCATAAACCTGAATTCCATAAAATCTCCACCGACCCAAATAATATATAAAGAAGTCAATCCGACTAACGATCCCAAATACCCGAGAAAGGAATAGGCTTTAAAATTCGATTTATAAAACGCTAATATAATCCCTAATATTAAAAAAGGGCCAAGTGAGTATATAGAAAAGAATAGATGAAAATATTCGATTCCTGCGAGTAGACTGTCCGTATTATTGCCGCCTACTTTAGCATTAAAAGTATTCGGAAAAATATGCCCATAATATTTTAATTTCCAGAGAAACCACAAACCAACGATAATTGCGAAGGGAAAACTTATTAAAAATAGAAAGCGAAATAATTCACGCCCTTGATTTCTTACTTTAAACAATAAAAATATACCTGTTGCTATGGCGACTAAACCGGCATCCATTCGAGTTAAAAACAATAAAGAAAGAGTAAAACTCAAAAAAATCAAAGATAAAGCCGAAAACTTCGGTTGATCATAAGTTCGCAAAGTAAGATAGGCGGTAACACTAATTAAAAAAGTAATTAAGGAAGTTTCCAGTCCACCTGTCGCATAAGAAGAAAAAGAATAATTAAAACCTAATATAAACAGAAATCCAACAATATGAAAAGTGTTAGATTTAAATAGTAATTTTGCTATTCTATACCAGACTAATAAAGAACCTGAATAGAAAAACAAACCCAATTGAATCGAAAAATTCTCAGGAGCCTGTTTAAACAGGATTCCTAACGACACAAACAACATCCAAAGAAAATTTGTGTACCCTTCAAGATATTCTCCGATATTGAATACAATTCCGAACCCGTTCACAAAATTTTCCGAATATCTAAACGTAATGAACGCATCATCCTGTAAAAACTTGTTTTTATTAGCAAAATAAACAGCCCATACGATGACAAAAAATGGAACAGCCTTAAGAATAATTTCTGTTATTCTTTTTATTTTAGGTTGATTTAAAAAATTATTGTTCATTGGGAGATATCCGTTAGCCAGTTCCATCTACTATTGGATGTCTATGCTTTTAACTTTATCGCATTTGTCAACAACGGGTAAACGGAAATAAAATGAGAAGAATGTATTTTAACCTGTAAATAGTTTAAAATAACAAAGAGTGAACTAAGATCCTTCAGTACAAAAAATAAAAAACCCCGAGAACATCTCGAGGTTTTTTAATCCATACCGTATTCTTACGATTAGCAAGAATAAGTTGTAAGGAACTCAAACGGGTGAGGACGTCCTTCCCAAGGCCAAATTTCGGTTTCGAATTTGTAGGCTTTGTAGGTTTGGATGAACTCTTCGGTAAATACGTTTCCTTTTTTGAAAATTTCTTTACCTGCCAACATATGCTCGACTGCTTCTCTAAGAGTGTGAGGCATTTGTTGGATTCCCTTCTCGCGGATCTCATCCAGAGAAAGTTCGAACAAGTCTTCTTCCCGAGGTGGTCCCGGATCGATCTTGTTCTGGATACCGTCAAGTCCCGCCATAAGCAATGCAGCAAATGCAAGATAAGGGTTCGCAGAAGAATCCGGGAAGCGGAACTCGACACGTTTCGCTTTTTCACCGCTTACGAACGGAATTCTCGCGCAAGCGGAACGGTTCTGAGCGGAGTAAGCTAAGATCGCAGGAGCTTCGAATCCTGGAAGAAGTCTCTTATAAGAGTTAGTGGATGCGTTAGTGAAAGCAGCTACGGTTTTTCCGTGTTTCAGAACTCCACCGATATAATTCATAGCGGTTTCGCTTAAGCCTTGGTATCCGTTTCCTGCAAATAGGTTTTTGCCGTCTTTCCAAATGGATTGGTGGCAGTGCATACCGTTACCGTTGTCTCCGTAAAGAGGTTTAGGCATAAAGGTTGCGGTTTTTCCCCATTTATGAGCTACGTTCTTAACAACGTATTTCAGTTTTTGAACGTTATCCGCTGCTTCGATAAGAGTTCCGAATTTAACTCCGATCTCTCCTTGAGCCTGAGCAACCTCGTGGTGAACCACGAAAGTTTCCATTCCGATCTTGTGAAGTGTCTTAACGATATCCGCACGAAGATCCACTTGAGAATCGACAGGAGCTACCGGGAAGTAACCACCTTTGGTTCCTGGACGGTGTCCTGTGTTAATAGAACCAGGCATATCTGTGTGAGAGTTCCAAATACCTTCGGAAGAATCTAATTCATAATACTGAATATTGATCGCGTCTCTTACCTTTAAGCTGTCGAACAAGAAGAATTCGTTCTCTGGTCCGAAATAAACGGTGTCACCGATCCCGGAATCTTTCAGATATTTCACCGCATTTTTAGCGATGGAACGAGGACATTTCTCATAAGCTTGGTTTTTATAGATGTCCCAAACGTCGCAGAATACTACAAGAGTAGGATCTGCAGTGAACGGATCCAAAAAGATGGAAGTCGGGTCAGGGATCAACTGCATGTCCGATTTATGGATCGGCTGCCAAGCAGGGATGGAAGAACCGTCGAAAGGAAGTCCTTTAAGAGTAGTTTCGTCTACGGAATCTACGTGGTAAGAAACGTGGTGCCAAGCTCCTTTAATATCCGTAAAACGGAAATCGTAGAAAAGAATCTTGTTCGCTTTTGCGAAAGCGATCACTTCTGCGGCATTTTTCGCCATTGATACTTATCTCCTATATGTTTGTACTAGGGGTCTCTAATTCGCACGCGAAAAGCGTGTCCTGCTTATGCTCATGCAAGAGATGTGCCAAATCCTAATACCCATCTTGCAAGTATCTTCCCTCTGTGTAAAAAAAGAAGGAGCCCCTGGAAAAGCAGTCCATGCTCAGGCTAAAAATCCTTGAACCTGAGGCAATCAGTAAAAAACTCCGATTGAATGGATTCGATAGATTTTTCAGAACGAAAGTTCTGCTTCTATTCGACCTGTCCCTTGCGTTAGTTTGGTACACTACGCTCAAAATATAATCATGGGAGAAACCATGCAGACCCTTGCCAAATGGCCTAATCCATCCGAACTTTCTTTTTCAGGTCAAATATATGCCGAAACGGAATTTCCGAACTCTAAAGAATATTTTCAATCCGTATTGGCATGGGCAAAGGAGAACGGAGCCGAAGAATACCTTCTAGTTCCCTTAGCAGACTGGGTCCCTTCTTCAAAACTTCTCTCCAGCCTTCCCTCCTATCCTGTCCGAACACAGGTGGACATTCCTGATCCAGTTTCCTTCTCCTATTTACTCCCACCCGTATTATTCGGGAAAAAACTCTGCTTTTGGATCTCGGATGAAAAGAGCCTAACGGACTCTTACTTTTGTGTTTTAGGAAAATTAGAAAAATGCCAAGAACACTTAAACAAAATTTTTGGACAAGAGATCCATTGTATCCCTGAGATCGTATGGAAAGAAGAAGAGAAACATTCCGATTCTCTATTACTCGAAAGAAAATTATGGGGAAGAAGAGAGAATGGAAAAAGATACTCTTTCTCCTTTTCCTTAGCAAAGGCGTTTTTTATAGGTTCTTTAACGGATATCAGAGAAATCCACGAATACGAATTAAATTCCCAAAGCTCTTCCGAATTAGAAATAGCGATCCAAAAGTTCATATATAAAAGAGCGGACTCCAAATTTTTCTCCCTTCTATCCGCATTGGGAAAGATAGAGTCGGAGAAAGGATTTGTTTTCAAACCAAAGTTCTATTTTTCCTTCGGACTACAACTTTTGATCCTCGTATGTATTCTTACGGAAGCCTATGAAGAATTAGTTTCTCGGTGGATCGAAGAAAGGCCGCAAACTAAAGATACATTGCGTAAATTGGAAGAATGGACCGAAAAAGAATCCCATCCGAAAACGGAAGTCGGAATGGAAGCGATCTTCGAGGAAAGAGTCGTCCGTTTATTGGATAAATATTCCGGCCGATCCGACAGATTCCTTCTTACAAGATTGGAAGAAGAATATTCACATTCTCAAATTCGCGTATCCGAACATTTCCAACTTAGAAAGAAGGAGCTGGAAGAAAAGCTGATCCCTGACCTTCTCACCCAAATGGAATCCCATTCTAAACTTTCCTTCCCGGATGAACTCAAATCTGAATGGGAAAATTTAGGAAAAACATTACAGTCTCGTCTGGAAAATCTTCTATTAGAAAGAAAAAATTTACCAACTTTTGAACAAAATGGGAATGGAAAAACGCCCGAAAGCTGGAACAATCTTCTTGGGCAAAGGTCTGATTAAAGAATATAAGGCCAGATTATCCTAGGAAAGGTTTCGGATCTCCCGGAGAGAAATCTTTGACAAGGCCGGTAATTCAAAAAAAATGACCGGTAAATACCTCTCAGAGGTATTTCCTAGGAATAACGGCGACGTAGCTCAGCTGGTTAGAGCAACGGAATCATAATCCGCAGGTCCGGGGTTCGAATCCCTGCGTCGCTAGGTCCTTTGGAGAAAACACACCCATGAAAAAAACAATTCTTGCGACCGTAATATTGCTAGCCACGGTTTTCACCGGATTCTCCTCCGTTTCCGCTCAAAGCCAAGCATGCAATCAGATCTGTGATTTTTATACAAACTGTGTAGAAGGGCAAAAAAAACTTAGCGCTGCAGATAAACAAAAAGTCGGAGCCGGATGTTTAAATACCTGCCGCAAAAATTATACAGCGGTTACTTCTTGTTATGAAACACATGCAGGTCAATGTACAGCCTTCAACTCCTGCTTGATGGAAAGTTATAAAGGAAAAAAATAATCCTTATCGTTTGCACCAAAACTTAAGTTCTTGATACGTCTATGATCCCGGGTATAAAGAGCCGGGACGTAACAGTAGACTCTTAGCCAATCCGATCGGGTACTTGAAAAAATGCCCGATCGAAATCCTTAAAGACCGGGTCCAGTCCCTTCTTCTTTAACATCTCCGTAAATTCTTGGATCTTTCTCGTATCTTCTATCTCGAATTGTTTTAATTCTTCTCCGCCGGAATAACCTCCGGGATCCGTTCTAGATTCCACGGACATATGAGTGATCGGCATTCCTGCCAAATGGTTTCGCATCCGAACGGATTCTCTAGTGGATTGTACAAGTCCACTGTCCGGTAAAAAAAGACGGAGCGCGAATAAAAATCGAACATACTCTCTATCGGATACAGAGATCGTTTTATCGAACTCACCTTCCGCCGGTCTCATCCGAGGAAGGGAAACTTGGATCGTAGTTCTCCAATATTTTTTAGAAAGATAATGTGCATGTTCAGCAAGACGGAACATTTCTCCGTATGGATCAGAAAGTCCGAGAAGCGCTCCTACTCCGATACGTCGAAAGCCGGCAAGCCCACCTCTATCCGGAGCCTCTAGTCTGTATCTCATATTCTTTTTCATCCCACGCAGATGATATTTGGAATAGACCTCCGGATCATAGGTCTCTTGGTAGACTACCAGACCTTCCACTCCTTCCCCGATCAATACCTCGTATTTTTCCCGGTCCATAGGGTAAATTTCTATGGAGATGGAATCGAAATATGCTTTTAAGACCCTCACCGCGGATTTTAAATATTCTAAATTTGTAATAGAGTAATCTTCTCCGGTTAATATCAGAACATGCCTGATCCCTTTGGAATAAAGAACTTCCGACTCGGCCAGGATCTCCGACTCGTTTAATGTTTTTCTGGGGATCTTATTCTCAAAACTGAATCCGCAATAAACACAGGAGGACCTACATTCGTTGGAAAGATACATCGGCATATAGAGAGAGATCGTATTGCCGAATCTTTTTTTGGTCCAGCTTAGAGAAAGCTGGGCCATTTCTTCCAAATAAAGATCGGCAGTCGGATGCAATAAAGAAAGATATTCTTCGAAATTGAGCGTTTTCCCGGAAGATGAGGTATGGAGTGCGGACTCTATATCTATATTAGATTTAGATAATACTCTTTCCTTCGCTTCCGAGAAGGAGATCTTGTCAAATAACTCCGTGTACATTTCTAGATTCTTCTTCTAAAAATCCTGTGAGAGGACTGGAAGCCGATGCTTTTTTGGATCGGGAAGTTCCGGAATTGGAGTATAATCTGGAAATCCTACCCGCTTCCGTTGCAAGTTTGAAAGCGTACGCTGTTTTGGCAGGATCTTTTGCGATCGCGATCGCCGTATTTACTAAAACCGCATCCGCTCCCAACTCCATTGCTTGGGCGGCATGGGAAGGAAGGCCGAGCCCTGCATCGACCACTACCGGTATATTGGATTGTTCTATAATAATTTCTAAATTTGCCAGGGTGCGAATGCCTTGGTTAGTCCCAATCGGAGAACCGAGAGGCATTACAGTGGCACACCCCGCTTCTTCCAAATGTTTACAAAGGATCGGATCAGCGTTGATATAAGGTAGGACATGAAATCCCTCCTTTACCAGGATCTGGGCGGCCTTGAGTGTTTCGATCGGATCCGGAAGAAGGTAAACCGGATCGGGGGTCACCTCTAGTTTTACCCAATTACCCCCACCTAATTCTCTGGAAAGTCTTGCAAGACGGACCGCTTCCTCCGCATCCCGGGCGCCGCTCGTATTCGGTAAAAGTAATATTTTTTCCCGATCGATCTTAGTCAGAATATCGTCTTGGGGCGAAGACAGGTCTACTCTACGAAGAGCGACAGTCACTACTTCCGTTCCGGAAGAATGGATCGCTTGTTCCAAAGCGGTACCGGAAGAGAATTTGCCGGTACCCAAAAACAGCCTGGATTTGAACCTTCTGCCTGCGATGATTAGATCGTCTGATTCCGCCACAATTCCAGATTATACTGCTTCTGTCGCTCTTCCAGCAAAATCTCTGGCTTCGTCCAGTCTCAAGCTGATAATTTTGGAAATTCCAGGCTCTTCGTTTGTGACCCCGAAAATGGAATTTGCCCTGTGGATCGTAGACTGAGCGTGAGTGATCACCACAAACTGTGACTTGTCCTTGAACTTGTCCAAGATCTGGCAGAATCGAAGCTTATTCGCCTCGTCGAGTGCTGCATCGATCTCATCCAAGAAACAAAATGGAGAAGGTTTTACCATATAGATCGCGAATAACAACGCGATCGCTGTTAAGGATTTTTCTCCACCCGATAAAAGCCTAAGGTTCTGGACATGTTTACCGGGAGGTTCCGCCATAATCTCGATGCCGGCATTTAAGCTGTCTTCTCCGTCCACGAGTTCGAGCATCGCTCTTCCCCCATTAAACAAAGTGGAGAAGGTTTCCTGGAAATTTTCTTTGATCCTTTCGAATGTTTCTCTGAAAAGTTTTTCGGACTCTTCGTTGATATTTTTCAGGATCTCCGTGATATCGTTTTTGGATCTTTCGATATCTTCTTTTTGAGTACGATGGTGTTCGTAGATCTCTTTTACATTTCGATATTCTTCGATAGAAAGAGGGTTAATGGAACCCAACATCTGGATATCGGATTTTAAACGTTTGAGCTTGGTCTCGCTCTCTCCCTTTTCAGGTTTTTTGTCTTTGAACTCGTCGGCAAGTTCCTGTTCGGAGATGGAATAATCGTTGTACAATTCTTCGGAGAAGGATTCGAGTTGGACCTTATAAACCGAGACCGCCTTTTCCTTTTCGGTCAAGATCGGGAATAAGTTCTTATAATCTTCCTGGTTTTTCTGGATCTCGTTTTTTAAACCTTGGATCTCTTTTACGATATTCCTGAGCGCTTCTTTTTCGGAATCCAAAGCTCGGCTCATTTCTAAAAATTCATTGTATCTGTTCTCGATCTGTTGTTCCAGTTCGATCACTTCTTTTTCGAATTCCGTTTTTTTAAAGCCTAAAGTTTTAATGGACTCTTGTGCTGCCAAGATCCTCTTTTGGGTCTCTTCTATCCTTTCGGAAAGAGATTTGCCGGAATCTAATTTAGCATTCCTCTCGGAATTTAATTCTAAGATCCTTTTTTCTAAATAAACGATCTTTTCACGGATATTCTCCGCTTCCTCTCGTAAAGATTCAATGGCAAGTCCGGATTCTTTGATAGACCTGGTCAGATTTTCGTTCTCTAAGATCAGATCTTCGATCTCTTGGTCTAAACCTTCTTTTTGGGATAAAAATCCGTCCCTATCGAATAATAAACTGCGGATGCTGTCTTCCAAGGAGAAATATTCCCCCAACTGAGATCTGAACTTTTCCGTTTCTAGTTTCCCGGCTAGGTAGGAGATCTTGTTTTTAGTTTCTTCTCCGCTATACGAATCCAATGCGGATTTTAATTCCGCTTCTACGGAATGGATCCTGTCTGCTTCTCCGAGTAGGAGTTCCTTCAGACGATTTCTTTCCGCTTCCGTGGATTGGGCTTCTTTTTTACGGGATTCCAATTGGGAGATGAGATCAAAAATGACTTCTTTTAGTCTTTCTCTCAGTTCCACATGTCGTTTGTCATTGGACTGGATCTTTGTTTCCTTTTCTTGGATGGAAGTATTCTCCGCCTCTATCTTGGATTCTATCCCCGTTTTATTCTTACGAAGGTCCTCGATGCCAAGCTCTAAGGATTTACTTTCTCCTTCCAGATCAATCGCTTCTTTTTCCAGCTTTTCTTTTTCGATCTGCAGAAGACTCTGAGCGGATTCTTCCTTAGTTAAGGATTCTCTAATGTCGGATATACGATCGGAATAATCTAGGATAATCCCTTTATTACTCTCTACCTTGTCTTTTTGGATCTGGGTTTGGGTGAGATGATCCAAAAGTTTTTTATCGATCTCAGCGACCTTCTTCTCCAAGTCGGACTTTTGATGGTCCAACTCTTCGATCCTTCCGGTTTCGGAAGAGATCATTTCCAAAAGAACTCTGTTCTTTTCTTTGATCTCTTTTAATTCGTTTTCGGAGGTTTCAAATTTTCTCGTAAGAGTGGAAAACTTGATATAACGGATGATCTTGTCCGTTTCGTCCAACTCTTGCTTGAGTCGGAAATATTCTTCGGCCTTCTCCGCTTGTTTTTCCTTAACTTCCATTTCCTTTTTCATCGTATTCATAATGTCTTGGATACGAAGAAGGTTTTGGTTGGTGTCCGAAAGTTTTTTGAGAGCCTCTTGTCTTTCCATCTTGAATCTGGAAATACCTGCAGCCTCTTCGAAGATCAGCCTTCTCTCTTCCGGTTTGGAATGAAGGATACGATCCACTTTTCCTTGTTCCATAATGGAATAGCTGGATTTTCCGATCCCTGTATCGAGGAGGATCTTTTCGATTTCCTTACGTTGGACGCGAGAATCGTTTATTAGATATTCGTTATTTCCATCCGCGTATAATCTGCGGGTCAATTTGATGGTTGGATAATCCATCTTGATCAGTTTGGAAGAATTATCGAAGACAACGCTGACTTCCGCAAAACCCGCAGGCTTACGAGCTTCGGAACCGTGAAAGATGACATCATCCATCTTATCACCTCGAAGACCCTTGGCGGATTTTTCGCCGAAGACCCATTTTAAAGCGTCGACTATATTCGATTTTCCGGAACCGTTAGGTCCTACAACTGCGGTAAATCCCGGATCGAGAAGGACTTCCGTCTCGTCCGCAAAGGTCTTGAATCCAACAATATTCAGGCTTTTAAGATACATATGTATTTTTGTGTTTCTTTGGGAAATTGATTGCAAGTGACCAGAATCGGGCGGACTCTGGAATGCTTAGGAGTATTATGTCTCACGATCTCCCGGAAAAAACAAGAGAAATATTCGGGAAAAAGCCCTATCTCAGCCTGTATTTCCAAAATCCTCCAACCGAGCCGTTGGAGTTCCGACTAGAGGCTGCCAAAAACCAAAACGAGTTCTTTCTCTCCAAAAAAGGGAGGGCCTTGGCAAGTTCAGTTTCTCCCCTTACCCAAGCAAAACGCCAAGTGGATTCCGTTTTCATTCAATCCACCGATCTCGTAGCAATTTTAGGGCTCGGAAATCCGCATTTGATCCGAGAAGTAGAATCCAAATTAGAACCCGGCCAAATTTTATTACTCATAGACAAGGACAAAGACCTACTCTTTCCACTTTGGGAAGAATGGCTGGAACCGGTGATGGAAGTCCCGGGAAAACATTTGTTCTTGGGAGAAAATTCACTCTCTCTTCTTTGGAATTATCTGGAGTCCCTTCCGGTGGAAAGAGTTTCCGGCATCAGGATACTACGAAACGCAGCAAGCGTTTCCTTGGAAGAAATGTTCTATGCGGAAACGGATATAAGACTTCGAAAAATTTTATCGTCTAAGATGAGTGACCTACTCACCAAATTCGAATTCGAAAGGATTTGGGTGAGAAATTCTCTCGTAAACACGGCAAACTTTCTGTCGCCGCCGAGCCCAAGGACAAAAATCGAGTTTTTAAAAGAAAAATTTAACGGAACACCATCCCTACTCGTATCCGCAGGACCGAACCTGCGCAGACAATGTGAATGGATTAAAACTATTAGAGATAAGGTTTTTGTAATGTCCTGCGATACGTCTCTCAAAGTTCTTCTCAAATATGGGATCGTACCTGACGGAGTAATGACATTGGACGCACAAACGCATTCCGTATTCCATTTTTTAGGAGAGGATACGTCCTCAATCCCGTTATTCGCGGACCTGGTTAGTTCCCCTCCTATATTAAGAAATTTGAAATTTAAATCCATAGTCCATAGTATTACCGCAAAATATCTGGTAGATGCTTCCGGAGAATTAAAAAGAGAAGCGACCGCAGGAAGTTCCAGTGCGGAGTCACTGCTTGGTCCGATCGGAGACATCCAATCCGGAGGAAGTGTCGCCACGACCGCATTCGATCTACTCAGAAGCCTTGGATGTAAACCCTGCTTTTTGGTCGGCCAAGATCTGGCCTATTCCGGCAGAGAGATCCATTCCACAGGAACTCACCATAACGAAAAATGGCTTACTTTACTTTCCAGAAGAACAAGTTTAGAAAAAATCAATGAAGCAGTGGTCCGAAAAAGAGATACAAGATACGTCCCTTCCGTCACTGGAGGAGAAGTATTGACGGATTATGTTTTGGACTTGTACAGACATTGGTTCGAAGAATCTTGTAAGTCCTTGGACTTTCCGGTATATAATGTAAACACACAAGGCGCCAAAATAGAAAATGCACAAAATATAGGACCGGAAGAAGCCACACGGATCCTAAGCGGATTCCAAAATCACAAATACTTTTGGAAAGAATTCCCTGCCTGGAAACCGGAATTGATTAACGAAACCTTGGTGGGATCTCCTACGGATTTCAAAAAAGAATTATTAGAAACAATCGATAGGATCAAAAACGAATTCTCCAAATCGGAAAAAAAAGAAGAAGTTTATGCAGATCTACTTTCTCTTTTTCGAAACACATTAGGAAAATGGGAAGATCTCAGATATCTTATCCGAAAAACGGAAGTATATATTCTCCGCCATAAAGATAAACTGGATGAAGCCCGCAAAAAAGAACTTTTCTTGGGCGCAATACTCAAAGAGTTCACTATGCTCCGCAGAAAACTTATAGCTGGAAGCTAGTTTTTTCGCACAGAGCTCACAGAGAACACGGAGTATAGGAAGTATTTGCAGATAAAAAAACCGTATACCTTTTAATTCCTCCATGACCTCGGTTCTCTCCGTCCGAACTCGCCTTCTTATATCCCCAAAAAATCCTATGAATCCTCTTCCCTTCTTAAATACTAGTGGAGATGGAAACCCCTGGGAAAGAATTCTACAATCGACTGGATATAGACTCCGTTTTGTCGGCGGTAGAAGATGCGGGTTTTTCCGTTTCAGGACACTGCCTTGCCTTAAACAGCTTAGAGAACAGAGTCTACGATGTAGGCTTGGAAGAAGGCGGAAGGCTTGTAGTAAAATTTTATCGTCCGGGACGTTGGACTCTGGATCAAATATTAGAAGAACATTCTTTTCTAAAGGAGTTGGAGGAAGGAGAAATACCTGTAGTCGCTCCCCTGACTTTGGAAAACGGAGTCACAGTCCGAGAAACGAAGGGAATTTATTATACGATCTGGCCTCTACAAAAAGGAAGACTGGTAGAAGAGCTGGACAAAAACAATTTAGTCCAAATAGGAAGACTACTCGCCAGAATACACAATATAGGCGCATCTAAACAGGCAAAACATAGAATACAATACAATCTGAAAAATTTCGGCGAGGAGCCATTGCGGTTTTTAAAAGAGAAGGAGTTCCTGCCCGCTCATCTATGGAAAAGATACGAAATAGCGGCCAGCAGGATATTTCACTCATTCTCCGAAGCTTCCAAAGATATGCCGTTCCATCGGATCCACGGAGATTGCCATAAAGGAAATTTAATACAGACATCCGACGGACTATGCTTTATAGACTTCGACGATTTTGTGACCGGGCCGGCAGTACAGGATTTTTGGATGCTTCTTCCTTTCGGCGACTCCTCTTCCGAATACGAAAGAGAGATCTTTTTAGAAGGCTACCGCGAGTTTCGGGAATTTCGCCATTCTTGGTTCGATCTCGTGGAACCATTACGAGGTTTACGCTATATCCATTATTCTGCATGGATCGCAAAACGCTGGGAAGATCCTTCTTTCCCGAATGCGTTTCCTCATTTCGGGACCGAAGAATATTGGGAAAAAGAAACCCAGGATCTGGAAAGATTGGGTTCGGATCTTCCTGTATCTTCCGAGTCGGATGGCAGGAACTCTTTTGGTAAAACGGAAGAGTCCCAACTTACGAATAAGGACTTTTTCTGGGATATGGAGGATTAGGAGGTTAATCACTGAATATTCTTAATAAAAATTAAGATTTCCCTTCCTACATAATTACAAATTTTCTCGATTTTCTCAGTTGGAATAATTTGGTCATATAAACCAATTTCTTTTATTCCCGCTGTCCCCGTTTGGATTTCATAATTAAAATCATTAAATCTAATATTTAATGCGAAGCTATAATCGTTCCCCGTTTCTGAAGAATGTTTAAATCCCTTAAGCCTTCCCAAAATAATAACGGATCTCAGCGTATCTAATTCTTGTTCGCTGTGGTCTACCCAATACTCAAAATCTACAAATTCCTGAAAGGTTATTTGATGGCCAGAATTCAAGGTTATAATTGACTCATTTTCGATTTCGTGATAGAACTCCTTAAATTTATAAGTAATTATTTCAAGTTTTTTCATTAGAGGAAATAAACTATTTCTAAATGTGTAATTCAGATTCAGCGCATCCTTCTTAGCTTTCACTATATCCTTTTTTGAGATTTCAATTTGTTTCAGCACAAGCTGTATTTCTTTATCTAAATCACCCGGTTCTTCTATATTTTCTCCTTTAACTCCTTTCAACATAATTTCCAAAGAACGAATCAACTGCTGTCCGACGTATTCTACAAAAGTATTAATTTCCCCTCCATCAGCAATTTGTAAAGCTCTAAGATAATTTTCCTTATCTTCCGTCTTAATAATTACAGGAGGATATTCATTCTTTATTAAAATTAAGTTCATTAGAATACGCGCAAGTCTGCCGTTACCATCATCGAAAGGATGTATTTTAATAAAAGCGTGATGAAAAGTGGCTGCAAAGACAAGCGGATGGAGCATTCTTTCTTTCATTTCTTTTTCATGCCAAATCAGAAGTGCCTGCATCTCTTCTTCGACCTTTAAAGGATCAGTGAAAGTTAAAGTTTCGCCTGTTATTGTTTTTACATGGTTGGGAAATTCCTTATATTTTCCCGGCTGGAACTTTTTAAGTATCTTTTTTCCGTTTTGATCAATTGCTTCCGTTTCGTATGGTTCTACCAATAATAATTTATGAAAGGAACGAATAATAAATTGAGTTAAAGGTTTATTCTCTTTAATAAAATCTTCCAATTCATGAATTGCTTCATTGTGTCCTTTGATATCCAGATGATCCTTTAAAGGTTTTCCGGCCGCAGTAAGACCGTGGAGCAAGAATGCCTTCGTTTCTCCGAAAGTAAGAGAGTTTCCTTCAATGTTATTAGAATGAAAGTTCCAATCTAACCGGAACTTTCTCATAATTCGATCCATGGTATCGGCCGGAATTGGTCGAAGTGCATCAATTTTTGATTTTAGATCATCGATTTGTTGGATCATTTCAGAGATCGACATATTTATAGATTCGTCATTTGTGAACTAGTAGCAATGAATTTAATAATGAAGTGCAGCTTCCAAACCTGAATTAGCCGCAAATGTAAGCTTATCTAATTCATCCCGGACCCTTTTTCCCTGTCGAAATGCCTACAAAATCCCCAACCCACGAGATTCTGCCAAAATCCAATTTTTTGAGATTGACTCTCAAGTCTAAAATTAGAGATTTGTCACAGTATTGTCAGGAGAAACCCCATGAGCCTAGCCCAAGCATTAAGAGACGGAACCTCCGAATCTCATACCATCGCGGAAAATAACGCATTCATTCGCTGCTTCATGAAAGGAGTCTTGGAGCCCAAAAGTTACGCAAAACATTTGGAATCCTTTTATTTCGTATATGCAGCAATGGAAGAAGAGCTGGAAAACAAAAAAGACCATCCAATCGTAGGAAAGATCAGATTCCCGGAATTATATAGAAAGGCGATGATCGAAAAGGACCTAGCACATTTTTTCCAACCGGGACATTCTCCAAAGGCGACTCCTGCAACGGAAGCTTACGTAAAACATATTAGAGAAACTGCAAATACTTCCCCTGAATTATTAGTGGCTCATAGTTATGTTCGTTATTTGGGAGATCTTTCCGGCGGTCAGATCCTAAAAAGAGTGGCAGCTAAAGCTTTAGGGATCGAAGGAACATCCGGTCTGGATTTTTACGAGTTTCCCGAGATTTCTAGTCCGAAAGATTTTAAGGATAAATATAGAAACACATTAGATTCTCTTCCTTTGTCCGATTCCGAAAAACAAAAGATCGTGCAAGAGGCGAACGAAGTTTTCAAATTGAACGGAAAAATTTTCGACGAGTTGGAAGAAACCTTGATCTCCTCAATAGGCAAAGATAAATTCGAAGAAGTTCTAGCGAGTCCTGCGAGGCACTGATTTTTGTTAAAAGTATCTGCCAAAAAAGGATCCTCCTCCTTGGAGGTGGATTCTTTTCCCTGGATCACATTATCCTTCATCTTTTTAACTATGCTTCCGGTCACGATGATCGTGCCGGTATATAAAGAGATTATAAAAGATAGATTGGGTGGAACCGGATACGGAGTAGCCTGGTTCCAAAGTTCCGCCATGCTTGGTTCTTTCTTATTCTCACCTTTGGCAGGGTGGCTATCGGATAAATTAGGAACGAGAAAAAAATTAATCGGGACTTTTGCTATATTGGATGCGTTTTTGTTAGCCCTCCTCCCGTTTATGCCGAATATCTCATCTCTATTTGTTTTGAGATTTTTGGAAGGAGGGGCTCACATTTTTGTGATCGGCCTACTTCTCACCTGTATTTCGGACAGAGAAAAAGACCAAACATCTAGTTTTTATAATAAAGGAATCTTATTCGGATTAGGCGGAACACTTCTTACATTAGGAGGAGGTGTCGGCCAATCTCTCGGATTTTTAGGGAATAAAGATCCTCTCCTACCGTTTTTCGTAGGCGGGTTTATTCTTTTGGTTTTGGGAATTTTATCATTCTTCTTCTTGGAAGAAGGTAACCTAAAAAAATTAGAATGGGAAGGGTGGCAAAAGACTAAAACTGCACTAGTTCTTTCTCCTTTATTACTCGTTCCGATCGCTTTCCATTTTGTGGATCGATTTACTGTAGGTTATTTTTTAAGCTCCTTAAATTTACATCTCAGAGAAGATCTGGGATTTTCCCCAGGTCAGGTCGGCGGGCTTTTCGGAGTAATGTTCCTATTAATGAGTGTGTTGTCACTTCCTGCGGCACTTATTTCCAGAAGATGGAATTCCATCTCCTTAGTTTGGATCGGCTCTTTCATTTACGGGGTCGCTCAAGCGAGCACTGGCTATTTAAACAGTTCATCCGGACTGTATTTGTCTATGATTGCATGCGGTATAGGTGCCGGGATCATGTATGTCCCTGCTATGAGACTTGCTTCTTCACTCGCCCCCATCGGTTTTAATGCAGTGGTAATGACTGTGTTTACCGGGCTTGGTTCCTTGGGATTTCTTTTGGGACCTATAGTTTCCGTTTACGCCCAAGAGTCACTTAGTCAATTGTACGATAAAACTTCCGCTCTGGAATTCACAGGGATCTTGTATGGAGGTTTAGAAGTTTTATTGGTTTTAAGCACTCTTCCCCTGCTATCTAAAATTTTAGAGAAAGAAAGATGACTCGATCGATACGATCTATAAAGTTTTTAAAATATATTTCGTTCACCGACTTTGTTAATCTCAATTCCTGAATAATCTGGCGTTAATAATATCAAACAAATTTAGTTATATTAACGTATTTCCTCTCTAAAATGAGATTCGTTTTAGATTTAAGTTTACTATAACGATAAAAACATCTCATATAACGGATAATGATCTTACAAGCTAGGAAAACGGAAATCATCCCATTCTTCCAACCGATCTTGTCCGTAGAAGATGGGCGAATTTTCGCCCATGAAGTTTTGGCTCGTAAAAGAACAGTAGATGGTTTTGTTTCCGCGGGCTATTTATTTTCAACAGAGGCAGGCCTATCCGACTCGGAACTGGGAGAACTGGAAGAAGGACTCTGGAGAAAAGCTTTAGAAATACTTAAAGTTTATCCTTACCAATCCAAATTATTTCTGAATATTTCTCCCAATCGTCTTTATAGGGAACTGGAGAACGAAAGAATAGATTCTTTTAGATTATTACGTTTAACAAGAGAATATGGAATAGAGCCGAATCGTATCATCTTAGAGGTAACGGAAGAAGAGTTTTCAGGAAGCCTGGATTCGTTAAGGATCGCAGTGGACCTTTTGCGTGCATATGGATTCAAGATCGCATTGGACGATCTAGGTTCAGAAGCATCCGGAATAGAAAGAGTGGGACTTCTTCGCCCGGACTTTTTAAAATTAGATCTGAGATTGATCAGAGCTTCTTCTCGTTCTCCTTCCGTGAGAAAAGTTTTGGAACATATCCGTGACCTTGCATTCTCCTTAGGAGCTTCCGTTTTATACGAAGGTTTAGAAACACAAGAAGAATTGTATTTTGCATTAGAAGGAGGAGCAAGATTTCTACAGGGATTTTTGCTGTTGAGACCCGGCGCGGAGCTTTCCACCGGCAAAGAACCATCTCTATCCATCAAAGAGATGGTAAAATTTTTCCATCAGAAAAAAATGGAAACTCTACGCCAAGAGTTGAATTTCGAGAATAAGATCAGACGGACTTTAGGTGAACTTCTAAATCCTTTTCCTGTATTAAAGATAGCTAATAGATATCTGATTGACGCTTATACCGTATTCCAATCCTCCAAAGAGATCCATAGAGTGTACATAACCGACTCCAAGGGAACACAATTATCCCCTTATTATATGAGGACAGGACAAGATTCCTTTCGGGAAACGAGTCATGGGATCGGTAAAAACTGGTCTTATCTTCCCTATTTTTATAGGCAACTTAGGGACTCCATGAGAAAACCCGATGATTGGGGAATGAGTGAGCGTTACTTTGATAGCGACGCCGTAAAAGATCTGATCGTTTTTAGTAAGGAAGTGGAATCAGGTGCGTACGTATTTTTGGACGTGACCGCTCCTCGTGTGTATTAAAAAACGGCTTTCATGAGCGGTATTGAAAATCAAATCCTACAAGATATTTATAGGGCGTCTTCCCAAGGAGGATTTCTTACTATGAGGGATTTGGAATTGAATACTTCCCTTTCCGAATGGAAATTACGACCTCATTTAGAAGATCTGAAAGAAGCAAGTCTAATCGTAGAGCACCCGGAAGGTTTCCAGGTTGCTCCGAAAGGTAGACATTTTTATCAAAGTAATTGGGGTTAATTCGGAACTTCCAATTCTTCTTCTATCGCCAAAACTTCTTCTTTTTTTACCTGCGTCCTATTCAATATGATCACGGACGAAATCGCGAACACTCCGCCGAGTAAGGTGCTTAATTTAGGCTCTTCTCCCAAAAAGATCCAACTCCCCAAAAGTGCTGTCACAGGTACAAGGAAGATAAACGAACTTGCAGTTCTGGATCCCAATCTGCTGGAAGCGTAAAAATACACCGTGGTCCCAAAGGTTGTAGATATTACGGAAAGATAAAATAGTTGTAGCCAGAAGTTCCAATCGTTATCCATCACTCCGCTCAGATCGTAAGGAAATGCGAGAAATAGATCGAACACCGTCCCAATGCTGAACACGTAAAAACTGTAAACCATCGGAGACATCCTTTGTCCTGTACTATGACTGTTCATGCTTAGAACGGCCCAACTGAATGCGCAAAGTAAAAAGTAAACATTCCCCGATTGGAACAACATCGTCCAATCTCCTTCCCAAATTTTTAAGAGTAAAAATCCGCCGGTCAATCCTATGAACAAACCTATGAATTCTTTTGCGGAAGGTAATTTTTTTTGGAAAGTATGGACCAAGATATACGTAAAGATGGGATTCATCGTGGTCACTAATACCCCGCCAGCTCCCGCTAATCCCTGACTAAGTCCTAATAGGAAAAATTGATTGTATATCGTGTATAAGACAGCACCAATCGCAACTTGTAATAATCCTTTTTTGTCGGGTAAGACAATGGATTCTCTTCTGAGGATCAGGACCGGGACCAAAGAGATCGCAGTCGCTAAAAATCTCCAGAATACGATCACGATAGGAGGTTCCGTGCCCACGATCGATTTTGCGGAAGGCCAAGCGAATCCCCAACTTACCATGGCGATTACGAGAAGGATAAAGAATTTTATAGATTGATTTTGGAACATCCCTAGTTCTGCCTCATTACCAGTTTTTTTGTTCACCTCTTGAAGAGGAGTATAATAAAAAACCCGGCCTTAGTGCCGGGTTTTCCTTTCGACTTTAGTCTGTATCTGAAAGATCATGCATTAAGATCGATTAGATAACCCCTGCGAGTAATTTGATCGTCGGTATTTACGCCTACCTTGGCGAGACTCTTCGGCGCTGTAACAACTGTATCCATGTTACTGAGCGGATGAAGACGATCCGGCATATTACGGATGGTGAATTCGGATTGGGAGAATTGTTGGGCTGCTCGGTTATTACTTCCAGCCGCGTTGATTTCTTGTAACATAACTGCGAATCCTATTTTTAC
The DNA here is from genome assembly GCF_000347035.1 of Leptospira sp. B5-022. Classification (GTDB taxonomy): domain Bacteria; phylum Spirochaetota; class Leptospiria; order Leptospirales; family Leptospiraceae; genus Leptospira_B; species Leptospira_B cinconiae. The sequence continues at coordinate 221,612 of NZ_ANIJ01000032.1, forward strand.
AAAATTTAGACTATTTAGGGAGTTCTGTAAAGAAATAAATTTTTACAGAGCCTCGCCTTCCCAGCGAGGGTAGACCATCTCCTCTTCCTCTTCCGGGATGGAAGAACCTGCCTCATCCTCGAGTAATGTGAATCCCTTCGGCTCTCCAATGAATTCAGGAAAATATTCGAAGAATAATTTGGCTGCGATAATCCTTTTAGCAGCCGGATAATTCTGTTTGAATGTATCCGAGAAGTCCAACTCGGGTAATTGATGAAATTGGATCCTGTCTTCAAAATTAATAAAGTCCTGCTTGGTGAAACCGATGTTTCTGGAGACAATCTCGTCCTTGAGTAAGATCCAATCCAATTTGAATCTCATTCGATATCCTTGGAATGCGGAAGATCGTTGGATCAGATTTACGATTCTCATCAAAGGATATTCCATATTGTAATAAGGTGTAAGATATATCATTAGATATCTTTGGGAAAAACCGAGAGGTTCCCAAACATTTTCTGGAGAAATATTATGATCACCGTCGAATCTTAACTCTTCTAACATAGAGTGAAGCTCCGGAGCGTTCTTTTTTTCGGTATAAAATTCCTGGATAGCGACCTCTCCGAATTCTCCGTAATAGAGCCATTTGTATAGATCTTGGATCTCTGCCAAGGGATGGGCCTGCAAAAATCTATTGAGACTCTCGATCTTCTCTTCCCTGGTACGGTTTTCGTCTATCTCCTTATGAATCATAAAAACCTTAAGGAAGATTTTTAAATCCGGTTGCTTCCGAATTCAAGCTTAAAACCGGCCTTTGGAAATTTTAGAAAAAGTTTATTCTTGGTCTTTGGAATATTTTTCTTTGTCCGAAGCGAATTCTTGTCCTTTGAGCAAACGGATCAGATTGGTCCTATGAAGTACTAAGATCGTGAAACTAATACAGACGATCGCCCAAAAGATAGGCGTATTATAACTTTTTCCGTCTATAAGAGAAAGTAGATAGTAGGAAATAGGCAAAGTGATCGCTCCCCCTATGGAACCGATGGACACAAAACCGAAGATCTTTTTTAGAATTAAAAATACGATCAACGTAATGAGGATCGGACCGGGAGAAAGCACTGCAAATACTCCGAAGCTGGTCGCCACGCCCTTCCCTCCTTTAAATTTTAAAAAAGGAGAAAACATATGACCAAGGACCGCAGCCACTCCGCAAAAAAGGGGAAGGTATTCTTGGGAATCTTCGTATAAAAACCGTATCGCGAGAGGAAAAACGGCACCTTTTGCAATATCTAAAAGTAAAACGGGGAGTCCTATTTTCCAACCTAGCAAACGGGTAACGTTTGTGGCACCTATATTCCCGCTTCCTTTTTGTCTGATGTCTATTCCTTTCAACTTTGCGGCTAAAAACCCAAAAGGAACGGAACCTAAAAGAAAAGACGCAGGTAAGAAGAATAGATACAGTTCGTTCATTTCCGATCAGACCTCAATTCCAAACGGATCGGGATTCCCTTTAAATTATACTTTTCGGTCAGCTTCTTCTTAATGAATGTCAATAGATTGGATTTAAAATAATCCACATGGTTCACAAATAAGATCAAATGAAACGGAGAAACGGATACTTGGGTACAATACAACATCTTAGGAGGTTTGTTCGCGGAGAAAGACCTACCGGCTTCCGCCATCCATGCTCTGAGTGATTGGTTCAGTTCCGAGGTGGAGATCTTTTTCTTAGAACGGGATGCCAGATCGATGGTCATCTCCATCATCTTATGGATCCGCTGTTTTTCCTTAGCGCTTAAAGTGATGATCTGAATTTCTTTTAAAAGAGGAAACCTCGAATACAAACGTTCTTGGTAATTTTTAAAGGAATCGTTATCCTTATCTTCGATAGCATCCCATTTATTTACTGCGAGTAAAAAAGGTTTCCCTTCTTCTTGCAGCATTCCAACGATCTTTTTGTCGAATTCTCCGAAACCTTTGAGCGCGTCCAAAAGATGAATGACCACATCGGAATTCTGGATGGTTCTTTTAGTCCGTTGGTAAGAATAAAATTCCAAGGCTTCTGCCTTATCCGATTTTCTGCGGATACCTGCAGTGTCCGTGATACGGATCTTTTTGCCTTCGAAGGTGACTGTTGTATCGACGGAGTCTCTGGTTGTTCCCGCAACTTCACTCACAACCGCTCTATCATATCCGCAAAGTGCATTTAATAAACTGGATTTTCCAGCGTTCGGTTTTCCTACGATCGCAAGACTGAAGTCTTCAGTAGCCCCAGAGGAAATTTCCCCTTCTTCTGTGGTTTGGACTTTTCTTTTTGCGGTCGGCAGTAAGAATGCTATCTTTTCTAATAGAAGAGGAAGGTTCCTTCTTCCTATCGCAGAAATCGGGAGGATTTCCGACAGCCCCATCTTATAAAAAGAATCCAGGTCTTCTTCATCTTCCGGATGATCCACTTTGTTTACACAATATAAAACGGGGATCTGATTTAACTCCGGATCCTTTCTGAATTTATCAATGAGTCTGGAATCGTACGAAGTGACTTCTTTTAGATCCAAAAGAAAAACTACCAGATCGGATTCTGCGACTTGCCGGAAAGCATTTTCGAGAACCGCTTCTTCCAGACTTTCAGGCCTTTCTATATCCAAACCGGGTGTATCGCATAAGACGAAGTCTAGGCCCTTCTCCGGATTTAAAACACGAGCACGAAGAACATCACGCGTCACACCAGGATAATCCTCGGTAATCGCTAATTTCTTTTTCAGAAGTGCGTTGAATAAAGTGGACTTACCAACATTCTGGCGTCCTACGATACTTATAATCGGAACTCTTTTTTTAGAGGACATTTAAGAGTAATTCTTGGCCTTCATCGCTCTCGCGATTTCCAGTTTTGCGTCGCTTTTTTTCATATCTTCCCGTTTATCGTAGAGTTTTTTAGGTTTTGCTAATGCTAACTCCACCTTGGCCCAACGGTTATCCTTAAAATAAACTTTAGTAGCGACGAGCACCAATCCCTTTTCTTTGATCTGTTTATCTAACTTATCTATCTCTTTTCTATTCAAAAGAAGTTTGCGAGGACGGATATCCGGATGATTTGCATATCCTCCGTTCTTGTACGGAGTGATGGAAAAACCATCTAGGTAAACTTCTCCGTTTTTTATTTTTGCAAACGCATCGGTAAGGTTTGCTTTTTTTTCTCGGAGACTTTTGACTTCGGATCCGGACAAGACGATACCCGCTTCGATGAATGAGATCAATTCGAAGTTGAACTTGGCCTTTTTATTGACCAGAGGTTGAGGGCTATTGTCTTTTTCTTTTTTCGTTGCCATAGTTCCCAGGAGCGGGAATTCCCCGCGCTTACCGCTATCGGGAAGAATGGTGAGTGAGGATCAATCTTCCCAGTTCTGCTCCGATTAAATTCGGCATATTATAAAAGTTTTCGGAAGTGATTTGGATGGAATCCGGAAATAAATGCTCTGCAATATATCTGCGTCCCAATCCCACACCCAAAAACACGTAATTTTTATTCGAATGTTTTAGGATCTCGGCTTTTAGACGTTTATTATCCCGGGATTGGATCTCTTGCTCGATCTCCGTTTTACCCCTTTGTCCCCTAAAGTCCGAAATCATTACCAGTATTTTCGTCTGTGCCTCCGGGGAAAAGTAGGATTCTATCTGTTCTAAGAGCTGGTATTCCTCAATCGAGTCCCCTTGCCAGTCGGAACGGAGGGAATCGAACATCTCCTCCTCCTTTTTAGAATCAAAGTATTCGTCCATTCGTTTCACCTGGACGAGATCGATCCTGTCTTTTCGGTTCATTCTATCCGAATAAGCCGTTACGGAGAAGTTTACGTCATGTTCATCCAGGATATGAGCGCTAGAGAGCATAGCGGATAATGTGGCGACGGAATATTCGAAGTTGAAGATCCTACGCGACTTGGAAACGAGAAAGGCCACTTCTACACCTTTTAGTTTTTCCTCGTCCTTATCGATCGTGGTCTTATCGAATACCTTAGAGTCTCCTTTTCCGGAGAGAAAGGATATATATTTTCGAGTGTCGATTCGAGAACCTTCACTTCTATACATCCGATTGATGTCTATCTCCGGATCAAAAAGTCTTTCCAGGTTCAGTTCCACTTCTTCCAAACTACGCCCGAAAACTTCCTTAAATTCTTTGATGCTGGTTTGGATGGTGTATTCCCAAAGTATCCTACGTTTTGCTAAGAATGCTTTGTATAATTCTTCCGTGCGATACCCCCAGGCTCCGCCTCCGCCTGCAGGTTCTCCTTGGCCCATATTCCCTCTGGTCTCTTGTCCGTACCAGGCGTCGGGCCCTTCTTTCCTTTGGCCACCGGTTTCAGGAGTATTGATCTCCAGGCCTTCCCTTAATTCCCTTCCGGAGTTTTTGAGTTCCGCCTTTCCTGTTAGAGGCTCTCTTTTATGTAGTTCCGGATCCCACCAACGTTTCTTTTCGATTTCCGTAGAAGGGGTCAGAGTTTTTTTTTTCTTATCCTCCAAAGTTTGGAAGAAGTCCGATACGATCTCAATGCCTGATAAGGAGAATTCTAAAATTCTCTCCAATTCTTTTCTTTCTCCAGGATCGGAGACTTGGTTAGAGTAAGCGATCTTTCCGCCTCTAAAAGCAATCTCGCGCAGGCCCTCTTTTCCAAGAGACTCTTCCGCATAACGCAGTATATGATCTTTCCATTGCAGAAGATTAGAAAGTCCGAATGTATAAGGCATCAAATTCGCGGAACCGATCGTTCTCTTTTTGGAAAGATCCTTAATTTTAATATGGAACTCCGCCATTTTAGAGACAAGGTCTCCTTCAGGAAGATAGAAGTTTAGGATCTCTTGTAATGTCGCATTGTCTTCTAATTCTGGAAACAAAACGGAAGTGAATCTGTTACGAAAGGCTCTGGAAATGGTAGGTGTAGACTTGGTCTTTCTGAATAATTTCAGCGCGAATATGCGGGAATCTTCCTTCAAAGAAAGGGGTTTTTCTTCCGAACTTTCCGGAGGAAGAACGAGAGCTCTTGCATCATCCGTAAGCATATTCAATTTTTCGACTAGTTCGGCGCCAGCTGCTTCCAGGTTGGTGATGAGAATATTCCCACCTTCTCTAATTCCTTTGGTAAGTGGGCCGTCCACCCAACCTACTTGGGAACCGGCGATCGGTTTTAAAGCTCCTATAATATCCGCAGTATGGATCCCTTTACAAAGATGTACCGCTTCTAGAGGAACGCCGCTGATCTCTGTAAACAAAGGTAGAATGAGCTGAGGATCTTGTTCTTCGGAATATTCGATCAGAACATTTTCCTTAAATTGGACCGCTGAGTAGACCTTCTCCGCAAACTCTCTTAGCTTTAAAGGCATCGGAACCGAAGATAGAATTTCTTTTGCGGTTTTTTCGTTGGTAACATGGATCTCCTTATCGTTACAAAATAAGGAACTCTTATGCACTTCGAACTTAGGCTCCGGAAGATTCGGTTTGGATTTTAATCCGGTTTCTTTGAGCAGAAGTTCTATTTGGGAATTTCTATCTTCTTCCTTGCGGAAAGGTTCCACGTAAAAATTCCAAAGTTCTCGGAATCTAAGCTCGGGCTGATCCGCCTTTAAAGCCAGGATACGATTACAAAGTTTTTTGAGATTTCTAATATTGAAGTGATATTTTTCTAGATCACCTTTTCCTAATGTACCGGAGATCACTTTGGATTCGGTCTCCAAGGAAATACGGATACAGGATTTCAAAATATCGGTGTTCATGTTCGGATATAATTTTCCCAAAATGAACAGGATCTCGTCGGGAGTATGAGGATCTATGAATACTGTGGAATAATATCTGGTGATATCGAAAGGGAGCGGTTTACGTCCCTCGAATCCTTCCGAAGGATTTTGGGTTCCTATAAAATTAAAACCATCCGCACCGTGAATGCGTGATCCGTCTCCTTCGATCAGTTCTAGATAATTGGATTCGTACACTGTGGAAAAACGTTTGATGATATGAGGTGGACAGAGGTTCATCTCATCCGCCACAAAACTTGCGCCACTTCTGACAGCGGAAGTTAAAGGCCCGTCTCCCCAAGCGAATCCTTTTCCGTCCAATAGCAAACGATAAGAACCGATCAAATCTTCGGGAAGAGTGTCTTCGTTAAAGCTGAATCTTGCAGTCGGATGATTTCTCTTGAAGTTGATATAATAGATAAGTGCGTTTTTACCGACCCCTGCATCTCCAACAAGAAGCACAGGACGAGATTCCAGAAGAGGATACAGAATGTTTTGCAAATTCCGGATCGTGGAATCCGTTTCCACCAGATCGGAACCTAAAGAGCCGGAGTTATTTCCTAATTTAGACTTAGGTACTTTGATGCCGGCGATTGAAATTGTATCCATGTCCCCAAGATCCGGAAAGTGGAATTCCGAGGCAATCTCATTTCGTTATTTCTGAGAACGATTGGTTGGGAACTCCAACTGATTCACACGGAGACCACTAAGGAATTTCGCACAGAGACCACGGAGTTTGAAAGAGACTCAGAGTTAGGTTCACACAGAGACACAAAGGCACGGAGAGGAGTGATGTTGGAGTTCCCACGACAATCCCCCAAACTTATCCTATTCTCTGTGCGCTCTGTGACTCTGTGTGCCAGTATCTTAGTGTCTCATTCTTCTCTTTGTTCTCCGTGGCCTCTGTGCGAAAAAATTCTACTCACAAACTCAATTTCCGTTTGTTCATCAAACGGCTTCTACATTAGCGTATTTATATGAGCCAGAGTACCCTTGATTACGTACTAGCGCAAAGAATCCAAGGTTTGGATTCCTCAGCCATCCGAAAAGCATTCGAACTTGCCGGGACATTAAAAGACCCGATCAACCTTTCCATCGGACAACCTCATTTTCCCTGTCCTCCGAATATTATAGAAGCCGGGGTCAAAGCTCTACGTGACGGAAAAACCGCTTATACATTAACGGCAGGAATTCCGGAACTAAAAGAAGCTCTTTCCCAGAAATACAAACAGGAAAATCAGATCGATTACGCAAGTCCCGATCGGATCTTAGTCACTTCCGGGATCAGCTCCGCGTTTTTATTACTATTCAATTCACTTCTGAATGAAGGAGATGAGTGTCTAGTCGTTACTCCTCACTTCTTGATGTATCCTGCTTATATCAAAATTTACGGCGGAAAGATGCATACCGTTTCCGAAGATTTCCAACCGGAAGACCTGAACGCATTCAAGGATAAGAAGTTGAAGATCATCATTTTCTCCACTCCTTCCAATCCGACCGGAACAGTTTTAACTAAAAAACAACTAGCTGCACTTGCAGAACTCGCGGAAAAAACGGGAGCTTATCTCATCTCCGACGAGATCTACGAGAAGTTCGACTACGATAAATCATTCTTATCCATCGGGTCTTTTTATGAAAGAGCGATCACTCTTTCCGGATTTTCCAAAACCTATAGTATGACCGGACTTAGACTCGCATCCATAGTCGCTCCTGCTCCTATTATAAAAACATTAACCACTTTGCAACAATACACTTTGGTTTGTGCACCTTCCGTCACCCAATGGATGGGAATTGAGGCGCTCAAAACGGAAATGCAACCTTATATCGACGATTATAAGGAAAAAAGGGATTATGTTTACGAAAATCTAAAAGACCATTACCAACTGAAAAAAAGCGGGGGTGCGTTCTACTTCTTCTTAAAAATAAAGGAGAAGGACGATGATTTTATCGTACGAGCGGTAAAGGAAAAAAGCCTGATCCTAGTGCCCGGTTATATATTTGTAGATTCCAAAGAATATATCCGTATCAGTTTTGCTTCCGAATGGGAGAATCTGAAACGAGGTATAACCGCCCTAAAAGAATTGGCTTCTTAAGAGAATATTTTGGCGGAGTACTATACCGAATTCCCAAGTTTACTCTTATTTATATGGATAGGAGGCGTATTAGTCTCCTTTTCTATGGGAAGTTTTTATTCTACCCTGGCTTATAGGATCCTCAGATTTTATTATGGAAAAGAAAGAAAAATCGGCTCCAAACTTTTTAGACTTAAAAAGATCCTAATAGAACCTTCTGCCTGCGAGTCTTGCGGGAAAAAGATCAAAGGAGCCGCTATCATTCCGGTATTCGGGTATTGGATCTCCAAAAAAGAATGTAGTAACTGCAAGGCCCCGATCAATCCTCTATACTCTCTTGCGGAGGCGGTATTCGGATTATTATTCGTAGTTTCTTTTCTCTTTTCCGGAAAATTACTCGGAAGTTTTACATTCGTAGCTTTATGCGGACATTTGCTCATAGCGGCAAGTACCGACTTTAAAAAATTTTCCTTAGATTATGAAAATTTGCCCTTCATTCTTCTGTTTGGAACCTTAGCAAATTATCTACTATTCGATTCTGTTCCTGGCAAAACCGAATTAATCGTGTATGTTTCTTTCTCCGCCGTATTCTTTTTAGTGTATTTTATCTTTCCTACAGGAATGGGATTTGCGGACGCAATATTCGCGCCTGCATTCGCATTCTTATGCACCCATCCTTGGTGGATTTTTTTCTTAAACTCTTCTTACGGGATTGCGATCATAGTAACGGTACTAAAAAGAAAAAAAGGAGAGACCTTAAGGCAAGTCCCGATCCCGATGGGTGTATATTTTTCGATCGGACTAGCATTGACATTTCTGGCTAGAATGTTTTCAAATTCGGGTTTACTTCCCAACTGGGCGGATCTCATTCTATAGCAGTATGCAAAATAAGATCTCCGATATTCGTAACGAATATAGCAAAGCTTCTCTGGACGAAAAAGATATAGCAGATTCTCCCATCGATTTTTTTAAAACTTGGTTCGACCAAGCGGTCCGTTCCGAAGTCAGAGAGCCCACCGCAATGACTTTAGCGACTGTCCGAAAAGACGGAATGCCCGATGCAAGGATCGTTCTACTCAAAGGGATCGAAAAAGAGGGCTTCCAGTTTTATACCAATTATGCTAGCGCCAAAGGAAAAGAATTGGATTTTAATCCCAATGCTTGCCTTGTTTTTTTCTGGGCTGAATTAGAAAGACAGGTCCGTATCAGAGGAAAGATCTCCAAGGTTTCCAGACAAAATTCGGAAGAATATTTCCACTCTAGACCTTTCGCAAGCCAAATAGGAGCTCTTGCTTCTTCTCAAAGCGATCCGATAGACGACAGATCTATTTTAGATAAACATTATGAAGAACTGAAACTAAAATACGAAGGAAAAACGGTTCCCCTGCCTGAAAACTGGGGGGGATATATATTGGAAGCTTCTGAAATGGAATTTTGGCAAGGGCGAAGAAGTCGCCTACATGATCGGGTCTTATTCCGAAAAGTAGGCGCCGCTTGGACAAAAACCAGACTACAACCTTAGTTTAGTCCGAGTAGATGCCCCATTCTCATTTTTTTAGTGAATAAATAATGGTGATTATTCCCCGTAGGTTTGATCTCGATAGGGATACGATCCGTAACTTCCAGACCGTAACCTTCCAAACCCACGATCTTACGAGGATTGTTGGTTAGAAGTTTCATCTTACCGACGCCAATATCTTTCAAGATCTGAGCGCCCACTCCGTATTCTCGGAGATCGGGAGCAAATCCTAATTTCTCGTTTGCCTCTACAGTATCCAAACCTTGGTCCTGCATATTATAAGCCTTGAGCTTATTGATAAGACCGATCCCTCTACCCTCTTGTCTCATATAAAGAAGGATCCCCTTCCCTTCCTGAGCGATCATAGATAGAGCGGAATGGAGCTGAGGCCCACAATCGCAACGTCCGCTTCCGAAAATATCCCCGGTAAAACACTCGGAATGTACACGGACCATTACAGGTTCGTCTTTATCAATTTTACCTTTTACTAATGCAACATGGACCTTATCGTCTATGATAGTAGAATAAGCTCTGACGGAAAAATCCCCATACTCGGTAGGAAGAGTTGTCTCCACTTCCAGATGGATTAAATTTTCCTTTTTCCTTCTGTAACGGATCAGATCCTCGATGGTGTAAATATTTAGTCCGTGTTTCTCTGCGAATTTTTCCAGATCAGGAAGACGAGACATGGTTCCGTCATCGTTCATAATCTCGCAAATCACCGCGGCAGGATAAAGTCCCGCAAGTTTTGACAGATCCACCGAAGCCTCGGTATGACCTGCTCTTCTGAGCACTCCTCCGGAAACGGCCTGTAAAGGAAATAAATGACCGGGTTTCATCAGGTCGCCCGGAGTAGTATTCGGATCAATCAGGACTTGGATGGTAGTAGCTCTATCCTGGGCGGAAATCCCGGTAGTAGTCCCGTGTTTTGCATCGACGGAAACGGTAAATGCAGTCCCGTGTTTGTCACCTAAACTTAGGTCGTCCACCATTCTGTTCAGGCCGAGTTGCCTGAGTCTGTCCCCCTCCATCGGAAAACAGATGAGCCCCCGTCCGTAGGTGGCCATAAAATTTACCTTTTCTTTGTCGGTGAATTGGGCGGCACAAACCAGATCCCCCTCGTTTTCCCTATCTTCGGAATCAACGAGAATGATCATCTTCCCCGCTTTTATATCTTCGATTGCCTGTTCAATGGAGCCGATCATGATTCCACCTCATCTCTTGGACTGTTTTTTTTCCATGATAAATCCGGGCCAACTCGGAAAAGTGAGACTGATAGTTGGTAAATCGAACCAAGAATACCTGTCGGGGAATAAACTTCCGACCCTCTAATTTCGCACAGAGGTCACGGAGATCACTGAGGGGGAAATCGGAAAGTTCTCGATGTAGGAGTTCCTACAACTCTTTCTCTCCGTGCACTCTGTGTTCTCCGTGCGAACCCCTTAGCTGTATTTCCCGAGTTGCTCTAAGTATCTCGCAATCAGGTCTACTTCTAAGTTTACCTTGGCTCCGACTTTCCAGGCTTCGGAGGCGTTTGTGACATGTAGAGTTTCGGGGATTAAAACCAATTCGAATTCTCCCGGCTTGGAATCCACAATAGTGAGAGAGATCCCGTCCACAGTTACACTACCACGGACCGCAAAATATTTGGTGAATGAAGGATCGTGAGAAATTACAAACCTTCTTACATTGCCTGAATCTTTTTCCTCGGAAAGTAGAATCGTCCCCGTTAAATCCACATGGCCAGTCACAAAATGACCGCCCATTCTTGTATGGGGTTGGACTGACCTTTCTAAATTGATCTTTGTCCCGACTTGAAAACTTCCGAAATTGGTAAGTTCCAAAGTTTTGTAAGAAGAATAAAATTCGAATTTGTTCCCATTCTCTTGGAAAGAAGTTACGGTATGACATGCTCCGTTGACCGAAATAGAATCCCCATTTTTTAGGTCAGGATCTTTCCAAACGGTGGCTACTTTAAAAATTTTACCGTCACCTGTGTCTTGGACGGATTCGATTCTTCCGGTACATTCTATCAGTCCTGTGAACATCTTCCCACCCCCCAAAGATCGGAACCGAGTTCGGTCTTCCATTCCATGGAAAATTTCCCTGTCCATTCCGGCAAGATTCCTTTTGGAAAAGAAACAGTATTCGATTGGATCTCTAAGATCGCATCATCATCGATAAGGGCGGGAGAAAAAAGTCTGTATAGAAAATTTCCCCCTTCTACAAGCGCTGTGTTGATCTCCCAAAAATATAAAACCTCAAAAATCCTGGAAACATCCGAGTAGTCGACCTTCTCCAAAGAAAATTTGGAAAGGGTTTCTAACTTGCCGACAAAACTTGCATCGTACGTTTTTTTCTCATCCATAAAGAAAGCGGCATTCTTCTTTCCAATTCTATCGTTGATCCGATCTTGTTTTTCTAAAAAATTTTCACTGACGGAATTTTGTTCCGGCAAAAAGAAAACTCTTAGAGGTTGGTAATCCTTCTCTTTATCTTTATGGATCTGGAAAATATCCGGATCGGTAGAATGTTCCAAAACCGCTGCGACCAATCCGGAAAATCCTTTGTAGGAGTTCCTACTGAAGCTTTGATCCGCAGCGGCATTTAGGTTAGTATTTACATTTTGATGAATACCGGAATTTTCGGGCCCATACAAAATTTTCGGCGCGAGCTGCGGTAAAGCAGAAGGTATTCTAAAATCCAAACCCGGTTCATCCACTTTTACAGTATTCGGCCCGACCAAGATCGCATCCACCTTAGCTCGGATCATAGAGAGAAATATATCCGACTCAAGCGAGGAAATTTTCTCCCGGAGCCCTTCTCCTGAACTGAAATAACCTTCCTTGCTGAGAGAAGTTTTTAGCAATAGAGCCGGTCTTTTTCTTTCTATCCTGGACTTAAACCCGAATAAAAATCCGGAAGCAATTTCGGCTAACTCAGGATTTTCGAAAACTTGGATACCTATTTCTGCGAGTTTATTCAAACCGGAATGGGTAGAAACCAAAGGATTCGGATCCTTCCATCCGTATTCCAAACGAACCGGTTTTTCTTCTAAGAATAGATCGATACAAGGAGGAGTTTTACCGTAATGAGAACAGGGTTCTAAGGTTACATACGCATTATGAGAAGGTTTTTTTCCGTTCGGAAATTTTTCCCGAAACAGACGATAGGCTTCTCTTTCAGCGTGATTCTGTCCTGTTTTTTGTGTGGAAGCGGAAGCTAAGATCTCTCCGGTGTTGGCATCCTCCAAAACGCATGCCACCGGAGGGTTCGGACTGGAATATCCGGTGGAGACAAAGGAATAACGGATCAGTTCCTCCCGAATTTTTTCCGGGAGGAAAGAGTTCAAGAGCGTTTCCACCTCTTGTACAACGAATCGTAGATGTCAACGAGAGGTGCCGCGATAAATACCGAGGAGAATGTTCCAAGGATGATCCCGAAGGTAAGAACATAAGCAAAGTCATACAACTCCACAGCTCCCCCGATGATAATCGCAACCACGGAGATCAATGTAGCCACGGAAGTATTAAAGGTCCTCGCAAGTGTTTGGTTAATCGAAATATTGATCACTCGGGAGAAAGTATCTCTTAAATTTCCGGCATTTTCGCGGATCCTATCGAATACCACGATCGTATCATTGATCGAATAACCTAATAAGGTAAGAAGCGCCGCAATGATAGGAACGCTAGGTTTGATCTGGAAAAATCCGATAAACGCGATCGTAATCACTAAGTCGTGAATGAGAGCCAAAATCGCACCCAAGGCAAACTTGAATTGGAAACGGAAACTCAAATACAACATGATAAAGAAAAGAGTTAAACTTAATAGAGAAACCCCTGTGGAAGTCAACTCGGCTCCTACTACGGAACCGACTTGATTCGCGGAGAGGATTTTCTTTTTTTCTAATTTAAAGTCTTCTTGTAAAAGTCCGATCAAAGCATCGATCGCGGATGCTTGTTTTGCTTCTATACTGTCTTTCCCTTTTCTTTCGTTATAAAGTTCTTTGATCTGATCTACGGAACCAAGGCCAATATCGATCTGGTAATCGTTCTTTTCCTTATCCATTAGGACCAAAACAGCTTCCAATTTTTTTGAGGAGAAATACTCCTCCAAATTTTTACGTTCCACATTTTCAGGAAACTCTACAACGGCTCTTAAACCGCCGTCAAAATCCAAAGAAGTAGCGAATCCGCCGTATTTTCCGAAAGTAACTCCGAATCCGACTATCATCAGAATAGCAGAGAAAGTAATGGATACGTATTTATATTTTATAAAATCAAACATTTTTGGACTCCAAAGTTCTGAATCCGATCCGGAGATTACGAACTCCGAATTTGTTTACTAATAAATCCATGATCATTCTACTCAAGAACAAGGATGTGAACAAAGAGGTTACGATACCCCAGCAAAGAGTGATCGCAAATCCTTTGATCGGTCCGTTCCCTAGTTTGATCATCAAGATCCCGGAGATCAAAGTGGTTACGTTACTGTCCATGATCGTCCAGAAAGCGTTCTCAAAACCTTGGGCAACCGCGGCCGAAACATGTTTTCCGGATGCCAATTCTTCTTTGATCCTTTCATAAATAATCACGTTCGCGTCCACCGCCATACCCACAGTTAGGATGATCCCTGCAAAACCGGGCAAGGTCAAAGTGAATCCCATCAGTGAAAGTAGAGCCATAAGTATGATAACGTTCACAAGAAGCGCGATATCCGCAACCAAACCGGACAATCTGTAGATGACCAGCATGAACACGATCACAAGAGCAAATCCTAAAAGGACCGCTTTTAATCCTACTTCGATGGATTCGATCCCTAAGGTAGGACCGATAAATCTCATCTCTAAAACGTTTAATGGGATCGGAAGCGCTCCCTCACTGATCACATTTGCGAGATCCGTGGCTTCTTTTTGTCCGAATTCTCCGTCTATCTGAGCGTTACCGCCAGCGATCGGACTACGAATTACAGGATCTGAAATGACCTTGTCTCCCCAAACGATCGCAAGTTGTCTTCCTACGTTTTTAGAAGTGATATCAAAAAACTTTTCCGCACCTTGAGAAGTTAAGGAGAAGGAAACGTAATACGAAAGTCTGTTCTGGTCGTAACTCTCTCGAGCATTTCTCATGTCCTTTCCGTCTAGGGAAATCGCTCTTTCCAAAACCACAAATTCTCTAGGAAGAAGGGATGCCTTAGGATTATTCGCTCTGGACCATTTTACGTACAGTTTATATTTTTCAGGAATATTATACTTCTTCTCCATAGCTACCAGGAATCTGTCCTGCTCGTCTCTTCCTAGTTTCTGTTTTACGATATTCTGGAATTTTACGATCTCGGTTTCTTCCCTTTTTCCCTGGCTCATGAGTTTCATTTCTTCAAACTCAATGGCATCGTGGTACGTACCTCTGGAATTCGGATTATTAGGATCGGAAGGCTCTCTCAATCGGTATTCTACGGTTTCAGTGTTTCGGATAATGTCTAAGATCTGAGAAGAGTTGCTTACTCCCGGTAAAGAAACCTCGATTGAATCTTGGTCCTTTTGGATACGCACCTGAGGTTCGGTCAGGTTTTGGTTGGTTAACCGATTGTCTATGATCAGTTTTGCTTTTTCCAACTCTGCCAGTTTTCTGCTAGGAGTTAATTCGAAATAACTTTCAATCTCCTGCAGTTTGTCCTGAGCTTCTTTTCTTTCTTTTTCGGAAAGACCAGGATCGTCTTTTTTACGAGTAAGTTCTTCGATCTCTTTCGAATAAGAATCTTTTAATTTGGAAGTATAATCGTCGAAATCACCTTTCAGAACGACTCTCATTCCACCTTGTAAATCCAATCCTAAACGGATCGCAAGCGGTCTTCCGCCGAAAATATATTCTTCTACCCAAGTAGGCCTAAGTTTGTTCTTAGGTTCTAAGATCAATTCCTGGTTTTCCTGAGAAAGCTGGTTGATCTTTGCGGAAGTGATAAATCTTCCTTTGACTAAATAATAATCCTGCTCCGGAAATACGCTTGGATCAGGCTCGATCTGCCATGCGCCTTGCGGGTTATAATCGGCTTTCCATCTTTCCGCAAAATTGGAAAGTAATTCTTTGCGGGTATTTTCCGGTAATTGTTTAAATTCTTTTCTTACTGCTAGTTCCAACTCCCTTTCGGCGAAGTTCGGGTAAAGAAGCGTCAATGACGCTGCCACTACCAATATTGGAACGAAAATCCATTGGACAGATTTCAAATTCGGACTCCTAGTCTCTTCTCACTTTGTTGATGGTCACCGGGGAACGCCGAGTGACGCGTGCGCCTTTGGCTCTGAATTGGTATAAAGCAAAAGCAAGTATAATGGCGATGATGATGATCGCTTTTTTATGTTCGGAGAAAAATCCGGCTATGGCTCCCTGCTCTTTTTGTTCCGCAGCCTTTTTTTTCTCTTCTTCTTTTTTCTTATCGTCTCCGAGTTTTAGGATCTCTCCCAACTTCTCACGGATAGAAATATCTTCCTTAGGTAAAGAAGAAACGTTTGCGTTATATCCCGGAAGATTTCTCGGACTTAAAGTTGTTTCTTCATTGAGCCAGTACGGCTTTTGGATCTCCGCGGAAACTTCCGGATTAGAAACTTCTTTGTTTAAATTTCTCTCGGTGGTCTCGTTCGGTCCGTTGGGATCCCCGGAATTTTTTCCCTGAGTCGGATCTTCCGGTGCGATTTCCGGATCTACTTTTTTCTTAGGCTCGGATTCTTTCTGCTCGGTCTCTTTGGACTCTACAGCCTTCTTCTTTTTGCCTGCATTCTTCTTTACTTTTTTCTTTCTAGAAGCTTTTGCAAGAGGAGTTTTTTTGGAAGAAGTGGTTGTCTTCTTAGGTTCGGAAACCTTATCCAAAAAATCGATTTCTTCTCCGTCCTGTCCGAAAATCGGAAAGGCCAAAGAGATGGAAAGAAGGAAGCATAGGATCTTATTCATGATACGCACCGGTTATACTGATACTATCGGAAAGACGGAAATTACGCCTCTTTCTCTTTTTCCTTCTTCCTTAAAATCGTGCTGGAATTGAAGGTAACATTGGTGTCTTTCGCGATTGCCAAAACCACTGACTCGTTATTATCCTTAAATTCCACGACCTTGCCATGAATCCCGGAAGAAGTGATAACCACGTCCCCTTTTTGTAGACCCTCGATCATCGCCTTTCTTTTCTTTTCCTCGTTTCTTTGAGGACGAATCACGATAAAATACAGGATGATAAATAGGATCGGGATAAATAATAGAGTATTAAATCCGCCTCCCTGAGCTCCTGCCGGATCCGCTTGGGCTAATAAGAATACATTTTGAAAATTGCTAAGCATGTTGAAACCTGTGCTTCCTTTTTTGGTCCTTTTTGAGACCAGTATTTTCCTTTATTATCCCTTGGTAATTAAATTTTGAAAGAAGGCGCCCGTTTTTCCGGAAGCCAACTGTTCTAGTGCAATTTTGTATCCATCTAGGATAGATGGGGCCTTTCCCAAGGTAAAAAGCCCTGCTCCCGCATTTAAGGCGACCGCATGAGTGCCGGCAATCTTCTCCCCGGCTAGGATTTTTCGAGCCAAGGACTCCGCTTGGTCCGGGCCGCTCGTAAATACTTCCGCAGGATTTAGATCTTTTAGGCCTAGATCTTTCGGATCAAAGTCTTTTCGCGAGATAATTCCATCTTCCAATAGAGTATAGTCCGTTTTTTCGAAAATGGAAAATTCGTCCAAGCCGTCTCGGGAATGACATACTAAGGCCCTTCTCAAACCTAAACCTTGTAGAACCCGGATAAAAGTTTCCGTCAATTCGGGTTCGTACACTCCAATAATCTGGTATTGAGGTGAGAATGGATTACTTAACGGCCCGATCATATTGAATAAGGTCCGAAACCCCAATTCTTTTCGGACCGGACCTGCAAACTTCATGGACGGATGCCACATCGGAGCGAATAAAAAAGCAAATCCGTTTTCTACTAAGTGGGTCTCCACTTCCTCTTGGGTCTTCTCCGTATTATAACCTAATCTTCCGAGTATATCGCTGGAACCGGTATGAGAAGAAACGGAACGATTTCCATGTTTTGCCACCTTGATCCCTAAAGAGGAAAGAGTGATTGCAGAAAGTGTGGAAATATTCACGGTTCCTTTTCCGTCTCCGCCTGTCCCACAAGTGTCCAGCATATCGAAAGGAAAAACGGTCTTCGGTTTAAGCGCGTTCCTGCGAAGCGCTAGACAAAAACCCAAGAGTTCGTCTACGGTTTCTCCCTTTGCTCTCATTGCGGTCAAAAAGGATGCAAGAAGGATCTCCGACACTTCTCCCTTCATTACGGAATTGATCGAAGTTTCCGCTTCCGAAACTGTAAGATTCTTTTTTTCCAGGACTTTGATGATAGCTTGTCTAATTTCCATTTTTACCGAATGCCCTCCGTATAGAGCTGTAACGGATCACTTCCCTGTTCGAGATCAAATAACGTATTCCGGAAAGTACAGTGATGAGAGTGGTCAAAAGCATTCCGAAATACGGAACAAATCCACCCAATCCGAAAACCAATTCGTTCCAGCCGGGGGCACCGTTTTCCTTCCAAACCTTCACGAATGCAACCGCGTTTTCGGAAGCGATCCCAAAAACGGTCATACCGGCAAGTTTGCCGCTTTGATAGACCTCGTTGATCAGTATTCTTTTATTCGAAGAAACTAATATGAAGAAGATCAAGATCAGAATAATCGCTCCCATCTGGAAGGCGGTTTTTACCTTTCCAAGCATGGTAGTCCGGATGGATTTACCCAAACGGATCGCAAGATATCGTAAAGTGGTAATGAGCATATCCCTTCCGATGATCAGGATAACCATCCATAGTTCGATTTGTTCATGCAGAAAAATGAATGTGGTAAAACAACCTACAACAATGATCTTATCCGCAAGAGGATCCAGGAACTTTCCGAACTCGGTCTCTTGTTTCCATTTTCTGGCCAGATAACCGTCTATAAAATCGGTGATCGATGCCAGAGAAAATAAGACCAAAGCGGCAATATGATACGCCTGTTCCTTCTGGTACAAAAACCAGATAAAAAAAGGAAGAGATGCGACTCTTAGTACGGTAAGAGTGTTGGGTAAGTTTATATTCGGATTCAAGATTCCAACCAAGTTCCCATCATGTCGTATTCGTAGAAGGATTCGATTTTCACTTTTCCGATCGTTCCCGGCTTCAAGGAAGGATCTTCCACATACACCACTTCGTCTATTTCGGGAGCGTCTTGTAAACGTCTGACGATTGCGGTGTTTCCTTCGAGTCCATCCACGATCGCAGTATACGTTTTTCCGATCCTAGATTCATGGATCTCTTGCAGGATTTTCAAATGAGCGTCTCGGATCAGATTGATCCTTTTGGCCTTCTCTTTATCGGAAACCGTTTGGGTTAGATCCGCACCTTTGGTTCCTTCTTGGGGAGAATAAGAGAATAAATTCAGTTTTTCCGGGCGAGTTTCTTCCACAAAACGTAAGATCTCATCCACATCTTCTCCGGTCTCTCCAGGAAAACCTAAAATGAAAGAAGTTCTGATCTCCAAGTCCGGTCTCACTTCTCTTGCAAGAGAATACAGATCCCTGAATTGGGAATATCCACCGCTTCTATTCATGTTTTTTAATACTCTTTCGGAAACATGTTGGAGAGGGGATTCCAGATAAGGAGCGATCTTTGGAGTTTCTCCCATAAGCCTCAGGATCTTTTCCGTCTTCTTGTCAGGATATAGATACAATAATCTTAATATTTCCAGGTTCTCAATATCCGAGACCGCTTTGATCATCTCCAGAAGTTTGTCCGAGTCCTTTCCGTAATAGACAGTATCTTGAGAAACAAGACAAATCTCTTTTGCTCCTGCCGCGATTGCTCTTTTGGTATCTTGGATGATCTCAGCCAAAGGAGAATCCACGAATTTTCCACGAAGAGAAGGAATGATACAGAATGCACAACCTCTATTACATCCGTCGGAAACCTTTACATAAGCGTAAGGTTTGGAGTAATTTTCTATCTCGGGAGAAAGTTTCATTCTCTCAACGATATCCGAATTAAATTCGGTTTTTGCAGGAGAAGAGATTTCTCGGCGGAAAGCTTCTTTGATGATCTTTCCGGCCTGGGAATATTTTCCGGTCCCGAAAACCAGATCCACTTCCGGAATTTCTGCGGAGATATCCTTAGGATATCTTTCCGCAAAACATCCTACAACGACCAGTTTCTGGCCTTCTTGTTTTTTAGCTTGGGCAGCGCCCAAAATTGTTTGGATGGTTTCTTCCGTTGCCGAGCGAATAAAAGTACAGGTATTGATCAGATGGAAGTCGGACTCTTCCGGTTTTGTAGCCGGAAGAAAACCTTCCTCCAAAAGAGAATGGTGCATGCTCATGGAGTCCACGGTATTTTTGGGACATCCAAGAGTGGTGATGTAGAACTTTTTATCCAACCGAAGCCTTACTCGCCCAACTCCTTAATGATAAACTGTGTGCTATCGTAAGGGTTTGGCGTTTTTATATAAACTTTCTTCACTAATTTTCCGGGACGGCCTAAGACAACTTTCGGTTTGCCGTTTTGGATCATCTCCACCGCTGAACCGTCTCCTACCTTGATCTCAAGACGATCTTTCGCTTCTAGGGCTTTGTTCTCTCCACCTTGAACAAGGCCTCTAAATCCCATCTGACCGTCGATGATGAACTCTGCATAACTTGGTTTAGAGAAAAATAATGTGACTTGGATCGGAACATCACCCAAAGTTTTTGTGGAATCCTCCCCCTGAGGGTTGGGCTGAACGGTTGTTCCTTGTCTCTCTTCTTCACTTAAGGAAACTAGGACTTTTGCGGAACTTCCGGTCACACTTTGAGCGGAAATACGGATACTTCTGCGTAAGGAAGAAATTTCCGGAATAGAATAGCTAAGGACTTTTTCCTGTCCTTCGGATAATCTGAATTTATAAACAGTCAATTCAGGATACACATTGAAGGCAAGAACGGCAGTATTCGTATCGGATCCTTGTTCCACGGAGGAAATGAAAAGTTTACATTGTTGGTTGGAAGCGCTAAAGCTCACACCTTGGTTCGCAGTTAAGATAAAACTTTCCGGTCTCGTTTCCGGAACGGAACGATTGATAAAATCTATATTTTCGGGGATCTCCAACTTTCTTCTACTTTCTTCCGTAATCTCGTCATCCGAAGAAGATCCGTCGATAAACGTATAAAGTAAAACCGCGGCAATTGCCACCATCAGGACCGAGATAGCGGTGATCAGTTTGTTCTTATCGAAATTTAGATCATAATAAAAATTAGAAGTAGGTTTGGTTAATTCTTCCAAGGGAGCTTGCGACTCTTCGATCTTTTCCCCTCTGTATAAATTGATCAGCATCCCCGTGTCTAACTTCAAGTAACTACCATAGTTCTTTAGAAAACCGATGGTAAAAGTTTCTCCCGGAAACTGAGCATAGTCCTCTGTTTCCAACGCGAGAATGTATTTAACGGAAATATTCGTATCCTTGGATACGTCCTTTACAGTGAGCTTTTTTTCTTCCCTAGCCTCTCTAAGGATTTGCCCTACTCGTTTCTGATTCAATTTCGCTCTCCTTTCCTAGGAAGATTTATTCTTCCGAAACCAAGGGGTTATTTACGATTTTAGAATTACCATCCGGACGGAAATTAAATACCCCGTCCTCGATATCCGCATTCGGATCTACTCCGAAAAACTCCACAGTGGTGGTCTTACCTCTTCCGTCGCTTGCAACCGCTTTTTTAATGAAAGAAGTCTGGGCATCCACATAAAGAGTCATTGTTTCGTATCCGCCGATCTTTTCTCTTTGCTCCAAAGCCAAAACGAAATATTGGCGATTGTCCTTAGGAGAGATCTGAGGTTGTTCTATGGATTCGAATTTATAATGATATTTTCTGAAAATCCTGGAAAGCCCCTCTTCCGTCATTGGCGAAAAGATAGGACCGGATTTATTAGATTTATTTAATGTAAGGTCCTGTTTACCGGCAGCATTCAATCTTTTTATAAAGATCCAAAGAGTTTTGCCGTCGGAAACGATCTCGTCTCCGGCAGGATCCGAAAATTCGTATTTGATCTTTCCGCCCTTCTTATAATAGCAGATACCTTTTTTAGTGACTACCTTTTTGTTCGCTTCCGTTTGGATCACGAAATCGGCCTTATAGGATTTCAGGTCCGAAAAAGTTTTTCTGACTTTTTTAACCACTTCCGATGGGGAATTCCAATGGTGTTTCGCGGAGGACTGAGCGCCTAGGGAGAAGCTGCCGAATAAAACGACAAGGCCGAGGGCGATAAATATAGAACGATTGCTTCTGTTATCTTTCATTCTCGAATAATGCAGGGATTTTTTTCCAGGGTGGCGGGTATCCGCCCCCCTGTCACTTGGTTTCTTTTCCCGGTCTGGAAATTCCTAAACCGGTCAATTTTTAAGCGGACCTTAAAATTTCCCGTCCCTTAGATCCCAGGATCGGAGAAACGTATCCCCGTTCTTCCATTAATTCCATGATCCGAGCCGCCCGATTATAGCCGATTTTTAAACGTCTTTGCAAATAGCTTGCACTTGCTTTTCTATCCGTTCTTACGATTTCCCAGGCCTTGTCGAATAGCTCCTCGTCCATCTCTTCGCCGGATTCCGATTCGGTTTCTTCTTCCAGATCGAATTCTACGTAGGTAGGAGCTCCGTATTTTTTGGCCTCTTCCACGATCTTCTCGATCTCTTCTTCCGAAATAAACGGAGCCTGGATCCTTGCTAGGTCCGCGGAAGTAGGAGATTTGTACAACATATCTCCTTTTCCTAAAAGGGATTCCGCTCCGTTCATATCCAGGATGATCTTGGAGTCCGTTTTTTGGGCCACATGGAATGCGATCCTGGCAGGACAGTTGGCCTTGATAAGACCTGTAATCACATCCACGGAAGGCCTTTGGGTCGCCATCACTAAGTGGATCCCCACCGCTCTGGACTTCTGGCTGATACGAGTGATCGCATCTTCCAGATCTTTCCCGGATACCATCATCAAATCCGCAAGCTCGTCTATGAACACCACGAGATACGGCATTTTATTATAACCTTCTTTGTGATAATGTTCTTCGACCTTCTCGTTATAAGAACGGAAGTCCCTACATTTTAATTGGGAAACGGCCTCATAACGTGCTTCCATCTCCTGGATCACCCAAGAAAGGGATTTGGTCGCCTTACGGGCATCCTTGATCACAGGCATAAGAAGATGAGGAATATCCTCGAACAGAGTAAGTTCCACCATCTTAGGGTCGATCATGATAAAACGGACTTCTTCCGGAGAAAGATTTAAGACCAGAGAAGCGATCATCGCATTCAAACAAACGGATTTACCCGAACCTGTAGTTCCCGCTACCAGCAAGTGAGGAAGTTTATTCAGATCGATGGAGACAAGTTTACCGGAGATATCCTTACCGATAACTATGTTCAGGTCCTTTTTAGGTTTAGGAGCCAAAGAAGAACGTAAAATATCTCCAAGGAAGACATCCTCTCTATGTTTATTCGGAACTTCTATACCGATCGTGGATTTGCCCGGGATAGGAGCAACGATTCGTATATTTTTAACGGCAAGGTACATCCTAAGCTCGTCCGTCAAAGAAGTGATCCTTCCCAGTTTTACACCTGGAGGAGGAGTGAGTTCGTAACGAGTGATGATCGGACCTCTTTCCCAACCCACAACTTTGGCTTCGTAACCGTACACTTTCAGAGCATTCTCGATCTCGAAAGCCACCTTTTCGGATTCCACTTTAAAAAGTGCATCCTGTACTTTTGTAGGATTACTTTTCAAACGGTTTAAAGGAATATGATATACGGAACGTTTAGAACGGAATATCGGCACCATGGAAACAGGTGCAAAAGGAAGTTCGGATTGTTTTGGTTTCTCCGATTTTTTTTCGAATGCCGTTGTGGGAGCTCCAACAACAGGAGAAGGTAACGTACTTGGGACTACCGCCTCCGGCACGGCGATCACCTCAGGCTTTTCGACCTCCACAATTTCTTGCAATTCGTCGGATCCTTCCGTTTCTTCCTCATCGTCTTCTTCCGAGTCTTCCAGTTCTTCCGAAAAATCTTCCTCTTCGGTCCATTCTTCAAACTCCTCGCCTTCTTCTCGGAAGTCTTCCTCTTCTGCGGAAACTTCTTCTATAATTTCTTTGTTAGAAACGAACGGCTGGACTTCTTCTTCCAACTCTTCTGTCTCCGAAGCGACAGGCAAAACTTCCTCTTTATGGAAAGAAGTAAGAGGAGAAGTTTCACTCCTAAGATCCAGGATCTCCCAGGCTTTTTTAGAAACGGAAGGAACTTCTTCTTTTCTTTCGGGCGCTCCGTACACCTTCTCCACCAGACGAGTGGAAGCGCTTTGGAATTGGAAAATTTTTCTATCTTCTTCAAAAAAGCCTTGGAGAAGACCAGAATTTTTATATTGCACGTTAGCTTCTCTTAAGGAAGCGACCTTAGAGTTCCCTTTTACTTTCTGAATATACGATTCCAAATTAGCAGGAGTTTTCACAGAGTTCTGCTTGTCCGAAGAATGACCCGAAACCTCTCTGCGAAACCAAGGAGGAACATTCTCTTCCGAAATTTCAGAGTCGGTTTGTTTCCATGAATTGATGGAACCCATCATACCGGATAATCCTTTGGACCAATCTGTAGTTTTGGTTTTCGGAAATGTAGATTCGAAATTTTGGATTTCTTCTTCTTTTTTGGTTCTTCCACTCATATAACCGGAAAGCCATTGCTCCTTCCAGTCCCGACCGCTTTGTGCAAGTAGCCTTCCTAAAAAATGGACCGGAGATTCGTTCAGATACACAAGAATGCCGTAAAAATAGACCACAAAATGGATGAGAAGCCTCCCCGTTGAACCGAGAAGATATTCCAGAGCAACAGCTAATGCTTGGCCAAGCACCCCACCGTTAGATGCAAAAGGAACCGTGGAAATATTTCCGAAAACGTTCAGGCTCACCGCGACTGCGAGTAAGAATAAAGGAATCGTAAGAAGTTTGTTCGTAATATCCTGAGCAGGTTTCGCGAGAAGGATCCCACCAGTAAGAATGAGCATGATCCCGGGAACGAAGGATGCATTCCCGAATAGATACAAAAATCCCCAGGAAAGGTAATGACCAAGCCTTCCAAAAAGATTGGCCTGTACCCCATTTTCAGCGATGGTAAAAGAACCCAAGGAAAGGGTCAGAAAAATCCCTGTAAAAAGAAGAAGATACGGCAATGCGGCCCTTCCTTTTTCCCAAATCACAAAATTTTGTCCGACTATTTGGTCCTTTCTATCCATACTCTCTAAGCATCGGCAGAAAATTAAAATCCGAAAAGAGACTTAATCCGTGAAAAAGTAGCTAAATACTCAAAAAAGAAAGCTACGAATTTCGCACAGAGCACACGAAGAACACAGAGCTTTGATTTGTTCAAAAACCCAAAATTACCCCGCTCCGTGGCCTCCGTGCGAAACATTTTTCTCGATTCATCCGGAATCAGTTTTCCGGTCTTGTTTCGGTTTTTTAGTTGAAAATTCGAATCAACCAGTTAATAGACTAGTGTTTACGATGAACGTAAACATGGAATCGGTTTCCGCCTTCCAAGCGAAGACCCATTTATCGGAATTACTCAAAAAAGTCCAAGCAGGAGAGGTTTTTGTGATCACTCATAGAGGCAAACCTATTGCAAAATTGGTCCCCTTTTCGGAAGAGATCGAATTCGATCCCAAAGAGGGGCTTAACACTTTAAAAAAAATCAGAGCTAGCATTTCTTCGAAGGTAAATATTAAAGAATTTATCAACGAAGGCCGCAAATGGTAAAACTTTGGGTATTAGATTGTTCCTTAGCAGCCGCAAGTTTTCTACCGGACGAAAAGTCTCCCAAGGCCGATCAATTTTTACAATCGATCGGTAAGACCGTCCGTGCGGTGGTTCCCAGCCTTTGGTGGTACGAATTCAATAACGTACTGCTAGTTTCTAAAAGAAGAAAAAGACTCACAGGTCCCCAAAGCAAACAGATCGTTTCGATTTTCGAATCGCTTCCGATCGAATTCGATATCAATCTTTCTTTCGAAGTGTTTCGACATATCCAAGAGTTGGCAGTCAACTACGAACTTTCTTCTTACGATGCTTCTTATCTGGAACTTTGTATCCGTAAAGGCGCTGGTTTAGCGACCCTTGACGAAAAAGTTTCTGCGGTAGCTAAAAAATTAAAGATAGAAGTTTTTAAATAAGAGACGTCCGCACAGAGAACACGGAGTTTTTTGGAAAATAAATTCGGGATCTTTTCTTCTTTGCGGCTTCGTGTAAAATAAGATTAGAATAGATTTGGATTCGCGCTAAGATATGAAGGGCTTTAATTAACGTATCCAAAAACTTTCCCCTCTGTGAACCCAGTGGTCTCTGTGCGAAACAGACATTTCTAAGTTTTAGAACCCAGTGCTACCGAAGCCGCCTGCTCCTCTTTCGGATTCAGGTAGTTCAGTTACAAGTTCCCAATCGGTATGCCAGGTACGGCGGATCAAAAGTTGTGCAATCCTAGTTTTATCTTCTAGTAGATATGGCTCTTTTCCCAGATTTAAAAGAGGGACCATCAATTCGCCTCTATAATCGGAGTCGATCGTACCTGGAGTATTCGGGATCAGGATCTTAAACTTAGTGGAAAATCCGGATCGTGGCCTGATCTCAAAATGAAATCCTTCCGGGATCGCGAAAGAAAGCCCGGTAGGAACTAAAACGACTTCCCCCGCCGGGAGCTCCAGAGTGGAATCCAAACAAGCTGCAATATCATAACCTGCGGAACCGGAAGTTTTGATCTCCGGCAGAAGAGCCTTCTCTTTTAGTTTTTTCACCGGAATTTTCATATTAGTACGAGTAGGATCCGAAAATGGATTTTATTTTTTGCTCTTCTTTCGCTTTTAGTTTCGCCAAAACGGAAAGATGTAATTTAGGAAGTGCGAATATTTTTCTGACAGTTTGATTAATTTCCTCTTCCGTAACGGAATGGATCTCTTTGATCCTGTCTTCTAAGGAATTATACTTTCCGTAATATAATTCCTGGAAAGCGATATTGTTCATTCTACTTTCGGTGTGTTCATAACCGATAGAAAGACTACCTTCGTGGTTGGTCTTTGCGTCCTTCAATTCCTGGGAGGTCACGCCCTTATCCACGAATAGCCTCAATTCTTCCAAGATCAGTTCCAAACTTTCCGCAAACCTTTCTTTGGAAGTGGAACAAACAATCGAATTGATCCCCACATCACGATACGAAGAAGGATAACTTGTGATATGATAACAAAGTCCTTTTTCTTCCCGAACTTTTTGGAATAAACGAGAAGACATTCCCCCGCCTAAAACATGCGTGAGAAGGGATAATCTTGTCGCATCATGAAAATTTCGAGGAAAACCTTCTCCGCCTAAAATGAAATAGGCTTGTTCCGTCTCCTTATTCCCTTTGCGAAAATATCCGAACTCTTTTTTAGGAGTTTCGAATGTTCCTTCTTTTCCTTTTTTAACGGATTGAGAGAAGTATTTGGAGACTAGATCGAAGACGAACTCGGGCTCGTAATTTCCGGAAAGAGAAAGTATCATATTTTCCGGATGATAATAGGTCTCGTAAAATTTCCGAAGACTAGAAGGAGTCACTCCTCGGATAGAAGTTTCCGTCCCGATAATATCTCTTCCTAAAGAATTTCCCGAAAATAGATTATTATAATAGAAATCGTGAATCGCGTCTTCCGGAGAATCTTCATAACCTTTCATTTCTTCCAAGACAACTTCCGCTTCGGTACGGATGTCCTGGTCCCTGAACAAAGGACGGAACATCATCTCCGAAAGTAATTCCAATCCTAATTCCAGATCTCTGGAAGCTAAGGTTGCATGAAAGTAAGTGTATTCTCTAGAAGTGGCTGCGTTTGAATAAGCGCCTACTCTTTCCCAATCTTCCGCTTGTTGTTTTGCGGTCCGCTTTTCCGTGTCTTTGAAAAGCATATGTTCCAAGAAATGACAGTAACCTGCAGTTTCCAAAGTTTCTGATCTGGAGCCTACTTTTACGTACACTCCCATAGACACGCTTACCGAATAAGGAGCTCTTTGGAACAGAACAGTAAGTCCGTTCCCTAATTTTATTTTATGATTTTTTTCTTCTAGAAAAACCAATGTACTACCCGGCGAAAAAATTTCGCCGGTCTAATTCGTTTTTTAAACTTCGAGAGCGTCTCTTCTGGAAAGATCGATCTTTCCGGTTTTATCCACGTTCAACACGCGGACACGGATGATCTCACCTTCTTTCACGATGTCTTTAACCGAATTCACACGCTTTGAATCCAGCTTGGAAATATGGCAAAGTCCTTCTTTGCCCGGTAGGATCTCCACAAAGGCGCCGAAATCGGTAATACGTTTTACTTTGCCTTCGTAAATTTTCCCTACTTCCACTTCTGCGAAGAATCCTTCGACCATTCCTGCGGCTTTTTCAGCCTGCTCTTGGTTGACACCCGCGATAGTGACTTTTCCATCATCGTCTATATTGATATCCGCTCCGGAAGCTTCGATGATCCCGCGGATATTTTTACCGCCTGGACCGATCAGTTCCCCGATACGATCTTTCGGTATATATTTTACGATAATTCTCGGCGCTGTGCGAGAGACTGTATCCGCAGCTTTGGAGATGGATTTTTCCATCACATCCAAGATATGGAAACGAGCTTTTTCCGCTTGAGTAAACACCGCTTCTAAAACGTTAAACGCAACACCCGTTACTTTTAAGTCCATCTGGAATGCAGTGATCCCTTTCCTGGTGCCTGCAATCTTACAGTCCATATCGCCGAAATGGTCTTCCAATCCTGCGATATCGGATAATACAGCGAATCTTCCGGATTCGTCCGAAAATAATCCCATTGCGATCCCGGAAACAGCAGACTTGATCGGAACCCCTGCTGCCATAAGAGCCAATGATCCGGAGCATACGGAAGCCATGGAAGAAGATCCATTGGATTCCAAAATTTCGGAAACCACTCTGATCACGTAAGGGAAATCATCTTGCTTAGGAAGTACGAGTTTTAACGCTCTTTCCGCCAGATTTCCGTGACCGATCTCTCTACGCCCCGGCCCGGAAGACCTTCTAACTTCTCCCACTGAGAATGCAGGAAAGTTATAATGAAGCATGAAGTTCTTTTCTTTTTGACCTTCCAATGTTTCGTAACGTTGATTGTCGGCCGCAGTTCCTAAGGTTACAGTTCCAAGGGATTGGGTTTGCCCTCTGGTAAATACCGCAGAACCGTGAACTCCGGGAAGAGGACTCATTTCTACGCTGATATTTCGGATCTCGTCCAACTTTCTTCCGTCGAAACGAACTCCCTCTTTTAATACCTGCTCTCTTACGATCTCGTATTCGAGTTCATGTAAAAAGTTTTTGATGTCCTTGATCTTTTCGGATTCGGTTACGGTCTCTTTGAAGTGTTCAACCACTTCTTTGTTTACATTAGAGATCTCTTTATTGCGAGAAGCTTTGTCGGCAGTTTTATTTGCTGCGGAGATCTTATCGAAAGCGTATTTACGGACTTCGCCTAAAAGAGTTTCGTCTTTAACTTTAAGTTTAACTTCTTTTTTGACTACTTGCAGTTGTGCAGCCCAGGTTTCCTGAAGCTCTACGAATTTTACGATATGTTCGTGGGCAAATTTTAATGCTTCCAACATTTCGGAGTTGGATAATTCCTTCGCCTCACCTTCAATCATTACGATATGGGTTTTAGTACCTGCAACTACCAGATCCAGATCCGAATTCAGGATCTCCTTATTGCCTGGGTTGATTACGAGTTCTCCGTTAATTCTTCCTACTCTGGCTCCTGCAATCGGACCATTGAAAGGAATATTAGAGATCGTTAATGCTGCGGAAGCTGCATTTAACGCATGACCTGCAGTGGAAATTTCATTGTCCGCGGAAAGAACGGTTACCTGCAATTGTACTTCGCAGAAATATCCCTCCGGAAAAAGAGGACGGATCGGTCTATCGATGATCCTGGAATTTAAAACCTCATGCTCATAAGGTTTCGCTTCTCTTTTGAAATACCCGCCAGGAAATCTACCTACAGAATAAACTTTTTCGGAATATTCGCACGTTAGCGGAAAGAAGTCTTGTCCTTCTTTAGGTTCATCGGCGGCACAAACGGTTGCTAATAGAACGAGATTTCCGGTTTTATATACGACGGACCCGTGGGCTTGCTTCGCCCAATCTCCCGTTTCGAGAGTGATGGAATCACGGCCAAATTGGCCATTAATAGTTTTAGCCATGAACGGACCCCTTACTTGCGGAGTCCGAGAGTTTCAATTAGCTTTTTGTAACGTTCTAGATCTTGGCGTTTTAGATATTCCAATAATTTTTTACGTTTGCTTACTAATTTAAGAAGGCCTGTTTTAGAATGAAAATCTTTCTTATGAGTTTTAAAATGCTCGTTCAGATCTTTAATTTGAGCATCTAGGAGGGCGACTTGAACTTCCGTTGAACCGGTGTCCCCCTTTCCTTTTGCAAATGTGGAAATAATTTGCTGCTTTTGTTCCGTAGTTACCATAGTTTGATTGTACCTGTTGCCAATTTTCGGGGGCCTAGGCCCCTGTCCAAGCTAAATTTTCGAAAAGACCTTCAAATATTTATAGGAAAGGCTGCCAGGCAGACCTTCCCTTCTGCAATATGCCAAAATCTCTCCCTCAGGAGAGGTGAGTAGGAACTCCTGGGCCGGGATCCAGTCCAATTTGATCTTTTTTCCATGAAAAACGTCTTTTACTTCGGTGCTTGGGATTTCAACCGAGGGAATGTCCAGGATCTCTTCCGGGGGGTGGATGATCGCTTTCCCGAGCAATAACGCTTCGTAGGTATCCGCTTGCTCTAACTTCAGTTTTCCCACTTTGGTTCGGTTCAAGGATTTGAGGCACATCGGAATCCCAGCTACTTCTCCGATATCCATCACAAGCTTTCGGATATACGTCCCGCCCGAAACCCTGGCCCTCAATTTGAAACCTTCCGGGCAAAAGTCTCCCGCTTCGAATTCGAATATTTTGATCTTACGAATGCTTGGTGGAACTGAAATTCCTTCTCTAAACAATTTAGCCCTTCTCTGTCCCTGAACCTTAAGTGCGGAAACCTCGGGTGCAATCTGTTCTTCCCAACTGCACACCTTGGAAAGTATTTCTTCCAACTTGGGCATGGATTCTTGGTACCATTTTTGGATCTTAGAAGTTTCCCAATCCTCGACTACCAGACCTTCTCGATCACCAGAGTCGGTGGAAAAGCCGAACTGCACATCTGCCTCATACTCTTTGTCTTTCCCTAAAAATACTTGGGAGAAGCTAGTAGAAGTTCCGACAGGTAGTACCATTAAACCGGAGGCTGCCTTGTCTAAGGTTCCGGTATGACCTATTTTCCTTAGTCCAAGAGTCTTTTTGGCTTTTAAAACCAGATCGGAAGAAGTCATTCCAACCGGTTTATCCAAGAGAAGAAATCCGAATTCAGTCCGGATTTGTTGGTTTTCTCGTAAGTCGGAGGGATTCATCTAAACCTTGGATATATTCTTCGTCCCAAACAAAACTCATCCTGGGTGTGACTCTAAGATTGAGTTTTGTGGAAAGAGTAGCGGCAAATTTACCCGAGGCACTATTTAAGCCGGCGAGTAATTTTTCCTTCTTTTTGTCCGTGCAGATAGCGGTAACGTATACTTTCAGATTTTTGGAATCGTCCGAGAGTTCCGATCTATGAACGGAAACCATGTGGACCCTGGGGTCCTTGACTTTTCCGGCCAGGATCATCATGGCGACGGTTCGAACCGTCTCCGCTTCGATTTTCCTTTTACGGATCGGATTCACTCTAACACTACTCCAGCTTCCGTTTTACTACTGTGACAGTATAAGCTTCGATCGTATCGCCGACTTTGAAGTCGTTGTAGTTCTCCAACTGGATACCACATTCGAAATTGTTCACCACTTCGTTTACTTCGTCTTTGAATCTTCGAAGAGACTTGAGTTTTCCGTCGAATACTTGAACTCCGTCGCTGATCACACGGATACCGGAAGCTTTCGTGATCTTTCTGGAAGTAACCATACAACCCGCGATATTTCCGATCTTGGAAACCTTGAAAACTTCTCTGATCTCTGCGGTTCCGATAACTTCTTCGATCCTTTCCGGTTCGAGAAGTCCTTCCATCGCCATTTTGATCTCGTCCACAACTTGGTAGATGATGCTGTAATACTTGATCTGAACGCCTTCTTTTTCGGCGAGTGCGATCGTTTTCGGATTCGCACGAACATGGAATCCTATGATGATCGCATTGGATGCAGATGCAAGCATCACATCCATATCGACGATAGCTCCCGCACCGGACTGAATTACGTTCAGTTTTACATCCGAAGTGGAAAGTTTTTCCAGAGCTTCCTTGATCGCTTCCGCGGAACCGCGAACGTCCGCTTTGATGATAACTTTCAGTTCTTTTAATGCACCCTGTTTGATGAACTCGTTCATGTTTTCCAGTGTGACTTTGGAACCTGTAGCTCCTGCGTTTCCGATCCTTTCAAATTCGATACGGTGTTGAGAGATATTTCTCGCTTCTTTCTCGTCTTCTACGGAGTCGAAAGGTGCTCCCGCATCGGGCACTCCGTCAAGTCCGGTTACCTGCACTGGGAAAGCAGGTCCTGCTTCCTTGATCAGATGACCGTAATCGTCATACATCGCGCGAACCCTACCGGAGAATACCCCGGCTACGAATGGATCTCCCACTCTCAGTGTTCCGTTTTGGATCAGAACTGTCGCAACCGCTCCGCGGCCCGGATCCAGTTTTGCTTCAACGATTGTACCTTTAGCTCTACGTTTAGGGTTAGCTTTCAGATCCAGAACTTCCGCTTGTAGAAGCACTGACTCTAAAAGTTTATCGATCCCGATATTTTCCTTCGCGGAGATCTTACAATACATCGTATCCCCGCCCCATTCTTCCGATTGGAGTCCGTGGTTTGCCAGTTCCTGCATGATCTTGTCCGGATTTGCAGTAGGTAGATCCACTTTATTGATCGCAACTATGATAGGGACTTTTGCATCTTTTGCATGAGATAATGCTTCCAAAGTTTGGGGCATTACTCCGTCATCCGCAGCAACTACCAGGATTACTATATCCGTAACCTTGGCTCCCCTTGCTCTCATAGAAGTAAACGCTTCGTGACCAGGAGTATCCAAGAAGGTGATTTCCCCTCTGGAAGTTTTTACCTGGTAAGCGCCGATATGTTGTGTAATTCCACCCGACTCGGTATCGATGACCGAAGACTTACGGATGGTATCCAATAGTTTGGTCTTACCATGGTCAACGTGACCCATGATGGTAACGACCGGAGGTCTATGGATATAATCTTCCGGGCTGTCTTTTTCTTCGTCGATTAGGGTTTCTTCATATAGAGAAACTACTTTTACCTTACAACCGTATTCGTCTGCGAGAATAGAAGCCGTTTCCGCATCGATGATATTATTGATGGTCACCATCATACCCATTTTCATGAGTTTTCCGATAACATCTCCCGGCTTAAGATTCATTTTCTTAGCCAGTTCTCCTACTTGGACATTCTCCAAAAGAGTTATCTCTTTCGGTACGGATACGCCGGTAGGTCCGCTTACTTTAGGTTTTCTGAATGTTTGTCGGAAGAATTTAGAATTTTCAGAACCGTCCTGTCCATCCGGTCTTCCGCCTTTATCTTTATCATTGCGTTTTTTGCCTGAAGGAACTCCTCTTCCTCCCTCAACAGGTCCTAAACCTGGAGGTGGGGCTCCTGCACCAGGACCACCTCTAAATCCGCCACCCTGGCCGCCTGGACCACCACGGAATCCACCGCCTGGACCACCTTGGCCACCGCGATAACCACCACCGCCTGGACCACCCTGGCCCCCGCGATAACCACCACCGCCTTGACCGCCTTGGCCTCCACGATAACCGCCACCGCCTTGACCACCCTGGCCCCCGCGATAACCGCCGCCGCCTTGGCCACCTTGGTATCCACTACCTTGACCACCCTGGCCCCCGCGATAACCGCCGCCGCCTTGACCACCTTGGTATCCACTACCTTGGCCGCCCTGGCCTCCACGATAACCGCCGCCGCCTTGACCACCTTGGTATCCACTACCTTGGCCGCCTTGGCCTCCACGATAACCACCACCGCCTTCGCGATTCTGACCACCTTGATAACCGCCACCCTGGCCGCCACGATATCCACCACCGCCGCCGCCTTCTCGGTTTTGGTATCCGCCACCTTCGCGATTCTGGCCACCTTGGTAACCACCACCCTGGCCGCCGCGATATCCACCGCCGCCGCCTTCTCGGTTTTGGTATCCGCCACCTTCGGGGCGATTGCCTCGATAATTACCGCTCGATTCTCCAGACTCTCTGTTCTGATTGGAATAAGTCGGTCTTTGGTTCGGACGAGATACTATAATATTATTGTCTTCTCTTTGGAAAGGAGTTCTACCTTCTCCTAATATATGTTCCGGAGGAGCAGATCTTGGAACCGGAGGTTCTTGTCGAGTGCTTGGTTCTGGAAAGAGAGGTTCTTTTTTAGGAGGATTAGGATTAGATTTCGGGGCACTTGGACCGGAAGAAGCCGCAGCGGCCGGTTTACCCGAAGCCGGTTCGATGGGAGCTTCTTTCTTTGCAGAGGCAGAAGGTGTCTTCTCATCCGGCTTCTTCTTGATAACCAGCTTCTTCTTCTTACTTGCGTCGGTAGAAGCAGTACCCTGGAGCTTTTCCTTGATTGATTTATTCTTTTCTTCCATATAATGTCCTGGTCAAGTACGGGATGTACTGAAAACGGGTCTTAAAGCCCTACCCTCAAATTGAGGAGATCAGCTTTCCTCCACCCACTCTACAGATTCCGCCAATATCCTTAAGATCTGAGCGGCGGTAGTCTGTCCTATGCCGGGGAGTTTTGCCAAGTCATCCTGGCTGATCTCGATCAACGTCTCGACGTTATTGATCCCTGCGCTCCTTAATAGGCCAATCAAGCGGGTAGAAAGTCCAGGTAGATCCTCTAGAGCAGTTGCTCCATCGTCGTCTTCTTCTTCCGTAGTGGCAGCTGGAGGACTGAATAGTTTATCCAATCTCTCTCTTGCTTCCGGAGAAGAGAACTCTTCATTGTACTGGGCTATCGTTTTGATATCGATCCTAAATCCGGTTAATTGTGACGCCAACTTTACATTGGAACCGTTGATCCCGATTGCAAGAGATAATTGTTCCTCTGGAACGATTACCATTGCTTCTCTACCCACGGAATCCGCCTTTACATCGTAAGGTTTTGCCGGAGAAATCGCGTTTGCGATGAACTCCGTCGGGTCCGAAGAGTATTGAACGATATCTATTCTTTCGTTTCCTAATTCTCTGACAATGGATTGGATACGCACCCCTTTCATACCAACGCAGGCACCCACAGGATCTATATCTCCTCTGGTAGCATAAACTACAACTTTGGTACGAATGGACGGTTGACGAGCCACGTTTACGATTTCTACGAGTCCGTCGTAGATCTCCGGGATTTCCATTTCGAAAAGTTTACGAACAAAATCCGCAGAGGCTCTTGAAAGAGTGATCACAGGGATCGGTTCTCTAGGACGAAGTTCCACTTTTTGTATAATTGCTTTCAGGCGGTCCCCGCTATGATATTTTTCTCCGGGGTTTTGCTCACGTTTCGGCATGATACCTTCGACCTTACCAAGATCGATGGACATAGCGTCTTTTTTCCAACGTTGGAAATATCCATGAGTCAGTTCGCCTTCTTTTGCTTTGTATTCCTGATATAGAAGTTCTTTTTCCATATCTCTCAAGCGTTGGAATACCATTTGTTTTGCTTGAGAGGAAATGATCCTGGAAAGCTCCATCGGCTTTTCTTTAAAATCCAGAACTTCACCCACAGTTGCGTTAGGATAGACAGCTTGCGCGTCTTCCAAAGAAATTTCCAAACCGTTCTTAGGAGAGGATTCCACAACTTTACGGGATACTACGATTACGACATTTTCCCCATCTCCGGAGGAAGCAAATTCTACCTTGATCGGATTCTCATCTTCTTCCAAAGTTTCGATGCCCGACTTCTTCTTGTACGCGGTAATCAAGGAATCACGAATGACTCCCATCACGGCTTCCCTGTCTAGGGACTTGTCGGCACAAAATTGTTGGATTGCTTCCAACAGATTGACTTCGGCTTCTTTCTTCTTAACTGCCATAATCAAATACTTACGTACAAATTTCCTTTCAGTATATCCTTCAATTCCAGAATGACTTCCTTTTTTTTAGAACCTTTGGCCTTCCTTTTGGAAAACGGCTCTAAAAAAATCCTGTCTTCTTTCCTATCCAGAATCTTAAAGATTCCTTCCTTATCGCCCGACCCTTCCGCTTTAAAGACGAGTCGTACCGGTATTCCACGGAATCTATCCAGATCCTCGGGAATCACCAGTTTTCTTTCCGCACCGGCGGAAGAAACCTTGAGAGTATAGTTCAGATCCGGTGAGATCCGTTCCAACTCTTCATTCAGTTTTCTGGAAACTTGCTCACATTCCAGAAGGCTGACGGAACCGTACGGGTGCTCGAGGTGATCCAGCTCTACCTCGATCAGCGTATGGTTTGGCCTTTGGCTAACCATGAGTGCATACAGCTTGACGGGAGCGAGAAGGATTCGATCTAAGATCGTTTCGATAACTTCTTTACTGACTGTCACGCCGGCCTTACAGAGAGTCTCTGAACCGCTTCGTTTTGCCTCAAAAAAGAGGAAAATACAACCTACAAAAGTTCGGATCATCCGAATTTTTCAGGCTTCCCATACAAATTCAATGGGTGGTTCCCGATACCAATTCAAAATATTTTTACCTTACCCTAGTGTAAAGTAAAAAATAACCTCACTTCCGAGCCATCCTCTTGTTACGAGCGAAATTGCTTGTTTTCTTATACTAAAAAGAAGGATGGTAACGAAATGTCCCGGGCAAACCGAAAAAAGGCTCGGGTTTTTATAAGAACCATGCAAAATTCCTCCACTTCCAAGATCGGGACCTCATCTGTCCGCAAATACCTTTCCTTTTTCTTATGTTCTATCTTAGTGATAGGGGCTTGTTCCAAATTCCGAGTGGATGATTACAATCCATATCTATATGGAAGAGTTAAATTAGGGAAAGATCTAAAAGAATTACAAGTGAGTATAGTCAATCGGGTTCCGACGAACGTTCCGAACCAAGTAGCTGTCGCTTCCGGAGTAATTTACGTTCCGGACTTCGAACAATCTTTGATCAAAGCATTCAACTCCGACGGTGATCTCAAGTTTGTGATCGGTAATTCCAAAGAAAAACAGGACAAGGTCAAAAATTTCAATGTCAAATTAGGAAGGATCGGTTTAGTTACCGTTTCCGACAACGATGATATCTATGTTCAGTCCAGAGTTTCCAAAGAAGATGCAAAGTCGGACAAAGTAGCTGAGAATATTTACGCTAAAAAATCCGGAGAATTCCGCACGGACGCGGAAGAAGCCATTCCTTCCGTGATATTAAAAATAAACGATTCCGGAAAACTTTCTCAAACGATCTATGCGGACGGTACGGGAGGTTCTATTCCTTTCGGATATGTGGAAAGAATGGAAGCCGGAAATAACGATCTATTATTCGTATTTCATAGACACAACGGAGCGATGAGGCTTAGCGTTTTTGACGAGTTAGGAAAATTAAAACAAAAGGTAGAAGGTATCGATTTCAAAGATTCTCTAAATCAAGGAGAGGCTTACACTTGGTATGTGGATTCATTCTTTTCGCATCCTGATGGAGAATATATACTCGGTTCCTTTAGTTTTTACGAAACCAAATCCGGAAGATTCAAAAATCGAAAGATCCTAAAATACGAACTTAAAGACAAGAGGATCACTCCGATAAAAGAGATCCAAGATCCGTCCGAAACGTTATACTGGGTCCTAAACAACGATAATTTTTTTATCTGGGAAACGGAAGTGGAAGAAGGAAATTCCATCCGGCTCCAAGTACATGACGAGGACGGGAACCATGTGAATAATATCCGCCTAAACTATCCTCCTCCTCGCGGACTTTGGAGAGAAACTTGGATGGATACGAACGATGAAATCTATTCCATGAAGATCAGATCCGGTTATTTAGAGATCCATAAATGGAAATAAAATGAACGGATCTCCTAATTTCCAGGTATTATTTAACGAAGAAGAAGCAAAAATCCTAGATGAGCAAACCATCCGAGATAGAAACATTTCGGGGACTTCACTCATGGGATTTGCCGCACTTTCCATCTTCCAAACCTGGGAAAAAGTTTTTAGATCCGCAAAGAAGATCATTGTATTTTGCGGATCCGGAAATAACGGAGGAGATGGATACGCCTTAGCCCAATTCTTAAAGGCAGAAGACCTCGAAGTCGAGATTTATTCAAAAGAGGGCAATTTCTCCGAAGAAACAAAATATTATAAAAATCTAACAGAAGAACTGAAAATCCGAAATTTCCCTTTAAAAAAATTTAAAGCGGATCTCGTAAATCCCGGAGAAGTATTAGTGGACTCCCTTTTAGGAACCGGATTTAAGGGCCCATTATCCGGAGAAATTTCTACCACAATTATCGAGATCCACTCTGCCAAAGAAAGATTAAAAGATTCTTTATTAATCGTAAGCGTAGATGCGGTTTCCGGCTATTCTCCGGATGAAAAAATCCCATTTGCCGCGGATATTTTAGCGGAAATCGGATCACCTAAACTCAAAAACGTATTCTATCCTTTATCGAAAGAAAAAAAATCGTTTCATCCCATCGGGTTCTTGCGACAAAAATCCCTTACTTCCAAATATCTTTTACCAAGAGCGAAGAGAGAAGAGTTAGTATCTAAACTTTCCAGAGAAAAAGATTCCCATAAATATAAAAACGGCTCGGCAGTATTCGTAGGCGGATCCGAAGGAATGTCCGGAGCAATCCTATCCTCTGCGCTTGCATTCCAGGAATTGGGAGGCGGGATTTCCCAAATACTCACTCCGTCCGCGAATACTCTTACAAAAGTCCTGAAAAAAGATCCCTCCTTTATGGTCTCCCAATTGGAAACTTCTAAAAAATCTTCGGATTATCCGTTTGTCCAAAAAGCAAGTGTAGTATGTGTCGGGCCAGGGCTTGCCCCCGCCGATCTTCCTTCATTCTCTTTTTCGAAAGAAACAACCCTGGTGTTTGATGCGGGCGCATTCAAGTATTTGGATGAAAAATATTTAGGTCCTAGCACAATACTCACTCCTCACTTAGGTGAATGGTCTTATATCATTGGAAAAAAATACCAAAGCCAATATTCGGCATTGGAAGATGCAAAAGTTTGGGCAAAGGAAAAAAGAACCTACCTACTTTTGAAAGGATCGGTTTCTATTCTTTTCACTCCCGAAGGAGACTCTTACTTCTGGGAATTCCAAGAACCCAAACTGGCAGTTATGGGAACAGGAGATCTTCTTGTTGGAATTCTAACATTCTTCTTATCCAGAGGCGAAGATATAATAGAATCGGTCAGGTTATCTCAAAGCTTACTACTTTACTGCGCAGAATTGTGCAAAGGGTATCCTACTGCAGGTAGGATACGTAAGAAAATCCGAACGTTGATCGATTAAAACTTGGCCTGCATTCCCACACTGATCAAAGGAAGATAATAAACGTTCCCGCTTCCCGTTTTGGAATTGATATAATTGGAGTTATAGATCGGTTCCGGGTTTGTCGGCTGAACCATATTTCCAGTTAACGGATTTTGTAGGGAGTATGTGGAATAAGGATATAAATTATTGAAGTTCTGACTGATCTGATTTCTGTTTCCGAAGAAGTTTATGAATTCGATATAAACGTTCATATAACCCCATTGATAATTATAAAAGCGGTCCAAACGTATATCCAATTGGTGAAAGTCGGGCCATCTTGCGGAATTATAATCCTTGGAATACGTAGGCAGATACAGATTAATCCCTGTGGAACTTCCCGCGGAAGCGTTTTCGGAACCTACGATGGGAGTGATAGGTACGTTGGTAAGGTACATGTATTTTCCGCCGATCTGCCAATCATCCAAAAACTTCCAACCTCCCACGAAACTTAACATATGAGTACGGTCGTAATCGTAATATTCCTCCTTATCATTATCGTATAAAATTTCGTAATTTCCATCGTCATAAAAATTGATATAGTTCCCTTCATAATTCGTCTGGTAAATAAGGGTCCTCATACTATTGTCGATCGTTCTTTGCCTTTGCTCGTCGTCCGTTAATCTGGCCTGATGATTATTCCGTTTCGAGATCGAATTCGTATAGGAAAGCCAACCGAATATCCTTTTTATACCGTTATGATTCTTTTTAAGGAATATCTCAATACCTCTGGAATATCCGTCTCTTAGATTCGAATAATTCAAGTTAGTTACTATATAAGGATTTTCCATCACGTAAGTCGGATCGTTCACGATATCTCGGATCTGATTATTGGGTGTATAGGGATTTTGGATATTGGAATCGGGAGTCACCAAGTTGGAATAAGTATTATGGAAACCTTCTATCTTTATCAGATAATCGGTCCCGAAACTTTGCTCGATGCCTACGGAAGAATGGACAGAATATTCCATTTTTAAGTTAGGATTTCCCGATTTGGAGGAATATTGTTCTATTCTAACCGGTGCGTTATAATGTTCTCCCGATCCTGCAAGAAGTTTCGTTCCGGTTTTAACAAATTCGTATTCGATCCTAGCTCTGATGGAATCTTTTTTTTCACCGGATTTATCATAGTAGTCGTTGCGATAAC
Organism: Leptospira sp. B5-022; assembly: GCF_000347035.1. Classification (GTDB taxonomy): domain Bacteria; phylum Spirochaetota; class Leptospiria; order Leptospirales; family Leptospiraceae; genus Leptospira_B; species Leptospira_B cinconiae. The sequence continues at coordinate 261,763 of NZ_ANIJ01000032.1, forward strand.
CCGGTAAAAAACGAAAACCTCCCAGCCTAAATTCTAATTCCGCAAATTGCGCAATCTCCTTGGTATGGATACGGTCACCCTCGAATAAGGCCCTGAATTGACGGTTGGAATCGAGCAAGTCGTTGAAAATTTCCAGGAATTGAGAATTATTCGTTTCGATATCCTGTCCGTTAAGCTTGATATTTGTTTCACGATACTGGGCACCAAAACGAAAATATAGATAATTTTCCAGGATCCGGATCTTGTTGTTGTTTTCCGCAAAAGTAAGATTTTGCCTCGTAACGTTCCCAAAACCGAATATCCTCTCACCGCTCAGGGGATTATCGTATTTCATTTCATAATTTTCTTTAAAAGAATTATTTGAAATAGAGAAAGAACTCTCGATCCCGGAACCATTGTTAAAAACGTATCTAAGTCCGCTCGTTCCGAAACTTCTATCGATCCCTACCGGCGGACGGCTTAGGGCGTTACCCAGATCGAACTCGTTTTCCATCGTTTTCGAATATTTCTGCAGGTCCTTTGCTCCGAAGAACATTGCTGTGATCGTATGATTTTCACCGGGTTTCCAATTAAATTTAGTCTGAAAGTCCTCGTAATCAGCATACTTTGCGTCTTGAGGGATCCCGTCCGGATAAAACTGCATGAGAGTATAATTCGGATAAGACTTTCTTGCGGAAACTATCGCAAATGCGTTTTCGGAAAGTTTATGCTGATGATAAACGTCCGACAAAAATGTATTCACGTTTATAATAGAATGATTTTTTTTAACTTCATCCGGAGTCCTTATATCGATGATCCCTCCCGTCGCGAATCCGTATTGGACAGGAAAGGCCCCCGAATATACGTTGATCGATCTTATGATATTATTGTTTAATACGGACGATTGGTCCCCTAAGTGGTACGGATAAGACATCGGGAACCCATCCAAATAATATCCGTTCTGCAGAGTTCCCCCTCCCCGAATTACCAGGAAACCTCTATCGCTATTGGAATATGGACTGGAACCTGCAAGATTACCTAAATTGGTTAGATTGGAAAAACTGGAGGAAGTCAAACCGACCGGAGGTACTGCAGAGATCCCGGGTAAAGTTTGTAACGCTTTTAACGAATCGTTTTGTGCTCCTGGAAGTCGTATAATCTCTTCTTGCTGTAGTGAATATCTGGATAAGGACTCGGATTCTTTTTTAGCAACAATATGGATACCGGAAGGAGTCTCCGGCTTGATCGTAAGTACGATTTTTTGCCGATCGGAAGTTACGATGATCTCCTTACTTATGATCCTGTCCGAAGAAACGATTCTCAATTCGTAAGATCCGAACGATTGGACCCCAATAATCGCTTTTCCGAAAGGGTCCGTACTATAGGACCTATCGGTCTCCTTCAATAAGAACCTAAGGTTCGAAATCGGAGATTTGTCCTTTTCGGAGAGAAAGAACACTTCGACCGTAACTTTGTTTTCCGAAAACAATGGAGTTTGGACCAGAAAAAGTAAGACACCCAGAAGAAATTTTCTTTTAACTATGTTGTTTTTCTCTAGGAATTTTTTTACGGACATTCTCCCTCTTTTTAGATCCATCGATAAGATTCGTAAATATGAAAAATCCAACGAAATCCCAGATATTAAGATAAATCTCCCGATTTCTTTTAGAAATTCAATCTTCCACAAGTTTCCCAAAAATTTCAAAAGCCGACCTTAAATAGTAAGAGAAAGTCCGGAAAAAGGGGACATACTCAATAAAAGTAAAATGGAGAAGTTTTCCCGAAACAAAGGACATTTTTCGTAGTAGATTTTAACTCAATTGTATCACTCAGAATAATCCTCTAAGCCCACTTATACTAAGAAAAGAACTGCCACATTTCATTACTCGTATTGTGACCGCAGATGAAAGAAATATACCACATAACAATAGTTATATGAAACTTGAATAAAGATTTCCTCTTTATAACGAACGCTATAAGATTCGAGGCGAATCGACAAAAAGCCAGGAGAAAATTATGGGCTCGATGAAAAGAATATCACTAGCTCTTCTTCTTTTCTTCTTTGCATGCCAGGGAAGTAAAAAGAACGATATCAACGGTTTTCTGGGGATTGTGATCGCGCAAGCGTTAAGCAATCATTGCGCGCAAGCCACGTATAGGAGCGAGGTGAATAGATATGAAGTTACTCTTACCGGAGTTCCGAATGCGGGCTGCAATCAAGCGAACCTAGAAGGAAACACTCATACGGAATATGCCGCTAAAGAAAGAGCGGACTACGTAAGAGCCAAGGCGATCACGGATGCAATAGGATCAGGAACCGGGGAAGCATGCGAAAGAACATCCGCGTTATTCGCAACTTGGATACAAGCCATCGACGATCAGAATTGGAATGCTCTACCTGATGTGGATTCGCCCGACGAGTTCGCAGCAAGAATGACAAACACTAGATTCTATCCGGTCACAAGTTTCCTTACGGAAAGCCAAACATTTCTGACCAACGGTTTGGGTGCAGGTGATCCGTCTGTAGGAGATGCTTGGGTGGTTTTACATGCACCGTTAGGCTTCGGAGGTCCGGTAAAAGCGACGGCGTATAGCCAAACACAAGTGGATGCTTCAACGGTGGCTGATCTGGGCCTGTACCAAAACGGAGATCTGACCGCTCATCTATTAGCGATCGGCAATGCTTTTAGTCCGCTCGTAGGAGGCGGAGTGGAAAATCCATGCGTCCAAGCGGTCCATGCTTTGATCCAACAAAAATATGCAGGAGCATTCGCGGCAGTCAGAAGAAATTCCGAAACAGGAAACTTGTTCACCGTTAGTGCCGCTTACCAAGATCCAAACGTTTTTGATACAAGCTTAAGTCTGAATCCTTTTATGTATCTTAGCTATTGTGAATATGGTACGGATGCGGAAGCGACTCATTTATGCGCTACCTTAAACGATAGATTCGCTGAATAAGTCACTCGGACTTAAATTTGATCTTGCGATGAGTTCCATCGCAATACGGTTTATTGGAAGAACCACCACAACGACAAAGGTACGTTTCGGTGGTTCTATTTGTTACTTTTCCGGTCCCGGAACAAATTTCTAAATTCCCGCTCGCCTTCAAAGGACCGTTTTTAGTGGGTTCTATTTTTAGAATTCCATTACGAATCGGTAGAGATTGAGATTCTTGGACAGGCGGTTCTCCAGTTGCCGTAAATCCGATACTCACATGAGTCGCATCGCAAAAAGGTTTATGGGTAGAAGCTCCACATCTACAAAGTGCGAGTCTAAATTGTTTCTCCACACCTTCTAACTCGATGTCCGCATGGATCGCAAGAGGGCCATTTTCTCTCACTCTCAAAACATTTACGAACGGAGCAGCTTCTTTAAAAGAAGGATCATTCGATTCGAAACGGATCGCGCCGGATGGACAATTCAAAGCTAAAGATTTAATCTCTTCTACACTTGCTTTGTCAGGATAGATCCATTCTCCTTCCACATTCGGAACGAATACATCCGGTCTACTCAATACACAACTTCTGGAATGAATACACTTCTTTCCGTCGAAAAGAATGGTAGCTTCCTTTCCTTTTACGATTTCCATGTCATTGCTCCCGACACCAAGTATGCACGATTTTTAAGAACAATGCAACAGAATCATTTAGGAACATACCTGGATAAAAAGGTAGAATTCGCCTTATTCCATTGCGCAATCAAAGTGGACCTTTGCTTGTTTAATGTCTGGTTGGTCTTATTGAACTTATCCGCCAATTGATTGGTCTCGGCTACAAGTTTATTATATTGATCCACATCTTCTTGGGTTTTATCCTTGGCACTTTTCAAATCGAACGCTTTTTTGTATTTTTCGAATTGTTCTTTTTTTAGTAAAAACTCGGTTAAAACAGGAAATTGTTCGGACGCCTCCGTTTTATAAAAAATTAAGGCATTTTTGCAAGCGACAAGTAAGCTGGAATCTCCCTCATACGCAGGAATTTTTTCCAATTCGGAAAGACCTTCTTCTGCATATTTCTCGAGAGTTGAACGGTTCTGCTCTATACCGTTTAGATCGTTCTTATTAAGAGCATCCAATAGATACATTTCCTGTTTGTAACTTTTGAAATCGACCAAGTAGACTACTCCTTGGTAATTCAAAACTTCCGACGCCTTTTTCAATTTAATGCTAGTAGGGTCCTGTTGTTCTATGAGTTTAATATTATTATTAGAGGCGAATTCTTTTTCTTTTTCTTTCAGCTCATCGCCTATCTCTTTCAGTTTTTCGTTGGCCTTTTTTTTGGCCAACATATAGGCCTCCATCGCGTCGTAAGATTCCTCTGCAACTTCCTGTAAGTTGACTAGTTTTCCGTAATCCTCTCTTAGAATAGTGTACATGGTATTCAGATATTTTAGTACAGAATTTTTATAGTCGGAATTTCCATCGTATGGAACGGCTTGATTCGCATTTAAGATCGCTTTTTCGACGGAAACGATGATCGCTCGTCTTTTGTTTTCTACCAAAGAGGGATTTTTACTATGAGCGATTGCCTGCACATAAGCTAAGGTTTCTTTTCCGATCTGCTCACTCGGACCGGTGAGTTCGTTCATATGTTTTAAAGCGGACGCGGAGTCTTTAGCGAAAATTTTTCCAGTGAGAATAAAACCGAAGATTATGAATAGAATGAATGTTTTTTTAAGTGATTGTTTCATTTTTGACCTTTCCTTACGTATGTTTGCATATAGTCCTGCATAATTTTATATGCTTCGTCTATGTATAGATCCTCTTCCAATCTTGTTTTTCTTTCCGAATTGATCTCTTTCGTATAAGAATCCATCTTTTCCAGACTTTGATCGAAAGAATGAGTATCTACGGTAAAACTATTCGATTTCCTCCTGGTTGCGGCCTGATACTCCTCGTAAAATTTTGCTAATTCCGAAAATTCTTCAAAAAAATCCCCACTATCCAAAGAGATGAGATCCATAGATTTTATTTTTTTTCGAAGTTTAGAAGAAAGTGAACCTATCTTGGAAAAATTCGGATCGTCGTCGACTCGATCCTCACTATCGTCTTTGATATCCGAAAGGCCCAGATCGGGGAATTTTTTATAAGTTATTTCTTTATAGATCTGTTCCGTTCGGATCGCTTCCGGCACGTCCTTTTCCCTTCCGGACAGATCGGAAAGATCAGGCAAAGGAATATCGGGAATGACTCCCTTTTGCTGGTGGCTCATTCCCTGGACACCAAAATACAAATGAGTGGTCAATTTTAGAAAATCAGAATTTCCTTTCCTATTCTCTTCTAGAGGGAGAAGGATTTGAGAAGTTGCCTTTCCATAACTCGGACTTCCGATCACCAAAGCCCGATTGTAATTTTGTAATGCAGAAGCTAAAAATTCGGAAGCGGAAGCGCTTTGCCCGTTCAGCAAAACGAGCATAGGCCCGTCATATATAGTCCCCCGATTCGTATCCTTTATTATGATCAATTCTCCATTTGATGATTTTTGCACGAATAAAGGCCCTTGGTCTACGAAAATCCCAGCAAGATCTATCGCTTCTTCCAAAGAACCTCCTCCATTATTTCTCAGATCCAGGATCAGCCCTTTAATATTATCTCTTTTTAATTTAAGGATCTCTTTTGCAATATCCTGAGCACAACCTCCCCCCTCCGTTTCCCATTCCGTATAAAATGCCGGTAAATACAAATAACCTATTTTGTGTTTACCGTTCAAAATGTAACTGGAAATGGAATTTTCTTCCAGACCCATTTTTTCTTGGATCAGGTGAACATTTAAGACTTGTCCGTCACTCTTTCTGACTTTAAATACTGCCTTTTTAGTCTTAATCCCGGAAAGTATGGATTCCATTTCTCCAGGAGAAAAATCGGAGGTAACAACCGTTCTATTCTTATCATCAGGAAATCGAACTTCTAAGATCCTATCCCCCCGGTTCATTTTTTCGGACCTCCAAGCTGGACTTCCCGGGATTAATCTTTCTATCTTTGTGTCGCCAAAAAAGCTACGATTAAAAACGATCCCAAAAGAATATCCTTTTGAAGAAAGAGAAGATTCAAACCTTTGTTTTTCGGATGCCGAAAAAAAAGTGCTATGAGGATCAAATTTTTCTAATATAGAATTTAAGAATATAGATTCCAAATAAGGCTCAAAACCGTCAGGATGCTCCAGAATATTTTTGATCCTTTCTTTCTCCCTTTGAATGACTTCCTTTCTAAGTATTTTTTCCGAGGCAAGCAAACCGTTTTGAAAGTCCTCCTTTTTGGAAAAAGGTTCCGAGTAAAATTTAGAAGATAAAACCTTGTATCTAAGATAACTTACCCATCTATCCTTCCAATCCTCCTTATTTTTAGGAAATACCGTTTTTCTTTGGGGATAAAATTCGAATTCTCCTTTCGTAACGAAAGGGGAATTCGATTTTTCTAATTCATTTAGGTAATCCTCAGTGGCCTTAAGACGCTCTTTAAAGAGATTTAATGAATTTGAGAAGAAGGAGGAAATTTGGCCTACTTCTTCCGACTCCAATCGAAAGGACCTTCTTCCCAATAGATCCAGATCTTCTTTGAGAAAATAAAATCCCTGCGGATCCAGACTCATCCAAAAGGAACGTTTGACTTCCTCTGATAAACTGGGTTGGATCCTGGATCTTGCCAAATAGTGATGCTCTGCCACTATGGAAAGGACCTTTTTGACCTTTTTTTCCGTGTTTGAACCCTGGCCGGTCTGCGCGGGAGCGGAGATAGAAAAGAGAAGAAGTATAAGTAAGACTTCCTTCTTACGTAAATATGAAAGTTTGGAAAAGTACACTGAAATACGTATCTCTATCGGAGCAAAAAATTCGATCAATCCATTTACAGGTCCACTCTTTCCAAAAACGGATCAGGAATGCTTGCAATCTTTTCTATTAGAAAGTATTGTATGGAAAAAGGACCTAGGAATATCTAATATGAGTAAAGGTTACCATTCCCGCTCTCCGGAAGAATTCCAGGATTTCCTGCGCAAAAGTAGGGATGCAGGCAAATCCAAAAACCGTTCCAAGTTAATCCTTTTTTTTGACGTTATACTATTACTGTTTATTTTCTCCGTAGTAGCCAAACTTTTAAATCCTTTGGCTTTTAGCGGACAAACCGAGTCCAAGGAAATTTCTTCCGGTTTTGTGAGTTATCGTCTTTCCTCCAGTAAGGAAAATTCCAAGGAATTTCCGATCTTCTTCCTTTTTTTGAAGAACAAAGGAACGGAACGTCTATCTTTTCCGAACGAGGGAACCAGGATCCGGGTTTTTATAAAAAGCGGAGATCTGAATTGTTTGGAAGATTCTTGGACCTTAGCATCTAAAACTTTGGAACCTGGTAGTACGAATTTTTTCCGGTACGAAATTTCTTCCGAACGTTTCTCCGCTCTTCCTCCGGAATGCAGAACTCACGAAAAGTCCATGTGGAATAATATTACCGGCGCCTTCCAAGGGGTAAAAAAAAGGTCCTTTCATGCGGAAATTCTACGAAAAAACGAAAACATTTCTTTAGAAATCCCTAATTTTTGAGATATCATGAACGAAGAGATCCAAACATTAAACAAGATAGTCGCCATTGTTGACGAAAAAGCTTCCTTATTCAAAAAAGATTGGAGTCATATGCCTAAGATTAGGGCAGTAACCGAGAAAAAGTTGATCTTGGATTTGATAGAGAATGCTCTTCAATTAGCAAAGAATATCCGTCCTACTCCCACGGATCTTTTGGGAGATTTGCAAAAATTAAAGGCAGAGTTTTCTAGACTTCCACTTTGATGATATCGACGTTGGAATTCCAACAAAGTAAGATCTAAAAATTTGTTGTATAGATTTGAATTGTATGATAAAGGAGCAAGGGCTCTCCCACGGGCCCTCCTCCACCACCCGAACCTGGGCGGGGGCGATCTCCGTACCCAAGTTGGATCTCCTACATCAAAGCGACACGATTATACTTTTAACAGTAATGTTTTGTGACCTTCTTCCATTTTTTTTCCGTATCTTCCAGATAATCTTGGATCTCCGAGTAGGATCTTTTTCCATCTAGATAATCCAGAAGGAACCGGTCTCCTACCAAAAGTTGGATCGCCGGTAGATCGGATCTGAATTCATAAGGGCCTTGTAGGAATTCAAACTGATTCGGATAGAATTCTCTCAATATGCGAATAAGCGATAATCCGAATAGCAAGCTATGGAATTTTTTAGGTTTATCTAATAAGATCTGGTAACCTCCGCAAACTTTTCCCGCATGTTTATGGAAAGTCGGAATAAACTTTAAAGGTCGAAGTCGAAAGATCCCTTTTTGTTTTTCTTGCAGTTTTTCCAATAATGATCCGTCCAGATCGTCGATATATGGTGCACCGAATGTTTCGAATGGCCGAGTTGTCCCTCTCCCTTCCGATAGATTGGTTCCTTCTAAAAGACAAAGCCCAGTATAAACGTAACAAGTTGTTTGGGCGGGAATATTAGGAGAAGGCGGGACCCATAAGAACTCGGAACTCTTTTTTGGATACAGATCCAATCGATACAGTTCTAGATCCAGTTGGAATGTATCTTTATAATATTCCAGAAGGCCCGCGGCAGAGAGGCCATGTCGGTGTAATGTGCCTTCTACGCCGACGAATGATGAAAATTTTTTTTCTAAGGGAGTCCCTTCTATTTTGGGGCCTGCGGGATTTTTTGCATTCGATATTAAAATCCGAGGTCTTGGTTTTCCTTTTTTGGCGAGACGATCCGCCGCCTGCATCGCGTACAATGCCGAGGTCAAAAACGTATAATAACGAGCGCCTACATCTCGGATGTCTACGATCAATGTGTCCAGATCGGATAGGGCATCTTCGGTAGGAGTAAGAGTTTCCTCGTTATCTCCGTACAAATTTAATACTTCCGTTTCTCCCATATTATAAATAAGCCCGCTTCCGGAGACCTGGTCTTGTAGCTCTGCAAAAAGTCCATGTTCGGGTAAAAAGAGTTTTTTGAGTCCGAACTCTTTCTGAATAATCCGGAAATGATAGTCGCCTTTCCAACCGTATGCGCTTTGGTTGGTGAGCATTCCGATGGATTTGGCATCGGAGAGAATTTTGTTTTTTTTCATTTTCTAAAGAGGTTTTTTCCGGGAATCTATAGGAGTCAAGCAGGACTATCTAGCGCCTTAGTCTTGGAAATCTTTTGCCTTATCCGCAAGGTCCTTTTTAGAGATTCCTTTAAAAAAGAGTTTCCATTCTTAGGGAAGGATAGTTTTCTTCTTAATTTGCCCCAACAGCAATCGTATGGCATTAGATACAAGCGTACCAAATCAAAAAGTAACAATAAAAGCCGGGACGGTTTTATTTCCGGAAGGAAGCGCCGCGAATTCTCTCAACGTATTGCATAGCGGAGCCTTGCGTTATTTGGTAGAAGCTCCCGGTTCCAGAAAACTGGAGTTATTCAAAATTTCAGGAGCGAATTTGACTCCTGGTGCCTCTGCACTTTTCGGCAGCGGACGTTATCCGTTTACTATTGTTGCGGAACAAGACTGTGTGCTCTCTACGTATGTTATGTCCCAGTCTACTGTTGGTCGTTCTCTCGCAGCCAGAAGTTCCTTGGGCATCATGGTGGGTCGTTCCCTTTTGAGAGAGATCACCGAGTCTTTCAAAAGAGTGAACCAACTCAGAAAGATCGCTTCCGACATGGGAAAGACGAACGATAATCTTTCTCTTCTGTATTATCAATTCAACCCGAGTGTTTTTCCGGATATCAAACCCGGACAACCGATCGCGGATCCAAGTTCCGACATTGTGGATCCGGTACTCCGACTAACTCGGGAAAATTTAAAACATTATTTCGATAATGGTGGAATTCTACCGGAGAGACCGACTGCAAATTATGTAGAAGAAGATCATTCTCAGCTTTTGGTCAAATATTATCCGGAAGAAATAGAATTCCAAGACGGGGAATTTAATTTTGTCCGTAAGATCATCTTAGCGGACCCGAATCTTCTGGCACAATTATTCGCTCCCGACCCGACTATGGTTTCCTATGTTTGCGACAAACTCGGAAGGGTGCAGAACAATATTACGGAAAACGCGAGAAACATATTAGAAGAATTAGATGAAAATTTCTCTCTTCTATTAGGCGGAGTAGAAAGCCTTACTGAAAAATATTTCCTAATCTTGGATATGGCGGCGAACGGTTATGCAACCGCTCCTCCCGAGTTTGTGGTCCCGATTTTACAGGTTGTTTCCCAAAAAATAGAAAGGGCTCTTGCAGGTCATCAGGCACTTTTCGGTTCTGCTGTCCCAACCCCTTCTCCTAATATTAAACCGTTTTTAGAAAAGACAATCGGTCTTGCTAAAAAATTCGAAACATCTAATCCGACTGCAAAAGCGGCCTCGAACGGGGGTGGAGTTTCCGTCGATGGTTCCGCAGATGCGACTGCAATTCGAAAAGAATTGGCAAATTCCGCATCCACGATCATCCAATTCTCAGGTATGGGTGGAGATGCTATCAAAGAGTTTTCCGCGATGATGGTAAAACTCAAGTCCTTAAAGAATCCATTGGATTCCGACAACGATACTCGTAAATTAAGAAGGTCCATTACAAAAACTTACTTCGATATTTACGCTGCATGCTTCCAAAAGTATATCAACTCAGGGAAGAATGTCCCAAAACCGGTAGACCTGATGTTGAAATACGGTTTCTTCGACGAAACTTTACTAGATGATTCGCAGTTGGTATTCATGTCCACGTTCAAGGACGCGATCACCTCCGCTTCGGATATTCCGATCCATTACGGAACGGAATGGTTGGAAAAAATTTATAAAAGAGAATGCCCAACTTCCCTGGACGAACTCGGTCAGAATTTCTTCGACAAAGTCAAGATGGACAACCGAAATGCGGTTTTCAAAAAAGAATCCGATCTTCCCCCGGATATAGATAATCCGGAAGCCAGATTAAAGTTCGAGTTCGGTGCAATGTATGAGGCGAACGTTAGACTCACCACCGGTTCCTTGGCGACTTATTTGCCGATCCTCACAAAGTATCACTCTCAAATCCCTCTAGGCAAAGCGTACGTGACTAAAAAAATGCTGACGGATACGATCCACGATATTATGGCTGTGGACTTCTCCGTATTCAACAGAGAGGTGATCTATAATAATCCGGAAATGGGGATCAATAAGGAGTTCGTTCAAAGGGCGATCGTTCCGGATTTTGTGATCGTTCCTTCGATCGGCAGCAAGATCATGATGTGGCAGGAACTTTCCATTCACAGAGGTTCCGGTTCCAAAGAAAGTAGAGGTAGGATCGTTCTCCCTATTTTTGTCCAAGGTGATCTAAAGTCCCTTTTAATCGATGCGTTTGCAGCATTCCGATGGGAGCTTTGTAAAACGATCTTAGGTCCTGAATGGAATAACGTAGGAAATCCATCCATCACTGCAGACTATATGGACTATGTTCAGTTCTACAAGAAAAACAAAGACCTTTCCATAGAGATCAAAGAAAAGTTAGCTGCCGAATTCAAACGTTTCCGAAACGAAAGAGATATTTTTGCAAACGATTACCAACTTTGGATCAAGTACGAAGCGGAAGGTGTGCAACGGTTGAACCGAGTGGTCCGCGGGATTTTTTATCGACATATTCCGTTTGCAAGAACGATCCGGGAGAAGGTCTCCAAAATGCCTGCCTTCGGAGAGATCAATAATAGGTTCGTGAATATTCGGACCCGAAAATTTACCGAGCTGGAAAACAGATATAAAAAATATATCAATGCTTTGGGTAGTCTTCCGGATCCGCTTCGCGAAAATTTGGAATTCTATCGAGTTTAATGGGGCGACTCTTCGCTTCGCGAAGATCGCGCTGCTTCGATTTCGCTAACGCTCATCCCGGGCTTTGCCCGGGACTAAAGATCTACGCATCGCTGTCGCTTCTGAACTCCAAGATACAACTCTCAATACCGTGTTGGAGTTCAGACACTTCATTTGGACCTCTTGTAGGAACTCCTACATACGATAATTCTGTCTAAACTCCGGTTTGTAGGAGCTCCTACAACTTAATCGAAATCTGTTTTCTATCTTACGAGACTAAAACTGATTTATTTTCTTTGAGTAACTCAGTCACGTCCTGAAGCGCTTCTCCGATCAGATCTTTTGCGGACGAATTTACTTCTTTCAAATAACCTTCTCGAATAGAAACGTCGAAAGAAGCCAAAGCATCCGCCATCGGTTTTGGAATTCCAGCTCCGATGAAGGCCTTCGAAAGGTCTTCCGCAGAAATGTCCACGTAGGAAACGGGTTTGTTCACTAGATCCGAAGTGAATTTTGCAAGTTCCGAATACGTCCAAGCCTTAGGTCCGCCGATCTCTAAAATTTTATTTCCGGAATCGGAGGAAAGTAAAGCAGCGGCTGCCGCCTTAGCACAATCCTTCCTGGATATATAGGCACAGGCCCCATTTCCACCCGAACCGTAAATGGAACCGCTTGCAACTGCATGTTGTAATTTTGGGATCAAATAATCAGAATACATATTGTTCCGAAGAATTGTGTATGCGATTCCGCTTTGTTTGATCTTCTCTTCGGTTCCCTCGTGCTCGAATGCAAAGGTGACCGGGATTTCGTCGGCTTTTGCCAGAGAAGTATAAAGAATTCGTTTTGCTCCGACTTTTACTGCGGCATCGACCGCATTACTATGTTCTTCTATCCTATTTCCGATATTGTCCGTGCTAATGATCAGGATCCGATCCGCGCCTTGGAATGCGGAAACAAGACTTGTCGGATCGTCAAAGCTTGCCTTTCTTACAGTTACCCCTTTTTTTGCAAAGTCCGCTAAACTTTCCGGCTTACGCGTTGTAGCAATGATCTTGCTATGACCTTTTTTTAATAATTCCTCTAGGATAATTCTTCCCAGATGGCCGGAAGCTCCGGTCACGAGTACTGTTTCGGATATTGTGCTCATTTGGATCCTTAAACCTGATTCGGTCTCGAGTTAGATTTAATTTGTTAGACTACTTGAAACAATAAAAGTTACAAGTAAATTTTAAGCTTCCTGATCTATGTGTGAGATTGTTCCTCTTTTTTAGTTCGCACAGAGGGCACCGAGATCGCAGAGTTCTTTTCGCTGCGGCCAAATTCAGAGTGTTAATTTTAGCAAGGCTTTCGATTCAGATGAATGGTTTTGATTATAACTCTTCTCTCGTTTGGCCTTTGGCCACCGACTCGCTAAAGCCGTCGGTGCCTCGCTCCCTATGGGGTCGCTGCGGCAGGGATACGAAGGGCTTTAGTCCAGGCAAAGCCTGGATGAGCGTGAGCGAACCCGAAGTAGCCCGTCCGAGCTTTGCTCGGAGCCGCCCCGTTACGTTTGCAGGAACTCCTACAAGCGCACTTAAAAGGAGGTTAAACTTCTTCCAATAGATAAGGACGAGTGTATTCTCTTACGATCTCCACCACGAAACGTCCCCAAGACTTAGGATCTTCTTGGGAAATTTCTACCTGGCGGACTTTCGGGAAATATGCCTGAGGTTTAAATGCAGTATGAGTGAGTTCCATGGCTCTTAGATAATTATCTACTCGTTTGACCCGTACGAAGTTCAGCAATTCACCTTGGATCTTATCTTGCGGTATATAACCGATGATGATCAACCTGGGAAATAACGACTTTTTAAGAAGATTGATGAAGTCTCCGAAACTATCCACACGATCTATAAATCCCTCATAAGCTCCACCGCCCAAGTTCATGATCTGGGTTACGATATCCATGGTGAAGGAAACACCTTCCGCGGAGGTCATGTCGGAGATGATTACGATACCTTCGTCAGGTTGGAACGTTTTGAATTCGCTGGTTGGTTTAAAATGACGTCTAAGTAATTTTGCAGTGGAGATATCTATCTCCGCCGCTTTTGGAACTAAAACTTTTCCAGCGGAATCGGAGATTGGTTCTCTAGTAATCAGGTATCTTTTTTTAGCTGCGTTCTGGTTCATCACCCGGAAGGCTTTCACCTTCTCTTCCAGCTCGTCCAGAGTACAATACCCTATTTTTAAAACGTTTTCTCTCGCGCGTTTTTTGAGATCTATGTCTTCCATACGAGTTTTTGGTGGCCCGGAGGAACCAGCTTAAACGAGGTTCCGAATTTCGCGAGAATTTACCGGGGATCCGGGGAGAGTATATAAAAAAAAACCAAGTCTGAAAAGCCCTCTTTTGGCTATGCAAAAAAACCGCTTGTCCCCGGAATGTGCGCTCCTTGAATGGGGAGGAATGGTCATTCTCCCCATTTTAACTCGCTCAAAAGCCGGAATAAAGATTCAGTTTTGGAAGGGAATCCTCCTTCTATCCTGCCTAACCTTGGTTTCCTGCTTTTCGGTGGAATTTATCCAGGAAGGAAAACCGGGAGAGACAACACTTGTATCCCATAAAGCGGGATGGGAGCAGATTGAGATCCTGAAACATCCCCCAAAACGTAGGAATTACAAAACATACGGAAGACTGATCGTTCGGAACTTCGGGGACGGTCGCATAGAAAAATTCTATTACGAAAAGATTAAAAAAGAACTTTTTGACAGAGGTATGGACGGAATGTATCTCGCAAATGTAGGAATGGTCCCCATTCCCCCCACAATTTTTCAAACCGGCTCCGCGGAAGGGTATACTACTAATATGGCGGAGATCTCAAAGGATGCAAAAGTTTTGGAAGGGGTCGCATTCCGTTACAGAGAAAGGGAAGAAGAATGACGGCGAGACGTTTGGACAGCGAGATAAAGGTTTTGCCTAACGGAGATTGGATCTTCCGCGAGGCCAAGATAGAACAAAAAGACGTACTCGAGTATTTCCGCAAGAATCTAAAGGAGGCGGAAGACGGGATCTACATTGACAATCAGTACGGAGAATTTTCCGAAAACGGATATTTGGAATTATTCGGTTATCCGTTAAATCTGATCCGGATCTGGGAAAAGGACGGAGAATTATTTTTTTTAAGCGATTCCGGAGAAGAATTACCACTCTCATCTTTGCAGATCGCAGCGGATTCCGAAGGAGAATTATTCGCCAAGAAAAAGGATCATCTTTTTCTAAAGTATAAGATTGCGAGAAATGTTTCTTCCACTTTAAGCGAATATTTATCCGAATCCCCCCAAGGCCTAAAACTTGTATTACAAACCGGGGAAATTCCGATCTTAGAAACCAACGAAAATCCGAAGGTATCTCTTCCTCCTGAATTTCAAAATTTGTAGGTTTTGTTTCGCACTGAGAACACAGAGCTCACTGAGCTTTGTAAAATCATAATTCTTCTTAGTTTAGTGTTTTTTTGGAATGAAACAATCTGCATAAGAATTCACACACTAAGCCGCAAAGTCCTTAACCAACCCTCCGTGTTCTTTGTGAACTCTGTGCGAATATAAAAAAATAGGTTCATTTCCGGGATAGAACCAGTCTTCCCAAAACTTTCCCGGAAGATAGATCGTTCAAAGCCGAATCCGCATCTTTTAAATCCCGGACCTGTACCGGAACAGGACAGATCTTTTTCTCGGATACAAGTTGTAGTAGTTCTTTCAGCTCTCTCGGAGAACCCGTATAACTTCCACGAATTGTCAAACTTCTGAGAGAAAGGATCGGGGTCGGGATCTTTAACTCTCCACCAAAAAGCCCGACCCCGATCAAGATCCCATTCTTTTTCAAAAGTGAAAATCCTAAGGAAGAAGTGGCGCTATTATTCACAAAATCGATGACTGCGGAAACTCCCAGGGAGCCTGAGATCTTCTTTATCTCGGTCGCAGCATCTGGATGAGAAGAAGGAACTGTATAAAATCCGAGCCCTTTTAGTTTTTCCAAACGGGACTCTTCTAGATCCAAAAAGATCACCTTTGTATCCGTAAGAAAGGGAATCAATTGAGAAGCGAACATTCCAAGGCCGCCCGCTCCAATGATCACCAAAGTATCCGTTTTTTTAAGCGGCAGTGCCTTCTTCAAAGCGCCATAAGCTGTGAGTCCTGCACACGCATAAGAACAAGCGTATTCGGGAGAAAGATCGTAAATATCTAAAAGCCATCTTTCATCCGGGACCAAAATCCGATCCGAATAACCTCCGTCTTGATAAATTCCCAAGGATTTAGGAGCGGAGCAAAGTTGAGGATTTCCGGATTCACATTCTTCGCAAGTACCACAACCGATCCAAGGATAAACTAACTTGATCTCTCCAACGGAAACGGAAGTGACTTTAGGTCCTTTTTTTAAAACTCGGCCGACAACTTCATGACCTGGAGTTAGGGGAAGTTTAACCCCTCTGTCTTTTACGAATAGTTTGTCTTCTCCGCCTATTTTATAGTATCCGTCTCGTAAGTGAAGGTCCGAATGACAGACTCCGCAAGAGATCACTTCCAATAATACCTCGGTATCTTGCGGCTCCGGATCTTGTTTTTCTTCCCATTGTAAAGAAGAACCGAATTCCACCAATCTAACACTTTTCATTTTTTTAAAGTAACGCCTCTTTTCGTCTGAAAACACGATCCATTTCTGCAGAAATCATTCTCAAACCTTCTTCCGGAGCCTTGAGAAGATTCACCTTCGTAAAAAATCCATGAGTATATCCTTTAAATTCTTTGAACAATACGGATACGCCGGCTTCTGTTAGTTTTTCTGCATATAGTTTTCCATCATCTCTAAGAGGATCGATATCAGCTATAAATACAATCGCGGGAGGAAGATCCTTCCAATCTTTTTGAAATAAAGGAGAAGCTTTCGGATCCGATCTAGTATTCGGATCAGGAAGATATTGAGTGATAAACCATTCCATATCTTTTTTTGTAAGACCGGGGCCGAACTCGAATTCCTTATAAGAATCAGTATTACAGATCGTTTCGGTAACAGGATAGATCAGGATTTGCAGATCGATTTTCGGACCGAACAGTTCTTTGGCTCGCATAATGGTAGAAGCAGCCAAATTCCCACCTGCACTATCGCCTGCCACCACCAAGGGAAGATCTTTCCAAATATTTTCCTTTTGATTTGATATCCATTCCAAAGAAGTATAAGCATCTTCCAGTGGTAGAGGAAACGGGAACTCTGGAGCCAATCTATAATCTACAAGTGAAACGATACTGGAAGTGATTTCAGCAAGTTTGCGTGCGAATGGATCGAAATCTTTTAATCTTCCGACCACCCATCCGCCTCCGTGGAAGTAGAGAATTTTGGATTTAGGTTCCGTTCTTGGGATATAATTTTTTATGAATACGCTTCCGTCCTTAGAAGGAATGGAGAAATCCAGGATCTCCTTCACGAGCGGACCTTCCCCCAAAAGTTCTCCGATTGCGGAATAACCTTCCCTTCTTTCCTGGACGCTTCCCTGAGTAAAGCCCGTAAGCCCTTTTGAGGAAATTAGGTTTGCATATTCCAACATCTCCGGAGCAAATTCCATTCTTTTCTCCCTTTCGAACGAGTAAGAAGGAAAAGTATATTAGAAATCCGACGATTTGTCGTTCCAGATTATAGATCGGGATGCAATTAAATGGATTTAGAAGGAGGAACGATCCGCTTCCATATAATAATGGTTGGGAACTAACCCCTTAGGCCCGGAAAAATTCCTGGCTTCCACGATCTCGAAACCTAATTTTTTATACAGACCTTGTGCATTGGGATTCTCTTGGGAAACATCGAGAGAAATTTTTTCGTAACCTGGGTATACTGAAACGGCAAACCTTATCAGCTTCTCCGCTATTCCTTGTCTTCTTTCTTTCCCCGGAACCGCTATATGTCCCAGATATAATCTTCCAGATTTAGGCGGTTGGATCATTCCCTCCATACTCAATCCGCGGACGGCAACCTTAGGCGCTCTGAGTTTGTAGATCCGGAAAATATTTCCTGCAGTCGCAGCATTTTGAAAGAAGAAGTTCTCGGAACGGAAAATAACGATACTTCCGACAATCTCTCCGTTCTTTTCTGCCACATAGTGATTCTTATGGCTGAACGTATTTTTTGTCCCTTGGAAAGATTTGGTCAAAAAGTCCTGAGAGGAAATTTTTCCCTCATTAAACACGTAATCCCAGGCAGCCGGACCGGAACTATAGATCAAAGGAACGGTGGCCGCCACGTCTTCCGGCTTGGCAGGGCGAATTGTAATAAGAGAATTTTCCATCGGTAAGGGATAAAATAGAAACCGGTAAATCGGATGAAAAGATAAATTTTGGGGTTCGCAGGGAGAACACAGAAATCACCGAGGGTAAATCACAACTCTGTGTTCTCCGTGATCTCTGTGCGAAATAAGCTTCTCGCGTTAGATAGCCGAATTTAACTCTTCTCTCAGGCGTTTTGCCTCTTCAAAATCGGGTTTCATTACGATTGCCTTATGCAGATATTGTAGGGATCTTTCGGGACGATTCCAGATCTTGTAAAGAGTTGCTAGGTTAAAAAGCGAAATATGAGGTGCGTCGTTTAAAGTACAACGAAGCGATTTTTTCAGCCAGAAAACGGATTCTCTTTCTCTTCCCATACGAAGCAGAAGGATACCTATCTCATTGCAAGGATTCCCATATTCGGGATTCACTTCTACCGAACGGTAGAAATAATACAGACCTTTTTTCCAGTTGTTTCTTTGGTTTTCGATCAGACCTAGAAAAAAATAGGTCTCATGATTTTCGGAATCTTCCAAAGAGGATTTTAGTAGGAATTCCGCACGATCCAAATCGCCGGTTCTATAAAAAAATTTAGATGCTTCGAGTTTGTCTTCAGGCGTCAGGTTTTCCAATTATCTACCCGTTTTATTTTTATTTTCGGACGCCTCTTGAAATAGCTTAATTCCGTTTTCCGTGTAGGACTTCCTTCTTTACATTTTCCCGAAGAAACTTGGATATACTTTGAGCATCCAAACCGTACTCCGCGAAAATTTCCTTCCTCTCTCCGTGGTGGATAGTCTCGGGGGGAAATGCGAAAGTTTTGATAAAACGTCCCAGATATTCCGGAGAGATCCGGTTCAACAAGTATCCGGAGGCCCCACCGTCTATGTAACTCTCATCCAGAATTGCAAAATGTCGAACATGGGAAAGTTCCTCGTCCAAAGCCTCTTTTCCAAGAGGTCTTAGCCAAACCAGATCGATCAATGTGACCGAATACCCTTCTTGTTCCAGGAGATTTGTCGCCTTCTTGGCTTCTTCCAACATGGAACCGATGGAGAGAATAGCGATATCTGTTCCTCTTTGCAGCACTCTAAAACTTCCGGGTTTTAGATCCTTCTCCACGTTAAAATTTAAATTGGAAAGTTCCACACTTGCTTTCGGGAATCGGATCGCGATCGGAGACTTATCGTAATGCTCCATATAACGAAGTGAATCCACCAAATCCTGTCCGGAAGAAGGTACAAACACATCCATATTCGGTAAGGATAGAAGATAACTTAGATCGAATAATCCTTGGTGAGTTTCTCCATCCGGCCCAACACAACCTGCTCGATCGATCACAAAACGGACAGGTAGGTTCATAAGAGAAACATCCTCCACCAGTTGGTCCATTCCTCTGGTCAAAAAGGTGGAATAAATACACATATAAGGGATCACATCCCCGTTCGTCATTGCTCCTGCAAAAGCAACAGAGTGTTGTTCCGCAATCCCCACATCATACACATGGTCCGGAAATTTGGAAACGTATTCCCCCAGTCCGGAACCTTCTATCATTGCAGGAGTGATCGCTGCAATCCGCGGATTTTTTTCGGTGAGATCGGAAAGCACCTTACCAACGATCTTAGAGTATGAAATTTTAGAAGAATCGCCCGAATCCATGGCCCCATCTTCCTTGCGGAACGGAGTGACCCCATGGTATTTGATCGGATCCTTTTCCGCCGGGACATACCCTTTCCCTTTTTGGGTGATCGTATGGAAAAGAACAGGACCTTTCATAGTCTTGATCTTTCCGAGCATTTTCACCAGACGGATCACATCATGACCGTCTTCCGGTCCTATATAGATAAAACCTAAATCCTCAAATAGACCGCCCGGGGTGAAAACGTCTTTAAACCCTTTTTCAACCCTTCTAAAAAAACTTTCCATCGCGGGTCCTACTATAGGAAGCCATTTTAGGAAAGTATAAAATATCCTTTTCCAATTCAGATAAAAATGAGAGCTGATGATATTATTCAGATAATTGGAGATGGACCCTACATTCTTGGAGATGGACATATAATTGTCGTTCAAGATCACAAGCAGGTCTTTTTTAAGATGTCCCGCATGATTCATCGCTTCCAAAGCCATTCCCGTTGCGATGGATGCGTCCCCGATAATAGCTGCGACAGCGTAATCTTTTCCGGTCAGATCTCGAGCAACCGCTTCTCCGAGCGCTTGCGAAATAGAAGTGCCGGCATGTCCCGTATTGTATAGATCGTAAACCGATTCTTCCCTTTTAGGGAATCCGGAAAGTCCTTTAAATTTTCTGACGGTGGAAAGTTTTTCCTTTCTGCCGGTCAGGATCTTATGAGGGTATGTTTGGTGTCCTACATCCCAGATCAATCTGTCTTTTGGAGTTTCAAAAACGTAATGTAAAGCGACGGTGAGTTCCACCACTCCCAAGTTACTTGCGAAATGCCCTCCGATCCCGGAGAGAGTATCGATGATATAATTTCGGATCTCGGAACAGAGTTTAGGCAGTTCCTCCAGAGGTAATTTTCTGAGATCCGCCGGAAGGCGGATCCCGTTCAATAACGAATCTTCCTGTTGCATGTATTCCGTCTTTTTTAACGGTCATCAGGACTGCTCTACCGAATGCAAAGGTCTCCTCAGAAGTTTTAAGTCTTCTTCGTTCACTAAGTCGATCAGTTCATAGATCCGGACAGGTTTGGTTTTACCTTTTACCTTGACTAGATCCAGTTCTCTGGCAATAACGCGGTCCTTGACCTTTTCGTATGTATATTCCGAAATAATAATATTTGTGGCATATTCCTTGTTGGATCCTTCCAGACGAGATCCCAAGTTAATGGTATCTCCCATACAAGTATAGTCCATCCGGTGGGAACTTCCCATATTCCCCACGACAGCAGGACCGGAATTTAATCCGATACCGATGTCCATAACGGGAAGATCCCTAGCTTTCCATTCTTCCTTCAGGACTGCGAGTCTTCTCATTTGTGCAATGGAAGCAGCGCAGGCATAGTAAGCATGGTCTTCGAGGGGAACCGGAGCCCCCCAGAAAGCCATGATCGCATCCCCCATGTATTTATCAATCGTTCCCTTAAACTCGATAATGATCTCGGTCATTTCCGAAAGGTATTGGTTCAGGAATTGAACCAGTTCCTCCGGACCCATTTTTTCGGACATGGTCGTAAATCCGCGGATATCCGAGAAGAAAATGGTGATGTCTTTCTTAGATCCTCCCAAGTTCAGATTTTCAGGATTCTTAAGAAGTTCGTCCACAACGTCTTTGGAGACGAATTTGGAGAATGTGGTGCGGATATATTTTACGTTTTCTTCTTCCGTTAAGATCTTATACACGATGATCCCCACGAATATAAAGAACTGCTCAATTACCACGGATGGGAATACATGAACTATATTGAATTCGGAGAAATCGTATAATGTGATGACGCTGTATAGAAGTGCGATCCCTATAATGAACAAAAATCCCCAAGAGGTTTTCATCCTAGGCAAGATAAGTCCCACAACGAACGCCATGGAGAAGAAGATCAGGAAATTCCCAGCAAGAGGCATGTCCCAGAGAAAGTCCTGGTTCAGGATGGTATTGATCGCGTGAGCGTGGTGTTCGATCCCGGACATATCTCCGAAAGGAGACAAGTGGGTATCTTTTGCGGCCCCTCTTCCTGTAGCGTAGAACATCGCCACTAGGAAGATATTATTGTTTACCTGAGTAGCGGTTTCGTTATCCCAACCTTCCGATACTTCGAAGAATTCGGTAGTATTATAAGAATATAATCCTCCCGGGAAGTTGATCTCCATCTGCCCATACTCGTCGATCGGGATAGTGATCTCACGAGTTTCATTCGGCTTTGCCATAATATCTTCCGTGACCATTTTTAAGGTCTTACGGTCGAAATAGCTGATATTCTTTTGGGGAATATTTTTGATCTTCACATATTCGCCCATAACCACTTCTACATCTTTTTGCACGTCGACGCCGTAATAATTACAAGCGATAACGAGATCGATAGAAGGATAATATTCGTCTTGTCTTCCCGGCCCCGAACCCAGGATCTTGGCGACGATCGGCATTTTACGGTTCAGACCCGATTCGTCTTTTTTAATATTCGCAAAACCTAAACCGGAGGATTTTTCCGCAATTGGTTCGATCGGAGATTGTGGGAATTTTAACCAGGAAAGTCCCGTTTGCTCGTCCTTTACATTTTCTAATTTGAATTTGCGTAGGATCTCCGTCCTTTTTTCCAAATTGATGATCGTGCTCTTGGATTCCAAGCTGGTCTCCATAGGATAGTCGAACATAACTCTTGGATTTCCGGAAAGAGCCTTTGCCATTTCATCCGTCTGTCCCGGTTTATAGTCCAGGAAGAAAACGTCGAACATGAGATGGTTGGTAGAAGAAGCGAATTTATCTATTATCTTTGCGTAATATTTCCAAGGTAGAGGCCATACGCCACCTAGTTGATCCAAGGTTTTGGTAGTGATCCCGATGATATTGATGTCCCTTCTAGCTTTTTCAGGGGGTTTCAATTGGATCTGTTCCAAATCTCCCTTGTCCGACTCCTTCTCCACTCTTGCGTCCGTTTGGTTACGAAGAACGTTAAATCTCCAAGAGATGGAATTTTCTTCCAACTCGGAGACAGGAGTAAATGCTACATATAGATCGAACCAAACTAAGGATACGATGATCGCTAACCAAAGACTTCCGATTAACTGAGGATTCTTCGCAACCTTAGTAATCGTCTTATAGAAGAAGTAAGAAGAAGAAAATAAAAAAAGTGCGCCTAATAGCAGAAGTTGAAGTGAATACTCAGCTTCGGAAAAAAACGCGTAATAAAAATGTGCCAGAATACCGAGGGCTGTAGTAACCCCGAAAATAATATCCAGTACGGTAAATTTCTGGGCTGGTTTGGACTCGCTCATTCTTTCCTCCGATCCGGAAGATTCTCTCTACCAGGACGGTTTCGTCAATTTTCTTCCCACATTTGGAAAGAAAATATCGACTAGGAGGATGAAATCTTAGAGGTGTTTCTCACATAGATTCTGAGGAATTCAGTCAGATTTTTCGAAAGAATTCCTATAATACAGCCTACTCTACTTCACACAAGAGGAGGTCATTTTTCATTGGTTCGCATGGAGAACACCGAGATCAGTTCATTCGTTTTCAACTCCGTGTGCTCTGTGAGCTTTATACGAAATTTTGCGGCTTTAGGAATTTTTTCCTCTCAAAGATCCGGAAATCGATTGTGCATACTCTTCCAGTTTTTTTCTACAAAGACTAGGATTGGACCCGTTCTCTTCTATGATCCTTTGTACAGCGGAACCTATGATGATCCCGTCGGCATACCGGGAAATTTCTTTCGCCTGGTCCGGAGCCGATATCCCGAATCCTGCGCTCACAGGAAGGGAAAAAACTTCCTTAGTTGTTTTGATCCTATCTTCTAGATCCGAAGAAATGGATTTTCTTTCGCCGGTCACTCCATAGGAAGTCACATAATAGATAAATCCGGAAGCAAAATCACGAATTCCCTTCATACGATTCAATGGAGTCGCTGGAGTGACTAGATGGATCAGATCCACTCCTCTTCTTTTCAAGGATTTGAATAGTTCGTCGGTTTCGGGGGTATCATAAGGAAGATCAGGGATAATCATTCCTTGGATACCAGCGATCTTTGCTTTTTCCGCAAACTTTTCAAAACCGTAATGAAAGATCGGATTAAAATACGTTAAATACACCAGCGGAATATGCGGATGTAAAGCATGTATCTTTTCCGTGGTTTCCAAAATTTTATCCATGGAGAACGGATTGGCAAGAGCACGTTTGAATGCCTTTTGGATCACAGGTCCGTCCGCCACAGGATCAGAGAATGGGATCCCAAGTTCTAAAATATCCGCACCACCTCTGATAAGAGCGTCCGCCCAATCCACACATAGATCGTAGTTCGGATCACCGAGAGAAATATACGGAATGAATGCGCTTTTGGAATCTGAAAAAACGCTCTTAATCGCGCTCAAATCGAATCTCCTTGCATAAGACCAACAAGTCTCGCTACTTCTGCAACATCCTTGTCTCCCCTTCCGGAAAGACAGATCAGAATATCTTTTTTCTTTCCAAGTTCTTTTGCAAGGTCCTTGGCAAATCGGAAAGCATGAGCGGTTTCTAATGCAGGAATGATACCTTCTACCCTGCAGACTTCCATAAATGCGTCCAAGGCTCCTTGGTCGGAAACGGTTTCGTATTTCACTCTTCCGGTAGAATGAAGATGAGCATGTTCAGGCCCCACTCCGGGATAATCCAATCCGGCGGAAACGGAATGAGCCGGAACTACCTGTCCTCCGTCGTCTTGGATGACTAGTGTCTTAGTACCGTGTAAAAATCCCGTCTTGCCGAAAAGCATCGTAGCGGAATGTTCTCCGGGAGAAGAGCCTCTTCCGCCGGCTTCCACACCGTAGAGTTTTACTTTTTTATCATTTAAGAATCCGTAAAACATTCCTATTGCATTGGATCCGCCGCCTACACAAGCGACAACCGCATCCGGGAGTTTATCGTTTTCTTTTTTGAACTGCTTTTTGGACTCTTCTCCCACCACTTTTTGGAAATCCCTGACTATTGTCGGAAAAGGATGAGGCCCGATCACCGAACCCACGATATAATGAGTATTAGAAACATTTAATGCCCAATCTCTCATCGCTTCGGAAGTAGCGTCCTTTAAGGTTGCAGTCCCGGACGAAACTCCGATCACTTTTGCACCAAGCATCTGCATACGGATCGCATTCAGTTTTTGGCGACGAAGGTCCTCTTCTCCCATAAAGATGGCGGTCTCAAATTCGAATAATGCACCTACAGTCGCAGTTGCCACACCGTGTTGACCCGCTCCGGTTTCTGCGATGATCCTACGTTTGCCCATTGCCTTTGCGATCAGCGCCTGGCCGATAGTATTATTGATCTTATGAGCGCCTGTATGGTTTAAGTCCTCGCGCTTGAGCCAAATTTTAGCTCCACCCCAAGCCTTGGTCAACTTCTCCGCATAGGTAAGAGGAGAAGGTCTTCCGATATAATTCCTTCTGTAAAACTCCAGATCCTTTTGGAATTTTTTATCCTTACGGAGTTTATTGTAAGTATCTTCCAACTCGATCAGGGCTTCGGTCAATATCTCAGGGGAATATCTTCCGCCAAAATCTCCGAAGTATCCTTCTTTTTCCGTGAAGCTGCGTTCTTTAGCCATGACAGTATTTGAAGGGATTAATCTCCCAACAACTCCTGGTATAATTCCTGACGTAGGTTTTCCACTCTGGTGTTCAGATCGTCGAAATCCGTAAATTGGAAAGTCTCATCCTTATCGTATTTACGATTATAGATGGAAATTTCTCCGGACTCGAAAAACTTTTTACCGACGGTAATACGGATCGGGAAACCGATCAATTCCGAATCCTTGAACTTAAAACCCGGTCCCAGGTCTCTTTCGTCCCAGAAAACCTCAAAACCCTCATTCTTTAGATTTTCATAAAATTCTAATGCTTTTGCATCCTGCTCAGCACCTTTTGTGAGGGTCACAAGACTGATCTCAAAAGGAGCAATACTGATAGGCCAGTAGATCCCCTTATCATCGTTACATTGTTCGATAACTGTGGCCATAGTACGGTTCACACCGATACCGTAACATCCCATGGTTAGCGTTTTTGCCTTACCTTGTTGGTCTAGAACCTGGATCTGGAAAGACTTGGTATATTTATCTCCCAGTTTGAAGATATGACCGACCTCGATCCCTTTTTCCGCCTTTAAGGTCTTTGCACAGGTAGGGCAAGGGTCCCCTTCTCTTGCGAGAGCCACATCCGCCGTCTCGTATTGGATCTTGATCTCGGAGGAAGGAACATATCCTTGGATATGGAAGTCTTCTTTTCCTCCACCGACCACATACGCTCCGTCTTTTTGGATAGAAGTATCCAAAATCACCTTAAATCCAGCGCCTACGTCGGAAGGCCCGATAAATCCGGGAACTAAATTCAAATTTTTTAATTCAGGTTCCGGGATCATGTCCAGATCGGACCATTTTAAATAAGACTTAAGTTTGTGCTCATTCAGTTCAAGATCTCCGCGTAGGAATACCAACAGTTTCTCTTTTCCGTTTTGGAAAGCGACCGCCTTGATCGTATCTTGAGGGCGAACGTTTAAAAAAGCGGCTACATCTTCGATGGATTTTTTCCCCGGAGTCGCGACCTCTTTTTTGTCTTTAGGACCTTTGGGAGAATCTTCCGCTTTGGCAATAAAAGGGGTTTTTTCGCTATTGGAGTTATAACCGCAGTCGCTGCAAAGAAGAAGTGTCTCTTCTCCGATCGGAGAAACCACCATAAATTCCTCGGAAGCGGAACCGCCCATGGTCCCCGAATCCGCTTGCACAGGGATCGTCTTCAAACCGCAACGTTGGAAAATTGTACGATACGCGGTTCTCATATCTTGATAAGTGGTTTCCAAAGAGGCTTCGTCCAGATGGAAAGAATATGCATCTTTCATAATAAACTCTCTGGAACGGATCACTCCGAACCTAGGACGGATCTCGTCTCGAAACTTAGTATGGATCTGATACACATTGATCGGCAGATCCTTGTATGATTTCAAAAGAGGTTTAACCAAGTAAGAAAAGGATTCCTCATGAGTGGGACCGAGCGCGTACCATTGGTCATGACGGTCTTTGACTCGCATCATTTCCGGTCCCATGGCGCTCCATCTCCCGGATTGTTCCCAAAACTCGGAAGGAGTCATGATCGGAAGTTCGAATTCCAATGCACCGGTTGCGTCCATCTCTTCGCGGACAATGTTTTCTATTTTTTTTAGGATCCTAAGTCCTAATGGCAGAAAAAAGTAAAATCCTGAACCTGATTTTCGGACCAGGCCGGCACGTATCATTAGCCTATGGGAAGCGACTACCGCGTCCGAAGGATTTTCTTTTTCCGTAGGTACTAAATATTTAGATGCTCTCATGACTCTCGATTATCTTAAGAAATCGTGATAAGTCACATAGAGGCCCAAGGATAAAAGGAAGAAGAATCCCAATCTCAAAACTTGTTCTTGAACAGCCATCGGTAGAGGTCTACCGGCGATCGCCTCGTATGTGAAAAAAACGATATGTCCACCGTCGGCCACAGGAATCGGAAGTAAATTCATTATCATTAAAGCGATCGAAATAAATGCCACGAACTGAAAGTAAGAATAAAAACCGTCTTCTAAGAATTGAACGGAGACTTTGGCAAGTCCCACCGGACCAGAAACGCTATCCTTTACCTTCAATCGTCCGGAAAAGATCATCCCAAGTCCTCTTAGGTTATCGCTAATCATTTTCCCCACGTCTTTGCCGGATTGTAAAAATGCCTCTCCAAAGGAAAGTTTTCGATCCATACTTTCCTCTTTCACATGCATCTTAGCTGTGAAACCTAAAAGACCGATTTGATAAAATCCTAGGGTGGCATCCCAAACTTGGCCTTGGACTTCCAACTGCACTCTTTTACCGATTTTAGCCTGGACGGTTCTCTTAAAATCTTCCAGATCCGCAAAAGCTTTACCGTCCATTTTCAAACTTAAAAGTTTCAGTTTGATCTCGGGGTCATGGCTTCTGAGGCTAATCGTGCTAATTGGAATCTCGGGATATTTTCTATCTCGGACATCTTTGAGCTCCACAACGAACGCGGCAAGAGGTGTCATCTCCACTTCCGCTTTTTCACGAGTCCATGGATTGAGTAGTGGATACGTCTTACGGTCTACTTCTAATTTTACTTTTTCATTTTGGAATTTTCCAAGAGTACGTTGCAGTTCCGGAACAGTATGCACTTCTATTCCGTTTACGGACAAGATCCTGTCCCCATCGTTCAGATAGTCTAAGGCCCTAGATTCGATCGCTTCCTT
Source organism: Leptospira sp. B5-022 (assembly GCF_000347035.1). GTDB lineage: Bacteria > Spirochaetota > Leptospiria > Leptospirales > Leptospiraceae > Leptospira_B > Leptospira_B cinconiae. The sequence goes on from NZ_ANIJ01000032.1 coordinate 289,726, forward strand.
GTTCAACCTGGCTTCATGCAGGGCGAGTTCTCTGGGAGAAAGTTTCGGATCTAAAGCGGCTTTTCTTTCTCTCTCTTTTCTATATTCTGCCGCTTCTCCGTTTGGATCCAAAAAAGAAAGTTTTTTCAAGAACCAATGACTCAGCATGGATCCGTAAGCGAAGTCCACTTGTACGAGCCTTTCTCCTGCAAAGTCTACTCCGATCTGAGGATCTGCAAAATGAAATTCCAATTCTTTTCCATCTCTTTCTACTTTGAGTTGGATATCTTTTCCTCGGGCAAGTCCAAGTTCCGATAATAATTCGTATTTGGATTCCGTTTTGGTCCCGTTTACGGAGATGATCTTATCTCCGGTTCTTAAACCTGCTTGGTATCCGGAAGAATATTCGTACACTGCCGGCTCTATATAAATTTTAGTCCCGGTAGGAGCATAGCCGATGGCATACAAACCGAAGATGATAAAAAAACCGAGGATCAAATTGAATAACGGTCCACCGAAAACCGGGATCATTCTTTTTAACGGAGGAGTGGATAAAAATTCTCCTTTCTCCCCTTTTAATGCTCCACTCTCGTCTCCCTTGAATAAAACATAACCGCCTAACGGAATACCGGTGACTTGGAAAGTGGTCTCACCGATTTTCTTTTTCCAAATCCCTTTTCCGTAACCGATGGAGAAGATCCTGGCCTTCACCCCCACGACCCAACCCATGATGAGATGTCCCAACTCATGGATAAAAATACAAAGGGCCAACATGAAAACGATGCCTAAAATATCTGCTAACATAAATGCACTACCTTATCTTTAGAGAAATGGAAGGCCAACTCTCTTGCCTTTCTATCCGCTTCTTCGTATCCTTCCAAATCACCGGGAAACGAATTTGGAATTTTTTCCAAAACGTTGCGGATCAGAGTCGGGATCTCGGTAAAAAGAATTTTACCCTGTAAGAATAATTCCACAGCCACTTCGTTCGCTGCATTAAAAATCGAAGGAGATATTCCGCCTGCCTTTCCTACCTCGTATGCCAAAGCCAACCCCGGATATCTTTCCAAATCCGGTTCCGAAAATTCCAGATTTCCCCAAGAAGTGGCAGGATGGGCTCTTAAAACTTCAGGGACTACATTAGGATAAAATAATGAATGCGCCACAGGAAAGATCATATCGGGATAAGAAGCGTACACAAAACTTGCTCCATCCTTCGACTCCACAAGACCGTGAGCCACACTTTGGGGATGAATGACCACACCTATCTTATCATAAGAGAATCCGAAAAGAAAATGAGCCTCGATGACTTCCAATCCCTTATTGATCATTCCTGCGGAATCTATCGTGATCTTAGGACCCATATTCCAAGTAGGATGTTTTAAAGCCTGTTCAATGGTTACTTTCGGAAGATCTTCGATCGGAAGTTTACGAAAAGGGCCTCCGGAAGCGGTCAAAACGATCCTCTCCAGTGAATCCTTCTTCATATTTTCCAAAAGTTGGAAGAGTGCATTATGTTCCGAGTCCACAGGGACCAGATATGATTTAGATTTTTCTAATAAACTTTTGATATAGGGTCCGCAGCTTACCAGAGTCTCCTTGTTTGCGATCCCGATCTTTTTACCAGCTTTGATTGCGGCAACAGTAGGACGTATCCCGCTTGCACCTACGACTGCAGTAACGACGGTCTCTATTTCCGGAGCAGAAACGATCTCTTCTAAACTTTTGGATCCGTACAATACTTTCGTATTTCCGATCTTATTTCCTAGCACGCTGCGGTCCGCGGTTTCGGAACTGATACATAGAATATCCGGTTGAAATTCCTTCGCGACCTGTTCCGCTTTTTGCAAATTGGAATGAACGCTAAAGGAAGTTAACCGAAACTCTTCCGGAAATTGGCGGAGTATTTTGAGAGTAGACTCTCCTACCGATCCGGAGGCACCCAGTATAGAGACGCCTCTTCTCATATTGTTATTAGACCGGAAATCCCAGGGCGAGCTTTATCTGGAGATAAAAATAAAGGATAGGGACGGTCAAAAGTAAAGCATCCGCTCTGTCCAAAATACCACCATGGCCCGGGATCAAATTCCCGGAGTCCTTTACTTTAGCATCCCGTTTCATAGCGGATTCCAATAGATCTCCTACGACTCCCACCAAAGACAAAATTAAAGAAATTAGGAATACTTCCGCTCCGGAAACTAAAGGAGCGACTCCGGTGCTTCTCTCCCAAAGTATGTTCAGAACGAATACGGAGATCATTGCCACTATGATCCCGGAAACGTATCCTTCCCAGGTTTTTTTAGGGGAAATGGCAAGTCCTGCAGGATTTCTACCGAACCAACGCCCGCCGAAATATCCGCCTACATCCGTTAAGAATGTCGCAACGGATACTAAGAATACATAATAGATCCCTTCGTTCATTCCCAATAGAAGAAGTAAATGTCCGAGTGGGATCGCAGCATAAACAACTCCCAAGATCGTGGAACTAACGGAGAAGATGGCGCCATCCAATGGTCTTCTCAAAATTTGGAGAAGGAAACTGAATAGGAAAAGTAATACAAAAGAGAATATGACCGCATCGAAACTAGGCACAAACAATTTAAAATGTGTTTGAAAGAAAATTGGCGGCTCGAATTTATTCTGGGAGGCTACAAATCTAAAATAATAAATCAATAATATTATAATAAAGAAGAATATCCCGGTCCCCTTAAAAGGTCTTCCGTCCTGGCCTCGATCGGAAAGCCTGTAAAATTCAGTCAGACCTATCACTCCCCCGATGAGAAGTATCGCCAACGTTTGTAAATAATAAAAATCCCTGTAAAAGATCATGAACAGGTAGAGGGCTACGAGCACAGCCGCAGAAAGGATCCTTTTTGTAGTTTCACCCATTCTCTAAACCTCCGAATTTTCGGGTCCTTCCCCGGAACCAATCCAGCGCCTCTCTCAGATCCTTGTCTCCGAAATCAGGCCAAAGATTTTCCGTAAAAAAAAGCTCCGCATAAGCGGATTGCCATAGAAGGAAATTGGATAATCTCCTCTCCCCGGCGGTTCTAATCAATAAATCTACCGCCGGAAGGGGGTACGTATACAAATATTTTTCGAGTTCTTTTATGCTGATCGGTTTTTGGATGGAGATGGACTTCTTCTTTCTTTCTTCCACTAATCTGGAAAATGCGTTTAAAATCTCTTCTTGAGACCCGTAATTTAAACAAAAGTTCACCGTTAATTTACGGTTTTTGCGGGTAATTTCTGCCGCATGATCGATTTTAGATAAAACTAAGGAACTAAGCTTTTTCTTAGAACCGGAATGTAATATCCTAATTCCTTTGGCGTGGATCTTGTCCAAACGAGAATCTATAAATTCCACCAATAGATTAAATATGGATCGGATCTCAGTGATCGGACGCTTCCAGTTTTCGGTAGAAAATGCGTATAAGGAAACTACCTCTAAACCTAAGGAAAGACTAGAGTCCATAAGACGATCGATCGCGTCCGCCCCTGCCCTATGTCCTTCGGACCTGGAGAGTCCCTTAGATGTCGCCCATCTTCCGTTCCCATCCATGATGACGGCAACGTGACGGGGAATTTTTTTTTGGGAAGAAGCCAAACTTAGACCGTAGTGATTTCCTTCTCTTTTTCGGCGGTAATTGCGGATAATTTGTCAATGTAAGAATCCGTAATTTTTTGCACCTGGTCTTGCAGAGTTTTTAATTCGTCCTGGGAAATTCCTTCGGAATGTTTTTTAAGATCTTCCATCGCATCCCTGCGGATGTTCCTGATAGCGACCTTTTTTTCTTCCGATTTGGATTTCACCACTTTTGCCAATTCTTTACGTCTTTCCCCTGTCAGTTCCGGAATGATAATACGAATGACTACCCCGTCGTTCGTAGGTTGTAAGCCTAGTCCCGAAGCTTGGATCGCCTTTTCGATATCTTTCATGATTCCCTTATCATAAGGAGAAACCACTAGAAGCCTTGGCTCCGGAGCGGAGATATTTCCCAATTGATTGATCGGAGTAGGAGTTCCGTAATATTCCACTCTCAGATCTTCGATCAATGCCGGATTGGCCCTTCCAGTCCGGACTCCCGCAAAGTCCTTTTTTAGGAGTTCCACGGTCTTATCCATCTTGGATTTCATTGCGTTGATTAATTCTTCATTCGCCATCGATCCGAATATCCTCCGAGTTGGAAATTAGGGTACCTATTTTTTTGTCCCCAAGAACCAAATCTTTTAAATTGCCCCGCTTAAAAATGTCAAATACGATTATCGACATATTGTTTTCCATGCAGAGGCTGAGGGCGGTAGAATCCATAACCTTCAGTCTACGTTTGATGGATTCCATAAAGGAGATATGAGTATATCTTTTTGCGCTAGGATCTTTTTTAGGATCCGCTTCGTACACACCGTCCACCTTGGTGGCTTTTAGGATGACTTCGCATCCAACTTCTACCGCTCTTAAACTTGCCGCGGTATCAGTGGTAAAGTAAGGGTTACCGATCCCGCCTGCAAATATCACGATCCTTTTCTTTTCCAAGTGTCGGACCGCTCTTCGGCGGATATAACTTTCTGCGATGGAATGGATATCGATTGCGGATTGAACCCTTGTATAGAGTCCCTTTTTCTCGCAGGCATCTTGTAGAGCCAATGCGTTTTGGATGGTGGCAAGCATCCCCATATAATCTGCGGTGGCTTGGTCCATTCCCATCTTAGCAAGACTCGCTCCGCGGATCAGGTTTCCCCCGCCGACAACCAGAGCGATCTCAACTCCTAATGAATGAACTTCTTTGATCTCTTCCGCAAGAGAATGGGCCTTATTGCTATCGATCCCGAATTCTCCCTCTCCGGCAAGTGCCTCGCCGGAGAGTTTAATCAAAATTCTTTTGTACTTAGAAGTTTCCTGAGACAAGGTTTAGAGGCCGCCAACCTGGTAACGAGTAAAGCGGGCAACAGTGATATTCTCACCGAACTTCGCGATTGCTTCCTTAACCAGATCATCAACCGTCTTGTTATTATCCTTGATGAACGCTTGGTTCAAAAGACAAACTTCGGAGAAGTATTTTTTGATCTTTCCCGGAACGATCTTTTCGATCTGCTCAGGTTTTTTACCTTCTTCCTTAAGTTGTGCTTCGATCACCTTTTTTTCGCGTTCAATATCTTCCGCAGGGACTTGTTCTTCGCTCACGTATAATGGAGACATTGCCGCAATTTGCAGACAGATCTCTTTTCCGAGCGCTTCAAAAGCCTCGTTACGTGCAACGAAGTCGGTCTCGGAGTTTAATTCTAAAAGAACTCCGATCTTTCCGTCTCCGTGGATATAGGAAATATTTCTTCCTTCTTTGGTCACACGTCCCGCTTTTTTAGAAGCCTTAGCGATCCCTTTTTCACGCAACCAATCTGCGGATTTATCTAGATCGTTATTGTTCTCTTGAAGAGCTTTTTTACAATCCATCAATCCCGCACCGGTGCGGTCTCTCAGTTCCTTAATAAGGTCGGTAGTAGATGCTGACATGATCTTCCCTCTTACTCGCCTTTATCGATTTCAATAGTGGTAGTAACTTCCGCTGCTGGAGCCGATTCTTCTTTTTTAGGAGTAACCGGATCCTCGTCCATGATGAACTTACCACTTTCGTCGTACTCACCTTGGTATTCCAGAGCAAGCGCTTCCGAATCCAGATCTTCGCTGAAGCGAGGCTGCTCCACAACTCCTCCGGTTCCTTCGATTACCGCGTTAGACATGGTTTCGAGGAATAAGGAGATCGCACGGATTGCGTCGTCGTTACCTGGAATCGGATAGTCGATCAATTCAGGATCACAGTTGGTATCCACCACTGCGAAAATTTTTAGACCAAGTTTACGAGCTTCTTTTACGGCGATCTCTTCCTTTTTAGGATCGATCACGAAAAGAACTTCGGGAATGCTGGTCATGTCCTTGATCCCACCCAAAGTTTTGCGGAGTTTATCCAACTCTCTGCGAAGAGATAATACTTCTTTTTTAGTTTTTACTTCTTTTTCGAAGGTGTTATCCGTTTCCATTCCCTCTAGTTTTTTCAAACGAGCGATGGATTTTTTTACGGTATTCCAGTTGGTTAAAAGTCCGCCCGGCCAACGGTTATTAATGAAGAACATACTACAACGGAGTGCTTCTCTTTCGATCGCTCCTCTCGCTTGTTTTTTCGTTCCTACGAATAGGACTTTTTTTCCTTCGGAAGTAACCTTCTTCAATGCGTCATAAGCTTCTTTCGCTTTTTGAACGGTTTTTTGAAGGTCGATGATATGGATCCCGTTTCTTGCAGTGAAGACATAGGGAGCCATTTTCGGATTCCATTTTCTTGTCTGGTGACCGAAGTGTACTCCGGTTTCCAGTAAATTCTTCATGGAAATTACTGACATGAGTTGTTTACCCCTTTTTTAGTACGAAGAACAATGTCGCCACAAGTCCCAAAAGACTTGCAGGGGTAACTTGTGCTTCGACTTTAATTACGTAAAGTTCCAGCCGAACCGGTTCTTGTAAGAGGTAGACGGAGAGGATATGGACCCCAAAAACGTTGTCGATGATTACTCCGACTACGGCTCCGGCCAAGGTTCCTAAAAAGATGGCTAATGCGATTTTGGCCGCTTTTCCGCCGTCCATAGGTCGTTTCGGGCTAGCAGATACCAATGTTCCAGGTTGGACCTAGGGGTCAATCCTTATTAGGAAGGATCATCTCGCAGTTGCCTTCGAAGATCACGCCGTCTGCGATCTGCAGTTTGGCAGTCTTAATGTTTCCGTTTACTTTTCCGCTTGGAAGCATTTCCAAGCGCTGGGTAGCGATCACATTTCCTGTGATTTCTCCTCCGACGATTACTGTACCGGCTTTGATATTGGCTTTGACCTTGGCTCCCTCGCTGACTAATAGAAATCCTTCGGATTCTATTTCTCCTTGGAACTCACCGGAGATCTCCAACGGTTTTTTGAAATTCAGAATGCCAGAGAAATGCGTGCCTCTTCCTAAAACAGTGGAGATAGTCCCGAATTCGGTTACAGTGCGGCTTGGTTTGGATGCAGTTGCGGCTTTTTTTGACATGATACCAGATTATTTCGTTTTCATCTCGAAAACCCCATCCCAATCTTCCGGAGGAGGATTCGCTATAAATGCTTCGCAGCGTCCTATATATTTTTTAGATGGTCCGTCGTTTGGAGTGATCTCTACTGCTTTTTTGAACAATTCCCAAGCTTCCTTGAACTTTCTATTCTTGTACAATGCGAGACCTTCGTCGTACAATTTCAGAGTTTGTTTAAAAGACTCGGTAATCATTATAGCTCACTCCTTATAGAGAACGACAATTGCAGTGGAATAATTTTCCGCATGGCTGATGGATACGGAAACACCACTATAACCTTTCTCGAGGAACAATTCTTTCGATTTTCCGTGAAGTACCAATTCTTTTTTTCCGAATTCCTTCCCGAAAAGTTCGATTTCTCTCATGTCAAGAAGGACCTTGTGTCCCGGCTCTATCGCCTTGATAAATGCTTCTTTTACACAAAATCTTCCACTAAGATGTGGTACAGGATCCTTCCTTCCTGAGCAGTATGCGATCTCGGTTTCGGAAAACACTCTTTTCAGAAATCTTTCGCCGTGTTTATTGAGTAAGTCCCTGATCCTGGAATTTTCTACTATATCATTCCCTACTGTGATCTTCATTCTTCCTCAGGCTCCGGCAGAGGTTCTTCCGAGCCCGGATCCGAGTTTCCGTCTCCCCCTTCTTCGCTTCCGGTTCCATCCTGACCGATATCCGGGCGGACTCTATACAAAATGGAAATTCGATCGGGAAAAACTCCCTGGATCTCGACGGATTTTAAACTAGGTGCTTTTTCCAAACGGATTTTTGCAACCACCGGTTTGCTATCGGGCAGGATCTTTTTTGTTTTGGGATCGTATTTATGGGAACAGAACACACTCGCATTTAGACCCTTGATGATCTGGATACTTCGTAGCGGAGTTTTCGATTGTAATTTTACTGAAACTTCCTGTTCGGAAAATTCGGCTTCCAGATTTTTATCCAGGTTCTGGCATTTTACGGGAACTCCTAAAACGATACTCTCTCCCGGAGTGGAAGAATCCGCTACAATATTCACCGTTACGGAAACTTCTCTTATATTGTCCCTGTATTTTAATCCCGCAGGAAGATCCGGTACCTTAAATTTCTGAGTGAATGTTTTCGTTTTATCCTTCAAAGAGATAGCAGGCAGAGCGGCTACCCTACCTACTTTATCGAACTCGGATGGATTACCTACAACGACTAGGCTAGTGGGAGAAACGAAATGAGAAGATTTGATATAATCCTTAGGCGGATCTCCTTGGAATCTTGGCTCAAGCACCAGTGTCCTGCTGACATTGGACTCGACAATGATCCGGACCTTCTCCTTTCCCGGAATTTTAGAGATCCTTAATCCTGGAGTTGTTCCTCCAAATCGGACCACGTTTACAATATTTTCCCCGGGATGAAGATCCGCCGGAGAAATGTAAGCCTTCAAGGAAGGAGTGTAGAAGTTTACGTAATCCCGCACCCCTTCCACTTTAACCGGAAAAGTAGTATCCGACCCCTTGGCGATGATCAATCCGTTACTTAATTTAGGATATTCAATCTTGATGTTTACTTCTCTTACAAGAATTTTAGAATTTTGTAAATTAATATAGAATAATGTGGCAAGAATGATAGAGCCTAATTTTGCCTGCCAATTGTTCAGAAGGGCCTTAATCATTCGAGTCCCCTGCTTCTTCCGATTCTAACCTTTTATCGGAATTCGGATTTCCCGGTCCTGATTTCTTTTCATGAAGAATAGTGTTCAAAAGATTTTTTAATTCGATCGGTTTGACCGGATGGATCATTTCCCCGTCATAACATACTGAAATCTCTCCGGTTTCTTCCGAAGTGACGACTACAACGGCATCCGATTCTTCCGCGATCCCTAGGGCCGCCCTATGTCTTGCTCCCATACGAGCATCGTCCAAATTTTGGGCCATCGGTAAGAATGCTCCCGCGCATGCGATACGGTTCTGCTCAATGATGACTGCTCCATCGTGAAGTGCAGTATTTTTTTTGAATATGGTAAGAAGAAGACTCGTGGAAAGAATCGCATCCAGTTGGACTGCTTGCTCTGCGATATCCTTCAGACTATGTTCTCGAACGATCGCAATGAGAGAACCTGTTTTATTCTTAGCCATGATCTTTGCCGCTTCTACGATCTCGTCCAGATCGGTTACGGTTTTCAAAAGGAAAGGACGGAATAATCTTAGCCTCGCCATATCACCCGTGATCTTGCGAAGTTCCGGCTGCAGAAGTACTATGATCGCAAACACAAGCGCCGGACGGATATTATCTATGATCCAATCCAAAAGTTCAAAGTTCAAAGTTTGGGCGAAGATCCCGAGCACCCAAATAAAACCGATCCCCAAAAGAAGCTGCACCCCTCTTGTTCTGCGAAGGGTGGAATAGAATTGATAAATTAAAAAACTAACGATCAGGATATCCAGGATCATCACGATCCCGAACTTATCACTTTGGAATAAACTGATGTTTTTTAAAAAATCCATTCCAAGAACCCTTTATAACCCTAATACGGAAAACATATCATAAAGGCCCTTTTCTCTTCCGATCAAAAATTCGGCGGCTTTTACCGAGCCAACTGCAAAAGTTTTTCTATCCTGGGCTTTATGCGAAATTTCCACTCTTTCTTCCGGAGTAAAAAAATAGACGGTATGATCTCCCACTACCTCTCCCGCTCGAAGAGTATGGATCCCGATTTCTTTAGGGTCCCTTTCCGGAAGAATTCCATGGCGACCGTGTACAATATTCGACTCCGTCCTGGAAAGAGTCTCCAAAAGGATTGCTTTGAGTTTTTCCGCAGTTCCGGAAGGTGCGTCTTTTTTATGACGATGATGGATATCTTGGATCTCTATATCCGCCAGGTCCCCCATCACTTTCGCTGCGATTTCGGTCAGTTTAAAAAGTAAATTCACACCGATCGACATATTGGGAGAATACACGATCGGAATTATTTTAGAAGTTTCTTTTAACAATTCCTTATGAGAATCCGCAAGACCTGTAGTACCTACAACAACGGGTTTTTTGGATTCCTTGCAGATAGATAGAACTTCGGGTAATACTTCCCGGATAGAAAAATCGATCACCGTATCCGATTCGGCGACGGATTTGGAAAGATCGTCAGAAAACAAAATTTCATTTTGTTTGAGTCCGGAATGTAAACCGGAATCCAAACCCAAATAAACGGAACCTTTACCTACTACCGCAGCGGAAAGTTCCGAAATTTTCGATTGGGAAAGCACTTGGATAATAGCCTTCCCCATTCTGCCGGAAGCGCCAATGACTGCGACACGATTCTTGCGGGCCAAATCGAATACCTTATTTATAACCTTTCGCCAAAAGGTCGGAAACTATTTTTTTCAAACGATCCGCGCCGGGACCTACACTCAAAGAAGTCAGCGGAAGACGGATCTCAGCCGAGCAGAATCCGTTCCAGCTCATCGCCGCTTTAATCGGAATAGGATTGGTCTCGATGAACGCCAACGCGAATAATTCCAAGAAATCATAATGGATTTTTTGAGCGCCTGCCAAGTCTCCTGTTTGGAAAGATTCGACAAGCTTCACCAAACTTTCAGGAAATAGATTCGAGATCACGGAAACCACGCCCCTTCCACCTAAGGAGAGAAGAGGCAAAGTCAAATTATCGTCTCCGGAAAGAACAGTCATCTTGTCCCCAACCAGAGAAATGAGCTTGGACATCTGTCCCAGGTCCCCCGTAGCTTCTTTCATGGATCTGATCTTAGGATGTTCCGATAAACGAAGAACGGTTTCCGGCAATAAATTCACGGAAGTCCGACCGGGAATATTGTACAACATCACAGGCACGGAAGAATGATCCGCGACCTCTTTAAAATGAAGGAATAAACCCTCTTGAGTAGGTTTATTGTAATACGGATTCACTTGGAGTATACCGTCGACTCCGTCCTTGCAGGCTGCCTCTGTCAGTTCCACAGCCTCTCTGGTGGAGTTGGAACCTGTACCGGCCACGACCAAAATCCGCTTTTTGACATGTTTCACGGTTTCGCGGATCAGTTCCGCGTGTTCTTCATGGGAAAGAGTGGGAGATTCGCCGGTGGTACCGCATGGCACAACCCCGCTTACCCTCGCTTGGATCTGTTTGTCCAAAAGCGAAAAATAGGAATCATAATCTATTTTCCCGTTCCTAAATGGGGTAATAATGGCAGTAAATACGCCTTGAAACATAATATATAAATTCCTGATCCCTGGACGATTTGGCAACCGTTTAATAATGACTCCTTACCTGATCCATTCTCCAGCTAAGATAGATTAATACACCCATTTCCAAAAACCCGGACCATACGAATGTGGAAGGAATTCCGATCCGGTCCGAGAAAAATCCGGACAAAATTCCGGAGAATGCAGGAACCAAGAGAAAAACCAGGCTATATAAAGAGAGGATCCGACCTCTGATATGATTTTCCGTATTTTGTTGGATCCCAGCCGGGATAAGCGTGATGATCACTCCGGTCACAAAGCCGAACAAGAAAAAACATATTACGGTCAGCACCAAACTGTCGGCAAGAAAAGGAACCAAAGAAAAAAGTAAACAACTGAAAAGGGCCGATCCAAAAAGAATATGCCCCTTCTTTTTTAAACCATGAAGAAGAAACGTAACTCCTCCTCCGATCACAAGCCCGATTCCAAGAGAAGAAAGTAATGCGCCCCTTGCTCCTTCACTTAATCCTAATATTTCTTTAGCATATTTAGGAAGAAGTACCTGGACGGGACCGACTAACAGGACAACTGCGCCCATAAGTAAAAGGAATTGAGAAACCAGAGTGGATTTTTTTAAATAAGCAACTAGTTCCGAGATCCCCGGGCCGGAAACAGTGTGACCTCTTTCTCTCATCTGTACCGGGATCAATACCAAAAAGAAAACACTCAGAATATAAGCGGAACCAATTCCCATAAAAACATATTTAAAGGAGAAGTATTCCTTAAAATATCCGGCCACCAAAGGCGCAAGTCCGTATCCGAAAAGTACAAGAGTGTTCAACCAAACACTGTGTTTTCCTATTTTAGAATGTTCTAATAGATCGCCGAGGATCGCAAATCTTCCGGGCATCACAAAAGAAAGCCCGATCCCGGAAAGCACCGAAGATACTAAAAGAAGATACGGTTTTCCGGGAGAGATCCAACCCAAATGTAAGGCCAAAGCGGCAAATCCGGAACCGCAGGCCATTGAGATCTGAGCCGCTGCAAGTAACCATTTCCTGGAATACTTATCCAATAATCTCCCCGCAGTGAAACTCAAAAACAGCAAGGGAAAACATACGAAGAAGAATACGTAAGCCGAAAACGTATCCGAATCCGATATACTTTGGGAAAGGATTATGGCGGTGTAATTGAACATATTTCCCGCAAGTAGACCCAGGATAGAAGAGAGATAATAGAAAAGTATCACGGTAAGGATCTTGAGAAAGATCAACTCCCCCGGCAAGCGGAATTCGCAAGATTTCGGTTCGTATCGAGACCGCGGAATTCATATAGGAACAATAGAAGTTTTTAAAAATTTATCTCTTTCCGCCGTAACTGGGTCCAGCGATGATTAATGCAATCGTATAGACCGGGGTTAGCAGTATATCTCCTAAATATGTAAAAGGATACAGTATATAAAAGAAAGGTTTTGCAGGATCTTTTCGTTCTATACGATCGGGAATTACCGCCGTTATTTTATTGTTTTCACGATTTTTTAATTTTTCATCTGCCTCTATCCAAACGTAATTGGCTGTAGTTCCAATCCGGACCCGAACTCCGTCTTTTGGAGCCCATTTAGTCAAAGGGATGGGAATTTTCCAATCCTTGAGAAAATACTCATCATGCTGGAATGGTCGACAAAACTCATTTCCACAATCCATCAAAACGATCTTTTTGCCATCAGACTTTTGCAAAAGAAGAAAAGAACCTCCATCCCATTTCGCCGATTCAATATCTTTAAATGTAACCTCTTCACTTAAAATATTTACTCCAACTTCGTATAAATTTTTTCTAATAGTAGTATTCGTCATATCTATAATAATATCGCCGAACAATAAAGGGATTTGACCTTCTCGGAATTTATGGACCGAAGATTTAATAAGAGAACAATCCGTACACACTTCGAATATTCCTTTGGCAAAATCTTCCTGAGAAATTAAAGAATTGGAATTTGGGATTTTTAGATAAAATTCCTTTTCCAAAGCATCTTCATTTTTTCCCAAAAACTTCACATAAAGCTCGGATTCTTTATCTTTATATAACCCTAATATGTTCTTGAATTGAATAGGATCATAATCGACTCTTTCTATCCTTCGATTTAAGGACACGGTTAAACAATCGATTTGAAATAAAAAAAGCAATAAGACGATCCGGGACAGTTTAAACATAATTTATTTCTTTTTAAATATGATCTTAGGCGAAAACAAGATCGGTTCAATCCATTATTTGGATGTTCTGGCAATAAAAAACCGCAAAAACGACAGCACGATAAACAGCTGATCACTTTTTGTAATGTGGACAATTTCTTAGGACAAGGCATCACCGTGGACCTTCCAATACAATCTTCCGATATTCTACAACACTTTCGACTAACTGCACTGCGAAGGGCCACACTCTTAGTCGTTTGGGGATACACTGCAAACCGAAGTAAAAGTATACACAAAAGAGGCGCCTGCTCGAGCCCTTAAGTAGCAGATCCATGGAACGAACAGTGTTTACGATCATATAGCCTGCCATCGAATCACTTACACGAGGGATACAAAAATATATTATAAAAATTTAATTATATATCAAACATTAACTACTAACACCGTTCGCTCAAAGCTGTCACTTTGTAATATTACGAATGTTCAATATAGAAAAAAATATTTTCCATTTGGAAATTGACTTCATAACTCCACCTTATATGATTTGGCTCGAAGAGAATATAGAAATCTCCTTCAATAGAGAGTGGAGTTAATTTAAAAATGAACATTCGAAACTTTCGGAAAATCCTAAGCGGGATTTTCCTAATCGTGGGGGCTTCTACGCTTTCGGCACAAAGCCAAGTGCAGATGTTTTCCAGACCCGGAGTAATCGGCGACTCCTTAAGCCAGGGTTTTTATGGCGCAACCGTAGAAGAAAAAACTCAAAACTGGGCTTATCCGGTTTTAGTTTCCAAACAAGCGGGCTCCAACGTTTCGTATAACGTGTTAAATGGGCCCTATTTGAATTTCGAAGACGTGCTCAAAGGTGATTGTGGGGTATTCTGCATCGCTGCTTCCATTATCGGAGGGAACGGATCAACTGTTGGACTTCCGACGCATGCAGGGATCACCGGTGCGGATTACACTACGGTTCTGCAAACTTCCGGTAAGTGTGAGAACATTAACGCAACGACATGGGCCAAGGAATGGTACTGGGCTACTTGGTATTGGTATACCTATCGTTGGGTCCAAGTTCCGGATTGTCAATCTCCGGATAAATTCCATCAATTCGGTTTAAGAAGTTCCGGGACTCAGATGCAAGTTATGCAGGCCGTAAAACCTAGCTTCTTATTCGGGACGGCGGCTGCAAATCATGTACTTTGTACTGCGTTGAGCACTTCTACGGACTGCTTGGACCAAGCAAGATTTCTCCGAGATATCCGTTCCACTATGTCCAAAATGGCTGCGATCGGATCCATTAAAGGTGGAGTACTGTTCACCGTACCGAATGTGACCTCTATCGCATTTTTGGAAAACTATAACGATCCTCAAGGTAGAACGAACTACTCCGGTCTTAAGGCCTTCTTCCGTTCTTCAGTTTCCGATCCTTCTCAAGTTTTAGATAAGAATGAAGTGAATACTATTACGAATTTCTTAACTTCCATAAACAACGAGGTGAAGGCTCAGGCTGTCGCTATGGGATTTGCATTAGCGGATCTTAAAGTCCTTTTCGATGATCTGAAAGAGAACGGTCGTTTGATCAAAAGTCCTTCCGGTTATAGTCCGGGCTATGCAAAGGCAAACTGGCCTCTCCCCGGCCAGCCGGGAATTTTCGGTTTGGACGGTGTCCATCCGAATATGTACGGTCATGCAGTCTTTGCGAACGAATTGATCAAAGCGATCAATTCCAGATACGGTTATTCCATCCCGCAAGTGAGCGAATACACCGCTTGGTATTACGATTCCTTAAATCGTAATCCGATTGACTTGAAAAAATTCCTGACGGACACTCTGTTCGGCCAGTTTATTTCCTGGGTCATCGGGATATTCGTTTAAGAGTTCGAAGTGTTTCCCGCTCGGTTTCGGGCGGGAAACGGTCTATAAATCAATTTTCCTAATTTCAGTTTCCTTTTTATTAAAATGCAATTCTTTCGTTCTTACTGGCCCTGGATCTCAGGAGCGTTTATTCTTATTCTTTGTTTTTTATTTATTATTTGGCCGGAAAAAAAAGCACCGTCTCCCAGTCTAGGAGAAGAAGCTTCCGAAGCAGTGGATCGAAAATACGGCAGTGATACCTTGGAATTCCCGGACGCTCCTCACCCTTTCGAGGAAGATCCAGACTTGGAAGGTTCCGCTAAAAGACTTTGGCCTGCGGCATTTAGAGAAAAAAAATCGGAAGAAGAAAGAGAAAAGATAAGAGAGGAATGGATCGACTTTGCGGCAAGATTCCCGCGTAATATATATATTCCGAAAGAATTTCGCCCTCCGCTTACTTCGGAAGACGAAAAAAAAGCAAGAGAACTATTGGATAAGATCACTTCTGCCGAATCCAAGTTTGCATTATCGAGAAATGCAAGCAAATATGACCAACCCGGTTCCGTCCCCACTAGGCCGACAGATCCGAACGTAACTCCGGAAGAACAGAGGGCCTATTTTTCTTATAAAATTTCCGAATTAGAATCCAGGATCCAATTGGTCCAATACGCGATCCAACAAGGTAGAATGGATACTTCCCAGATCCCTCAAGCAAATTCCGATCTTGCAGCTTGGCAGAAGGAATTAACACAACTGATACAAGCTTCCGAATCGGTGCCTAGATGATATTAAAGAAGTTCAAATTACATTCTGTTTTTATGATATTTAGATTATCTCTCATATATGCTACGATGGTGTTCGGATCGACTTTTGGATGTTTCGGTCCTCCTCGCCCAGAACTTTTACCCGAAGTCCAAGAAGAAGAAGGACCAAGCCTGGAACAATTGGTATCCGATCTAAAAAGCCAAAATCCGAGGATGAGATCCCAGGCAATTTTGGAATTAGCATCCAGAAACGAAAGGAAGTTCATTCCAATCGCACGAGAATGGATGAGATCCTCGGAAGCGATCACAAGAGGACCTGCAATCCTGGCATTAGGGATCTGGAAAGACAGATCTTCTCTTCCTGAAATTCTAAACTTTCTGGATCCTAAGTCGGGCATTGATCTAGGAACCGTTTTGGAGTCTATTTCACGAATGGAAGATCCTCAAGCGGGAAATCGTGTGGCGAGCCTTTTAAATCATGAAGACGCGAGTATTCGTTTACTGACTGTAGATACTTTAGTCCGGATCAACGCAAGGCAATCCGGAAACTTCATTTTGACCCGGGCAAAATTGAATAAGGACTCGGACAAGGCCAAAACTTTCGCTATGGCATTAGGAAAATTGAATATTCTCGAAGCAGAAGATTATCTCATCGATCTCGCCTCACATTCCGAGCCCGGCCCCACGTTGGCGGCCTCCTACCTGGCACTTGGAAAGGTTAG
Organism: Leptospira sp. B5-022; assembly: GCF_000347035.1. Taxonomy (GTDB): domain Bacteria; phylum Spirochaetota; class Leptospiria; order Leptospirales; family Leptospiraceae; genus Leptospira_B; species Leptospira_B cinconiae. The sequence continues at coordinate 306,496 of NZ_ANIJ01000032.1, forward strand.
AAGCAAAAAATCCATTCCACTTTTAGTAAAAGCTTTACAGGCGGATTTTGATAAGGGAAGGGAGAACTCTTCCATTGCTCTCGTTGAGATCAAGGACCCTAAAATTTTGCCCCTAGTGCTTCCCATTTTAGAAAACCAAGACAAGGAGATCCGATACAGGGCGGCAGATGTTTTGATTGGAGTTCCGGATCCTAGTTTTTCTACCCGTATTTTAGAGGTTTTAGTGAAAGGGAAACCCCTAACAAAAGCTCCCGCATCTCATGTTTTAGGTCGTATCAAATTTTCCAAAGCAAGAGAAGAGATAGAAAAAACGTTGTTAGATCCTACCATTCCCGATAGAGAGATCATCGCACAGTCCTTGGGATATTTGGGCGATAAAAAAAGTATCCCGGTTCTAGTTAAGACACTAAAAGAAGATCTAACGGAAGCAAAATACGGAGCCGTTTGGGCATTAGGCGCAATAGGTTCGGAAGAGGCTCTTCCTTATGTGGAGGAGGCATGCAGATCAAATGACCAAAAACTTGCCAAGATCGCTTCTGAAAGTTTAGGAATGATCGCTTCCCCAAAGTCTTTATCTCTATTAGATAAAAAAACGGAAGATTTTCCGGATCTAGCTCCGATTACATTATCTGCGATTACCTCCATTCGGGGAGAGGAATCTCGCAAAATTTTGGAAAAATATGCGGAAAGCGAAAATATCAATCTTCATCAGGTGGCGGTTTCTCAATTAGGAGCAAAAAAAGATCCGGCAAGCGTTCCGATCCTTATTAGATTGCTGCAAGAAAATTCTCCGTTTCGAAACAGAAAGTTGATCATTTCCGCACTAAAATCCATAACAGGACTAAAGTTCAACTCCAGGAACGAATGGGTCAATTGGTATATATTAGATTTTTCTAAAAATCATCCGTAATTTTCGAGAGACTTGATTGATTCGGATCTACTTTCCGCAATATTTTGTATCGAGTGATCTTAAATAAAAATCGATCCACCCGAAGGTAACCTTCAAGTTGCCCCCAGAACTTTCAAGTGGATCGATCATAAAAATTTATCCGTTGCAGGAAATAAAATACAGAACAACTGCGATCAAAGGAGGAAGTCCTTGGATAATCGCAGCCCTTGCCATTGCAGGTTTAGAAACTAACAACACAAGCCCTGCTCCGAAAACGGAAAGACAAGAGAATGCCAAGATCGCCGGAGCATAACCGGGATGGATCTCGAAAAAGATCGCTCCGTACAATGCTCCAATGGCAAGAAATAAATTATAAAAACCTTGGTTCAAAAAGACAGCCTTCATCGCCTCTGCCGTTTTTGTATCCGAAACTCCGAATCTTCTATGAATGCGAGGTCGCATCCATAATACACTTTCCATAATAAAGATCCAAACATGCAATAGGCCGACGATACCTGCCAAAATTCTTGCGGCAAAAATCATTACGTTTTCCCCCCGGATTAAAATCCCGGGGAGTTTTAATATATGATCCTTTTTTGTAAAGAGGATTCTTTTAAAAATTAACGTTTGTTCGGTAAAGAGCCATAGAAGAGGTGGATTGAACCGGATATAATGTACTTCTTCGATTTTCCCAGCGGAACTTTCTATAATTAATTGTGATTTAACCAGGACCAATTCCATGCATGAAAGGGAGAATGACGTAATGATCCGAGATCCATTATATTAATTATTTATGATTTAATATAAAATATTTCATATTTTCATCTTTACAACGTTTAGGAAATAAATTTCAATAGGTCCGAAAAATGGAAGTTTAAAGCCCCGAATTTAAACATTCTATATGTAAAATTTTTGAAACACGCACTGTTTTGACCATGGCATTAAGATTAAACCTACATAATCCAATTTTGATCATAGAAGATCAGGAGGAAAATCGAGAATTGATCGCTAGATTAGCCAGAAGTTTCGGCGTGGAGGCGGATACTGCTCCAGACGGGAAAATCGGCAGCGAAATGGCCGAAAAAGCCGACTATTCCCTCTATTTAGTCGATCTAGAAATGCCGGTAATGAACGGATTTGATTTTATCAAAAAGATACAAGAGAAAAAGCCCGAGTCTCTATTCATCGTAATTTCCGGGAACGATGTTCCTGAAATTATTATCGAAGTGATGAAGTTGGGGATTTTCGATTATCTTATCAAGCCGATCAATAGGGAAAGATTATACCAAGTCTTAAACAGGATTTCGGAATTTATACGCTTAAAGGAGAGTGAAAGGATCCTGATACAGGAGAACGAAGAACGTCTTAAAGCCCAACTGAATTGGATCCTGTACAAACAATCCTGGCTGACCGATCTGGAAAAGAATGTAGATCTTTCCAAGAGTACTCTCAATAATCTCAAACAAAGCTTTTTTAGCGGAGGAGGCTTCGGAGCAATCGTAAGTATAGTCGAAATGCTCCAGGCGAGCGCTAAAAGGGAAGAATCGGGCTATAATTTCTCCTCAGACGTTATAGAATTACTTTTTGAGAATACATTTTATGTGAAAAAAGGGCTTAGCTCTCTAGAAAAGAGTTTATCGATTCTCAACAAGGACTTCCAAAATTCCTTGAGAAAGACGAATAGTTCAGAGATCTATGATCTATTGGAAAAATCCAGATTACATTTGGAGAACTCCAACCAACAATATAGGGAAAAAAAGAACGTATTCATCCCTCAAATAACACCTCCTCCCAATGGGTTCAATCTAGATGTGGACGCGGATTCACTTTCCAGAATATTCAGCGAATTGTTGGTAAATTCCCTGAAATATTCATCTAATAATTCTGTCATAAACATTTATCTTTCCGTTTCCGGGGGATACTTGAATATCAATCTGAAAAACGAATTCGATCTGCGATCGGTCCCAGGTATCCCTAAAAACAAAGAACTACTGGTCAAACAACCGTTCTATCGACTCGCGGGTTTCGTGGATGAAACCTTGGAAGGTGAGGAATATTTTACCGGTTTAGGGTTAACGATAGTCGATTTTGTAATAAAAAAACACGGTGGGATATTCAGCATACATAACGTTCTTGATCATTCTATAGGAGAAAAACCTGTAGAAGTAGTACTAGCAACAGTTTCTTTGCCTATTAAAAATTAGAACACGCTAATTCTATTATTCCAAACACGTAATCCTCATTTTCGGGAATCGTGTCTCCAAAAAGCAAATTATACAAAAAATGTTTCCTATTCATATAAAATGTTTGATACCAAATCAAAAGAATCCCTCGAAATATATTTCATACTTTGGAATAACAAACGAACGCCAAAAGGACATGACGTACTTTTCGAACAATCATACCTCACAAGGGATAAATCCAGAATGCAAATCAGACGAATTTTGCCTCATTTGACATTCAATGAACTTTAAATTAAATATTACAAAGGAAGCTATCGTTCATTCAGAAAATAATTGAGTCACGTTATACGGTTTCCAAGCAACCCGTTCTATAAAAAAATCATTCCGCAAAGAAATATTTCTATTAAACGAAATTTATTGAATGATTTTGCTTCTCCCATCGTCTATTTCATTCGGGAAAGTTAAGTAACAATCCTCTTCCGAAATAAAATCCGGAATAAGCTCCAATTACATAAAGAGTATCTAATGCAACTCAATCGGATTAGATACGTAGACTCTGTTGAGTGTGAGGTATATTGTATGTCTAAAAAAATATTGATCGTAGATGATTCTCCTGCCCAGAGAAAATTAGTGAAGGTAACCTTGGAATCAAAAGGTTACGAAGTATTGGAAGCGGAGAATGGAGCTCAAGGTTTAGAGTTACTGAGCAACGATCTTAAGCTGGTCGTTTGCGATGTGAACATGCCTATCATGGACGGAGTAGAGTTCGTTGAAAAGGTCAAATCTTCCGGTAACTATCAGTTCCTTCCGATCGTAATGTTAACTACAGAATCCCAAACTGCAATGAAGGAAAAGTTAGTAGCTCAAGGGATACGGGCATGGATCACAAAACCTTTCAGTATGGACCAACTACTTTCCTCCGTTTCTAAATTAGTGGTTTAAAGAACAAACTTTTCATTTTGTCGATGGATATGAACCGTAAAAAAAAAATAAAAATCAAGGGAGAATTAAGAGCTCGTAAGTTAGCTGCAATACGCTCCCGGCTCCTTCCATACACGGACACCGATCTGAGTTTGGATCTTTCTGAAATTAACGAGTTCGACACATCCTCTTTGCAATTTTTACTCTCAATACGTAAGGAACTTGAGGCAAACGGAAACAAACTAGTCGTGATGTCTCCTTCAGAATCTGTGGAAAGAATAATAAGATTTTATAATAAAGATTTTCTATTAGGTTCGTATCTCGGAACGGCAAACGAAGGAATAAACCATGGATCCTAGGGAAAAACCCGGCTTTACGGATTTCGTTTCCGAGACCAGGGACATGCTCGAGTCTCTCGAAAGAGACTTAGTTAAGATCGGTGAAGGGAACAGAGAAAAGGAACTACTGAATTCGTTATTCAGGTCGGTCCATACAATTAAAGGGACCGCCGGTATGTACGATTTCTCCAAAATTGCGGACTTCGTACATTTTTTAGAAGAAACCTTAGATAAGGTACGTTCCGGTAATTTGGAACCCTCAAGCAATCTGATCCGAATTATTCTACAATGTAAGGACCACTTATTTTTACGCTTGGAAAATTTCGAATTAGGAGAATTCGAAAGCGAGGAGATATTAAAAGAAGGTGAAAATCTTATTTTCGACCTTTCCAAACATAGCCCCGGCTCCCTAACTTCGGTCAAAATAACCCCCGAAAAAAATTCGGATAACGACAATTACAAAACTTGGAAGATATATATTTCATGCGGTAGTAATTTATTCGTTAACGGATTGGATCCATACCCTTTCCTAAGATATCTTTCGGAAAAAGGTACGTTAAGCGAGATCGTATTGGATGAAGAAAAGATCCCTAAATTTTCTGACCTGGAAGCATCCGGTTGCTTTTTCGATATAGAAGTTGTTTATAAGTCGGATCTTACTGAGGAAGAGATCCTAGAATCTTTCGAATTTGCCGGCTCGGATATGAAAATCAGACTCGAATCCGTTTCAGATCCTTCTTCTATTCACTCCGATCAAAATGGGATCACTTATCAAAACGGATTTCAGGAAAAATCGGAAACCGGGCCTAAAAATAAAAGTTCGGCCTCCAGAAGTATACGGGTCGATGCGGATAAGTTGGACTTAGTAGTAGATCAAGTGGGAGAAGTTGTAGTTATCTCTTCCGCCCTTCATCAGATAGCTCTAAACCTAAAGGACGAATTCTTAGAGGAACTCACGCATAGGATGTCTCGTCTCTTAGAAGAAATACGTTCCAATAGTTTAAAACTCAGAATGGTCCCCGTCCAAACCCTATTTAACAGGTATTCTAGAGTGGTCTTCGAACTGGGAAAACAAACCGGAAAATCCATCCGATTGGAGATCAGGGGCGGAGAAACCGAACTTGATAAAAACTTAATAGACAATCTAGTCGATCCGTTAACGCATATGGTCCGAAATTCTATAGATCACGGAATCGAGTCTTCGGAAGAAGAAAGGACAAGTTTAGGAAAACCTTCCGAAGCATTGATAATATTAGCTGCTTCGCATAAGGCCGGCGAGATCTTTATAGAGATATCCGATGACGGAAGAGGAATAGATCCCGAATCAGTCCTTAAAAAAGCGAAGGAGAAAGGCCTTTATAAGGAAGGAGATGCGATCAAAGAGGACCAGATCTATTCACTTTTATTCGAACCTGGATTTTCCACGGCTACAAGCGTAACCGAACTCTCAGGAAGAGGGGTTGGATTAGATGTGGTCAAAAAAAACGTAGAGTCGTTACGAGGTAGAATAGAGATCAGCTCAGAAAAGGGAAAAGGGACCACATTTAAGATCATACTTCCACTTACTCTCGCGAATATCGACGGATTCCTTTTGAGGATCGGAAAAAACAAATATGCGATCCCTTTAGACATGGTGAAGGAATGTATGGAATTCCATCCTAAGGAATTCCTAGTCGGAGAACAAAATTATATCAAGGTTCGCGACAAAGTCCTGCCTTGCGTTGATATGAACGACTGGTTCGGAGAACCGATAGGAACGGAAGGAAGAAGGAACCTAGTCATCGTAAACTCGGGGAATCTTCAAGCGGGATTGATCGTTAACGAACTTTTAGGTAGGATCCATTCCGTCATAAAACCGTTAGGCGGACTTTTTGAAGATGCCCAGGGTGTTAGCGGATTCGCTCTTATGGGAGACGGTTCCGTAGCAATGATTATAGATACTACAACGTTGCTTTCCAAAGTCAGGTTAAACAACGAAAACACACTAAACAATGAACTGAATCAGCAAATTACCAGCCTCTCGGGGGCTTCGAATTAATATTGACGTCCCAACCGGGAGTCGGAGGAAAAATATGAGCATTGCACAGAAGTTACTTGCAATTATTCTAATAGGTTTAGTCGGTCTTGGAATTATAGACGGACTTTCCATCTACCAGATGAATCGCATCCATAAAGACGGAAGTAGTTCGCCCTCTTCTTCAAATTGGGAAAACATATCGGCTTCTTTTTCGGAATTAAGGTCGTTGGTTCTAGAAAATTATTCGAATACGGATCAGAACCGTAGGTCGGAAATCGTGTCCCAAATCAGAAAAAATCGGGATACGATCTCTTCCTACTTATCCGAAAGTGCCGCTCGCGTCTCGGATAAAAAAGAAGAAGAACTGATCTCATCCGTTAAATCCTATTCGGAAGAATATTTACAAACCTTCGCAAACGGGATCCTACTCGAAAACGCTAATACTTTAGAACAAAACGAATTCAAAGCTAAAGAAGAGATAGCAGCCAAGAAGTTTCTTACTTCTCTAAAAAACAGATCGGAATATGCCACAGCGTCCTTTAAACAAAAAGGGGTGGAAACTGAGTCTTCCGTTTTAAGCGTATCCATCCTATTGATCTCGCTTTCGTTAGGAATAATAACGTTATTTGCCATTCTTAGTTGGAGGATCGGAATACAAATCCGCCAACAATTAGGCGGAGATTATTCTCTTTTGTCAAAGATAACGAAAAAGATAGCGTCAGGAGATCTATCTAGTGAGATCGATTTGGATCATTCGGATCAAAACGGTCTACTATTACAATTATCCATGCTCCAAACATCTCTGAAGGACCTTTTATCCGAAATGTCGAAAATGTCCAAGGAACATGAAGCCGGGGATATCGACGTTAAGATCGACAGTTCTAAGTTCAAGGGCGCCTTCAAAACCATGTCCGAAGGTATTAATGATATGGTCTTTGCTCATATCGCCGTTAAGAAAAAAGCGATGGAGTGTTTCAAACAATTCGGCGAAGGAAATATGGATGCCGACATCGAAAAACTTCCCGGTAAAAAACAATTTATAAACGAGACAATCGATCAAGTCAGAGCGAATATCAAAGGGCTAATAGCCGAAATGTCAAAAATGTCCAAGGAACACGAAGCCGGAGATATTGACGTTAAGATCGACAGTTCCAAGTTCAAAGGCGCCTTCAAAACCATGTCCGAAGGTATTAATGATATGGTCTTTGCTCATATCGCCGTTAAGAAAAAAGCGATGGAGTGTTTCAAACAATTCGGCGAAGGAAATATGGATGCCGACATCGAAAAACTTC
>NZ_ANIJ01000033.1 GCF_000347035.1 Leptospira sp. B5-022
ACGACCAAGGGTTGGCGACGTTTCGCGAGTGCGTAGCACTTGGCGCGAGACTTGCTCTGCAAGGCGAGTGACAAAGCGAAATGTGGCGGAGCCTGGAGCGAGGGTCACGAAGTGAGCCCGAAGCGTAACGCCAAGCCGAAAGTTAGGCGATGTCCCGCCCAAACACGTTGCACCCTAAACAAATGTGCAATCAAAGAATAATCCAATACAATCGGATTGACAACAACAATACGAGTCGCTCCCCTTTTGCGAGATTGGTTAGCCTATAACCATGAGCTTCTAGTCCGACGCTGGATTTCGAGATGCAAAAACCTGCGATGGCACCAGCTTAAATGGGGAGCGTAGTCAGAATAAAGTCTGCAATGCTCTTTGAAGAAAATTTTAATACTTCCGAGCTTCAATACAAAAAAAACAAATCTTTGCGGGATTTCGCCTAACGACCGAGGTGCTCCGACGTTCGCAACGGCACGAGTTTGCTCTGCAAACGAAGTGACGGACGCGAATGTGGCGAAGCCCAAGCGAGTGGGTTGCGTAAGCAAGTCCCGAGCGTCGCGGAGGCACCGAAAGTTATCCGACGTTTTCAAGCCGCATCGGAAAAGCTTCATATTTTACAGGATGTAAAATATGAAGACCATTTCATGCCGAAACTTTTCGACCTTTAATTGTATTTAATGATAAATCCAAATCTAATGCATGGCAGATTTTTAGGAACGTACTAACATTCGTATTAATACCTGTTTCTAATCTACTAACCTGTTGCTGGGTAACATGAGCCCTTTTCGCTAAATCTGCCTGACTTAAACCCTTCTTATTTCTATATTCCTGAATCTTTAAAGCTAGTGATAACAATTGTTTCTCTTGATCAAATGCTTCTGAGAACTTAGCATTGTTCAGTTTACTTTTTAAATGCGATTTAAAACTCTTCATCATTTAATCTCCTTCTTAACTTCTCTTCAGTAAATCGAGAGAGGAAGTCTTCTCGACAACTTATTGCTCTATTAATCTCCCGAATCGGAACTTTCTGAACATTCTTTATAAATGCATGAGTAATTATAATGTAATGCCTAAATGTAAAAAAATATAAGAATCTAACTTGGTCTCCTGAAAGTTTCAGTCTTAATTCATGTATGCCGTCAGTTAGAAAGTCAGCATATGGTCTAGGTAAATTCGGACCGTGCTGCTCTAATTGATCAATCAAGGCCATGATTTTAGCCTGATTATTCACAGATCGACTATCAATAAATTCTGAAGTTGGGCAGTTCCCCTCTTCATCCTCATAATATACAACAGTCCATTTCTGGCTCACAAGTCATATTACATCATATACGGTGTAATGTCAATTCCCAAATCTAATCAGTAATTCGCGGGCATGGAGGCCCGCTACGCAGCGCATTCAAAGCGGGTTGAAAATGTTCGGATAACGACCAAGCCTAGCCGACGTTTCGCGAGTGCGTAAGCACTTGGCGCGAGTTTTGCTCTGCAAAACGAGTGACAAAGCGAAATGTGCCGGAGGCCAAGCAAGGGTCGCTTTAGCGATCCCGCAGCGCTGCGGCTGAGGCGCAAGTTAGACGCAGTAATGAAACTCAAAAGGAAAATTATGCCAACAACTTTATTCTCTGCCAATGTTTCACAAGAAAAATGAAATTAATATAAGTAACAAATATAGTCGCCGAAAGAAGCAAATCTTCAAGCACCCTAACAAAAGGCCTTTCAAACATCCCCAACACTCCTATCAATGTAGGAATAATTAAAAATATAGAGAAATATATGTATGATTCTTTATTTAAGAAAATTATTTTTAAATTTGAAAAATAATTACCCATTGATCGTAATCCAACTATAGTTGCTGCCCCGGCCAAATATATGACAAAATACAACGCAATCCCAACAATTAAGATTATACTATTTGCTGCAGATTGCTCTATCTTATCAAAATCCGTTTGAGATCCGGTAATGATAAATAGTATATAACAATAGATAATAAAGCTGAACCAGTTTACTAATGTATAAACGAAAAGTCGACCAATCATTCCGATAAAGCTAACTTCTATAATATTTGGTATGTAAGTTAATTCTAGAATAGCTTTTAGTCCGAGAATTATGAAACATATGGCTAATACAACTACTAAGCTATTAAATGAGCCCGAAATATCATTATTTTCAGCGTCTATACTGAAATATTTTCCCGGAACTATTAGAATTTGAATTAACAAATAACATAAAACAGAGAATTGAAAATACTTGTTTTTAAAAATTAAGATAATTGTTTCTTTATTCACGTATTAAAAGTCCTTTTTTTCATTATTGCGTCTAACGACCAAGCCTAGCCGACGTTTCGCGAGTGCGCAAGCACTTGGCGCGAGGCTTGCTTAGCAAGACGAGTGACAAAGCGAAATGTGCCGTAGGCCAAGCAAGGGTCGCTTTAGCGATCCCGCAGCGCTGCGGCTGAGGCGACAGTTATGA
>NZ_ANIJ01000034.1 GCF_000347035.1 Leptospira sp. B5-022
GCGTCTAACGACCAAGGTGTTCCGACGTTTCGCGAGTCCGTAAGGACTTGGCACGAGACTTGCTCTGCAAGACGAGTGACAAAGCGAAATGTGCCGTAGGCCAAGCAAGGGTTGCGTAGCAAGCCCGCAGCGCTGCGGAAGCACCGAAAGTTAGTCGCCGTAGCTGCTTTCTTCTAGTAATTTTAAAAGCTTTTCAATTCTTGGCACTATGGGTGCATTAAAAGACAAAATGATTTTAGACATGAGACTAAGAGGATACAGTGAAAGCACAATCGAATCATATACAGATTGTATGACTCGTCTAACAAAAGAATATATGATATCGCCTCTAAAATTGAGACCAAAACAAGTTTATGACTTCTTTATTAAACTAAAAGAAAACAAAGCCTCAGAGTCTTATCTACGAATTTTTTACAGTGCTGTTACTCTTTTCTATAAAATTGAAAATAAATCATATATGACAAAATCAATTCATCTGCCAAAAAGAGTGCAACGAATACCCGCCGTCATGAATAAATCTGAAGTGAAATTATTCCTTTCAGAATGCAGATCACTCCAAGAACGAACTGTATTTTCAGTACTATATTCCTCTGGAATTAGAGGAAGTGAATTAATTAATCTGAAAATCCCAGACATCGACTTCGAAAGAAAGACAATCTTTATCTCCAAATCAAAGACTAGAAAGCAACGATATACTATTTTATCAGATCAAGCGGCTAACCTTTTGAAGAACTATATTATAACATATCAACCGAAGGATTTTCTTTTCTACGGTTTTAGAGATAAAAGTTCACATCTCAGTATGCGTTGGCTGCAAGCTTCATTCCAAAGAATTGTCAAAAGAGCCGGGATAACAAAGAAGGTCCAAGTTCATACTTTTAGGCATTCGTTTGCTACTCATCTTATGGAAACTGGGAATAATCTGATTTATATCCAAAAGTTACTTGGACATACCTTCTTGTCTAGCACTCTGCTTTATTTACATGCAGATTCTAGTACTTTTTTAAAGACAATAAGTCCCTTGGAGTCAATTAGCTTAAAACATATTGGATCCTTTGGAAATCAACAGCAAAGATCATTCGATTTCGCTATATAGAATATTATTGTAGCAGCTATGGCGACTAACGACCAAGGCTTGACGACGTTTCGCGAGTCCGACAGGACTTGGCGCGAGACTTGCCCTGCAAGGCGAGTGACAAAGTGAAATGTGCCGAAGGCCAAGCAAGGGTGCGAAGCAGCCCGCAGCGCTGCGTCAGAGCCGTAAGTTAGACGCTGGGCTGAACTTGCTAAGTAATAATTCTCATAGTTCTTTCAATATCTTCCAAAGGAATCTCGTTGAGAGACAAGACTTTATAAATTCTTTCTCCAAGCCTAGTCAAGGCACATCCTTTGAAATCGACAGTGCGATCTCCGGTAATTGCAAGATCACCTTCATTATGAATATCAAGAATTACTCCTTTTGTTTGAAGCTCAATTAGGTTGTAATAAAGCCCAATTTTATCATCAGTTATTTTTACTTCCGACATTTCGGCAATTTTCATAAATCCAGCAATTTTCGATTGGATAATATTAATCAATACAAGCTGATTATAGGATAGTTGATCTGATAAATTTAGGATTTGATGAATATCATCTGTAGAAATAGATGAAAACACGGAATTAACGAATAGATTCCCAATAAATGGAAGTTTTTTCTCTTCATAAGCATTCTTAGCCTTTATCAAAACACCTTCAAATATTTCATCAGCAAAAGAGATCTCATCAATATTTTCAAAGAAGCCATCTTCTCTTACAGACGATCCAGAATCTAATAGCTTCCTAATCTTGATTTCTGAGTAATAACCGATAAATTCAATTCGACCTTTCTCCTTTTCGGATAATATTCTTTCAATTAAGTCCTTACTAACACGACCAATTACTTCTCCAGACACGCCCCCAAGTGCAGCACCCATTGCTTCGCCAGTTGCGACTCCAATATAACCGCCCAGACCTACTCCCAGAATTTGAGCTGTATCAGGAAGAAATCTTAGTAACAAATTTCTAAGTTTACTTTTCATGAAATATTCATTCAGCCTTGCGTCTAACGGCCAAGCCTAGCCGACGTTTCGCGAGTCCGTAAGGACTTGGCGCGAGGCTTGCCCTGCAAGACGAGTGACAAAGCGAAATGTGCCGGAGGCCGGAGCGAGGGTTGCGTAGCAAGCCCGAAGCGCAGCGGCTGAGGCGAAAGTTAGTCGCTGGACGCCCCTTCTCTATCTATATTTAAATATTGTTCCGGAGAAACAATCTTGAGAGATTTTAAATTACCTAAGACAAGTAAATCTTGATCACCCGTTATCAAATAATCAACTTTCGCAGAAAGAGAACTTTCCAGTATATGGTAATCGTCCCGATCTCTAAGTCCTGAGTAATCTGATAAGGAAATATTTGTAGTTTTTTCAGTAATTTGTTCAATCTCAGATAAGATAACTGAAATAAATTCTTCAGTTAATTTGAATTTTGGCTTCTTCAAAGTTAATTCTATCTCTTTAAGTATAGAATCAGAAATATAACCTATTACTTTGCCTGAAATGAGTTCTTCTAAGATAAGCCTGGGTTTCCCACCAAACAGTATTGCAGATATATAAACATTGGTATCTAATAAAACCTTATGCATTAGGAAGTTTTCTTTTGCTTCCTGATAAGTTTTATTTCATCGATAAGAGAACTTTCTGTCAAATTTGAAGCTTTAGAAATAGCTGAACCAACTACGAAAATTTTTTCCCATTTAGATTTCTTTTCTATATATGCACGCGCAGCTTCTCTAATTAATTCAGATCGAGACCTACGTTCTCTTTTAGCTATTTTATCTATTTCCTTTAAGAGACCTGTTCGAATGAAATATTGACAGTTTGATTCATGATTTTAGCATATACAATCTTTGTATATCCGTCAAATCAAATATTCGTTTAAAAACCAATTTTAGGGTGTCTTGCGACTAA
>NZ_ANIJ01000035.1 GCF_000347035.1 Leptospira sp. B5-022
TCTAATTGAAGTGTTACTATTTCCCCGTTTAATATCTTTTTTGTGAGAAAATTATTCGGATCCACTGGACTTTCCGGAGGCCAGCTTGCTTCCTTGTTTTCCGATTCCGGGACAATAAATTCGCATACTAAAGTCCTGATCATTTTTTTCGTATCATATAATACTAAATTGCCCCTAGACATTTTGAACGCTTGGGTGATCTTTTGAATGGCATTGGAGATTGCTTCCTCGATTTCCAATATAGGTCTGTTGATAAGTTCCGTGGAGATGGAAGAGGTAAGTCTTTCTATATTTCTTTTGAATTCTTCTTTCTTTTTTCTTTTAATCTCGTTGCTGATGTCTTGGATTGTTCCTAAAAGTTTGAGAACTTTTCCTTCCGAGTCTTTGATAAAATCGGTCTTGTTTAAAAGGAACTTCTCTTGTCCGGAAGGTGTGATGGATCTATATTCTATTTCAGCGGAGACTCCTTCGATTATCGATCGTTTAAAATATTTTTCTACTTTCTCCCGATCGTCGGGGTGAATGTAATCGAACGCAGGTACAAGCATTCTATCATTCGTTTCTAATATTTGGTAAAGCCCCTCGGAAGCGGTCATTTTTCCCGATGGTATATCGTATTCCCAACTCCCTATTTTTGCGGTTTTTTGGGCTCTGTCTAAGAACAATTTTGTTTCTCTTAATTCATCTTCTATGTGTTTCTGTTCCGAAATATCTATATGGATTCCGATCATTCGGATCGGGTTTCCTTCCGGAGCATTCTCGGCTATTTTTCCCCTTGTTAAGATCCATTTATAAGAACCGTCCTTACACTTTAAACGAAACGCTGTTGAATAGAAAGTTGTTTCTCCCGTTACGTAACTTTTCCAGGCGGAGTTGGTTTTGTCTCTATCGTCCGGGTGAAGACTTTCATTCCAAAATTCGTATGTAGGTTTCACTTCTCCAGGACGATACCCCAACATTTTCAGCCAGTTCTCATCCACGTGATGTTCGTTAGTTATAATATTATAATCCCATATACCAAGGTTAGCGCCTTGGACCGCTAAATCCAATGTCCTTTCCTTTTCTTCAAGGATCTTTTCCGTTTCCTTTTTCTCGGTGATATCTATATGGATACCGAGAGCTCGTATAGGGGTTCCGTCCTTATCCCTCTCCCAAACTTTTCCTCTGGACCGGATCCATTTCCAACTTCCGTCCTTACATAACATTCGAAAGTCGGTTTCGAATAATTCCGAATGACCTTCCATATGTTCTTTTAGTCCTTCTACGATAAGTGGACGATCATCCGGATGAATCCTGGATCTCCAAAATTCGTTTGTAGTTTGGAATTCCTCCATGGTGAATCCAAGGATCTCCACACATTTTTCATTCGGTATAACGATACCGTTCGGTATATTCCAATCCCAAAAGCCCAGGTCTGCACTTTTGATGACTAAGTCTAATTGTTCCTCTCTACTTTTTAACAATGCTTCCGAAGCGAGTTCTTTTCGAAGATCGATTATATTTCCGCGAATCAGATTTTTAGAACCTGGGATCTTTACCAGATGAACTTCACAAGGAATGAGTTGGTTTTGCTTGTCACAATGATCCCATCTGAATACGGGAATTTCTCCTCGGACTGCAAGTGACATTTTTTCGAAAGCGGAGACTTTGGAACTTTTTCCATCCGGTTGAAATTCCGGAGAGATATCGGCAGGACCTAAACGTAGGAATTCTTCTCTCGTGTGTCCAAAAAGAATTTCTGCCGTCGAGTTGACTTCTTCGAAGATCCCCGTCTCGTAGTTAACGATAGTGATCGCTGAAGGGGAATAATCGAGTAACGTCCGTAAAAGACGATTGTCGGATTCCGAACGGGAAAGTAATTCTATTCTTTTCTCTAATTCGGAGATCTTTTGTTTAGCTGCTTCTAACTCCGCCAGGAGATCCTTGCTTAATCGTTTGTTAATTTTGGGATCCACTTACTATTGAATAGAAAGCGGAAACCTTCGTTTGAAAACAAAAATACTGGAGATCACGGGTTTTCATTTGTCGTTTGTTGTGATTTTGTGGAA
>NZ_ANIJ01000036.1 GCF_000347035.1 Leptospira sp. B5-022
CAAGACGAAGATTTTATTGGTCTAGATGGGGTTAAATATTTCCCGAAAAAGTAGTTCAGGGTTACTTCCGGTTAAGTAGCCCATACTACGCCTAACTTTCGGTGCTTCCGCAGCGCTGCGGGCTTGCTACGCAACCCTTGCTTGGCCTACGGCACATTTCGCTTTGTCACTCGTCTTGCAGAGCAAGTCTCGTGCCAAGTCCTTACGGACTCGCGAAACGTCGGAACACCTTGGTCGTTAGACGCAATTCAGAGAAATATTTAAGTATAACATGAAAAAAGAACCATTTAAATTTGCATTTGAAACAGTCTTTAAGAGTATATTTGAAGAATTCAATAGTGAATTCACATCATACAAACATGAATTATATCATTATACTAATTTAAATGGCGTAATCGGGATAACTGATTCCCAAAAGATTTGGGCGACTAACGCTTTGTATTTAAACGATTCGAGTGAAATTCAATATGGAAAAGACCTTCTAAAAGAGCGCCTTAGCAAGATAGACACTCAGGAGCGATTACTTCATTACATAATAAGCAACTGGGCTGAATTCCAGGTTCCAACTATTTATTTATTCAGTTTGTCAAATAAAAGAGACTCTCTTAGCCAATGGCGAGGCTACGGAGACCAAGGAAATTCATTTGCAATTAAATTTTGGCTAACAGACTTAATGGGATTGCTACTAACGAAAGCAAGTATTAAATCTGTTATCTATGATCGGAAAGTTCAGGACACTATAATTGATAGGATAATTGAATACATTCTAAAAATCGATAAAGAGATAGGTAATGGGAATGATATTCAATCTGCATCTTTCGGAATCTTTAGCGCATTAATTTATTTGCTACCATTTCTAAAAAACTCCTCATTTTACGAGGAAGAAGAAGTCAGAATTGTAACGCACTCGAATATAGCTTCTGCAAATAACTTTGAGACGAAATACAGAATTTATAATGGAAACTTAATTCCTTTTGTAGAACTTCCAATACTTGAATCAAACGGCAAGAATTCGGTTCGGGAAATTATTGTAGGTCCAAATCAAAATCCCGAGCTTGTTAGGCAATCGCTTCAAAGTAAGTTAAATAATATATTTGATTTGAAGAATATACCGGTTAATACAACAAGTATTCCTTTGCGCTTTTGAAAGATCTCTGAACTGCGTCTAACTTTCGGTGCTTCCGCAGCGCTGCGGGCTTGCTACGCAACCCTTGCTTGGGCTTCGCCACATTCGCTTCCGTCACTTCGTTTGCAAAGCAAACTCGTGCCGTTGCGAACGTCGGAACACCTTGGTCGTTAGCCGAAAGTCCGATTCAATATTTTTCTTATGAAAATTACAAGATTTTCTTTATACCTATTAATCTTTAGTTTAATTCATTGTTTGTTAAACCCATTCTTTCTTTGCACTGGGGAAAGGTGTCCTGATAATTCTGTTAACCCGCTCTGGACTATAATAATTGATAGCCAGCCTGCAATAAAATTAAAGGCACCATCAGATCAAGGAACTTTATCGGTTGTTATTCAATCGAATAAACAAATAGATATCCCTCCTCTCGAGACTTCTGGTTTTATTCCGATTTATTATCAACCTGGACTATATTCAATTACTAGCTCCGATCAGGGAATTTTACTAAATGACATTAATTTTGATTTTAAGAGTAATTTGAAAGATGGGATATTTCTTAGAGAAGATTTGAATTTATTTAATACTGAACCTAAGTGCTATTTATTAGATGGAGAGCATGGTACTAGTAGTGAGATCCCTTGTTATTAAAACGTAGTAAAATTTTGATTAGAATTGATTGAGAAATCGGACCTTCGGCTAAC
>NZ_ANIJ01000037.1 GCF_000347035.1 Leptospira sp. B5-022
TGCGCAAGCACTTGGCACGAGGCTTGCCCAGCAAGACGAGTGACAAAGCGAAATGTGGCGTAGCCCGAGCGAGAGTTGCGTAAGCAAGCTCGAAGCGGAGCGGAAGCACCGACAGTTATACGCAGTGCCCTTTAATCAAGGCCAAGAACGAGCTTTAGACCTTCTTCAACTTCAGACATCTTGTTTGGCTTCAGTTTGCCAGCTTTATTTAAAAATCTTTCTCTATCCAAAGTAACCGTTTGTGAAACATTTACAACCGAGTCTTTAGAAAGATTAGAATCCTTTTTTGATAAGGTTACGTTTCCTGGAGCTTCGGCTATATTTAAATTTGATGTAATTGAGATAACAATCACTGTATTGATATTGCTTTCATTAAAAGAATCATCTTGCACAATGAGAACAGGTCTTCTAAAACCAGGCTCACTGCCAAAAGGAATTCCTAAATCCACCCACCATATTTCACCACGAATCATTCTTTAAACTCTTACGCAGTAGTTCAACGGATAGATTATTTATATTTTCCTTAGAGCTAGCATTTCCTTTGAGATAGATTTTATTTAATCTTTCTGTGACGGATTCTTTACTATGTAATTGAATAAATTCTTCTAATGCCTTGGCAAAAAGCTGACTTCTAGGAATCCCTAATCTTTTCGCGGTCTTCTCTGCAGTTTTGAATAAATCATCAGGAATTGAAACAGCAGTCTTCATATAATTGGTATAACCCAGGTTATACCTAAGTCAATTAAAAATTCCTCCTATTTTTAAAGAAATTAATCTCTTTTAAAAAGAAAGACTATAGGGCATTGCGTATAACGACCGAGGTGTTCCGACGTTTCGCGAGTGCGAAGCACTTGGCACGAGACTTGCCCTGCAAGGCGAGTGACAAAGCGAAATGTGGCGCAGCCCAAGCAAGGGTTGCGCAGCAAGCCCGCAGCGCTGCGGAAGCACCGAAAGTTAGCCGCCGTTCCTTATCGGCTGAGTGGAATCTTTGAGCGTCTGACTTTTATACCAGTAATCCCTTTCATCTTTATGAATTCCTTTATTTCATTTGCTACTCTTGACTGATGTTCTGCCGGACCAACCGTCACTTGGCCAATCTCGTTCGTTGTTGAACTATTCCATTCTTTACTTTCAAATGGCAATTCAATATACGACTTAATCCCTTGGGATAGAGAAACATGTTTCACTAGGTGCTTTTCATCGCTTAATTTCATCCTGTAGACAATACGATATTCCGTCTCTTCTTCAAAATGGCGGTTTTTAAAAAATGGAAGAATGAGAAAAATTTTCGCAAGAATTGCTACAACTGGATCTTTATGTCCCGCCGATACATAATCATAGTCCAAAGGAATAATTTCTAAACATGCTCTGATAATTTTTTCTAAAATCTCAGCCTGATTTTTTACTGAATAGATAGCTTTGCCGTGCATTGCATCTACGTAGTCTAACATCGGCTCGCTCAAGAAACCTATATTGACACCTATACCACCCGAGTATGCTCGCCATTGAGATAGCAAATCCTTTTTTATGCAAAATGAAGCAGTAAAAACTCCATCTCTAAGTGAATTCTTCCAGAAGCCTTTAGTCTTAAGCCCTTGTATATAGTTAAACTTTAAAGATAGTGTCTTATCGCGCTCCAGCCTTCGCAAAACTATTCTTAAAATTAACAACCCATGTTCATATTCAGTTGAATCGTTTAGAAAATAACTATTTGTAAGTCGTAATTTATTTGAGTTAATTATCCCAATTAATCCTTCAAGATTAGTATAGTGGTAAAGAATTTTAATATCTTCACCACTTCCAGTATACTCTTGTAAAATTTCAATGTCAGACTCATCTTCAATTATTAATTCTGCAGGTGTCATATTCATAAGTAATGGCGGCTAACGACCAAGGCTTGACGACGTTTCGCGAGTCCGAAGGACTTGGCGCGAGGCTTGCTATGCAAGACGAGTGACAAAGCGAAATGTGCCGAAGGCCAAGCAAGAGTGCGAAGCAGCTCGAAGCGCTGCGTCAGAGCCGACAGTTAGGCGAAGTAGCGTTTTCTTTATACACTAGGTGGTTCAAAAAACGAAATTCTCGCCATTTCGGCTTTATTCTGCAAATTTATATCAGCAGTTACTAAACCAACATTATACGATGGATTCTCGATCTGGTATTGAATTACTCCTGCAATTATTCGATCATCGTTATTTTCTTTATCTAACCATGATAGTGCTTTCTGAAAATCAGGCTCAGTAGCAATCATTTTAACGGTAATTGTTTTAAAAATGGTAACTCCTTTGCTTAGGCTTCCTTGAGTTCTATATCCTTTAATTTGATTGATTATTTTATTAACTTTCTTTCTAAATTCCTCATCTCTATGAATCATTTTCAATCTATCAAGTTCTGAAAGAACTGTTGGTATCAATAAAATGTCTATTTTTTCGCCAGCTATTGATTTATATAACTCTAAGTTTTGCTGTAGTATTAATGAATTAGTGTCGGGAATTAAAACAATTCGTTCTGCATTCTCATATAACTTCAAAAAATTAGAAATTTTTACAAATTGCTTTTTTATTTCATTTATATTTTCAGCAACCGTCGGTTTAGTTGACCAGTCAGATCTTAACTCAATTTGGTTCTCTATATATCCAAGCGCATTTACAATCTCTCTTTTCAAATCATTCGGGATTTGCTGAATCATTAAATTACAATGTTCTTTCCATTCAATAAACGCTTTCTTAAGCTCTATTTGTCTCGTTTTTTGATCACTGCTTATTTCTTTATTATATGAATAAGGATGTGTAAGAACGAAAATACCTGACTGCGGATTATTCCTAAATTCTTTGATATTCAAAGTAGAGATAAATTCACAGACAAGTCTGTCTATCTCTTGCAACCAATTTTCTAATTTTTTAATATATGCCATTTTTTGTTATAAATTTATATCTAGCTATTTCGCCTAACGACCAAGGTGTTCCGACGTTTGCGATGGCACGAGTTTGCTCTGCAAACGAAGTGACAGAAGCAAATGTGGCGTAGCCCGAGCGAGAGTTGCGTAGCAAGCTCGAAGCGAAGCGGAAGCACCGAAAGTTAGTCGCCGTATTTTGAAGATGATAATTATTGAAATTCTAATAGTCAATATCAGAAAATTCTTCGAAAATCAGCTCCATTCGATTTATTGCTTCAGCTCGAATAATTAAGAATAACATATAGACAATCCCAAATGGAATAAGCAAAAAAGTAAAAGCTAATGGATAAAACTTTAAAGCTGCAATTGGCAATAAGGAAAGAAATCCTAAAAGGAGTAATGGGTATAAAAGTAAGATTACGGATACCCATGAAATTCTAATTTCCGCCGTCCAACCGTCAGGCACCAATTCAATTGTTGAATAAACCAATGGCACGCGTCTTCCTATCGGAGAAATTACCTCTGAACTAAGCCTCCTCCTAACAACAATGTATTTTTCTGATAAAACTTTTATAATCCCATAATCGAATTCTTGAATCTTATTAGGAATAAGTTCAATATTCAGATTAGAAAGTTTTAACCTTTTAAGAAATATCCCCTTGGAAAAATCAATTGTGAAATCTCGATACTCTTTAATAAAGGTAAGTAAAAATGTTATAGTAGATAGACTGGCAATTAACCCAGTCATTATGTAAAAAGCTATTAAAATATTATCAAAATACATTTTTCAAAATATGGCGACTAACGACCAAGGCTTGACGACGTTTCGCGAGTCCGAAGGACTTGGCGCGAGACTTGCTATGCAAGACGAGTGACAAAGCGAAATGTGCCGAAGGCCAAGCGAGGGTGCAAAGCATCCCGAAGCGCTGCGTCAGAGCCGAAAGTTAGCCGACCGTGCCCCAATTACTTGATAAAGATTATAATTTGTCCCAGTCCGGAACGGATCCCTTGCTTTTTATCGTAGAAAGAACTTCACGGAAGTCAGAGAAAATTTGCTTCTTACTTTTACCTTTATAATATTTTTCAAAATATTGAGAAGTCTCCATATCTTGAATTTCTTTCGTAAAAGCATATAAAGCTAATTGATTTATTGATACACCCTGTTCTTCCGCTACTCTTTCAATTTTATGTTTTAGTTCAGAGGGAATCCGGATCGTTAAAACACTTGCTTTAGTCTTCATTCTTTTCCCTCCATATCTTCATAAATTCAGATGGTGTAACAACTTTCAAATCTTCAAATTTTAAATTACTACCAACTAAATAATCTTTAATATTGCTTGTTACTAAGTAATCCGCATTCGATGCAATAGCAAGTTCGACAAAGTGATTATCATCCTCATCTCGCAAATTCGGTCGAAATGAATAATAAATCGTTTGAGCAAAACCTACATATGCAATAAAACTTAGAATTTTCTTAATATCCTTATCTTTGATTCCCAAATCCTTTTTAGAAGTATCTCTTTTCAACACTTCTTCGTATTCTTTAAATACAGGAGTTGATACACTAAGCTTGATCTTCTGATCAAAGATTAATTTTAAAATTGCCCGAGAAGCTCCTGATTCAGCCCGTAAGGCTTGGTATAAAACATTAGTATCTAAGACAATTTTCAATCATACAAATGATAGCATATATACTATCAAAATGTCAATTGTTTATTTTTGTCTTTTTAGTTACTTAAGATTTAATTGGGGCATGTCCGGCTAACGACCGAGGTGCTCCGACGTTCGCAATGGCACGAGTTTGCTCACGCAAACGAAGTGACAGAAGCGAATGTGGCGAAGCCCGAGCGAGTGAGTCGCGAAGCGATCTCCGAGCGGAGCGGAGGCACCGGAAGTTAGGCGACGTCCGATCCAAACACGGTGCATTCAATTAGTTGCATTTTGAGATTCAGTAAATTGCCGTTACAGCAGAATCCTGCTTTCAGATGTTAAATCCCCGCTCCGAATACGGCACCAGTTAAAAACTTTCTATGCAATCTAATTAGCAGGATGAAACTCAAAAACTCGACACCAGAGCATCACAGGAGCGGACAAACTTAAAGAAAAATTTGCTACGGCTCTATCTAAAAATATTTAACCCTAAAATAAAAAGAAAGAAGTTATCGGATGTGCGCCTAACGACCGAGGTGTTCCGACGTTTCGCGAGTGCGTAAGCACTTGGCACGAGACTTGCTCTGCAAGACGAGTGACAAAGCGAAATGTGGCGCAGCCCAAGCAAGGGTCGCTTTAGCGATCCCGCAGCGCTGCGGAAGCACCGAAAGTTAGGCGTAGTTGATGCTGCTACAATCTGCTAATTTTCTTCATTGATCCAACGAATTAGTAATTTCATCTATAGCTTCAATTATACCTATTGCCAAATCTTTGTTTCGTTCACTTTCATTTGTCCTAATAGATACGATTTTAAAATCACCGATATGCTTATGATAAAACATTCTTACACGATTATCAAGATTTTCGCAATCAGCCTCATCTCCGTCGACCAATTCAGCACTAAAGGAGCATAGAATATCCGTCAAGATTTCAAGAGAACAATTTCTTGCTAATTCAGATTGCCCCTCAAAAGCTATTTGAAAAATGAAGGGTAATGCTTTCTCAATAGGCAGATAATAACTACCCGCATGATTATTTCCAATTGAATAAATTACCGAGTTATAGATAGTCCATTTCTCAGATTCAATTTCTATCTTTAGTAATTTTTCTATATAAAATGGAGGTTCAGTAGAATTATAACCATCTGGGCATTTAAACCCATCCCAGTTAATTTCTTTCAAATTTTTCAGAAATAAATCAGTTTCTATCACAGTATATTTTTGCATCAATTACGCCTAACGACCAAGGTGTTCCGACGTTCGCAACGGCACGAGTTTGCGCATGCAAACGAAGTGACGGACGCGAATGTGGCGTAGCCCAAGCAAGGGTTGCGTAGCAAGCCCGCAGCGCTGCGGAAGCACCGAAAGTTATGCGTCGTCCAATTATTGTACTAAATTATTTCAAAAGACATTGTTCGCTATATTTTTGATAGTTAATTCGAACATCGTTATGATTTTGAAAATATCTTTTCCGATCTTCTAAATCGGGTGTCCAACCATAATCTAACATACTAGTCGGACCGCCACCCTCACACTCTTCGCCGCAATCACAATCTGGATGATTTGGCGCCTTTGAACAACTTAATTTAGCAACATGCGCTTTACAAATCTTATAGCAACAAGATCGAGCTTTCTCAATAGAAACATAAAGTTTGTTTTTAAACTCGAAAGGTTTCAAAAATATGCTAAAAACAAAACCAATCTTATTCTGATAATTGACCTTTACCCATCTACCATCTTGGCCAGCAATATTTTCATATTTTGATTCGTATTGAAGAATGAACAATTCATCTTCATTTCTAAAAATATGAATTACTTTCGATTTTATAGAAGGCTTTTCCCGTAAATTAACACTTGTGCCATTTATCAGGAATTTCTCTTCTGCAAGTAGAGAAAAATTAAGGAATAAGCTTACCAAATAAACTGAAAAGAATATCTTATACATAAATAAATTCTCAATTGGATGACGCATAACGACCGAGGTGCTCCGACGTTTGCGATGGCACGAGTTTGCACATGCAAACGAAGTGACAGAAGCAAATGTGGCGAAGCCTGGAGCGAGGGTCGCGTAG
>NZ_ANIJ01000038.1:0-87500 GCF_000347035.1 Leptospira sp. B5-022
CGAACGAAATATCTGCTGGTCTTGCTGTAAGACTCGTCTTCACCGAATCTGTCTCGTGAAAACGATACCGCTCTAGCTGTTTTACCCGCTACATCCTGCTCGTTCGCTGTGGAACTCCAATAGAAAGACTCTATCGTATCTGGGAATTTTAATAGCATGAAGTTACGGCTATTCGAACTTAAATATTTTAATTCCAAGAAACTAGCTACTCGCCAGTCCGTATGACCTCCCGTGGTATCAGTCGCGCACGAATCATACGCTTCCGAACTACCTGATATTCCGATCGGTGATACGTTCGTTAGCGTTTGAGGGATTCCAAGCGTATTACAAGAATGTAGATCTACGCTACAATACTGTAATTCCGTTGCTCCAAAAGAACTAGGATTGGCTAACGTTCCGCTACCTCCTCTACAACCGAAGTTCGTTGCATCTCCGCTGAATACCTGACCTTGGCTACAAGTCTTCCACATCAAACCGCTTGTGCTGTCCGTCGTCGTACCATCACCATTGTTCGTAAAACTTTGGAAAAAAATCGCCCCGGCTATCAGATCGTTATCTTCCTCTTCACTAAATCCGTAAGGACTACGATCCAAGTTTTCCTCACAACCAATCGCGAATATACAAAACGCGAATAAGGTAAATAATGATCTTATTATATAAAATACTCTTCTCATCTCTTCTTTCCTTAAAACGCGTGGTTAAAATTCACGAATAACTGTTTGTCTTCTTTTGAAACCGCATAATCGAACATGATAATCGTTGTCTGATTCCAAGCGATCCTAAGTCCAAGACCTCGGGAATATTTATAATCCTTGAGACCTGCCTTATGCTCGTCGTCCCAAACCCGTCCGAAGTCCACGAATGGAACTAAATTGAAGGCAAAATGTTGGCCGGCCACTGAGACCTGATAGAATTTCCATCTCACCTCGAGATTACCCCAACCCATTGCACGTCCCACAAAGCGGTCTTGTTTATAACCTCTTAATGTAGTACGTCCGCCCAATCCGGCGATCACACCTTCCGTTCCCCACATATTCCTATATTCGAAAAACGGAGCGTCGCCTTCAGTAATCGAAAATCCGGCCCGACCTGCAAGAACTAACTTATCGAAAACTTTAGGAAAGGGACTCCAGAAAAATTTCGCCTGAGTAAAATACTTAGAGTAATCGTAATTAGACCCGATCGTTTTTGCGGATTTTTCATACGTTGCCTCTAAGAATACACCTTGGTTCGGATCCGGTTCCAAATCCCGTGTATCATAGACGACTCCCAAACGAAGAGAGTTTACTACCCCTCCATTATATCCTAATATTTTTCCGGCAGTATTGTCCTCTGTGAGCTTAGTGGTGCCGTTGAATGCTTTTCCGGTGGAACTCATAGGAAAACCGTCGAGGATCGGGTCGTTCCCGTTTGTCAAAGTTCCGTCGAAAGTTTTCACAATATTTTGCGAAAATCTCATACCGGCTACTAAACGAACCGTTCCTCCGACGTATGATCTCTCTCCACTTAAGTTGGCAGTCGGAGAAATTATATTGTAACGGTTATATAATGAATCGGTAACTCTAAATCCATTTTGAGATGGAAATCCGTTATACACGGTTCCGTTAATATCCACCGGATCACCCGGCCCACCCGGTCTTGTATAAGCCAAATTCTTTTGTTGATCCGCAAAAGTTGCGTTGGTGTGAACCTGACCGCCGTCTTGATTTCGTTCTTGGTAACTCAAGGTTTGGAGAGAAGATTCTCCCATTCCGAAGTATAAAGTATTCGGGTTGGAATCATAAAACAAACCGCCTCTCAATCTCCATTGTGTTTCAAACACGTAAGGAGCATCGAAAGCGATTTCATGAAATTGCCTTTGTTTGGTAGTATCAAAATATTGAGCGTAAATCCTGAACTTATAAGGGGTGTATTCGAAAAAAGGATCCTCTTTTTTTCCATTATTAAAAAGGAATACGCGGATCCCATATCCTATTCCGGTATTCGGATCCGAATTTAAAAGAGGAAGTCCGGTGGGAAACCAACCCTCCTTCTTCTTTTCCAAATCTTTTATACAGAGCTGTCTTTTAGGACTGATATAGAATGGTAGATCCTTTCTCTCAGGAGGTTTTTCACAACCATCCAAGAGCCCTGGATCCGCGGAAATACTTTGTGTATAGACAAAGGCCAATATAGCGATCAAGCCAATGCGAACGAGGAAATGTTTCATCAGTAACCTGGATTTTTTATAGAATTCGCAAGTTATAATAGTGTCTAAGGCGATGTCAAATTTATTCCGGGAACCCTTTCTTTAGAACAAGGGTCGCGAACTCATAAACGAACCGGATTCTAAAATTATTATAGCAATTGTTCGAAATAAGAATTACTTTTTTAACAATGTTGAAATGTTTCCGTATCGGAAAAATTTTCAGCAGTAGATTTGGAATGAATTTTTTTATTCACCCAATCGGATCAACAACTGGTCTTGGGAAACAATATCTCCCGGCGCTGCGAGGACTTCTTGGACCTTAGCGTCTGTTCCTGCTTTCAAGGCATGCTCCATCTTCATTGCTTCCACTACCGCAAGAGTTTGTCCTTTTTGAACGGAATCTCCTGATTTCACTTCTACCTTGATGATCTTGCCCGGCATAGGACTTTTGATCTCTAAAGACGCCGCCTGAGCATCCGAAGTTTCTCTTCCTTTGATCACAAACTGGAATGTTTTTCCTTTTGTATGGATAAAAAGTTTTCCGCTTCTAAGTAATGCGACACTCCCATCCGGTAAAGAATAAGAACCGTCCTCTTCCCTAGTCCAAGAGTAATGAGTGAGAAGAGACTCCCATTTTTTTTCAGGACCGAAAAGTCTGGACGAAGAATCTCCCAGGTCCAAAACGTATTCTTTTTCTTTCCATTGGAGTCGGAACAAACGGTTCAAGATATTTCTCCCCAAACTCCGTTCGGCCCGACGGCCTCCCATACGGAGGAAGTTTTCACTGTACGGTTCGCCAAAAAGGAAGCTGTTCTCATAAGAGCTTCTTTTTCTTCCCCGGATTCTTCCCAATCTATTTTATGTTTTTCTAAAAAATGAGTATCTGTATTTCCCTTTACAAATTCCGAATGTTCCAAAATCGCTTTTAGATAATTCAGATTTGTGATCGGCCCGAATATAATCGTTTCCTCGAGTCCCGCGATCAGATTTTTTCGAGCTTCTTCTCTTGTTTTTCCGATCCCGATCACCTTAGAGAGCATCGGATCGTAATAGAGAGATACTTCGGAGCCGGTGACTACTCCAGAATCGACTCGGACATTCTGGATTTCGGGGAATTTGGCGAGTTCTATTTTTCCGATAGAAGGTAGGAACTCATTCTCCGGATCTTCCGCATATAATCTGACTTCGATCGCATGTCCACTTTGAGAAGGAGATTTTCCTCCGGTAAACTTTTCGATACTTATACCTTCTGCAATTCGGATCTGCCATTCTACCAGATCGAAACCGGTTACGGATTCGGTAACCGGATGTTCGACCTGGAGTCTTGTATTCATTTCCAAAAAGTAGAATGCGCCGTCTTCTCCCAAAATGAATTCCACAGTTCCTGCACCCAAATAACCGATGGAAGAAGCAGCCTTAACTGCTACTTCGCATATTTTTTGTTTCAGCTCGGAAGACAAGTTCGGTGCGGGAGATTCCTCCACTACTTTCTGATGCCTTCTCTGAATGGAACACTCTCTCTCGAAAAGATGGATCACTTTTCCGGAAGAATCCCCGAAAACCTGGACCTCGATATGTCTAGGATTTATAATATACTTTTCTAAAAACACTCTAGGATCGCCGAAGGCGTTCCCGGCTTCCCGTTGGGCGGATTCTAAGGAAGGCAAAAATTCCTCTTTGGAAAAGACACGTTTCATCCCTTTTCCGCCGCCGCCTGCGCTGGCTTTGATCATGATCGGAAATCCGATCCTCTCCGCTTCTTTTAATAATACGGAATGTTCTTGGGAATCTCCTTCGTATCCTGGAACGACAGGAACTCCCGCCTTTTCCATGGCTGCACGAGAACGGATCTTATCTCCCATTAGGTCCACCGTTTCAGGCTTAGGTCCTAAAAAGGAAATTCCAGCCTTGGAAAGCTCTCTTGCAAATTCGGCCTTCTCGGACAGGAACCCGTAACCGGGATGTACTGCGTCCGCTCCGGTTTCACGGACTGCCTTTAGAATATTAGGAATTACTAAATAAGATTTGGAAGGTTCGGACTCTCCTAAATAATAGGAGAAGTCCGCTGCTTTTACGAAAGGCGCATCCTTGTCCGCATCCGAATACACGGCTACAGTCTCGATACCCAATTTTTTGCAGGTCTTCTGGATACGGAGTGAGATCTCTCCCCTGTTTGCGATGAGTAGTCTTTTGATCACTTGGATTTGGAAGAGACAGGTTCACGCAGGGTTCCGATCTCGGAATCCAATGCGATCTTTTCCTTGCTCATGGTTTCATATAGGAAATCCCTAAAACTCTCCCAAGTATCGTGGGTCCATGGTTCGTATCTTCCAATAAATTTGTAGCCGACTTTAGCATACATAGGTTCCGTTTGGTAGGCGGTGATCCCGGATTTTAGCACTAACACTACAGGGATCTTATTCTCATAAGCGAGTTTAATCATCCCTTTTTGCATAGGCTGGATGACCTCTGAATAAGAATTATGACCTTCCGGATACACTATATAAGAAGTAGTGGAAAGTCCTTTTAATAAATTACGAACGGAAACTGCGATCGTAGCGGCCTTGGATGTCTCAAAAACTTGAGATCCCATTGCCTTCATCCACCAATAAGCTACCAAAGTTTTTTTGATCACCTGGTTTGCAAGATACGGTTTGTTTACCACTAAACAATCATAAGGAAAATCTATTTCGTTTACGTGATTTAAGAAGATCATATGACCCTTGTCCGGGATCTCCATTTCATTCTTTATCATCAGATCCGTTTTGGTCATGCGGATCACGACCGGTCCCCAAGTTTTGGAACCTTTTAGAAAAGCCGCATATTGTTTTTCTCTCTTTCCGATAAGTGCATAAAAAATCCCGGCGATCATAGTGGGAAACGCTACCGTAAGTACCAATCTTAATGTAACGACATAGGTTCGTAATACCAGTTTGCGATACTTAGGGGAAAACCTGCCCAAACGGCTTTCCATAAACTTAAGTGGATTCATGCGAACTATGCTTTAGAACCTCTCCGAACATGGAAAGCAAATTCTTGAGAGACCTTTAGATGGAATATTAAGTTTTAGAAACCGTTGCCACCCAGAGCAGCAAAGACGCAAAGAGCTTTTTATAAGGAAAACAACTTCATCAAATCTCTCCCCTTTGCGACTCTAAGTCTAGAGCGAAAAAAACTTAGCCTCTCTTATAACTTACGATGTTCGCCTTAACTAGATAGCGTTTTCAGAAATAAAAAAGGCCTGTCCTCGTTTGGAAGCAGGCCTTTTTTCCGCTCAGAAGAATCGAAAAATCTTATTTATTAGGCTCGGTTGCAGCTTGTTTTCTTTTCTGAGTTCCCGGAGGTAGTTTGTCTCCCAGAAGTTTTTTACGAGTCTCAGCATCCCAACGAAGATACAACTTATTGTCGACCTCGTCGTCGTAAATTCTGCCCAAAATATCAACAGCGTCTCTGCGATAATCATCAGGAATTCTTTTGTCGAATACAGGGCTCATTTTATTATCTGCACGAACCAGAGGGTTTGTAGAAAAATCGTAAGTGACTCCTTCTACCGAAACAACTTGTCCAGGTGTAACCTCTCCGATCTCGTTGCGAGTCTCTTCGGACTTGGCATCGGATCTTTGCAGATAATAGTTATCGTAAGGATACTTAAGTTTGAAAATATTCATCGCATTCGCTCTTGCGTCCCTGCAAAGATTGATCGCTCCCAAATACATTTCGATACGATGTTTTCTATGCTCAGGCTGAAGTTTCTGGTGTTTCTCCAGATGTTTTTCTATCTTAAGTGCGTTATTCCTAGCTTCCTTGGCTTCTCCCAAGAACTGATAACCTAACTCCATATTTTTTTCGATGGTGTATTTATTCACCACATAATGGAATTCTCTCGGATTGTACATTCTGCGGGTAAAAGGAGCTTCTCTATTCTCCTTAATATCCGCACGGATATAACTGTTTTTTCCGTATTCCACGGAAATATCTACAAGTGCTCTATCCGTAGGATTGTTCGGATTTTTCTTTTCGATCGCGGTTTTTAGGATCTCTTCCGTTCTTTCCACATAACTTTGCGAAAGTTCTTCCAAGAGAAGTTCCATTCCAAGTTGGGACTCCAAAAATCTACGATACGAATTTACGAAATTCCCTTCGAAAAAATACAGAAGACCTTCTTGGTATAATCTTTTTAGTTCTTTATACTTCGCGAGTCTTTCCCCGTCTGCTTGGGTTTGACCGGTTCCGGAAGCTTTTACTTCTCCCGGATAATTTCTTACGACAGGCTCTATCTCTCTTAAATAAGTTAAGAGCTCTATCCGCTTCTTATACGATTTCATAGAAACGGCTTCGCCGTGTAATAGAACTGGGGCGACTAACATCGCGATCATGAAAACGAGAAGTTTTTTCATTGGCGGACCTTTTCCTTAGCTTCTCCCTGCGGAGATCGGGTTCAACCCGAAAATCGTGCTTTTCTTCTTAGTCTATCGGTTAGAATACGGTGAGAATTGATGCTTCCGGCTCGATTTTTCCGGAAATTCTTCGTATGACAGCAACTGCATTAGCCCAAGGCAAAAAAATCTCGTTTCGGAACAAGGAAGATACGGTCTGCCCTATTTGTAGCGAGGTACACCAAAGGGAAAGTATGTTCCAAGGGGGGGGAAGGCTGATCGCAGGCAAACTTACCCAGGAATTACGTCGCTTATACGAAAAAAACAAAAAATTCGGCAGGGTTTCCCCGAATGATTACGTCCTAAACGTTTGCCCCCGTTGTCTTTATACGGCATTTCCCAAGGACTGGTCCGGCCTAGATGCGGACGAACTCGCTAAACTGCGAGAATCCGCAGAGGTTCGACGCAAAAACATAGAGTCCATTATGGGACCTACGGATTTCTACCAAGAAAGAAATCTGATCCTGGGCGCTGCTTCTTATCTTTTAGCGATAGAATGTTATCAATCCAGAAAAGTGACGGTAGCTCCTACACCAAAAAAAGCAGTCTGCGCTGTTCGCGGGGCCTGGTACTTCGATGATGTGAATACGGAATTTCCCGGTATGGGTTACGACAAGATCCGGGACCTTCTCTACCAAAAAGCGGCAGGCTGGTACACGGAAACGATGGAGATCATGCAGTCCGGTTCCGAACCTGTGGATGCCGCTTCTTATCTACTCGGACCGGATACCGACAAAAACTGGGGATTTGACGGAGTCATTTATCTCTCCGCCTATCTTACTATGAAGTTCAAGGACGAACTCGCATCGGATGCTGCTTCCAAACTGAACCTTCTCATTCGAGCCAAAAGAACTCTTTCTAGATTGTACGGTTCAGGTAAGGCGTCCAAGTCCAAACCATCCGTCATCATCGATATGGCCAAAGAACTCTATGATGAGTACAATAAGATCATAGATGAAATGGGCGGAGAAAAATAAGAGACGTTCCTCTTTTCTTCCTCCTATTTGTTTCATTCTGCTTCCTCTCCTAACTATGACTGAAGATCCTAGAAACTATGCTTTGCTGATCGAATTCGACGGTGGATGTTTTTTTGGATACCAAAGCCAGAAACAATCTCCCACAGTTCAGGAAGAAATAGAAAAAGCGTTGGAAGTTCTGTTGAAAAAACAAACCCGGATCTGGGGAGCAGGAAGAACGGATACAGGTGTTCATGCAAGGGGCATGGTCGTAAATTTTAAGACGGATTCCCCCATTCCCAATCTGTCGAAGTTCCTACTCGGAATGAATGCACTCACCGACCGGGGTCTGGCAATCCATGAAATAGCGGAAGTTCCCCTGAATTTCAACTCTCAGTTTTCCTGCACGGCGAGAGAATACGAATATCTTTTGGTGAATGCAAGGTTTCCTAGACCTATTTGGAAAAACAGGGCATTTTGGTATCAACATCGGATTGACGTTTCGCGCTTAAGAGAAGAACTGGAACTACTAAAGGGAGAGCATGACTTCAGAAGTTTGGCAAAAGCCACTTCCATGCGGAACCGTAGGACCACAACTCGGGTCATTTATGATGCGAGCCTTTTGGAAAGTGAAGAAGAGCCCGGACTTCTTCGTTTACGAATCAAGGCAAACGGTTTCCTCCATAATATGGTCCGGATCCTGACCGGAACACTTTTTGAAATAGCGATAGAGAAGCGCAAAGAGACGAATATATTGAAAATACTTTCTTCCAAAGATCGAACCATCGCAGGGATCACCCTACCTCCTTACGGATTGTATTTTCTAAAAGCGTACTACGATTCTTTTACTCAAATTGATCGTATGTACCAAAACAGGAAAGAATACGGCGGAGTTCCCAGATGAAAAAACTCCTTCCGATTGCATTTTTCCTTTTTCCCTGGGTACAAACATTTTCTTATCCGGACCAATTAGATAACAAAGCTGTAAAATATCTGGGCGGAAATCCCGTTTCTCCTCCTATGGATTTTAATAAGATCGGGAACAGTTTTAAAAATGGTGAATTGATCCTAGCCCAAGCAGGAGGGAATCTTCCATCTTCAGGACTTACACGCTCGGACAAAAAAGACAACACGGACGACGAGGAATTAGAAGAAGAACTTCCTACATTCTATGATAATAGAAAACCGGAGATCGGCGCTTGGGTAGGAGCTTCTAACCCGTTCCCCGGTTCCGAAGCTCAGAGATATTTGGATACAACTTTAGGTGGTGGATTTTTTTACAGAGTTCCTTGGCCTTGGATCTTTTATGTGGAAGTAGGAGCTTCTTATTCCAACTATTTGTCCAGATCCGAAAGAGCTCTTACGACGATCCCGGTATATAGCGCCCTTTGTTATAAACTTCCGTTCGAACTTCCGATTACTTTTATGGTCAAGGCGGGATTCGGAGAAACCTACGTGGTTGCCAGACCGGCTAATACTTCCCGCTGGAATGATACATTATTCGCCGGATTTGAGGCAAGTTTCGTAGCAGGAAAAAAAATCCGGATCGGGATCCGACTGGATTATAATAAAATTTTCGAATCGGATTTGAATTCTCCGGCGGAAACTAAATATCCTTACGTAGGTCCAACTGTAGATCCTAGGTTGAATAACCCGTATTATTACAATAAAGTGGATACAGAATTTTTCCATTTCGGTTTAATGGTGAGCGTATTCTTATGATTTCCAAAACGAATCGTTTTCTATTTCTATCTTCCTTTTTGTTCGCACTCGTTTCGGATTGTAAGGTAGGAGATTGGGAAGGAAACGCCACAGATAATCCCGTAATCAGCACTCTTTTTAATAGTAGAATGTTACTTCTACTCAAAGGTACGTATGCAACCGACAGTCCTTTGGATTTTACCGAGTATAATAACGGTACTGGTGATGTATACATGGATCCGTCCGGTGATCCTACCTTCAATTTAAGCGCTCTTCCTAAAATGGCAAATCTACCTATTTATATCGATATAGGTGAGATCCGAATTTCTTCCAAATACCAGGACGGTCTAAATAATCTTTCTCAGATCAGAACAGCTGTCGCTGCAAAAGCTTTCTGGGACAATGTCGCCCCAAACAGAGAAGTATATTGTACACAACCATATACCTTAAACGCAAACACTTGTCGATCGTTGAACGGTGAATTTAAAATGATCCAATTCTTAAACGGAGAAGGAGCGGAATATCCGTCGAACGATCCAACTTCAGGAACGTCTCTCGGATTCCCAAGCCAGTATTATTACACCGGAACGTATATTCGTTCTTTAGTGACAGGTTGGGGAAATTCTCCGGGTGTAGACCTGACCAAAGTTACCTTTTTTGACAACTACGGTGTTTATGGATTTAATATAGTTCCAAGGCTTGCGTATGCGGCAGGAACTACCGACAAATCAGGATATCCTTTAGTGTTTCCGCTTCTTTATTCCGTTCAAGCGGGAGAGGCGGATATGGATTTTAAACCCGGATTCGAGCCTTACATCTTTGAAGTTAGAATGAACCTGAAAGAAAACTTAATGGTACATTCCATTAAGGCGGCGGATGGAAGTACTGCTGCAACATTGATCTCTATTAGCGATTGGAAAACGAGACATTCAGGTCAATCGGATATAGGCGGGGGGATACTTTCCAGATCCAGAACGATCTATCCAAGCGGCGCTTCTTCACTTGCAATCACCGGCGGATCCGGAAATCTGACACATTATTTTGCCGTTTTTAGGGAAAATGAAACGGATATTCTCACAAAACTTCCGTTAGCTGCAACACCTGCAAGAAGCGGAACGTCAAGGATCAAATACATCAACCCTGGAACTCATAAATTATATTGTCTTTCGGATACTTCCTACGTGGACGGGTTTCCCGATACCATCGTAGGAACTCCGCTTACGTTTTCCGTTCCTGAGAACGGAAACATGAGCACGATCTCTTTATCCTATTCTTGTCCGTGAGTTCGCACGGAGATCACAAAGGACACAAAGTTTAGAAGTTACGGATGTAGGAACTCCAACACCAGTAAACTCTTTGTGTTCTCCGTGTGCTCTGTGCGAAATGAATTAAGTTCTCCCGAGTATTTCTTCCTGTCTTCCCATAAGTCTGACAGAAAGTCTAGGCCCGATCTCCTGGACGATCCTGGAGGCAACATAGTTTCCCCATCTTGCCGCATTCTCGAGAGAAAATCCGTGAGTGAGTCCGTATAACACACCTGCCGCAAAACAATCCCCTGCCCCTGTGGTATCTAATAAGTTTTGAGCAGGAAATCCGCCTACGTGACTGATCGTTCCATTTACGGAAACGAACGCACCGTTAGCGCTGTCGGTCATCATAACATTCTTACAAAGTGAAGAGATAAATTTTAAGGCGTCTTCCTTGGATTCGGTGGCAGCTAATGCTTTTGCCTCCTCTGCATTACAAAAAATTAAATCACAATATTCTTTTGTAAGTTTTAAGAAGTCCTCTCTGGAGCGGTTCACACAAAACGGGTCGCTGAACGTAAATGCCACTTTTACTCCCGCTTTTTTGGATTCTTCCATAGCAAGAAGACAGGCTTCCTTGGTGGAAGGTCTGTCCCAAAGATACCCCTCCACATAACTATAAGAAGAAGCTTTCAGCCGTTCCAGGTCCAGGTCCTCTTTGGTCAATGTGGAAGAAATTCCCAAGTGAGTAAGCATTGTCCTTTCGGCATCGGGTGTGGTTAATATCACACAGGTTCCGGTATGCCCTTCTTTGGAAGGAGGAACTTCAAATAAGATCCCCGCTTTCTCCATATCTTGTTTATAAAATTCTCCGTAAGTGTCCTCGGTAACTTTTCCGGTGTAAGTTCCCGTACCGCCTGAATTGGCGAGTGCAATCATAGTATTTGCGGCACTTCCACCCGATCTTAATTCTTTTTTATGTCCGTCTAAAGCGGTAAGTACACCACCCTGGACTTCCGCATCCACTAGGGTCATAATCCCTTTGTTCCAGCCCATTTTCTGCAAAAAAGAATCTTCGGTTGGGATCAGAATATCCACAAGTGCGTTCCCTATCCCGAATACGTCGTAATGTTTCATTTTTTCTCCGATATAAAATATTAATAAAACGTCATATAGATTGGCGGGTCCACTCTATCAGCTCCCATCCATTCCAGGAGGTCTCGTAAACGGATTTACCTCCCACTTGGGAAAGAAGAAGCTCCAGGAACTCTTCCTTTCTTTCCGTGATCACACCGCTGAATAAAAAATGATCCGTATGAAGATTTGCGATTTTCTCCATGTTTGCCTTCAAGACTGCAAATGTGATATTTGCCATACATAGATCGAATTTTTCGGAAAGGATCTTAGGATGATCGAATCCACCTTCTTCGACTACTAAAACTTGATCCGATATGCCGTTTTCGTCCCGATTGAATGTGGAAGAACGTACTGCATTTGGATCTATATCCACGGCTATAATTTTGGAAACTTCCAATTTTGCCGCCGCCACGGATAAGATCCCGGAACCGGTGCCTATGTCTGCAACCCTCTTTCCTTTCAGATCGATGGAGCCTAACCTGGATAAAACCAAACGAGTGGTTTCATGATGCCCGGTTCCGAAAGCAAGTCCAGGGTTGATATACACCGGGACGGAATCTTTTTGCCCCAATATTTTGTTTTTTTCCCAGTCGTCTTTTTCCCAGGTGGGCACTACCCAGAAAACTCCGACAGAAAACGGTTTATAAAATTCCTTATAAGCTTCTTCGTATTCTTTCGTTTCTATCCATCTGGATTCGGCAAAAGAATTCTCCGGGGCAACCGTCTGCAAATAGATCCAGATCTTAGCTTCGGACTCGGCATCGTCTTCCGCTAAATACACTCTGATCGGAGTATTGTCGGAGATGATCTCTTCTCCGGGTTTTCTAGCCTCTTCCCTATCGAATAGGATCTCGTAATATCCCGCCACCTTCCATTCGTCCAAGTACGCGGAAAATTCTTCCGCAAAATCTTTCGGAATGGAAACTCTGATTTCTTTGTATTTCAACGGATTATCTCAGGAACCGATCGGGAGACGAGGTCTTGTCTTGGCTGTTCTTCATTCAATATTTTATGGATCTTTTCTTCTTTCATATACACTCTTCTGTCTTTTACGATCCAGACCCAGATTCCTACGAAGAGCGCTGTCGCCGCCCAATGTCCGAACCTTCCCACAGGGATCACAAAAAAGTCGAATAACCCATGTTGTACGACCGCAAGCAAAAATCCGGAGAGGATGTACCAATATTTTTCGGAAAATAATCTTTTGTTACTTTTGATCAAGCAGAGGGCAAAACAAAGATTTATAAGCAAATGTGCATTCGAAGATTTTAATGTTCTAATAATGAAAGTATGGATCCGATCGTCTTCTTTTGCGGTGAGAATATAATGGTAATTTTCTATTCCGGCAAAACCTAATGCAACAAACCCGCCCACTAAAAATGTTTCCGGAAGGAATTCCTTCCTTTTCCAATCATATGCCAACGAGAGAGATAAGGTTACGATCAGAATGGATTTACATAATTCTTCCATCATTCCCGCTTTTACGAACGCTAAAAATGCGGTTTGAGAAAGTATGGATTTTGCCGTTTTTGCGTTTATCTCGGTTTCAGGCCAGATCCAAGCGCTGGCACGAAGCACCAACTCTGTGGAGATCCAACCCAAAAGTAATGCGAAGAATATTATAAAAAAGACACGTTTATTTCTACCGGTATCCGGCTGGGTATAAATGAGATAAAATCCCCAGGGGAAAATACTTCCGATCGCGTAAAGAATTACTTCTAAACTCATAATTCCTCCATATAACGACCGTCGAACATATTCACCAATTCCTGCTGTAAGGGAGTTGGCATAGCCTTCGCATCCAAAGGTCCGTTCCAAAAAAGTTCCGTGACCCTTATATAACCTTTTGTTCCGGGAGGAGGCATCATTGGAGATAAGTTTTCTATCAGTTCTAAAGTCCTTTGATCTTGTTCCGGATAAGGAGAACTTTGAACAAGTTCCACATCCACAACTTCCCCATCGGGAGTGATCGTATAAGCAACAACGCAGGAATAATTCCTAGGAGCACTTCTCCAGTAATCCATAAAGGATTCGAAAGTCCTCATCTTTGCGGAAATATAATTGGAGTAAGTAGGGGGAAGTTTTTTTCCTTTGATCCTCTTAACTTCTCCTTTTACCCTTCCCTCATCAGAAGGTTTTTCCTCCGGAATTTTTTCGCCTTGAGTGCTGTTCGGTGTTTCCGTTCCGGTGATGACCCCGCCATTTAACCCTTTTACCTCGTCCGGAAGATTCGGATCTATAAAATAGAATTCCGCATGATTCTCCGGCGTATAATGATCGGTAGGGCGAGACTTACTTTCTTTTTGGAAAGCGATCGTAGTCGGCATAAGTAGGATCAAACAGATCACGATTAAGTGAACTAAAACGCTTAATCCAAGATTGTTCTCAAAGCCGGGGCTGAGACCCAAGAGAGGGGTTTTAGAATAGAAAGACCTACGAAGTAACCAGCCGGAAAACACGTTAATCGAAATCAAAGCGACTAAGATCGCAGACCAGATCCAAATGGAAGATGCCACTTCAAAAAACTTTTTATCGGAAATCCCCGGTTTTAATCCTAAACTTGCTAAAAAGCGGATCCCCAATGCGGGTTCCCACCAAGAAAAGAAGAAAGTGGCAAATAACAATAACCCGAGCAAATATACGAATAGGATCGGAAATCCTTTCCACAAACGTCCCGTATAGATATGGCCCCATCCGGCTAAGATCATATCTCTTACTTTTGCGTTCGTACGTTTTCTAGCGGAAGCGGGCAGATCTCCTTCTTCTTTCGCGAATGAATCCTTTGTCTGCCTTACAAACCAGGCCCAAGGTCTACGAAATAAGAAAAAAGGCCTTTTGCCGGATAGAAGTTCCGCAAGTCCGATCGACGTAAAAAAGAAGATCCAAACGCTTTCGGAAAAAACGGCAAAGGTGGCCATCTTTGCCCGGAAAATATCGGAGTACGTTAGATAATGTGTAAATAGAATTAAACAGAATACGGTTAAAAATACTAGGACCGGATTTAAGATCAGAGGCCTTGGATCTTCCGGTTTTAATCTTTCTCTTAAATACTTTGCCTGTAAAAAGAATACTGCCAGACCGAAGAAGAACATTAGAGTCAGAACAGGGAAACCGAATGCGCTTGGATCTTCCGAATTGAGTAGAACGAATGCCGAAAAAATCTCTTCCGCTTTCGGAAAAATTAAGAACAAAAGTTCCAGAGAAAATAAAAACAGTCCCAAAACAACTTGTAGAAGAACGGAATGGAAAGCCGGCCGACGGACCCTATCCTCTTTCGGAAATAAGAAGATAACTCCCAAGGGAAAAAAGATCCCGAATCCTATCATGGAGATAGGAGAGGTCCAAGAGAGAAAATTGATCCCCCAAAAGACTAGTTTTTCCTTCTGCGAAATTTCCTTTTTCATTCCGAATGTCCTTGTCCATTGGACCCTAGCTTGTTCCGGAAGCAAACAAGAATTGAAGGAATTCCTACGAATTTAATACTTTATCACGAATCCTATTCGAGAATCCTTGGACCTATGGAGAAAAAAGAAACCCTAGATTCCTCTCTCAAGGATATCGTATCCGTTTGTAAAAGAAGAGGATTTGTTTATCCCGGATCCGAAATTTACGGAGGACTTTCCAATACCTTCGACTATGGCCCTTACGGTGCCGAACTTCTCCATAACTTAAAAAGACTCTGGTGGAAATATTTTGTCCACTTAAGAGAAGACGTTGTAGGATTGGATTCTTCCATCCTTCTGAACCCGAAAGTTTGGGAAGCGTCCGGACACGTTTCCAATTTTAACGATCCGCTCATCGATTGTAAAAATTGTAAGACCAGGATCAGAGCCGACAAATTTTTGGAAGACCAAAAAGGAGAAGGCGCCGCCACAGGATTGACCTTAGAAAAAATGAACGAGGTTATCAAGGCGGGAAATTTTGCCTGTCCAAACTGCGGCAACAGAGGAACTTTCACGGAAGCCAGGGATTTCAACCTGATGTTCAAAACTTCTCATGGAGCTTCCGCAGAAGATTCACAGGATATTTATCTTCGCCCGGAAACCGCTCAAGGTATATTTATCAATTTCAAAAACGTTATCGCCACGACCAGGAACAAGATCCCATTCGGTATCGCGCAGATCGGTAAATCTTTCCGTAACGAGATCATGGCAAGACAGTTCGTATTTCGAACCAGGGAGTTCGAACAAATGGAGATGGAATTCTTCTGCGAACCGGGAACACAAAAAGAATGGTTCTCTCACTGGGTTGACTATTGCCTTAAATTTTTAACCGATCATGTGGGCCTTAAAAAGGAAAACTTGAAAGTCAGAGAACATGAAAAGGAAGAACTTTCCTTTTACAGCGAAGCCACTTCCGATATAGAATACAAATACGGATTCGGATGGGGTGAACTTTGGGGGATCGCATCCAGAACGGACTATGACCTTTCCCAACATGAAAAATTTTCCGGAGAAGATCTGAAATACCAGGACCAGGCCGCCAACAAAAAGTATGTGCCTTATGTAGTAGAGCCTGCACTCGGCTTAAACCGTTTATTCTTGGCGGTCGTTTCTGACGCGTATGCGGAAGAAAAACTGCCGGACGGCGAAACAAGAACAGTTCTTCGTTTTGCTCCTCAGGTAGCCCCGGTGAAGATCGGGATTTTTCCCCTCATGAAAAAAGACGGACTTCCCGAACTTGCGAAATCGATCTATACAAACCTATCTTCTTTAGGGAACTTAGAATACGATGAAGGCGGCGCTATCGGAAAAAGATACCGTAGACAAGACGAGATCGGAACCCCTTATTGTATCACGGTAGATTACGATTCTCTAAAGGACAAAACTGTCACCGTAAGGGAAAGAGACAGTATGTCTCAAGAAAGGATCTCGATCGATTCTTTGAAGTCTTACTTTGCGGATAAGATCCTTTAATCAGGGATTGTAGTTTCGGATATCGTCCCTACATTCTTGTCCTAATAACAAAGGAGTAGCAGGGCTGAAAGTTTCCACCTTGGTGTCGTCTAAAGCCCAGAACATTCCGCAAGTTTCGTTGATACAATGATTTCCATGCTCTTTATCTTGGTGGGAAGAATATAAAGGAATCCCTGCGTTCACAAGTCCAAGAGCATGTCCAAGCTCATGTGTCACCGTAATTTGCTCCGCCTTCTCAGCTTTGTCTGGCGAAACAATAGAATCAAATTGATCTATCATATCCTTAAATACAAAGATCACAGGAGGTCCAATCCCCAAAACTCCGGAAATCGTAACTGCGATCACACCGGGTGCATCCGCCAATTGCCCTCTTATATACATGATAAAAAAACTAGTGGATTGGAAATCGGAAGATCTTTTTCTGTATCTAGGAACGAGATCCAAAAGTTGGTTCACACTCCAGGTGGTTCTATTTTGGTTCGGTATCTCGCTCATTTCGGAAAGATCGGTAGGCACAGTGACTGCCACCGAATAACCTCTGTCCGCAAAAACATCCTGCATATTAGTATCAGTCACATTCCAAATATTAGAACCGCCGATCGTAAAATTCCCGGTAAAAGGTTGTGCATCCGTTTCATACGCAACTTCAAGATCAACGGATCTTACAGTGGAAAAATAAACGGAAGAACGATCGGGATCGCTGAGAATGAGATAATCCAAAGCGATATATCCCAAAACTGCCGGCGGTAATTCCGATTTGCCGTTTTCGCAATTGATGAATGAGAAGAAGGATAAAATTATAAGTGCTCGAGAGATCATTTTGCCTTCGTATTAATAACAACCGGAATCGTTTCTTTTTTTACTTATTTGAAAAAAGAAGAGAAAGTTCCCTTCGATTACAATAAAAAATACTCCACAAACTTCGGTCATTTGCAAAGTTTTATTTTAATGTCTGAAAAAGTTTTGGAGATAAGGTCCATTCTCCCCCAAAATAGGGAGGCTGCCATTGAATTGCTAAATCAATTTTTTAGAATGGTCAATAAACTCCCTTTAGACGGATTATTCAAGATCCGCCCTAGAGCGGCCGCTAAAATGGTGGATATTTATCTAAAACTCAGGGCTACAGACAAAGTATTATTCATCGGCGGGTTTTTAGGAGAAGAGCTAGTCTCCCTTCTCATTGCGAGAGTAGAAGAAAAACCGTATCTCATTGAGGAGAAAAATTTATTCATAGACTTGGCAGTTACCAAACAAGGCAAAAGAAAGTCCGGTTATATGAAACCTCTCGTCGAAGAAACGTTTCGTTACGCAAAAGAAAAAGGGATCTTAGCGGTAGAATTGAGAGCGATCTCAGAGAACAAGGGAGCTGTGGAATTCTGGAAGAAGATGGGATTCGATCCGTTTTATGTGAGATTTAGGAAATCAGTGAAGTGAAGACGCAGAGTTAAAAGAGACACAGCGTTATTCTCACGCAGAGCCACGATGCTGCGGAGATAAGATACGTAGCATGCGGCCTTGAATGTAGGAACTCCAACATAGAAAGCAAAGATCGCCCCCGCCCTGCATTGGGATTTGGGGGGAGTGGCTCGTGGGAGAGCCCATTCTCTTAATCACAAAATCCTAGTTCTGTCAATCAAATCGTCCTCTTTAAATCCATGTAGGAACTCCAACATCGCAAATAGCTCTCTCCCTCTGACTTCTCCGTGAACTCTCCGTGCGAACTTAAAATAAAAAAGGCGCTAGGCCCAGAGGATCCTCTGCAACTTAGCGCCTTTGCGTGAAAACGAAATTTCTTATTGGAACAAGCGAAGAAGTAATCCACCGTGTTGCACGAAAAATTCCGCAAACACTAAGCTTGTGATCGCCATCAACTTGATCAAAATATTGATAGAAGGACCGGAAGTATCCTTTAAAGGATCGCCTACGGTATCTCCCACAACAGCAGCCTTATGTTGGTCGGAACCTTTTCCACCCGCAGCTTTTTCGATGTATTTTTTAGCATTGTCCCAGCCACCACCGGAGTTTGCGGAAGATATTGCAAGAACCACACCTGCCACTAATGCACCGGCTAATACACCTGCTAAAGATTTAATTCCGAACAAGTAACCTACAACGATAGGAGTTAAAAGAACGAGAAGTCCGGGAAGGATCATTTCTCGAAGGGCCGCAGTCGTGGAAATATCCACGCATCTTTTGTAATCAGGCTTAGCTTTTCCTTCCATGATCCCAGGGATCTCGCGGAATTGTTTTCTAACTTCTTCCACCATGTCTACGGCAGCTTTACCAACCGATTTCATGGTCATAGCGGTGAAAACAAACGGAAGCATAGCTCCGAAAAGTAATCCGCCGAAAACTTCCGCGTTTAAGATATCCAAGCCGGAAGTTTTAGTTCTGGTAATGAACGCAGCAAATAGCGCAAGAGAAGTCAAAGCCGCAGAACCGATCGCAAAACCTTTACCGATAGCTGCAGTGGTATTACCGGCCGCATCTAATGTATCCGTACGATTACGAACTTCTTTTCCGAGTTCAGCCATCTCAGCGATCCCGCCAGCATTATCCGAAACCGGACCGTAAGCGTCGATAGTCAAACCGATTGCGATCGTAGAGATCATCCCGAGGGCGGCGATTGCAATCCCATACATTCCTGCCAAAATATTCGCAGTAACGATAGTAATAACGAGCAATACGACCGGAACAACGGAGCTTTGGTACCCTAAAGCTAGACCGTAAATAATATTTGTAGCAGCTCCAGTTTTGGAAGCCTCAACTACTTCTCTCACAGGCTTATAAGAATGAGAAGTGTAATACTCAGTGATAAGACCGATGAACATTCCGGAGAATAAACCTACAACCAATGAAATGAATACGTTCCATTTACCGATCGTTTTGCCGGCGATCTCGAAAGAATCCACCATGTATTTATCGGTTACAAAATACATGATCGCACCTACGAGTAATGTAGAGACCCAAAGTTGGATCTTTAGGACCTTCTCCACATTTCCCCCCTCTTTCACGGAAGCGATGAAGGAAGTCAAAAGAGAAGCCGGGATCCCGAACGCGGAGATCAAAAGCGGATATAAAAGAGCATCCGTATTGCCGGAAAGAGCGGTTGCAGTTGCACCGATTACAAGAGCGGCACAAGTAGCTTCAGCACAAGAACCGAAAAGATCTGCCCCCATACCGGCAACGTCACCCACATTATCCCCTACGTTATCGGCGATAGTCGCAGGGTTTCTAGGATCATCTTCAGGGATTCCCTTCTCCACCTTTCCTACCAAATCCGCTCCAACGTCTGCAGCCTTGGTATAAATTCCCCCACCCACTCTTCCGAAAAGAGCCACTGCGGAACCCCCAAGACCGAAACCGGCCAGAGCTTCCATAAGGTAAAGAGTTCCTACATTTTGGAATAAATGAGTATATAGCAGGAAAAGTCCGATCATGCCGGAAACGGCAAGACCAACCAGTCCGAATCCCATCACCGCACCGGAATCGAAAGCGACTCGGAAAGCCTTGGTCATGGAAGTTTTCGCCGCTTGTGCGGTACGAACGTTCCCGATGGTTGCAATCTTCATACCGATAAAGCCGGAAAGACAGGAGATTAGGGCCCCTGCAACGAAGGCGATCGCAGTAAACAACCCGTCGTTAAAATCCGGAGTTTCCGGATTGTCCAAAAGGAAGAAGATCAGAACTGCCATAAAGGCAATAAAGAGAGAAATGGTCTTGTATTCTCTCACGAGAAAGGCCATAGCGCCTTCGGAGATTGCGGAAGAAATTTCGATCAATTTCTTGGATTCGTTATCCTTTCCGCCCTCAGTTCCGATTTGGATCCTGGTGACCTTCAATGCGTATACTACGGCGGTCAAAATAGCCAGGAAGGCAAAAGCCAGAATAATGGTTACCGAATTCATTCAGGGAAACCTCTTGTTTTTTTTTAAAATTTCCGATGGTTTAAAAAGATGGGACCTGTGTTTGCCAAAGTTAATATGAGACGTACACTTTCCATTTGGTTCTTTCTAGTTATTTGCACTATAAAATCGGTCCTGGCCTTGAGTTCAACCTTTTCTTGGGAAGAGCTGATCCAGCAGGCAGGCGAAGAAGCGGCAAGAGGCAGATACCAACAAGCATTAGAAAAATTACAGATCGCCGACGAGACTGGAGAGCCTAGAGACTTCCGTTACTATTGGATTTTAGGAAAATCCCAAAAAGGAAAAGGAGAAGAATTAGAAGCGCTCAAAAGTTACGAAACAAGCCTAAGATTAAATCCGGACCAAACCAAATTATTGGAAGAAATGACCGAACTGTATGATTCGCTCAGATTCCCGGACAAAGCGCTAAACACCGCCAGGGTATTATTGTCCCGCGATCCGGAAAATAGGGAACTCAGATACAAAACATTACTCTGGTCTTCGAGAATCGGAGATATCGAATATTATAAAGCCGCTTTAAAAGAATTAGAATCAACCAACCCTTACCAAGCGGAAGAACAA
This sequence comes from Leptospira sp. B5-022, assembly GCF_000347035.1. Lineage (GTDB taxonomy): Bacteria > Spirochaetota > Leptospiria > Leptospirales > Leptospiraceae > Leptospira_B > Leptospira_B cinconiae. The sequence goes on from NZ_ANIJ01000038.1 coordinate 21,069, forward strand.
GCTCTATTAGATGAGATCTCCGGTTTCCAGAAAGCGGGAAAGATAGACGACTCTATCGCAAGATGCAAAAGATTCCTACCCTACTTCCCCAGAAACAAAAGCCTACATAGACTTTGTATTTTATCTTATAAATCCAAAGATTCCAATCTATATGAAGAAGGACTACTGCAAAGAGCAAATATCTTCAGAGACGAGCCGATCTTTCATCATATTTTAAGTATGGAATATCTGGACCAGAGAAGATTCCTCGAATCCGCCGCGTTCGCAAGAAGAGCGCTCTTACTTTCTCTCAGAAAAAATATTTTCCCGGATAAGGACTATCTTCTTCCTTTACGAAGATATTATATACAAATAGGATCGGACTCGGGGATTTTAGGAACGGAATTATTAGAAGAGATCATCCGCACAAAAAAAAGTCCAAGCCTTGAAGAATGGAACGTACTTCTCAAACATTCTTCTTTCAGTTGGGAAGTATTGGCATTCGCCCTCCGATCCGTAGCGGAAACGGAACCTGAAGAATCGGCTCTCATCGTTTCCAAAGAATGGAAGGACATGTATAAAAATCTAAAGGCCCAAGAACTGGAGAAGGATCTTTCCAGATATGCGGGCCCTTATAGCCTGGACAAAACTTTCCAGTTTTATTTGGAAACGGGATATTCTTTAGCGGAAACGGAATAAGTTTGCAATAAATTCCTTGCTTCTCTGATCGGCATCTTTCCAATCGTTAACGTGTCGGGAAATCCGTATCAATTAGTATGAAAAATTTCCCCTTCATTGTACTTGTCTTTTTTTCTTTTTACGGGTGCATTATTAACTATACGGATATTCCCAAAAAAGAAAAGCCTTCCGACTCGATAATCTACTTTAGCGTAAAAGATCCGAAAGATTGGAATCCTCACGAAAGGAGAAAAGAATTCCTGAAAAGAGGGTGGAAGGAATTGGAGTCGGATCATTCTCCCAACAAAAATAAGGACCGTATCTATTTTTTAATCAGTAGATTTCCAGGTTTAAGCAGGGCCGAACCCGAGGTAAGAAAGGCGTTTATTGCAAAGGGTTGGAAAGAAATAGAGAATTATCCTCCTGAAAAAGGATATTATATAGATATGAAGTCCTACCAAAAAGATCCGTCTTTATCCGCAATGATCTTTTTGTATTTATCTTACGCAACTTTCACCATTTTTCCTTCTTATAGCGGAAAGGATGGGGCAAACATTACGTTTACCGTATATAAGGACAATGCGGTGTGGAAAACCTTTGAATATGAGATAACCAGAAAAGCATTCGTTTGGATACTTACCCTTCCGGTTCTCTGGTTAAATTATATCTACCCTAGCGAATCCGATGCCTACCAGGCCGTAATAGACAAATTCGAATCCGATCTGTATTCCTCTAAACTTTAAGCTAAAGTGCGGGAGCGTTGGGATCCAAAAGAAATTCTATCATCGCAAGTATTCTTTCCGTAGGCATAGGTCGAGTAAAATAATGATCGTTCCGAAAAGAAGGATATACTAAGCCCCCTGGATGGATAGAATCGGACAAAAGAATGATCCCGTCATTGGGGCCGTAATTCATTAAAAAATTATAATATGGACGGGCCCTTTCCGTAACATGACGGAACAGCGGAACTCCCACCAAATTGATCATCTTGACCCCGGGAGGAAGTTTCCAATCTCTATCCAAGGGAGCATCTTGCCCTTTTCGGATGGATAAAAATCCGTCCCAATCATAACCTTTAAAGAAAAAATAACTTCTTACTTCCAGCTTAACCCAAAAATCATTCAAGATCCCTTCTATCATTCTGGAACCTTTTAAGATCCCGCCTATACTATACCAACCCTTCACTTTTTTAAAATAGGGCTCATTCCCACATCTTTCTATGGCCATTCTAAAATCAGAGGAACCCTTACTAGGAGAGGCAATGATCACGGTTTCTTCCGGATTTGAAACTTCTAAGTATTCGCAGATGATCCTAGCGTTTTCACGCACATCGGAAACCTGTCCAATAGGGATCAGATCGGAACGTATTCCGACAGTTGCCACCATCTTACGAATCGAAGCGCCATCCGCTCCTACGCTGGGATTGTCCGCATAGAACATACCAGGAACCATTACTAGTACGATCTTTCTGGAAGAAAAGTCCGGACGTTTCCCTGAGAACTCTTTTTCCTTTTTGTCCAAATATTCCAAAAACCTTTTATTCCTGGAGTCGTTGATAATCCTATGATAAAAGATCGCGGCCCCCTTATCTATATCCTCAGTCTCTTCCGATACTTTTAAAAGGTTTTCCTCGGTCAATGTATCCAAGGAGTTTAGCTCGGGATATGCTTTCGAAGCCCAATCTAAGTACGCCTTTTCATCCTCGCAAAGATTTTTAACTCGATACGCAGGAGTATCACAGGAAACTTTTTTCATATCGGGAGGGACATCGGAAACCTTCAGATCCCCGTCCGCTCTTCCGCTACAAAAATTAGAAAAAACAAATATAAAGGCTAATAAGAATATTTTAGAATCGAATCGGAGCAAATATGTGTGTTTCATCTAAGAAAGAAATACGAAAGGAGAAAATTTAGGAAATAGAAAAAAGGCCGCGTAAAATGAAATTTTACACGACCTTTAGAAACCGTTTTTCCAAGACGATCCAATGGATCAAATCGGAAACAATTCGATAGTTTCGTTCATTTTAAATGAACTAAGAGATAATTAATCTCCGTAAGCTATCGTACAGTTGGAAACATAAAGTGATCCAAGAACGTTCGATCTGTTGAAATCGATGGATTTAACCACTTTGATCCCGCCTTTTTTGGCAGCAGCTTTAATACCTGCGTCCCCGGTTGCAATCAGCAATAAAACAGAAGATGCACATGCTTCTCCCGATTTTTCACCGATTCCGTCTTTTTGAGAGTTGTCTCTGTTGAAGATGGTCGCGTTGTCCGTTACGTTGGTGTAAAGGGATCCATAAACGATTGGAAGACAATTGCTTACAGACACTAATACTAACGCGGCAGCTAATAACATGATTTTTCTCATTGAATCTATCTCCGTTATACTATATTACTTTTTTGTTTATTTTCGCTTAGTTTTGCGTGTTGTTGGATCCGAAAATTTTTCGGCAAGAGACAAAAACATAGAAAAGAACGTCATACCTTCTTTCGAAAGGAAAAACTTTAGAGAGGATCATCTTTTTGAGAAGATTCGAGTCAAGATTTAAAAAAGGAAAAATTATAAAAAAACCACAGAGGTAGTATTCCGAACGAAAGGTAAGGATCAACCGAACAATTGTATCCAACGTTTCCAAGAATACGGACAGAAATTTCGAAAAATTTTTCCGTTTATCCGCGATTTTACGAGTAAAGAATCCGCGAAATAAAAAATTCTTTCCAAAGAGAAAACTTTTCCGTTATCGCGAAGGTGAATGTTTTGTTATGTTTAATTCTGGTTGACATCTCCTTTCGAAGGAATTTTATATTTTCCAACTAAAAAGGAAGGAGAGGTTCACTTATGAAAAAAGAACTTCTATCGATAGGATTAGTCGGTTTACTCTGCTTGTCCTCGGGAATTTCGGTCTCCGCCGCAGACTACGGTGTTGCAGGTTGCGGCCTTGGGTCTCTGGTTTTTAAAGAAAACAAAGGTGGTCACCAAATTTTAGCAGCCACTACAAATGGTACTTCAGGTAACCAAACTTTCGGAATTTCAACCGGAACTTTGGGTTGTGCAACAGACGGACTGGTTCAAAAGGAAAAAGTTCAAGAAGTATTCGTTTCCCTCAATTTTAATTCTTTGGAAGCTGAAATGGCACAAGGAAAAGGGGAAAAATTAGAAGCTCTTTCGGGACTTCTAGGTTGTTCCACAAACGGAACCGCACAATTGGGAGAATACACAAAATCCAATTTCGATGTATTGTATACTCAGGAAACCACACCTTCCTCTTTACTCAGCGCAGTAAAAGACGGGATCAGAAAAGACGCAGCACTCTCTAAAAGCTGCAAAATTTAAGGAGATAACTCATGAAAAGAATATTATCAGTATCTCTTTTTCTCGCTCTAGTAGCTTCCCCATTTTATGTGGCTTCCGCTAAACACGGTGCTGCAGGATGCGGCTTGGGATCCGTTGTTATTACGGAAAATAAAAAAGTTCACCAAGTAATCGCGGCAACCGTAAACGGAACCGTTTTAAACCAAAGTTTCGGGATTTCTACTGGAACTTTGAATTGCGAAACGAGCGGTTTCACTCAAAAACAAGTCGAACAACAGATCTTCGTTCACATGAACTTCCAATCTTTGGAGCAGGAATTTGCGAAAGGTTCCGGTGAAAAAATGGAAGCCTTCGCTTCTTTGATGGGTTGCTCCGATACGGGAACATTCGGAAAAGTAGGAAAAGAGAAATTCTCCGCACTTTTCGACCAAAATACTCCGGATTCCTTTTTGGAAAAAATGAGATTCGAAGTAGCAAACAACTCCGCTTTAGTCGGTAGTTGCAAAATCTGATCATACGCACCTTATATTCTAAGGTTCAATTCCCTTCTCCCCAAAGGAGAAGGGAATATTCTGAAAATCTAAAACTCTAAGTGCGAACTAGGCTCCGTTCTTTTTTTATACTACTCTTTTTATTCTCCCTCTTCGGAACTTTCAGCTCTGCTTATGCGACGGACACGAAAAAGATCCTAGAATACCAAAAATTAGCAGAGGTCAAAAAACTTTGGGAAGAAAGATATTGGATCCTTCTATTACATTATTCTAAGACAACTTTCGGCAACTGGGTAAGCGAAGCGGATTCTTCTTCTTTTTTTCTTTCCAAGGAGGGAAGAAACAATCCGAAAAGTGAGCTACTCTCCGCCATTGAAGCGTTTATGACGCCAGCCTCACCTCCGTCCGGAGAGGAAAATTGGATGCATCCATCGTGTAAATTTCCGGAAAGAAAAAGATGGATCCAAGAGAAACTTTCCATTCCGGATCAGGATTTTACAGAAGTAGATTGTTCCAGATTCGAAAAATGGTTCGCTACCTTGAACCCGAAAGGAGCAAAAATCATATTCGCTTCTTATTATATGAATGCCCCCGCTTCCATCTTCGGTCATACCCTTTTAAAATTGGATTCAGGAGATCCGAATCGGAAAGAAATTTTAGAATATTCCGTGAACTATGCCGCAAACGCGGACCCTGAGTCTACAAATGCGATCGTGTATTCTATTTTGGGTTTGTTCGGCGGATATCCCGGAACATTCTCCTTATTTCCTTACTATGTTAAAATTGCGGAATATAATGATATCGAAAGCAGGGATCTTTGGGAATACGAACTGGACCTAAAAGAGGAAGAAGTCAAAAGAATGACAAGGCATCTCTGGGAACTGGGAGCGGCCACATTCGATTATTATTTTCTGGATGAGAACTGTTCCTATCATCTATTTTCTTTGATAGAAGTAGCGAGACCAAGTCTTTACCTTCGGGACAAAGCACCTTTTGTGATCCCGGGAGATACCGTTAAAAAATACATTGAGCAGGCCGGTCTTGTTAAAGAGATCAAATATCGGCCTTCTCTACATAGTAAAATTATCCAAAAACTCAGGAAAATGAACGAAGAAGAAAGGGATCTTTATGAAAATGTAATGAAGAATGCCAATATTTCCCTTTTGACGAATAAGGAACCCGATCCTAAGATTAGGACTTCTTTTCTTTCGGATACGATCCTGGATTCTTTCCGTTATAAAAAAGCGGAAGGAAATTCTCCGAAAGAATGGGACCAAACTTACAAACAATTACTTTTGTTCAGGAGCAAACTCCCGACCGACTACGATGATTCCGGATATTCTCCCATTACCCAGAGCCCCCATATAGGTCACGGAAGTTCGGCATTGTATAATGAAGTTGGGACTTCCAATCTGGGAAATTTTTTAGGTTTCGGTTATAGGGCGGCAGTCCACGATCTATTGAATACGGACCAAGGTTATATCCCGAATTCTTCCGTGGATTATTTTTCTCTCAAGGCAAGGTATTATCAGGATTCAAAAAAACTACATCTGGAAGAATTTCATATCATCCGCATGTTATCCTTAACTCCTTATAATTCATTAGGTCGTTCCGTTTCTTATTTTGTGGATTCGGGTGCGGACTCTTCCGTTTATGAAAAAAACAGGAACAAAGAAGATAGAAAACTTCTGGAATGGCAGGCACTCCTCCGACCGGAAGATCTGTCGTATACGCTCTATCGGTTGGACGAGATCTCCCGATCCGAAAAATATGAAAGAGTCACAAACGCAAATTTAGAGACTACTTTCGGTTATAGTTTCCAGGACGAATTTTCGGAGGGGCCAAAACGGTTTTTATTCTCCGCACAAGCAGGTGCAAAAGTAAGGTATAATGGTAAGTACGATACGAATGCAATTGTGGCTCCTCAGATCGCGACTTATTGGATCGCCAATTTTGATATTTTTAAGGCGGTCTTGTCTTTGCATTATTATACTTTTTCCGTTTACGGGATCCCGGACGATTATAAGGCACAATTAGGGTTTCGTTATGCGATCCATGCCAATCATGAATTGAGATTAGAGGCAAAAGCCCAAAGGAATTATAATGAAGCTAGCTTCTCCTATGTGTATCAATTTTAATTATTTCTACTATTCCATTCTTATTCTATTTTTATCGGGCAGTTGTTCTTCTATGTTATTCTACCCTACCAGGGAAATGTATATCTCTCCAGAAAAAATGGGATTTCGGCCCGAAAAAATTTCTCTTCAGATGAAAGACGGCACAAATATCAAAGTTTGGATTTTCAAACCTTCTAGGGTAAAAGCGAAAGCGAGCATTCTCCAGTTCCATGGCAATGGAGACAATATGTCCAGCCACTATATCAGTCTTGTATGGCTTGTGGAAAAAGGTTACGAATTAGTGATCTGGGACTATAGAGGTTACGGAGATTCGGAAGGAGAAGCGGAAAAGGAATCTATATTAGAAGATTCTAAAGAAATTCTGAAATTCCAACAAAACAGGGCAAAAGAACTGGGCATTCCTTGGATTGTTTACGGACAAAGTATGGGTGGAGCGCTTGCAATACGAGCCGTCGGAGAAATACAAAACAAAGAGGGATTATTACTCGTAGTCGGCGACGGGACTTTCGCGTATTATTCTCATGTGGCTAAAACGGTGGCAGAGAGAGCGTTTTTCTTTCCGATAGGGCAATTGGTCGGGTTCTTCTTCTCGGATCATTTAAGTCCGGGAGAAGTAGCGGATCAAATTTCTCCGGTAAAACTATTGGTCGTGCATGGAACAGAGGACCAGATCGTTTCCTATCCGAACGGGATGGAACTTTTCCAAAAAGCGAAGGATCCAAAAATTTTCTGGGAGATCAAAGGAGGAGGACATCTAGATTGGATGGGAATGGGCAGATCCGACGGAGCAAAAAAATTCTTAAAATTCCTGGAAGAACTGGTCTCTCATTGGACTCCTTAGTTTTCGGAAGGGAACCAGTACATTCTTTTACCTTCCAATAAAGATCTAAGTGCCTCTTCCGGTTTGGGTTCTTGGATAAACAATTCCGGTAAAGAGAAGTTACCTGTATTATAAAGTTCTATAGATAAGAAGATTACTTTACCTTCCTTTGCGAAAAATACTTTTTCGAAGTCCCTACATTTTAACGTATAAAATCCGGGAGCAAGCTCCAAGACCTTATATTCGCCGGAATCCAATCCGAATTTTTGGAATAATACTCTATTCCCTTCTTTAAAAGATCCGGAATATCGATACAATTCGATACGAAAGGTGAATAAGGACTGAGCTTCTCTCTGCGGCCTAAGCACATATACCAAGGCTTGATCCTCTTTCGCTTTTTTCAGTTGATCGAATCTCTGAGAGCTTGTGCAAGACCCGAATCCTAAGACCAGGCAAATACAAAGTACGAAGGACCTAAAGTTGGCAACCCTCTGAAAAAATCTGGTAGCTCCTTGGGCTCTACGGTTAAAATTGACCCTAATTCGAGGATTTTTCATGAAAATTGAGTTCACACCCGAGCAGTACGAAACCTTACTAAAATCCATCGCGATCTCCAGTTGGATGATCAATGCTTTTAACGAAGGGGACGAGGAGTTAAATTCCTACGCCGAACTCGAGCAATACATACTTTCCTTTGCAAAAGATTTTGGGAAGCAGGAATTCGTGGACTACGATGCCGCTGACGATGTGTATTTCCCTACTCGCAAATTCGAAGACCAAACGGATATATTCGATATCATCTCCGATTACGATAACGAATTATTCTGGGACGAGCTTATTCACAGAATGGCCAGAAGGGATTTTCTTCAAGAGTATGGAGAAACAGGAGTCGCTTCTATGGCAATCGAAGAAAGGATCGAAAAAGAAGCTCCTTATATCAGCAAATACGAAGAGATATTTACCAACCAAGGCCTGGAGAATATAGACATTCGTCCTTAATCCATGTTTGATCAGGAACCTTTCGGAGTTTTAGAGATTGAAAACCTTCTTCCCAACCTAAGAGGTGAAGGTACATTAGGAAAAAGAAAAATAGAAATCCCTTATTCGCTTCCTGGAGACGTATATAACGTATACAAATTCGGAAAAAGAAAAGTATTCTATAAATGGGATCCTATTCATCTAGAGCCGAGGATCTCTGCTCCTCAATGTGCAAGTTTTGGAGAATGCGGAGGATGTTCCGGCCAACACCTGCCCTATTCGGAACAATTCAAATTAACAACCGAGCCGATCTTAAACGGATTAGAAAATTTTGATCCGAGCCGACTATCTGTTTCTCCTGCGGATTCTTCTTATTCTTACCGGAATCGTATGGATTTTGCAGTTTTTCCCGGTCGAATCGTCGGATTAAGAATGTCCGGAAATTTCAGAAAGATCGTGCCGATAAGGAACTGTTCCATCCAAACGGACTGGGCAAATTCGGAAATGCCACTTTTTCAAAAACTTTTAGAATGTTTTCCTGATTTGGAATATGACCGCAAAAAAGAATCAGGTTACCTGAAATATTTTACTCTTCGCAAATCGGTTTTCCATGACGACTCCATGAGTATTCTTACTTTCACGGAAGATTTCAAAAACGAAGATCTGATGCGGAAAGTTGCGGAAAAGGCGTTAGAAGTCCTAAGCGCGAAAAATATAGTATTTTGTTTCAACCGCAAAAAAGGAGAAATTTCCGCATCGGGAGAAGCGATCGCAATCCGGGGAAATATTTATCTTATCGAAGAGATCTGGGGTAAAAAATTCAAAATTCCTTTTGACGGTTTTTTTCAACCGAACCCGAAAGAGTTCATTAAAATTTTAGAATTTATTAAATCTAAAATTGTCCGTGCGGAAAATCTTGCCGACCTTTTCTGCGGGAGTGGATTTTTTTCGATTCTATTCGGAGAAAAATTTTCTCGGATCTTAGGGATCGATATCGTATCTTCTTCGGTTTCCGCGGGTGAGGAGTTCCTACAGGAGGTTTTCCCGGACAAAAAGATTGAATTTCTGGCATTCGACCTGTTTCACAAAAAGGGATTGGAGAAAATGTCCTCTGCCAATCTACCTTGGAAGGATTCCGTTGTGATCGCAGATCCTCCACGAAGCGGCCTTTCCCCCGAATTGTGTACCTTCTTAAATTCCAACCCCGTTTCCCAACTTATCTATATTTCCTGTAACCCGGAAAATCTTCTGAGGGATGCAAAACTCCTGGAAGAATCCTACCGAATGGAAGAGTTCCTACTTTGCGACCCCTTCCCTCAGACTCCTCATTTAGAAGCAGTATCCATCTTCTCCCCTAAAAATCGCTGAAGGGAATCCGATTTTTTTTCGATAGTAAGTACCAAAGGTATACGAAACCGAAGGTGCCCATGAAACGACTTTCTTTCATCATTCTATCATTCTTAATTTTGGCGGTTTGGGGCTGTAATACCGTCATCATCCGTCCTTGGAATTCTCCGAACGCTCTCAAAACGTCCGAAAAGATCCGTGTCTTTTTAGGTAAGGCTGAATCCGATCTGATGATCAAAGCGGACGGTGTAATTTTCGTATATGATGTGAACGATCTTCTGATCAAACGTGCTTACGATGCGGTGTCTCTTGATGCTAAAAAATTGAAGGCGCCCATCCGTTTCGTTGCGGACAATCCTGGTCTGGAATATAAAGGAAGAAAGTTCAGAGGAGAAATTTTACTCCAACCTGATAAAAGCGGCAATATTCTGGTGATCAACAGAGTTCCTTTGGAAGAATATTTGTATTCCGTTGTTCCTTCCGAAGTTCCTGCAGGCTGGCCGACAGAGGCTTTAAAAGCGCAAGCGATCTGTTCCAGGACTTATGCAGTTAGAGAGATCTTGAACAAAAAAGATACGGCGTACGATGTGGAATCCACTGTGAATTCACAAGCGTATGCAGGTATGACGAAAGAAAATCCAAGAACCACTCAAGCTGTTCGTGATACGGAAGGTGTTCTTGCCGTTTATGAAGACGATCCGATCCATATGTTCTTTCATTCCAATAGCGGTGGAAGAACAGAAACTCCGGACCAAGTTTGGGGAGGAAAAAGGCTTCCGTATTTGGAATCCGTCGCCTCCAGATTCGATGAAGCCGGGGATAATTTCGTTTGGAAAGAAATTGTAAACCAAGATAAAATGGATCAAACTCTTTCTTCCCTAGGCGTGGGCTCCATTCAATCCATCCAAGTACTTTCTAGAACTCCTTCCGGTAGAGTGGATCTTTTGGAAGTGATCGGCAAACAAGGCACATCTAAAATGAAAGGAAAAGAATTCCGTAATTTGCTCGGAACTTCAGTGAAGTCTCTTCGTTTCGGTATCAAAAGAGAGAGTGAAGGATTTTTGATCAAGGGAATGGGCGCCGGTCATGGTGTGGGACTAAGCCAATGGGGAAGTTTCGGCATGGCAAAACAGAATTTTACCTATGCGGAGATCATCCGTCACTATTACCAAGGAATCGAATTCGCTAGAATTACTAGGTAATTTTTTCGCACAGAGATCACGGAGAACACAGAGAGTTTTTAATTTAGAAACGTTGAGCACCGAGAGGAGTCGGGTGTTGGAGTTCCCAGATCCTGATATTCCTTCGTGGTCTCTGTGAGCTTCGTGCGAAACCTTCGTTTGTCCTCAAACTTATTTTAAATATATAAAACTATTATATTCTCTCACTACTGCTCCGTCTCCTCTGTGAGCTCCGTGCGAAACCGCCCTTCTTTTCCTTGCCTCCTCTCCTAGAGGATGCAAAATAGGACCATGTCGAATCCGACAAACAAGATCCTGATCCGAAATTTAACCAAGTCCTATATTAATGGAAAACAACACGTCCCGGTCCTGAAAGGGATCAACTTAGAAGTTGCGGATACTTTTTTAACGTTGATGGGCCCATCCGGTTCCGGTAAATCCACATTTTTGAATATTCTATCCGGCATTGACCAAGCAGATTCCGGAGAAGTTTGGATCGGCGGAAAAAACCTTAGCAATTTTACGGAACAAGAACTTACCGAATATCGCAGGAACGAGACCGGGATCATCTTCCAGTTCTTTCACCTTCTTCCTTACTTAAGCGCTTTAGAAAACGTAGCCTTACCTCTATATATCTCCGGTTTCGGAAAATCCAAGGCGAGAGAGATCGCCAAAGAAGCTTTAGAAAAGGTGGATCTGGCTCATAGGTTTAAACATAAACCGGACGAACTTTCGGGTGGAGAACAACAAAGAGTCGCAATCGCCAGAGCGCTTGCAAAACGTCCGAGTATCGTTTTAGCGGATGAACCTACCGGGAATTTAGATACGTATCACGCGCATAAAATTTTGGAACTTCTATTAGAGCTACAAGAGAAGGAAAAGTTTTCCTTATTCATAGTAACTCACGATAGGGAGATCGGAGAAAAAGGAAAAGTCCGACTCAAAATGAAGGATGGACTCATCTTGCCGGAACAAAATCCTGCCCTGGGTCTTGTATGAATTTATACTTCTTATTCCTATACGAATATTTTAAGACACATCTTCCTAGATTCATATTCGCACTTTTAGGGATTTCCTTGGGTGTGGGACTTTTTTTATCCACTACAAGTAATGCAAATAAGGCGGAAAAATCTCTCATCGATTTTTCCATGGGTTACCTGAAAGGAGATTTTAATTTAAAAATTTCTCCAAGTAACTCCGAGCAAAGCCTTAATTGGCGGATCCTTTCCAAAATACAGTCCCATCCGGATCTAAGAAATATTTCCGCGATTAGACCCAGGATACAGAAAGAAGGAATTTCCTCGGACAATCTAAGGGTTTTGTACATAGGAATGGACCTAACCAAAGAATATTTAGGAATTCCCTTAAAGATAGACAATGGATCGGATACTTCCGGTCCATTAGAAAAAACGTATGTATCCAAGTCTCTATCGGAAAAATTCAAAGGTCAACCTTTCACTCTTTTACTAAATGGAAAAACTTGGGAGTTTAAGGATTATACTCCGGTTGATATGGAAGGTGGATTTCTGGTCATCGAAGACATTTCTTTGATCCAAGAAAAAATCCCGGATATAGACGGAGCGGACTATTTACTTTTAAAGTCCTCTTCAGTTGATCTTTCCCAAACGAAAGAAAGTTTACAAAAGTTCTTAGGCTCAAATGTCAAAATAGAAACTTCGGAAGAGATCCAAGAAAAATCGGCAAATGCACTTCGTTCTTTTCAATTAAATCTTCTTATCATTTCTTTTATCTCGCTTTTGATCGCGTTCTTCATGGTTTCCAATACAATGACCGGTCTGTATTTGAGTAGAGAAAGAGAACTGGGAATATTAAGAACCTTAGGATTGGATGTAAGATCTTCTATTTTTCTTTTTTTAAGTCAGTCCGTTTTGTTAGGAAGTATAGGTACCGTCTTAGGGATCCTATTCGGAATATTCTTCTCCGGTTTGGATTTTTTCCGTCCAGAGTCGGGACTCGTGGATAAAAACCTATTATCCACTTATAGTTCTATTTCCCTCATCGATTTGGGCCTCGCTGCCGGACTTGGGATCTTGGGCTCGATCCTTTCTTCCGTGTATCCTGCAATCCGAGCAGGTAAGGTCCCTCCCCTTTCCATACTTAGAGATTCCCAAAAAGAAAAAAGACAGATCCCGAACTCAAAACTTGCGATCTACGGTGGAATTATTTTTTTTGCTTCTTTAGGGATTTCTAATCTTCCATCTCCATGGAAGCTTCCTCTGCCCGGTTTACTGGGTGTAGGAGGTGTGACCATCGGGATCACATTCGCTTTTCCTTATCTACTTTCCTTATTCAGTTCGGGCGTGTCCAAGATCCTGGATAAAAGTGATAAAAGTTTTCCTTTTTTCAGAATCGGTTTGGAGGAATTAAAAGAAAATCCTGGAAGGAACACTTTGACTGCGGCAACTGTGATGCTCGCGGTTTCTTTGGTTTTATGTCTGACCATTCTTACGGACAGTTATAAAAAATCTTTGAATGATTGGGTGGATTCCGAATATCCTTCCGACTTTACGATCATAAACGATCGATTTTTCCATTCCGGGATCCACGGCGGAGTTCCGAAAGACCTTCCGGAAAAGATCAGGGATTTAGGTGTAAGCTCTTACCTGGACGGTTTTTTGGTGAATACTTCTTTCGATACCGATAAAGGAAATTTTATCATTCATGCATACGATTTTTCCGTTTATAGGGACAAGCCGGAAAGAATAGAGAATGAGGTAAAGGAAGAAACCGATATTTTAATTTCTTCGAATATGGCACATTTAAAAAAACTGAAAGTGGGTGATATTCTCGTTTCCCAAACTCCTTTCGGTATTAAGAATTTTCATATTAAAGGGATCAAAGAACATTTTTTTTCGGAAAAGGGAACGGTAATGATGGATATCCGTTCCTACGAAAAAAATTTCGAAGTTAAGACCATAAACTCCATTAAACTTTTCTTAAAAAGAGAATACTCGGACGTTTCCGGGATAGAATATTCCAAAAATAAAATTTTGGACTTTCTAAAGTCGGATCCCGAATACAAGGACTTAATTCTCCTGGATTCCGCACAACTTAGGGAAATTTATCTATACGAGATCAATAAAGTATTCAGAGTTTTGGATTCTCTCAAGGCAACCGCCATTCTGATCTCGGTCATTTCACTACTTTCCTCCTTGGTCCATACTTTATACGATAAGCGAAGGATCTTAGGCCTTCTGAAATATTTGGGAGCGTCTCAGGAGCAACTTGGTATCATTCTAAAAACGGAGTCGGTTTATCTTACAGGATTCGGTGCATTCTTCGGGATCCTCTCTTCTCTTATCATGTCTCCTATCATTTTGTACGTGGTAAACAAGAACGCATTTGGTTGGACTCTTACCTTCTCCTTTTTACCCGAAACCCCGGTCTTCATCCTAATTTTTGCGCCGATCCTGGGTTGGATTTCCGCAATCTATCCTCTACGTATATTGAGAAAAATGAGCTTCCAGCTCAGCCCGGAATAAGGAAAACTATCTTGATTCCCAGCTAGCCCGAAGTAAGTTATTCCTTCGATGGCTACTCAGCTGGAAATTGCCCTGGAACTTGCCGAAGAGATCAAAAAGATCAATCAGCAGGAGGACAATCGGATCCCTACTTCCGATTCTTTTTTGAAGGATATGATCGCATTCTTTTCCAGAGATATGCACGAAATCCGCCAAATCCTGGAAATGCTCCGAGAAGCTCGTTATATTTTTATCATTAAGATCGTTCTTCCCGAACAATCCAAAAATTCCAGGGACCAAGACCAGGGAGTGGACGCATATATCTACGCCGACCTAAACATTGTCACGGAGCTGAAAGGATTTGCGGAGAAAAAACTGGAGAAGGCATACGAGGCCACTTATTATAAAAGAAAATCTCCCTTCCAGATCACCAGAGAATTATTTCCTAAGATCAAAGAACATAATAATACTCCCTTGGGAAGGTTCATCAATATCGCAGTAATGTTGGAAGAATACCAAAGGGTTCTCACCGCTGCCCCCAACGATTATGACGATAATAGGCGCAGAAATTTATTATCGGAGTTATTGGAAAGGAACGGGGCCCCTGTCACCGTAGCGAGAGATATTCCTGATTACGAAATAACTTCTTTGGGCGGGGGTGGCGGAAATTCCCCTTTGGGATTTAAAAGAGCGGCTGATGCAGTCGCATCTAACGAAGTCGCTTTTAATCCGAAAAGCCCTTGGTCCAGGCTTACTGCTAAATTTTCCGTTGAGTTTTTAGTTCGTATCCATTTGAGAAAGTACGAATTCGATACGGTGCGCAAACTAATCTTAGGAGGAAAGTTAGTCAACTTCGACGATCTAAAATACGTTAGGGATAGTATCCAAACTATGGAAAACCATATACATCTGGATCCAATCTTACAAAATTTTACGGAAGAGATGACCGAGCTGAGAAGGCTTGCTCAAAAAAAAATGAATATTCTGAAAGGGATCACCAATTCGGGTTCTATCCAAAATTAATCCACTCGAAATATCGAGCTAGTAAAACGATCAGCAATACCACTAAGATAAAGATATATCTCCTTCTTACGGAATATCCCGTGTCCATTCGATCTTTTGGAAAATAGATCAGGAACAAAAGTGCATTCGTTATGAACACGATAAATAACGCGTCCTGTTTTTCCTTCCAGTATCCGCTTCCGAAAGCGATTGCCGCACCGATCGAAGGCACAAAAGCAATGAGGGTTTTCCAGGTTAACACCTTCGAATCTTCTTCGAAAACTTTCGCCTTTTTGCCGGATTTTTTTTCTAACTCGCTTAAGAACTGATCCATATTCTCCAAATTTAAGATCGGGATATATGTTCCTTGTTTGGAGATGAGAAGGATCCTTTCATAACCTCGAAATCTATCTTTTTCGATACTATCCAGATCGCGAAATTCGAATTCCATACATTGGCCTTTCGCGTTCCATTGTTTTAAGGAAGAAGAATCCAATTCCACCTTGGCGCCTTCCAATACTTTTAACTGTCTTCGATAATTTTTTAGAAGAAGCAGTATTAGTACACCGCTCAGGAGCAAATACATGGAAAGAAATGCGGATCTTTTATCCAATTCCACCTGAACGAAACTGACTCCGATAAATATTACGAAAACAGAAAGTACTAGTCCTGTTCGGATCAGTAATTTTTTCTTAAAAACGGGAGAATCGTATTGAAATACGGACATTATTCTAAACTTCCAAATTCCGATTTTTTAAACAAAGGGAAAACCTGGATCCCTTCTTCTTCGATCGCTTTTCTACCGCCTTCTTCCCTGTCTAAAATGCAAATACATGCTTTCACTTCCAATCCTGCATCTCTTAAACTTTTGATCGCCTGCAAGGTGGAACCTCCCGTTGTGATCACGTCGTCCACGACCACACAGGATTTGACAGCGTTTACGCCGCCTTCTACCAAATTTTTGGTGCCGTGATCCTTGGCTTGTTTTCTCACGATCAACGGGAACACGTTCTTGGAATGTTTACGGTATTCCAAAGCGATCCCGAAACAAATAGGATCCGCTCCCATAGTGAGACCTCCAAAGGCCTCTTCCCCGTCCAGACCGGATTCCGGGAGATGTTTTTCCACAATATACTTACAAAGTAATTCCAATCTTTGCGGATGAAGAGTGATTTCCTTACAATTAAAGTAATGCCTGGATTTTTTACCACTGGCCAGTGTGAAAGGTTCCTCTCGGAAACGATAGGCGTGGGTTTGAATGAGTTGAAACAATTCTTCCCTCAAAGCGGATCTCCCTCGGGCAATGCCCGGAATCCCATGATAGTAGAAACTCCTCAGGAAAAAACAGATTTTTGAGCCGCATTGGAGCCGAAGGGAAAAATTCTAAATTTCCGAATTTTTTCGCAACCTGGACCACCGATTCCGCTCTTATCAGAAAAACCAAGACGGGAAAAACCGACATGGAACAAACGAAAAAGAAATACGCGTTGAAGACCACAATCTTCTTATTTGCGACTCCGATCATCGGAGTTATCGGGACGGGTGCCTTATTATTTACCAGAGGCATTCCTTTAAACACATGGCTTGTGTATCTATTTATGACGGCAGCAACCGGGCTTGCAATCACCGGGGGATACCACCGTCTGTTTTCGCATAGAGCTTATAAAGCTTCTCTGCCGGTAAAACTTTTTTATATTCTTTTCGGAGCGGCTGCGTTCCAACAATCCGTGATCGAATGGAGTTCCGATCACAGGATACACCACAGATACGTAGACAAGGAAGAAGATCCTTATGCGATCACAAAAGGTTTCTGGTATGCTCATATTCTTTGGTTATTCGAGAATCGAGATCACAGAACCCCAGTTAACGTAAACGATCTTTACGAAGACAAATGGGTGAAATTCCAAGACGATCATTATTATCCGATCGCAATCTTTATGGGATTTCTTTTCCCCACTCTTCTTTGTGCTCTTTGGGGAGATGCATTAGGCGGACTGTTATTGGCGGGATCTTTAAGAATTGCGATCAACCACCACATGACATTCTTCATCAACTCCTTGGCTCACTACAAAGGTGCTCAACCTTTCTCCGACAAACATACTGCCAAGGACAATTGGATTATCGCTTTATTCACTTTTGGAGAAGGATATCATAACTTCCACCATGAGTTCCAAGCCGATTACCGAAACGGTATTCGTTGGTACGATTACGATCCTACCAAATGGCTCATCGATACGTTCGCATTTTTCGGTTTGGCTAGCGATAGAAAGACCATCTCCGACGAACAGATCCTTCGCAAAAAGATGGTGATGGAAGAGAAGGCTTTACGTGAAAAACTGGAATCCAAGTCCGAAACCTTAAGCCAAGGATTCGAAGAAAGATTAGAGGCTCTGCGTAATTCCGTTCAGGAAACGCAAGCCAAACTTATCAATTTGAGATCCGTGAAAGAAGAAGTCGGCAAAAAGGCCGTAAAGGAAGCTAAGTCCGATTTCAAAGTGGCATTGAACACTTGGAAAAGATTCGTTTCCGGAGACCTAGCGCCGGTTTGATATTATTCCCAGTACCTGATCCATTGCCCTCCTTCGGGAGGGCTTTTTTCGTATTACACTCCACCGCCATCCGGCTTTTTTGGAACTCCTACATTATATTCTTTTCGACTCCGGGGGGCGACTCCTGACTTCGTCAGGACCGAGCTCTACGCTCCAATCAGCGAAGCACCATTACCCTTTTTTAATTTAGTAACTTGTGTTATTCGCCATGGTGCATCGCCGGATTTACGCTACGATCTCTGTCGCTTTACTAATTCATGTTCATTATCTTTCTTATCATTTTTTTTCTTTAGCAGCTTTGCGTGTAATACTTTGTGTGCTCCGTGAACTCTGTGCGAAACTTGTTTGTACATTTTCGGTTCGCGCAGAGATCACAGAGGTTTTACATCCGCGGCAAGGATGCGAAGGGCGTAAGTCCGGTTTACCGGATGAGCGCGAATGCGCGAACCCGTAGCAGCCTGGTCCGAAGGAGCCGCCCAACGGAAAGAACGTTACGGAAGTGATCCAACCATTTGTAACTGATCTATTTTGTTAACCTTGTCTCGGGTTTGTAGAGTGTAGTGAAGAGAAAAAACTCTATTTGTGACATTCTATTTCTGCAGGTCAGAAATGATTTCCGCCCCCGTTAGGATCTCCTAATTGAGACACATCCACTTCTACTTTCAATTTATGTTTCCCACCTCCGAATAAGATCCCTTTCAAAGGAGAAACATCGGAAAAATCCCGACCCACAGAAGTGTGAATATACTCGCCTGTGATCGCCTTTCCGTTTGTAGGATCAAAATCGAACCAACCTTCGCCAGGGCAATACACGGAGATCCAAGCATGGGTTGCATCACTTCCCCTCAACTTAGGTTTTCCCGGAGGAGGATACGTTTCTATGTAACCGGATACATATTTGCAAGGCAGACCCATAGAACGAAAAGCAGCTACGGAAAGATGAGTGAAGTCTTGGCAAACTCCTTCTTTTTTTTCTAAAACTTCGTCCAAAGGTGTATAAATATTCGTGCTGCCTGCCTTAAAATTAAAATCTTCTCTGAATCGTTTTACATATTCCAAAACGGCTTCCTGATAGGGACGGTCCATTGGCAGATATTTTTCCAAAAAATTCTTATAAGAAACATTACGACTCACAAAGGAAGAATCTCCTACGAATTCCATTGCTTCCAGATCTTCCTTTTCGGTAACGGTTTTCAATTTTTGTAATATTTCAAAGGCCGAGATCCCGATACGATCTTTTTTCTTTTCCGGCTCGGAAGTAAAAACTTTCGCCTCAGCAGTTACGGATAAAATATTATGTGGAGTTTCCACAGCGAAAGAATATACGGTATTCCCGAAGTAATCCGTTCTGAATTCCGTATATTTAGGTTTAGGAAATATTTCTATCCGAAACTCTCTGCAAATCTGTCTCTCATTGGATGTAGGACAAAGATGCGCCAGATTTAAACAGTGAGAAACTTCCTTCTCATAAGTATAATGGGTAAGGTGTCGAACGGAATACTCAGCCATAAGGTCCCCCCAATCTGACTTGGTTTTCCACATATCGGAAGTATTTCGTAGCGACTGCGTCGGAGACCGATTTCAATTGCGTAAGGATATCTTCCAGCCATCTGCGAAGCCCTCCTGCAGGATCCGCATACTCGAAAATACGTTTTGCATCCTCTTCACCGAATCTGACGAGAACATCCCTGAGTCTTTGGATCTCTTCGGAAATTTCTTCGTCCTTTCCAGAAGAAGAGAATAATGTATTCTCTCTCAATCTTTCCAATTGGAACGCAAGCGAACGCGGGTTACTTTCGTCGAAGATCAGAATATCCACGACCGATTCCGCTTCTATTCTATACTTATAACGTCTTCTATAAGTGATCCGTATATCGTTCACATTCAAAAGACTTTCGAACATACTTTTATTATACAAGGAAGCTCTTTCCATCGTAGAAAGTATAAGTCTAACTAAGAACTGTGCTCTCTCCAATCTTTTTCCCATATCCAGGAAGAAGTATCCAGTTTCACGACTCATACTTTCATTCGCAAGTCCGGAAAGAGAAGCGAACAGATTCACAAGTTTTTGCAGGTATTCCAATACTTCATCGTAACTCGAATTTCCGGGAGCTTCGGATTCCAACCTGGAGATCAAATAACGTGTATCGTCTGAGATCCTATCCCGGACCGCCTTAGTGGTTCCGACAAAAAAGTTCAGATCGTGGCGGATACTTCCGGAAGCATAAGGAGAAGTCGCCAATTGGAATATTTTCTCCCGAATAGTATCCAAAGAATCCAATCCGTTTGTTTCGAAAAATCCAAGACTATATCCCGAAAGTTGGTCCAGAATACCGAGCAACATGGAGAACTGTTCCTTCTCATAGGATTCTTCCGCTTCCAGAATCTTGTGTACCGTTTCTCTTAGGAGCCTCGTCATATTTTCCGCACGTTCCGCATAACGTCCCATCCAGAACATATTGTCTGCGACCCTGCTCGGTATACCGGAACCTTTTCTTTTGATCGGTATTCTTCCGATCTGTCCGGGAAGAAGACTGAATTCCTTCTTCTCTTCGGATGCTAAGATCCAAAGATCTTTGGAAATGGCTCCTCTTTGGTTAGTAATGATCAGTTCGTCCGCTTTGGGAGAGACTCTCACAAGTCCTCCGGGCATAGAAGTGTATCCGTTCTCGGAAAGACAGGTAAAAGTCCTCAAAACAGACTTACCTATCAGAAGTTCCTCGGAATCTCCTGAAAAAATTGGGCAAGTGGAACCGGCGAGTATTTCCTGGGCCACATAACGTTCCGGCCTTGCTTCCACCCTGGCCCTCAATTCCGACATTTCTTTTTCCTTAAGTGTGGAAAGGAAAGCAGAAGAATCCAAAGGAGAACGGATCGCCGGTTTGATCGTATACTTATGAGGATTGGAGAATACTTCATTCCGGGAATTTTCATCCCCCATCCAAAGAGTAGAAACATTCGGAAGGATTAGATCTTCTCCCAAATAAAATTTACATAAGTTTGGAAGATATGCGTGGATGGCCCGATTCTCCAGAAACCCGGAACCGATAGGATTGGCAACCATGACATTCCCCGCTCGAACCGCACCCAAAATACCGGGAACTCCCAAAAGAGAATCTCCCTTTAATTCTAGGGGATCCATGTACCAGTCATCCACCCGACGAAAGATCACATCCACCTGCTGCAGACCCTCTATCGTTTTCAAAAATACCTTATTGTCCCTTACTGTCAGGTCCTCGGCTTGAGCCAAAATATAACCGAGATAACCGGCAAGATATGCATGTTCGAAATAGGTTTCGTTCCCGGGGCCTGGCGTTAGAAGAATGGTAAGCGGTTCTCGATCTCGATTCGGAGAAAATGAATTTAAAGTTTTTCTTAATGCTCTGAAATATAAAGCGACTCTATGGACTTGAGAATCGCGATATAAAGAAGGAAAAATACGGGAAAGAACGATCCTATTTTCCAAAGCGTATCCCGAACCGGAAGGAGCCTGGACCCGATCTCCTATCACATAAAAATTCCCTTGGTTGTCCCTACTGATATCCGTTGCCAAAAATGCCAAACGGAAATTGGTAAAATCATAAACCGGAGCGCATGCTCTTAAAAAACCTCCGGATTGGAACAAAACCTCATGAGGAATTTTTTTTTCGTATAAGGATCTTTTAGGACCGTAGACATCCTTTAGAATTTCATTAAGTAGTTCGGATCTTTGGGCAAGACCTCTTTCGATACCATCCCATTCTTTGCTATCCATGAGAAGAGGAAAAAGATCCAATCCCCAAACCCTTTCTCTCTCGTCCCCGTAAACATTATACGTTACTCCGCTTTCCTTCAGGATACGAAGGCTATCTTCTTTGCGTCTCCTTAATTCGGCTCCGCCCAAATGATTCAGACTGCGAATTAAGAATTCGTATTTTTCCCTGGACTTGCCGTCGGGGAGGCATAGCTCGTCATAGACTCCAGGAGCAGGTGTATATCCGGAAAGAAGATTTGCTGCTTGGGAAGTTCTCTGATTCATCTTCCGAGAGACATTTTCACCCCCCGTCGGATTTTAATCCAGCTTTAAAGTAGCTCCGATATTGATTTGTCTATATGGCCCTTGTTGGATCCCCACTGGAAGTCTTCCGGAAATATACACTCGATCTTCTAAATTTTTTCCGTTTACGAAAACGGACCATCTTCCTCCGGGAGCTTCGTATCCGAAATCAGCATTCCAAATCCCGTATGCCGGAACCACCCCTTGGCTCCCGTCCGTACTTTGGTTTTTCGTATTCTGGAGATCGGAATATTGTTTATCAAAATATTGGTATTCCACTCTTGCGTAAAATCCGGAAGGGTTTTTGACTCCGATTGCTCCTATAAAAACATTCATAGGAACGTATGGCAGATAATTCCCGTTCGTGTTCACCTTGATCAAATTTCCTGTCGAATTGATCTCATACAGCGGTTGGTTAGTGATACTCACAGTACCATCCGCATTCTGCACTGTTCCTACAGGAACGTAAGTGGTTGAGATTGCCTTCGTATAAGAATAAGTAAATTCAAGAGGAATTTCCCATCTCGACTCGGCGAATTTCCCGAAGTCAAAAACGAAGTTACTTTCCACACCCCTGTTTACGGATCTCCCCGCATTAACCGGGACGGCCCCGAGTCCGGAGCCCGCTTCATTCGTATTTACGATTTGATTCGAAAAATATAATGCATACGTGCTGATCTGAGTATAGAAGTAACGGGTGATGTTTCCCCTAAAACCTGTTTCGTAGTTATTGGATCTTTCGGCACTGAGTTTATAACCTAAACCTAATGCGGGGTTTTGTACCGTAGAGAATGTAGGCGGAGAAAACGCTGTGTGAGCTCCCGCAAACCAAATAAATCTCTCCGTAATATCGAATGTGAGACCGATTCCGGGAAGAACCACCTTTGTATAAGTCTCGTTTGCATCATTCACTAAAATGGATTGGCCCACAGTATTCGCATATCCCTTGGTCACATCATCCGCAGTTGCAAGTCTCCGATGAGTATATACACCTTGGAAGATATGTTCGTAACGAACTCCGGGGATCACCTTGAACTTGTCGGTGACCTTAATAGAATCTTGTACATACAAAGCATAAGCTCTTGCATTCCGATTTTGCCTTTGTGTGGTAACCCCTTTTGTAAGAGTGGGATAAGGAAATACGTTATTTGCAGCATTTACGGATTCGTAATGCATTCTCGCACCGAAAGCGATCTCATGGTCTAAACCGAACGTATTAAATTTACCTTCTATTTTAGTCTCCAGACCTCCCGTCTTAAAGAAAGAATGTCTATTCGGAGTGGAATTTAACATGTAAATCACGTCTCCGGGCTGGTTCCCAATAATATCGGGCGCATACACACCGAACGCATTCTCGGGTGGTCTTGCAGGAAAACCGAATTCGGTCATATTATTATAAGAATAGGATTGCTGACGAAACAAGAAACCCACATTGCTCCAATACGCTCTTGTGATCATTTTCCAATTTTCATTAAACGTATGATCGTGACCGATAACCGCAGCTTGCCTTTCGATCGACTTTTGGTCGTAACGAGCGGGATTGATCCTAGGGTTTTTCCAATACAAACCTTGGGTCAGTCCCAAATAAGTGGATTGCGCCTCTTGCTGATAGGATTGGTATTTTAGAAAAATGGAATCCTTCTCTCCTAACTTCTGGATCAACTTCAAGTTCAGATCGTTTACTTTAAAACCTTGGTAATCCCGAAAACCGTTCCCTTGGTTACGCATATACGAAATATCGTAACCTGTATTCGTAGTTTGGTTGGTCCCACCGTACTGCAAAAGACTAGACGCATAACCGTTTGTTCCACCGATCACTTTGGCACTAAACGTAGGTTTTTCCGGAGGTTTACGGGTCACATAATTGACGATACCGCCTAAAGTGGTCGGTCCAAAAAGAATAGAGCCGGAACCTTTCACAACTTCTACTCTTTCCATTCGATCAATATGAGGAACAAAATAACTTTCAGGTTGCCCATAAGGACTTAATGAAGTAAATACTCCGTCCTCTAAGATAAGAGTTTTTCTAGATTCCTCGTTACTCACTCCCCTGAACGCGATATTCGGAGTAAGACCCGCTGCATCTTGGTAGCGGATGGTAGCGCCCGGAACCCTGCGTAGGGCTTCCATTGAATCGACCGGATTTGTTTCTTTTAATATCTTTTTACCGATCACATTCGCAGAACCCGGGATTTTTTTGATATCATCGTCCTTCGAACCGATCACATTGATCTGACCGCTTTCCAAAAATCTCCTTTTTTTTTCCGCAAGAGTCTCCTCTTGTTTGGATGTTTCTTTTTTGGGACCTTCCTCTTTTTCGAGCTCCGAAGGGTAAGGTTCGTTCGTTCCGGCATTTCCGCTCGGCTGGGAGAAAAGGAGAGAATTAGAAAAAATGAAAATACATAAAATAAGAAAAGAACGGAATCGTTTTATTAACATTAATCTCCGTCCCCTCCTGGTCCACCGGAAACCGGACTCGAGCCTGTTAATGCGGCTAATTCAGTATTCAAAATTATTAATAGTTCATCTAATTCTTTGATACAGGCTTTGATCGCGATAAAATTCGCGGTATTAGAACTTCCCCAAGCGCCGGATGGATCGGAAGGAGAGAGGGAAGGAGTTATATCCCCCAGATGTTCTTCTAATTCCGCGATCTCTTCCTTAATTTCCTCATCCAATTTAGGACTATAGAACTTTACATAATCTCCAAGTCCCGCACCCGTTCCGTTCCCAGTATAGATCGCTTTAAAAATGCTTAAATTATCTATCAAATTCTGGAAAGATTGCCCCGAAAATCTGGACTCTGCCCGATCCGGCTTGGAAGAAGAACCGTTTCCTCCGCCGGAAAGTCCGGCAGGAATTTCCAGTTTTCCATCTTTCATAGTTGTAAGAAGTTGGACTGCTCCTGCAAAAACAGCGTCTAACGCAGCTCCCGAACTGGGAAAGGCGCTGGAAGTTCCGCTACCTGCAGTCGCAAGCTGTGTTCCAAGGGGATTGGAACCGTTCTCGTCCCAGGCAGCCGTCACATTCTGTACATGCCCGCTATATTCTAAAACTAAGGCTCTTAAGAGTGCAGCTCTTCCATTCGGAGCGGAAGGAAAATCGGAACAATTTGGCTCCGTCCCCCTGTTCACTCCGGCTCTGCTAAAAAGAATATATTCGATCGCACTGATACCTTTGGCCTTATTTTTCATCTGACCAATGGCTTGCTGTGCATCAGAAAGATCTCCGACAGTAAACGTATCCAAATCATCCAACTCAGTCGTGTTAGGCGAAGATTCCATTAGATAATTGATCAGAAAAGGATCCATCCTAGAAAAGTAAGCAAGAGTAGTCCCGAAACGGAACGGTTCCACTTTTTTCAGATCGGATTTATGTGCGATCCAAGCGGCCTGCGCGGAATCTAAAGAATCGGAAGCGCAAAGATCATTCGTTGCATTTACAAGCGCCAATCTACTCGCTTCTAAATTTACAAAAAGTGGAGGAATGATATTATTTCCTAAATTCTGCAAAAGAGATCTAGGATCGAATGAATTGAACATCTGATAGAAATATCCATTCGTATTCGCTGCAGTGGATGCGGAGTTTTTATGAGAACAAGAAATAAGAATAGAAAGTACCGAGATACTTAGAAAGATCCATAGCCTAAGGATCAGGTTTTTCGTCCGGAAAAACCTGCCGAATTGTTCGCTTTTACTAGAATTTTGTCGCATAGTCCCCTCGAAACTGGGCTCTTTGTCTTGAGAATCAGAATTAATTCCCCAGGACTGGCGGCAACTGTTTTTTGAGATTTGTTCTCACAAACCGGAATTGATATATCTTATCTTATTCGATCCAGCGAAGATCCATTGTATACCCGTTCGTATTCTTCAGTCGTTTCGGTGCAGAACCATCTAAAGCAGAATGACCATCCGCTAAAAATCTGGAGATCCTACGCGACTCCGCTTCATACGAATTCACCGGGAACGTATCGTAAGCTCTTCCGCCCGGATGAGAAACATAATAACGACAACCGCCTAAAGGTCGAGAAGACCAGGTATCCCAAACGTCAAACACCAAGGGAGTATGAACGGGAAGATTCGGATGCAAAGTGAATATGGGATTCCATGCTTTGAAACGAATTCCGGAAACTCCTTCTCCCTTTCTGCCTGTTCCTTTTAGGGGGACCTCGTAACCGTTACAACTGAGAAGATAACGATCACTCCAACCTTCCACCTTTACTTGTAATCTTTCTAATGCCGAGTCCACGGAACGAGAAGTCCCAAAAGAAGAAGATTCTTCTCCTAAAACATTCCAAGGTTCCAATGCCATCCTAAGTTCCAAAAATACTTCTTCTCTTTGGGTTTTACCATACACGGGAAAACGGAATTCGAAAAAAGGAAGGAACTCCTCTTCTTGGAATCTAAATCCATGCTCTTTTAAATCTCTCAAAACGTCCTTAAAATCGTTCCAAACAAAATGAGGAAGGAGAAAACGATCATGCAGTTCCGTTCCCCAGTGAATAGGGGATTGCACATAAGGTTTTTCCCAAAATCTACAGAGTAAGGATAAAACCAGGAGTTGTTGCACAACGCTCATCTTGTAATGAGGAGGCATCTCGAATCCCCGTAACTCCACAAGGCCCAATCGCGGCCCCGAAGGTGGATACAATTTATCGATTGAGATCTCTGCTCTATGAGTATTCCCGGTTAGATCCACCAGCAAATTCCGGAAAAGCCGGTCCACCAGCCAAGGCTTCGGTTCTTTAAATTTATCTAATTGAGAAGAAGCTAATTCATATTCGTATAATATTTCGTCCCTACCCTCGTCCAATCGTGGAGCCTGGGATGTAGGACCGATAAACAATCCTGAAAAAAGATAAGAAAGAGAAGGATGATGCTGCCAATAGCTCACCAAACTGCGAAGAAGGTCCGGTCTTCGGAGAAAAGGGCTGTCTTCCGGGGACATAGCGCCCACTGTGATATGATTGCCTCCCCCCGTTCCGGTATGTCTTCCATCGACCAGGAATTTTTCCGCGCTTAAACCTACTTCCTTCGCTTCTTCATATAAGATGCGAGTCTTTTCTTCCAGCTCCTGGAAATTAGAAGAAGGATGTAAATTCACTTCCAAAACACCCGGATCCGGCGTTATCCGAAATAGGCATAACCTTGCATCCGAAGGAGGTTCATAACCTTCCAAGACGATCTGAACCCCGGCCTTTTCGGAAGCGAATTCCAAGGAAGAGATCAGATCCAACCAAGGTTCTAAACCTTCCACTGGAGGTAGAAATACATG
Organism: Leptospira sp. B5-022; assembly: GCF_000347035.1. Classification (GTDB taxonomy): domain Bacteria; phylum Spirochaetota; class Leptospiria; order Leptospirales; family Leptospiraceae; genus Leptospira_B; species Leptospira_B cinconiae. The sequence goes on from NZ_ANIJ01000038.1 coordinate 48,339, forward strand.
AATAGAACCAAGTCTCGGTTCTATCACTAATGTCGTTCTGATAGGAAGATCTTTACCTTTCGGAAAAAATTTAGGTTCTTTAGAAGATCTTTTTGGTCCAATGGAATCCAGATCCTTGCGGGAGCGTAATTTTTTACCCTTGGATAGATCCGTAAGAACGGCACTCGGCCTGAAATTTTCCGAGATGGAAGAAAACGGCAGTCTAAAACCCGCAGGGCTGTCTCCCGGGATCAGATACAATCTTTCTCTTTTGTATTCCCATTCGGAACTTTCCCATTCCGATTTTGCATAATTAAATTGTAATGGAATAGCGATCGCTTTTTTCAGCTTGAAGTCTCTATCCACCAAGGAAAGGACCTTTTTTCTTTCCAAAGCCTCGAAAGAAAAATCCTCCGAATTAAAATCCTCTCCTTTCGGGTCCTTCCATTCGGGAAGTTGGCCTTCCTTCCATAAATAATAAAAACCATCCTCGAATAAAGGAACTATATGTTTAGGAGAAACTCCCAAAGTTTTACAGATTTCTTCCCCTAGTTTTTCGGAAGATCTTAAGTCCTTGTCTAAATCCTGTTCTTCTTTCTCGGAGGAAGAAGATAGTAATCCTTGATTTTTCCATAAAGTCTCCCCGTCCTTTCTCCAAAAAACGTTCAATGACCAACGAGGAAGAGGCTCTCCAGGATACCATTTCCCTTGGGTAACCTGGACCAAAGAACCGGGCGAAAATTTTTTACGAAGCCTGGAAAGAAGTGTTTCACCTAACTCTAGTTTTTCTTTTCCGATAGCAAGAGTATTCCATTGAGGATCCTGCCTGGAAGTGTCGGAAATAAAAGTGGGTTCCCCACCGATAGAAATACGAATATCATTTTTTTTGCATCTAGCATCCAGATCCTTCCCTAATTTTAACATTCTCTCCCAAGTAGGATCCGTATACGGTTTAGTAACCCTAGGAGATTCCTGGAACCGTTTAACTTCCATCCTGAATCCGAACTTGGACTCCGCAGGATCGGAATATCCGAATACGGGAGATGCGCTTCCCGGTTCCGGAACAGCGGCCAAAGGAATATGACCTTCTCCCGCAAATAGACCGGAAGTTGGGTCCAGCCCCACCCAGCCGGCCCCCGGTAGGAACACCTCTGCCCATGCATGAAGGTCGGTAAAATCTTCCTTAGCACCAGAAGGTCCATGGATCGAAACTTCATCCGGTTTCAGCTGGATCAGATAACCGGAAACGAATCTAGACGCCAGACCGATATGTCTTAGAATCTGGACCAATAAAAATGCGGAGTCCCTACAAGAACCGGATCTTCTCTCCAAGGTTTCCGTGCAAGTCTGCACACCGGGTTCCATTCTGATCACATAAGAAACATCCTGATATACTCTTTGGTTGAGACCCACCAAAAAGTCCACGGTGCGCTTTGGTCTTAGAATTCCGTCTTTTCTTAAACTTGAAATATAATTGGCGAGTGCATTACTTCCATCCGTAGCGCTCAAGTAAGGAAGAAGTTCCTTTCTCAATGCATCCGAATAAATAAACGGAGTCTCTTCTGCGTCAGGTTCCAGGAAAAAATCAAACGGATTGATGACTTGGATCTCCGCAACTAGATCCACGAGTATTTTTAATTTTTCAGTCTTTTTCGGAAATACCAACCTTGCTTGGTAATTTCCGAAAGGATCCTGCTGCCAGTTCAAAAATTGTTCGGAAGGTTCTACCGAAAGAGAATAAGAAACGATCCTGGTCCTAGAGTGAGGAGCCGGCCTCAATCGAATGATATGAGGAGATAACGCGACAGGCCTATCGTATTCGTAAGAAGTTTCATGGGTGAGAGAGACTAATAAGGACATGATCAATTCCTAAAATAGGTCTCGTCCAATTGTGCCGCAATACCGTTCAATCTCACTTGCAATTGGTCTAAATATTCATGCATCCCGGACGAAAAAATTTCGTCGATGGAGGCGTAGTTCATCTCGGAAAGAAGAACTCCTACCCTTTTCTCCGCCTCGTCGGCGTAACTGTCCCTTTCGGTGCCGCTTAAAATTTTAAGACTGTCGAACGTTTTGGAAAGACAGAACCGGATCGCTCTCGGGAAAATTTTATCCAAGATCAAAAACTCCGCTATATTTTTGGGTGTGATCCTAGTGTAAATACGATTGAACATTTCATGAGCGCTCGCTGATTTCAAAAGAGAAAGCCACTGGATCAGATCCAAGGTGGATCCGACTTCTTCCCTAGACGGAAGAAGAATAAAATATTTCATATCCAGGATACGAGTAGTTTTATCCGCCCTTTCCAACAATCTTCCGAGTAAAGCGAAATGCCAAACCTCGTCGTGAGAGATTGTAGCTTCTTGGCAACCATAGAATAATAAACATTGGTTTCGGATCGCCTTAAAAAATTCCGCAATTCCGGGCATATCGGATTCTTCAAATTTTCTTTTGGATTTGATGGTAAGATAAAATTCGTTGATCACTTCCCACATCGGAGTGGAAATATTTTCCCGGACGGTCCTTGCGTTCTCTCTGGCACGGATCAAACAATTCATGATCGAGTTCGGATTTTCTATATCCAAACTCATGAAGTGGATCACATTTTCTTTACTTGGAATATTATACTTTCTAGAAAATAATTCATTGTCTCCGGTGGTATACACCAAAGGCATCCATTGCCTATTGGAGTCCTCGTTTAGATCCAAGGAAAGTTGAAAATTCACATCCAAAAAACGTGAATAATTCTCGGCCCTCTCCATATAACGATTCATCCAGTATACGGATTCAGCGACTCGGCTTAGCATTAGGAAACCTCTCTAGTTTTGTGATGTTTTTTCGGTTCCGCTTGGGTTATCCCCTGATTGCCAGTTCTTGATCTTTTTTTGATATTAACCCATCACCCAAGTATCTTTCGAGCCGCCACCTTGGGAAGAATTCACAACCAAGGAACCTCTTCGCAATGCAACCCTTGTCAATCCGCCCGGCATCACATAGATCTCTTCTCCATATAAGATAAAAGGTCTTAGATCCACATGTCTTCCTTCCAACTTATCTTCGATCAATGTCGGGATCCTGGACAAACTCAAAACCGGCTGAGCGATATAATTTCGAGGGTCGGCTTTAACTTTTGCCACAAATTCCTCTTTTTCCGATTCGCTGGCTACCGGGCCGATGATCATTCCGTATCCGCCTGCTCCGTTAGCCGCCTTTACGACAAGATTTCCGATATTCTCGCAAACATATTTCAGGTCCTTCTCTCTAGAACATAAATACGTAGGAACGTTAGGAATAATAGGTTCTTCTCCAAGATAATACTTAATAAAATCAGGAACATAGGAATAGATCACCTTATCGTCGGCGACTCCCGTGCCGGGAGCGTTGGCAAGCGCCACATTTCCTTTTTTAAACACTTCGAATATACCGGGAACGCCCAAGAGAGAATCCTTACGGAAAGTTTTAGGATCCATAAATGTATCGTCTATTCTTCTGTATAGAACATCCACTTGTCTTAAACCTTTAGTGGTCCTCATATACAATTTATCATCTCTTACCGTGAGATCCGTACCTTCCACCAAAGGAACTCCCATACGAGACGCAAGAAAACTATGTTCGTAATAGGCGGAATTATATATTCCCGGAGTGAGGACCCCAATATTCGGATTCGATTTGTCGGAAAGATTTTCCAACATCCCGCGAAGTCGGATGGGATAATCGTAGATCGGCCTTACCGAAAGACTCGCAAAAAGTTCCGGGAAGGTCTTTTTCATTACTTCACGATTTTCTAATACATAAGAAACACCGGAGGGACAACGTAAATTATCCTCAAGGACTAACATCTGCCCATCCCCGTCTCTCACAAGATCGGTTCCGGTAATATGGATCCAAATTCCTTTCGGAGGTTTGATTCCTTTACATTCTTTTAAATAACCGGAACTGCTATAAACGATCTCGGCAGGGATCACTCCATCCTTTATGATCTTCTCGTCTCCATATATATCTTGGATGAAAAGATTTAAGGCGCGGATCCTTTGTTTGAGACCTTCTTCCATTTTTTTCCATTCGAAAGAAGTTACGATCCGAGGAATGATGTCGAAAGGCATAATCCTTTCTTCCTCTTCCTCGTCTCCATAAACATTAAAGGTGATGCCTAAGGAAAGAAGCGCCTTCTCTGCGGAAGCTTTTCGCTTCAATAATTCCTTATCATCCATGCCTTCGATCCTGGATTTTAAGATATGATAACTCTGTCGGATCCCTCCCTCTTCAGAGAACATTTCGTCGTAAAAGGAATCCGTTTGGTAATTAGTCAGGAGCATAGAATTCTCCCCCCATCTTTCTGAAGGAGACTAATTTTGCCCCTAATAAACAAGCAGAAATTAAATTAATCGCTTATTTTTTATACTGATTATTTATCAATGCCTAATTACTAAACATTTTAATAAAATTATACTCCAAGTGTTCTGAAAGAAATCCAATTTTGATCCGAAAATCCAATAAATCAGCCATAGCAAATGTGGAGTGGTTTTCGGGATTATCCCGACACGCGAGTATTGCCTAGTCACCTAACCCCGGACACCTTTTAAGCTCCAAAAGAGGTAAAGATATACATGAGCAGAAAAGGAAAATTGCAAAAAAAGTAGAATGATTTTTCGATTTATTATCACTTGACGAAAGTAGTCATAGTAGTCACAATTTATTCATGATATCAGTTGGAATCCGAGAACTAAAGTCCCACCTTAGCCAATATATTGAACTAGTTAAAAATGGAGAAAATGTTCTGATTACTGAACACAACAAAGTTGTAGCTGAACTAAAATTCCCTGAAAAAGAAAATTCCAACAATAAGATACAAGAAGTATTAAATAAACTTACTTCTGAAGGAAAATTAATTCCAGCAAAACGTAAATCTACGCTAATCAATAAATTAACTAAACTGAAATCGAATGGAAAAAAACAAGTAGATTGGTGGGCTATCTACCAAGAATCAAAGGAAGATAAATTTTAATTTAGTATGGTCTACTATATTGAAACTAGTATTATTCTTTCTATAATCTTAGGTGACCATTTTCATGATAAAGCCGTAAAAATATGGAATGCTCCTAGTGAAAAAGTAAGTTCAATTTTAACTCTAATTGAAGCTACTATCGTACTCAGACGATTTTTTAAAAATCAAAAGAAATTTCTTTCATCACAATGGCTCTCTAAACATGAAAAACAACTCAAAGGACTACTTTCCGAATGCTATTTAATGAAAATTGATGAGAGTATTCAATCCATTCTAGAATTAAAGAAAGAAATTGCCGATTGTAGATCTTTAGATGGTATTCATGTCGCTACTGCAATCTTTCTAAGAGATGCTATGCATTCTTCAAATTTTGTATTTCATAGTTTTGATAATAGAGTAAACGAAGTTGCTGGAAAATTCGGTTTAAAACCGCACCTCGTCTAACTAGAGTTAGGTGACTACCGTATATACTCACTATGGCCCATCGTAAGTGATGGCGGAGCCTAAATGCGGTCTGGGTCGAGGGCAAGCTGACCTCCAGTGTAATGTGCATAGATAATACAATGGCAAAATTTTACAGGGTTTGTTGAGACATTCACGCATCGACCAGAATCAAGGTCAACGGGGCAGCAACTAAGCACTCCGAAATGACTAGCAAGACGGAAACCTTACGCGCGTTCTCAGCCCCCCTACTTCTTCTTCTCCAACTCTGCTGCAATCATACACTCTTTCGGGATCCATTCCTTCTCGACTTGTTTTTCACGAACATAACCGACGACATGCCCGGTGCTGGCCGCTACTGCGAGAATGGAATACGTATATAAAAGTGCATAAGGAGAACTTGGAATTAGATCGGATACACCGCCCCCCACGTAAGATCCGTAAGCCGGATACAATGTGCGATATGCGGTCATTTCTTCGGTTTTATCACAACGATATCTGAAATATCGGATTGCATCATCCGACGCTCTCGCTTCCGGGTAGAAGGCTCCCAGGATCGGGACGGCATAACCTAATGCGTATAAAGAACGATATTCTCTTTGGGCAAAATCTTTTGAGTGACCGCCTTCGTGTATCACTACGGCAGGAATATCCGAATAGATATGAATCGTATTAGAGTACGGATTATAATGGTCGCCGCCAAAAATACGACCGACCAAAAGTACGTCATTCACTAAGTAAGCGAACACACCTATGGTCCATTTTAAAAGTGGATTTACAGATTTAGAATGCCAAAGCCTCCTTAAATCGTCCCAAGGAGCGTATTGATTAAAACGTATCTTAACATCTTTCAGGTTATTATCGCGGATATAATCCATCAGATATTTTTTCGTTTCAAAGGATATCTTGTGATTCTGGATCCTTCGATCCCAGATCATAAGTTTTCCGAGTAAACTTTCGATCCAGATCCAACTTCCTATAAAATCTAATACTGAATAAGGTTCTCCTTCTTCAAATTGCGGATCCTTTTCATCAAAATACAGTTGGTCATTCGGATCGTACGGTTGAGCGACGGTGTATCTTTTTTCGGTGGAATAATAGCAGGATTGAAAAACCGAACAGAGAAGTAAGAATATTAGAATTTTCCGTTTCATCTTACTTAATCCCTTTTTTATTCGGAGAATGTTTTTTGATCTCATCCAGAAAATCCAGAAGGGCCACTCTTCCCATTTGGTTGAGTTGATCCTCTCTGCTCCCTCGATGCCCTATGTATGGAAGGTGGATGATCCATCCAAGGAGGATCGGAATGGTTGCAAGTGTGGCCATACAATCCGTAACTCTGGATTCTATCCCATCCTTATATTGGTAATGCCATGTTTTTCCGGAAGAAACGATATCCGCTTCCATCTCGACATTCACTTGGTTGTAACTGCAATGATCTACCGATTCTAATCTGAACTTTTGAATGACAATCTTATGTTTTCCCGGATATTCTTCCTTATGGTCGTTCAACTCTTTTCGGATCAGTTTCGAGATCGGTCCGTACACATTGGCGTAATCTTTTCCCCGACCGGTCCAAGAAGTGAACCCATCTTCGAAATATACGAAACGATCGGCATCCTCGCTCGGGAATTCCACCTCGAAATCCGGATCTTTGGAATCGTAATCAGGTGCGCCGGATTTCACCTCCATCCAATGTTCTTGGATCTCATGAGCTCCGGAAAGCGTTTTAGGAATATGCACCTTGATGGAAACACAAGTGCAAAGAAATATTAGAAAAAAAGATAATACAAACCTAAGAAAATAAGACATGGTTTATAGCTTTGTAATCTAAAAGTATGGAGAAGAATGTAAAGAATAAATTCCAAACCGAAAGAAAGGGACCTCCGTTCAATTAGAAATATCTTTCCATTTTGACCCGGGAATTTCCAAAACGAATTCGGAACCGAATGCAAGACTCGGGGTCTTAAATCCTTTTCCCCCTTTTCCGGAAAGAACCTTGGAAACCGCTGATAGAGATGATTCCACTGTGAATTCGTAACCTTCTTTACATTCCAAAACTTTGGTGGATTTTTTTCCATCTTCGGATCGAACTTCTCCCCAGACAGTCGTTTTGACCAGGGTCCTTGTCCTTTCTCCAGGGCCTTTGATCGTTTTTCCTACCAAGGCCTGGACTCCCCTTAATACGAAAGGAATTTTTAATAAAGAAATAATCGGTTTAAAATAGCGTAACACATTCACTTGACCGGAAGGAATATCCGTGTACACATCAATATTCGGGATACCTGTAGAAATATACGCCGTAAATACATCTCCCCAAGGGATCCCGTACACTTTATAGGTTTTCCCGCCTGCGGTTACTTCTCTAGTTCTACTCAGATGAGGAACTCCAACCATTTTTCCGTCCTTTCTGATCTTGGAACCGTAAGGCAATTGTGCGAGTGCACTTTTCATTGTGCCCGGAGAAACCTCGCTTAAGCCCACAAATGCAAGTTCCAAATACTTAGGTTTTGAAAGTGATTTTTTTAGAGAAGCAGCCAGACAATCGGTAGGAACAATATCAAAACCTACACCGGGTAAAAGAAGAACTCCTGCTTTCTCCGCTTCTTCCCCTAAGGTTTGCAGAGATTCGTAAACGGGAATTTCTCCGGTAATATCCAAATAATGGACTTTTTTCGAAATACATGCCTTTGCCATCGGAACGGAAGTTTGGATGAAGGGCCCCGCACAATGTAGAACCAGTTGGAATCCTTGGATATTGGAGCCGATCTCGTTCGGATCATTTAAATCGAAAATTCTATATTCTAAACGCAGTTCGTTTGCCAGCTCTTCTATTTTGTTTCGGTTTCTTCCAGCAAGTACAGGTTTTAAACCTCGGGACACCGCTCTTCTTGCGATCAGTTCTCCTGTGTAACCGTTCGCTCCATAAATCATCCACTTTGATTTTACCATACGGTAGGAACTAAGACATCGTTCCAAATTACGTCAACCTGCATACCTTGAACGAGTTAGTTTTTTTCACACAATTGATAGGTAAAAAATTTCCGTTTTGGAGTCCGTTTTAGTTTTGGATTGACCTTGTTACGGAACGAAGAATGATAGAGGCTACCGGCTTGTATTATGGAAAAAATAAATCTTATCACAATCGCAATTCCGTTTTTCTTTTTGCTGATCGGGTTAGAGCTCGCATTCTCCTGGTATCATAAAAGAAAACTGTATCGTCTGAACGATTCTATCAACGATCTTAGCGCTGGGATCGCTAGCCAAATTTTCGGGATCATTTTTAAGACGTTCACATTTTTCGCATATCTTTGGGTTTATGAAAATTGGAGAATATTCAATCTTCCTTCTTGGCCAAGCGAACCAGTTTCTTGGATGCCTTCTTCCGAAGTGCTGGGTCTTTCCGCTTCTACTTGGGCTTGGACAATCGTTATAGCAGTTTGGATTAGCTGCTTCGTTCTTTACGATATGGCATATTATTGGCTGCACCGATTGAGTCATGAGGTCAATTTCCTTTGGGCCGGACATGTGGTTCACCACCAAAGCGAAGAATACAATCTGACGGTGGCATTACGTCAGGCAAGCTTTCACGGATTATTTACCTGGATCTTCTATATTCCTCTAGCGATCATAGGATTTTCTCCGATTGTGATGGTCCTGAACGGACAATTAAATTTGATCTATCAATTCTGGATCCACACAAAGGCGATCGATAAATTCCCGAAATGGTTCGAAGCGGTATTCAATACACCTTCCCATCATAGGGTCCATCATGGTATCAATCCTAAGTATATCGACAGGAACCATGGCGGGACATTGATCGTTTTTGATAAATGGTTCGGGACATTCCAAGCAGAAGAAGAAACTCCCGTTTACGGAACCGTCAAACCTCTTCGCAGTTTCAATCCGTTATGGGCGAATGTTCATTATTGGGTAGAAATGTGGGAGCAGGCAAAACAAAGCCGTCGTTGGTCCGATAAGATCAAAACATTCTTAGCAGTGCCAGGATGGAGACCTCTGGATCTAGGAGGGCAATATCCTATCCCTGAAGTGAACGAAAAAACATTCAAAAAATATGATGTATCCGTTTCCAAAAGTTTAACGGTATATGCGGTGACTTGGTTCGTTCTCACATTAGTCGGGACATTCTCCATGCTCGTAAAAGTGAATTCCATTCCGACAGGTTTATTATATCTGATCTTCTTCTTCAGTTTATTCTCCTTAACGACTGTAGGAGGGATCTTAGATCTAAAACGTTGGACCCTGTATCTGGAACCGGTTCGGATCACACTTTTAGTAGGAACCGCTTTTCTTTTAGGATTTTCCACCGGAACAGCGTTTATCGTAGCAGGATTGGGCGCACTTTCCCTTGCCTGGTTTCTTTCCCAAAGACATGTTTTTGCAGAATGGAAGGATATAGATCCGGCAAAAGAGATCCAAAGCAAAGCCGCTTGAACAATAAAAAAAACCCCCGGGGACCGGGGGTTTTTGGTAAGTTGATTTTGGTATTTTTTAAGGCTAATTAATTTACCGGAATGACGCTACCTACGTTCTCTTCTGAAGCTTTAAAAGTAACGCTAGTATTCAGACCATCAATTGTTAATTTGCTTGTATCGTCCCATGTGACACCTTGTCCATCTCCACTACCACTTTTTCCTTGAGAGCCAATGCGCCCGTAAAGACCGTCAACGCGAGCAGCCGAAACGTAATCGCTTGGAACGGCGGAGCTATCAACCCTATCACGAACAAAGCCATTCATATCGAACAATCCGTAACTTATTTCCGTTAAGCCGCAAATCATATCAGTAGCAGGAGTCGCAGGATAGGTTACTGCACCTTCCTCCCAACCGGATTTTGCTGTTACATTCAAATTTCCCGTTAATTTCTGGCTATATGCTAATTTGTAGTATTCGTCCGAAGTACCAGGCTGACAAAGGGCTTTGTTCGCAAAGGAAGTCAAAGGAAATAGATTCGTAGTCCCATCTATACGCACCACAGTTTTAAAACAAAAAACGGTTTGATTATCCATTTCTTCCAGGATTACCCTACCTCTCTGAGCATGTAAACCGAGCTCGGAATCAGTTCCAAGAGGTCCTGCCCAAGAATAAGTTTGGATCAAGCCTTGGTTCGGAAAACTAGAGTATGTAGTATCGTTTACTGCGTCAGGCATATATACGTAACTTTCAATCGTTGCTTGCGCAGTCCACTCTGAAGGAGCAATTCGAGCTAAATTATAAATTAATAAAGCCCCATCTCCCCCTGCTAGTCTCGGATTATCATCCCAATAAAACTGAAGAGCCATATCAGAAGTTCCTGCGACTTTTAACTCGAGATAGTTTGAAAAAGTTTTTGTCGTCGTATAAACCGATGAATTAGGTTGAAACTCATTCCCGCTATTACCTAAAGTCAAACGAACATCAAAAACTCCTCCACCATCTCCAAGACTAAGATTCGTCGCGGTGACTGTATTACCGGAAGCTAATAGAACTAACAACGTATTTGATTGGATTCCGGCAATAATATCATCCATAAAAAGGGAATTCCCTCTAGCCCATGTAGCAGATTGACGAACAAAACCCCATTCGTCCGCGCTTGCATGCAACGGCTGCAGTAATTTAAATTTTAAAGATAAAGGAAATTGCGTATTTTCCTTCTTGGCCCCGGAGTTAAATTTAAAACCTGCAGTGATCCCGAAAAAAACCAATAAAGCCAAAACGACTTTAGGAAGTATAGAACGACGATTATGTAATTTCACTGTGCAATTCCTCTTGGAACGATGATAAAAAATCCGGTTTTACTTTTTTCCAATTGGTATCCGAAATTGAAGAGAGGGATGAAAGGGTCTTTTCCTCCTGGAGCACAGGCAGTCCCGACTAATCCTGTCAGGATGATCCCTAAGCTAATAAGCAGAATCCCTCTTTTTAGATTTAAGATCATAAATATCTCCTTATAAAATAATGAACATTTGAGACTTTATTTTTTTCATATAGCTTGTATTTAAAGAGCTTGTTCTAATTATTTCTTCCGAGTGATCAAGGATAGCTTTATTTCGGTAAATCCTTGGAAAAAACATCCCCCAAGGAATAGATGCCTTAAGATTATAACTTCCCGGAGTCAAAAATGAAAGGACCAATCTTGAATATATTTCTGAAAAACCCAATCCCGGGAAAAGTGAAAACACGCTTGGCAAAGAATATTGGAGAAGAAGCAGCTCTGGAAGTATATCAGGCCTTGGTTGAAAAAACCAGATTAGCTTGCAAAGATCTAGACGTTCCCAAAGTTCTTTGGTTCGATTCTTATCTTCCCAATCCATCCGATCTCGGAAGTTGGGGACATTCACCATTGCTTATCCGCAAGCAAGAAGGAAAAGATTTGGGGGAAAAGATGAGAAATTCATTCTTATATTGTTTCCAGAACGGTTCCGGCCCGGCATTACTCATCGGAAGCGATTGTCCGGAACTGGACCTTCTACATCTAAAGGAAGCTTTTCATATTTTAGATCATAAGGATGTGGTCTTAGGCCCGGCAAAAGACGGAGGTTATTATTTGGTAGGACTGAAAGCGGATACTCCCGAACTTTTTCACGGTATAGAATGGAGTACAGAGACCGTCTTTGCGAGAAGTTTGGAAAAACTGCAATGGGCCAGAAAACAGGTGGGACTTCTTCCCGTCCTTTCCGATCTGGACGAAGTCCAAGATTTGGAATATTTCGAATCCAAAGGGATCTTGGACTGGAAAAAGAACGGTCCCTGATCCAATAGTCGCTCGAAATAACTTATACCCTATACATTAAATAAATAGAATACAGTCTATAGACTTCGGTCTCGACCTAAGTCCGGATCAAAATGTGACTTTTTCTTCCTCATATTGTAATTATTTGATTACTTATAAAAAATCCGGGGTCTCATATATGTAATTGCTTGATTACATATATGAGCAGCAAAACTAACTTTGTTTTTCTGAAATTTTTGGCGCTTGGAATTTTCGCTTATTTCCTGTCTTCTTTTGCTCCCTTGAGAGCTTTCGGGAAGAAAGGCCCGCATACCCATACCAGCATCACACAGGAAGCGTTTTTAGAATTTGCGAATATAACGGATTGGGACCTAAGAGCGGATTGTATGGAACTGATCGTTCAAGGAAATCTAAGGGCCGATGCCGCTTTTATGAACAATGACGCGTATCATTGTGATAACGATAATATTCTCGGATGTGCCGATCGTTTTAGGACGCTAAAGGACGACTCCTACAGAGAATCCAATCATATCACAGGATTAATTAAATTAGGGATGGCATTACATATCGCTCAGGATTTTTATTCGCACTCCAATTGGGCGGAGAATTATCCGATGGTGAGTATACTTGCTCCCATAGAACATCCTTGGATTTTTTTAAGTATGAAAGAGATCCAAACAGGTTATTTTAATCTTCTGCCGATCATTGAACATACCGAGGAAGCTGGAGATTGTTTCGATGCGGAAGCAGGTCTTCATGGTCATTATTCATTTGCAACCCATGCATGTCTAAACAAGGATTCCTCCGACAGTCATAGAAGTCTTAGCACGGTTTTACCCGGAATACCCGTAACCTATCATGATTGGGCGGCAAACCTTGCAAAGGAACATACTACCCAAATTTTAGTGGAACAATATAAAGCGAAACATCCTCTCATCTTAAGTTGCCTAACACCGAAAGTTTTATCGTTTTCTTGCGGAAGCCAAGCTTATGATTTTCTCCGCCCGAATTAAGTCTAATTTCCGTTGACTTACGCGTTCCACTTCCATTACTGTAAATTTATCCGGCCAGCATGCAGTCTATTTTTACCTGATTGTAAAATTCCGGGATCGATCCTTCCTTAGGTAATATCTGTGAAACTATTTCAAATTTTATTATTTTGTTTACTTTCCTCGGGTTTTATTCATGCCCAGGATACTCAAACCGCTAACGAGCCCCAAAATGCTCCGCCTGAAGTTTCGGCAGAAGAGCAGACGTTATCCGCCGTTAAAAAATTAATAGGCTTTATTCGTTATAAAAAGAACGACAAGGCGCTGGCATTGGTGCATGTCGGGAAATTTTCCGAAAAACTCATCGGAGATCATAAAATTTCCGCATTGGAAAGAAAAGAATTCGAAGAGGCAATCTCCGAATACATAGTAAACAAGGCATTCCCTATCGCATTAAAATATTTTGATAAGATAGATATTACTTACGACAAACCTACCCTAAACGGTAAACAATCAAGGATCGGTTCTTCTATTCTTTACAAAGGTTCCGATCAGATCAAGTTCGCTTGGATCCTTTCCGAATATGAAGGCACTTGGTATATAAGCGATTTCGAGACAGAAGGTAAACTCGCCACCGATATCAATCGTACTAAAAACATAGAACCGTCTATCAAAAAAAACGGGATCAAGGGTACGATTGCCCTTATACAAAAAGCAGCTAAGAACTGATGAGAAAATTTCTATCTAAAGCGACCGAGTTGGTTTTGACCAAACCGGCCGCTTCTTCCGCTATCCTATTTTTTTTCCTGGTTATCTCCGCACTTTTAGCCACTAGGCTTTCGATAAACAGCGATAACCTACAACTTCTTCCTTCCGATAACCCTTCCGTTGTCCAAACAAAACGTGTCATCGAAATGATCGGGGGAAGCGGTTTTTATACTGTAGCTCTCAAATTCCAAGACGACAAGGGAATGACGGAACATCTTACAAAGGCATTCCAAGCCAAACGTAACGGTGATCCTGAAACCCAAAAGAAAGAATTGGAACTGGCTGACGAAGCAAAACGTAAGAACATCGCCTATTATAAAGCCAAAGAAATCGCGCTCAAAAAAGCATCTGACAAACTTGCAAAGGAAGTTTTAAAGGACAAAGAACTGGTGCGTTATGTTTCGTATCGATATAATGTTTCCTTTTTGCAGGACAGGCTTCCTTTATTCCTAAAAACGGAAGATCTAAAGGAGATCCGCAAAAGAGTAAAAAGAAAGATCGACGAAGAGATAGAAAAGGCAAATCCGTTCTTCATCAAGCTTACCGACGAAGAATATAATCCGGACTTCACCGATATTATTTCCAAATATCAAAAACTGGCCAAAAGAGATATATTCGACGAATATAATATTTCCCCCGATAAGGGAATGCTCATCGTTCTTATCAAACCTACCGGTTCTTTCGTAGACATTGAGTTCCTCGAAAAAATAGATAAAAAAGTCCAAGGTTTAGTAAAAACCCTAGGAATAGAACAAGATGGAATTTACGCAGGTTATACGGGAGCTTATAAACTCAACCAAGACGATTACGAGACCTTAGTCAGAGCATTAAAACCGATCGGGATCGCCTCTTTATTAGGAATAGGACTTCTGCTTTTATTATTTTTCCGTAATCCGATCTTTATAATGATCCTTTTATTCTCTCTACTCAGCGGATTACTCATGACATTCGGACTAACGGGGCTCGTAATCGGTCAGCTGAACAGTATCACGAGTATTATCGGTTCAATCCTAATGGGGCTCGGGATCGACTATGGGATCCAATTTTTATATAGGTTCAGGGAAGAATTTACTAAAAAGCAGGATATCGTACGAGCGATCAAAGATACGATCTATCATACGGGGATTGCTTCCTTTAGTTCCGCATTAACCACTACTTCCGCGTTCGTGGTCCTTTCCTTTTCGGAATTTAGGGGATTCAGCGAATTCGGAATTATCGCAACTTATGGGATCGTTCTGATCGCGATCGCGATGTACGGAGTGACTGCGCTACAGATCGCATTACTTTTAAAGTGGTTCCCTTCTCTTTCCAAGGCATTTCTATTAAACGAGGCGCAACAGACTCCTTCCGGTCTATTAAGGAAATTTTATTCTAGACCTGGGATATTATCCATTTGCGTTTTAGTCTTAGTACTATTGTTCGGGGTTTTTGCCCCAAAAGTACAATTCGACGTGAACGGAAGGAACCTTTTAGTAGAAAATTTAGAATCCGTAAACTTATATGATGAGATCGCGGACCGTTTCGATATTTCCTCGGATCCTCAGGCAATCGTTGTAAAAACTTTAGAAGAATCGGAAGCGGTATTCGATTATCTAAATCCAGTCCCCGAATCGATTGCGGGCTCCGTAGATCAGGTGGTTTCTCTCTGGAATTTTGTCCCACCTTACTCTCAACAATTAGAAAACCGTAAAGTTTTGGACCAACTTTCAAAAGATATGAAGCCCGTAAAAGCTTCTTTCTTAAAGCCGGAGCAGAGAAAATATTTGCCTAGAGCAAAATTATTCTTATCCGTCAAACCTTACGATTATACCGCTATACCCGATTACTTCTCCTCTCAATTCAAGGAAGTGGCAAGTTCCAAAGAAAAAGGACATCTATTATTTCTCTATCCTAAAGTAGCCTTATGGCATGGCGGAAAATTATTGGAGTTCTTTGCAGCAGTAGGAAGATTAGAAGTCCCGAAAATTTCCAGAAGGACATTAAATGCGATCCTTTACTCCACAGGGACATTAAAAGAATCCGAAATTGATCCGGTGAAAGAAAATTATTCTCCTTCGGAAACTAAAACTCTATTGAACGCTTTGAATACGTATTCAAAGGAAAAACTTCTCTCCATCAAGATCCTCCCTGGGACCGTGGACACCATCTTGGAGCATAGACCTTATAAGGATATTGCCCAAGCCAGATCCTACAAATTCCAAACGGATACGGCGGGAAGTTTGATGTTATTTGCTCAACTTATTCTGATCGTAAAAAGAGAAGGAATTACCGCATTTTTCATCACTTTGGTATTGGTAATCATCGTTCTGATACTATTCTACAGGGCGTTCTTACCCGCGATACTTTCTTTAATCCCTCTTTTATTAGGGATATTGGTCACCGTAGGCGTCATGTCGATCATAGACCTTAAATTAAATTTTATGAATGTTTTAGTGTTCCCGGTCATCATAGGATACGGGATACAGAACGGGATCTATATATATTATAGATTTAGGGAAGACCATGATATAGTAAAAGCGATGGCAATGGTTGGACCTGCGGTGATTGCATCAACATTGACCACTTTGGTGGGTTGGAGTGCTCTACTTCTTGCAGACCAGAGAGGACTACATTCCATCGGGAAAGTGGCAACGATCGGTATCGGTGCGTGTTTGCTCATAGCACTCACACTTCTCCCCGCAATTTTGGAATTGGCCTATAGAAGTCGCAAACAAGAAGAATCGGAAGCGGTACCTCTTGGTTTAGGCCCCGAAGAAGATGAACCGGAAACAGTTTCCGAATTCGTAATGGAAGAACTTTCTCCCAAGCCTAAGATCAAAAAAACCGCCAAAAAAAAGACAACTTCCAAAAAGAAAACCGGAAAGAAAAAATGAGATCTAAATTTCTTCTTCTATTCTTAATTTCTATTTCTTTTGTAAATTGCGCCATAAAACAAATTAGGATTTCCCCGAATTTCCAACCTTCATTGGACAAATTCAAAAGACTAACTGTGGCGATAGATTCCAGCTCTAAGGTAAACCAGGTCGAGGCAATTCTAGTAAAATCCATGGCGGAACAGGAATTGGCTCACCATAAAGAATTTATCGTTTATCCCGACCCATCCAGCAAAAACCAAAATTGTAAATCTCCGGTAGGTAAATCACAAGGAGTTCTTACACTCAGACTGGAAGAAACCTTAAAAGGGACCACACCATCTTTTTTCGTTTGGTTGAATCCTGCGATATTCGGTCCTTCATCGGAAGGGATCAGAATTTCCATTGAAGCCCAAATTCAAAAATGTGACACAAAGGAAATCCTCTGGGAAGGGTATGCTTCTTCTTCTTATTTTATGGGAGGAGATGAAGAAACCACACTTAGAACCAGTTATGAAAAAAAATTCGGAACATCAGTCGGTCCTAAAGTTTTACCATATTACGATATTCTAAAATTACTGTTGGATAAGATCGAAAGCCCGGTTTTAAACGAAGCGGAACAAGACGAAAAAATAGAAGTAGAATCTGGTTCTTAAAATATAGATATCGGAAATCGGATTCCGCATTCAGGGCCATTTTGGGGCAAAAGTCGGCCCCCGCCCGAGTTTTGGGTGGTGGTGGAGGGCCCGTGGGAAACCCCTGCCCCCTATATCATAATATCTTCATATTCGCAATTCATATCCGATTTTTACCCGAAATTCTCATTCTAAGTTCATGTTAGGGACAATCTGCAAGTCTTAGGAACTCATTTTCTTTTTGTATATAACGAACATTGTTCCTAAAAGTTCCTCCAGAAACTTCTTCTTGACCAAATCCTCTGTATCGATTGCTATACTCGGAATCGTTTTTTCGAGAGGAAAAGAATGAATCTAGTGAATAATATATCCAAGGCTTCCACTGCCGCATTTTGGCTTTTATGGTTGGGAGTATTGAGCGGAATCGTACAACTCGCAAATTTACATCCAAGTTCGGACGGTGTCATACTTTCTATCGGTTGGGTGATCTTAAGTATCCATATTTTGGAAGTCGGGATCTATTCCTTCCGGGCAGGAGATAGAGGAGGATTCAAAATTTCGGACGCCGCTCAGGTTTTCGTGTTCGGAGTATTCCACCTAATTCCTGTAAGCTTTTCTGATAAAAAGTAGGTATTACAAAAAACCCCCGGAACCGGGGGTTTAAAATATTCTAAAATATTAAACCGGTCTTGGCAGTTTATTTACGATATCCACGTATTCTGCGGCCATACCTTTTACTACATCGCCGGCAGGAAGTATGGAATCAATCTGTGCCACTCCATGACCTGCAGACCAAATATCTCTCCAACGTTTGAATTCCTGGTCTATATCCGTACTTCCTTCGTTATGGAAATTATCTCCCGCTTTTTCGACGGAACGTTTCAACCAGTTTGCAGGGATTCCGGAAATTTTTTCGGTATACACGATCTCCTCCGGCGCTGATTGAACGATCATCTCTTTGTATTCTTGAGAAGCTGCTGCTTCCTTAGTGGCAATAAGCCTCGTTCCTATATAGACCGCGTCCGCACCTAAGGACATAGCTGCCGCCATTTGTGCTCCACCACTGATCGCACCTGCCGCAATAACTGGAAGACCGATCTCTTTTTTTAAATAAGGAAAAAGAGAAAAAGGAGAAATATTTCCGGCATGTCCGCCTGCACCTTGAGCAACCGCTACCAGAGCGTCCGCTCCGGATTTAGCAACTATATTCGCATGTTTTAATGTAGTTACGTCACAGAAAACTTTTGTACCCACCGATTTTGCCTCATTGATAATGGAACGAGGACTCCCCAAACTGGTGATGATCAATTCTACTTTGAATTCTAAAAGTATTTCCAAGTGTTTCGCCCAGTTAGGGTTATGAGCCTTATGTAAAATTAAGTTCACCCCTATCGGTTTTTTGGTCCTGGATCGGATATCTTCCAAACCTCTTCTTAATTCCTCTAAGGTTCGATAGTTTTGGGAGGGAAATGTTCCAAGGCCTCCGGCTTCGGAAACTGCGACGACTAGATCAGGGTATGAAACGAGAAACATGGGAGCCCCGATGATGGGCAGATCGATTCCAAGCATCTCCGTTACGGGAGTTTTTATTTTCATAAGGGAAAAGCTTTCATTCCGATCCGATTCCATCTATCTTTTTTTTCTGGTATAAGAAAATCGGATCTTGAAACTGTGAACTATGATCGTTACAGTCTCTTCTTACAAAATACTTCCGGAAAGGATCCAAGAATTTCTGGAGATCAGCAGCGAACTTTCCCGGGAATCTCTCAAAGAGAACGGTGTTCTTAGATTCGATCTGCTGCAGAACGATGGAGACGAAGGCAGATTTCTGATCATAGAAGCTTATGAAAGCGAATCCAAACGTAAGTCTCATCTAGAAACCCCACATTTCGTGAATTGGAGAAGGACTGTGCCGGAAATGTTTTCCCAAGGAACTACTACTGTTTATTATAAACCGCTATCTCCTAAACCGGAAGATTGGAAAAAATAATCAGAAAATAAGATCCTCAGATCCTTTTGCGATAGATTCGCTCATACAAGGAAACCTCATTTTTTTAAACCGAATTCCGCTATTTTGGGACTTTATTTTTGGACACGGAGTCCAAAAATATTATGGTTCTACTTTCAAATACAAGTGCGCATTTTATCTCTTCTCTCGGTCAAAATACTCATCCTAAAGATACATCCGAACTCCACGAGGCGGAAATTTTAGACGCGTATTCCAAATCTGTTATACAAGCCGTGGATTCGGTAGGCCCAAGTGTGGTCCATCTACAAGTTACGAACAAAAATGGAGAAGGAGGAAGCGGCTCCGGATTTTTTCTCACACCTGACGGATTTATCGCAACCAATAGCCATGTGGTGGATGGCGCGGTTAGAATTAAAGCGAAACTCTCCGACGGTTCCAGTAAGGAAGCGGAACTTGTAGGGAACGATCCTCATACGGACCTTGCCGTCTTGAAAGTGCATGGAGGATTATTCCCTCACTCCGGTTTTACGGATTCCAAAAAACTGAAAGTAGGACAATTGGTAGTGGCGATCGGAAATCCATACGGTTTCGAATCCACAGTCACAGCGGGAGTGGTAAGCGCCTTAGGAAGAACATTAAGATCTCGTAATGGACGTCTGATTGACAATGTGATCCAAACGGACGCCGCCTTAAATCCGGGCAATTCGGGAGGACCATTAGTGGACTTCCAGGGTAGAGTTGTGGGGATAAACACAGCGATCATTCTGCCTGCCCAAGGTATATGTTTCGCAGTAGCCTCGAACACGGCAGAATATGTGGTCACTCGTCTGATTACGAGCGGAGCAGTCAAAAGAGGATATTTAGGGATTGCAGGCCAAAACCAAAAGATCCCAACATTCACCAAAAATCTCAACAAGGTCGGGTCAGAATCCGGGATCTTAGTCTTATCTTTGGAAAAGGGATCCCCAGCGGACCGTGCCGGGATACGTAACGGAGATCTAATCATCGGTTTGGATGATAAGGAGATTCAAACGATAGACGATCTTCATAAGATCTTGGATGAGACCTCTATCGGCAAAAAATTAGGAATTCGCTTATTAAGAGAAGGTTCTATTAGGAGTTTTTTCATCGAACCCGGGGAATTAAAATAGAGACACAAAGTTGAGAGAGACATTGAGGTAATAACACACAGAGGCACGAAGACTCAGAGGATTTGTAATCAAAAACTTTAAACTCTGTGACTCTGTGTGAAAAAGCTCTGTGCCTCTTCTTACCTCTGCGCCTCTTTACTGGATCTCAGGAACATCCATCAAAAGAAGTTCAGAATCTTCCAAAGCGTTTACCTTCAAAAGGTCCGCTCTAGGAAAACCGGCACCGTCTCGCGTGGAAAGTTCGGTCCCATTAATATTCACTTTTCCTGATATTAGAAAAGCGTAAACTCCCCCACCCTTATTCCTGGACTCGTATTGAAGCTCCTTTCCCGCCTCTGCATTGCCCAAGGAGAACCATGCATTTTGGTTGATCCAAAGACCTTCTTCGGATTCCTTCGGCGCCACGACCACTTGGAAGCGGTTCTTCCTATCTTCCGGAAGGAACTTTTTCTGGTCGTATCTAGGTTGGGCCCCTCTTTTATCCGGTATCACCCAGATTTGTAAGAAGTTCACGGGATCCGTTTCGGAATGATTGTATTCCGAATGAACAATCCCTGTTCCAGCGGACATTACCTGAACTTCTCCGGATGTGATCACTCCTGAAGTTCCGATACTGTCCTTATGCTCCAAGGCGCCTTCGATCGGTATCGAGATGATTTCCATATCTTGGTGAGGATGCGGATCGAAACCTCTGCCAGGGGCAACGATATCGTCGTTCAATACACGCAAAGAACCGAATCTGATCCTTTCCGGATTCATATAGCTTCCGAAAGAAAATGTATGATTCGATTTTAACCAACCGAAATCGACTCTTCCTCTCGTGTTTGCCTTATGAACTACCGCTTCCATTTGTAATCTCCTTTCCCGTTTTCGGGATGAATATCTTTTAGACCGACCTGATCTTTAATAGTTCAAATATAAAGTATTTATGGTCGGCCCATAAGAAAATTTGCATCCTCGAATAAAACCATAACTCGGGCTCGAAGAGCCCTAAGATACGGAACAGGTTCTTATCATAATTTAAAGGAAGATGGTTAAAAAGTAAATTTTCGAACACTAATCGAAACTTGGAGTCCCCGATACCACGATACAACGGAACAAAAAGATCGGAGGAAGATACAGACCTTTTGTATAAACTTCCCCGTATGCAAGAGATTGGGTCCCGGAAGGTGCCTTTTCCATCGCATGATTGTATGCGCTTTGTAGATCAGGAACATATCTCGCAAACATGAAAGGAAAAATTTGCACCACACAGTCTTCTCCCTCTACTCTTTTAGGAGAAAAGACAGGTCTTTCCTTTGAGGGCACAACCCTTTCTATCCTATAGATCTGTGTTTCTGCGCCGCTGCAATAAACGAATAAAAATAAAAAAAGGAAGATGGTTCCGTGAAAAACTTTCATTGAGAGATCTCCAAACCGTAATAGAGTCGATAACAGGCATCGAACAAACCTTGGTCATATTGGAAGATCTCCAAATCGCGGATATGGGTGGCTGTAGGATTTTTTTCAGGAATTCTCTGTAAAATCGTACTGATCTTTTCTCCACATCCTTTTTCATTCTGTTTGTATAAACTTTGCTCCACCTGAGGAGGAAGAGGTTTCATTCGAAGATTCTGAAAGAAAAAGATGGTTCTCGAATAACATCCGCTAAATACGATACAGAGAAGAATAGTATAGATCCGCTTTAATTTCATGATCCTAAATACTTAACAAATACCTACAAATAATGCAAGAGATTATAATCCTAATTTTCCTTCGAATAATAAGACGATACAACCTATCGCAGACCCGACTAAAAAACCTAATAAACTTCCGTTGATCCTGATCCGCTCTAAGACCCTTCTTGTTTTTAGTTCCAAATTTACCCTGAATTGTTTGGGTTCCAATAATTTCAGGCCTTTAGAGATCTGCTCTCCCACATATTCCGAAACGGACTCGTTCGTTTTAGAACTTAAGAACTCCAAGAAAGAACGAATAGGTCCGTATTCTCTCAGATTTTCCAACTTGGAAATTTCTTCCTTATGTGTGAGTACTACCTCGCTGATAAGCCTATTTAATTGTTCTCTGCCGAAATCGGCTAAGGCGCGGACCGCCTCTTCTCTTTTGGAAACAGGCAGGTCGTTCCAGGAGCCGATATATAATTCCGCACATTCGGAGAATACTGAATATAATTCAAATAGGACTTCTTCCTCTTCCGTTTCGAAATCCTTTCCTTCCTTTAAACCTTCTCCGAATTCCTTGATCCTTTTTCGGGGATCGATGAGCCAGATCAAAGGTTTAGCGAGAAAAGAAAGTCCTTTAGTGATTCTTTGGATTCTTTCCCCGAAATCATCATGGTCTGAAACTTTCACCAAGGTTTCTCCCACCAAGAATCGAACCGTAGAAAGGATTTCCTTACGACTATTCAATTCGTGTAATATTTGTTTGTCCGCTCCTGAGAACTTAAAATTAGAAACATATAGTACGATATCCTCTTCTATTTTGTCCCAGATCAGATTCAGGAATTCTCTGACTTCTTTTTCTCCTTTTAAATGTTTTTCCAGAAGATCCTTAATCGCTTGGATGTTTTCTGGCTCGTCCAAAATACCGTCTAAATACGATCTTAACTTATGTTCGCTGATCAGATCGGAAGATACCCAGTTACCTATTTCTTCCGCGATAGTCTCGCTTTCGGATTCGACCGCTTTATAGGTTTTCCAAACAGCGAACCAATCACAAATCGCTCCAACAAGTCCACCTTCCAAACCGTGAACAAAAATACTTCCCCAAATATAGAGACTCCACTTTTGCCAGAGTCCCCAAAGAAGAATAGTTCCGAACAACACCAACAGTGAATTCGAAACGAATTGAAGTTTAGAGTACGGTTTATTGCCGTACAGTCCCATTAACGGAAAAACCACCTTCCTTTAACAAAGGAGGAGAATATAAAAAGGACCGGTAAAAGAAAAAGAATGATAGTCAAAAAAACAGAATTCCCTTTGAAAAATTTCAGATCTGAACTCTGGTTTTGGGAACAGACCAGGATCTCGTTTCTTTGAGTTTGGAATAATATTCCGCCTTCCGAATCTTCCCAACTAGGAAAAAAGGATCTTCGCACCAATTTACAATTATGATTTTCTAATGAATTTTTTTCCTGCTTTTGTGCGGACGAAATTTCAGGACCGGCGAAAACTTCTTCATCCGAAAAAATACGCGGCAATATAGGAAGTTCAGCCAATGAAGTAGGCTCTTTTGGTTTTTCTTTTACCGGAAAAAATCCGCCTAAAAATTCGTTTCTATCCAAGAAAGGAAGATCTCCGTATTCGGATCTGAACTCTTCCTTCCAATTATTATGCTCTTTGGGAACATTTAAGACCAGCAAACCTTGGAACCACTTATTGTAATTAGGCCCGATTATTTCTATCTCCTTCTTACCGATCCTAGCGAATACGATCCCTGCATCCAATCCTTCGTGTAAGATCGCTTCGTTCGTATTATATAAGAACCTTTTGGGACGAAGAGATTTTCCTCCGTTCAACTCCTTATAATCCGCGACCCCCCAAGGTTTTTCCGTCATAACTGCGACATCAGCCCCAGGATTTTTCACCTTGAATAGAAATAAGAACGATTTATTTTCAAGTTCCTTTTCATAGGTCTCGGAAGGAAAATCGTTCGTGCGCAACCCTTCTTGGTTCACCCAACCTTTCAATAATTCGAAACGACTAGGATTTAATTTAAGGATTTTATAAAGTTTTTCAGTGGAGCCGATAATGTAAGAAGTCCCGTTGGCTTGCAGAAAACGATGTAATCCAATGCCTGCATCTTCCGAAGAAAGTTCCTCTTCATAGCCGGGATTTTTTTTCCAAGCAGTCCAAGGAAGATAACGACTCAAATAAGGTTGTAAGGCCAAAGATGTCAAAGACGCATCCGCTTCCATTCCCAATAAATTTCTATGTCCTGCCCTTCTGATCAAAAGTCCCAAAGTAAAAGGGCTGTCTCCCCATTTTCGATGAGAATCAATTTCCGGGAAAATTTTGGAATCTTTAGGAAGTTCCGAAAGTGCAACTTCCACATCTTTCATTTCCAACGCGGAGAAGCTGTCTTTTAAGAATGTAGTATTCTCCTTCCATTCCAATTCAGGATGCCATAAGAAAAATCTTACGAGTGCAAAGAATAGCAGAGCGGAAATCGAATATTGAGCGGTTAAAGAAGAAGTTTTGTTCTTCAATAAATGAACTGCGGTTTCCAAACCGGAAAGTGTTAAAAATAGTAAAGATAGGTCCAAGGCTCTATACCAGGGAAATCCTAAACCGGGAAAAAATTTTGAAAGAGAAGTATCCACTCCGATCCAGTAAAAGATCAAACTGGCGAAAAATACGAACCTGGAAGCCGGAGGAAAAATTTTACGTTTTAAAATGGAACGAATTCCTAATAGGAACAAGGCAGGGAATACCACTTGGGTCCAATGTAACCCTATGATAAAATTCCAAAGGAAAGCGATCACACCGCTTCCTTCCCAAATCGGTCTCAAGGCTTCCGATCCTAAAATGGAAATGAGTCCGGGAGTAGTATCCATCGGGAAAGTTTCCGCGCGGTACGAGGAATATTTCAGAAAATTCCACCAAACAGGTGCAGCCACTAACAACGGAATGAAGAATGCGATGGAAAATGCTCTTTTTCCCAACTCTTCTCCCAGAAATAAAAAATAGATGAGAAGAGAAACCAAATAGAATAAGGAAGAAGGTAGATCAGTATAATAAACGCAGGCGCTGACCACTAAATATTTGGAAAGAGAGGATAATTTCCCGGTAGTCCGATATTTTTCTAAATAATAAAAACCTAATAAACTCCAGCCAAGCCCGAAAAATCCGGTTACGGAGCCGCTGAATAGTCCCACTAAGGAAAGCCCGAACGGTTCTTCTCCTGCGCACAAGAAGAAGAACAAAAGTCCGGACATCGCTAACATGACCGTATTTGCCCTATGATTGGTCTCACTTAAGAGTAAAAGGCTGAATTTGATAAACGCATACGTAAAAAGTAATATAGAAAGAAGTATCCCTATATTGAAGGAGAGAGAAAGTGAGGACCAGAAGAATACGGTTTTATGTAGGACTGCGACCAAAAAATAGAAAAACGGCGGTTGGAAATAGAAAACAGGCATCCCTGAAAACCAGCGGGTATCATAACCTAAGGACTGACCGTTATTTAAAAATGAATCGTAAATTTCCGCCAAGTGGGTTTGGGCATGAAGACTCCAGCCTGAAAGAGTATCCTCGCTGAATAAAAATCTGAATTTGATGATTAAAACTAAAAATGAGGCGAGTAATAATAACGGTCTTCGCCAAGCAGGAGCAAGTCTCCATTTTTTCTGAAAAAAAGGCATGCCGAGAGGGTATGGAAAACCCCTGGAATTGACAAGCAAAACAGGATTTACGCGGGAAGGATCTGCCCTTGAGGATCGGGGAAAAAAGAGGAATACTATTCCTCTTTTACATTCTCCTGAACATACTTTCTAAATTCAGCTTCGCTCATCTTGTCCGCATACAATGGATACAGAGCCGTAATCAACTCTTCCAAGGTGGGGAATTTTGCCCCGTCGAGCTTGAATGCCATAGGGTCCTCTACAAGGTAACGATTTCGGGATCCATTCCGAAAAGTTTGGACCCGTTCACCTTCTCTCTAACCATGATTTTCGGGGTGCAATACAATAAAACTAGAAAACGATCCCACTTTCCCGAAAGAAGAAATTGTTTTACCGATTTAGGAACGTTGGTCTTCCATTCCCAAGATTAGTATATCGTCCTTAGGCTCCGAACTTCCTAAAAATCTAAGCAGATCGTCTTGTATGTCTCTTAATAATTCTTCTAAACTTTGAGAGTCTCCAGTTCGGACCGTAGCCAATACTCTTTCTATCCCGTAAAAATCTCCGGGCAGTCTGGAAGATTCCGTAAGTCCGTCGGTAAAACAAAGGATTCGAAAACCTGGAGTGAGCAGGACCTCCTTATCCTCAAAATGAAAATTTTCCAAAAGACCCACTAACGGATTTTCACATTCGACCACATGCTCTTCGTCCTTATTTCGGATTAAGACTGGAGGAGATCCTGCCAAAGAAAGTGTGAGTTTTTTTCCGTCCGGAGAAATTTCTAAAATGGATGCGGAGAAGAATGTGGACACATTTCCATACTTTCCGTAAAACTGAGAGCTGATCGCAGAGAGCAGCTTTCCTGGACTTTCTTCTTTTAATCTAAGGTCTTCGTAAATGTTTCGGATCAGGATCGTAATGAGGGCGGCTTGTATTCCGTGACCTGGAGCATCCGCTAAAAAAATACGGAGCTTTCCGTCCGGCAATTCGGTAATATCATAAAGGTCACCTCCTACTTCCGCCAAAGGTTTATGCCAGATCCCAAATTTGATTTTACCGATCTTTTTTTCTGCCGTTTCCTCCAGATTTAAGAGTCCCTTTTGGATCTCTCTTGCGACATTCAAATCGTTTTGGATGAGACGAAGCGCATTTCTAAGTTGTTTAGTCCTTTCTTCCACCCTCCTTTCCAAATTTCTGGAAAGGTCTAAAAGTCTATCCAAACTTTCGGAACTTCTGATGGATAAGAATACGGACTGTGCCACTATGAATACGAACGCCCCTATATTCGTAAAATATCCGGTATCCAGATAGAAGGTCGCATATAAAATATCGTGGATCATTGCGGCATACACGAATACGAAACCGGCGAGAATTATAAGAGCCCCCTTTCTTCTTCTTAAAGCGGCCTTAGTAAGAGAGAATAATCCGAGTGTGCCTGCAAGAAAAGCCACCAAGTAATAAACTGTGATGGTGAACGTGAATATCCTGACAGGGAATACTAAGACTACGATGCAGGCTCCGACTGCTATCCACCAGACCAGATCCACGAGTATTCGTTTTAATTCCCGAGGAAAGACGGAAAGTATATAACTTAAAAAAACAGGAATGGCTAGATAGAATGTAACGTATTCAATCCTGACATAATGATGATATTTTAGAAAATCAAGATATTCTGAAATGATCCTGGTCCCGGAAAAAAGTCCCCGTGCCGCCATGATCACACAATACGTCCCGAAATACATCGAGGCCGCTTCTCCCCTTCTCACAATCGCGTAAATTAGATGGAGTAAACCTATACAGAAAAGTCCTCCCGCTAAGAATAGATCCAGAAATCTTTCCGCATTCCAGGTTTTCTCCAGACTGGAAGATGTTCCGAATCGGATCGGAGCCCAAAATCCTCCCAGTCTATGATCCCTGTTTGCGATCTGCATATCTATTTGCAGCTCTTCTCCCTCCGGAGTGAATTTTACGAGCTTATTACACCAGGCTGGTCGGACTTCGAAAATGGTGATATCCGAATTGGAAGGAAATTCTACTTCTCCGCAAGAGGCTAAAAGTTTGCCGTTCACATACAAAAAGTAAGAAGAACTTTGCTCCTGTAGGATAAACGCGAGTTCCCCGTAATTTCGATTTAATTTTACATTAAGTTCATAGGTTCCGTAACCTTCTCCAAGTCTTGCTCCGTTCTTTCCGTTCCAAGAAGAAGGGATACTGACTATTTCGTAGGAATTTTGGCTCTCTAAACCGGAACTTTTCCAATACAACCATCTGAATTTCCATAACCCGGAAAGAAGAATTGGTCCTTGTTCCTCCAGATCATAATTCTTGAACTCCATAGTTCCTTGTACAATTACAGGATGTTCTACTTTCGAAGTAGAATCGTTACATCCCGAGAAAAGGAATTGTAGAAAGCTTAAAGTTAAGAGGGTGAATACCTTTTTCATTTGGAGGAAAATCCGCTTTAAACGAATTCTGAAGGATTGAATCAAAAAAGCGTTCAAAATAGGAAAAAAATATCCTAAAATATAAAACCATTCTTGACAAAAAGAAAGCAATTCCGACTATAACGGATAAATATCTAATTTATTGGATAAAAATTCCGAGTTTCCGTTGAAAGGGACGTAAAAGTGAACCTTATGAAAGTAAAATCTACTCATTCTATACTACAGTCAATTGCCAAAGGAATTGGCGCTCTGGCTTTAACCGGTATCTTCTCCTTATCTGCGTATGCGAGCGATACCCTGTTAAACGTTTCATTCGACCCAACCAGAGAACTCTACGAAGAAATTAACAAAAAGTTCGTAGAGTCTTGGAAGAAGAAGTCCGGCAAAGACCTTACCATCCAACAATCCCACGGTGGATCCGGAAAACAAGCGAGGGCGGTAATCGACGGATTAGAAGCGGATGTAGTCACTCTTGCGCTTGCTTATGATATCGATAGTATTGTCACGAATGGCGGATCCGTTTCCAAAGATTGGGAGAAGGCATTCCCAAACCATTCTACTCCATACTATTCTACTATCGTTTTCTTAGTCAGAAAGGGAAATCCTAAGGCGATCAAAGATTGGGAGGATGTCGTAAAACCGGGGATCGGAGTGATCACTCCAAATCCTAAAACTTCCGGAGGAGCTCGCTGGAACTATTTGGCAGCTTGGGGTTTCGCAAAGAAAAAATACAAAACGGAAGAAAAAGCGATCGAGTTCGTTAAAAATCTCTATAAGAACACCTCCGTTTTGGATACGGGTGCCAGAGGATCCACAACTACATTTGTCCAAAGAGGGATCGGTGATGTTCTTCTTGCTTGGGAAAATGAAGCGGAACTTGCTCTCTCCGAGTCCAGAAAAGCAAACGGGGGTGTAGCGGCATTCGAAGTCGTTTATCCAAGCACGAGTATTCTTGCGGAAACTCCTGTTGCAATCGTGGAAAAAGTGGTAGCTAAAAAAGGAACCAAAGACTTAGCAAAAGCTTACTTAGATTTTTTATATACGAAGGAAGGCCAAGAAATCATCGCAAAACATTTTTTCCGTCCGAACGATGCTGCCGTCCTTAAAGCGAATGTTGCTAAATTCCCAAAACTCCAATTATTCGATGTGAGGAGTATAGAAGGTTCCTGGGCAGCAGCTCATAAAAAACATTTCGCTGACGGAGGTCTTTTTGACTCCATCTACGGCGAAGCAAAGAAATAAGCAGAAACGTAAACTTGAAACTCATATACAAAAAGAGAGCCACCGTCCAGTGGCTCTTGGTTTGACGAAATAGGGTGTTTCTCAAGAATCGACTCGGGAGGGTTTCCCGTTTGAAATTGATTTTCCGTCCCTATTCGAAAACAAGCTTCGGTCTGTCTTTAGGACTCACAACCTTCTACCTGAGCTGCCTAGTCATCATTCCATTATCCGCATTATTTTTTAAATCTGCGACCTTAGGTGTTTCCGGGCTCTGGGAAGTTTTTTCAGAGGATCGGATCCAGCAGGCTCTGCTTTTAAGTTTTGGAGCGGGAGGAGTTGCAGCAGTCATTAATCTATTCGTAGGATTTTTATTCGCCTGGGTTTTGGTGAGATACGATTTTCCCGGCAAAAAGATCTTGGATTCACTTGTAGATCTTCCATTCACTCTTCCTACGGCGGTGGCAGGGATCGCGTTGACCACAATTTATGCTCCCAACGGTTTTATCGGAAAATATCTGACACCGTATGGGATCCAGATCGCTTACACTCCGATCGGTATCGTGATCGCATTAGTATTTATCGGATTTCCATTCGTTGTCAGGACCGTCCAACCCATTCTGGAAGATCTTCCTAAAGAACTGGAAGAGAGCGCGTATTGTCTAGGGGCCAACAGACTCCAAACTTTCACTAAGGTTATCCTACCTGAATTAGTTCCTTCCTTACTCGCAGGGACCAGTATGGCATTTGCAAGAGGGATAGGAGAATACGGATCAGTCGTTTTTATCTCGGGGAACATTCCGGGCAAAACGGAAATCCTTCCCTTGCTCATTGTCACAAAATTAGAGCAATACGAATACGCAAAGGCAACCGGGATCGCAGTATTGATGTTAGTTCTCTCCTTTACTATCATGTTCGGGATCAATTACCTGCAAACCAGAGCCTCCAGGAGACTGGGATGAAAGAAAGAGAGTCCGTTTGGATCCGCATAACTTTGATCGTTGCGGTCCTTCTTCTTGCATTCATCATTCTGATCCTGCCGATTACGGTGGTATTCTTAGAAGCCTTCGCCCAGGGTTGGGAAGCATATTTCCAGGGATTGCAGGATAGCGATACCATCTCCGCGATGTTGATGACATTGAAGGTAGCAGGGATTGCTGTTCCTTTAAATACCGCATTCGGATTGATCGCCGCATTCCTTTTGACCAGGTTCGAATTCCCCGGAAAAAATATTCTACTTACCATTATAGATTCTCCATTTGCGGTCTCGCCGGTTATCTCGGGTCTGATCTTCCTATTACTTTTCGGAAAGCAAGGTTGGATGGGAGATATATTAGAAGAATGGAATATAAAGATCGTATTTAATACCCCGGGACTTGTGATCGCAACCGTATTTATCACACTCCCGTTCGTTGCGAGGGAGCTTATTCCACTCATGCAAAGCCAGGGAAAAGAGGAAGAGGAAGCCGGTATCTTACTCGGAGCATCTCTATACCAAACATTCATTAAAATAATCATCCCGAATATCAAATGGGGACTCTTGTACGGACTTATCCTATGTAATGCGAGAGCCATGGGAGAATTCGGTGCGGTTTCCGTTCTTTCAGGACATATCCGTGGGAAAACAAATACATTACCTTTACAGATCGAAATGTTATACAATGAGTATAATTCGGTAGGAGCATTTTCTGCCGCTTCTGTACTTGTGTTCCTTTCCCTACTTACCTTACTTCTAAAAACCATCTTAGAGAGAAATCTTCATAGAAAAGAAGATTTAGAGATCCCGGAAAGCACAGGTCTTGGAAAAGAAAAAAATACAAACGTTCAGGTTTCCAAATCTTAGGAGAATAGAATGTCTATTGAAATTCGTAATGTGAGCAAACGATTCGGAAAATTCCAGGCCTTGGATCAAGTGGACTTAACCATCCCGCAGGGAAATTTAGTCGCATTATTAGGACCTTCCGGAAGCGGCAAGACCACACTTCTTAGGATTATCGCAGGCTTAGACACCCCTGACGAGGGAGAAGTATTATTCAATGGGGAAAGATCCAAATCCAAAAATTCAAAGGACAGAGGGGTAGGATTCGTATTCCAACATTATGCGCTCTTTAGGCATATGACGATTTTTGAAAATATCGCATTCGGCCTAAAAGTACGCCCAAGATCGATAAGACCTTCCAAAGAAGAGATCCGGGAAAAAGTATTCCAACTTTTGAAATTGGTCCAGTTGGAAAACTTCCATGCAAGATTTCCTTTTGAATTATCCGGAGGGCAAAGACAAAGGGTGGCCTTGGCAAGGGCCCTGGCGATAGAACCTAAGTTTTTACTTTTGGACGAACCTTTCGGAGCTTTGGATGCAAAGGTCAGAAAAGAATTACGCACCTGGCTTAGAAGGCTACACGACGAGATCCATATCACAAGTGTATTCGTGACTCACGACCAGGAAGAAGCATTAGAAGTCAGTGACTCCATCGTAATTTTAAGATCAGGAAAGATAGAACAGATCGGCACTCCCGACGAGGTGTATAATAAACCGAAAACTCCTTTCGTTTTCCACTTTTTAGGAGATGTAAACTTATTTCATGGAAGGATCCACGAAGGGACCGCAAAGATCGGAGATCTAAATGTGGAAACTCCGGAACATTCCGACGTGGTAGACAAGGAAGGGGTTGCCTACGTTAGACCATACGATGTGGAAATTTCCAGATCTTCTTCCCAAGGAATACCTGCGGAGATCCAATACATCCATTCTACAGGTAGAAACGTACGGATAGAATTGAAACGTTTAGATTCCGGAACTTTGATCGAGTCATTACTGGACCAATCTACTTTTAAAGAGTTAAATCTGCTACCTGGCGAAACCGTGTATCTCAGGATCAGAAAAGCGAAAGTGTATGTGGAATATATGGAAGATTTTTCGATATAGTCGGAAAACATTGGAAAAGAATCGTAAAAAAATCCCCGTATTAACGCAACGGGGATTTTTTTTGGATTAAAGTTTCTCTCATTTGGTTAGGATCTCGGTGCCTGTCCCGTTCCCCCAGGTACCTTCCAATCTATTTCCTCCATTCTTTACGGTGTAGATCACAGGATGTGTATCACCCCAATCCACCGTTAAAGTGTTTCCGCTCAAAGTACCTGTTCCGGAAAAACTATTTCCTACGGACCATTCAAAATTATAGGATCCATCCTCATTCAAAGTAATCGTTACACTTCCTTTATATTTGCTTCCATTAGGATTTGTACCCGTTACTTTATAAGTCCCGTAAACATTCAAAGTTTGAGCGCTCAAATACGAGAAGGAAACGGTCAAAGCGATCACGGTAAATAAAGCTATAATTTTAGCTTTCGGATTTCTAAACATGAATACCCCCATGTGAGTGGAAAATAAAAGCACAGATCCCGATCTAATCAAGATTTTTACAGGGGTTCAGAAAACATTTATTTCCAAATGGAATCTGTTTAAATACAGGAATTATAACCTCTTACGATCCATTTTCTGGATTCCACCGGGTCGATCACCGCATCTATTTCCAGATAGGAAGCCATATTGATAGCCTTTCCTCTTTCATACGCCTCTTTGATCAAACGTTCGAATAAAATTTGTCTCTCTTTCCAATCCTTGATTTCTGCGAGTTCTTTTTGATATCCCGTTCTAATTTCACCTTCTATACCCATTGCCCCGAATTCTCCAGTCGGCCAGGAGATCGTAAATACAGGAGAATGAAAACTGCCGGCTGCCATTGCCATCGCGCCCAAACCGTATCCTTTCCTAAGAACGATAGTAAACACCGGCACTTGTAATGAGGCGCCCGCTTCGAAAAATTTGGCAGCTTTACGGACAAGTCCTTTCTTCTCGGCTTCCGGCCCGACCATAAAGCCGGGAGTATCACAAAGAAATAATATAGGAAGCTTGTTCAGATCGCAGAAGGCGGCGAATTCGGAGGCCTTCTCGGCCCCTTCCGCATCGATTGCCCCGCCCAAATGAGTAGGATTATTCGCGATCAAACCTAATGGTTTACCTTCTATTCGAATAAGCGAAGTAACGATCCCCTTTGCAAAATCCTTCCTAAACTCCAGAACGGAATCCGTATCTGCCAAAGAAGATATTACGGAACGAATTTCGTAGGACCTCAAACGGTTTTCCGGAATGAGAGTCCTTAGTATTTTTTGGTCCCTATATTCAAATTTTTTGATATTTCCCTGAAAATATGAGAGAACTTTTTTTGCAGTAAAGACTGCCTCTTCTTCATTTTTCACCAATATGTCTATCAACCCGTTTTTGGTTTGTGTCTCTGCAGGACCGATCTCTTCCGCGGAAAAATTGCCGAGACCTCCTCCTTTCACCATTACAGGGCCGCCCATTCCTATATTAGAATCTTCCGTTGCGATCCTGATATCGCTTGCACCGAACAAGGCGGCATTTCCAGCGAAACATCTACCGGAAGCGATCGCGATCCTAAGGCTTTTTCCTTTTAAATCTGCGTATGTTCGAAAAGTATATAAATCCAAACCGGCAACCGCAGGCACATCGACTTCTCCTGGACGACCACCCCCACCTTCCGTAAAAAAAACAAGAGGAAGTTTTTGGCTTTCTACCATTTCCAAAAATCGATCCGTCTTTTTATGATTCATGGCACCTTGCGTTCCCATAAAGACCGTATAATCGTAAGCGAGTACGGAAATTCTTGCCAAATGAGAATCGAATAATTCTGCGTTCACTGTTCCAAGTCCTACGATTAGTCCGTCTGCAGGACTCAGTTTGATCAACTCTTCTAAGGACCTTCTTCTCCTTTGGGCCGCGATTGCAAGACTTCCGTATTCGATAAAACTTCCGGTATCACAAAGATCCGCCACATTCTCTCTGGCGGTCCTTTGTCCTCTTTTATGGCGTTTTGAAACCGCTTGGGGTCTGGATATGTCTTCATTCAAAAGTAAACGATCTAAGACTTCTTTCAGATCCGGACGGATTTTGTCCGGATCGATCTCTTCCGCCGGAAGGAGCGAAGAATGTTCCAAATCTTCAGGCCGGATCCAAATCAATGTTTCACCTTCGGATACGACCTTCCCGGGTGCGATCAAAACCCTTTCTATAATTCCGGTAGTCTCCGAATGTAGTAGATGTTCCATCTTCATGGAAGAAAGAAGTGCAATCTTTTCTCCTTTTCGAATTAGCTCCCCTTCTTTGTAATAAATTTCGATAAGGTTCCCTGTCATGGGAGAATGGAAAGCGATCAATCCCTCGGGAACCTCTTCTTGTATTTTAGAATTTTCTAAATCAACATTCTGCTCCGATTCAAAATTAAATTTTTTATGATCTTCTTGAGTGGAAATGAGAAGCTCTCCGATATTCTCCTCCAGGAACTTTGTCCATACAGAATACGTTTCGAGTTCTTTTCTTTTAAATAAGTTCAGTAAAAGAGGAAGATTCGTTTTAACACCTTCTATCCTAAATTCGGATAATGCGCGGTAAGCTGAATAAATGAGTTTGGAAAATTCAAGGCTTTTAGAATGAACGATTAATTTTGCAAGTAAAGAATCGAAATTAGGACCTACCTCATAACCTGAATATGCTGAACTGTCCACTCTGATCCCTGGCCCGAAACTGGGTTCGAATACTTTGATTTTTCCGGAAGAAGGTATAATCTCCCCTTTTTGGTCCCAGGTCTCCGAATTGATCCGGATCTGAATTGCATACGTTTTGGGAAGATCTATATTCCTTTCTTCTAATCCAATCTCCCGGAAAGATTTTCCCGAAGCGACCTCCAACTGAGCTTGTACAAGGTCCACTCCAGTGATCTCTTCCGTGATCGTATGCTCTACCTGTAATCTAGGATTACTTTCTATGAAATATATCTCGGATTTAGGACTGATCAAAAATTCGAAGGTGCCTAAACTTTTATAAGAAAGATGGGAAGCCATCAGCAAAGAATAAGAGATGATCCTATCCCTGAGTTTCGGATCTAAAAAAGGAGCGGGAGCGATCTCTAATAATTTTTGGTTTTTTCGTTGGAGAGAACAATCTCTGTCCCAAAAATGGAGGATCTTTCCTGAACCGTCTCCTAAAATCTGAACTTCCACATGCCTTGCGACAGGAAGATATTTTTCCGCATACAAATTAGGATTCCCGAAAGAATGTAGGGCTTCTTCCGAACAATTTTTGAACTTTGCCTCTAATTCTTCCGTACTATTAATGATACGGATACCTCTTCCGCCTCCTCCAGCGATCGCCTTTAAAAGAAATATTCCGTTTTTGGAATAGAATTCCTTTGCTTCTTTCAGATCGATCACCTTGCGAAGTCCTGGCAAGGTGGGAACTCCTAAAGATTCTGCGAGTAGTACCGCTCTTAATTTATCTCCTAAGATCTCCAAAGTGATGGGATCTGGACCGACAAATTTGATTTTTGCGTCTTCACATCTTTTTGCAAATTGGGAATTCTCACTTAAAAATCCGTATCCCGGATGAATGGAGTCGCAACCTTCTCTTTTTGCAATGGAAAGTATTTCTTCCTGATCTAAGTATGCCTTAACCCCTCTTCCTTTCAGAGGAATCGAAACATCAGTCGCTAATCTATGCCTGGAATTAGAATCGTCTTCCGAATAGATGGAAATTGTAGGAACTCCTAAACTGGAAGCAGCCCTTGCGATCCGAATGGTAATTTCTCCCCGGTTCGCTATTAATAATTTCGATAATTTCATAATTTGGAGGACGTTTTAAACGAAAAGTCCCTAAGGTCATCCAGTTTCCAAGCCCCCTCTAAATTTTGAAAGAGTTCATAATATATCGCATATTCACATAAATCATTTTCCATAATAACGATTTTTATTCCGATATATGAGACACATAATCGAAAGTAAGAGAATACTCGATCGAAGCGGTTTTAATTAAGGTTGTCCCGAAAATTTCAAAAAGGTAGGTCCTTCGAAAAACGGAAGTTTGGAGTGAAATGTTTAAAAGCAGAGGATAAAAAAAGATAGTACTAGGACGTAATAATATCAGAGCCTCAGTACGTCCATGAGGCATTCGGCATGTTTATTTTTTATAAAACTACTTTCCAACACAAAACTCAAAAAAGTTTTTAAGGAAGGATTTTGATTTTCGGGTACGTAAAAAACGGAAACCGGCAAATATAACTGTTTGATCGGAACAAATTTAGTCTCCGCAGGAGCGAAATTTTGTGCGCCCAGGATAGTCAAAGAAACCCCTTTACCTGTAGCGACTAAAATGGGACAACTTTCTCTTTCATTCTTGATATAAACTTTAGGTTTGATCCCGCTTTGTTTAAAAAGAGAAGAGATGGTATCGTAAAAACTTCCCGAGTCCTTTTTGGGATGTAATATAACGGTTTCGTCCTTTAATTCTTTAAATTCGATCTCTTCTCTTTTTGCAAGTGGATGTTTTTTAGGAACCAATACACCGAGTACTTCATCGTGGACAGGATGTTTTTCCAAACGAGGATCCGAAACTTCTCCTTCTAAAAAACAAATATCGAATTGCGCAGACTTCAAACCCTTGATGATCCTATTACGCGTTTCCTGCTGAAGTTGTAATTTGATCCTTGGAAAACGGTCCTGAAACGCGTTAATGATCTGAGGCAAACTAGCCATAAACGTAGTGGTAGAAAACCCGATGTTTAGTCCCCCTGCTTTCAGTTTACCGATAGAACGAACCTCTTTTTCAATTTTTTCAGCCCTTGCAACGATCTCTCTGCCTTCTTTTAAGAGATATACTCCTGCCCCGGTAAGTTTCACATGTCTTGTGGATCTCTCGAATAATTTGGTGGAAAGTTCCTCTTCAAAGGAGGAGATCAATCGAGTTAGAGGGGGCTGGGACATACCTAAAATTTCCGCACTTTTCCTGAAGTTCAATTCTTCGGCTACCACTATGAAAGATCTCAATTTAGACAAATCCATATATGATTGATACCTATTCAGTATCAATAAATCAACTAATTTCGGAATAAAGCGAAAAAAATACGAATTTCCGCCAAATGTATTTACAGTTTAGAGGATGGTAAAATCCCAATAATTATTATCAAAAGATCTTCAAGGAGGTCAAAAATGAAATTCGATCATGAAGTGTTGATCATTGGCGGAGGTCCCGCAGGTCTAAGTGCCGCTTTAGCATTAGGTAGAATGAGTAGGACCACTCTGGTTTGCGACGATAGTCGCCCGAGAAATGCCGCCTCTTCTCACCTGAATAATTTTCCGACTCGGGACGGGATCCATCCGGCGGAATGGAGGAAATTAGTAAAAAAAGATTTAGAAAAATATAATACGATCGGCTTTTTCGAAGGAAGTGTCCTTTCGGTTGAAAGATCCGGATCCGGCTTCATTGCCAGATTATCCTCTGATCAAACGTTTCATTTTAAAAAAGTCATTCTTGCATACGGAGTAGAAGATAAAGAACTCCCGATCCGAGGTTATAAGGAGCTCTGGGGCAAGTCTATTTTTCATTGTCCTTATTGCCATGGGTTCGAAGTCAGAGGCTCCAAATTAGGCCTGATCGGGAACGGCGATATGTTAATGTATATGTTACCTCTCATATACGATCTTGCATCCGAACTGATCGTTTTTACGAATGGAAAAGCGGATCTTAAGGAAGAACAAATAAATTTACTGAATAAAAAAAAGATCCCGCTCATTGAAGACAAGATCACAGATTTCGTTTACGAGGGAGAAAAACTGAAAGTTGTGATCTTGGAAAACGGTCATAAAGTGGAAAGGGATGCTCTTTATTCGCTTCCGTCTTTTCCATATAAATTGAAATCGCAAATCGGAGAAGAACTAGGCTGCGAAAAAGATCAGTTCGGATTCTATAAAGTTGGAGAAAAAGGAAAAACGAGTGTGGACGGAGTTTATGCCTGCGGGGATAATGCGAGCGGAGCTCATTCTGTTCTATTAGCTGCTGCATCGGGAGGAATGGCAGCGGCAGGGGTCGTTCATGAATTGCTGAGTGAGAAACTCTTAGAATAGATTGTCCGGTAGAGATGTGAACATTTTTGTTAATTTGAAATAACGCGAAAGCAGCGATTTTCCGAAAAAGAATAAATTTTTTCTTCCATAAAGTCGGATTGCTGCTGAAATTTTTTCTATCATGCTAAGGCCGGGTAAAATATGAAAAGATTTCCGATATTATTTTTATGTGTCCTCTATTGGAACTGTTTTACGGCAGCGACTTTTGTCCGACACGACGGGGATTTAAATGCACAACGTATTGCGATCCCTTATTTATCCGAAAGCGCCTATGAAATCACTGAAATAAAAAGGTCTAAAAGTGAACTATTTGTTTCTTATAAAACCGGCTTTTATATTAAAACTGATAGAAAATTCAAATATACGGATCGATCGTCCGTCTGCACACCGATTCAGTCTTTGGGACCGAACTATTTCGGCTATTCTTATGCAGATATTTCATCTTCACTATCATCCACTTGTGATCTATCCTCATCTCCTTCGGCGGAGACTTTGCCATTTGAGGAAATCAAAGATTTAAAAAACGGTATTTGGTTTCCCGATTTGGATATTATTTTATATTCCGAAAAAGGTTTGGATACCGGTACTAACCACCTTCCCGCTCCGAATCAATTTTCGAAGGAAGTTTTTATTCCGCAAACCGGGCGATATCGAAGTATGAA
>NZ_ANIJ01000039.1 GCF_000347035.1 Leptospira sp. B5-022
CACTTTGTGTGGAATCTATATGGGTGACTTGGTGGTTGGAATATTGGTAATTCCACTCGTCTATAAGGGTATTATCGTTAAAGTTATGATTACGCTTCGCGAGAAGGTTTCCATTCTTCGCATAAGCAAAACTTTGGCGGAAAGTTTTCGTATAATTGTCTGCAGATTCTTGGTATTGTCCATCTGCAGCGACAAGCCTATTTAGGCCGTCGTAGCTGTAATTATATGCAGTTGTATATTCGGAAGAATTGTTTGTAATACCTGTAATATTATTTTGGCTATTGAATGCATACACTGCATCTTGTAAGGTTTTTGTGGTCCCATCCACATCACCTACGGAGTTGATCCGAACGAGTCTCTGTTTAACATCATAGGTATAATTTGTTTGGACCCCGTTTCCGAGTCCGAATCCTAAAGTTTGCCCGAATTCGTTATAGGTAATGTTCTCAACAATAGTTTTGCTACAGGATCCGGGGAGAATTCCATTTGTATTCACTTGGACCGAAATCCCTGTGATATAACCCGCAGTTCCATAAGTATAACAAGCCTTCATCCTTGTGTGGCTTACTGGATGTTCCGGATAATCTATGGAGGTGACTCTGCCTAATAGATCATATTTATAATCCGTAATATAGGGTCCGTCTGCCATAGCTATCGTTAGGTTTTTAATATTTCTCGTTTCTTTTTTAGTACGTCCTAGCTTATCATAGCTGAAAGTTTTGACCTGGGCAGAATCTTCCACTCTTACCAATTTACCCAGAGCATTTTCACTTCCAAAGCCGGCATCATAATCAAAATGGACGGTTCCTTCTGGAATATCTTTTGTGATCATTCTTCCCAGAGAATCATATGTGAAACTAGTAGTTATTCCTCTTGCATCGATAGCTTGGGTAGTGTCTCCAAATGCATTATAAGTCGCTGTGCTTACACCGAAATCGGGATCGCTGTTTTTTTTCAGTCTTCCGAAAGCATCATATAACCAATACGCTTGGTTTTTTCCGGAAGTGTCCTTTGCACTGATTCCGCTTGTATCGCAGGACAATGCGCCCCCATCATTCAAATCTGATTTTTTAATCAACTTTCCTGCAAGGTCAAAACAGAAACCGATCTTTGCTTGAGTTCCATCTGAGCCAAAATCTTCAATGTAAAGAACCTGGCCTCTTCCGTCTTTTATTGTTCTTTTACTTGTTCCCCCACTATGAGTTTCCACGGTTTCAAATGGATCGTTATAGATGTTGGTTAAAGTAGTAGCCTCTGTTTCACCCTGTGCGACAGGCAAAATTGCCTTTTTAGTCCTGCCGATCGCATCATATTCAAAATAAGTAGGATTTTTTTCTTGTGTAACTACAGTAAACGTTTCTAACTCACTTGCATTTGCCCAATCCGGTTGTCCCATGCGAGAAACCTGTCCATTCCCATTATAGGCAATCTTTCCGGAGTGAACATACTGTCCGTTGGATGCTGTTTTTACTGTCTGAACAACACGTCCCATTCCGTCTTTGTAAGACCTGTTCGCAAAATCGGGATCTCCATTGCCGGAAGGAAAGACAGTCTTGGCACTTAAAGGAAAATCAGCGGAATAAGAATAAGTAGCTAAAGTTTTAATCCCTGAATCCGTATCTGCGCTAGATTCGACTAGTCTTCCATAATCATCGTAGTCGAAGTAAGCTTTGTTTCCATTTGGATCCGTCGAATCATCTGCAGACCCGAATGCTTTTCCATAATTTGTTGTGTATCTAGTCTTAAGTTGAATAGAACCGCCAAAACTGGTTTTTTCCTTTATGAATTGGTGAAGCTGATCATCGTACGCATAGGATGTCCCACGGGCCGGACTTGCGCTTACATTTCTTTCTTCGGTTCTATTTCCATAAATATCATATTCATATTCTACGATACTTGCTGGGACAGCCGGAAGTCCGCTTCCAGTATATGTTACCGAATTACGGATCAGATTCCCTTGGGAATCATAAGTAAGATTACTTGTGGTTTCATGAGAAGAACCGGATAAAGAAACGGCTTTCTTAGGCCTAGTTTGGTTCGTCGTAGAATCCGTTTCAAAATCGGTTACAGAAGTGAATGTCTGAGAAACATGGGCGGAATCAGCATAATGATCTGTATGTACATCCGTCTTTTTCGTTAAATTATATCCGTTAAAAATTACAGAACTTTCAGATGTTGTAGTAGGCGTTCCATTGATATAATTCTGAGTCTTACTTAAGCGAGCTAAGTAGCTGATCTTGCCCGCAACGGTTTCAATCTGTTGGATTTCGTAAGTTTTTTTAGAGAAGCCGTAATCTTGATTATCAGAACCTATGATATGAACTTCCTTTTCTGCCCCACCTAAAGCGCGATTGTGCATAAAATTAGAATAAGGTTGGCTAAAATAAGAATGAACTGTTCTAGAATGGGTCGCATCCGTTACTGTGAATTCGGTAAATCCGAAAGCATCTGTTTCTTTTTTGCCATTGATAAATGCAGAGAATGACACTCCATTTTTGTAAGAATACTCTTTTGGAATTTTATTCCCAAGTCCGTCATCTAAAGTGATTTTAGTACAAACTCTGTAATTAATGGACAGATCTGGAATATTATCCCCGCCATTATTATCAAACTTTGTAGAATTATCGTATTCTAAAGTATAAGTTCCACCGATCCCGTTCTTGATCTCTTCCACTACATCAGGAACACTTCCGGTCGACATCGCAAAATACCAACTTGGTTCTTTGAGATGTATAATACCTATATCCGTAAGCCCGTCTCCATTATAATCCCCTTGGATCCAATCAAATGGATATACTTTGCTGATTAGATCGGGGCGAGTCAGAGACAAATTGAAAACAGGAGAAGCAACGGAAACGATTTTATTTTGAGAAAGATCAAATATCTTATTTTCTCCATCGGAAATCACAATTGGATTTCCTCGATGATCAAATAGATTAGAAAATCCAACGAGTCCGGGACTATACGTCGTTCGAGTAAATGAATAAGTAGAAGTAATCTTTACCTTGGAAAATATGATAGTAGATATATCGCTTGGATCTTCGAAAACTATAGAATTTCCGACTGTTTCCGGATATAGGGTATATGGAATTCCGGCAGAGTTTATTTTATTATAAACTGCTAAAGTGACAGGAAGATTTACAGTTCCAGGTATAAGTTTAAATGAAATGGAAGAAGTCCCGATGGTTCCCAAATACCATTTATGAGTCGTATTTCTACGATCTACAATTAAGATCTGAGCCTTTCCGCTCCCGATAAAATCTCCCGAAAAGATACTAAAATTATTTCGGTTACTCCTATTCGGAGAATCTCCCGCTATTTGGAAAAGATTCGGAAAATATGCGTCGGATAAATCGGGGGTTGTAGCTACAGATAAATACTTAGTCGATGTCCCACTAGGCCCTGTTAGGAAAAACCTTTGGGAAGGATTACTTGTTTGATCATTTAAAACTAATAAAGATTTAGCACTTGTTGAATCGAAATTATCGATTGCGTACCCGCTGGAATTGATATCAAAATTAACAACTTGAGAATCTGCAACACTTGCAAAATCTGTTCTTTTAAATGCAGTTCCACTATCATGAGTTACTACAAAAAACTTACTAGTAGTTCCGAAATCTCCGAAAAATAAAACTTCATCTCTTGAATTTACGGTATAACGATCGGGCTTTCCATTATTGATAGCTACTATTCCATTAGTTTCCGGATTAAAGCCGGTAAGAACTGCTTCCGTATATGTAGAACCCTTCTTAAAATCAAAAACTCCCGTTTTTCGATCATATAACAAAAGTTCCAGAGAAGAAGAGCAATCATTCTGAGTAAAACATCCTGCATATGGGATCTCTCCCTTTCCTGGGTTAGAGTTTCCATCATATTGGTAATCCAATAAAATTGTTTTGTTTTCTGAAGCAGCGGAGAAGACACCAAAACCTTGAGTTAACTTAACTTCTTCCAAAGGAAGAGGAGTTTGCATAACTCTTCCCTGATCCGGGCCATAGCTCATATCACTATAAATTCTATAGCGGAAACCTTCTGATGTAGCTTCTCCAATCCAAAATTTCCCATCACTCGCAGAGAAAAAACCTATATCAGTTCGACCATCCCCGTTAAAGTCACCTTGTAACCAACGAGTGATTGTCTTGAATTGTGGAACTTTTGACCAAACCTTAAAATTAATGGTTTGATTTTGAGTCGCTCCTAATACCCATTCCCCGGAAGAACGATCGAATAATAAGAAGTCGGAAGTTCCATCTCCGTTAAAATCCCCACTAAACTCATCATTAGAGAATAAAGTTTGTTCCGGGGCAGTAAATGTTTTGTAAAGAACCCAATTGGTTTTAAAATAGATTGGATCCGCTTTATCTGGATTTCTTAGATTTTCCCCAACAATCCATTTTCCGGTTCTAGCATCATAGAGAGAAATATCAGTCAATCCATCGGAATTATAATCTCCGATTAAGAGTTTAACCTTACTTCTATCCTTTCCTTCCGAACTCGTATCATTCGTATTTGCGCTATCTAAATTTCCATTTGGAGAATAATCCCCTCTAAAGACATTTTGAAATTTTTTGCCTATCTTTAAGAATTCGAAACTTCCACCCTTATTTAACATTAAGGTCCAAAGACCTGTAGGTTCGTCGAAGAGTAGAGAATCCGATAATCCGTTTCCGTCATAATCGCCAGGGAACCATTCCATGCGAAATATATCCGGGATTCCGCTCATCAATCGTCCATAATTACGAAATTGGAATACTTGTCCGTTATG
Source organism: Leptospira sp. B5-022 (assembly GCF_000347035.1). Lineage (GTDB taxonomy): Bacteria > Spirochaetota > Leptospiria > Leptospirales > Leptospiraceae > Leptospira_B > Leptospira_B cinconiae. Next base: position 4,766 of record NZ_ANIJ01000039.1, read on the forward strand.
TTCTGCTACGATAAGATCTCTTGTTTCAGGAAGATAGAAAGCGATATCGGATCTTCCGTCTCCATTAAAGTCTCCGCTTACATTTCCTTTGAAAAAGCGGATCTTAGAAGGACCATCATAGTTTTTATAACGATTTGCGTAGGTTTTAAAATTATATCCGCCTTCTTTTCTTCCTTCCGCTGCTTTCCAATTTCCTGTTTGAGGATTAAAGAATACGATATCTGAAATCGCATCCCCATTAAAATCTCCTTCAAAATACTGCGTGGATTCAGGAAGAAGTTCCGGCTCGCTGGAAGCTTGGTTTGCAATATTTTGCCAAACTAATACCCTTGAGGTAGAACTATATTTAAATTCAGGCTTAGTCGTATGACGATCCGATTCTACTGTTTTAAGAATTGGTCTGCCAGAATCGAAGGACGTATCATATACAAGAGAATAGGTCCAAAGCTTACCGCCGGTCCAACCTACTTCAATCTTATCTAATAGCCGATCCATAACCATGGTAAAACCGGGAGCTTTACTAACATAAGAATCTCCTCTATTCTTTGTAATAAAACGAACATACTGTTTTGCGGGGACTCCACTCCTGCTATTCCCGGTATATTTTATTTCTTGGATATATAAATTTCGTTTTTCCGAGTATTGTGAAGTATCATAAACCACTTCCATATAATTGCCGTTTCGATCTTCCATTTTAGAAAGATACCAACTATATGTTTTAGAAATTTGACTTGGATCGTAGATCCGTTTATAAGAAGTATCTCCATAAATAGTTTTGGTTCCCGAAGAGTCCAAAACTTCCCAGGTTCCACCAGTTTCTATATTCGTTAATTTTAATAATGCGAAATCTTCTTCAGTGATCTCCGGTCTATAAATTCCGTTTTCATTAGAAGCAGAACCCGAAACTTTAATTAATCTTTTTCCATTCCAAGTAAATGTATCTCTGGCATCGTAAAACAAGGCTCCAAATTCCGGGGTTCTCGTAATTGCCCCAAGTCCTATATTCCAGCCAATCCCGGTCCAACCGTCTCCTCCTGTGGAAGAATAGGATAACGCAAGTGTCGGCTGAATCCCAGCTCTACCGAGTGGGACTTGAATTGGATAGTTCAAAGAAACTGCACCGAAATGGTTTGGTTCTGGAGGGGCTATAAATGCAGCGCCAGATAATGCATCTGCTTTTGTCGCTGGATCGTCAATTGCTTGGCTATAGTTTGTTGAAATAGAAAAAAGATCACTTCCTTCCGGCGCAGGCGCTGACCCTGGAGAAGGAAGTGATATCCCTTGAGGAAAACCTCCGAATAGACCAAATAACTGAGAAAAAGGATTTCCCCCACTGCCGAAACAGGAAGTAAGAAAAAAGAATGAAGAAAGTAATAGTATTCTAATTTTCTTTTTTTGTTTTTTTCTAATCTCAAAAAAACTGATTGCAAAAGATTTAGAACATTTACGTTCAAATTCTCTATCTTTATACAAAAGTCCCTGAGATTGCATGACCGGATTAATCCTTCGTTCGGTTATCATTGATTAAAATGGAGGAGTTCTTTATTTAAAAAAGAACTCCTCTCATTTCAAATTTGTTAGACTAGAAAAGGATTTTACCTTTGACCGTATAATCTCTTTCAATGAGCGGAGCTACAAAGAAATTGTTCAGACCGTATTGGATAGAACCGGGATTCGTTAGATCAAACAAGAAGGATCGGAATCGGGCTCTGTCTGCATCTTGAGATAACCAGACTGCTAATGCCACGTTATTCATTATTTGAATAGTCGATCCTGTCTGATTACCTTGGTTTGTCGTACTCAAGAAAAATTCACCGCTACCCATAGCAGTAAAATTCGAAAAATCAATAATTCTTCCTCGAATTGTCTTGATGGAACCCTCTCCATGTTCCCAGACTGAAATTGCGCTATTTCCGCTTACCGCAGTATAACCGACAGATTTCGATGTTGCAGTCGCGGAAGTATCCAAGAATAATGCGTTTGGTGAAGTGAGGGCACCTGACACGAAGGACAGTCGATTTAGTTTAATACGATTTCCTGCAACATACGAAACCAACGCAACATCACCCGAAGCAGTCACTTTAAAATTTGACAAAGTTGCTCCTGTTGAGAGAGGAATAATAGAAGTCAAGGTACCAGTAATAGCATTCACCCCCCTAGCAAATAACTTATCTAAATAGCCATAAACAATCAGTGCGCTACCATTCGCCACTTTAACAGTAATCTTCCGATCAGCCCAAACAGAGTAAGTATCCACACTTGTAACAGATCCTTTTGTAGCCGTACTAAGCTGATACGTCATTGTGTGAAATTTAAGGCCTATCGCGTGACCTCCAGTCACAGAAGCAATAACAGCAGAATCCCCAGTAGCATCAGCTGCCACAGTCATTCTTCCTGTCGAACCGCTTCCAGCTGAAATAGTATAGAGAGTGGATACAGAGTTTAAACTAGTCCCATCACTATTTTGATATAACCGGCCGCGGAAATTATGAGTACCACAATCATTGCAAGCTACGTTTTCATTCCAAACAATCAAAGTTCTATTATCGCCCATGGCCACGTCCAAACTTAAATCGTTGATGGAAACAATCATGTAACTGCGAGTTGCAACCAGACTTTCTGTTCCAATTAATGCTTTGGTATTCATATCCAAAAAGCGAACATACACTTGCGCTCCATTTTCCCAGGCAACGACCACCTTACCATTCTGCACTTTTGCTACAAAATCTTCGCCAATTGGCTGGGTATTTACTGTTATATCCCCAGGAGTGGTAGATAGAACGCCAGTCGATACATCAAAGAAACGAGCTTTTATAAGCGTTCCTTGTTTCCAGATCATGACCCCATTACTGCCCTCACTCAAAGTAACAGGATTTGCCAATGTAACTGCCGAACCCGGATCATAAAACACACCATCGGAAGAAATAGTCTCAAATCTAAATAAGCGAGATGTGCTCGTCGCAAGGCTTGGCAATCCCGAGGCCAGAAAGCTTAAAAAATAACCACCATCTGACCATGAGTTCCAGCTAATTGCACCTTTATTGTAACTGCCCATCCAATTAATTACATTAAAATCTACAGGGAAACCTAAACATCCATATGGATGAAAAAGATTCGCTCCAGAACAAGTGATCGTACTGCTAGTAACGAGAGGCACAAATTGGTTGGTCGTATATGAAGTAGGGGTTGCAGCGTATTGAGCATTCCAATCCGATATAAAATTATTATCCATCGCTAATCGGATTTCCGACGAAGTAAGCGTTCCTGGAACATAAACTTCAGTTGTTCTATCCGCTGCTTTTCCAATGGCACTTGAAATTGTGATAGTCACAATATTGTTAGCATCCGGAGTTGATGGCGGTAAACTTACGACGTAACCATTACTATCACCAGCTAAATATATAGTATCTCCTTGCTGGATATTCCCGTAAAGACTGTCTATCTTAAGATTAACATCACCTACCTTAGCTTGAACGGCTAACTTAGCTCTCAGTTTGCGGACATTCTGGTAAGGCAAAGGCCAAACAGTATTTCTATATGCAGTATTATATGCGGGACGCAAGAAAACCTTTAATGGAGTCTTACTGATATCGTACAAAGGATGAGCGGAAGGTAATTGTATACATCTCACAAAAACTTGGTTTTGGTAATCCGGGTAACTTCCGCAATCTTGTATTTTTTCAGCATTCCCGGGAGTTAAATCTTTTACTACATGGAACCAATCAGTTCTTAGTCCGGAAAACCCAAAACTTATCTCGAAATCCACCGCCTCTTCCATAGAAAAACGTTTTGTAGATACTGTCCGATTATATCCAAAATCTGTAAAATATTGAAAATTTCCTGAAAGCGCAGGAGATCCGAAAGATGGATTCAAGAACTGAGTTTTTTTCAATGAAATTGCAAGCTCAATTCTTTCACCGAAGGAGGCTTCTCCTAGATAGATTGAATTTATATCTGGGTCATAAGGATTATTCCCTAAAATTTCCTTATCCCATTTGGTATTAATACTAAAGACTTCTCCATTTTCTAGAGGGTTTTTTCCGAATGCTTCCATTTGCGCAAGATAATCTGCAATGGAGTAATATACGATATCAAAGTAATCCCCTGCCCATATTTTCGAATTTGCTCCTTGTAATACGACTGCACCAAGTGGGTCCGCAGGATCGAAAATAATTTTATTACTACCGTTCTTTACATAAGCAGTTGGATCATAATATTTCCCTTTCGAAAATACTACCCATATCCCAGCATTAGCCTTTTCGGCATCAGACCATTGACTGAGTGGTTTTTGTATACATGCAGTCCTTTGCTGACCATCCGAACCGATTTTAGTAGAATACTCGCATGGAACAGTCGAAACCCTACCCGCTACAGACTTGATAGTCCGAATAAATACTTTTGAGTCACCTAACTTCGGAGCTATCTCGGAGAAGTCTAAAACGTAATTGTCGAAGATGATCTCCATATTTGAACCGTTTACCGGCTGAGCACAATTTAAACGTTTCGTTGCATTTTCGAAAGTGATCCCTGGTGATAAATAATTGATATTCGAAGTTGCACAAGGGTCGGAAGATCCTCCTGTAGCTTCAAAGGCCGCAATTCGATACATCTCCCGAATTCCCTGGCCAAAGATCTTTATAAGGGCTGTCCTACTTTTGGCATTTTCCTCGATTATTTTCAAGTTAGAACCGGTAAAATTCAATAAACTAGAAGCGTAGTTTGAATTCGGAACATGCGACATTTCATAATCTACAATGAATATTTTCGGATTGTATCCTGCAGTGATTGCTTGTTCAATTTCAACTCGATTTAAGCCCGTCAATTCTACCACATAAGGACCAAATTCCGATCCCCCATAAACGGAAACTTCAAAGAGACTAAAATCGTCATTCCTCAGTCGAAAACTTTCAACAGGAATTAAATCGCCGGCTGCATTCTCAAACATCAATGAGCAAAGAATATTCGTTAATTTAACGGGCATATTTACGGATTCATTCGTAATATATAATGCAGCTCGCACATAACCAGCATTCGGCTTAATAGTGGTAGACGTAGAAGTTTTCTGCCTCTTATCCGTTCTGTAATTTCTGGAATTTTTGCCAGTAGAATCTGATTTTAAACTAGAAGCATCTCGATCTATATTATTTTTAAAAGGACGAGTGGCCCATTTGGTCACTGTTTGGCCAAGCGCTCCTTGCCAACTATTAGAATTCGTTTGTCCATAATTCAACCCGGCGCCGGAGGTGGCAGCCTGAGCCGGTGATCCTCCAATATTAAATCCACTGGAAGTACTAACCCCTCCTGATATGGAGAAAGAATCCTGGAATTGAACCGTTCTTAAATTGATTTCTTTTTGGTGAATTTTTTCCGTTCCAACATTCTTCGTATTCTCGATATCATCCGCATGAATCTCGCTTACTACATCAGTTACTTCGCCAGACGTTTCATTCAAAATCTCAATTTTCATTGTAACTGGCGGGGCAACTTTTGCGTTAATTTCTGGATAGTCTGCTACCCAAACATTTGTCGTGGTCTCGTTCGAGTTTAGTATACCGTCACCGTCAAAATCGTTTACAATCGTTGTTCCTGTAGAATCAATAGCACCACTAAAAGCAGAAACAGGGATTTTCGCACCAAGTGGTTGATTGAATAAATTACTTACAGGTGTAACAGTCCCACCGCTACCGACAGGAACTCCACCCTTATCCACCACTAATGGGACCTTCTCTGCAACGAGCCATGTGGCTTTTTTCAAATCCACATCTCCACCGCCAAAACCCCAATCGCTTAAACATCCCGCAACGGAAAACACAACCGTAGTTAAAAGAACTTTCCTAACAACAATCCTAACGACCAAATCGAACATCGAACGAACCTCCGGTTTCCCATCACTCAAGAGAACCAAATCCAAAATACAAAACATCCCGGACAAATTTTTCGACATGACTCGACTTTTTTGACTGAGTTCAAATTTTTACTCACAGTTTTGCCAGATTCGCCGCTGAATCAAAACAGAACTTGGACGTTTGAATGGACGTTTCAAAAAAGTTCCCATTTTTGTCTAATTTTTTGCGTGAAACTTAAAAAAAATTATAGAAACGTCGAGAAAATAAGCAGTTCTAAGCGAAAGTGGAACTAACGGAAAGATCTTCTGGAATTTTTTGTCTCAAATGGGATAACGCAGGAAAAATAGAACACATCCCATAACGGATGGATCTTCTCAAACGACTGTACTTCTTATGAACACAGAAATACTTATTGATGCAAGAATGACTAGTCGAGTTCTAAGTCTCTTTATATAACTAAATTACATTTATATTATACTTTGATCTAAAACTTACTTAATTCGATCGAAAGGACGGCCGCTTGAGAATTCTTCGTGACGAAAATCCGAAACTCGATTCTCTTTGATCCTTCTCTTGGTATTTTGAAATTTGAAGAGTAAACATTACCGTCGGCAGTAGTTTCAAGAGCAGGTATCTGAAACTTTCCGTCGTTATAAGTTATATCGAATTTAGCGCGATCCAGATTCCGGCCTTTTATTGTGAGTATATAATTCCCCTCGATTAAGTTTAAATAGGGCCCATACATCAAATAACCAGATTTTTTACCTGCAACCAACGTTCCATCACTCGTAAAAGAACCTTGTCTGGTATATACTCCAGAACCGTAAGGTGTCCAGAAAAGTTTTTTCGGAGAACCGGTGTCATCCAAAGCGATGTTATTTGTATATTGATATAGATAAAAATTATGACTTTTACTGTACAACACGTCCGGAAATGTCTCTATATTTTCGATCGGATATAGTCCATTTAAATTCAAATAAGAATGAAATTTTAACTTTTCCGAATACTTAGTCATTGGATAAGGATCCTGAGAGATAAGATAAACTCTACTCCCTAAACTTTCCACCCTATCGACTCTTTCTAAAAACATATCCACATCGGAAATTAAGTAGGTTTTCCTATCAAATATATAGCTCAATGGGGATGCAATTCGCTTATCCATGGTAAAATAAATGGCATTTTCGGAAGGCATCTTTTTGGATGCTTCGATATAACCGGAAAGATAACCTGATAACATCTTAACGTCATAAAATAGAATCAATTTCACAAAAATCTGATAAATGGCGACGGAGCCTATTCCGAATTTAAAAACAAAACTCAGCCATGTATTTCTATTCCCAATAAATTTTAGAGCCAGGGAAGAAACAACGATCGCAAAAGGAATCGAAAATAATACCCATCTGCGAGTCGCCCAAAAATGGTCCGGTGCGATACTAGGATTAATTAAATATCCTACAAAAAGTGCTATCCCCAGACATAACAATAAATTGTTATAAACAAAACTTCTTTCGAAAAGGAGTTTTGCAAAACCGAATGGAAATAAGAACAAAAGAACGATCGGCACATACCAACTAAATATTACTAAAGAATGTGAAGCCAAATATTCACTATTTCCCGATAAATTTAAACCCGAACCTAATTCCGGCCGAACAAAATACGCAAGTAATCCAGTTACAAAAAATATCGAAGAAAAAATAACCGTAAACTTTGATCTGTATTTTCGAATTATCGATTTTGAATTACTATTTAACCTTTTCCATGTTTTCGAATATGTGAATATCTCAAACAAAAACCAGAAAAAAATAGAAAAGAGACTAAAATAGGAAATATATTTCAAATGCCCCTTTTGCCAATGTACTATTAAATATGCGGTTGATTGGAAAATCGCGTAAAACACACTTAAAAAAGTAACAAATAGAAATCCAAAAAACAAAAATTTCCTTTGGGCGTACCTTCGCCCGCTTATGAAGCGAAGAGAAATCTGAAATAGTACCATTGCCGGTATATATAACAAGCTATCGACTCTATTGAATCCGGAGAGCCCCAACATCGCTCCTATACCAAAGAAAACCAAAGCCTTCCTTTTAAAACTATATGTTTGATATAAATATAATGTTACTAAAATTATCGTCTGCCCTAATAGTTCAGATACAGTGATTCTAACGTTCCAGAGTTGTGCAGGATTTAGAATCAAAGCTAACGTAATCAGATAAGCCCAGAAAATTCCGCAAATTCTCCTACTGATCAAAAAAATAAGTATGGAATTTATCACACCGAATATAGCATTTAACGTAAAAAAGGCGGAAAATCCAAACAAGTCGTAACCGAGAGCAAGGATTGCAGGGAACAAAAAGTAAGATTGAACTGATAGAGCTGAAAATGAATCCGACAATCCTAGTTCATGCTCGGAAAATATTCCTGGGTATCCAATAATCAGGGAGTCTCTGAGGATTTCATTTAACAGATTTAGCATCCAATCGTCAAAATTTATTCCTCCATATCTTGAGATATGACTTGCGGTGACCATATAAACACCAGGGTCCCGAAAACCGTCCAAATATTCCGTTCCGAAAGGAATATAAAGAATAGCTGCAAACAAAGCGATTGAGGCAGGAACAAATGCGGACACAGGAGAAAAAGATATCACTCTCAATTCATTAGATAACGATATATATCTGAACCTCCATATTAAAAACAAAGCCAAGTCGAGAAGTAGCAAAATAGTAACTAGAGAAATTAATGAATAAGAATCGAAGGGAATTAAGAAGACGATAATAATACCGCATAATAAGATTCCAATAATCAAAGAAATAAAATAGGAAATCCAATTTCCGCGTTCTCTTCGGAAATGCAGCAGAGGAGTGAGTAAAAAAACGAAAAGGAAGAATAAAGCAAAAAACGTTATTTTGGGCAACAATTTGGTTTTCCAATTTGCCGCCCAAATTAAAGTAAACTAACTTCAAGTCAAGCCATGATTTAATCCCTCCAAATTGTTTGACCCCCTGACCACATTCAGTAAAAATTCACTATAGTTATAATCAAAGCAGACCACCATATATGAAATTCAAGAAGGATATATTTGCTCTATTTACAATCAGCCTACTTCTGCTTAGCTCTATTTCCTCATTACAATATTTTAATCTATCTTATGAATGGCATGATTCAGGAACAATTCTGTATACTTTAGCTTCGCCCGCTGATATAGGAAATTTTAGGTCTTATGATTACGATATTTCATTTCTAGCCGATCATTTTTCTCCTTTATTTATTCTACTTTCCCCCATATTTCAATTTTATCCATTTCTGGAATTATGGCTGCTTATCCAAATTATAGTAATCAGTACAGGCATTTGTGTAATCTACGCAATATTCCTATACTTTAGTGAAGATCGAGTAAGTTCCTTTGGGGTAAGTATTGCCTTTTTAGTAAATCCGTATGTGATCCATACTCATTTATACCCTCATTACGAAGTATTTTATCTATTGTTCATTCCTTTATTTTTTTATTTTGTTATTAAAGAAAAATTTGAATTATCTATCTTATTTCTAATCGGCATTCTAATAACGAAAGAAGATGGATGGATTTATTCAATTGGAGCCTCCATTATTCTTTTAAGAAGATCTCGTTTAAAGTTTATATTAATCTGCATTAGTGCATCTTTATTATATTTCTTGATTGTAATAAAATTCGGAACAATATATATATTTCCCAATCAAGTTAATTCATTTTCAAATCGATGGGGAAAGACCCAATCCGAATATTTGAACGATTTGGTTTACAATCCGTATAAATATATAAAACTATTATGGTCCGGCCAAGGAAAATATCTACTTCTTAGCGTATTAGGACTTCCTTGGCTGTCCGGCTGGAGATCGCTGCCTGGCTGGGGAGTTTCTATCTTATGGATGAGCTCTGTCACCCTTGATCGAGCCTATCTTTCTTTCTATTACGGTTTACCTAGTATAATTTTATTATACATCTCGCTTCCAAACTCTTTGAGTAATTTGAAAAAAATAATTAGTATTCTTTTGGAATCTAAATTTTTTCCGAGACTTTTAACAAGTTTAAGGAAACTCGAAAATTACAGAATTGATATATCAAAAATAATTTGGACCTTTTCCTACGGATTTCCAACTCTCAGCTTGATCCTGGTGTCGATGACTATAACATTCTGGCCTGGAAATTACTTAACACGCGGTCCAAATGTTCCGCGACTGATCGAAGAATTAGATTCTTGGGACTCAAATAAAGTAAAAGTTTTAACTCTTCGAGAAATACGGGACCAATGCCCTAAAAGTTCTTTTGTTTCATTTTATTATGCACCGTATCTTTATTGTGGGAAAGATCTTCGTTTACCATTTAAAGATTGGGATGCAGTTAAATCGGGATATTTTTTACCGGAATTAGTTATTCTTGCCGATAAAAAAACAGAACCGCTATTACAAACTACTTCTCCAGCCGATATGAAGAATTTTTTCGATTCAAACTCTGCTTATATACGCATTAAAGATCCCCAAGTCAACTTGCACGTATGGCGAAAAAAAGGGAATTTTAATAAAACATTATAAGATTCTCTTTAAACGGATTTTCTGAATTTGAACCTTTGATCTTCCTCCCACGAAGACCCTGAACTCTATATCGTCTATTACAGAAGTGACAATTTGAAAGTTTAGAATTTTAGAATATTCCGAATCTCCCGTTTGCCTTGGACATAGAGCATAACTTCCTTTTTTGTAAACCACATCAAATTCCGCTCTCCTTAGATCATGGCCAATAAATTCGACCATATATTTCCCTTTCGGGAGGGTAAGATAAGGACCATAAACGAGCGAACCTTGGTGACGAGCAGCTGAAATACTCCCGTCTTCCTCCATCTTCCCTATGGCCGACAGAAAGCCATCATGCGATGGATTAAAAGTAATATCTATCGGCTCTAACTCGACAGGGGTTTCGGATCGCATAACTTGAAAAACTTGAAAATTTAGGTTTCTCTTATATAGAAATTCGGGGAACCTATAAACCGACTCGATTGGGAACTTGCCCGTAAGAGAGAGATCCGTAATATATGAAAATTTTAAGTTCGAACTCGCTCCCGAAAATTTCCCGTTCTGGATAATAAAAACCTGAAATCCCGTCGATAAGAGTTTTGGAACTCTATTTATAAATTCGTTCATATTCCTAATTAGAAATATATTTTTCCCATATATATATCGAAGCGGGCTTCCAATTTCACGCTTGGTCGAAAAATAAATTGCCTTTTCATTTGGGCTGGAATCGACAAACTTTTGGTATCCTTCTGGATAGCCGAAAAGCATCGAATGGAACAAAATTAATTTGGATCTCCAAATCGTATAAATCAATCCTGATAAGGCTAAAATGAGGAAGACAACGATCTTCCGTTGTTTTCTAATTTTATTTAAAATCGATCGAATTCCTAAGATTGATCCAAGTATGGCAAACGGAATAGGAAACAATACCCACCGTCGAGTAGCCCAAAAATGATCCGGGCTAATACTAGGTGCAATTAAATACAAGATCAACAAAAAAGAACCGATAAAAAAGACAAAGCAGGAGGCTATATTTTTTCTCTTAAAAATAAAATGATCAAATGTAAATATTACAAAAACAAATAACCATATAGGTACATACCAGAAGAAGATCGATAGGGAATTATTTGTTAAATATGTAGCATTTTTTCCTTCCGGAAGATTTGACAAAAGGTAAGGGCGAAAAAAAAAAGCAAAAAATCCGAGAAACAAGAGAAATAACGAAAAAACGATTCGGATAATTCTCTTTTTATTCGAATAAAAATTTCGAAATTCAATAAGGACATTATTCTTTTCCTTTAGGGCCACTAGAACCAAAACAAAAATCAAGGAAGCTATCCAAACGATCATGGAAAGCCTTAAAAATCCTCGTTCCCATAATCCAATCATATAAATTGTAGAATAAATCGATCCATAGAGAATAGACAACAGAACTGAAAATAAATAAGCAAAAAATAAATAAAGGGAATTCTTGAAGTTTTTTTCAGAGAAGAGCAATAGGAAACCAGAGTATAATGCCAACGCAGGGACATACATGCAAGAATCTACCCGTGTAAAAGAACTAATTCCCAAAATAAATCCGATCCATAGCATTGGAAGGGGGCTTCGGTACTTAAAAAATAACTGAATCAAATACCCAACTAAGAATATTATAAATTGCGAAAGTATTTCGGATAATGTAGACCTGACCGTCCATAACTGAGCCACATTGAATACGTAGAGGAAAAGAACGAAAAATGATTCTACGGAATTCAACATTCTCCTGGATATTAAATATAAGTAAAATATTGATAGAAATGCGAAAATAGAATTGACCCTGAACAAACCCTCCATTTCGAACAGATCATAACCAATCGCTAAATATGCCGGTAACATGTGATAAAAACCGGGAGATCGATAAGTCTCCGAATTTGACAGTCCTTTAATGTAGGTCGAATTAATTGAAGGATAATCCACCAGTACCGAATCTTCAAATATCTCACGGATCAGTTTTGTATCCGGCACTTCTAAGTTTAAACCGCCGGTCTTGGAGATCACTATACCGAATGTCGCGTACTGTCCTTGGTCCCTTCCCCCATCCAAATACCAGGTAGGAAATCCTGCATATAGATACAAAGCCGCTAAAGAGAATAAAATTAAAAATACAAGTTCGTATTTTCGGATCTCGAGTCGGATCGATTTACGGACCTCTACTTTTCTTAAGGAAAATACACAAACGGCAGAAAGAACAAAAAAAATATATAAAGAAAGAATGATCTTCTCTATGCTATAGATCCCAAGCATAGTAAGTAGAAAGGAAACGATCCCCATCCATACTAAAGGGGCAGTTACGGATAGAAGTACGGTACCTATTCTACCTGGTCCTTTCAATCGTAAGAAAAGAAAGTATACAAAAACGGACGAGAGGATCCATCCGAGAAAAAAAAGGATTATGCTCATTGGAAAAAAATATCCGAAACCGCCTTTGACGGAAATCGGTTATAACGGGTAAGATCCGAAAAATGGTGAAACTAAGCGAATCTTTTTAGGAAAAAAAGAAACGTTTCGAACGTAAATTATGAAATCGAAATGTAAAATCCTAGAGATCGTCTCTTTTTACGATCCCGTAAAAGATAATATTGTCCAGCTCTTGGACCAGGTCTCGGATAGAATAGGGAGTCTGTGCTAAGAAGTTAGGATCGAACATTGCTTCGGAGGCTGCTGAATGGATGAGGAGCACAATATCCGGATTCACATCGGAACGAATTTCCCCGTTCTTGATGCCGGTCTCGATCATCTTTCTCATCGTTCTGTTGATGTTTTTTTCTTTTAGAGACTGTATTTGTTTCCAAATGTCAGGAGCTTGGTCACGGATCTCTCTTAGAAATTCATTCATTCCGTGAGGGATCTCAGAGGAAAGACAACCTCTCATCGACTGGATCTTTTCTTTAATGGATTTTTCCGGGTCCTGAAAGATCCCTTCGATACGTCCGTGAATTCTGAGGTGTTTATCAGTCATCACTTCTTTTAACAATTCATGTTTATTGGCGAAGTGTTTATAAAGTGTTTTGCGACTGATCCTAAGAGTTCGGGCGATCTCTTCCATTCGAGTTTTCGCAAAACCGTATCGTAAAAATAGCTCGAACGATTTTTCGAATATTCTCTGACGGACTTCGTCCTTCTCTTGGGTTAGTTCCTGTTCCACGGCGCTATGCACTTTATTATCCCCCTTTCGCTTAGGAAACGATTTTTCAATCTCAAGACGATTTTAACGTCTTCTTTCCTCTGCGTATTATGCCATAAAGAAAAATATTGTCCAGTTCGGTTATATTGGCCCGACGCTCGGTCGGGCTTTGTTCCCACTTATAAATCGCGTCCGAACAGGCGATTAATGCCATGATGAACAAGTCGGGCCTCAAGTCCGCTCTGAATTCTCCTAATTTCTTACCCTCGTCCAATAAGCTTTCAATCTCTCTATCTATGATTTGGACTCTTTTTGCCTTCACCATTCTCCATATTTCCGGAATTTGATCCTGCAATTCCTTCCATAACTCGAATTGGCTAGGCTTACAAACATCCAATAACTCCTTTCTCATCCTTACGAATCGTTTGGAGAAGTCCAGAGCTTGATTGTTTCGAATTCTTTTCAATTTACAGGCGGCCCTTGTTTGACGATAATCGGCAACAGCCTTTAAAACTTCTTCTTTGTTCGGATAATATTCAACTAATGTCTTTTTTGCAATTTTCGACTCTTCTACGAAGTCCTCCATTCTCGTTTTCGCATAACCTCTCCGCTGAAAGACCCGAGATGCCCCGAGTAATACTCGGAGCCTATCTTTTTTCTCGGAGAAATTCATGATATTTATCGTGCATCCGGATCCGGAGAATTTCTACGGACCAACTGGTTCAGCTTCTCTATATAAGAAAACGCCGCTGGAACCACTACTAACGTTAGTATCGTAGAAGAGATCAATCCGCCTATGATCGCAACTCCCATACTCGTCCTTTGTTTGGACGCTTCGTTTAATCCGATCGCGATAGGAGCCATTCCCGCAATCAAAGCGAACGAGGTCATTAAGATCGGACGAAGACGTTCTCTTCCCGCTTCTATGATCGCTTCTTTCATTTCCACTCCCCTTTGGATGAGCTGATTCGTGAAGTCCACGAGTAAGATCGAGTTTTTGGTAGCCACCCCGATGAGCATGATTAGCCCGATCATAGAGAAAATATCCAAAGACTTTTGCGTTATAAATAGAGCGATAAACGCGCCACAAAGTGCTAGAGGAAGCACCAACATGATCGCGATAGGTGTGATAAAACTTTCATACAAGGAAGCAAGTACCATGTAGATGAATAACACTCCGAGGCCCATAGCGATCCCAAGAGAAGTTCCCATCTCCTTAAAGTTCTCCGCCTGTCCTGTGTATCCGATACGAACTCCAGGAGGAAGAGGCAAATCCGTTTGGGTAAGTTTTGCAACTTCTTCCATGGCTCCCCCCATTCCAGGTCCGTCGGGATTAACGTCCGCATAGATCTCCACGGACTGGTTTCTGTTCATTCGGTTGATCGTTGCAAGACCTGTGGTCTCTTCCGCTTTTGCAACGTTCTGGATCGGGATCATCATATTATTGAAGTTTGGCACGAAAGAATTGTAGAAGTTATCCTTTAGATCTCTCTGCCCTTCTTTCAATCGAACACGAATATCGTATTCCACTCCGTTCTCACGATAAACGGCAGGAGTCGTTCCTTCCACGAGAGTCCGCAACTCCGTTCCGATCACAGTACCGGGGATACCGAGTAGAACTTCTCTCTGACGATCCGGCACAACTCTAAATTCCGGTGCGCCCGTTCTGTAACTTGTGTCCACGTCCAAAAGTGCTTTAGATTCTCTTAATCTTTCGAAAAGTTTTCTGGAATATTCTTCCACCACTTTTCCGTTCTGTCCGCTGACTACCAAAGTGAACGGTCTTTGTCCTCCGCCCACGTTATCCACATCCTTAACGATCGGATTTGCATAGGAGAATGATTCCAATTCCTTACGAAGAAGGTCCTTGAATTGGGATGTGTTCATATTCCTTTCTTTTGCCGGGATCATTTCCACGAACATGGTGGTTGTCCTGTTCGTATTGAACATCGCTACCAATTTTACTTCTTTATGAGAAGAGATCTCTTTGTAAGCATCCTGAGCGATCTCCGCCATTTTTTGTACGGAAGTACCAGGCGGCATGTCCAAAGTAACTTGGAATTTTCCTTGGTCTTGCGCAGGTAAGAATGTTTTAGGAATGTACTTAGTCAGCATCAAGCTAGCAACAAAGATCAATACCGCTCCGCTTAAGATGAACACCGGACGTTTTAAAGTGAATTTTAAAACTCCTGCATATACGTTCTCCAACCAAGTTTGGAATACGTTAAATCCGGATAATACGGAATCTAATCCTTTTTCGATAGGGGAAAGAATTCTTCCTAAAACTCCGAAGACCAATTTCAAGAGTTCGAATAAAGCGGAGAATATTCTGGATACAAATCCTTTCGGAGCCTCTTGCGCTCTGATCTTGGAGAATGCAATCTCTTCCAAAGTTGTAGTAGCGACGTTTTTTTTCTTTTTCTTTCCTTCTGTGGGAACACTCAAGAATTCCGGAGAAGCGGAAGAATTCCCATGAGCGGTATGTGCATGAGATCCCGAAATTTTTCCGCCAAAGTAAGCGGATAACATCGGAGCGATTGTAAGAGCGTCATATAGAGAGATCAAAAGAGCAAAACATACTGTCAGTCCGAATTCTCTTAAGAACTGCCCTACTACACCGCTTACGAATGCGATCGGTAAGAATACCGCGATCACAGTCATAGTGGTCGCTATTACCGCCAATGTTACTTCTTTTGTTCCTTCTGTAGAAGCTTCTCTTGCGGTTTTACCCATCTCCCTATGTCGAAAAATATTCTCCCGAACTACGATTGCGTCGTCTATGAGAAGTCCAACAGCCAAACTTAATGCCAGGAGTGTCATCACGTTAACCGTAAATCCGGCCACCGCCATCAAAATGAACGCGCCTAAAAGCGAGTTAGGCAATGCAAGTCCTGTGATGATCGTGGATCTTACGCTTCCCAAAAATAACAGAACTACTAAAATCGTAAGTGCGATACCAATGATGATCGTTTCTTTTACGTCGTAGATATTGTCGTCGATCTGAATGGAGTTATCGTTTGCGATGGAAAGAACAGCTCCGCCTTCTCTTCTGGCGAGCTCTTTGTTCAGATCATCGATCCTCTTTTTCACTTCTTGAGCGACCGCAACTGTGTTCGAACCGGATTGTTTGAACACCAGCAAAAAGACTGCCTTCTTACCGTTAAAGTACGCGCGAGTGCTTTCGTCCTCTAAAGTATCCACTACTTCTCCCAATTGTCCGATCTTAACCGGAACCTCGTTCCCGAATAAGGAAATTGGAGTGTCTCTGATCTCTTGCGGAGATTTGAATTCGTTGATGGTCCTATATACCAACTCGGAATCAGCTTTACTCACCTTACCTGCAGGGATATTTGTCCCGCCGGAAGCCAAACGATTGGAAACCACGGAGGCAGGGATCATATGTTGTCTTAATTTTTGCCTATCCAATTCGACATGGATCTCTCTTTTTCTCCCGCCATAGATCGTGATATTTCCTACGTCCTTTGCGGTTAAAAGATTTTGTTTGATCTCTTCGTTCGCTATATCGTAGATCTGTGCCTCGCTTAGGTTCGCATTTAATGCGAGAATGATGATAGGCTGATCGGCAGGATCTATCCTTCTGATCACAGGTTCTTTAATATCGTTAGGCAATTTAGGTTTTACCGCGGACACCTTATCTCTCACCTGTTGTTCCGCGTATTTTACGTCGGTTTCCAAAGTAAACTCGAGGATAATGGTTCCGGATCCTTCACTACAAGTAGAGCGGATCCTTTTTACTCCGGAGATCGTGGAAAGTTCGTCTTCCACAGGTTTTGCGATCAGAGTTTCTATCTCGTTGGGGGCCGCTCCCGGATAAGGCACAGTCACAGTGACTACCGGAATGGTTACGTTAGGAAAAAGGTCCACACCTAATTTGTTTAAGGAAAGATATCCTGAAACAAGAATGATGAGAACCGTACAGGTAATAAATATCGGTCTTTTGATCGATAGCTCTGCAAAATTCATTTTTGATCTCCGATGGATTGGTTCAGAACTTCTTCGGCATCCATTCCGTATTTGCGAAATAGTGTACCTTTAGAGAGCTCGTATTGTACGAGCGCCGAGTTATAATTCACTTTAGCCTGCATCAGTCCGTATCTAGCCTGAGCTACTAGGTCCAATGCGTTCTTAACGTTTACGGATGTGGCCCTTCCGTATCGGTATCTGGGCAGAATGCCCGAGTAAAACTTCTCCGCTTGAACGAGATTTTTCTTGGACTCTTCCAAGATCTCGTAAGTGGTACCGATTTTCTGCAATCCTTGTCTTACATCCGTCTTGACCTGCTCTTTTGTTTGTTCCAAGAGTAGGTCCAACTTTCTGCTTTGTGTTAAGGAATTCTTATATTCCGCCCTTGCAGTATCGTTCCCAAGAGGATAATCCATCTTGATCTCTGCGGAATTTTGGGTAAATCTTCCGGCGCCAATACCGTCAAAACTCTGCGGAAAATTACGATCATATTCGCGAGAATTATAAGTACCACTCACATAAAGAGAAGGTAATAATCCGTTTTTAGAGATCTCAAGAGCGGACCCCGCATTCTGTTTTTGTAATGCGATACTTTTGAAATCGTATCGATGTTGAAATGCTTCCTCCGTTTCGGAATCTTCAGCTCCCAAAGAAGGAAGAGAATCATCCAGCACCAAGGAAAAATTCACTTTAGTTTCCGGATCTTTTCCGAGAGAGACCAATAAGTCCCTGCGAACTCTATCCTTCTCCAGTTTCGCTTGTCTGAGTTGATTTTCCGCAGTAATTAAAAGTGCGTTCCATTGCCCGGACTCATAATCTTCCGCCACTCCCATACGCACTTTGGAGGTGGTAATGTCCTTTACATTCTTCACACTCTTGACCAGTAACTCTGCGGTTTTGAGATTTTCGTCCGCCAAGGACAAATTCCAAAAAGATAATAGAGATTGGACCACGGACCTGGACAGATTATTCATCGCATCCAATCTTCTGACTGCGGAATTTCTCCTACTGATCTCTAAGGATCTTCTTTGCTGGTATCCGAAAATATTCTTCAATAATTCCTGCTTCAAAGAGAAACCAAGATTCGCAAAGTGAAGGCTTGGTTGCGCGAATTGTTGGGCGATCGTTCCTTGTTGTTCCGGTCTTTTCCCCGCGTCTGTTTCGTAACGGTTATCGGACACCGTTACACTCGCGGTGGTTCCTGTATTAAAAACTTTTGATAGACCAGCGGAGATCGTATTGCTTGTAATCTCTCTACCTTGCAGAGTGTATTGAGGAAGCGGTAAGTTATTCGTCTTTTGAGTATTGGCGGTTAAGGTCCCGATAAAATTATATTTACCGTTCTCCTTCTCCCAATCATACTCCGAGTTTTCCAAATCGAGTCGGCTCATTTTTGCCTGCACTGAATTCTCTAAAGAATAACGGATCAGAGAAGTGGTGGTCCAAACTCCTTCCTTCTCCAAATCGTCCCTTGTATCTCCGGAGATAGAAAGAGCGCTTAAGAAAATGCCTAAGCTTAACATGTTATGAATGGTCGATCGTTTCTGTCTTTGTTGCATAAATCCCAAAAGGAAACATTTATAGTGTATTTTGTTTCCAACCATAGGAAACAAAATCTCTTTTTATTGTTTCCTATGTCAACAGAAAAATTTTCAAAAGGAAAAGATTTTATTGATACTGAGTCTCATTATTGGAAAATCTGGATATGAGCATACGTGGAGCTTCTTCCCTTCGTGACCCCTTCCTGGACCTATGTAAAAAGCTGGAATCCAGGCAAAAAGAGTCGGAAATTTTAGAAACCTATTCTTCAAGATCGGAAATTTGGGAACGAACCCTTCAAAATCCTGAAAATGAATTCTTAAACTTCGGAACTGAGGAAGAGATTCCCTGATCGAAGTATTTTTCACTTTCTCTTACGGTAAAAAATTTCTGTTCCAACTTTCCTTTTTCAAGTATATCCCCAGTTTTCTCTACGGATTTAGTATCTTCTAATAGAGAACTAGGGTCCTTTTCCGGATCTTCGTTATCCTAAATGATTTAAAGTCCTTATTGCGAAGATGAACGAGATCAATGTGAAGATCCTATCGAAACATTTGAGTAAAACATCAAAACCGACTTAGCCTTATGCGCTAGAGAAGCAAAAAAATAATTAGATACGAACGATAAAAAATACGACTTGATCCTATAGGATCTACAAAAGCCGGAGATGGACCGATATCATACGGCGGAAGCGACAGACGCTTTAAATTCTTCTAATACAAAAACGTCTATCTTCGCAGTTACCGTTAGTTCCTTGTCCAAAGCTTATGAAAAATGTACTCAACATGGAAAAGAAGGTTTTATCAGTAAACCATTCCAACCGAAACAATTGTACAAAGTTCTTTCCGATTTTCTCCGACGAATGCTTGTCTAACAAGAACTGATCCGTAAAATTGTCGACATGGACACACTTCGTCCCTTTAAACCTCCGATCCATCTCAGGCATCCTTTTGTTCAAACCGTTCTCGCTTCCTTAATGAGGCAGAATATTCCTGACCATCCCATGGATAAGGCCGCCTCTCCGGTGGTTATAGATGCGGGGAAAGGTGTTCGTTTATTAGGTCATTATTCCAAGTCTATACATAATAGAGCATTACTCGTACTTATACATGGTTGGGAAGGCAGTATGGATTCCAATTATATCCAAAGGACTTCCAGAAGATTTTACGACAAGGGAATTTCGATCTTCCGGTTGAACTTAAGAGATCATGGGAATACTCATCATCTGAATCCGGAACCATTTAATGGAAGTTTAATACGAGAGACATACGAAGCGATCCGCAAAGTTGCCAAAGAATTCGGACCTAAACTTCCCGTTTACCTGGGCGGATTTTCTATGGGGGGTAATTTTACAATTCGGGTCGCACGAGAACATTCCAGAAACAAACAAAGTATCCCGAATTTAAAACATTGTATAGCAGTGAGCCCTCCGCTTCATCCGAAGTCCGCGACGGAAATGATGGATTCTAAGCTGATTATAGGAAAGTATTTCTTGGATAAATGGAGACAATCTCTGGCGAAAAAGAACGTTCATTTCCCCGATCTACATCCTTATCAAAATATCATGCAGGGGAAAACAGTTATGGAAATGACGGATCGAATTGTTGCATCCTCCTCTGAGTTTAAAAATTCAGACGACTATTTTAATTCCTATACATTGGGACCAAAAGATTTCGAAAAACTTAAAGTGGATCTAACTATAGTTACATCCGCCGACGATCCTATCATACGCCCCGACGAATTCAGGGAACTACCTAAAAGTTCCAAGCTTAGGATATATATCCAAAAGTACGGTGGTCATAACGGATTTTATGAAAACTTAAAAGGAGACTGCTGGTATTTTCGGGTCTTTGATAAAGTAATCTTCGGATAAAAAGAAGTAGCTTGCTTTTCCCTCCTTTCTTCTAAACTAAAGCTGGAAGCATATTTCGTTTTTGAACATAAGTTCAAGAATAACCGAACGGCTTTCGTTATAGGAGAAATACTATGTCCAACGCATACGTAATCGATGCGGTTCGCACCCCGAGAGGGAAAGGTAAAAAAAGGGGAACACTTGCCTCGGTTCACCCGCAAGAATTATCGGCCTCTACTTTAAAAGCAATCCAAGAGAGAAACGGATTAAAGCCGGAAATCGTAGAAGAAGTTGTCTTAGGTTGTGTCTCTCAAGTGGACGATCAAGCAGCATGTATAGCTCGTTATGCGGTTATGGCTGCGCAATGGCCTAATTCCGTTCCGGGATATACGGTAAATCGTTTCTGCGGATCCGGATTACAAGCCGTAAACAATATCGCAAACCATGTCCAATCAGGAGCAATTCCCGTGGGGTTAGGCGGTGGAGTAGAATCCATGAGCCGTGTAAAAATGGGAGCGGACCTAGGGGACCGGGATTTTAATATAGGAAATCCTAATATACAAAAACATTATAATCTTGTTCCTCAAGGAATTTCTGCGGACCTGATCGCAACCAAATACGATATCAGCAGGGAAGAAGCGGACAAATTCGCGGAATCTTCCCAGCTGAAAGCGGACAAAGCGATAAAAGAAGGCGCATTCAAAAAATCGATCATTCCTATTAAATTAGAAGATGGAACAGTAGTAGATACCGATGAGAATCCTCGTATCGAATCGGACTACACATTCCTCTCGGGCTTAGGAGCGGTTTTCAAAACTATCGGAGAAAAAGAATTAGATGCGATCGCATTAAGATCCTATCCTGAGGTAGGAAAGATCAATCATATTCATACGCTAGGAAATTCTTCCGGGATCGTGGACGGTGCAGCCTCCGTTTTGATCGCTAACGACGAAGGGATCAAAAAATACGGGTTAAAACCGAGGGCAAAGATACTCTCCACAGTTGCAACGGGAGAGGACCCGACCATCATGTTAACCGGACCTGTTTCCGCTTCCAAAAAAGCTCTACAAATGGCGGGTCTTAAAGTAGAAGATATCGATCTTTGGGAGATCAACGAAGCATTCGCTTCCGTTGTGCTTTATACCCAAAAAACTCTCGGAATCCCTCTGGAAAAGATCAACGTAAACGGAGGAGCGATCGCTTTGGGACATCCTTTAGGAGCAACCGGTGCTATTCTTCTCGGGACCGCACTAGACGAATTAGAAAGAAGGAATAAACGTTACGCACTCATTACGCTCTGTATAGGCGGAGGAATGGGGATCGCAACCGTAATCGAAAAGATCTAATTTCTAATTTTTCGAATTTTATAAGCGCCGTTTTTCCTTGGGGAAGCGGCGTTTTTATTTTTATTATCAAATTTCAACTTTTAACAACAAAGACCTTCTTGCCGAGGTAAAACACTCGGTCGGTCCTTAAATTCTCCAGTATAATCTCTTTTTATCCAAAAGGAAAAGGATCAAAAACCATAAGACCAGCACGGTAACCGAATATAGGAAAGAACTCAACTCGGGAGATTCTATCCAACTTTTATAATATTCTTGGTAAATCATGTTCTTCAATGGAATTTTTTTTCCTTCCGGAGAAGTGACCATGATGATATTCAAACTTCTGGCAAATATCCCCGAACCGAAAAATACCAATAAAGCGTTCTTACCGAATGGAAGTAAAAAACTTTGTAGGCTACCAAATCCAAATATATTATATTTTTCTAAAACTGTAAATAGAGAAATAACGACCAGAGCCCAGCCCGCGGTCCAAAGAGAATAAGTCCCTGTCCATAAACTTTTGTTGATCGGATAATATATTCCCCAGATCCCACCTACCAGTAATAAGATAAACCCGCCTAACGCTATTTTCCCGGACACAGAAAGCGGAGATTCTTTCCTCTCCGAAGAGACTTTTACGAATTCGCCAGTAAAGATCCCGCAGAAGACCGATACGATAGACGCGAAGGAAGTTAAAAGTCCTTCCGGATCCCAGACTTTACCGAATTTCCACAAATGTGCTTGGCCGAATAATTGTCTGTCTATCCAAGCCCCCCAGTCTTTTCCTTCTTTCATACTGGGTTCTGAGGCTCCGGGAGGAGGTACAAATTCCAATAAATACCAATACGCGACCAATAATGATAAAAATAGAAAGATCCTGACTTTTAGATTTTTCTCTCCGTATAAAACAGCCCCGAAAAAATAGGCAAATCCTATTCTTTGCAAAACTCCCGGAAATCTAAGATTGGAAAAACTCCATTCACCGAAAAAATTCAAGACCAACCCAAGAAAGACCAGAATGAATGCACGCTTTAGTATTTTAGGAAATTCTTGTATTCCATTTGATATGGAAAAAGGAATGGAAGCGCCTACTGCGAAAAGAAAAAAAGGAAACACCAGATCCGTAGGCGTACATCCGTCCCATTTTGCATGTTTGAGAGGCCAATACATATTGGACCAAGTCCCGGGATTGTTCACTAGGATCATTCCGGCAACAGTCAAACCCCGCAAAAGATCTATGGATAGAATACGGAGCGATTTCAAATTTCGAATACTACCAAAGGGATCTATGGAATTCCGTAAAACCCCAGACATCCTTAATCTGGACTTCCCTTCCCTTATCCGGCCTGAAACTTCCTGAAAATTTTCCCACAAATTGCCTGAAGTACAATTTAGTCCAGATCAGGTTCACTTTTTCCCTTCTCTCCCCCTTGGGTTCGAATTCCAAACGGATCCGTCCGTCTTCGTCCCAAAGTCTCCACGGTTTATAAGGATCTTTATGAGAAAAATCGAATATACATCTGCTCACTCTTTGTCTTTCGGAATCGATCCAGTAGGCATTTTCGGGAAAAAAACTTTCGTTTACTAAGGCAGCGAAATTAGCTCCGATCTTTGTCCTGTCGGGAAGAACCGAAGAGAAAGCGGCCCAGTACCAATTTGTCTCTCTTCTCAAATAACCGCCGGACCAGTCATAGACCATTGTAGTCCTGGAAGGATCTTGGACCAGTTCCTTCTTCTCATATTTGACACTGATACGATCAGGAACTAAAGGAGAACATTTTTCAGTAAAAGTCCAACGACTAGGCTCGGACGGATTTAACACTCTCAGAGGATTATGAGTGCTAAGAGAGTAAGGAAATTCTCCGGAGATCTCCAGTTTATTTCCAAAGTTTGCATCGAGTAGAAGTTTCCCTTCCGAATGGGACTTTCGGATATTCAAGAAGGACTTTCCCTTTTTGAAAGAGATTGTATATTCATCCGGATTGGCTGGGAATTTTAAGGCAAGACCTAAGTCGGGTCCTTTTACGTCGAATTCGTAAACCTTACCCTGATCGAATTTATACAGGTAGGCAAACACGTTATACGCATAGCCTAGGCTTACAGCCGCGATCCCGACCAAACAATCTTCCATCAAGATCCCTAGATAATTGAAAGAATGGAACGCGAACTTCTTTTTAAGCCCTTTGATCTCTTTCCCGAAAAAATCCAGAAGACTAAAATCAAGATGATTGAATTCGATCGGACCATCCCACACTCCATAGTGAACTTGATTTTCGGGTCCGATAATTTTTTGCATAGATTTCGCTCGATTTTCGAACGCTCGGATGAAAAATCAATGGGATTTCTACCCTATCAATCAAATCTGCTTTACAATTAACTTTTTCGTACCAAGATCGACCTAACAATCGTTCGGGAAAGTCGGCATAACCATTTTATGGGAGAAATCCAGAGCAAGCATGCAGGAAGTAGAGAAAATCTCGAAACTTCCGACTTAAAAACTCTGAAAGATAAAAAAACTTCCCGAGAGATCTCAGTTCTTCTCTATCGAGTATTGTTTCGAAGTGAAGAAGTTCGGGGAGGCGCGGTCAAAGTAGTTAAAGAGACATTTATTCGTACCCATTCCAATCACCCGGAACTTTTCCCGATTCTAGACAGAACAAAGTTTGTTCGGGACATGATCTCCGTATTCAAAACTTCTACCGTCCTTAGCCCGGAAAAGTTAGAACCGTTCTTTGCTTCTATTCATGCAGCTTTTCAAAATGAGATCCGATATTTATTAGGTAAGTCCACTCAGTTTACTTTCGATATCATGTTCCAAGTGATAGAGTCTATCCTTCAAGAGATGAGTCATCCGGAAGACCAAAGAACGGTGGATGTAAAAGATAGGGAACTGATCTTAAAACACTTTAGAGCTTATAACGACCTTTCCAAATACTTCAATAAGATGGGGACTTCCAAGGCAGTGATAGATAAAAAGGACGATATCATCACTGAGATCTCGATCAATCATAGAGAGATCACGATCGTCTCCATCGAGAATATGTTCCGAAATATTTTGGCCCAAATCCTTCTTTCCAGAAAGTACAACTGCGGGACCCTGATCGATAAATGGTCTACCGAATACGGCTTTGGTCCGGAACAGGCTCAGTCTATGCGAAATTACATCCAAGACACTGCGACTCTGACCGATTTCAGGACACAGTATGCAAACGCATTACGTGCCATCGGGACGGAGAATGATATGGACCTCATGTTCCTCAGAACATTATCCAACTATTATGCTTCCTGGGTGACCCAGGTTTCCGAACAGATCCCTGCTTAAGCCGGTTTGATTTTATACCTGAAATCCGTCCAAAGAACGGATGAACTGCTTACGACTTCCTCTTTTTTCGATCCCCCTATTCCTTTGTTTATTCGTTGTTGAATTGGCTTCCGAACCCGCTTATTCTTCCATGAAATGGGAAGCCGCAATTCCTGAAATATTCTCACCTTCTCCCTTAGCTCCCGAAGAAAAGATCAAATCCGTTCAAGGAAGTTTACTGATAGGAGAAGAACTTTTTTTACCCGCCAATTTTCCGGATACGAACGGAAAGAACACGGGAGGTTTGATCATCCGAAACATTAAGAGTGGAACTACAAATCGGTTGGATCTAAAGGAAACGGTTAGAGGTCTTGCATTCGATAAGGAAGAAGGGCAAATTTACGTAAGACTTAAAAAAGAAATCATCATATTGCAGAACGGCTCGTTCGAAATTAAGAAAAAGATCCCTTTTTACCAAACAGGAGTCGCTTGGGGAAATATAGGCTTTCTCCAAGGAAAACTTTTCGAGATCCGAGAAAATAAACTCATTCTGTATGATAAGGAAACCGGAACGGAGATAGAACAAAAGGATTTGCCTCTTCCTAAAGTACCCTTTGCATTCGATTGTTCCGGAAAAGAGATTTTCTTTTGGTATTCCAAGGATGGTACAAATCTTCATTCTTATGATCCGATTTTGAACCGGATCAAAAACAGTTTTACGGTCCATTTGGGATCAAAAGAAGCCGGAAAACTATCCTGTTTTAAAAACGATCTAGTGGTTCTCAGTCCGGAATCGGGAGTTTATCAAAATCTAATACGGATCGGTAACGATTATTATTCCGGAAAAGAGGAAAATCTCGTATTAAAAGGAAATTTAAGCTATCGATTCTCGCCAAGCAGAGATATGGTACGTTTCAATTTAAAGATCACTCCGAAAGAAAATTCTCCGGAAACGGAAATTGCCGTAGCTATTCCGCCTCAGGAAACTTCTTCCCAAGTGCTGAACGATGAAAAATTCTATCCGAACGGAAAATTAACCGAAGACAAACAGAATAATCGCACCTTGATTATTCCGATCCCCGCCTTAAGTTCGGGACAAACCTGGGAAGAAACCGTATATTCAGCTAAATTAGTAAGATATAATATAGATTCAGGCCTCTCTCGCTTTCAAACTCCTTGGGAAGATTGGAAAGTACCGAACGAATGGAAACAGTATCTTGAAGATGCTTCCGTTTATAAGATCTCCGATCCTGAGATCGTTCGGATCAAAGAAGAACTCAAGTCTACCGCCCCGAATGTGGAGGAATATATCCAAGCGGTGTATAAATACATCCGTAAGAATATGGTATATAAACAGGATGGAAAATTTGATCCTGCACCTACAGTTCTTCAAAACGGTCACGGCTCTTGTACGGAGCATAGTTATGCTCAAATCTCCCTACTAAGAAGCGCCGGGATACCGGCGAGAATGGCTTGGAACTGGCTCCCTGTAGGAGAAAAAGTAGAGCTAAATCATAAGATCGCGGAAGTATGGCATCCTTCCTTCGGATGGATCCCTATGGAGCCTTTAGCTCCTCCCAGAAGCAGAGCCGGACTAACATATGCAAAACATATAATATTTGCCGTGCTCAATCAACCTAATCACACGATCATCAAAGGAGGGGATACCTTGGCCAATTTTACAAAGCCGGCCGCAGGAGCAACCAGATCGATCTCGATAGAATTGCTCCCTGAAATTTCCCATAGATCCTCAAAACAAAATGATACCGGAACTGAGGAAATTTATCCGAAATCGAATTCGGTAAAAAATCGTATATTAGAAAAATCCGAAGAAAGGATCGTAGAATAAAAAGGTGGGCAAACGCCGCGGCCGAATACAACTTTGCGGCGTTTTCGAATATTATCCGATCCTTTTTAAAGAATAACCTAAACAATAAGAGGCGGCAGCTAATCCGTAATGAAAGAGATCCACTCTAGGGAGTCCTGCAATCGTTCCAACGGTTCCGATCACAAGTCCGGATAGAATGAATAGAAGCGCTCCTGCAATCCCATACAATGCGGTCGTTTTATTAGATCCTTTGTATTTTTGGATACATACCACTAAAACAGCGATCAACGCAATCGCTCCGATCAAAGTGGAATACAAACCTAATGGATAAAGATAACTTAATATAGCTAAAACTAATAGGATCAGGCTAAGCAGATTCCAAGTTTTTCCGTCTATCTTTCCGAAGCCGGCATGGAAAAAAGCGATCCCGATCCATGGAACTCCGACCACACCTGCAATATGAACGATTGGTCTGTAGATGGGGCTGATCCAATTTCCTCCTAAGAAAAAAACCACGCCAAGAAGAGCTCCTAAACCGATCAAAAAAAGACCGTAGGCTCCTCCTTTTTTAGAAACGTTTCCTTTAGCGGAAGACTGGACGGAAAGACCGGCCCATGCGGCAAAGATTGCCAATACTAAATCCGAAATAGCAGTACTAATTTGCATGACGAACAAAGAATCCGATCCGAACCAAAATGCAAGAAGGATTCGTTTTAAAATTGATTTTCCTAGAGTCTTCCCTAATCTCAGGTCTTTTTATTATGAGCTTGGACTCTTGGATATCCGAATCGGATAGAATTCGTAAAGAAACCAAAAACCCCTATTCGAGCGGATGTATATTCACTATCGGGATCTTAACTTTCGGCGTATTCGGAAGTATTGCTTCCTTTTTTTTCGGTGTGCTATTCCTCACAGCAGAAGATAAGATCTTCCCCGGATTCGGATTCTTTTTCTGTATTTCGCTCGTTACTATTTTTATCATTACGATGAGAAGTTACAGAAAAGCATCTCATATAATAAGAACCATAGAGATCCAAACGGATACTTATTTACTTTCCGTAAGAGAGACTGGTAAATCCGATGTAGAACTTCCTCTTTCCGAATTTATCTCTTATATGATATTGTTCAGAATGGAAAGATCTTCCTCTTCCGGTAGCAGCTCTTCTACCGGCAGCACTTGGAAATACTGGGACTTGTATTTGTTACATAGAGACGGAGGGTGTATCTTGTTGGAAACTTTCCGAGATGCGGACTCTCTTAAAAAAGGATTAGAATTTTTTAAAACAAAACTTCCGCTTCCGATTTGGGACAGATCCGAACTACTCCTCACCGATCCGGAAACAAAAGATATACCTAAAAGGCAAGATCCAAAAATAATTGAACCTTCTCCATGGGTGAAAACGGAATCTAAAGACCAAGGAACTAAGATCGAAATTATAGAACCTAAATCTGCAGGAAAAACTTTCATTACCATCCTAGTTCCGTTATTGTTTTACGGAGCATGGTTCGCGATCTTACATTCTTTCCTTGGAAATTCCGAAAATCTGATCTTTCTCATCTTCTTTATTCCGTTTTCGGCGATCTTTTTGGGGGTCGTTACCGTGATGACTATTTTTATTTTATTCAAAAAAACGGAAATAATCGCAAATTCATTCGAATTAAAGTTACGTTACTCCACCAGGATCCCCATTTTAAGCAGTTTATTATACAAGGAAAGAAGTATCCCTATTACTTACATTAGAAACGTACGCACGATCCGAATGGAAAAAGATAATCAGATCCTATGTGTCGCATTAAAATCTTCTAATGGACTCAGGCAAAGGAACTTTTTGGATATTCTTTACAATGTCCAAGCCGTAAATATTTCCGCAAAACAACTCCCGGGAGATGCGGAACTTCTGGGAATTATAACCTTGGGCTCCTGGTTACCAAAAGGTCCGGGGTATAACGATCTGGTATTTGCGGAGAATGTTCTGGAGTCCGTCATGAACTTAAGAGAAGAATCCCTGACATTCTCGGAATTAGCTTCTTCCCCCAAAAAATAAATCACATAGTTTCGGGATAAGGATCACCCGATCTTTCTTTTCAGGAGTCTAAAAAAACAAATGCAAAATTTAGTATTAGATCAATCCGTCCGGCTTAACAACGGAGTTGAGATGCCGGTCTTAGGGCTGGGAGTTTGGAAAACAAGATCCGGAAAAGAATGTATAGATTCTGTTTTAAATGCACTTGAATTCGGATATAGGCATATAGATACCGCAAAAATTTACGGGAACGAATCCGATGTGGGAGAAGCGATCAAGAAGAGCGGAGTCCCCAGAAAGGAATTATTCATCACAACAAAGTTATGGAATAGCGACCAAAAAAATCCGCGAAAATATTTGGATGAATCTTTAAAGACCTTAGGTCTGGACACGATCGATCTATACCTAATTCATTTTCCGGTTGCAGGTACCAGAAAACAAGCCTGGATAGAATTAGAAAAAGCATATAAAGAAGGTTTGGTCCGAGCGATAGGAGTAAGCAACTATACCGTTCCACATTTACAGGAACTATTCCGATATGCGGAGATCGTTCCCGCAGTGAACCAAGTAGAATACCATCCATTCCTAAATCAAAACGAACTATTGAACACATGCAAAATAAATAATATAATGCTGGAAGCTTATAGCCCCCTCGCCCATGGCAAAAAAATTTCCGACCCTAAACTCGCTGCGCTCGCATCAAAATACGGAAAAACTCCCGCGCAAGTCCTAATCCGATGGGCAATCGACAAAGGCCTGGTAGTTATCCCTAAATCGGTCAAAAAAGAAAGGATCTTGGAAAATTCCCAAGTATTCGATTTTAAGCTCAGTGAGCCGGATCTGATTGAAATGGAAACCTGGAATGAAGACTTCCGGACCTGTTGGGACCCCACTGGGGCGTAATCGACCGGGTTAATCTTCTTTTTTTGTTGACTTTTTTCTTTCTGGGATGTCTATACATTAATAGTTCAATCTTAAAGTATTATGGCCACTCATTATAAAGGAAAACCAAGGGATGTAAAGGTGCTCGATGCCTACATCAAATTGAGTCGTTGTGCGGATTCTATCCGCACAATGGAGGAAAAATTCCTCAGCCAATACAATCTGACAAGCGGCCAATTCGGATGTTTGGAAACTCTTTACCATCTGGGCCCGATGTGCCAAAAAGAGATCGGTCAAAAAATATTTTCCTGCGAGGGAAATATCACGCAGATCATAGACAATTTGGAAAAAAGAAATTTAGTACTCCGAGTTAGAAGCGAAGAGGACAGACGTTATTTTATTATCAATCTTACCGACAAAGGAAAGGAGCTCATCGGGACTTCTTTCCCTGATTATTTGGAACAGCTGAAGGGCAAGATGTCCTGCCTCAGCGATGAAGAACTCAAAAATTTAGGACAGATCTGTAAGACTGTCGGACTCAAAACCGCGTAATAATTAGGAGGGATCTATGTTTTTTGGATTTTTCGGCCCATTACTTTAATAATAAACTATTAACCAATAGACTATATGAACACGAATCATTTAGGAGGTGAGCATGATTCAGAATATTCTCAAAACGGACGCGGATATAACATCGTTAATCCTAAGAGTGACTCTCGCAGTTGTGATGTTCCCACATGGAGCACAAAAGGTACTAGGTTGGTACGGCGGATACGGATTCTCCGGAACATACGCATACTTAACCGGTGCAGGATTTCCGGGTTTTTTAGTAATACTTTTATTTATCGCAGAATTTTTGGGGCCAATCGGATTACTTTCCGGTCTTCTAACAAGAGTTGCCGCAGCAGGGATCGGAGTCGCAATGACGGTAGCAATACTACCTCACGCAGAATACGGTTTCTTTATGAACTGGGCAGGAAGCCAAAAAGGAGAAGGTTTCGAATTCCATCTACTGATGGTAGCGATCTCCTTAGCATTAGTGATCAAGGGAGGAGGAAAACTTTCCTTGGACGGAGCGATTTCTAAAAAATAAGTCATACCAATTATACCTAACTACCAACTTGAAAGAGGTCCTCGGGCCTCTTTTTTTTATCCTAAGAATCGCTCAGTCTTTCGAATAACGTGCAATTTTCACGACGAAAAATTGTTTTAAAAAACGATCTAGATGACTGAAAAATCAAAAGCCTAACCATAAGGGTCTAATATTCATTCGATTTCCACCTATTACTTAAAGAAGAGAAAAAGGATCTTACATAATTCATTATGAAAATAGAAACAATTAAAATTCTCTACCGCTTTTTATTCGAACTAGAGTATCATTGTTTTGATAGATTCCAGTAGTCTATTCATAACAAATATGGAAAAAGGACAAAAGTCCGGTCCACTTGATCGGATTTTCAAATCGATCCAAGGATATCTAACTCCAAAAGCTCCGGTCTCTTCCGGACTTTCCTTTTGGAGAGAACTCATCTTAACTTCTATCTTATTCACTATGACAATACTTGGGACAGTGGTGTATTTTCCGAGCGTGTATCTCGCATGGAAGGAAGGTAAGACGGAAGTATTGTGGATAGATTCGTTCTCACTTGGATTGGTTTACCTTCTTCTATTGGTTAAAGGAATAAATTTTTCCGTTAAAGCTACCTTAGTCCTTACGATGAATTATTGTTTAGGACTATCTCTTTTGATATTTGTAGGACCGGAAGGTGGAGGATTACTTTGGTTGTTTCCCTTTCCGGTACTTGCAGGAGTTTTATTCGGTTTGAGCCCTTCTCTACTCGGTCTTTTGGCGAATATGATCGCGGTCTTTATTGCATCCAGAGCGCAATTTTACATGAACCTTCCTTGGCACATGGCTCCGGAAAGATTATATGTCGTTGGTTTGAACTTTCTAATAGCAAATACCATCGTATGTGTTCCCCTTACTATTCTAATGAGAGGATTACAGGAAAGTGTACAAAGAAGACACGAATACCTTACCAATCTTAGATTACGAAAAGCTCATATATACAGATCTAAGCGTATTCTAGAAAAAGAGATCGCAACAAGGATTGAAATAGAAAGGACCTTGGAGGAAAATTTAAGGGAAAAAGAAGTATTACTTCACGAGATCCACCATAGGGTCAAAAATAATCTACAGATCGTTTCCGGAATGCTGAACTTACAAAACATGTATTCCGGCGAATCGGCTACTTCCGAAATTCTGTCCAAGGCACAGAATAGGATTACTGCAATGGCGATGATCCATGATCATCTCTACAAGCAGGACAAATTTGCGAATGTGGACATGAAGACATATTTGGAATCCCTTTTAAGACACCTAGTTACTTCTTATTTTCCGTCCGGGAATCGGATCGGCTTCGATGCGGATCTAGATCCAGTTAGACTTTCTATGGAAAAGGCGATCCCTTGCGGTTTGATCGTAACCGAGTTGATGTCAAACTCCCTAAAACATGCATTCCCGAGCGAAGCCAAAGGGAATATTTTCGTTCAGCTAAAGGTAAAGGAGAATAAGATCCATCTTACCGTGAAAGACGACGGTGTAGGAATGCCTGGCATCCAAGAATGGTTCGGCCAGACTTCTTCCAAAAAATACGACCAGGATTCCTCATTGGGATTAATGATCATTCGTTCTTTATGCAACCAACTTAAGGCCGAGCTTGATCTGAAAAATATCGGCGGAACCTCCGTTTGCTTGATTTTTAAAACTTGATCGATTTATATTGTTTTAGCTCTGCAAAGCTTACCCGAAGAGAGTCGAATCCATAGAGGGCAAAATGAACTCAGTCCAACACGATGTCGCCGGCAAAAAATTCCTGATCCTACAAGACGGAAGAGAAGCTCACCTAGTTTATAGGGAGATAGGCTCCCATGTTTGGGACCTGTATCATACCTTTGTTCCGACCGATTTTAGAGGGAAAGGGATCGCTTCCCAGCTTGCGGAAGCTGCTCTAAAGACTGCAAGGGCCGAAACGAAAAAAGTTATCCCGAATTGTTCTTTTGTACAAACCTATCTGAAGCGGCACCCAGAATATTCGGATCTGGTGATTATGGAATGATCCATCATATCGCGATCTCCACTCAAAACCCTGAAACATTAAAAAATTTTTATATATCCATCCCGGGATTATCCTTCGAAAAAGATCATTTTTACCGGGAGGGTGGACTTAGATCTTCTTGGTTTTTAGCGGGAACCGTCCGTATCATGATCGAAAAGGAAGAAATATCCAAAGCTCCCCATGCTTTGATCTTCTCCGCCACAAAAAAGGAAGAAAGAGATCTGATAGATTCCTTATTCGGAAATTCATTTATAGAAAAAACGGATTTTACGAAGTATCTTAAGGATCCCGACGGAAATCGATTAGGGTTTAGTTCTTATCCGGACCCTTGGAACTAAATATCAGCCATAGCTTTTGCCGCAATATAAGAAGTGGTCCACGCATTTTGGAAATTGAATCCGCCCGTAATCCCATCTATATCCAATACTTCTCCCGCAAAATAAAGCCCTGGATGGAGTCTACTTTCCATTTTGGAAAAATCCACCTCTCTGCGGCGAACTCCTCCGCAAGTCACAAACTCTTCTTTAAAAACTCCCTTGCCGGAAACTTTCAAGACGGTTCTCTTTAAAATTTCTTCCGCTTGGTGTAATTCTTTGGAAGAGATTTCGGACCATCTTTTTTCGGGACCGCAGGACTTCTCCCAGACCCTTTCCCAAAATCGGGACGGGAGATCGAACTCGGAACGACTTGCTGGTTTTTTGGCAGGACTATCCTTTTTTTTCTCCAAAAATATCTCCCTCAATTTTTGTCTAGAGAGATTAGGCACCCAATCTACGAGCAGTTCCGCTTTATAATCGGTATCAAATAATTCACGTGCCGCCCAAGCGGAAAGTTTTAGGACCGCAGGACCGCTTAATCCCCAATGAGTAAAAAGGATCGGTCCTTTTTGTTTTAGTTTAGAATTTCTGAATATGATTTCTACGTCCTGAACTGTCAGTCCCTGGAATCCGTCCAATAACGGATCTGATATCTCGAATGTGAATAAAGAAGGGACCGGGGATTCTATAGTGTGTCCCATATTTTCCAGCCATCCCCACACTTTACGAGAAGAACCGCTTGCGACCAGAACGAAATCGAAATATTCCTCTCCTTCCTCGGTTTGTATCCTGAACCTTTTACCGTTCGGATCTTCATTTTTATAAATTCCTAATATAGAAATTTTAGTACGTATCTTGACTCCGGATCTTTTCGCTTCTTCCAATAAACAATTGATGATGGTTTCGGAATTATCGGTGACGGGGAACATCCTACCGTCACTTTCCGTTTTTAATTTTACTCCCCTGGATTCGAAAAAACGGATCGTGTCCTTGGGCTGGAACATCTCGAATGCTCTTTTGAGTTCCTTCTCCCCTCTTGGATAACGTTTGGACAATTCTTCCGGATCGAAACAGGAATGGGTGACATTACATCGTCCTCCTCCGGAAATTTTCACTTTGGATAATACGTTAGGGGATTTTTCGTATAGTTGGACAGATATTCGTTCTTTCGAAAGAATTTTAGTCTGGATGGCTCCGAAAAAACCGGCGGCGCCGCCGCCGATCACTGCTAATTTTTTGGTTTGGGTTTCTTCCATGAATGGGGAATTATATTGTCCCCATTTTTCCAGCCGAATAATCTTCGAAGGCTTGTTGTATCTCTTGAGGAGTGCTCATCACGAAAGGGCCATAACGTGCCACAGGTTCGTTCAAAGGTTGTCCTCCAAGGATCAAAATTTCCCAGGCATAATTTTCAGGAGCTCTTAGGCCTATACTACCTTCTCCCCCTTGGTAGAAGACTGTTTCCCCTTCTACGAGATCGACTTCGGCATCCGTATCAATAACAGTACCTTCCCCCACGAAAGGATATACCAGAATATTATAATCTTTTGGTACAGGCACTTCGGCATAGGAACCCGGAGAAAGTTTCAAATGGAAGAACGTAATCGGTGTCTGAGTTTGGATCACTGCATTCGTTCCCCAAAGTTCTCCTGCGATCACCTTTGCCCAAACACCGTCTTTTTCTGCCACAGGCAACTCGGAAGAATCCACTTCCTGGTATTTCGGGGAAATAAGTTTTTTATCCCTTGGGAGATTGACCCATATCTGGAATCCGTGCATTCTTCCGCCTCTGGATTGAAAATCAGCCGAAGGAAGTTCCGAATGCACAAGGCCTGCCCCCGCAGTCATCCATTGAATTCCACCTTCTTTTAATTTTCCGGCATGTCCCCAGGAATCTCTGTGTTCCATTTCTCCGGACAATAGATACGTAACGGTCTCAAAACCTCTATGAGGATGATCGGGAGCTCCGATCGCTTTACCAGGTTCATAAACAACCGGTCCCATTTCGTCCAAAAGCAAAAAAGGATCCCAATAAGAAAATTGCGGAACTGGAAAAGGTCTGCGGACTGGAAATCCTCCACCCTCGATAGTTTTTTCGGCGATTCTTGTTCCGGTTATTCGTCTAAAACCCATATTTCCTCCCTATATTACATTGGACTCAAAAAAGAGTCTTAAGGGAATTCTTTTTAAGGTAAGAGAGAAGTTTCCATGGCGACGACAACGATTGCTTTTACTGTGCCGATCTCTTTAAGTAGAGCGTTCGATTACGTTTCTAATTTCGAACGTTTTCCGGACTGGTCTGGAAACATCCTCTCTTTTAAGAAGAATGAAAGTACTTCCGGTTTTCAAGTAAAAGTTAGATTTTGGTTTTTCCCGTGTAAGTTCGAATACAGGATTATAGAATCAAAATATCCTAGTAGATTGGTATTCCGGATCAAAAGTAGATTTTCGGATCAGACCGAGACATTCTCCTTCTACCCTGACCCAAAAGGTTCCGATACGGATACTAAGATCCTCTTTACAAGTCAAATGGAGTTGTCCGGATTATATAAAATTTTCGGATCCTGGATCTTCTGCAAGATATTCAAAAATACGAGACGGGATATTCGAAAATTGCAGGAGATCCTTTCCCAAGGTAAAATCTTAGGAATTCGTAATTTTCAAGTGATACATGATTAACCTTAAGTATAAATTATTGATCGGATAAATGCTTGTGTTTTTACTTTTAAAAGTAGATTATACTACATTATTTTTTCGTCCTAAAGAGTATCGTATTTGGTTATGGAAAATCTTCCTTATAGCGTCGCTCCCTTACCCAAAAACGAAGACGAAAGGGTACATGCATTAAAACGTTATAGAATTCTGGATACTCTGCCCGAGGAAAAATACGACGGTATTATCAAGGCTGCCTCCCTAATTTGTGGAACACCTATTGCATTGGTTTCCCTCATCGATTCAGAAAGGCAATGGTTCAAGGCTAGAATGGGTCTAAATGTCGAAGAGACTCCTCGCCAAATTTCCTTTTGTCAATTTGCCGTTTACGAAAATAAAGTTTTGGTTGTCGAAGACGCTTTAAACGATGATAGATTCCGGGAAAATCCCCTTGTTTTAAATGAACCGAATATTAGATTCTATGCCGGCGCTCCATTAAGAACCCCTGATGGTTACGTTCTGGGCACCTTATGTGTATTAGATACACAACCTAAAAAAATATCCGAGGTGGAAATACAAGCTTTAGAAGCGCTGGCAAATTCAGTGGTTTCTTTCATGGAGTTAGATGCAAAAACTCAGTCGCTGATCCAACTACAGGCTGTGGCATTAGAATTACAAAAAGCGAAAGAACAATTCTTTATCAATATGAACCATGAACTCAGGACACCTGTACATGGTATCCTCGGAATGGTCGATCTACTACATCAAACTGAGGATCCGGAACTTCATAAGGAATATTTAAATTCCTTAACGGAGAGTTCCGAACATCTGATCCGATTGATCAATGACGTAATTGATTTCAGCAAAGCCGAATCCGGTTCCTTACATTTTAGTTTTAAAGAATTCGACATGATCTCTCTTCTGGAAAGATATGCGGAAGAAGCCTCCGACAAGGCATTTAAGAAAGGATTGGCATTTAAAACGATCTTTCCCCCTGCAAGGGAAAGTATTGACGTAAAATCGGATTCCATACGGATCAGACAGATTCTTTCCAATTTAGTTTCCAACGCTTTGAAGTTCACGGAAAAAGGTGGGATTACCGTAGAATTGGAGTTAAGATCCGAAAGCGAGATCGATATTACAGTTTCTTTAAGTGTAAAAGATACCGGTATAGGCATTGAAACAAATAGGATGGAGGCCTTATTCGAAGCATTTTCTCAAACCGATATTTCCACTTCCCGAAAATACGGTGGCACAGGTTTAGGGCTTTCTTTGTGTAAAAGGATCTGTAAGGCATTGGATTGGAATATATTCGCGGAAAGTGAATTAGGGAGAGGTTCCAGATTCGTTTTAGAAATGACCCTTCCAAAAGCGGATCTTTCGGAAAAAATTAAAATAGCAGAATCTAAAAATCGAAGTAATTTCGATTTTTCCGAACATAGGGAACTGAAAGTACTTGTCGCGGAAGACAATCCCGTAAACCAAAAGTTAATCCAAAAAATGCTGGAGAAGTTAGGATTACAATGTACGATTGTTTCCAACGGAATAGACGCCTTGGCTTATTGGGAGGAGAAAGATGTGGATCTTCTTCTTTTAGATATCCAAATGCCGGAATTGAGCGGATTAGAAACTGCAAGGATCCTAAAGAAGAAACCCGGCGCCAAAAAGGTTCCTTGGATCATTGCAGTCACTGCCCATGATAGCCCGGAAGACAGAAAAGCATGTGCAGAAGCCGGCATGGACGATTATTTAGGAAAACCTTTCCGTTTAGAGGACCTCGGAGAAAAGATCCGAGAATTTTTGAAAAATTTTCCTTCCACTATTGCTTCCTAAAGTCTTATTCAGTCCTCAAACTTAGGGGATCGATATGCAGCCCATTTCGGATGGACTGTTATATTAAAAAATTCGAAAGCATCTTCCTTCCTCCTTCCGTAGCGAATGACTCAGGATGGAATTGTACACCCTCCATTCTTTTTTTTAGATTCCGTATACCCATCAGTTCGTTATCTGCATAGGCGGTCCTTTCCCATTCTTTTCCAAGAGAGTTCTCATCCACGACTAAAGAATGATACCTCATCACTTTGAGATTCGTAGGAAGATCCCGATAAACTCCTTTACCGTCCGTTTTGATCTCGGAAATCTTTCCATGCAAAGGATATTCCGCTTTTATAATATTTGCTCCAGCAAAATAAGCCATCCCTTGCATTCCGAGACAAACTCCTAAGATAGGAATTTCTCCTCCTAATTGTTTTAAGATCTCCATGGAACAGCCGAAATATTCAGGTTCTTCCGGAGTTCCGGGTCCTGGAGAAAGTAGAATTCTATCGTACCTTTCCTTTAAAACTTTAGAAACATCCGTCTCATTTTGACGGATCACATCCAATCTAAATCTGTATGGGAACTCTTCTTCTAAAATTTCTCCGACGAGTTGAAATAAATTATAGGAAAATGAATCGTGATGGTCCACTATCAAAACTTTCATCGGATTGCCTCCATCGCTTTCAAAACAGCTCCTAATTTATGACCGATCTCTTCGTATTCCGCGTCCGGATCCGAATCCAATACGATCCCACCTGAGGCTCGGACAACTGCCTCTTCTTCCTTTCTGAAATAACTTCGGATCGGAATACAAAAGGAACAATTTCCATCGAAGCCGAACTTTCCTACGGCCCCTCCATAAGGACCTCTCGGATCGTTTTCTATCCTATGGATGATCTTCATGGATTCTATCTTTGGAGCACCGCTTAACGTTCCGGTAGGGAAAGAAGAAGCCAATCCGGAAAACATATCCTGACCGACTCTTAGAATTCCTGAAACTTCCGTAGAGAGGTGCTGCACATGGCTAAACCTTTTGAGAGCGAAGGAATCTCTCACTTTTACGGTTCCGAATTTGGAAACTCTTCCCAGGTCATTTCGATGCAGATCCACTAACATATTATGTTCTGCGATCTCTTTCGGATCGGAAAGAAGTTGTAACGCAAACTTTCGGTCTTCTTCTTCGTCAGCTCCCCTTCGAATGGTTCCGGCCAAGGGAAAACTTTCCGCAAGTCCATCTTTTAAACGAAATAAAAGTTCGGGACTCGCTCCGAGATGAACTTCTCCCGGAAAACTCATAAAAAACATAAAAGGGGAAGGATTAATTTTTCGCACCGATTTGTATAATTCGAAATCACCTCTTCTTCTGGATACGGCAGTCTCGCCATCTCCTACCAAAAATGTTTTTCGAAAGCCCACTTGGCATTGGAAGGTATTTCCTTTTCGGATCTCTTCTAAAACTTCATCCACCATCATCCTGTGTTCCGCCTTTGTTTTAGAAAAACCTAAATCGACTGATAGGAATTTTCCTTTTTCGGGGTTTTTCTTTTCAAAAATCCCTTCGAACAAAGAGTATCGATCCGTTCCGTAATGAAAATATTTGGATTCTCCCGTCCTTCTATCCAAGAGGATGCCGTCTTCCATCCAAACAAAACAGAACTTAGGAAATTTGGGATGTTCTTTGAGAAGGAGACTTGGCTCCATATCGTTAGCAGCCTCATAGGAAAGATAACCGTAGAGACCTCCCCCGCCCGCTTCCGTACATTCTAAGAAAGATTTTCGGGGAGGAAAAATTTCGGAAAACAACCGGTATGGATTTCCTTTACCGATCTCTTCTCCGTTACATTCCAATCGGTCTCCCTTTGCTTTGAAGATCCTCTTAGGAAAGCCCGAAATAAAACTGTATCTGGAATTATCCGATTCCGGTCCCAAACTTTCGAATAAGATTGCAACCTCGGTTTCCTCCATTAGTTTTCGGAAATATTCCATGACACCTTGTTCCTTCAAGGGGAATGGCCGGAGAATAGGTCTTGGAAAAAGTGAACTTGCTTCTTTTCTGATATTTTGTATCTCTATGGACATAGTCGTCTCCTTAATATTAGGCCCGAAAGGCCTTGCAACACATTAGAAAAAAGGAATATTAAAGTACGATTTGGCCCGGGCGGGGCCACCAAGAGATACTAAAAGTAAAGATAGACGGAACGGACGAAAATAAAGGATCTCCTGATTTCTCGACCGAAATTTCGACCGAGAAATCATTTTGTAAATAAAACCGTATGTAAACGGAGTTTTTCAACCTAAGAGCATCTCCAGATTACTTTTTCCGGGAGGAACCATTGGAAGAACTTGAAGATCCTGATCGATCGGGACAACGATCAGCCCGGGACCCTTCTCTTTCAGGAAATCCTCCAGGTCTTCTAAACTTTTTCCGGCCTCTCCCAGATCTAAACTAGGGATTCCGAAAGCGTTTGCGATTTTGGAAAACTTGGAATGGGGAGGATAGGAACTCCCGTTATACCTGCTACCGTAAAACAAATTCTGCTGTTGACGAACGAGTCCCAAATTACGATTATCAAATATTATAATTTTAATATTCGATTTCAACTCGCTCAGAGTATCCAATTCCTGGATATTCATCAGGATAGAGCCGTCTCCTGAAAAACAAACGATCATAGAATTGGGATCCGCAAGAGAAGCCCCGATTGCCGCAGGCAGACCAAAACCCATAGTGCCTAGTCCGCCGGAAGTTAAAAAGGTTCCGCTTTTACGGAAAGGATAATATTGGGCTACCCACATTTGGTGTTGTCCAACATCCGTGCTGACCCTTGCATTCGGACCTAAGGATCTTGAAACGGACAAAATAATATCCTGAGGAGAAAAACCTTTCGAATTAGGAATCGAATTTAAAGGATACAATTCCTTATAAGAACGGATTTGCTCTCTCCATTCTTCTCTTTTATGGGTGGGGAAATCTCCCATATTCTCCAAAAAATATTTTAGGTCGGAACAGAATCCGAAATCCGGCTTTCTTAACTTTCCGATTTCTTTATAATCGATGTCCACATGGATCACTTTTGCGTTCGGACAGAATGTTTCCAACTTTCCTGTGGCTCGATCGTCAAAACGAACCCCGAACGCCAAAAGAAGATCCGACTCCGATAATAATCGATTCGTATAAGGAGCGCCATGCATACCAAGCATTCCCAAAGACAATTCATGAGTTTGAGGAAAGGAGTCCAAACCCATCAAAGTGCAAACTACAGGAATATCCTGGGTCTTAGCCAATTTCGAGATCAGATCTTCTGCGCCGGAGCTCTTGACTCCCCCGCCGATATATAAAACAGGTTTTTTAGAATTTTCTAATAGAGAATAAAACCTGAGTATGTCCGCTTCCGAGATAAAGATATTAGGAGGATTTGTTTCTTCCTGAGAACTCCAAATAGATTCTATCTGGGACATAGAAAGCGAAATAGGAGAAGCTTGTACATCCTTGGGTACATCTATCCAAACAGGACCAGGCCTGGGACCTTCCGCAATTTGGAAAGCTTCCGGCAGTATACGAATGAGTTCCGATACGGAACGAACTAAATAAGTCTTTTTAGTAATTGGTACTGATAATCCATAAGTATCGATCTCTTGAAAAGCGTCCGTTCCAATGAGAGATAAAGGCACCTGGCCCGTAATTGCGACTAACGGTATTGAATCCGATTTCGCATCAGCAATCGCCGTAATCAGATTTGTAACTCCCGGGCCGGAGGAAGCCAGACATACTGCGGGTTTTTTAGTGATCCTGGCTTCTCCCTGAGCCATAAATCCTCCACCCTGTTCATGCCTGGCAAGGATATGACGTATTCCGCTATTATGAAGCGCATCGTATAACGGTAGATTGGCGCCTCCCGGGATCCCATATACGTTATGGATCCTTCTTCTTTTTAAATAGGTAACGATCAGTTCCGCTCCATTCTGCGGGATCTTATCTTCTCTAAGCCAGGCCTTGTTTTTTTCAGTAATCGTTTCCATTTTTGCCTCACAATGTAGAAATAAAAAAAGCCCCCCTCGGCTTTACGCCGAGAGGGGCTTTTCGAGGATTGCTGCCTACAAAAGAACCTTAGGGCGTAAAGGATAACCAGGGTAGCGTGACCACTACCACCATCCAGAGGACGACCCAAAGGGTTTGGTTAGACTGTAGACCTAATGTATTCATTTTGTAGAAAATGACGGATAAACCGCTGAAGATATTCACGATTTACTCATAAAAATTTGCAAGAACTTTTTAATATCTCACCTTAGTCCGAAAAGGAAGT
Organism: Leptospira sp. B5-022; assembly: GCF_000347035.1. GTDB lineage: Bacteria > Spirochaetota > Leptospiria > Leptospirales > Leptospiraceae > Leptospira_B > Leptospira_B cinconiae. The sequence goes on from NZ_ANIJ01000039.1 coordinate 47,265, forward strand.
CCAAAAAAGGATTTTCGTTGCTCTAATCGGCTTTCGACATATCATCCCATCTCAAGGAAATAAAAATGGCAAGCGTCACTCTTAAAGGTAACCCAGTTCAACTCGAAGGAAAATTAGTAGAAGTAGGAGCAAAGGCTCCCGATTTTAACGGAACGGCAAAAGACCTAAGCTCCAAGTCTCTCAAAGATTATAACGGAAAAGTGAAAATCTTAGTTTCAGTCCCAAGTTTAGATACATCCGTATGCGCCATGGAAACCAAAAAGTTCCATGAAAGAGCGACTAAGCTGGATGGGATCGTAACCTTGGTTGTCTCAGGAGATCTACCCTTTGCAATGAATCGTTTTTGCACTATGGAAGGATTGGATTCTCCGAATCTAGTCACACTTTCTCAATTCAGGGATTTTTCTTTTTCTAAAGCGTACGGAACTCATATTGCGGATGGAGGTTTAAAAGGACTTTCTGCAAGAGCCGTATTCGTTGTGGATAAGGACGATACTATCCAATATGTGGAGTTAGTTCCGGAAATCGCAAGCGAGCCGAATTATGAAGCTGCAATCGGAGCGGCAAAAAAATTAGTTTAATCAAAACATTCTATTTAAAAAGAATGTTTTATGCGGAAGCGGAAAGGTTTTGGTAGAAGGTTGCAAACAATCTCAAACCTGACCTTGCTTCTGCTTTTAATATCCCTCTTCAATAATTGCGACAAAGAACCTTCTTCTAATACGGAAGAACTAGTCTCTTATCTTTCAAAACCCTCTTTGGCAATGTATGGGAACAGTATCGTGGCCTCCTGGCCAGTACAAGAACAACTCTCGGATTTTAATACAGTCAAGTTCGCTTTTCCCGGGATAGACACCGCAGAAATCCATTCTTCCGTGGAGAACGATAAGAATCGTTACAATGCATGTCTCTATGAAGGAGGGATCAACGATTTTTTAGGAAATTATTCTCCCACCCAAAGCCAGGTAGATGCGACCATAGATCGACAGATCCAAAGTATACAAATCCTTGTAACAAGATGTGAACATGTAGTTGCATTAAATCTTTGGAATGTAGAATTTCCATGGCCTACACTCGCGGTCGCAATGATCAATGCAGGAATGAAAGAAAGAATTATTTTTGTCCCAAGAATAGACACGGAACTATTGATCCAAAACGATATGCTGAGCGATGGAAATCATCCGAATAAAAACGGATATTATGTTCTCTCCAAAGCCGTAAGAGAGCAGTTAAAACCCTTCTTTCCAATCCTTTATCTAAACGAATAAAGCCATAATAATGAGAATAAAAAGCCTTAAAGTCTGGATTTTCATATATTCCGTTTTTATAATTCCAGTTTTATCCGCTCCAGGAAATGAAGAAAGACCGGTGCATCCAAACCTCAACCAGGAATTGGCAGTATATAATAAAATTTACGTATCCGGAACAGCCACAGACAGAACCCCCCGACAAGAAGATGGATACGAAAGAGATCGAAAACTCTCCGCCGCAGGAGAAATAAAATTTACGGATTCATTTTCAGTTACTGCAAGTTACGGATACGTTGATCATTATGCCACAACCAGAAAGATCTGGAGCGGTTGGGATCGTTGGGCGGTAGGCGTAAAATATTATGTAAAAACGGATCTTGCATCCTTCGGGGGCGGGGTCCAATTTTTCGGGCCTTCCGTTTCTCAACCAAAGGAAGCGGATATCAACCCGGATCTATTCTTGATCCGGGCGTATTTCGGAGCCTTAAAAAGATTCGGCGCATTCTCCATCCAAACGACCGCGAACTTCGAATCCGAAACCAATTCCTCCGGAAAAGAAACCGCGGAAGAGAATTTTAAAAGATTCTTATATTCAGGGCTCACTCTTTCTTATAGTCTAACGTCCAAGACGAATCTACTTTTAGAATTTAGTCATAGGACTACCGTCTCGAATACGATTACGCCGTACTCGGATTATTTTGTGGTCGCACCGGGAGTCCAATATCCAATAAACCAAAACGGATATCTAACTTTTTCCTTGCTATGGCAAACAAGGACAGATTCGAATATAGACCGCGGATTTAAAATTGGATATTTGCACTTTTTCGGGGATTAGCTCCTAATCCGTAGTAAGAAATCGTTTAGACGATTTTCGTTCTTTCAATCTTTAAAAAATAAATCCCTCATATAAAAATTTTCCGATATTTTTCGGGACCCGATTTTTCCGACCAAGTTCTTATCCTCAAAATATACCAGAGGCAAATAACGTAAGAATAAAGTATGTTAGTTGAAATATTTATTATAGCTGGGATATGCCTAGCAATCGAACGAATCATCCCCGGCTGGAAATTGCCTTATGTAAAAACTTGGCCGATCCGAGTCGTCTTAGTAAATTTTATCCAATTAGTGATAGTGGTATTAGCCGGTTTCACTTGGGAAAAATGGTTTTATGGAAATTCAATATTTCATATATCAAAATTTCTGAATCCAGCAATGGGTGGACTCTTTGCTTATTTTATCGCCACTTTCATTTTTTATTGGTGGCATAGATGGAGACACACGTTTGATTTTCTTTGGAGAGGATTTCACCAAATCCATCATAGTCCTCAAAGACTCGAAGTAATCACTTCCTTCTACAAACATCCGGGAGAAATGATTCTTAATTCTATCATAGGAAGTATCTTAATTTACGTGATTTTAGGATTAAGCTATGAAGCGGGAGCAGTTTATACTTTCTGCACCGCCATTGGAGAATTCTTTTATCATACAAATATCAAAACTCCACGCTGGATCGGATATTTTTTCCAAAGACCGGAGATGCACAGAATACATCACCAATACGGAAGACATAAAAACAATTACGGAGATATAGTTTGGTGGGATATGCTTTTCGGGACCTACGAAAATCCTAAAACTTTCGATTATACCTGCGGTTTTGATCCGGAAAAAGAAGAAAGATTGCTGGACATGCTTCTATATCGGGACGTACATAAAGAGTAGAGGTTCCAAATGCAGATAGAGAAATTGATCGGTTTGTTCACAGGAGGAATTCTATTTTTTTTATCTGCATTACATGTCTACTGGGCATTCGGTGGAAAATTAACATCAGTCGCGGTCATTCCGGAAACCAACGGCAAACCTACATTTGTTCCGGGAAGAGGATTAACCTTACTTGTTGCGCTTGTTCTTTTCGCATTCGGAGCAGTAGCTCTTTGGGTCTCCGGTAATATTTTCTCGCCAAATAGAACGAGTGCAATCTTCTCCCTATTAATCTCACTCATTTTTATAGGAAGAGCCATCGGAGATTTTCGACTAGTTGGCTACTTTAAAAAAATCAAAAATACTAAATTCGCAAAATACGATTATCTTCTATATTCACCCGTTTGTATCCTTTTGGGAGCATCTTATCTATATTTGGGTTGGAGAAGTTTTTAGCACTATACTTTGTTTTTCCAACCAATAAATAATTTTATATAAAACAATATTTTCCCCTTTTCTAAATCCTTTCTATTTCAAGTTTAGGAAGAACAGGAGAAGGATATGCAAATCTCTAAATCATTCATTTATGAAATCCCGGTCCTTTGGAGCCAATGTGATCCGAACGGACATTTGAATGTCGGAAACTTCCAAGTATTTCTTCATGAAGGAAGAATGGTCGCTTTAGAAGAAGCAGGCCTCTCCTTTTCCCAAATGAAATCCGAAAACATAGGACCGATGATCCTAAGAGGAGAAACGGATTACAAAGCGGAAATCCGCTATCCCGATACCGCGCTAATCGAAACTCAGTTCGGTGAGATCTCTGGCTCGAGATGTAAGGCATTTCAAAAATTGATACGAAAATCCGACGGCAAAGTTTCCTGCGAATCCGTCTCTCATTGTATCATGTTCGATTTCGGTAAGAAAAGACCATGGAAATACACGGACAAATTCCTGGAAGGTTTAGGACTTTTGGGGCGGCTCCCTCGCTAAGCTCGGGCCGCGCTGCTACGGGCTACGCTTTCGCTTCGGTCCTTCGGACTTCCCCTGCGCATCGCTGCCGCGGTTACATTCACTAAGTCAAGAAAATTCCTTTCGCGTGACAATGTTGGAACTCCTACAAATTCAGCCGCAAATGTAGTTGTATATTTTAAGATTTTATGATATAGGAGAAATCAACTTCTCCCACGAGCCCTCCTCCACCACCCGAACCAGGGTGGGGGCCATTTTTCAACCCAGGTAGGAACTCCGACGAAAGAACCTTTTCCTCTTTGCCGGTTCGTGTGCAATTCAACAATCGCTGCGGATATATGCTGTGCGGTGATTTTAGGTAAGCTTTCGATTCAAACTTTTGGTTTTGATTTAACTCTTCGCTCGTTTGGCCTTCGGCCACCGACTCGCTTCGAATAAACTTGGGGTGCTCTCGATTACGCCTCCGTCTATCTCGAGCTTGCTCGCTCTCTACGGATCGCTCGCAAGGTCGCTGCGGATAAATGCTGTGCGGTGATTTTAGGTAAGCTTTCGATTCAAACTTTTGGTTTTGATTTAACTCTTCGCTCGTTTGGCCTTCGGCC
>NZ_ANIJ01000040.1 GCF_000347035.1 Leptospira sp. B5-022
ACGAAATCATAACTTTAACGATAACACACTCGTAGACGAGTGGAATTACCAATATTCCAACCACCAAGTCACACATATAGATTCCACACAAAGTGGAAACAATCGTCTGGTCATGAGTTACGATTCCTCCGGGAACATGACCTACCAGAGAGATAACTTCAAAGATCTCACTAAAACAATCACAGTAGATTCTCAAAACAGGATTACCCAGGTCCAAGATGCACTGAGCACAACGATTGGAAATTACTGGTATGATGAAGGTGGATTTAGGGTTCGTAAGAAAGCATTAGTACCAAGTGGAGCTTCCTTCAAAAACCAAGAGATCCTATATCCAAGTAAATTCTACGGACTCGAATACTCGGAAGAAACAAATATCTTAAGTTCGATCAACAACGTTTATCTAAACGGAGTCCGGATCGCTGCTCTGAATGAAGATGGAGTCACTGCGTATTTCTTAACAGACCAAGTAGATTCAGTAGCTCATGTATTGGATGAAGGAGCTCATACTCTCTCAAGGATGCAGTATGAGCCTTATGGAGAGACTCTTGTCCAGAGAGGAACTCTGGACTTTGCTCCGAAATATAACTCTCAGGAGTTGGACAGAGAGACGAATTTCTATTTTTATAATGCAAGGTATTATGATCCGCAGATTGCGAGGTTTACAAGCGCGGATACGCTTATTGACGGGGCGCGGAGCACGCAGGGGTGGAATCGGTTCTCGTATGTAGCAGGGAATCCGATTCGGTATAAAGATCCGACTGGGCATGAAGCTATAGATGCTTGGAATGCCTTCATTGATCAAGAAGGCCAGTTTCTGAAAAACACAGCCGAATCTCTTAAAGGACCTGCTACTGCAGCTCTTTTTGGAATGCCAGGTGTAATGGTTTGGTCTGGAATGCAAACTGCTTCAGCTGCAAAAGGTACTTATGATATATACCAAGAGGGCTGGGATGTAGCGAAAAAGAGATTTTCAGATGTTACTATAAATTATCAAAATCTGCTTAGTGATAACGATTCCAAACGAGATGATGCTATAGGAAGAGTAAGTGGGGATGTAGTTAATACAATTGCGACTTTCGCTTTGACAAGGAAAATTCCAATAGGAGGTGAACTCCCTTCAAAGGTTGCAAAAACCTTCGCGAACGGAGAGTATACAAGCACTATATTAACAAAGGATACTCTTCTTTATAGATATCATGGTGGAGTATCGAGAATTGCTGGACCTTTTTTGAGTTTTAATAGGTTTATAAATAGGGGGCGCGCTATAAACTCATTGGCTATTAAACCTGAATGGGGAAATAAAATATCAAAAGTTTCTGTTATGCGAGTTCCTAAAGGAACAAAAGTCTATATAGGTAAAGCGGCTTCACAAACAGCAAAAAATGGGCAAGTGTATAGTGGAGGAGGAAGCCAAGTTTACATACCAAAAGTCAAAGAGTCTTGGGTAGTAAAAACTAAGGGGATAAAAAATTGAATAAAGCAGAGAAAATAGTGGGGCAAATCCGCGATGAGCTTAATAAATTACGAAATAAGGAATATCAAAGTCAGCAAAATATAGAGTTAAACAAAGAGCAGCTTCTTTTTTTACAGGAATTGCTCGATAAAATTTCGCCAAAATTTGAATCAGGTGATGTTTTTAATTTTTGTAGAGTATTGACTGATTGCAATGTTTATGGGTCAAAGATCGATAAATTATCTGATGATTTATTTGTTTTAGTTGAAAAAATGTAAGACAAAATCAGCCTATCCCCTGCCAAATTGCAATGTACAGCTAATAAACGCACCCCTGCGCTTCCCTAAATTGAAGTTCTTGGAAAATATCCGTTTCAACTGTCACAAATTAAATCGCCATAATAAAATTTCCGTCGTATAAAATCCGTGGATTCGATGAGCGTTGTCAAAATGAAGTAGTGGGTTTGTGTTTGGGTGGGAACTTTGCTGTTGAGCTGGAGGTGGATGGGCATTTTTCAATTTGGAAATAAATTATTTCATACTACGGCGATTCTGGGCGTTCTCGAATGATCAGTGGAGTTGTAGTTTTCGCTTAAATGAGATCGTATTATAGAAAATTGATATTCCTGTCGACGATGCTGGGTGTTTTGCTGTAGGAGCTCCTACGGATGGGAAGGTTAGTTTTGTGGGCGGTTTTGCGCATGTTCGCCCATGCAGGCGGAGAACGAAAAAACTTATCCCAAAACCGGTAAGCCCCAACTAGACTTTGCTAAATAAAATCACCGCTTCCCCTTCTCTGTGAACTCCGTGCCCTCTGTGGGAAAAGAATAGCTTAAGGTAAATCCGGTCCGGGGTTCGAAGCAGAGGATTCCTGGAGATATGGAGCTTGATTTAATTGCAGGTTGTTTGATTGCAAATTTGACTTCACTTTCCTTGCATAGAATATCCGCAGATTCCCCAAAATGCTAATCAAGTTCACTTGGAATGATTACTGAAACGTCTCTGCAATTCCGTTGGATCAAAAAATGCCTTTCTTTCCAAAGCTTTTCCATTAGCTAACAAAAACCGATCAATGTTATCCCAAGCGAATGATTCACCCGCGATGGTCGCCTTGAAAGTCATCTCTATGAATAATATATCGTCTCTAAATGCATAACGATGTATAGTTGCGTGCAGGTCAGGCATCTCTTGGAATGTTTTTTCAAACAACATTAGCGCACACCTCAACCCGCGCACTGTTGGTGTTCCTGGTGCAATCAATTTGATATTTTCTGCAAATAGGGAACGCAATAATTCAAACCGGCTTTGAGGCGCCGCCCAAAACCGAATAAAATTTTCCAACCATTCTTTTTCCAGGGTATTCATATAGCCTCGAACACTCCAATATGTGTATATACACACTTTTATTCTACACTCAGATAGTCAACAAAAAATACACATTTCTTAAATCCTTAGTATTCTTAATAATATGGAGAAACGCTTTCATTCCACCCAGGATTGTAATCCCAAATGTGGCCCTCCCCCCTTTAGACCTGAGAGCTGTGAGACTCTTCTAATTGATTTTACTGCGGTCCGGGATTAGAAAATTAGTTCCTTTATAAGAGTTTCAGCAAAATTCCTGCCTTGTTTCGGCCGATTATCCTTTCTTAAATGTATAAAATGAATGAATTATACTTCTCTTACATAAGCAACAAAAACATCTAAAGTAAAGATCATGAAGTATTAACACCAAAATTGTAAGCAAATAAAAACCATCTGATGTAAATACTAACTTTAAAGAAAAAATCCCGTATCACAAAAAAATAATTTTGAATCGGAACCACCCAAGCTTCATTCTATTTGAACTTTAGCAATCACTGATTGTTCTCGCTTGGCGGTTTTTGCACATGTTTTCCCAAACAGAAGCAGGCTCCACACATCAGCCGCTCACCATAGTCCAAATTTTAAAATCACTACTCCATCATAATTCACGACTGAAATAATCCTCTTACAATTCACTTATCTCTCTCGATTAATAAAAAATAACGAGATGAATAAATAAGTTCGTCTTTTTTAAATTAATTTCCACTTCATTAAAAATTTCTTTCCATTCGAAATTTTTCATCTCAGATCGCTACACATGACTCCTAAGCTCTATATGAAAATACTAATGGCATTGATGATTGTTTGTTTCTCTTCTTGTGGGAACGTAGGCTCAGGCAATATCGATAATTCCGTTTTTTCTTTGTTAAACATATCCGAATCGGAAGGACAAACAAACAAATACGAAGTAAATGCCGCAACAGACTCCGCAACCGTTTCTCACTCTCTGGATTATATAGGTTCCGAATCCGATCGGAAAATTCTACTGGGAACAAAATCTTATTCCGGGTCAACGGATCGGATCTTCGTGGATGGTTTAGGAAGGGAAACGTATTTCAGAGGGTTTAATTTAGCTGGGAATACGAAACTTCTTTCCGATGGATTTAAGCCATTTCGAAATACTGCGGATGCGGAGAATGCTTTCTCTCTTCTTGGTCAATCTGCAGGCTCCAATATGGTTCGATATTTAATCGCTTGGGAAGGAGTCCATCCTTCCGTGGATACGATCGACTATGCATATCTGGATGCTGTCATCCTTCAACTTAAAGCGGCCGCAGCGCGCAGAATGTACATCTTATTGGATTATCACCAGGACTTATTCTCCAGATATTTATTTAATAAAGGTTCTTGGTATACCGGAAACGGAGCTCCTGCGTGGATAATTTCAGGCGGATCTTACCCTCAGGAATCCTGCGGGATCTGTTTTACTTGGGGCCAAAATCTTTTTACCAACGAAGCGGTCCGCCGAGGATTCCGTAATTTTTGGAATAACGCCCCGATCTCGGTTCCCAATGGTACTAGGAACATGCAAACGGAATATATCTGGCAGATCGGAAAAGTTTTATCCTATATTAAAAATAACTTATCTAGTCAAGAGTTCGATTATGTTCTCGGACTGGATCCATTCAACGAACCGGCAGACGGAGGTATGGAAGGCCTTTCGCCCGCTCAATGGGACAACCAGAAACTTTGGCCTTTCTATTATAAGGTAAGACAATCCTTGGACCAAAACGGTTGGGAAAACAAATGGGTGTACGCGGAGCCGATGGTATTCTGGAATACCAACTTCGGCGGAATTGCGACAGGCGGAGGTTATTTGACTTCTAAACCTGGCCAAGGTTTTGTTTTTAATTCTCACTTTTACGATGCAGGTAGATTGAGTTTGGATCTAACGGGGATCGATAATGGAACGTACTTCAAAGCATTGGATGAGATAAGAAAAGAAGCTAGATTTTTGGATATTCCCGTTTTCTTAAGCGAGTTCGGAATGAAATTGAAAGGAGTAGGAGCTCAGGACACTGCACGTTTAATCAGCGGAGTCTACCAAGCCATGGAAATCTCCGACCAGCAACAGTCTAAGAAAACTCGATTCGCCGATTTCTATAACCCTGTCGTGTCCGGTACGGAATGGCATTGGGACTATTATTACGATAATCATAAAGAATACATGAATGGTAATACTTCCAAACTTCTGACCGCTAAGGATGCTTGGAACGACGAGGACTTCTCCGTAATCGGAAATTATGGAACCAAATCCAATATGGACTATCACGTCCTACAAAGAGGTTATCCAAGAAAGATCCAAGGTTCTCTCATGAGTTTCTATTATAATACGATCGGATATGATACATGGAATAATGTCTTTAAATGGGGAGCGGTTCGGACTACAGATACCGGCACAAATCATTTCGAAGATAGAAGATTTATCGTAGTGATCTGGACAGGTAAACGTTCCGATGCCCCTACGGAAGTATACATTCCTCCTCATTTTTCCGGTTCCGATCTAGTTCTGATCACCGACAAAGTAATCTATAATAAAGGAATTCCCACAAGCCCCCAAAATAGATCCAACGAAGCCGTTTTTTTCCCTGATCCGAGTAGAGTGAACGGTTCCGGAAATATTTTAGCGGTTTGGGACGATCTGGATGCGGATGAAGATCCGGAGAACTCGGTTCACTTCCTAGTAGCAGTAGATGCGGCAGGGACCAGCTATTCGGATACTCTTCTATCATCCATCCAAAACGAGCTCAAAACAAGAGTTTTGGTACAAAAGAAGAGTCCGATCTATATGATCGGAAAAATGACCTACGGAGGTTATCCTTCTAAATAATCGTTAGAAACGGTCGTATTCCGAATTTTGGTTACAAAACGGAATCAATTAAAACTCCAAAAAATGGAATGCGACCCTTACGCTCCCAAACTAACCAACCCGTAACCGCTTCGTAATAAATATGTAACTCAAATCTCGTAAAAATGTCTCATTACTTCTTATGGAGCTTCCGAAAGCTATGCATAATCGATATACTAATCTCTCTCTACGTCAATGGATCGCCATTGCACTTGTAGGAGGATTCGTTCTTACTGCAACTCTACCTACTTTCTCTCAAGATGCTGCGCCTACCGACGCAAATAAAACCGAACAACCGTCCGCAGAAAAACCTGCCGAACAACCTGCCCCGGTCGAAAAAAGCGGAACATGGGGATTTGTGGATCTGTTCAATAAGGGTGGATGGACGATGTATCCATTGGCTCTCTCTTCCATCATCGCTCTCGGAATTATTTTCGAAAGGATCTACTTTCTCACTACTTCCAAACTTCTTCCGAAAGGATTTAATATAGATTTAGGGGAGAAGGTGGATGAAAAAGGTTTCGAAGGTGCGAAAGAATTTATCGAAGCGAATCCTTCTTATAAAATTTCCGACATTCTGAAAAACGGTATCGATGTTTCCGCGGGTAACGCTGAAATTTTCGCAAAAGGTATCGAAAGAGAAGCTGCGGAAGTGATCGTGGTCCTGGAAAGAGGTCTTGTGATCTTAGCGGCTGTTTCGACTATCGCTCCTCTCATCGGGTTCTTAGGAACTGTTTCCGGTATGATCAACGCATTCGATGCGATCGCAAACGCGGACCAAGTGAACGCAAAAGTGGTAGCGGGCGGTATCAAAGAAGCTCTTATCACCACCGCGGCCGGTTTGATCATCGCGATCCCAGCGATGACTTTCCACCAATACCTGACTTCCAGGATCGACGGATTTACTTCCGAAGTAGAAGAAGCTGCAAACAGAATTTATAAAGAATTCCTGAAACGTAACGCAAGAGCTTAAGCTTAGTATTTCCAATTTATTAGGACAGGAATATGATTCAGCTTAGGAAAAAAAGAGGTTTGGAGGAAATTTCCGCCTCTTCCATGTCGGATATCGCGTTTCTTCTTCTCGTATTTTTTATGGTGACCGCGGTGTTTTTCGTGAAGGAGGGACTAAATATCCAACTTCCCCGAAAAAACTCCAACCCTACCTTAGTATTACGCGAGAATATCTACGAGATATTGGTGGCCGGCGAAACGATCAAGATGAGGAATAAAGTCCTCGGAACTCGTGATTACAAGGATCTGAAGGAATTCAGAAAAGATCTGAACGATCTGGAGATCCCGAACATCGATGAAAAAGTCGCTCTGATCAAAACGACCGGTGAAACAAAATACGGAAATATGCTGGATGCTCTTTCTGCCGTGCAGTTGAGAGGATTTAAACAAGTCTCCGTAAAAAGATTAAAATAAGATATGGCACTTAAAAAGAAAAAAGCTCCACCTTCTATTCCGGTCAGCTCCATGGCCGATATCGCCTTTCTTCTTTTGGTATTCTTCATGGTGACTTCGGTCCTGGATACGGACCCCGATCTTCCCATCGCTCTTCCGGATGTACCCGGTGGAGAGCAGCTTAATAAAAAAATCGCAAATTTATATTTAAGCGCGGATAAGGAGAAGTCCATATACTTCAACCAAGTAAGGATGCCCTTGAATGAAGCGATCAATAATGTTCGTGCAAAACTTGCAACAACTCCGGATCTGAAAGTTCTGATCCACGCGGATAAAGAATTGGATTACGCGGACCTGGACAATGTATTCGAACTTTTGAAAGAAGCAGGCGCTTTAAAAATTTCTCTAGTTACTAAAACCACACAAGGAGGAGGTCTAAAATGAACCAAGTTGTTTCTCCTCCTCCTTCTTCCAAAAAAAAGTCCGGTCTCCGCAGATTTGTGGACCGTTACAGAATGGAAACCTTCTTAGGTTCTTCCGCTGTTCTACAAATCGCAGCACTTCTTTTCTGGTACACTCCTCCTACTACGTATGATCACCTGGATAAGCTGATCGACGAAGTCGCTTTCGTGGAGAATCTTGTGATCCAGGATCCGAATGTGGGAGAAGCTCCAGATGATGGAGAATTCGAAGTTACAGATACTATCAAGAAAAAAGAGGATTCTCGGATCGCAGGAGCTCAGGATGCACTCTTACTAGGCGCTACGGAGCCGATAGATCTTACTCCGAATCTTACTCCTAAATATCCGGATGAAGCTCGATCTGCTGGTATTACCGGAAGAGTCACTCTTGAAGTAATTATTGCAGATACCGGAGAGGTTCTAAGAGTTAAACCCGTCGGAAAATCCTTAGGTTACGGATTAGAAGATGCAGCAGTTGAGGCTTTTTATAAGAAAAGATATTCCCCTTCCAAAGCGGACGGAAAATCGATTACAGTAAAAGTTTATATTCCGGTAAATTTCTCTCTCTATTAACACGATCGATCTTCTTCTTTCTTCTCCGTAAGAAGAAGATCCCTTTTCCCTTTACACTCCATTTATTTTCCCAAAAAGAATGAGTGAATTTATATATTCCGACTTTTAAATGAACGACTTCATGTTTCGTTTTCCGATCCTTTTGCTTACGGCAAGAATGCTCTTCCTTCTATCCGACCTTCATCGATACGAAGAAAAGTTTTGATTTGGAACCGAAGGACTTATCATACGATTAGATAATTTGGTATTATTTCTGTAACTTAAATGATACCTAAATTGCATAAAACCTCCAAAAACACGGCTTGTAACAAAATCCTTGCCTTTATGTAATCATTTTGTAACATAAAGAGGTCATTCTGTTACCTAAACGTAAAAAAGAATTCGCTCGAGCAAAAAACCTAGAAGCGAATCGAAAGGTAACTCTGAATGAAGCAGAAATCTAAAAAAAGAAAGAACTTAGAGGGGAAAAAACCCCATTTTCTTATTCTAGGACTTGTAATCTATTCCCAGGCGATCTTCTCCCAGGGAAGCTCTCCAGGAACGGAACTTGCGCAAGCAAGCGAACCTCCTAAAGTGGAAAAACCGAAGCCGGATGAATTCACTCTCTATGAAGACCAAGACGGACAATTATTCACCAAACCAGGTCCCGGTCGTTTTAAGAGCAAAATGGATAAGGCAATCAACAAGAACGATCCTAAATTCAACCCATATCCGAATCATTTAACAAACAGACCGGAAGAAATCCAAAAGGAAAGACTTACCGTTACTGGAAGAATGCAATTCAGGGGTATTTCGGCACAAACAGGGTCCAACTATAATAACGGAAGCGAGGATTTCAATTCAGTAGATTGGCATTTCAGACGTCTTCGTTTAGGGATCCAATACCAAGGCGGGTCTTGGTGGGGAATGATGATCAACCTCAGGGGAGAAAATATGCTGAACGCCCCTTATATCACTCAATCCAGGAACTCTACAGGAGAAGTAACCAATGTTTCCTTGAAAGAAGGGAGAGGTTATATCCAAGAAGCATTCCTTTTTGTGAATATTCCGATATTAGGAGCACGGTTGAGTTTCGGTCAATTACCTACTCAATTCCACAGAGAATATCTGATGTCTTCCGCAAACTTCATCGCATTAGAACGTTCTTATATGACTAACGCTTATCCCCAGTTCGATATGGGTGTGAATCTAAGACTTTCCCCTTTGAAAGATTTTTTCGAAGGGAAATACGAAAAATATCTGACCATCGATCTAATGGCAGGTAATGGACACGGTGCAGGGGGTGACTATGGAACAGGTAGACGCCAGGACCTAACGGTTGCAGGAAGACCACACCAGCCTATCTTAAATTCTCCTCTATATTTTGCGAGAGTCCAATGGAATGTTCTCGGAGGTCTTGTTAAGGAAAACGGAAGTAATGTCGGTTGGCAGGAAGGGGAAGAGATCTTCCAAAAAGATCTGAAAATTTCCCTGGGTGCCGCCGCCATGCAGACTAAGAACGCAAGCTTTAGTTCCGGTCCTGCGTCCACTCTTGCAGTGGACGGAGCAATCCCAAGAGGAGCTCCAACTCAATATCTTTTTACGACTCAAACGACTGCGGACAATAGCACTTACGATTGCACTGTTGCCAGCTACCAAACCAGTTACTGCCAAAAAAATCTGGACCTAAGAGGCTATACCTACGACGGAACCATGTCTTGGAACGGCATCTATTTGAGCGGAGCCTATACTACTTATACGGGAGCGGCTTCTAACAATCTTTCCGGATGGCAAGCGACCGTCGGTTATAATATTCAAATATTCGATAAGTATTATATTATGCCCGTTTTCAGATATGATCTCCTAAAAGGGGATTTTAATCGTAACGGTAAGATAGAAGAAACGGATATGAAAAAATACTATTGGGTCGGTTTGAACCTGTTCGGGGACAAACACTTGTTCAAGGCCCAATTGTTCTACCAGATCCCTATTTTAAAATTAGGAGTGGATCCGGTAACTCGTGAACCTGAGGTTATAAATAACCAAACCGTCTATTTCCAACTTCAGGCAACTTTCTGGACCGGAACAGTTTCACCGGACCACTTGAACACCAGGTTAGATTAAGAAGAGGAGAAGGTAAATTTTATGAAATCTAAACTTAAATTCATACTTCCACTTTTGGGATTATTGGCGATTTCTTGCTCTTCAGAGACAAAGGATGATTCGGCTTTATTAGGAGCCTTAGTTGGAACTCCCGACGATGGGAACCAATCCATAGTAGTGGTGGAGGCCGCGGGAAATTTCACGGACTATACCGGAGAATGTTACGATCATTTTACCGTATTAGGAACTTCCAATTCCACAATCTCTCCCACAAATTATTATCTTTACGTAATGTTCGGACATTCTCTGGATACGGAACTTAGGAAATCCGCTCTTTCCACTTCGACTTGCGGTAGTTTAGGCTTCTTGGGCTCAGGGATCCCTACAAATGCGAGTCCTGTGAATTTTAGGTATTATACCTGTGATCCAAACCTGGGGCAAGCCGGGGGAGATTGTGGTACTAAGATCAAAGCGGCGGTAGGATTTCCTAACAACTAATCCTAAAAAGTCCCTGTACTTTCTTGCAGGCAGGGACTTACTTTCGTAGAATGCGTTAGAATGCCAAATCTATGCAATAGAACAGAGTGTATCAGGATTGTAATATTTGAGAAATCCTTTCGTAACGGTTCTCGTTTACGATCCAAAAATATTTCAGGAGAAATATCAAATAGATGAAAAAGATAGGTTTAAGACTTATTGTCTTATTAGTATTCGTTCTTTCTTCATTTTCCGTATCCGGGGAAGAGAAAAAGACAATCACAATTAAAGGATCCGACACAATGGTTATCCTGGTCCAAAAATGGACCGAAACCTTCCCTGACAAATCCGTTCAATTCCAAGTAACCGGAGGAGGTTCCGGAACCGGGATTGCGGCTCTGATCAACGGGACCACGGATATTTGTTCCGCTTCTCGTCCTCTCAAACCTCAAGAAATCCAACAGTTAAAGGAAAAATATAAATCCAACGGCGTGGAAATCAAGGTTGCAATCGACGGTATTTCTCTTTATGTAAACAAAAAGAATCCACTTGCGAAACTTTCCGTAGAAGAGATCCGTAAAATTTTCACGGGAAAGATCACCAATTGGAAAGAAGTTGGCGGAGAAGATCACAAAATCGTACTCTATAGCCGTGAGAACAACTCCGGGACTTATGAGTATTTCAAAGAGCATGTTTTGGAAAAACAAGACTTTGATCCCTCTGCACAACATATGGTAGGAACTGCGGCATTAGTGAACGCGATCTCCAAAGATAAATGGGGCATCGGTTACGGCGGTGCGGCTTACGCTTCCGGAGTCAAAGATCTAGCGGTCTCTGCGGATGCAAATTCTAAAGCGGAACTTCCGACCGAAGCGAATATTTTGACCAACAAGTATCCGATCTCCAGATATCTTTATTTTTATCTAAGAGAAACACCAAAAGACCAAACCAAAAAGTTTATCGATTGGGTGATCGGAAAAGACGGACAAAAAGTAGTGAAGGACGTAGGTTACTTCCCTCTTAAGAAAAAGTAATATTGTGAGATCGTCTCCCGGAAACGGGAGCCGATCTTAAATCCAGAAATCGGAATATTCAATGAGCAAACTCGATCCTCTGCTGAGATATCTTTTACATCCGAGCAGAAGAAAAATAGACGTTTTCGCGGAAACCTTGGTAAAAGGAACCGCCGCAACCTCCATCCTTATTATTCTTCTCATATTTTTCTTCGTCTTTAGAGAAGCTTCTTCCTTATTCTTCTCGGATTCTCCGCAAGCCAGCTCTACTACACAAAGCTCCGAGGCCCCTACGGAATATAACCCTGATTCCAGTTCGGATACTCCTACGGAATACAATCCGGACGGAGATACATTGGAGTTGAATAAAACGGTAGCTGTCCCCTCTCCTGAGCCTGAAAAACTTTCCCTTTTCGAAAATCTTTTCAGCAAGGTTTGGCAGCCTGTTTCTTCCGTTCCTAAATTCGGTATTTTACCTTTGATCGTAGGGACTGCAAAAACTACGATCATAGCGATCTTACTCGGAGCACCTTTGGCTATTCTAGCTGCATTGAATATTACGTTTTTCGTACCTAGAAAAGTAAGAGAGATCGTTAAACCTGCCATCGAAATGCTTGCTAACTTCCCTTCCGTAGTGATCGGATTTTTCTGCTTAATGGACGTAGCCACCGTGGTAAAAGCAACCTTCGATATAGATTTCAGATTGAACGCTCTCACCGGAGGGATAGGCCTTGCGATAGCGGTTACTCCGATCATTTTTACGGTGGCAGAAGACGCATTAAGCACAGTGCCTCAATCGTATAGACAGGCCTCCTTGGCATTAGGAGCTACGGAATGGCAGACCGCTTATAGAGTGATGCTTCCTGCTGCATTGCCTGGGGTTTTCGCCGCTGTACTTTTGGGCGTCGGAAGAGCATTCGGAGAGACGATGATCGCCCTTATGGCTACTGGCAACGCTCCTATGATGAGTTTCGGCATATTTGATCCGAGCAGGACTTTTGCCGCCACGATCGGTGCGGAGATGGGAGAAGTTATCTGGGGATCGGAACATTATAATATTCTGTTCTTCCTGGGAGTACTTCTGTTCCTATTCACTTTTTCCTTGAACGCCATCACTGAGCTGTACGTCAAAAAGCGGCTTATGAGAAAGTTCCAAGGCTCCTAAGAACAAAATTTGGTAAACTTCTTTGAAATGGAAAAAAGTCAGACTCAAAAGAAAAAGAGTCATCCGAGATAAAATATATTCCATATTAGCTCTCGGAGCTCCCATGCTTGCTACGGGACTGATTCTATCAGCTGTCCTACTCATGCTCGGGAATATATTCTATAAGGGATTTTCAGGAGTCAGTTGGGAATTCCTGACCGAAGCTCCTAGGAATAATAACTTAGAAGGCGGGATCTTTCCGGCTATCTATGGAACAGTATATCTAGTTTTTATAATGGTCCTATGTAGTATTCCGATAGGAACAGCTACCGGCATCTTTCTTTCCGAATACACTGCAAGAGATTCCAGGTTCGCTATGACGGTCAGGTTTGCCATCAATACCTTGGCGGGAGTTCCTTCCATCGTATTCGGTTTGTTCGGTGTCGGTTTTTTCATCCAGTTTATCGGAAAAGGAATGGATTATGTTGCGAACAATACCACTCCTGTTTGGGGCAAACCGGCTCTAATCTGGGCTGCAGCTACACTAGCAATTCTCACCTTACCCGTAGTTATTATTTCCGTAGAAGAAACTATGAGAAGTATTCCGAGAGAAATGAGAGAGTCCAGTCTCGCGTTAGGCGCAACTAAGTGGCAGACTATCTGGAAATTGATCTTACCGAATTCTTTGACCGGGATCTTAACGGGAGCAATCCTTGCGATCGGACGAGGAGCTGGAGAAGTGGCTCCGATCCTATTCGTAGGAGTTGTGTATTCCTTGCCGGAATTACCTTCTCACCTTTCCGATCAATTTATGCAATTAGGCTACCATTTGTTCGTATTGGCGACCCAATCGCCGGACGTGGATGCTGCGATGCCGAAACAATATGCAACAACGGTCGTATTATTAACTCTTACCTTCGGGATGAGTTTTTTCGCAACATTCTTAAGATACAGAATCAGAAAATCCAGGGGTAAGACCCATGTATAACGTTTTTATTGGAGATGCGAGGAGTTAATCTCAGATGAAAGATACAAAAGTAAAAATAAAATCCCGCCATTTCAACTTTTTCTACGGTGAAAACCAGGCATTACATGATATCTCCTTGGAAATTCATGCGAAGAAGGTCACTGCGTTCATAGGACCTTCCGGTTGCGGAAAATCCACTTTTTTAAGATCGATCAATCGTATGAACGACGTGATCGACGGTTCCAAAGTGAACGGTAAATTGGAAATTGACGGTATCAACATTTATGATCCCCTCATGAACGTTGTGGAACTTAGAAAAAGGGTCGGAATGGTTTTCCAAAAGTCCTTCCCTTTTCCTAAATCTATTTATGAAAATATCGCCTACGGTCTGAAACTGAACGGCAGAGTCTCCAAGGACGAAATGGACCATATAGTCGAGGAAAGTCTGAGAAAGTCCGCACTTTGGAAAGAGGTCAAGGACAGGTTGAATGATAGCGCACTTGGGCTATCCGGAGGACAACAACAAAGATTATGTATCGCAAGAGCGATCGCAATGAATCCGGAGGTGATCTTAATGGATGAGCCTTGCTCCGCATTGGATCCGATCTCCACTAAAAAAGTGGAAGAGTTTATCTCCGAGTTCAAGGACTCTTATACGATAGTGATTGTTACTCATAATATGCAACAAGCAGCTAGGGTAAGCGATTATACCGGTTTTTTCTATATGGGCCGTTTGGTGGAATTCGATACTACCAAAAAGATGTTCCATGATCCTTCTAAAAAGGAAACGGAAGATTATATTTCAGGAAAATTCGGCTGATCCGAAGGTATATGTTTCCCGAGCAAAAGCGCCCGCATTCTGTGGGCGTTTTTTTATCCTATACTGTAACTTAAATCGTTACTATTCGAAGTTTCCCTCAATGAGGCAGACGAAATCAGATTTAATAGATTCTCTCGAGATCATCTTTTTAAGATTCGCAGAATTACTCCTTAGGCTCCCGGAAAGAAATTATGCTCGCCCTTTACATTTACTGTCCGGGGCGAGTATAGGTAAACAGGTCCGACATTGTTTAGAATTTGCGGAAGCTTTATTAAACGGATATGATATAAGGTTTGTTACCTACGACCAAAGAAAAAGAAATCCTATCTACGAAAATTCCCCCGAAGCAGCCGCTTATCGATTTCAAGAATTAGTAAGAGAATTCAAGCTAAAAGATTGGGAGGGAGAAGTTGAAGTTTCTTATTTAGTCCATTCTTCTTCCGGTTCGGAAAATGTGGTAAAATCTTCCTGGGATAGAGAATTACTTTATGTACAAGAGCATACGATCCACCATGAAGCGATCGTAAGAGTTGCGCTTGAGCACGATCTCGGGTTCGACGATATTCCGGAAAGTTTCGGTTTTGCGATCTCCACACTACAATACAAAGCGAATCTTTCTATTCTCGCTTGGGATCCGGTCATCTAAATGTTAGAGATACAAACCGAGCAAGATTTACTCGAACAATCCGATCCGATGGAATTTTGGCCCACTTGGAAGTTGTATCTACCTTTGATCCCATATATCGTTTTTGAATCCATTCGATCTATTCGATACGGTTCATTTTCCTCCTTAGGATTCGGGTCAATTGCAGCCGTCAATCCAGGCATTCCGTTAGGAGGTCTCGTAGGAGAATCGAAATATCAGATCTTAAAAAATTTGGATCCTCAGCACGTATTAAAATTTTTCCTAGTTCCAAAAGGTTCCAAAGACGTAAATTCTATTTTAGAAAAAATGAATACTTTTGGATTAGGATTTCCCATCATACTCAAGCCGGATTCCGGGCAAAGAGGACAAGGTGTCCGAAAGATCTTAAGTCAAAAACATTTGGAAGATTGTTTGTTAGAATCGAATGTGGATCTACTTATCCAAGAATACCACCCTGGTCCTTTCGAGGTTGGAGTTTTTTATTATAGATATCCGAACGAGACCAAAGGTAATATATTCTCCATCACTAGAAAAGTATTTCCAAAGTTGATCGGAGACGGGACCTCATCTCTTTCCAAATTAGTGGAAACCCATCCCAGATTTAAAATACAAAAGGAAAAATTCCGAAAAAGATTTTCAGAAGTTTGGGAACGAATCCCTGGACTAGGAGAAAATATACTTCTTACGGAAGCCGGAAATCATTGCCAAGGAACTTTATTTTTGGACGGATCTGAATGGATCACTCCTGAATTGGAAAACAAGATCCACGAGATCTCTTCCTCTTTTTCGGGTTTTTATTTTGGAAGATACGATATCCGATTTTCGTCTCTCAAAGATTTTTTGGAAGGAAAAGATCTGAAGGTAGTGGAACTGAACGGGGTCACTTCGGAATCCACCAACTTATACGATCCCAGATTTTCCATCAAAGAACGATATTCCATACTAATCTCCCAATGGAAGATATTATTTGAGATTTCCAGACAATCAAAAGCGAAAGGTGCGGGTCTATTTTCTATACTAAAAGTTTTGTACAATTTTTATTTCGGAGACAGGATTGTGTCCGATCTCTCCAGTTGAGACTTGCAATTTTTTCCGATTTATGAAAATTTTAGCCCTGCTCCGAATATTCAGACTTCTCAAGTTCCGGACAATCTTATGAAACAAAAGTTAATCCAGCTTATTTATTTGATCTTTGGGGACCCAAAGAAGAATTCGTTAGAGCATAGATTGTTCAATGCAATTTCCCTTGTAAACGGAAGTTTGAATATATTAGGCTCCTTCTTCGAAGAGAAAACAGAATATTCACATCGGGTCATTCTTCTAAATTTAATATCCGGTTCCATCCTCCTTATTATGTACTATTTTTCCAGATTTAGGAATATTTATTACGTTCTGTTCTGGCCTCTAAATCTGACAATACTAGTATATTTATCTTCTCTTTGGTTTTTACATGGGGGATCTAACGGAGGCAATCATTATTATTTTATTCCTGCATTAGTGATCGCCACTATTCTTTTAAAAAACCATAATATATTTCTTATTTATGGATTTTACGCATTTGTTACGGGATTTCTATATATATTCGAATACTTTTATCCGAATTTTATCGTTCCGCAGAAAGATAGAGACTCCGAATATATGGATCTCGGAGGAAACTATATTTTCGTTCAGATCCTGACCGGTATACTGATCTTCATACTCAGCAGGAACCTGAATATAGAGAGAAAAAAATCGGACAACCTGCTTCGGAATATTCTTCCCGAATCGATAGCGGACGAATTAAAAATGAACGACCGTGTCCAACCAAAACGTTATGATAGTGTTACGGTATTATTCACGGACATGGCGGGTTTCACGCAAATTGCCGAAAAAATGAGTCCCGAAGAACTTGTGAAAGAACTACACTTCTTCTTTGCGGAATTCGATAGGATCGCTAAAAAATACGGCTTGGAGAAGATCAAAACCATCGGAGATGCTTACATGGCGGTGGGTGGACTTCCTACTCCGAATCGTACTCATCCAAGAGATGCAGTGTTCTGCGGTTTGGAATTCCAACAATTTATGAAAAAGCAAAAGGAAGAAAGAATGAGATTAGGCCTTCCTACCTGGGAATTACGTTTAGGGATCCATACGGGAAGTGTGGTCGCCGGCGTCATAGGGACCGAAAAATTCGCCTACGATATTTGGGGAGACACGGTCAATACCGCAAGTCGTATGGAAAGTTCCGGAGTAGCAGGAGAAGTGAATATCTCCTTGGATACGTTCCATTTTGTGAGAGAGGATTTTATCTGCGAGTCCAGAGGATTGATAAAAGCCAAGAACAAGGGAGAGATCGAAATGTTTTTGGTAAAGGGAGCCAGAGAAGTATAATAGGTTCTTGACCTAAGGATTCCAGGAAAGAATTTGAACCAGTCAGATTTTCTTTCCTATGAATTTTAATAGTTTTGGATTTTTTTTATTCCTACTCATTACCTTTACTATTTATTATATCCCCTTATTAAAAAGATTTCAACTTCTGACAGTAGTCGCCGCGAGTTTTTACTTTTACGCATACACGGATCCTTGGTTACTCATCTTACTTTTATTCTCTATCTTTTGGAATGCGAGTATCGTATATCTGATCCAGTCCCCGGAATTTAGATCCAAAAAAGGGGTTTTAGCATTAGGTGTAGTCCTGAACCTAACCGTATTATTTTTCTTTAAATATAGCGGGCTATTCGCCAAAACTTTCTTGGGAAATTCGGGGACCTCGGATCTACATTGGATCTTTCTAATCCCGCTTCCGATCGGTATTTCCTTTTATACCTTCCATGGGATCAGCATGGTGGTGGATTTTTATAGGATAGGTCCGGAAATTTTCAAAGAGAAGGTTCCCTACCCTAAACTGATCCTGCAATCTTCTCTCTATATCAATTTTTTTCCCCAGTTGGTAGCAGGGCCTATCGTTAAGGCAAAGGAATTTTTTCCGCAGATCAAAACAAAATACTTCAAAGATATTCCATGGATCCAGGCTGCAAAAATATTGATCCTAGGTTATTTTTTAAAAACGGTGATCGCGGACAACCTGAACGATCTTACTTTCGTTATCGATTTTCCTTATAATTCCCATCATTCTACTCTTACTTTAATACTATTGATTTTCGGTTATTCCGCTCAGATCTTTGCGGACTTTGCGGGATATTCATTGATCGCGATCGGAACCGCATTCCTATTCGGTTATAAACTTCCTACAAATTTCAATTTTCCTTATATATCCTCCACCTTTTCGGAATTTTGGAGAAGATGGCATATTTCTCTTTCTACTTGGCTTAGGGATTATTTGTATATTCCCTTGGGAGGAAATAGAAAAGGAAATGTAAGGACCTATATAAATCTATTTTTGGTCATGGCATTGGGCGGACTTTGGCACGGAGCTGAATGGAGATATATGGTTTGGGGAATCGGTCACGGACTCTTGTTATTGATCGAAAGATTTTTAGAACAGAATTTTCCCTTCAAACTACCCGAGAATCGTTTTTTCTCCTTTATAAAGGCCGGATTCGTATTCTTAAGCGTTTCTCTTTTGTGGCTACTATTCCGGTTGCCTGATTTTGGAACAGCGGTGAAATATTTAAAATTATTAGGAACGAATTTAAGTTTGGGAACAGACTGGGAACTTTGCACATTCTTAATATTCTTTTCCATTCCGGTATTTTTATATCATCTATACGGATGGTTTAAGAGCCGGTCGGCTCTGGAAGCCCAGAACCGGATACATATCGATAACCTAACTTCTAGGACGGACTATAAAGAGAAGTATTCGGAAGAAACGATCGAAAAAGTTTCGATAATAGGTTATGCATTCCTACTCTTTCTGATCGTTTTAAACAAAGGACCATCTGCGGCATTTATCTATTTTCAGTTTTAACTATGAAATTTTTTATCCGACTCATTACTATTTTTCTGATTTTCTTAGGGTTGTATTCCGGTTTTGTGCATTTTTTTTCACCCTATAAAATACCCAAGCAGAGTTGGTGGCAGCATAATCGGGTCCGGGTGGAAAGTTTTTTAACGGAAGGAAAAGATTCCAAATTTGTGATCGTTGGATCTTCCATGTCGGATAGAATGTTACCAAAACCCGGCACTGGCTGGTTTAATCTTTCTCTAGTGGGAGAAGGTGCATTAACAGGATTATCTATATTAAAATATTCGGATACTTCTCCCAAATTCGTTTTGATTGAAGTAAATCAACTTTCCGTAAAAGAGAACGAAAAATTCTCCTTAGAGAATACCGATCCCTTTTTCGTTTTTACCAGACGGAATTTCCCGGTCCTCAGATCGGAAAAACAACCCTTAAACTATGCAGTCGGATTTGTGCTCCAATTTACGGATCGCCTTTTTGCCGCCGAAGCAAAACAAAATCCCGAAGCGGAAAAACAAGCTCTTGAAATTTCCAATCGACTAAAAGAAGAACATCTGCAAGAAGTAAAACGTTGGTATGGAGCTGCGGTAGAACAGAAAAAATTAGATGATAGAATGACGTATCTATCTTCCGTCTTAAAAGAATTAGAATCCAAAGGTGTCCGGCCCATTTTTTTCGAAATGCCTATGCATCCCGAAATCCTGGTCTCCGCAAAAGAAACAAGGACCAGAGAGACTGTTCAGAAATATTTTCCTCTTTCTCAATATCTTTGGTTTATCGATCATAAAGATGTCTACGAAGACAGCGATGCTCTACATTTGTCCTATCCGGAAGCAGATCGGTTCTTATCCAAATTGAAAGAATACGCAGAATCCTTACCTTAGAGAAGTTCCAATTGCTCCGTTAGAACGGTCACTTGTTGGATTGTACACATTCTAATGAGCATTCTTATATAAAAAGAATCCGCAAGGGTCCCTGCGGATCAAGTGCTGTGGTAATGAAAGCGGGATCTTCTCGTATTGCTGAAAACCGAGAAGATCCCGACCATTGCATATTCAAAAATATTAATTATCAAATGCACCCAGGGAAACCCATTCACTTCCTTCTTTTTTATATCTTAGAACTCCTTTTAAAGGAATGATCTGTCCGCTTTTTGCATCGTACCAGCGAGAAGAAGAAAGGTTCGCTAATAGCGAAAAATGTAATAACTTTTCCGTTCCGGATTTGTTTACGGAATTTTGCATTACCCAACCCACATATTCCCTGTGATACCTTCCTTCTTGGGCATGATGAACATAATTGCGAACATCTTCCTTTAGTCTTACTTTTGCGGAGAAGGGGACGTAGAGAAGATCCTTACTTCCCGAAGAGATGGATTCTTTTACTGAGACAGGTTTATCCGCCTGAATATCTTCCACAGTCCCAAACAAAGAGAGTCCTTTTTCCAGATCCGATTTACATCTGGAATCGCTGATCTCGGATCTGCAAAAAACCAAGGAGAGGGACAAAATCAAAAGGATCCCTAAAAACAAACTAGATCGGATCATATTCATTTCCCCTAATGTTTTCCCGGAGCCAAGACCGAGTTCCTTCTTTCATACATAATATATGCTTCCAGAGCGATCATCTTAGGATCGTCATACGCCAAAGGTTTTCCTTGCAAAGGGTTTTGGATACACCAGTTGATCATTTCCCTCAATGTGGAAACCTTTCCGATCTGTTTTTGGAACTTAGGATAAGTTTCCGGATGAGTATTCGTCGCATTCGGATGACACATGGCACATTGGACCGTATTTCCTCCCAATTGAGGCCCATGAAAAAGTTTTTCTCCGTGTGCAACCGTTTCCATAAAAGCTGCATTCCATTTATCTTCGTTCGATTTATCCCAATCGTCTCCGAAGACTAAGGATACCGTCCCGAAAATCAAAAAGAATACGGAAACACTGATCCCGACTAAAATTTTGGATTTAGATCGATCTCTAAAAATATGCGGATGGTCCATAAGATTCTCCTAATAGTGAGTCTGAGGAAGGATTCTAGATTCCGGTTTTTGGTATTCAGAATCCACCGGATGACCTGCAGAATCGTCGTATTTTACGATCCGATCCTTGTTTTCCCAAAGTTTATAATGCATTTCCTCTCTTGCATTATCCATGTTCACGAACGCCCAACCCGTTCCGTCTCTTTCATGAAATGGATCTTGACGGTTCATAAAAACAGTCATCTTTGGGATATAATTCGGTGACTGAGTATAACTCTCCGGATAAGGCCATGACCAAGCAGTGGACATCAATGCATAAAAACTAATATTTTTGATTTGGTTGTATAAAACTTGGTGAACATGCCCGTGAAAAACGGTTACATTATCAAATCTACTCAAAATAGATTGAATCGTTTCCGCATCGTCCGTCCAGAAATTCCAAGGTTTATAAATTTTATATAAAGGGGAATGAGAAAGAACCACTAACGGAGTTCCACTTTTTACGTTTTCCAGATCCTTTTTCAACCAGGTAATCTGGTCGTCACCCACCATAAACGGAGAACCGTTCGGATTATCCAAACGGGCCATCTCGTTCATTCTTTCTTCCGGAGTCTTCCAACGTTTGATCCATGTATCATAGGTTAAAATACTGTTCAAAACCACAAAATGAACCCCTTTATGATCGAAAGAATAATTGAGTTTGCTGATCTTATCCTGCCAATAATTTCCCAAATCTAAATAATAATCATGCTCTCCGATCACGTATTTAACAGGAACCTTAAGTTTGGAAAGAAGTTCCATACCGTGATCCAATTCTTCTCTTTTTCCTAACTGCGCCAGATCTCCTCCAAATACGACAAAGTCGGGCCTAGGGAACATCAGGTTGACCGTTTCGATCGCCTTATTCAGACCGCTATCGAAATTCCGAACAAAATTCGTTCCTTTAATATGCGTTAGGTGAGGATCCGATATAAAAGCGAAAGTAAATTTTTCATGAGTACCTTTCCCTCTTCCCCCGCAAGCAATCTCCACCAAACTCATCGGTACGATACTCGCAGCGAGTAGACCACCCGTTCTGCGTAAAAAATCTTTCCTACTTAGCTTTCCTTCTTCCATAACTCCCTCCTCGTGAAAACGTATAAGGTCCGTTTATTTCGGCATTTTAGGCAAAACCGGACTTGTTAAGGATTTTAAAAAAGACACCAGATCCGCTTTCTCTTGACCGGTCAGCCCCAACGGACGAATACCGCTGCTTAAAAACGGATTTGTTTCTCCGCCTCTATCATACAGATCAATGACCTGTTCTAAGCTCGCTAGACTTCCGTCATGCATATAAGGAGAAGTTAATGCGATATTTCGTAGACCGGGAGTTTTAAACGCTCCCAGATCCTCATTAATTCCCGTAACGGCAAATCTACCTAGCTCGGAAGATTCTAGATTCGTAAGTATTTCTTCGTCGGAAGTCGGACCGGTCTTGGATTCCGCTTTTTTTTGAAGGATCTCTTCCAGCTTAGGTTGGATCCTTTTAAAACCCACTCCCAGGTTATGGAATTTATCATCCGTAAAAATTGCGTTCGTTTCGCCTATCGTATGACAGTCTTGGCATCGTGCCTTTCCCATATACAAAGCTAAACCCCGGATCGCGGACTCGGAGAGAGCCTTCTCTTCTTTTCCGAACCTATAACGATCGAATGGAGAATTTCCCGAAATGATCGTCCTTTCGAAAGAAGCGATTGCTAAGGCTACATGATCTATATGGATCGAATCCGAATCGACCCCAAATACTGTCTTGAACCTTGCAGAATAATCCGGATCCGCTTTTACGATCTTTATTAGATCATCATGACTGGATAAGCCGTGTTCTACGGGATTTAAAAGAGGATCTTTGGATTGTCCCTCCAGATCTTTCCTTCTTCCGTCCCAAAACTGTGTTTTGTAATAGGCAGCGTTCAATACGGTAGGAGCATTTCTCGTTCCGGTAAAATTTTTAATCCCCTTAGAGACCTTCAATTTGTCTACAAATGCCTGTTCCGGATTATGACAGGTGGCGCAAGAGACTGTTCCATCCAAGCTAAATCGTTTGTCTGAGTATAATTTGGCGCCTAACGAAACTTTATCGGCGGATTGAGGATTATTTTTAGGGACAGGTAAATCCGGCAGTCCTAAAATCCCGCTCGGAACATAAGTCAGTTCGGTAAGATCTATCTCTTTTTTCTTCTGAGAATCACAACCTATACAATAAAATATGAATATAATAAATATATATCCTAAAAATTTGGAACGGGTTTGTGGAAACATAAGAACTTTCATTCGAAATGGCCGATAAAATTTTCGCTTAGAATAGTTCTAGAATTAAAATAGGTCAAGGCCCTAAGGCAGAAAAAACGATGTTTCTAAGAATTTTTTATCTTCCAACTTGAGAGCAAATGTCAAAATACATTAGCAAGTTAAAACATTCGTTTTATTTAAAGTATGTTTTATAATAAAAGACTAAACATTCTTACAGTAGAATTCAAGTAAAGCGACGTATCCCAAGCCGTTCCAATATATTAATAAGGAACTAATTTATTTCTTATTTATTTTCCAGTTTGCCAGGCTTTATCTTTCTTAAAAATTTTCTGAAGGTCCGCCAAGAGGTGATTGTGGCGAACCGGAAATACACTTCTAGTATCGAAGCCTAATGCAAGGCGCTTAACCTTTCATCAAATCTAAACCTTGTGCCACACTGACTACAGGTTTGTATCCTAATTCTCGCTTGGCCTTGTCTATGCGGATGGTACATTCTTTTCCCATAATATCCACAGGAAACCTCATCATCGGAGGTTCTTTACGAATTCCTAAAATTCTCCAGATCCCCTCAACTATCATCGCTAAAAATCCTGCTATAAAAGAAGGTATGGAAGCCTTAGGAAGTGTAATCCCTTGGGTTTGCATCATCTCGGTCAAAAAAGTTTTTACGGTTCTGACTTCGTCGTCTGTGATAAAATAGATTTGGCCCGGTGTTCCCTTGGTTAACGCAAGTTCGGTTGCATGCACTAAATTCGGGATGCAGGTCACGGAAGTTTTGGCTCTTCCCTGATCCAGCCACATAAACTTTCCTTCCGCCACCATCTTTTTCAAAACTGGGAGAACGGATGTATCTCCTGGTCCCCAAACAAGCCTAGGTCTTAAAACAATCGTTTCGAACCCGGGACGATTAGCAGAGACTACTCTTTTTTCCGCTTCCGCTTTAGTACGGCTATAATAGTAAGGAGTTTTTTTAGGATAAGGATAAGTCTCGTCTATCTGAATCATATCCTGCCCAAAAAATAAAGCCGCTTCCGTTCCCATATGAATAAACCGTTTGACCCCTGCTTTTTGAGAAGCCTCTAACAATCGAGTAGTTCCTTCCACATTTCCTTTCCAAAAATCTTGGTATGTTCCCCAAGGACCTACGAAAGCAGCACAATGGATTACGATATCGGTTCCTGCCAAATTTTGAGGAGTAATAGATTCCAAACTTCCGCTTACAATTTCAAAACCCTGTTCAGACAAACTAGAGTCCGTCTTTGGAGATCTGGACAATACTTTTATCTTATGTTTTTCCTTTAGATGGCGGGCAATTGCACCGCCTACGAAGCCGGACGCGCCAGTGATAAATAGATTCATATCTTCTCCAAAATCCAATTCTCCAAGAAAAAGTTTGGGAAGTATACTAGA
The DNA here is from genome assembly GCF_000347035.1 of Leptospira sp. B5-022. Taxonomy (GTDB): domain Bacteria; phylum Spirochaetota; class Leptospiria; order Leptospirales; family Leptospiraceae; genus Leptospira_B; species Leptospira_B cinconiae. The sequence goes on from NZ_ANIJ01000040.1 coordinate 24,831, forward strand.
AAATCCGAAGATCGGTCTTGCTGAAATTAGGACGGAGTATAACTGCAAGTATTGTTCCTTCTTCCTGTCCTTTGCATCGAATTAATGTTTCAGGTTGTACTTTTTTGAATTTATAGGGTCGCTATCTTGAAGGTTGATTCCGCAGAATATTGATTCCAGAGCATATTTTTACTTTGCAAGTAAACGAATAAATCTTCACCGACCTTTCATGATTTTGGGAAGAGCATATATCCATTGTTTTGGTTTTTACGTTTTTTAGTCGTGAAAACTTTGATAAAAATTATAAATCGGATCTTTCCACAATACTTCAACCTACTCATGAAATGATTTATATCAGGTAACTCGGCGTTAAATGGATCCGCCTTACGGTTTTTCGTTTTTTTTAAAAAAAATCTTATACAATTTTCTATACAGGTTTCTAGCGAAGAATAAACTGGAGACCAGATATCGGAATGAGGCCATCTATCTTTCATTTGCTATTCCTCTTGGCATTTATGGGATGCTCTCAAGAAGCCGAGATCTACTCTCCACAAGCAAAGGAAGGAATTTTAGATCTGAGAGATTGGGATAGAGATCGTTTCTCAACCGTTGCCTTAAACGGACATTGGGAATTTGCTGACAGGATCCTAACTCCGGAAACTTTCATAAAAGACGGATTTATCCCCGTTCCCGGCGCCTGGAACTCGTTTATAAAGAACGGCAAAAGACACGAGGGAGAAGGACTCGGGACTTATAAACTCACCGTCCTATTGGACAGACCGGTAAAAGACTTGGCTTTTCAAATAGGAGACGTCTCCACCGCATTTAAACTATTTCTGAACGGAAAATTATTGATCGAGAATGGAAGGATCGGAAGTTCCAGAACGGAAATGATCCCTTCGTATAAACATCCTATCGTTCTAATAGACGAAGGGTCCAAAGAATTAAAACTTACCTTACAAATATCAAATTTTTATCATATTACCGGTGGACTTCGTAAGCCCATCAAGTTAGGAAATACCTTAGCCGTATTCGAAGAGAAAAAAAGGCAGGTCGCTCTCGGCTGGGTGGTTTTTGGCGCCACATTCTTTATGGGATTATATCATTTGATCCTATTCCTGATGAGAAGAGTCGACAAATCAGCGCTTTGGTTCGGATTATTCTGCATAGATCTGAGTATCAGAGGATTTTTTACCGGATCGGTATTCATATACGAGGTCACACCGGATTCTTTTTGGGTGTATATCCATAAACTGGATATCCTAACTTTTGTCTTGGCACTTCCCTTATTTTCCGTCTTTCTAAAAGCAGTCTTTCCTGACGAACAATTCCATCGCTACTTCAACAATATATCCATAGGTGTCAGTGCCATATTCTTCGTCCTAGTCCTTGCACTTCCGTCCACGGAGTATATGGACTATATTCGAATATTCCAAGGTTTCGTGGGTGTAAGCATACTTTACTTTTTCGTAATGATCACCATTTGTATCGTGAGAAGAAGGGAAGGCTCAATCTTATTTACCGTTGGCTCATTAATCTTATTTTTAACCACATTAAACGATATTTTAAACCAAAGCCTGCTAATAAATGCGGAATATCTGGCAAGCTGGGGACTTCTCGCATTCCTATTCTCCCAAACCATAATGCTTTCGGTTAGATTCTCGAACGCTTTTGTAAGACTGGAAGAACTCCAAAAATCGCTGGAACAAAAGGTCACGGAAAGAACCAAACAATTAGCGGAAGCGAAACACGTCGCTGAAGAAGCGAATTCACTCAAGGACACTTTTTTATCTTTAGTAACCCATGACTTAAGATCCCCTATCACGACAGTGATCGGCATATTACAATTGATCCGGAACGATTACAAACAATTGGATGACAAGTCCTTATTAGAATGGATCTCAAGAGCGGAGAATACTTCGTCCCAATCATTAGAAATGATCTCGACACTTTTGGATCTAAATAGACTAAAATCAGGTTCTTTTCCTTTGGACAATAACCTAATTTATGTGTATCCGGAGGTAGAAGGAGTATTGGCAAAACTTCTTCCTCAAGCGGAAGCAAAAAAGATCCGGATCATTAACAAAATCCCGGATGACGTTAAGTTAAACGTAGATAGGACCTTATTTTCGGAAATATTCATCAATCTAGTTTCCAATTCCATAAAGTTCTGCAAAGAGAATGATACGATCAGTATAGGATTTTCCAACGAGAAGAATGATCCGGAATTTTTCGTAGAAGATACGGGGATCGGAATACCGAAAGATATGATCCCGAATCTGTTCTCCACGGAGATCAAATCCACTCGTCTAGGAACCAAAAACGAATCCGGGACCGGCCTAGGTTTACCTTTGGTCTATAGTATTATAAAAGCGTATAACGGGAGAATTTCAGTCGAATCGGAAGAGAAAAAAGGATGCAAATTTACGTTCTGTATCCCAAGAGTTTAAGAACAAATATCACAATTTCCGCAAGAATGAAAAGTTGCACCGAAATATCCGTATAAAAATTCCCTTCTACATTTCTCCGATTTCAAATACATGAGCATTTGATACAGACGGTTTAAACTCGCTTTCTTTCGCTCCTCCAATATTTTCGGATCCGTCAAAACTTCCGGTAATTCTCCACGTAACACCAGCGATCCCCTTTCTAATTCTCCGGAAGTAACTCCATGTCTTTCGAAAAGACTAAGCACCGTTTGCAGACGATGATCCCCTCTGTTTTTATGTACCACCATTGATTGCAATTCTTCGTAACCCAGGGAGGATAATTTTTCTCCCACTGATCTTAAAACCTGATAAACTCGGCTGATAAAATTTTTGTCCGGGTTCTGCCATTCGATAAAATCCATAAGAACGGACAGATCATCCTGATTATAAAACAGAAGACAATCCGATAAATTACCGTCCCTCCCCGCTCTTCCTATTTCCTGATAATAGGATTCCAAAGAAGAAGGTAATTCTGCATGGATAATTGTCCGAATATTCGCCTTATCCACTCCCATTCCGAACGCATTCGTAGCTAAAAGTAACGTATCTTTCGAATGTAGAAAATCGTTTTGTATTTTTTTTCTTTTATCGGCAGGAAGCATGCCATGATATACTTTATAACGGATCTTTTCCATATCTAAAGCTTCCGAAAAACTTTCTATATTTTTGATCAGATTAAAATATACGATCGTATTTCCTTTTAGATTTTTTAGATAAGAGATGAGTCCCTTCGATTTGGAAGAAGAATCCACAAAAGTTCTTACTTCTAAATAAAGATTCGGTCTAGAGATCCCTTCATTATAAATTTCAATCTCGGATTCGGATAATCCGATCTGTCGGATCATATCCTTTTGTATATCCTTAGTCGCCGTGGCAGTCAAAGCGATGATCGTAGGATATTTTAATATCTTTCTGAATTCGGAGATTTTTGTATAATCAGGTCTAAAATCATGTCCCCATTGACTGATACAATGCGCTTCATCCACCACCAACAAAGAGACTTTTCTGGTTTTGAAAATTTCCAAAAATGAGGATTTGCGAAATCTTTCAGGAGAAACATAAAGAATTTTGTATTTTCCCTTCTTTATATTTTCATAACGAAGTGTACGTTCCTCCTTTGAAATTGATGAATTCACAAATTCCGCGTCTATCCCCAAAGATTTTAATTTATCCACTTGGTCCTGCATGAGAGCGATCAATGGAGAAATTACTACAGTCAATTCTTCCAAGGCCAGAGCAGGCAATTGGTAACATAAGGATTTTCCCATCCCTGTCGGCATGATCACTAAACAGTTTTTGCCTTCTAAAACGTCTCTGATGATTTTTTCTTGAGAGGATCTGAATTCGGAGACACCGAACTTCTTTTTTAATTCTTGTAAATCGGGCATTCGGACTGGTTTCCTTTTTGGATCCGATCCACTTTTTGCCAATCCTGTTTTTTATTCTTTTCTAGAACAAAAAAGTTCCCGTCTTTAAATTTCTCTCGCGCTCCTTACAAAAATCCCGATCCTTTGCTAATAACTTTCAACTAAGGGAACGAAAATGAATCTTTCCACATTTAGAATTCTGCTGATCCTATTAGGCTCCCTATTTACCGCGGGCTTTTTGTATTTAGTGCTTCCACCTTTATCGCAAAACTTCGATATTATCGGCGCGTTTTTAGGAGGATTTGTGAATCCTTTCTCCAGCGCTTATGCACTGGATATCATTTTTACCTGGTTAGTATTAGCGGTTTGGATCGTATACGAAGCAAAAACAAAAGGGATCAAAAATGGATGGATCGCACTTTTACTAGGTGTGGTTCCCGGTGTGGCAGTGGGAGCGGCTTACTATATTTATCTCCGAGCAAAACAAGATCGAAATTGATACGGTTCTCTCCATTTGTAAGAATTCCAACATTCGGTTTCCGATTTACGGGAACCGACCCTTTTCCACTAAATCACAAAACCTTTCTTTCTTCTAAAATTGGTGTGGGCCAATCCATTCCCGTTTAATATTTTGGATAATCTCATAGCCCGTTCAAAAACTTAGGTTATCGATCAGTATTCGACCTCGGGCTTCAAGAGCCTGAACCTTTAGGATAGGCTCTTATAATTTATTGAACGGTTTGAAGGAATCGTATGAAGTCCAACTCCCCCATTGTTTCGATACAAAATCTCTCCAAATCCTATTCGAATGGATTCCAAGCCTTAAAAAACATAAACTTGGATATTGAAAAAGGAGAGATCATCGCCCTTTTAGGTCCCAACGGCGCCGGAAAAACCACTTTGATTTCCGTAATTTGCGGGATCGTTACTCCTAGTTCCGGTTCTGTTTCCGTAGGCGGTTACGATATTATCAAAAATTATAGGCAAACAAGATCCATGATCGGTCTTGTTCCCCAAGAACTCACCGTCCATGCATTTGAATCCGTTTTGACTACCGTAAATTTCAGCAGGGGACTATTCGGAAAATCGCCTAACAAAGAATATATCGAAGAACTCCTAACGTCTCTTTCTCTTTTGGAAAAGAGGGACCAGATGATTATGACCTTATCCGGAGGAATGAAGAGAAGGGTGCTTATCGCAAAGGCTTTATCACATGAACCGACAGTCTTATTTTTAGATGAACCCACCGCAGGAGTGGATGTAGAACTCAGAAAGGACATGTGGAATGTAGTAAGGGCCTTAAGAGACAAAGGTGTCACTATTATTCTCACGACACACTATATCGAAGAGGCGGAAGAGATCGCTGACAGGGTCGGGATCATGAATAAGGGAGAGTTAGTCCTGGTAGAAAAGAAAACAGAACTCATGCATAAACTCGGGAAAAAACAGATCTTATTGGATCTTGTTTCTCCTCTCCAAAGTTTACCGAACAACTTTAACGGTTACGAACTGGAATTAAAGAACGATGGAAAACAATTATTGTATACCTACGACGGCCAGGAAAAACAAACCGGGATCGCAAGTTTCTTGGAACAATTGAAAAAATCCGGAATTGAATTCAGGGATTTGAATACCACCCAAAGCAGTTTGGAAGAAATTTTCGTACAATTAGTGAAGGAATCCAAATGAATTTGAATGCAATCAAAGCCATCTATTTTTTCGAAATGGCAAGGACAAGAAGGACGTTGATGCAAAGTATTGCGTCACCGGTTCTTTCTACTTCTTTGTATTTTATCGTTTTCGGTTCCGCAATCGGATCAAGGATACAAGAAGTAAACGGAGTACCCTACGGTTCTTTTATTGTTCCGGGACTCATTATGCTTTCATTATTGACGGAAAGTATTTCAAATGCGTCATTCGGTATCTATTTTCCTAAATTTACCGGGACCATTTACGAAATTCTCTCAGCGCCGGTTTCCAGTATGGAAGCTGTCATAGGTTTTGTAGGTGCTGCCGCCACTAAGTCTCTGATATTAGGGTCCATCATGCTTGCGACCGCTTCTTTATTTGTGGAAATCAAGATCGCTCATCCGTTTCTGATGGTGTTCTTCCTGATACTGACTTGCGTTTCATTCAGTTTATTCGGTTTTATCATAGGGATATGGGCGGATAATTTCGAAAAACTACAAGTGATCCCGATGCTTGTCATCACACCTTTGGTATTTTTGGGAGGAAGTTTCTATTCCGCAAATATGCTTCCTCCTTTTTGGCAAACGGTTACTCTATTCAATCCTATCCTATATTTAGTCAGCGGATTCAGATGGAGCTTTTACGAAATCGGCGATGTTAGCCTGGAAATCAGCTTAACAATGATATTATTCTTCCTGATTTCTTGTCTTTGCGTTATCGCTTGGATGTTCAAAACCGGATATCATATTAAGAAATAATAAATTTATTTGCCGAAGGTCCTCTTATTTAGATTCCTTCGGCTGTCCACTCCCGTTCTCCAATCGACTAGAATACTTTTTAAGAAGTGCTTCCACCTTTAAAATGGATTCGTTGTGCGGATCCAAACGTAATGCGTCTTTCAAGATAGATTCCGCTCTGTCGAAATTTTTGACAGCTATGTAGATCTCGGCAAGATTTGTCAGATTTTTAATATGGGAAGGCTCCCTTAAACGTAGACGTTCGCTAAAATCCAAGGCCTTTCTGATCTGACCGGCCTTCCTTGCCGCAAAAGAAGCCACGTATAGGATCTCGCTGTCGATCGGATTCATCTTAAAATAATCCTCGGCGTATCTGGCAGCTTTCTGGTAATCCTTCAGTTTCAGGAATAATTTAATAAAATTCTTTTTCACCTCGGGAACCCTGCTATCCAAAGATTCCGCCTCTTCCAAATAACTAAGCGCTTCTTGAGTATCCTTATTCAAGAAGGTTTCCTTTGCATTCCTAAGCAGCTCCTTGATCCTCTGCCTCTTTTCATCCTGAGGGATCTGTTGTTTTCCGTTCCCTATAAATGACAATCGGATGAGGGATAGGTCGTCGCTCAATTTCCCATTATTTATAATAACATTATATATTTCCTGAAGATCCCCTCTTCCTTTTTCAACGGAGTCTAAGAATAACTTTTCGTCATCGTTTATGATCCTGTCCCCATCCGAATCAGTACCTACGATAATATCGTCCCGACCGTCGGACCCAACAAAGATAGAATCTCCGGGTTCCAATTGGAAAGTTTTGATAAAAATAGTCCCTTCTATCCCCGTAGTCCCCAATTTGCGGAACATGAACTCGTTCTCAATAAAACTTGCGATCCCGTCCCTATACAACACTGTCCAAGGGTGTTCCGCATTAATGTAATACAATATTCCAAGTTCATCATCTACTAATCCCATCACGGAAGAAACAAGCATTGAACCGTCAAAACTCTCGAATACTTTGTGCAATTCTATAAATGCGTTTTTTAACCATCGTTCCGGAGATTGTTTTTTGATCGTGTCCACTACTCTAGTTCGTTCTATGATCGATTCAAAAACGGATCCCAGAACCAAAGCGCCGCCTGCACCTTGCATGGATTTACCCATCGCATCCCCGTTCAGAAAAACGGTGTAAGATCTCCCTTGCAAATCTATATGATTGGAAATATTCAGGTCCCCGCCGATCTCATCCTCATGTTTCCTAAAAGTGAACCTTTTCTTTTGTTTCAAAAGAAATTCCACCTTTACGTTTTCCTGATTTGCTTTATTCGAACCTAACGGTTTGATCAGAAGAGAAGTTAAGAAATAATCCGCATCCTGTTGTTGTTTTAATTCCTGCACCTCGTTTAAGGTCTGTTCCAATTCTTTGGTTCTATCCTTTACTTTTTCCTCCAATTCGTTAGCATATTGTTCCAATCTTTTTCTAGCGGCCTGAATGGACCTTGCCATTCTGTTGAAAGAACGAGCGATAAATCCGATCTCATCCTCCACTCTCGGAACCAATCTATATTCCAAATTTCCCGAATTCACCTCGGTCAATCCTACCACAACCTCTTCCATCGGCTTTACGATCGCGTTTTGAAAGAAAAATCTGAATCCGAAACTGATAGTGACAACCATGGCCAAAAGACAGATCACCAATATTAAGGAAGGTGAATGTAGATATTCTCGGAAGGATTTATAAGTGAATCCGACTTCGTAAATTTTCCCGTTTTGAGGGTGGATTACCAAATAGGCCAAATAGAATTCAGGAGTTTTTTCGTTGGCCTTATTAAATTTGGCTCCTCTATACATTCTCTCACCTACTTCTCTTAAAGAAGTTAACGGAAGAATAAACGAAGTTCTGACTTCCAACTCGGATTTTCCGGAAGAAATATCCTTCTCCACTTTTTTGCGGACCTGCTCTAGGACCGACTTTAAACCGATCTCTTCCGAATTTAGAAGTTTGGATACGGCGGCCTGATCCGTTTTAGAAGGAAGATTGGAAAATTTATTTTTAACAATATTCAATTTTCGATTCAGAAACCTAAAAAAATCGACCAGCTCCGCATCTGATACTTTTGCATTGCCCTTTGATCCGTAAAAATCCTTTATCCCTTCGGAATAGGCGTAAAATTCCTTCGGAGAATCGGAAAGGATTACCTTGGATCTCTCCCATCTATCCTTTGCACTCAATGTCCCTAGATCGGTAAGTTTCCGAGTCAGATTGAAAAACTTGATCTCCAATCGATCTTCCGAATCGAATCGAGAGTCCTTCTCCCCCTTTTCCATGATGAATTCTTTGGATTCGGGATCGAAGGAGAGAAGATAGGCAAATCCTTCCGGCTTTTTTCCTTGGACGGCTGCAAGTTCGGAAGCTTGTCCTTTCAAGGAATCAAAAGCCGTATCGTAACCGTTTAATATCGCATAACCAACCAACTGAAACGCCAAAAGAAAAGTAGCCATAGTCACGGCTACGATCTTACTTAAGATGGTGGTCCTTTCTTTGGTGGCATTGGCATAAATGATCAGGACCAAAAAGAGACCGACTACGAGCGCGATGTCCGTAGTATGCTGGAAAACTTTCCTAGAAATGGACCCATCCCTGCTCATCACATTCAGGATACCCGGAATGATGGTGATCGTAGAATAAGCGATCGCAATATAAATGATCCATCTTCTTTCTTTTCCTTTTTCCACGACTGCCCTCCAAGTGGCGGAAGCTAAAAAGGAAAAGTTATATATCAAAATTATAATGGAAAAAATTTTATAGAACTTATGGGATTCGAAATCCCAATAATTACTTCCTATATTAAAACGATGATCCGATTGTAATGTCACTGCAATAAATGTAGCAGTTACGATCGCAAGCCCTGCATATAAAATAGAATAAACGGTTAAACCGAACTTAACGTTACGAGGATTCGGAAAATAAAAGAAGAATATGAAACATTGCGTAAATCCCATCATAGGAGAAGGAATTGCCAGCCAACGATGTATGATGGTCCATTGATCGAAAGAAATGAACGCGATAATATAAGCGAAATGAAAAAGGGTCATCGCCAAAGTGGAAAGACCCAAATGGAACGCGGCCTTACTTCTGTCCTTGATACTTAAAAAGAAGAAGGTAACGTAAATGGAAAAAAGACAGGCTAATAATGAACCGAAAAAGTAAAAATTGAAATAGAATTGATCCATATCGGAAGCCTAAAAAGAATCTTGAAACCGGTTTCCGTCAAGAAGATTGTTTGTAGATTAGAACCGGTTATAGGAGATCCCGTATTTAGACGATCCTATACGGAAGAAATCGACTATGCCCCCAATCTCTCCTGCTCGGAATTTCGAGGAGAAAGACCGTGGATCCTTTTGTAAGCTTTCGAAAAAGCAAATGCGGATGAATAACCGACAGTCCTCGCAATCTCTTCCAGAGTAAAATTCTCCTTCTCCATCAGAGTTTTCCCCTTCTCTATTCTTAATTTTGCCAAATAATCCATGGGAGTACATCCCAAAACTTCCTTAAATCGATTTGCAACGGAAGCCCGAGAAACTCCCACCGCTCTGGATAATTTTTCCAAGGTCCAAGGATAAGAAACCTTTCCGTGTAATGCCTCCAATGCTCTTAAGATCTTTTCGTCCTTAAAAACGTTTCTCCAACCGGGAGAAGTAGTAGGATGTGTTTCGAGCCAATGTCGGATTACGTAATAAAGAAGAATGTCGGTTAACCTCTGTAGTATTAGATCGGAACCGATACCCGAATCCAATTCTTGGGAAACCAATACTTGAGTGGTGTGTAATGGATGATGCGCCAGAACATCGGAAGACTTTACTAAAATATAATCCGGAAGTTCCAAGAAGAACGGATGCTGTGCCGATCCCGGGACCTCGTACCTAACGGAAACGAACGTAGTTAAGGGAAGTTTTTCGGACTTCTTTTGTTTTTCGGACATATCTCGAAATTTAGAAATATCCACAACCTTATCCTTTGGGGAATACACTAACTCATGATCTAAACCTTTCGCAACGAACAGAATATCCCCCTTTTCTAGAGGGATGAGTTTTTGTTTGATCCTAACATAACAGGAACCTTGGGAAAGAATGTGGAATCCACCACTCCTCTCGCATGGAAAACGAAATCCCCAGGGTTTATAAAGAGAAGTCCTGGCGAGTAAATCAGCCTTCCAACCCGCATTGGTCAATATTTCGGAGAGAATATCCATATTTTAAAAATAGACTAGCATATCTAAAAGTCGATTCATTTATACTCTTGGATATGTTTTTTAGTTCCTGAGACATAGCCTAATTTACAAACATCTTGTATCATCAAAAGTTACAGGAGAACAGATCGAATGAAAATTTTCGTTTATGGCGGAGCAGGACAGATCTCCGGTTCCGTAATTTCTAAACTACTGGACTTAGAACATGAAGTGTATGCGGGCACAAGAAAACCAGAAGCAGGCAAAGAAGTTCCCGGACTACATTGGGTATTTGCGGATGCAACCCAACCTACAAAAGGGGTAGAGATATTGGAAAAAGTGGAGAGAGCCTTCTTCCTTTCTCCCCCAGGATATACGGACCAATATGCGGTATTAAACCCTTGGTTCGAAAAAGCAAAGGAGCTTTCTCTAAAAAAGGTTGTCTTGATGAGTGCCATGGGAGTGGACTTCGCTCCACCTGAAGCTCCATTCAGAAAATTGGAAATAAGTTTGGAAAACTCGGGAGTTCCTTACACGATCTTAAGGCCGAATTGGTTCATGCAGAATTTCCAAACATACTGGCTCCCCGGAATCTTAAAGGATAAGAAGATATCTTTCCCGGCAGGAAATGCCAAGACCAGCTTTATCCATACGGAGGATATATCCTCTTCCGTGGTTTCCGCGCTTTTGAACGACCAATTTAACGGAAAAGGGATCACATTGACCGGAAAAGAAGCGCTCACGCACGAAGAAGTTGCCGAAAAAATTTCCAAACATACCGGTATAAAGGTCAGTTACTCTGATATTAGTCCGGAAACATTCAAGACAAACCTTTTACAAGCGGGTGTTCCAGAAGACTATGCAAGTTTTATGGTATTCATCGCAGGTGCTTTAAAAGAAGGCCATTCTTCTCCCATACTAAATACCGTTCGGGAGATTACAGGAAAGGATCCTATCTCTTTTGATGAGTATGCAAATCAAAACAAAAAGGTTTGGTTGAATTAAAACCGATTTTCTTGTTCGACCTTGATCGAATCCACGGTTCGTTTAAGGTCGAGCGCTTGCAAAATCTTCAATCACCTAATCTTAAAAAGACGAATGAAGAAAATAGTACGAAAGATTTAGTGCGCTCCGCAATTTAGCATAAATTCTGAAACAAATTTGAACTGATTTTCTAATATCTCTCGTTTTCACTTCATAAAAATCTTTTTGTCGATCAAACGATCGATAAAAATCCGAAATTACAATTTCGCTGCCTGCTATTTATCCAGTATTCCGGAATCCTCTTGACATTTAGTCATTTAATCAAAATCTAACAAGTCCGATATGGAAGCCTCCATTCTATTTTCTCATCATGCAAGCGGAGTTTTCTCCTTATTCCTTTTAACATTCGTTCTCAGCGGATTTTTGGTGTTCAAGAAGAACAGGACCCTGCCTACATATTATTTAATTATAATGTACATGGGATATGGGATCATGTTTTTGGGATACTTTCTTTCCTATTCCATATTTCATCCAGTAGCTGCATATCATAGATACTTAACCGTTTTTGTGATCTTCGGGATCGTCGGATTTATCGGTTTCTGTTATAATTTTCCAAGAAACATTCATCCGAAAGAATCCAAGGTTGTCATTCCGTTATCCTTAGTGATCGCCTTAGCAGCCTGGATACACTTTATCGTAAAAACCGCGGGGAAAGAGAAAATTTATCTTTTTTCTGCACACCATTATAGCTTCGATTTCGGAAAGGAAGCTAGCCTTGCCATCCTCCTTTGTTTTATCATCAGTACCGTTATTTTGATTAGAAAAACGATCCATTTCTCCCATTATTCCGGAATATTCCATAAATGGAATACTTCGGCGGATTTATTGGCTCTTCCCGCCCGCATTCTTGTAAAATCGTTTATTTTTCTGCCGCTCTATTTCATGAAACTCGCACTCCCGGCAAGAAAAGAAGGGATCGCCCTAAGGGCATTTTTACTTACCGTCACCCTAAACCTATTGAATGCTTACAATAACATACTAAATAAGTCCGGAGTTTTATCCTATGATACTTATGCGATAGCATACTTTATCCTATCGGTAATTACGATATTTTCCATTCAAAGTGCGTATCTGAACCATTCTCCGGAACCGACAAGCTTCATGGGCAAGATACTTTCCAGCGCCGTGGTTACAGTTGTGTTAGCCTTAGGAGCGATCAGCTACATTACGTTATTCTCAACAGACAAATCCATCGAAAAAGAGGATTTAGTGGAGATGAACGCGGTCAAAACGGAAATCCGAAACGGTCACACGAACTTTCCTCCCAATGTAAGATACGTTCTATCGCGTCCGATCGGGCCGGGGATTTTCGATCATAAATATGAGATCCTTTTTTCGAAAGACGGTTTAAACCAGACTATTCTAGAAGAAGGAGAAAAATATTATAAAACCCAACAACTCAAAGAAGGAGTAGAAAAGAATAAAAAGATCCATAAAGGAAAATCGGAATCCGAATTAGAGACAATCACCCTTAAAGAAATGAAAGAAACGGATCTCCCTTTAAGCTCCAGGCTTTTCAGGGTCGCTGGAGATTTTTATATCCATTATGATTTTGTAATCGGACAGACCAGATACGAGGTAGGGTTCGCCTATGTAGAATTCAGACAAGTGATCCACGATGTCGCTCGTTGGTTGATACTGATCATTTTCGGAACGACTATCTTTATATTGATAGCATTCCCTATCCTACTCAGAGTCAGCTTAATACATCCTCTCAATAATTTATTATCCGGTGTTGAGAAGGTCAACCATGGAGATCTGAACGTAAATGTTCCGATTAAAGCTATGGATGAGATCGGTTTTTTATCTCTGTCATTCAATTCGATGGTGGACTCTATCCGAGGCGCTCGGGAGCAACTGCAGGAACATGCTGACCATCTGGAAGAAAAAGTAGAAGAACGTACGAAAGAAGTTCAGGAAAAAATGGAAGAGGTCCAAAGACTTAAGATCCAACAAGATGGGGACTACTTCTTAACTTCTCTACTTGCAAAACCGCTCTTTTATAACGCAAACAAGTCTTCCAAAGTTAACACGAACTTCATCATCAGACAAAAGAAATATTTCGAATTCCGCAACAAACAAGGAGAACTCGGTGGAGATATCTGCTTAACCGGAAATCTCAGATTGGGAACCCCTGATAATTATAGAAAATTTACTATGGCAATGAACGGAGACGCCATGGGAAAATCGATGCAAGGAGCGGGAGGTTCTTTGGTCATGGGGGTCGTGATGAATTCCATCATGGCAAGATCCGCCGCTAACAAGCGAATATTAGCAAAAACTCCGGAAGAATGGTTGGCCGAAACTTATACGGAAGTCCATTCGGTATTCAAAAGTTTCGACGGGACAATGGTAATCTCCGCGACCGTGATATTGATCGACGATGATACAGGAGAAATGTATTATTGGAATGCAGAACACCCGTTTTCGGTATTATATAGGGACGGGAAGGCATCCTTTATAGAAAATACATTAGAACTTCGTAAATTAGGATTGGACTCGGAGTTCGAATTTAAGGTGAAAAAATTCCAACTGCATCCCGGAGACCTGATCATACTCGCGTCGGACGGTAGAGACGATCTTTTACTTTCCGAACATAATAACAAGAGGGTCATAAACGAAGACGAGAATGTATTCTTAGATGTTGTGGAAAGATCTCAAGGAGATATAAAAACGATCGAGAAGAATATCAGAAGTATCGGGGAAGTCATAGACGATCTCTCCATCCTTAGGATCGGCTTCCAAGAAGTGAACGCTCCTGCGATAGAACAGAATGAAGATCGAAACGATTTTGCTGATAAAGTAGTTCTACAAAGCCTTTATAAAGAAGGAAAAGAATTATACCGCAACGGAGAGGCACAAAAGGCGATCTCCATTCTACTAGACGCATACGCAACGGATAATAATAATCAAAAATTGAATAAACTACTAGGTCTGATCAGCTTTAAAGAAAAAGACTATCCTTTAGCAGTCAAAGTTTTAAGTAAATATTTGAGTCAAGACCCTGATACGGCTGAACTTTGGTATTATCTTTCCATCGCGGAAAAACGGATCGGGAACTTAGCTCAATCTTTGGAAGCGGCTATGATGGTAAACCAAATGCAGCCTATGAACGTACAAAACCTAGTCCACTTATCCGATCTAAATAGACTATTAGGAAACAGAGAAGAAGCAATCGGTTTCACAAAAACAGCGGAAGAGATAGATCCGGAAAATAAGAATATTCGTAAGTTGAAAAGATTATTAGATATGGAATCTTGAATTTTACCACATTTCATTCCATGGTTTTCTGAAAACCGCAAAAGGCATCGAAAGAAATGTCAGACACTAAAGGTAAATAAATACGAGTCGAATCGATCTAAAAGACCTCCATGCCCCGGTAGAATCGAGATCTTTCCGGATCTAAATATTTCATGAAAACAGGGAAGAAAAACAAATTTTGAAAGAACCAAATCAGTTATTCCCCTCGCACGATAATGCACTCTTTTATGAAGATCCCGAATATATTTAAATGCGAATATTCAATGGAACCGATCAACTTTATCTCGGCGCTTTGAGCTGCGTCCCTAACACTTCCACCTTTTATAAAAACGTACGCGTCCAAATAGGCAACGGAAGAAGAACATGAACGACCTTCTTTAATTAACCTTGCCTGGCCGATTATATTCGAATTTTGGTCCGGGCGAGAAGGATAGAATAAATTAGATTCTCCTCGGGAAGTGTGTTTGGCGCTAATGATTAAAGCGCTATAGGGAACTCTATATTCCGGAAAACAGGAGCAAAATAAAAGAAGGACTAAGAAAAAAACGGGAATCCTCATAAATTATTCTCCATACACATACGTACAATATCGTCCGTAGAAGATGAAAAAATCCGTCACACTATGATCTATATATGATATTTTTGTGATCAATTCTCTCCAAGCAATGGATCCCGCTGCCGCATCTCCCCAAGAATAGATCCTAAAAATATGATGTACACATCCTTTCCCGAATCTGAGAGGACGAACCGTATTCTGAGGATTAAAATCACCGTCGAAAGATACACTATTATATAGAAGCCCGGGGATCGGACGATAAGAATCTCCTAAACTCATACAGTTTAATCCGAGAAAGAAGGGAAGTAACACGAACAAAACTTTAAAAGATGTTCCGACAGAATTTTTGTAAAAAACTCCAGGATCCATACTCAATCTCCCGTTAAGATCAAACAATGACGTCTAAAAAAAATAAAAAAGAAAGAAGAGACTTCAATTTCAATGGAATGGATCCGAGAGATCTCTCCCTGTCGTTTCGCTTCCGTTATACTCGCATCTCCGGCGGAAACCAAAAATAGAAAATTATATGCGCACACTTTTGCACTTTTTAAACCTTCCACATTTCCGATTTTCCCTGGGATCTTTTCCTGACGATAGACGATACCTTTACAAGTATATAAAGCAAATACCGTAAAAATAGAAAATAAAATTCGATTCAAGCAGGTTTACCTTTCGGAATATTTAGCAATATTTTCGAAATTGAATAAAAATCCCATTTGGATCTGAACGGATTCCAAAGTAGTATTTCCGATAATATCCGATTTAAGCCATTTTTTTTGACCCGAAATTTCCAATTGTAAGCCGAACTCAGGCGTTAAGAAAAAATTTACACCTGCTCCCGCTCTCGCACCGTATCCCGTTCCTGTGGAAGTAATCGGTTCGAATACGGAACTCGGATGTATATTTCTCGAACTGGTCGAATATTGAACAAGCCCGGCTTCCAAATTTATGAAGGGATCTACCCTAGATCTAGATACTGGATGGAAGGAAACTACCAAAGAATACATTACATCATTATAAAATCTTTTAGTATAGGGAAAAGCCTCTACGTATGTCGGGTTCGGTTGGCTTGAGGATAAACGGGGAAGATCTAAATATTCCCTATTATTAGTCGCATCCATGGAGAAAGAACTAGCCGCAAATCCCAATCCGATCTTATCAGTAACTCCATATTCGAAAAAAAACCGAAAAGAAGTCGGAGTGGAAAATTGAGAATTAGGAAGGCCCAACGGAGGAGAAACGTCCTGACCAAGAAGACGAAGAGGAGTCTGACCGGAAGTTGTCTCCGTTTTCAGATTTTTTTGTATCTCTTTTTCTCTCGAGATGATGCTTCCTCCCGTATGGAAAGAATTTCCGGTAGTGCCCGAAAGAAGAAAGATCCCTTTATAAAATCCGTAAGGATGCTCCGCTTGTCCTGGATTCGGTTCCGCTAATAAAAACACAGGGATAAAATATAAAAATAGATAGAAGAAAGAACGAAAACTTAGCATCCAAAGCCTGCCCGATTAAGTTTAGCTACGGAAGCTATACATTCTTTCCCCAATTGGGCCAGAAAAAAGTTATTCAGATCGGAATTTTTTACGGTTTTTTGACCAGAATGGGGTTCGTTAGCCGTTTTGCGAAATTATTTTCGCGAAAATCAGGATGAAAATCCTATTTTGAGCAAAAAACAACCTTCGATTTGAGATCAATGTACAAAGTAGAAAATTCGAATTTTCTTCCTGGGATTAAAAGTGCGGAAGAGAAAAATTGTTTTACAGGATATTTAGAAAATACGCTTTCATCGAGATAGTTAGAAAGTAATCGGAAGAAAGCGTACGATAATTATTCTAGAACATCCTCATTCAATGCGAAATTTTCGACAGCAGCTGAAATTACATTAAATATCTCTTGCCTAAATTATCTCTTTTTTCCGTGTCTGCGCCATTGGAAATCAGAAGTTCGGTAATTTCAGAGAGACCGTCGTAACTATAAGAAATATGTAATGGAGTCACTCCTTTCGGATCGGCAACATTCGGATCCGCCCCATGCTCCAACAATATCTGAACAGGCTCCAACTTACCGTTTTCCACCGCTTTATGAATTGGGAAAATCCCGTTTCCATCCGGAAGGTTCGGGTCCAGGCCTACGTTCAGCAAAGTTTCCAAATAAAACGGATCTTGGATCTCGGATGCGCAAAAACCCAAAAGCCCTTTAGTACATTCTTTCAGCTCGCCATTGTTGGGAATAAGATCCAAAATTTTTCTGAAACCTTGTTTGTCTCCGGTTTGGATCTTAGAGAATAATTCTTTTCCCCTTTGTGTCGCCTTGTAATTTTCCATCCAATTTTTAATCCAATCTAACATATAATTTCCCGATCTATATTTAGAAAATAGACTGTTCGTATCCGGATTTTGATCTTATCTTCACGGAGAATCCAGAAAATCTTGTATCAAGGCGGATGTCAATTCAGGATATCGATCCTTTCCTTGGGACATGATAGCTTCTCCTAAATAATCACCATGCCCGCCAGGTAAGACCAAAAGCCTTGCCTTGGGAATCATCCGGACCATCTCAACCGCATGCTCCAATTTTGGAACATCTCTATCCCCGAGTAGGATCAAAGTAGGAATTCCGACAGTTCTTATTTCTTTATCGCTAAGATCTTTGAAGTTACGCATTCTAGCAGCATCTTTCTCGTACATCGTATACAATTTTTGAGGGTCCGGATTAACTTTTAGAAAGGCCTCCTTAAGGGCCTGAGGCATATTCTCGAAAGTTGCGTTCTTCATAAAATTCCAAAACATAGGATAAGCTCCGTTTCTCTTTGTAATGGAAGAGGCAAATACAAGTTTGCGCACAAGTTTCGGATATTTTATCGCTATTTGTAAAGCCACGCTTGCACCGTTACTAAACCCGAAAATATCCGCCTGTTCAACTTTAAGAAATTTGAGAAGAGCGACTACATCTTCCGCAGAAGTATCAAAACTGACTGGAGCATTTCTATCGGTTGTTCTTCCATGACCCTGCTCATCCAAAGCGATTACCTTTCGATTTTGAGCGAAAATCGGAAGAATTCTACTATAAGTCACTTCTATCGTTGAACCACCGCCATTCAGCAGGACTAGAGGGATTCCATCCTTTTCGCCATGGATCTCGTAATACATCTGGATACCTCTGATCGGAGCCAGACCTTTTTCAATAGGTTCAGATCCTATCTTAGGAGGAGTCTCCCGGAGTTGAAACGGCCTACTAACCGAACAAGCTGCCAGAAAAAACAGTATAAAAACATAATGTATTAAATTATAAACTTTCATCTTAGTACACCTTATTTTACTTTTTCAAGATAATCGGTTAATCTTATCAAATGTGCTAAGGTTCCTTCTCTTCTGGAAGCCATACCTTCCCGACCAAAGGTCCCGTCTAAAAATGCAACCTGTTCCGTAAACGTGAGTTTCGTATCAGAAGAATCTACTTTTTCGATCTCCACGGAAGCGATGGATACTGAATGGATCTTTCCGCTCAAGATCATATCATACGTGAAAACGATCCTTTGGTTCTCGATTAGATCGGAAAACCTAGCTTTGTATAAGGTTTCCCTTCCGTTAGGAAAACGACCATGTAGAGTTTCTTCTCCCCCCACGCGAAAATCCAATTTTCTCTGTACTACCGACCATTCACCTGGTCCAATGAACCAGTTTGATTTTGCTTCCACATTACTCCATGCGGAATACACGGACTCCGGGGAGGATTGATACACTCTTTCTATACTAAAAATTTCGTGAGCAACTTTCAATTTTTCCATGATTCCTTACTTCTTTTCCTTCTCCTTTTTTTCTAAAAATTCTCCCAATCGATCCAAATTTCTTTCCCAGAATTTTCTGCGCTGGTAGACCCAGTTTTCGATCAGCTCCAATGAATTCGTTTCAACCTTACAAGAACGCACCCGACCTATTTTTTGCGTTTTGATCAAACCGCTTTCTTCCAATATTTGTATATGCTGCACAACCGCAGCCAAGCTCATGGATAAGGGACTGGCAAGCTCGCTTACAGAAGCTGGCTTCTTAGTTAATCTTTCTACTATATCACGGCGAGTTGGATCTGACAAAGCATAGAAGATCCTGTCCAAAGATGAATTGTTAAGCATTTACTTGAGTATAAGCTATCCATCGAAATAGTCAAGCGTTTACTTGAGTATTTTAAAGCATTTCAAAGGCGAAATTCTCAACCGATCTCCCTTTTTGAAGTGACCGTAGGACCGCAAACAGGCTTGATGTTTTAGAAGATAGATCATATTCGAGCGTTCGAAGGCAAATTTTATAAATGAAAACCGCACCTTGTTATTCTCATAAAGATTATTACGGTTATTTCCATATCGATCTGACTGGAAAAAAAGTGTTAGATATAGGCAGTTCCATAGGATCGTTTATGAAGTCTAAAAAATTTCAACTTTCTAAGGAAGAGTTAGGAAAGGCAAAAAAATATACTTCGATGGATATCAACCCCGCCTCAGGAGCGGATATCATAGGGGACGCTCACACTCTTCCTTTCAAAAACCAGGAAATAGATATTGTTTTAGCGAATAATGTCATCGAACATTTTTACGATCCGAAAAGGGCCGTTTCCGAAATGTATAGAGTATTAAAGAAAGGTGGAGAACTTTATTTCACAATTCCTTTCATGTATCCAATTCATGAAGCACCTCACGATTACGTTCGTTTTACCAAATACGGCTTACGAAACCTGTTTTCAGAATTTAAGAATGTAGAAATCCATGAGCGGGGGGGCTGGTTTTCAACCACTGCGAATTTTCTATATAAACTTTCTCATATTCTAGATAAGGTCCGTCTGGGCTCTTTTGTGCGAATTGTGCTATATCCAATCTTGATAGTTTGGGTCCAACTGGATAGATTCGATAATTCTGGAGCATTTGTCCGGGCATATTTCGGAAAAATGAAGAAATAGCATGCTGTATCGAAAACCAGCATATAAGAAATCTTCGGAAGAGTCCGGAGATTTTAGATCGTAGTTCGATCAATTGCAGATTTTCTTTTCGAATTATGCGGGGTAGACGTCGGCACTTTATCCGAGAAGTATAAGTTTTTCTTGCATCTCCACATATCCCATGTTTGCCCTTTAAAAGGGGGCGAATCCGCTTTTTGAAAAATTGGCATCAATAACAAAGTAGGTATTACTACAGATATATCCCCGTAGTATAGGTATTAGTACCAATAGATATTCTCAAAGAATCTAGATACTATTACCTAATACCTAACACTTGGGATGTCTCCATGACCCTCCTTAAACAAATTCGAAAAAACATATATGCCGTTTTCTTTCTATTCTTCTTATTCTCTTGTTCGAATGGAAGCGGCGGAAATAGCGCTCTTGCTTTGCTGGCATTATTAGGAGGATCTTCCGATTTACCTGCCGAATGGACCTGGATAAGTGGTCGATCCTTTGATGCACTCGGAGGTGGATACGGCTTAGGTGTATATGGAACAAAAGGAGTGGCTGATCCTGCGAACTTTCCCGGAGGACGCCAAGACGCAATGCAATGGATAGATTCCTCGAATCAATTATGGTTATTCGGCGGAATCGGTAGAGATCCTGGCACAGGTTTCGGAAGATTAAACGATCTCTGGAAATTCGACGGTACGAATTGGACTTGGGTAAAAGGAGCGAATACAGTCAACTCCGCCGGAGCTTATGGAACGAAAGGTGTAGCTGATCCAGCGAATGAACCTGGAGCAAGAGTAAGCGGAACCACTTGGGTCGATTCCTCCGGAAACCTTTGGCTTTTTGGAGGTTGCGCGGGTATAAACAGTGGGGATTGTTTTAGCGATCTTTGGAAATTTGATGGGATCAATTGGACCTGGGTAGCGGGTCCGAATACCAAAAATACAAACGGAGTTTATGGCACCAAGGGTATAGCTAATGCTGCCAATTTTCCGGGAGGACGGCAAGGAGCAGCAGGATGGATAGACTCAGCAGATAATTTATGGATATTCGGAGCAAATGCCGGTTTAGAAGAATCCTTTGGCACTCCATCTACGCTGAACGATCTATGGAAATTTGATGGGACCAATTGGACTTGGGTGGCAGGACCAAAAACGATAGGAGGCCCTGGGGATGGAAATTGGGGAACGATCAACGTTCCTGCAGCTAGTAATATTCCTTCCTCTCGGGGAAAGTCCATATCTTGGGTCGACTCTTCCGACAATTTATGGTTATTCGGCGGCTCTAGTTACGACGGTGAATTTAACGATCTCTGGAAATTCGATGGAACCAATTGGACCTGGAAAGGAGGTTCCAACTCGGCGAACCAGACTGGAATATATGGGAAAAAGAATATTGCCGGTTCTCAGAATCGAATCGGATCTAGGGGAAACGGTATAGGAGGAAAACTTCCGAATGGTAGGATCTGGATTTTCGGAGGATTCGGAGTGGACGCGAACGGGGACTCCGGACAGTTGAATGATCTTTGGATCTTCGATGGGAAGAACTGGACTTGGAAAGGAGGAACGAATCTTGTTACCCAGGCAGGCAACTTCGGCCCCAAAGGAAAAGCAGGAACTAGCTATTATCCGGGCGGTCGCTTTGGACCAAGCGGATGGACCGACTCCAGGGGAAATATCTGGATCTTCGGCGGACAAGGAATAGATGCAAATGGAAACAATGAATTTCAAAATGACCTATGGAAAGTCCGCCTTTAATATATTCAACAATATTCAGAAATATTAAAATAGAAGAAGCTGAAAATAGGACTTTTCAGCTTTTTATAATAACACTATGGCCATGTCGCCACTCCGATCCTTTTCAAACTCGACTACGGCAGAAAAAATATCCAAACTCATAAAAATAGAATTATAAATATTTAATATTAAAACAGAAAACAATACTCCTTCCCATAAAGAAGAAAGAGAGCACATCCCAACAAACATTTTAATCGTAATATATCCGCAAACTCGAATAATATACTGCCAGAATCCTAAATTAGGATTTTCTTTTCGCAAAGCACCAAAGCTTCGCATTCGAATTATTTAAAGTTTTTGCACCGCGCAAGAGACTGCTAAATTGTTATGCGAACTAAAACAAAAATCTTATCAATTAAGATCGACTAACACAAACGTTCCAAATAAAATAGATTCCGCAGGATTGAATAAAATATTTATTGACTAACTTACCTCCGCAACTAACGTCTCCCGAATCCCCAAAAAACATTCAAAAAAGGTTTCAACTGATGATTCATCAAGAGCAAAGTTTCAGGCGATTTGTCTGGGCCCTCGAAAAAAAATGGATCCAAACCGTCTGTATCCTAGGTTTCACCCTGGTCCCTATATTCGGAGGTTTAGATTATTTTATCATTCCGAAAGAATATTTGGACGAGAACCTCGGCTATTTTCTATCGTTAAGAGCCTTCGCTTCCTTTTTCGTATTGATACAATATATAATATTACGTTTTTCCAAACCAAACGCTTGGAATACGGTGCATGCGTTTGTCTTTACCTTTGTTGTCGGTGGAATAATCACCTTAATGACGGCACGTTTAGGAGGATTCGAATCCTCGTATTATGCCGGATTAAATTTAGTTTTGATCGCCGTGAACCTATTCCTACCTTGGAATGCCGTAAAAGGAGCCTTAAATAGCGGGATCATTCTCGTTCAATATCTAGTAGTAAATCTGATTTTCGATCATGACTACAAATTGATCTCGATAATCAATAACCTGTATTTTTTAGCTGGGACCATGATCATTTCGGTTACCATAGCTCATTTCAAATTCAATCTCACAAAATCCGAATTCGAAAAGATGGATGTAATCAGCACCTTGAAGTCCCAGCAGGACGGGGATTATTTCCTCACCTCTCTGGTATTGCAACCTTTAAGTTTGAATCTTTCCAAAAGTGAGATCGTTCCTGTGGAATTCTTCACTAGCCAAAAGAAGAAATTCACCTTTAAAAATTGGACCCAAGAGATTGGTGGAGATATAAGCGTTTCGAACGTTATCACTCTCAAGGGGAGAAGGTACGTCGTTTTTGTAAATGCAGACGCTATGGGAAAATCCCTGCAAGGTGCAGGTGGGGCGATCGTTTTCGGCGCTGTATTTCATGCAATGATCCAAAGGACCAAAATGTTGGAAACGAACCAAAACCAATATCCGGAGCGTTGGTTAAGAAACGCAGTGATTGAACTGCAAAAGACCTTCGAAAGTTTCGACGGAGCGATGATGATCTCTCTTGTGATCGGACTCGTGGACGAAGAATCCGGTCTGGTATACTACATAAATGCAGAACATCCTTTCCCGGTATTATACAGAGACGGAAGAGCCTCGTTTATCGATTCTCAGATATATTTCAGAAAGATCGGCATGCTGGAGATCAAAAGCAGATTTTTCGTAAGTTTATTCCAGCTCCAACCGGGAGATAAACTGATCCTCGGATCAGACGGAAGAGAAGACCTGATGGTGTTCGATCCAACCATAGGCGGCAAAAGTATGGTGGAAGACGAAAACTTCTTCCTACATATCGTAGAACAAGGAAAAGGTGAATTAAAGGAAATAGTCTCCATCTTAAAAGACTCGGGAGATATAATCGACGACCTTTCCTTAGTAAAAATCTCCTTCGATCCGGCAAGAAGGGAGAATGGACCGGGTAATTCCTTACGAGCCCCATCTCAATATTCCGAAAACGGAACGCACACAAACGGTTATAAACACGCTGAAGATCTAGAAGTTCTCAAGGAATTAGTATCTTCCTCTTCTAAAAACGGAGATATAGAAGAGTCTATTCAAGCCGCAATACGATTAGTGGAAATCTATCCTGGTGAAAGTAATTATCTCTACTTTCTTGCCAAAACTTTCAACAGACATAGGGATTACAAAGAATCCGTGGAGCAAGGGGAACGTTTTCGTTACCGCCAACCGGATCACGTGAATAATCTTCTGGTACTTTCCGATTCGTATCGCCGTCTCGGGAACAGAAGAAGGGCGGAACTTCTACTTAAAGAGGTCTTCTCTTTCGAACCCCAAAATCAAACGGCGATAAATCTTTTAGGTAAATTAAGAAATCATAATGGAAAATACCTCATCAAATCAAATTGATAAAAGTTACGAAAAACTCCTCCCTAAAGAAGAAGTTTTTATTCCGACATATAGCTGCTTCTATAAAATTCACTCAGTGAATAAAGAGGAAAGTTCCGCGAAAGCCTCGCTGGGGGATATTTCCAAATACGGCACGAGGATCATCTGCGAAAAACGGATCTCGGGAGAAGCCGTACTCGGCTCGGTGTTGGACATGAGCATATTTACCGATGTTCTACAATACAGTCGCAAACTAAGCGGAGTGATTCGCTGGGAAAAAAGATCTGAAAAAGGGTGGGAATACGGGATTCAGTTTGACGAGCCGATCCATTTAGACCTATTTCGCGCCATTCACGATTCCTTAACCGGGATAAAGATCCGAGTAGAATCTGCAGAACCGAAAACTCCCCATCAGAAAGCCTTATCCATAGTATTTCAAACCAAGGAGAAAATCCAAAGTATCCAACCTTTATTGTCTCAACTCGAATCCAGCCTAAACGATCATGAATACGCTGTGGGATACAATCTGAAAGAAGAAATTTATAAATCCGTATTTCTTCTTTTGAGCCCGATTTATAATTTCTTAAAGGAAAAAACAAACGAACTCTACCACGAGCTGGATCCGGTCGAGATCAACTACAACTTCTCTTATCTTAGGGAAGAACTACAATGTTATCTTTTCTTGGATCCTTTCGTAAAAAGAGCCACAACAAAGCCATTAGGCTACGCAGGCGATTTCGAGATGATGGATGCGATCTATCGGGATACAAACGAAGGAACCAACCTTTTAGGAAAAAGTCTTCATAAATGTACCTTGAATCTGAAATCCGCACAGGCGGTATTTCATAGGCAGAATTTCTTTTACAGAACGATCTTAGATAGACTGAGGAATAAAGAAGGAAAACTCTGCGTTCTATCCGTGGCATGCGGTCCCGCAAGAGAAATGGTTACGCTGATCAACGAGGCGGATCAAAGTACATTGGATAAATTAACGATCTATTTATTGGACCAGGATCCGAGAGCGATTACCGAGGCTAAACACGGAATCCGAATTGCTTTATTAAAAAATCATAAACAAGTTGATTTTCATTGTCTAAACGTCGAAATCGCTAGATTCGCTGCGAATCCGGGAAAATTTGTCCAGCATACCGGGATCGATTTGATCTATTCGGCGGGACTTTTCGATTATATTAAGATGAAAACGGCTCAGAAGATTTGTTCTCACCTGTATTCCATACTGAATCCTACGGGAGAGATCTTTTTAGGAAATTTCTCCGACGCTTCCGATGAGATCGGAATCATGGAAGTTATGGATTGGAGCCTGATATATAGGAGCGACGAAGAACTCCTAAAATTCGCGGATTCAGTCCAAGGTCCTAAAACGACCGGAGTCATCGATGATGTTCTTCCGCAGAAGTTTTTCTATCTATTGAAGTCAGCCGATTCTAAAAATTAACCTCATCTATGACCAGTCGGAGCGCAGAGGAGCAACAGTGTTGCTCCGAACGCGAGACTGGGAATCATGCGTAGCGAAGGCGAAGCATGAAGTCCCGATAGGTCACTATTACTGTAAAAATAAAAAAGCCGAAGATTTCTCTCCGGCTTTAAGTGTAGAATATCTTCTACGAACGATATAACTGCGAATATTACACACTGTTGCTGATCATCT
>NZ_ANIJ01000041.1 GCF_000347035.1 Leptospira sp. B5-022
TCGTCTTGCATGGCAAGTCTCGTGCCAAGTGCTTCGCACTCGCAAAACGTCGGAACACCTTGGTCGTTATGCGTAATTGCGCTTGAAATAATTTACTAAATACGTTAGCTGCTATATTTTTACCCATACATATTTTATGGAGGAGCGCAATGAGACTATTAAGAATAACGATCCTACTTATCTTACCATTGTTGGTTAGTATAGAATGCACTTGGCCGAAAGTCAGACAAGATGCTGACGGAACACTTCGTTATACGTACAAAAATGAACGTTTTTGCATCAAATCGCCTGAGTATACCGAATTTGAAAAGTCTGACATTGGTTTGAAAATTAAAGAGTATGTAGATATCCATAAAGCCATTGAGAATCGCTGGGAGAAAGTAAAGCAATTAGGCCCACAACTCAATCAGCTCGACTCAGCCTTTTTTGATCTTTGCAACGAATATGCACTTGATCATATTTCTTTAGAAGAGTATAGATCGAACAGAAAAGAATACGAAAAGCTTCGTAAAGACATTCTACGTGGCTCTACTCCAAACATTGAAATTGTCCAGGCAAGCTATGGACCAGCTTGTGGTAACGCATCTGGCAATCGCACTGAAATTGTTCGCTCAATTTGTTTGGGTAAAAAAACATGCGGCATACCCGTGAACAATGCGGCTTTAGCGCCCGATCCCTTTGAAAACTGCCCCAAGGACTTTCGGGTGTCCTGGCTTTGTGGTGCGGCATCTCATGAAGCCTCACATAGTGCTCAAGTCAACGAAGGCTATATCGTAACAGTAACTTGCGAATAATCCAGCGCAACTACGCATAACTTTCGAGTTGGCGTTACGCTTCGGGATCACTTCGTGACCCTCGCTTCAGGCTCCGCCACATTTCGCTTTGTCACTCGTCTTGCAGTGGCAAGTCTCGCGCCAAGTGCTTCGCACTCGCGAAACGTCGCCAACCCTTGGTCGTTAAGCGCCATGCTTGTTAAAATAACGAAAAAATAAAATACGATGAATCATTCAGAATTTATTAATTTTACTAGACAAGTACTATTAAGTTGGACGCAAGCCTTTGATTTAGCTGAGTCTGCTAGAAAAATGTTAGATCCTAGATGTACTGGCGATACCAATAAAGCATGGGCTGAGGGGCCTTTTTTGACAAGTCCGGCAGATTTTCCCGAGATAGTCCATAGCCATCCGTATGTATTGAGAACAAGCCTGTATAGTAGCAAAGCAGCAGAGTTGATAATGGGGAGAAATCCACCAAAAGAAGAAAATGGTGGTGTTAAAATTCCTTATCAATCCTATGACCCGGAAGTTGTGATAGCTCACTCGATGATTATTTTGACATATTCTGCTTTAGAGGAGTATGAGTTTTCAAATATCAGCGAAGCCATACTAAGTAACGTTGAATCCTTTGATAATGAAAAATTCAATTTGCGAGATTTTAAAGACAAAGGGCTTGAGCGACTTAAAAAAGGAAGAGCCGAATACCATTTCAAACAATATAAGAGTCAGCCTGTTAAAACAAGAATCTGTGATTGGCAGAAATTCAATATTGCTCAGTTGGAAGACAGAATGCAGAAGAAATACATCGAACTATCAGATTTTAGAAATAAAATGGCACATACTAACTCATTAAATGAGTCAAAAATCAAAACTGCAATAGAGTATTATTATTTTGCATATTCAATTAGCGTTAGAATGGCAGAAATATTTGCTGATGAAAGCGGATTACCATTGCTAAATGATGCGAAACTATTTACCGAAGAAGATGAAAAATTAATTTGGGATAAAGTTTTATTTGTTTCGCCTTGATATAATCAAGCACGGCGCTTAACTTTCGAGTTGGCGTTACGCTTCGGGCTCACTTCGTGACCCTCGCTCCAGGCTTCGCCACATTTCGCTTTGTCACTCGCCTTGCAGAGCAAGTCTCGCGCCAAGTGCTACGCACTCGCGAAACGTCGCCAACCCTTGGTCGTTAGACGAAATGACCGGAACTGTTTTCGATTATACAATTTATAGGATGAAAAATGTTTCCAAAGATCCGATTAATTTGCTTATTCTTTTTCTTCGTTATACTCAATTTCTATTATTGCAAAAAAGAGTCTAATTTAACTACAGAAGAATCGAGAACTATATTTGTTTCTGAATTTAAGGGAACTGATTTAAAATCGGAACCATCTTCAAATTCGGAGTCTATTGGCACTATTTCATACGGAGAGAAAGTCGAAGTTGTAGAGAAATTAGGCAATAAATGGATAAAGATCAGATGGAATAATAAAACAGGATGGATTGTAGAGGATAAGTCAGCAATTTTAATTGATTTTGAATCTATTGATGTTCCATATTCATTAAGAATACCTGAGACAAATCAATTTTGGATGATTGAACTTCATAATAAAAATAATAAGAAAATCCTAATTTCATCTGCGACTTTTGAAATTGTTGAGGCCTACAATAAGATTGAATTTGCTACTTCTGGAATTAATACTCCCATTTGGACAGATAAAAATGGAAACTTTGCTATAACTACAAAACCTATTAATGGGAAGTTTTTCGGTTTAAGAGGGAAAATATTTCATCAAGGAAAATTTTCTGAATGTGAGGGAAGTATGCCCTTTGAGGGTTTCCATGAAGTCTATAGTATCGTGGAAAATAAAATAGTTTTAGAAAGCTCTTTGAGATTTGCGGCAATGGGAGAGCCTTGCGACCTATAAGCGGTCACTTCGTCTAACTTTCGCCTCAGCCGCAGCGCTGCGGGATCGCTAAAGCGACCCTTGCTTGGCCTACGGCACATTTCGCTTTGTCACTCGTCTTGCAGAGCAAGCCTCGCGCCAAGTGCTACGCACTCGCGAAACGTCGGCTAGGCTTGGTCGTTAGGCGAAAGCGGTTAACAAATATTTTTGAACTGAAAATCTTTTGGGCTCAATTTATGGCATATTA
>NZ_ANIJ01000042.1 GCF_000347035.1 Leptospira sp. B5-022
CCGCGAAAAGATTAGGGATTCCTAGAAGTCAGCTTTTTGCCAAGGCATTAGAAGAATTTATTCAATTACATAGTAAAGAATCCGTCACAGAAAGATTAAATAAAATCTATCTCAAAGGAAATGCTAGCTCTAAGGAAAATATAAATAATCTATCCGTTGAACTACTGCGTAAGAGTTTAAAGAATGATTCGTGGTGAAATATGGTGGGTGGATTTAGGAATTCCTTTTGGCAGTGAGCCTGGTTTTAGAAGACCTGTTCTCATTGTGCAAGATGATTCTTTTAATGAAAGCAATATCAATACAGTGATTGTTATCTCAATTACATCAAATTTAAATATAGCCGAAGCTCCAGGAAACGTAACCTTATCAAAAAAGGATTCTAATCTTTCTAAAGACTCGGTTGTAAATGTTTCACAAACGGTTACTTTGGATAGAGAAAGATTTTTAAATAAAGCTGGCAAACTGAAGCCAAACAAGATGTCTGAAGTTGAAGAAGGTCTAAAGCTCGTTCTTGGCCTTGATTAAAGGGCACTGCGTATAACTGTCGGTGCTTCCGCTCCGCTTCGAGCTTGCTTACGCAACTCTCGCTTGGCCTTCGGCACATTTCGCTTTGTCACTCGTCTTGCAGAGCAAGTCTCGTGCCAAGTGCTTGCGCACTCGCGAAACGTCGTCAAGCCTTGGTCGTTATACGAAATGCTTGGGGAAATTTAATGAATACGATAAATAGAACAGAATTCCTTGCGAAACTGACGATGATTGGTGGGACAGAGGAAGAAGTCTTAAGTTTAATTGCTCAAGAAGTTGAAACTGCTCTCTCTGAATGTATGTCAAAAAAATCGGTTTTAGGGATAGACATTGTTGGGTATAGCCAATATTCCACGGAAAGGCAATTGCTTATTCCAATATTGTTCCACTCGATTTACTCGTCTACTTGTGAACATTTAATGGAATATGAATCACTTTTCTTCTCAGAGTATAAGAATATAGACGATTTTCGTCGTGATTTTATTGATACAGGAGATGGTGGATTTCAAATATTTAAAGATCCGATTCAAAGTCTAATATTCTCCATATATTTTCAATTGAATATTAAAAGGTATAATTCCAGAGGGGTAATGCACGGATTGCGATCCTTTTTAGGAAAAGTTAATCTACGTTATTCTGTCACCTATGACGATTTATATAAAATTGATGGTAATTTCTATGGGTCATCAATTATCAATTGCGCACGAATATTGTCCAAAGACCGACTTGATCGATTTCTTATGGATGAAAATACATATGACTGGTTTGATTTGAATGTGCACGGTATCGAAAATTTTGCAAATCTAGAAAAACGCGATTTTAAAATTATTGATCATTTTAAGGAATACGACCTTAGTAAGAGTACCTTTCTATTTCCAAGTTCGATTGAGGAGGAAGACCCTCCGTTTATAAGTTCAGATATTCAAAGAATTGGTAATATACGATCGAAGAATACAACGTTGAGCATATTTAGTTATCATGCTCAGGTAATGCTTTTTTCTGGGGACCAAGTAGACCAAGGAAAATTCAGCAAATTTACTTGTACTTTGGGTAATTTGAATCTTTCGGGAATTACAGATTGATCCCCAAGCACTTCGTATAACTTTCGAGTTGGCGTTACGCTTCGAGATCGCTTCGCGACTCTCGCTCCAGGCTTCGCCACATTTCGCTTTGTCACTCGTCTTGCAGAGCAAGACTCGCGCCAAGTGCTTACGCACTCGCGAAACGTCGCCAACCCTTGGTCGTTAGGCGCACATCCGATAAATACTTTCTTTTTTATTTTAGGGTTAAATATTTTTTAAGAGTCTTAGTAAATTTTCCTTAGGGTTAGTCCGCTCCTTTGATGTTCTGGTGCTGCGATTTAAGTTTCATCTTGATAATTAGATTGCAGGGGAAAGTTATAACTAGTGCCGTATTCGGAGCGGGGAATTGGCATCTGAAAGCGACATTCTACAGTAATGTCAATTTACTGAATTAGCAAAATGCAACTAATTGAATGCACCTTGTTTCGATCGGACGCCGCCTAACTATCGGTGCTTCCGCTACGCTTCGGGATTGCTAACGCAACCCTCGCTCGGGCTACGCCACATTTGCTTCTGTCACTTCGCTTGCAAAGCAAGCTCGTGCCATCGCAAACGTCGGAACACCTTGGTCGTTAGGCGCAAGTGCCAAAAAATAATTCTGCTTATAAAAAATAGTTAAAAGAAACTAAGATAGTAAAGTAGATCTGAAATTTGACTAAGCTCGTCTTTAATGGTTAATAAGTTGTCCAAATTTTATTTGACAACAATAGATTAAAGGCTCAAATATCAATCATGCCTTCAACAAAACAACAGGCTCTTGATCTTATCGAGAATTTGCCAGATGATTCATCATTTGATGATATTATGGAAGAACTTTTTTTCTCAAAGAAAGTTCAGGAAGGTTTATCTGATTTAGATAGTAGTAAAACAATTTCGCATAAACAAGTTTTAGAAGAAATAACTAAATGGCGAAAGAGATAATTTGGTCTCTCAGAGCCAAGTCAGATTTGCAAGATATTTATGACTATATTGCTAAAGATTCTGAAGTTTATGCATTAAACGTTGTAAATAAAATAATAGATGTCGTCGAGAATATACCAGGTTTTCCATTGATGGGTAGGGTTGTTCCTGAATTCAATATTGAAAATCTACGAGAACGGCTTTCTGGAAATTATCGAATAGTCTATAGAATTAGTAATTCTCAAAATATTGAAATCGTTACTATTCATCATTCAGCAAGATTGTTAAAATAATTAACTTTCAATATTTTGGCACCTACGCCTAACTTTCGCCTCAGCCGCAGCGCTTCGGGCTCGCTACGCGACCCTTGCTTGGCCTACGGCACATTTCGCTTTGTCACTCGTCTTGCTAAGCAAGCCTCGCGCCAAGTGCTTACGCACTCGCGAA
>NZ_ANIJ01000043.1 GCF_000347035.1 Leptospira sp. B5-022
GTCGCCAACGGAAGTAGCATCTTTTTGAGCGGTATTAGCTCCGCAATAGGTAAGTAATGCAGCAGACAGAACAATAGCGATTACTTTTTTGATCATCTTCTTATTGAAATTTGTTTACTCAATTTTAGCGATCGACTCAATCTTTCTAGATTATACTATGCGGAAATAAAAAACCCCACCTTTTCTAGGCGGGGTTTTCCATTTCAGTTCGAGTCGAAACTCAAACTAAACTTATATTATTTACCGATTTCTTGAGCTTTAGCTACGAGAGCGTCGCGTCCACCTGGAAATTTAGCGTAAATAACACACTGGCATTCTTCCCAGTTGTCTTTAGAAACATCATTAGGATCGGAACCTGGACCGGTAGCTTTACACTCGTAAACTCCCACTCCTTTTACGATACCTGCAGAAGTACCAACGATAACGGAAGCAGTAGCTTCACCGTCGGAAACTCCGGATGCGGATTCAACAGTCTCACCGACCATTTTTTTAACAACGTCGGAAGCACCTTGTAAGCGAGAAGCTTCACGGCAAGTAGACTGCATCATTGCGAGACTTTTTTTAGCAACAGCCTTAGCGGATGCACGAGAAGCGAACTTCATGTAATAGTAGTCTTTAGGATTGGTATCTCTTGGAGTTTTACCGTCGTTT
>NZ_ANIJ01000044.1 GCF_000347035.1 Leptospira sp. B5-022
AATTACGCATAACGACCAAGGTGTTCCGACGTTTTGCGAGTGCGAAGCACTTGGCACGAGGCTTGCCCTGCAAGACGAGTGACAAAGCAAAATGTGGTGTAGCCCGAGCAAGGGTCGCGAAGCGAGCCCGCAGCGATGCGGAAGCACCGAAAGTTAGACGAAGGTTGCGCCTATATGCTTAAAATCAATTAAAGATATTTGCAGAAAGGCATGCTCCGGTCCAAGTCCATCCACCAGATTCAGTTTTACTAATCTCAAACTGCAAACTCTTATCTCCGGTTAAATATTGCAAGTTCGACGATTTAGTTATAAGTTTTAATTTATGGGTGCTTATTTTTTCAAGAATCACGTTTGAAAGGGCTGAGTTAGTCATATCAAGAAATACACCTGAATTACAAATAGCTGCACTCATACTACAATTTCCAAAAGTAGATAAGAGTTTAGCGTCTTTAGCCTTTACAGCATTGGCAATATTGCTGATCAGAGTTTCCTTACTAGATACTTCGAAGTCTTTAAACCCAGCTAGGTAACAATCTGCAATTCTCTCAATTATTTTTGCCTCACCATAAGACATGATAGAGTCTGGCCCATATTCTAATTGAATATTAGGATTAGAAAGGATTTTTATTGATAATTCTTTTGCAAAGTTAGGATTCCTTTTTGCCACTCCCCTTCCAATCGCTGCCAATTCTTTTACATTAAGTTCAGTATATTTTGATGTATATCCACCAAAGATCCAACCTACAAAGGAAGGATTACTAATTTTATACCATTTTGCTTTTCGAGCATTAATAATTTCAAAAGAGCCACTTTCATCTAAAATTGTAAAAGTTTCACCGATGAGAACAGAATTGATTATTTTTGAATTCTTATTCGGATTTTCCCGAACATTAACCTTATCTCCGATAATAACAACTTCTTCAGCTAATAAAAAAAGCGGAAATATAAACAAATGAGCTAAAATTAGAATCTTTATTTTCATAATTAAATTTTGCGCAACTTTCGTCTAACGACCAAGCCTAGCCGACGTTTCGCGAGTCCGAAGGACTTGGCGCGAGGCTTGCTTAGCAAGACGAGTGACAAAGCGAAATGTGCCGTAGGCCAAGCAAGGGTCGCGTAGCGAGCCCGAAGCGCTGCGGCTGAGGCGAAAGTTAGACGCCGTAAACATTCTCAAAAACTTTGAATTCGTTCTCGATATGTTTTCACTATTAGCTTTAATCGTCGAATGTTCGTTCTCAGCATCCCAGGTCGATAGTTACTTATAGCTTCAACGCAAGAAGCGAGTATGCCAGCAGTCATATCAATTAACGGACTCAATGTTAAATCGTCGACTTCCGTAAATACTCTAATTTTGGCGGTACCATTGTTTACATTAAACTTTTTATCTAGTAACTTTAAAAGGTTTCCATGTGTTTGTGATGATAAATGTGAATAAATAGTATAATATTCTGGCTCCATCTGAGCTTTTTGAAATTTATCAATTATTTTCAAGCTCTTTATATTCTGTTCAGTAGCTACTTTTTTAATCTTCGCAATATCTAGTTTTTCTTGATCTATTGCTGATTCTGATGGAAAAAATATTTTAACTAACGGATGCTCACTCGCTCTATCTCTATACTTTAGCTGTTTCTCCCTTTGCTGAGCATTTTCAATTTCTAATGACTTTTCATAGTCAGGGATTGTCATTAAATTTCGAAAATCTACATAGGATTCCACCATAGATCGGAGTAAGCCAAAAATTGGCTGTTCATTCTCAGTCCTTAATAATACCATAATGGAATTTGCATATTCTATTATAAAACTCCATTTCACTGCGAGCAATATCAATTTTTGATCCCCGACGACTAAATTTGCATTCTTTATCGATCTAAGATTTATATTGATTAATGTTCTTAAAAAATGATCTAACGTTTCTCTCATAAAATCAATTTTGTTTATGGCGTCTAACGACCGAGGTGCTCCGACGTTTGCAACGGCACGAGTTTGCTCTGCAAACGAAGTGACGGAAGCAAATGTGGCGAAGCCCAAGCGAGTGGGTCACGAAGTGAGCCCCGAGCGGCGCGGAGGCACCGGAAGTTAGTCGCTGTGCTCTTTAGAAGAGACTATTTTCATGGACTTTTTATTATATACCCTAATCAAATAAATAATTGAGAAAATCGGCACACTTGCCCCAAGAATCCAAGGACCCGTATTTCCATTTTTAGAAAAGCTAACCCCAACAAAACTAAGATAAATCAATTGATATGAAAAAGATGCAGTAAACCAATTAAAGAAAAGTTTAGTAATACTAAACATATTAAGAACCATCCAAAGCAATTGGCGCTCAGGTGGATTTTTGAAAGCAATAAAATATGCTGAAGTCATCACAAGTAGAGAAACAATTAGCGATATGCTTAAAGCGACTATGTGCATTGCAGTAAAGGGTTGCAAAGATAAACTTATTTGTTCTTCGAAGTTAGAATTAAAATCATCGAAATGGATTCCTACTATACTTATCTCATCATCTTCCAACTCGCGAAGAGTTATTTTTACAAGATAACTCGTTGAATCATTTCTAATTCCCTTAAGTACCATAGAGACGTATCTCTCCGAAGTCTCATCATCTAATGCCTGTGTATAATTATATTCGAGAAGCTGGTATCTCACCGTCCCTGTTAGATATTTTTCCGTTTTAACTATGAATTCCTTTATATTGGAATCAGAATTAATTTCGTCAGAAAAGTATTTTGAAAAAGTTCGATCACTAAGTTTCTCTACAGTAAACTTATAACCTGTGGTGTTAATATATTCAGAATAATCAATAAGAGTAGGTTCATTCCATTGAGAGATAAGAATTCCCACTATAGCGATTGGAAATAAGATCGTTATAGCAAAGAGTCCGTAAATAGTGTATTTTTTCATTTTATCCTTTTAAAAAAATATTTAAAGAGCATGGCGACTAACGACCAAGGCTTGACGACGTTTCGCGAGTCCGAAGGACTTGGCGCGGGGCTTGCTTTGCAAGACGAGTGACAAAGCGAAATGTGCCGAA
>NZ_ANIJ01000045.1 GCF_000347035.1 Leptospira sp. B5-022
TATTAAAGATGGTCCATTGCAAATTTTAAAACAGAAATTTTGAGGTTCAATGAATTAGCATTGAGAACCAAAAATAAAAAGGATATAATGAAAGAAAGATCAGCATCAAAGATGCGACTGAACGAATAAACTGAGGCATTTTCACATAGTTTATTTTGATTGCGTTTTTATTTTCTAAATCAATCTTAAATAAAAAATATATCGCCAAATACAAACAAAGAAAACCAAAAACACTTTTAAACAATGTAAAGAAACTATCTATAGGTTTTTTCCCAAACCCTGAATCTACTAACTCAAAACTTAGCCAAGAAACAGGAATATAGAATAATCCGATAAAAATAGAAGCAATATAGAATTTTGTGCTTTTTGATATTTTCATAAAAAAAGTTTGCTTGGTCACTTTCGCATAACGACCGAGGGTTGGCGACGTTTCGCGCGTCCGAAGGACTTGGCGCGAGACTTGCCCTGCAAGGCGAGTGACAAAGCGAAATGTGGCGGAGCCTGGAGCGAGGGTTGCGAAGCAAGCCCGAAGCGTAACGCCAACTCGAAAGTTAGACGACGACCCGTTATAACTCAATAATAATTTGGATCATCGTTTAATTTCCAATATCTTGCATTTCCAAACTGAAATAACGGTAAATCTTGAGGATTGTAGTAATATCTATCAATTGGAACACTTGATACTTTATATTCAATTTGCATTGGAGGATTTATCTTTGATACTTTTACTTGTCCATTTACCAACTCTTTGTCAGAGGCACAAGAACCATATGCTTGTACAAACTCCCCGCCCTCTACATGCTCTTTAAAGGTATAAGTAATAGAGAGATTATCTTTTTCGACTTGCCAAGATCCTATATACGCCAGTAAACGCTTCCCACAATCCATTGTGTTAAATCTTGCAATGACTTTACCATTGGGAAAGAAAGACAATGTATTTCCCCAACCAGATGCAACTACTGGAGAATCATGCCAAAACCCGAAATAAATCCTACTTGAGTCCCGGGGTAAATTATCAGAAGGGAGGGATAGAAATTCTTGAATTTCTGCATTAGATTCTTTATAGGAAATTAATTTTACGTTTATTTTATCATTTTGAGTTAGCAAATTATCTACATTTTGTAATTTACCTTTATACCATGAAACCTTACTGAAAAACTCTTTAAGATCATCAGACTTAAATAAATATCCATATTTCGCATAAACAGAATTTCTTATTATCCGTAGATCTGAAGATTTCATATAGTTTGATAAATCGCTTTCAGAAATCAATTTGTCAGACAAAATTACCTCAAATATGGAGTTAAACTTATCAGCGTCTTTGAAACAATTCACCAAGCAAAACAAAGGGAGCGAAATGATAACCAATCTAATCATAATTCTAAATTTCATTTAATTCGTTCTTTTTATATATTACGGATAGGCCTTTCGGGTTGTCGTCTAACGACCGAGGTGTTCCGACGTTTCGCGAGTGCGTAAGCACTTGGCACGAGACTTGCTCTGCAAGACGAGTGACAAAGCGAAATGTGCCGAAGGCCAAGCGAGAGTTGCGAAGCAAGCTCGAAGCGCTGCGGAAGCACCGGAAGTTATGCGCAGTGGCTCCGCAAGCCTAGCAACTCTCAGTATGTGTCCAGAATTCCCCTTCGGGATCGCGGAAAAGATACAGCACCGCCGCGTCTCCGAGGACTTCGAGTGGCGAGAAGTAAGCGGAATCGAGTTCAAGAACTTGATCTGAATTATTTTCGGTCCATGGATCATCGGACTGAGTAAAAGTCGGGTGACCACCCAACTTTAAGCCGGAAGTGGGTTCGGTGAATGCGGAGGAGCGGGTCTCATGACTTAGAGGATACCAATGCAATTTTTTTGCTTCCGCAAGAGTCCGAATTGGAGATACAGGATTCACATTGGAATGGGAAATTGCGATCACAGGCCACTGAGCTTCGAACGGAGTGAGGATCTCTCCATTTCGAGTTGGCGAAAAAAGCCAGAGATACTGGATATCCGCGAGGCAAACAGGAATTGCTGAGAGTTCCTTGAAGTTTATCTGACAGATGGGTAAGCACGGCTCCGAGGAATATTCGGGCCATTGAAAGCTGGTCGGGAGACAACGGATTGATCCTAGTGACGAGCAGAATGGCCCGTCCGCAGGCGATAGCAAACCCGAAAAAGAACGCACCGTCTGCAAAGGAATCGTGGTATTATATTTTTGCGGAGCCATTGCGCATAACGACCAAGGTGCTCCGACGTTTGCGATGGCACGAGTTTGCTTTGCAAACGAAGTGACAGAAGCAAATGTGGCGTAGCCCAAGCGAGCGGGTCACGAAGTGAGCCCCGAGCGACGCGGAGGCACCGAAAGTTAGCCGACGTTCCAGCCTCACCTTAATTGTATTCTTAACAAATTTTCTTTATAGAAGATTTTTAAATTCTTCAAAGGCAGATTTTGCTTTACCACCCTCAGAGTCACACCATCTTTTAATTTCTTTTAGATTGAATGATTGTCTTTTGGCTACTAAAATAGCCTGTTCTAAACATTCACGCGCATTAAAATAAATGTAAGATGCTAAGCGATCTTTTATACAATCAGTTGGAGAAAGTATTTTGATCATTTTACCTGAAACTCTTTTAACATCAGGAATAATCTGGTAATCTTCT
The DNA here is from genome assembly GCF_000347035.1 of Leptospira sp. B5-022. Classification (GTDB taxonomy): domain Bacteria; phylum Spirochaetota; class Leptospiria; order Leptospirales; family Leptospiraceae; genus Leptospira_B; species Leptospira_B cinconiae. Next base: position 2,653 of record NZ_ANIJ01000045.1, read on the forward strand.
CCAATAGATAACGGCGGTGAAGCATATTCTATAAATAAATGATCACATTCCGGATGTATAAAGTGTCTGGAAACTTTCTTAAAACCAAGATTCGTCATTACCCTTTGGATTGTTTCCCAAATAGAAGAATTATAACTCGTATAAACAATGTCTAAGTCGCCGGATTTATAAATCCCATCCGAATATACTGAAACTACTGCCCCGCCTACCAATACTGAATCGACTCCATTTGCAGATAAATGCCAAGCTATATATTCCCATAATTCACTTTCCTTTACTGTCGACCAATTAGGACTTTGCATACACTGGCTTGCCCTTTCGCCTTGGTCTTCGTCTTGTAGAAAAGAGTTTTTCTCTTTCGAATATAGGCATGGTATTATATACTATACCTAGTATTTCCTTAATGGGTTTAACAAATACAGATTTGGAATTAAATAAATATACTCGAGCCTTACCTACTATTTTTGAAGTCAGTATACCAGATTCTTCAAAGCGAAGAAGTTGATTCTTAATAGGAGTTACAGCAACATTATAATCCGTTGCTATCGCAGCAGCATGAATTTCTGAATAATGAAATATGTGCAATAGTACCCTACCGGCGGTTTTATTGCCGAAAACTCCTTCCAATATATCCATGAAGAGAGTTTTAAATAAGAACTTATATCAATCAACTACTTTTTAGTTTATATGGACTAATATTTAGTCCATATCATTTTCCATTATCAGTATTCAAATACAAAAAGATTCAAGGCTGGAATGTCCGGCTAACGAAGGAGGTGCTCCGACGTTTGCGATGGCACGAGCTTGCGTATAGCAAGCGCAGTGACAGAAGCAAATGTGGCGAAGCCCAAGCGAGCGGGTTGCGAAGCAAGCCCCGAGCGGCGCGGAGGCACCGAAAGTTAGACGCCGGTTTTATCTTTTGCCTGCGGTCTATTTTTTAATACGATATCCTTGATTTTATCGAAATTTCTCATTAAATAAATTGTAAGAAAGCTAATAATTAAAAGAATAAGAATGCTTATAAGCAAATAAGATTCAATAGTCATTTCGAATTCAAAAATGCAGACTAAGAGAGCAGTTATCACTATTAATATGTTAAAAGTATCTATTCGGTAAATATGAAACTTATTTGTCCTTCCTTTGAGTGAGAAGTAGTAAAAAGAAAAAATATTCCAATCATCGAAAATGAAGAATATAGAGAACGAGAGCATGCTACTAAAATTTGAAATACCTTTTGTAACATAATGAAAGCCTAAAAAGAAAAGTGCAATAAGATAGAATAATTTACTTGAAAGCACATACATATGAGTGCTCCCAATTTTTCCTATGTCAGGCAACTTGCCCACTTCCGGATATTTTTTGTAAAATTCATAAACTGGATTTACAAATGAAAACGTAGGCTTTTTAAATATGTTATACGAGCCTAATGATATCACCGAATGCCAAACAGAAGAAATCCTCCAAACTAATATCTGGGAGAATTCATAGCTAATAAATTCCTTTATTCGATCTTCTCTGAAAGAAAAGTAAGCATTCAATATAAAATTAACGATAGGAAATACAATTAAAGGAATAGCAACTAAGCAAATAATTGATCTAATCACAGGAAAGTCTTCGTTCGGTCCTTTTTCTTTTACAATTTTCCCTATAAGTGTTAGTGAGGTTACGATAGACGTAGCTAATGAAAAAACCAATCCGTGTTGAAAATTTGTCATACTATAAATTTTTTAAAACTGGCGTCTAACGACCAAGCCTAGCCGACGTTTCGCGAGTGCGCAAGCACTTGGCGCGAGGCTTGCTTAGCAAGACGAGTGACAAAGCGAAATGTGCCGTAGGCCAAGCAAGGGTCGCGTAGCGATCCCGTAGCGCCGCGGCTGAGGCGAAAGTTATACGCCGTGCTTTATTAACTAGCTTGAAGTTCTTGGAACTTTTTGATCGTTTTTAATTCATTTTTAAGCTCATACTGTTTAACTTCTAAATCATAATGAGCTTGTATTGATAACCAGAACTCCGGTGAATTTCCAAAAAAACGAGAAAATCTTAGCGCAGTATCAGCTGTGATAGAACGACGGCCATGAATTATTTCACTTATACGTTTTTGATCAATATGAGTAGCTTGAGCTAATTTATAAGCCGTAATTTCCATCGGCTTTAGAAAATCTTCTATTAAGATTTCACCTGGGTGAATATTCATTAATTCTTTATTCATAATTACTGCCGCCTAATGATAATCGACTATCTCGACATTTGTTACATTGCCGTTTTCCCAAATAAAACAGATCCTATACTGCATATTTATGGAAATGCTATGCTGCCCTCGCCTATCTCCAGATAAAGCATGCAATCTGTTGCCAGGAGGAATTTTTAAATCTTCTAAAGTCTTTGCACTATCTAAATGTATAAGCTTACGTCTAGCTGTTCTTTGTATATCCTTCGGAAATTTCTTTGAAAACTTACCCAACCATATAGTTTCACATTCTTTATCTGAAAAAGAAAGAATCACGATTCATGATAGCGCTACTCACCACTGGTGTCAAGCGCCATTATCAAGAATTCGAAGGATATTTTAAAAATTTTCCTATACAGAATCAATTTTAAGCATGGCGTATAACGACCGAGCCTAGCCGACGTTCGCGACAGCACGAACTTGCGTAAGCAAGTGCAGTGATGGAAGCGAATGTGCCGTAGGCCAAGCAAGGGTCGCGTTAGCGATCCCGCAGCGCTGCGGCTGAGGCGATAGTTATGCGCAGTGTCAAAATTATAAGATAGGTTCCATATATTGGTCTTTTAATGCCAAGGCGTTCGCTTCATTTGTACTCTGCAGCCTGTTCTTATCAGGGTCATATTCAAAGGAACTATATATTTTCCCTTCTGAATTTCTTATGATTAATTTATTACCTTCAATCCCCCAATTATTTTCATTTTTATTCCCTCCTTTTAAAAACGTTCCGTCGGATGAAAATTTAAGAATTTTCGATCTTCCAGTCTGTGGATTAAAAATGAAATTAAACTGCTTACTAGTTAAAACATCATAAAGACTTGCTGTATTTGACTTCATCAGATTTTTATCATTCTTTTCAACTAAGTAATCCCGCAAAAATGTAATGGTCTTTTTAAATCGTATTGATTCCGCTCTTCGATTTGATTTGATACCCTCAAAGGAAAAAGGAATATCTAATTCTTTATGAACAAAGCCTTTCAATTTCTTCATAACTTGATTCTCAACTACCGGCAAAATGCGTAATTGAGGCTTCGCATTGTCTCGTAGAGAAATTGCATAACCAATTTCTTGATTCATCCATTGTGTTGACATTGAAGTTCTAGTCATTATTGGGATGAAATAATCTGCTTCTTTAATACCATCCGTAACTTTATTCGCCAATGAGATCATCTCAGTCCTATTGTTTGCAATGATTATCAATTTAAAATTGGCGTAATTACTAAATACGTCCTGAAATAGCTCTACTTTTCGTTTGTCAAAATCCGAATAACTTATAAATATTTTAGTGTTCATAATTTCTCTCAGGATGTATTTTTTGACATTGCGCATAACGACCGAGGTGTTCCGACGTTTCGCGAGTGCGTAAGCACTTGGCACGAGACTTGCTCTGCAAGACGAGTGACAAAGCGAAATGTGGCGCAGCCCAAGCAAGGGTCGCTTTAGCGATCCCGCAGCGCTGCGGAAGCACCGAAAGTTAGGCGACTGTGACCTATTAAATTAGGTATCAATTACTCAATTGAGCTAATCTTTTTCTGCCTCAAAGCTTTTA
>NZ_ANIJ01000046.1 GCF_000347035.1 Leptospira sp. B5-022
CAATTGAATGCACCGTGTTTGGATGCGGTACGTCGTCTAACTTCCGGTGCTTCCGCAGCGCTTCGAGCTTGCTTCGCAACTCTCGCTTGGCCTTCGGCACATTTTGCTTTGTCACTCGCCTTGCATGGCAAGTCGCGTGCCAAGTGCTTCGCACTCGCAAAACGTCGGAACACCTTGGTCGTTAGACGACATTTTGAGAATTTTACTTTATTCAAAAAGTTGTAGATAGACAATAATTGTAAATTAAAGTTAATATATATACGTTAATTGAAAAGAATTTGTATGAAAATACCTGTAATAAGAGCTTTTGATGACGTTGATCATGATCCGATTAAAGATTGGATTCCTGAGGATCCATATGATATAGACATTTGTATAAGATTTTCAATTGGGCCATCCGATGAGATGGGTATTGATTACTTTGATGGGCATTTTATAACAAAAAACTATGAAGAAGAATATGCTTCATACCTTCAACCTCGTTACTTTCTAATTGAACGATATTCGTTACCAGTAATATTGGAGATGGTAACTTTATTTATTGAAACTTGTAGTAGGCCGGATTGGGAACAAACAGCGCAGGCAATTGGTAAAAGATTATCTTGGGAATATGAAGGATATCATTCGTCCAACTAAAAATAATTATTTTATCTGAAAAATACCTTTCGCAACTTTCTCTTAAGATTTAACTAAGATAACTCAAAACGTCGTCTAACTTTCGGTGCTTCCGCAGCGCTGCGGGCTTGCTACGCAACCCTTGCTTGGGCTTCGCCACATTCGCTTCCGTCACTTCGTTTGCAAAGCAAACTCGTGCCGTTGCGAACGTCGGAACACCTTGGTCGTTAGGCGCACATCCGATAACTTTTTTCTTTTTATTTTAGGGTTAAATATTTTTTAAATAGAGCCGTATTAAATTTTTCTTATGGTTTGTCCGCTCCTGAGATGCTCTGGTGCCGAGATTTGAGTTTCATCCTGCTAATTAGATCGCAAAGAAAGTCTTCAACTGATGCCGTATTCGGAGCGGGGATTTAACATCTGAAAGCAGGATTTTGCAGTAACGGCAATTTGCTGAATTAGCAAAACGCAACTATTTGGATGCACCGTGTTTGGATCGGACGTCGCCTAACTATCGGTGCTTCCGCAGCGCTTCGGGATTGCTTCGCAACCCTTGCTTGGGCTACGCCACATTTGCTTCTGTCACTTCGTTTGCATGGGCAAACTCGTGCCGTCGCAAACGTCGGAACACCTTGGTCGTTAGACGGACAGTTTGGCTAAATTCAATTTTTAAAGGAAAAAGCTTGACATTGTAACCTTATGGGTTACGGTTTTTATATTGATTATTTCCTTTAGACACAAAGGCCTTGAACAGTTTTTTGAAACTGGCAGTAAGAAAGGAATACAAGCAGATCATTCGAATAAACTAGCTAGGATTTTAGATAGGTTAGATTCTTCGACATCACCTAAAGATATGGATTTACCGGCGTATCGCTTGCATCCTCTGAAGGGTCGTGAAAAGGGTAGGTGGTCAGTCTGGGTAAATGGGAATTGGCGTGTCACCTTTGAATTTGAAGGTGAAAACGCGATAGTAGTCGATTATGAAGATTATCATTAGAGGCGTGGCTTTATGAATAAAAGAAAACCTACTCATCCCGGAGAAATTTTGCTAGAAGATATAATCAAACCCTTAGGATTAACTATAACTGAGGCTGCAAAAGATTTAGGAATATCTCGCAAGACACTATCAGAAATAGTGAATTGTAAAAGTCCAGTTACTCCAGAAATGGCAGTAAGAATAGCGATTGCAACGAACACGTCTGCTGAGAGTTGGTTAAGCATGCAGACAAAGTTAGATCTCTGGACTGCGATGCAAGAACGACCTAAGAATATAATAAAGTTTCCAATTTCTGCGTAATAGAGCCAAACCGTCGTCTAACTTTCGCCTCAGCCGCAGCGCTGCGGGCTTGCTGCGCAA
>NZ_ANIJ01000047.1:0-60000 GCF_000347035.1 Leptospira sp. B5-022
CTTCTTATACTTTGGGTTTTGGTCTGATGCAAAGAGTTGAAATCTTCTCTTTAGTAAGCTGGCTGCATTATATCCAATTCTTAATCTCTTACTTAATTCTGTTGCTGTTACTACCTTTGGGTATTGAATTAATGATTCATAAAGTAAATATCCGAACATCCATAACGGCAATTTGAAATGGTGAAGGGGAGTGTAACTTAGTCTTGATGTTAGATATCTACATTGAGGGCATCTAATTAGATCTGGTCTTGTTGAGATTTCTTTGTCTAAGATTCTATTGTTACATTCAGTAGTTGGACAATGTTTCGGGTAGAAGTCGTTTAGTATCTTCTTGGTTATCTGGGTGAAATACTGTGTATTAAGGGCTAAATTTTGATATTTTTTTTGAAGGTGTGGCTCATATGGCCCAACGAAAAATCCACTTGACAGATCCTTAATTCCTGTCTTGGGACTGGTCCGGACCGTCTGGATTGGAAAGTTAGGCGGTCCTCGGTTCGGATTACGAGTGTTAAATGAATAACTATCCTTTCCTTCGAATCGTTCCACCGCTTCCGTTTCATTTCGTCTTTTTTCTAACATTTTTTTTCTTAATTGGTTCAGATTTATGACTGTTTTCTTCATACAAAACTTCACTATGATGTTCTGCAAAAGCTGGAGTATGATCTTCTCCGATATCGATCCGAATATAAGTGCTTTCTTTTTTTCTTCGGATCTCTTCCTTTCTTTTTATCCTTGCTTCGTCCCAACCTAAAAGAGTTTCCATCACGATAGGAAGAACAAGACGAGATAATGCGGTTGCGACCAATACTCCTGCTATCACTACGGTAGCCAAAGGTCTTTGCACTTCTGCTCCTGCCATATTGGAAAGTGCCATTGGAAGAAATCCGATAGCGGCGATAAATTCAGTCGTAAGAACGGGCCGTAACGAAAGTATCCCGGCGGAAATAACCGCATCTGCTATACGTTTTCCGGATTGGATCTCTTCCTTCAATGTTGATGCGTACACCACGCCGTTCAAAACGGCGATCCCGCTTACAGCAATAAATCCGACTGCAGCCGGTATACTAAATGGCAAACCACGCAAGACTAAACCTAAAATACCTCCTGCAGTTGCCAACGGAACTACGGCAAATACTCCTAATGCATAGTAAATACTATTGAATGCAGCCATAAGCATAAAAAATATGATCGCTAAGGCGACAGGAACGACTAAGAGTAATCTGTTTCTTGCTCTCACGAAGTTATCGAATTGTCCTCCCCATTCTATTTCATATCCGGCGGGAAGACTAGCTGCGATAGGTTTTACTTTTTCCTTTGCTTCATTGATATATCCGACTAGGTCTCTTCCTCGAATATTTACTTCGACGAAGATCCTTCGTTTAAGCGCTTCTCTATAAATGGCTGCCGCGGAATCTAGAATTTCTATATCCGCTACTTGTCCAAGAGGGATCGTATTTCCGGTTGCTGTCATAATTGGAATATTGGCTACTTCCGGAAGATCGTCGGCTTCCAAATCAAGTCTGAGAACTAAATCGTATCTTCTCATTCCTTCAAATATTTTTCCGGCCTTAGTTCCGACTCTCATCATCTCCACCGTGCGGAGAATTTCAGAAGCGGATGCTCCATAGCGAGCCATCTTATCGTAGTTGGTATTGATCTGAAGCATAGGAAGTCCGAGAACTCTTTGCACACGTAAGTCTCCGGTTCCTGGCACCTTCTGCATTGTAGATGCGATCTTATCTCCGATATTTTTAATAGTTTTAAGATCGTCTCCGTATATCTTCACGACTACGTCCGCTTTAGAACCTGTAAGAAGTGAATTTACCCTATTTTCGATCGGTTGGGACATACTGAAATAAGTGGAAGGGACTTCTGCGATCAGCTTACTTTTGATCTTGTCCATCAGCTCTTCACGAGTATCCGCATTTACCCAATCTTCTTTAGGTTTCAATTTAACCATGACGGAAGTTTCCTCCGTACCTAAGGGTTCCGCCGCTGATTCTCCCCGCCCCACACGGGAGACAACGCTAACAATTTCCGGAAATCCGGAGAGAACCTCTTCGATCTCCATATTTAAATCTCGGGAATAATCGATAGCGGTAGAGGGTAGTCTTTTTGCATCGATTTCCAATTCTCCTTCATCGATTCGAGGTAAGAATTCGGAACCTAAGAAACTTCCGGATAAAAATGAAAAAAGGATAACTCCGACTGAAAAGAGAATGATCTTTTTTTTTCGCATCCATCCCCAATCCAAAAGTTTAATATAGTATTCCTCTATTTTTTCCCAAGCGTGTGCTTTATGGATAAAAGGTCGTTTATATGCGTAAGCAAGACTTGCCGGAAAGACCGTAACGGAAAAAACAAGTGCGCTTGCTAGAGCGAGGGCAACGGTTATCGCCATGGGGCGGAACATTCTTCCTTCCACTCCTTCAAGGACCATGAGAGGAAGATAGACAAGCATAATGATCGCAACGGAGAATGCTGCCGCTTTCGCTACTCTCTTGCATCGATCCGAAATAATGTTTTCAGTAGCAACACGAAGCTCTTCTTCATTCATGGGGCGATCGAAGCTTTTTCTACCTATATAAAATCCGGCCAAAACGGACTCTAACATTACGATGGAGCCGTCCACAAGTAAGCCGAAATCGAGTGCGCCTAAAGACATCAAGTTCCCTACAACACCCAGTTGTCGCATAAAGATAACCGCAACCAGCATTGAAACGGGAATTGCCGCGGCAACTAACGCTCCGCCTTTTGCTGTCCCTAAAGTTAGGATAAGAGCAAGGAATACAAGTAGAGCTCCTTCACTTAAATTCATAAAGACAGTCTTTAAAGCACGGTTAATAAATTCGGAACGATCGTAAAACGGCTCTAACTTCATTCCTTCAGGAAGAGTCGGTCGAACTTCTTCTACTTTTTCGCGCACTCGATCCACGACATCCCTGGAATTCTGACCAAGCAGCATGATGACTGTCGCAGCAACCACTTCTTTGCCTTTTTGAGTGGCAATACCGAAACGAAGTGCGGGTCCTTCTTCTACTTTAGCGATTTGGCCTAATAAAAGTGGAATTCCGTCGGCAGAAGTTCTAACTGCAACTCTCCTCAGTTCTTCTATTCCTCCGAACTGTCCTTCTCCGCGGATAACTAATTGTTCTTCTCCTTTTTGAACATAACCTCCGCCGGTGTTGAAGTTAGCAGCCTTAATATCATCCAAGATCTCGGTCACGGTAAGATTGTGTGCCGCTAATCTTTTGGGATCGATCAATACTTGATATTGCTTTAAAGTTCCGCCTAACGTGTTTACTTCAATTACACCAGGAACCGCCTTTATTTTTTTCGATAGATCCCAATCTACATAACTCCTAAGTTCTGTCGGAGAATGTCTATCGGAAGAAAGAACGAATTCGTATATATCCCCTAAGGCCGTGGCAACGGGAGCTAATTCAGGCGATCCGTATTCCGGAGGGATTTGGGCATCGACAATCTTTAGGCGTTCATTCACAAGTTGTCTTGCAAACCAAATGTCTGTCCCATCTTCGAAAATAACCGATACGGAGCTTACTCCCGCGCGTGAGATGGAGCGGATCTCTTTTGCTCCGGGAATTCCGTTCAACTCTAATTCTATCGGATACGTAATGAATTGCTCCACTTCGAACGGGGTCAAACCCGGCGAGGAAGTAACGGCAGTTACTTGGACATTTGTTACGTCGGGAACTGCGTCAATTGGAAGTTTTAAAGCGTTAAATAAACCGATAAGGGAGAATATGGCGCAGATGATCAATACTGCTCCTTTCTTACGAATGGATAAATCTACCAGTTTTTCTATCATAAACGGTCCTTTTCCCTTGATTCTTCAATGAAATACAAATTGAATGAGCTTTGCCGTTCTGGCTTGTATTTTTTTAAATAAAAATCCTTCGCGACGGCTTCAGAAAATAATTCATTACATTTTAAAGAAATGTTCTTGTATCTGAGTCGGATTTTTCGTCTTTTAATTGATTCTCACAAGAAATAGAATATAAACGTAAAGGAGTTATTTGAAATGGGTGCGAAATCTTCCTTATTACTACTTTGCTCGCTTACAACCTTCGCGTGTAAAGAATCTGTAGATTTCAAACAAATTCCTAATTCTCTAACTGTCGATAGTATTCGTTGCGATCAGATCTTGAATGAAATAACGATCAAAAACCAGGACTCAGATCCTGTAATTTTATTGAATACGGCTTCTCCCTCGATTGAGAGAAACTATTCGGAAGCAAGGCTTGGATATTTTTTCGGCTCAAATAAAGAGCACAAAAATTCGGAGGATCAATCCAAATCTATTGCTTTAGTACAACCGGGGAAATCTCTTAAACTTAAGATTGGAGAAGACTTCGAGAACATAAATTGGATCGATACCTTCCATGTTACCATCGGCTATCAGAAAATAGAAAAAGGAAAATTCGGCGAGACAGGATTGCGAATTTCGCAGGACCTTTTCAATTCACAATCTATTCAGGAATTCGAAATAGATTGTAGAGATCTATCCAAGCTTTAATATTCATCTTATTTAATAATAAATATATACTTTTGTCGTAAGGGATCCATACCCAAACTATTTGTTTTTTATACCTTAATGGAATTTCGTCTTTGGGTTCCTTTTCTTATGCTACTTCATTCATGCGCCTTGTTTTGTTGGACCGCGTCCGAGTCGTGATATATATCATGTAGATACAGGCTATATTTCGTTGAAAGGAAATATAAGTTATGTTTTATCTATTTGTTAAATTGGAGGATCCGATGAATCGATTATTATTAATGATCTGCGGTATGCTGATCGTTACGAATGTTTTTGCCCAAGGCGGCGGTAATATGGGCCAAGGAATGGGAAAGAAATACGATCCCACAACGGAAGTTACGTTAAGCGGGAAGGTTACCGAAATTATAAAGGTTCCTCATGGTGGAAGAGGGGAAGGAATTCATTTAACCTTTCAAGCCGAAAATGAAACGTTTACGATTATGTTAGGACCTTCCTTTTACATAGATAAACAAACCGTGAAGATAGCCAAAGACGATATGATAACGATCGTAGGTTCAAAGGTCGGAAATATCATCGTTGCTCGCGAAGTTACTAAGGATGGACAGAAGCTCACTCTTCGGACTCCCGCAGGAGATCCGCTATGGGGACGAGGAGGAGGTAGACCTGGGAAAGGAAGAAGGCGTTAATGGAGGAAATACATTTCTATCAAGTAAATGTAAAATGGGAGAAGGATAGGATCGGGATCGCTTCCGCACCCGGTCTTTCTTCCATACAAGTAGCTACACCGCCGGAATTTCCCGGCGGTCATCCCGGGATTTGGTCGCCTGAACATCTGTTTGTTGCTTCCGTTAACAGTTGTTATATGACAACTTTTCTTGCGATCGCTAAAAATTCAAAACTTGAATTCTCCGATTTTGAAAGTTCCGCTAACGGTAAACTTGAGATGGTTGAAGGACGTTATTCGATCACTGAGATTGTTTTGGATGCAAAGATCCGAATATCGAACGAATCGGACCGGGCCAAGGCTTTGAAAGTAATGGAAAAATCCGAGAAGGTCTGTTTAATATCGAACTCTATAAAGACAGTCGTCCGCCTTACGGCAAATGTCGTTAATTTTGTTTAGAATCGTCTTTTGCCTGTAGAGAAGCAGATCAATGCTCAATTAATCTTTTGATAAGAAGTTAATCCAATCGGGAACCAATTTACTGGGAGAATATTAAATACATTTTACCTACAATTTGGAGTGGGTATTAGACTGGCATTGAATAATTAATTTTGCTTCGTTGAGTAATCCTTGTAAGCCTGAGTTAAGTTTTCTTTCTTCTCGGGACCGAAGTGCGGTAAATTTTAACGACCGCAGCATTACTTTTTTCGGAGTTTATACGATTGCGTAATGATTGAAGATTATATTCCAATTTTCTTAAGCTGGTTAGCTGGTCTTGATCAGATATGAATTTTAATCCTAAAAAAAGTTTTCCATTCCTGTCTATGGAGCGCCAACAGATCTTTGCATTCATGTGAATCGGTGGCCTTCCTTTGAATACAAGGTCGAATTTAAGACTTTCGTTTCGGTAGACGTTGTACAATATATCCTTTTGACGTATCCTTATTTTTACGCCCGATTCGGAAATATCAATTACGTCAAATCGATCGGTCGACTTGATAGAATCCGAGTTTTGGATTGTAGTGATGATCTTTTCCGATAATGCGTAGAGTTCGGAGAGATCTTCGGCTAGGATCGGTTCTTGAGCACTTCTTATCCAAAGATAAGCCTTAGGAAACGAGTCTTTGTCGTTTTTATCATATAGTAAAGGAAGTATTAATTCCGATATTATGGATTCGTTTTTATACCGTCTGATTGCAGAAAGAATATTTTTACCGAAATAAGTTATGTAATTCACGAATTGAGGCAAGACCTCGGTGTAAGAGCCTGGATTGTTGGTGTTTTGGATGTAGAAGATCTTTTTGGTCTTTCTAACGATCTCGAATTTGGATTCTTGGCCTGATTGGAAAAGTCCGACGTTTATCTCTCCAAATTTCGGATGTTTTAATTCATCCTTGAAAGTTTCCAAAATGTCGCGTATAACGTTCGGAGAGATATGCCGATTTAATTCGAAACGTTCAGGATGATAAACAATATTCGTCGCGAACACAGAATCATTCTTAATTCTAAGCCTTTCTTCCTTTCGATTCGTTTTAGCAATACAAACCGATTCAGCTTGCATCAAAAATTCGAAATCATTGAGACGCCTGATAGTTCTGCAATTCAGCTCTAAATGATTTTTCAAAGTCCTTTGTAGAATGATCTTTTCATCCGATGATATTCTTGATCTTTGCTGAAAACGAACGGAGATCTGTCCGGAATCTCCGAAAGTTTCTATAATAATCGCTTTGTTCTCGGATTGCCGGCCTTTCACTGTAAGTTCTTCTGAATAAAGAAAGGATCCTGCAATTCTGGAAATTGCAGTGGGATCGGATAAAATATCCCAAGACCTCTTATGTGTTTCTCTTATATCCATGTTTTTGGATCGGATCCTCTTCGCTTTCTAACAATTTTTTTGACGAAAAATGTCGAATGTCTCCATCACAATCCTTAATGGCTGGAATTCTTTTGTTGATTGTTGGGATTCATTAAAAACTATTTTCATTTGAAAAGATGAAAAAATTGACATTTGTCAGTTTTAATCCGTGTTTTTAGGGATAAATGCATAACGTTTATGAGCAAAGTAATACACTTTTGGCGTATTACTTTGAATTCATATTAATAGTATCAATCACTTCCAAAAGTAGTAAATCCGCGTAATAATTTCGATCGATCTCAAGTCTCAAAAATTGTTCGATTGTGATACATGACCGGCACATGAAGGGGTGCAATAAGAACTGGGGAAGAAAAATTCTAATAATAGAAGATCGGCCGTAGATCGCTTTCGCTTACAACAACTTCTTTCGAAAGACTCAGTTCTCGAATTGGATAAGGTTTCTCGCTCGGAGTAAGAACAATCTGAATGCGAAAAATACATTTAACCTATCCGGCTAATGTTTAAGCAAAAAATAAATTGACTATCTTTTTTGCATTAAGCTATATTCCTTCCACCCACAGGAGGTTCAAATGTCCGCAAAATTCGTAATTTATAAGGATGCTAAAGGAGAATATAGATTTAGATTAAAGGCTGCAAACGGAGAAATTATTGCCGTAAGCGAAGGGTATAAATCTAAACAGGCCTGCGAAAACGGGATCGAATCCGTTAAGAAAAACGCACCTGGCGCCTCTGTTGAAGAAGAGTAGAGTTATATTTTTTGAATAAAAAGAGTTCGAAGAGTATAATATCTATTGTAATGCAAAATAAAAATTATGCTCTTCGCCGACCTTCTTATTTTGCCATTCTTCCCATAAGTGCCTTGGTAATGATCTTAGGATAAGAGCTTGGAAAAATTCTCTGCATTAAGTCCAAGAACACGGCATCCGGTCCGATCAGGACTCTTGGGGAATTTTTCTTTACTGCTTTTAAGATTACCCTTGCCGCCTTCTCTGCGCTCGTGATAAATTGAGCGGACATTTTTTCACCTGCAGTATTCGGATCCAAGCCAAGTGCCTTTACACTGTCGTTGGTCTTAGAACTTTTTGCGATCGCAGTTTTGATGCCGCCTGGATGAACGCTTGTGGCGGAAACTCCCGCTTTGGTAAAATCCAATTCTTGTCTTAAGGTTTCCGTAAATCCTCTGACCGCGAATTTGGAAGCGTTGTATGCGGAAGTCCCTGGAACGGCGATGATCCCGAACACGCTGGAAGTATTGATAATATGACCTTCTCCACTTTCTTTTAAGTAAGGTAAAAACGCCTGAGTACCGTTTACCACTCCGCCGAAATTGATATCCATTACTCTTTGAAAATCCTTGGATTCGAATCCTTCGATCGTGGAGCCGAATGCGATCCCTGCATTATTGAATATTAGATTTACCTTATGATGATCTTTGGCTACTTTAGAGGCCCAATTAAAGACCGCAGATCGGTCGGAAACGTCCAGCTTTTGACTGGTAACGGAAACATTCGGATTCTTCTTGTTTACCAATTGGACCGTTTCCGCAAGTCCCGCCTCGTTTACGTCCGACAACGCAAGGTTACAATCCTGTTCTGCAAGCTGGATCGCAAGTTCTCTTCCCATTCCTGATCCGGCCCCGGTGATGGCTGCTACTTTATTTTTAAAACTTTTCATTTGGTTTTTCTTCTTCCTATTTTTGTCGTTTATCCGAAGGATAAATGAGAATCGTTCACATTGGCAAAATTGATATCGAATAGATCCATTAGATAATTTTGATGGAATCTCCAAGGGCGGTTTGCCCCTCTTTGAGGGAATTGATCTATTGCTCTCTGGATATATCCAGAATTTAGATCGAGTATCGGCTCCTTCTCCATTTTTTCCGGATCGCAAATAGGCATACATTGTTTGTAACCTTTCGATTGCATATGATTTAGTAATCTTGCGACATAGGTAGATGTTAGATCCGCTCTTAATGTCCAAGATGCGTTCGTATACCCGACACAGAACGCAAAATTCGGGACTCCGCTTAACATTAATCCTTTGAATGTGAATAGTTTAGAAATATCCACTTCCGAACCATCTACCTTGAGTCGGATCCCGCCGATCGCTAGTAATTCCAATCCGGTTGCGGTGACTATAATATCCGCTTCCAATTCTTTTCCGGATCTTAATTTGATTCCATTCGAAGTAAAAGTTTCGATATAGTCCGTAACTATGGAGGCCTTTCCTTTAGAGATCGCCTTGAATAGATCCGAATCGGGAACCAAACAAACTCTTTGGTCCCAAGGTTGATAGTTCGGTTTGAAATGAGTATCTATATCATAACCTTTCGGAAGCGAAACCTTTAATCTTGCCCTGATTAGCCACTTCGCAAAGTTAGGAGATCTTTTACAAACCTGATAGAACCAAATCTGGATTAGAATGTTTTTGATACGAGTGATATGATGAGCCAACTTTGCAGGCAAAAGAAACCTTAAAAAATCGGCAATTATATCCTTGGATGGAAGACTTGTGATATAAGTCGGTGACCTTTGCAACATTGTCACATGCGAAGCATTGTCCGCCATGGATGGGACCAAGGTGACGGCGGTTGCTCCACTTCCGATCACTACGACTTTTTTACCAGTATAGTTTAAATTTTCGGGCCAATGTTGCGGATGGATGATCTGACCTTTAAAGTTTTTTACTCCTGGAAAGTTCGGAGTAAATCCTTTTTCGTAATTATAATAACCGCTGCAGATATAAAGAAAGTCCGTAGTATATGTGCGTTTATCTTTTTTAGGTCCCACTTCTACTTCTACAGTCCAGAGGTTTTCTTTACTGGACCAGGAAGTGGACGTTACTCTATGTTCGAATCTGATATTACGATCTATTCCGAATTCGGATGCTGTCTCTCTCACGTAATTTAGGATAGAAGGTCCGTCGGCGATCGCTTTCGCTTCTTTCCAAGGTCGGAAAGAATATCCCAAGGTAAACATGTCCGAATCCGAACGAATTCCCGGATAACGAAAGAGACTCCAAGTCCCGCCTATATCGGGTCTACTTTCTAAGATGGTGTATTTTTTGCCCGGGCAAAGTTTTTGCAGATGATAACCTGCGCTAATCCCTGATAGACCCGCACCTACAGTGATCACATCGAAATGTTCTTTGTTCATTTTTTCCTCGGCGGATTCATTCTATCGGTCTTATGGAAAAGGCCGATTATCTCCCGCTGTTTCGGAAAAGATTTTGCACCAAAACCGAGTAGGATTCGACTGATCTTATAATATCGCTCTCAAAAATTCGTTCGGGATGATAAGAATACACCGGATTTATTAATTTTTCGGGAATAAAACGGCGTTCGGATTCCTACCGGTATTACTAGTTTACATTTCAAATCAATTCCGAAAACGCTTGCAACCGTTTCAAGATCTAAGATGGGAGAAGGTCATGAAGTATTATTCCGTAGCAGAATTGAATATCACCAGCCCTCGTTGGATCCCAGCTTATGTTCGTAATGTAACCAAGATGGTGGAAAAATTCGGGGGTAGATATCTTTCTCGGACCACAAATATGGAGAAGATGGAAGGCGATCGAAAACTGCCTCAGCTCTTCTTAATAATTGAATGGCCTTCCAAAGAAGCGGTCCAAAACTTCTATCATTCCGAAGAATACAAACCGTTTCTGGAAAGTAGGCTAAAAGGCTCCAATGGAGAATTTATTCTCGTTCGGGGAGAGGATGTCAACCAGCTTGCCAGCGTTCCGGATTGATAAGTCCATAAAGATCTAAAAACATTACATATGTAATAGAGCAGATACGGATCCATTACATCTGGGAAATTGACCAACTCATTCCAAAAAGTGTAATCTTTCTCCTATATATCTTACGGAGAAAATATGTTTAGAATATATAAGATTCACTTTTCGATTTTGTTTATCTTTACTTTTGTTTTGGTAAACTGCTCGGAAGAAAAGAAGAATGATCAATCCTTATTGGCAATTGCAGCCCTGCAAGCAGGGCCTGGTGGTTTAATCGGCGGACTTGCAGAACCGGCTTTAGGTACTGCGACTTTGGTGTTGGATTCGGATAGTTTCAATTTATTAAACCAGGAAGAATGCCAGGATGGAAATATAGGAGTCATTATTAGTAAGGATACTGGACCTACACTGCCTATCTTGAATATCCACATGATCGATATGTCCAAGAACTCGGGAATATTTTTGGAAGCTGGGGCTCTCTCAACCGGATCTCATATGGATTTAGATCATAACGACGGAAACACGTATGGAGTGGTAAACGATTGTCCTGCCTTCGTGATGGAAAATACACTTACGATCTACGATCTTCAGGTATTAAATTGTCAAATCGCGGACCAATTCGGAGGCGGCCCGAATAAGAAGATGATGTCCTTTCGAGCACGCTGTACAAAATCATAAAAAAATAACCTTCGTTCGTGTAACACGGGCGAAGGTTAATTCTTCTCAATCTTTCTTTTAGCCAAAAATACCGTAAGTCTTTGGAGTTGGTCTTTAGAGCTTGATTTAGATCCCGGAAGTACCTTTGCATATATATTTTTCAAATGATTTCTAAGAGTCCCATTAGAAACATTCAATACGAGTTGTATAAAGGATCTGCTATGTCCTTCGTTCAATAATTCGCAGATACGGAGTTCCTGTTTGGACAATCCGTATTCTTCTAAGTTGAATTCGGTTTTAGGTATTACATTTGCGGTTTTATATAAATGAAACACTAAGAAGGATAAGAAGCTACAAGCTGCCAAAGCGGAGATCGCGGTGATGTAGATCTCTTTAAATTGTAAAGATTTAAAAATCGGCCAGAATAACATTCCTACCAAAATGCCTACTGCAATAGAGATCAATATATTCGCCGCTATCCTGAATAATCCGGGACTTCCTTGGTTGTATCGGTTCAAATAAACGGAGAGTGTAACTGAAAGCGCAGCGTCCGCTACCGGATGAAGAGGAGGAAGATCTATACCGTAAAGAGGCAAAAAGTTAGAAAATAACGCCATCCACCAGAGTAAGAAAATCGTAATAAAGAATTTTTTCTCAAAGAAGACATTCCATTTTACAGGGTTTAAGAAGAAGTAAATACAAATGCACATTCCAAGCACATGAACTCCGGCTCCGATCAAACCGCCAGATAAAGAAAGAAGAGGGCCATAACCGAAAGGGAAGGGATTAAATCCGACCACGAAGTAATGCGGTATAGAAGAACATAAAAAATCTGCGAGGACCGCCGCGACTAATACAAGAACTGTAAGCGGATTTAAGATTTTTCGACCCGTACAAAAACCTGCCATACCCGCAAGAATAGGAGCCAAACTGAAAAAAGAATGACATTGGAAGATCCACCATGCCAAACCTAGTTCGTCGGAAGAGGATAGGCACATTGCAGCGGTAGCTCCATTTTGGACTCCCACAGCAAGATAAAATACGGTCATGAGCCTATGGAATGGATGGTCTCTTCCGATATTCTCGATCAAACAGCTTAGGTTGGCAAGCGATGCCACCATCGGTACTATGAAAAAAATTTCCAAATAAGTTCGGTTGTAATAAAGTTTGAAAAGAATTTACTCTAAGATCTAAGGACTAAATTTCACCTTCTTTTTATGCGTTTAAGAAATTTTTTCTTTATCATATAAAATAAAGAAGAATAACGATATCTTCTATCCTAAAAATCGATTTACTTCCCTTAACGGAACCTCCAAGATAGACCGCTATGAAAATATTCTCAGTTCTATTTCTTTTAGGTTTAATAAGTGTTTTGTTTTCTTGCGTTAAAAAGGAGGCGGATACAAACAGAGGAGTGATCACATTCATTGTTGGGAACGTAACCTTGGAAAGAGGTTCCGAAAAATCCAAAGCAGAGGTAAACAAAGAGATCCAAAGCGGCGACGTATTGGTTACGGACGAAGGCGCTACTGCAATGATCGCCTTTGGAGAAAATGTTTCCTTACTAGAGATCCAGTCCGGTTCTAAATTTCGCTTCGACGATATCAAATCGGACAAAAAGTTTTTCCAAGAGAAAGGAAGATCTTGGCTCCTCTCCAATAAACTTGTGAAAGGTGAAGGCGTAAGTTTAGGAACTCCGACGACGACTGCGGGTGTTAGAGGAACTAAATTTTATACTTCCGTAGTAGAGGATATGACTTTTATCTGCCATTGCCAAGGTAAGGTGGAACTTGAAAATAGTGTGGACCATTCTAGGCTGATCCCTGAATCAGATTATCTTACGGTTACGAAAGGAACAAAAACGATTGTGATCGATAAAGACGATCTATCAAAGATCGGGATCCCTTACGTACACGATCATAGCGAAGTAAACAATTCTCCTGTGGGAGCGAAAACAAATATGAAGTTGGAAGATTTCCTAAAGATCCAAGATCTTGCTAAGAAAAAATTAGCGGGGAAATGATCAAGCTTCGTCTATTTCAACATTCTCTAATGTGTCAAAAAAACCGGTCTGTAATAGCGGACCGAAGTCGACCATATCTTCTGCTGAAAGTTTAAGCCCGTTTTCTAAGGAGTATGCTTGTAACAAAGAAGCGCAGGCCAAGTGACTTTCCTGTAATTGGGCATGAGCCCTTGCTTTTACCACGAGAATATCCGCGTCGGATTCTCCGAAATATTTGATATACAGATCTATAAACTTAAGAGCATTCTTATGATCGGAGACTTTCAGATAACATTGAGCGATCATATCGTAATGTAGGAAAGTTTCTTCTTCGTCCATTCTCATGGCTGTTTTTAAAGAAGCTAAAGCTGAATTATAATCTCCCCTTTGGTAGTACAAATATCCAAGTTCGGACCAGATATCTTTTCGTTTAATCCCTCTTCCTCTGGAAAGTTTTTCCTGAGACAGTGCTTGTTTTAAGACTTGGATCGCCTCATTGGACCTATCGGTATCTTTCAATAAACTTGCAAGAGTAAGGTATAATTCCAATTGGTCCGGAAAGAGTTCGATTGCGGAGGTGAGTATTTTTTTGGCGGACTTGTAATTGTGAACCTTGATTAAGTAATTTGCATAATACAGTCTACTTTCCGGATGAGCGGAAAAACGATCCTGCAATTCCTGGAAAAGATTCAAGGTTTCCCTGGTATTTCCAATATAGTATTGGCACCAGGCCTGGCGGTTTTTCACCTTCAGGATGGTTTTCGGGTTTTTGGTGAAATTCAGGGATTCCTTGTATAGATTGAACGCCTTAGTAAATTCTCTCTGCCTTTCCCTATGGATGGCGCTTACGATTAGTTCCCTAAAACCCACGACTGGGACAGGCTAAAAAAATTCCTAAAATAATCAAGTTTTCCACAGATCAACCGATGATTGAAACGGGGGCAAAGGAAAGAAAAATCCCCACTTCAATCGAGGTAAAGAAAATGGAAATCGGTAGCCAAACCAGCCAGTCTCTCATGATCGAAAGAATTGCAAATCTGCCTAGAGAAATCTTCCAAGCTCAGTCGGATATGAATTCTAAACTTTTGAAACTCAACGTAGAAGCTCAATTACAAGCCCAGGCTTCCGAGGGAAGATCCAGGCTTTTGGATCTGTACGTTTGATTCGGATGTCGGAATTCCACAAAACGCGGTGGTTCGTTTGTAGGAGTTCCTACATCCGCACTCGGTGAGATTCTAACTTTTATTATATTCCGGCCTTTTTCTTTCTTTAAAGGCCTTCATCGCTTCCCTGAAGTCTCTGGAATCCATAAAACTGGAATTCCATACCGCGACATAGTTCAAACCGACAGCTAACGGTTTTCCTTCGGAGTAGTTCATTACTTCTTTAGTACCTTCTACCACTATCCTTGGATTGGCGGCGATCTCGGAAGCTGTTGCGATTGCACCATTCAAAAGTTGGTCCTGGTCCTTGAACAATTTGGATACAAGTCCGATTCTCAGAGCTTCTTCTCCGTCTATGTCCTTACCCGTATAGGCAAGTTCTCTTGTGTTTCCTTGTCCGATGATAGAAGGAAGCCTGTTGATGGAACCCATGTCTGCTACGATCGCTACCTTTGCTTCCCTGAGGGATATACTTGCATCGTACGTCGCATAACGGATATCGCAGGCGGAGATCAGATCAAGTCCTCCTCCGATACAATGTTTTTGGACTGCCGCGATGGAAGGTTTAGGAGAATCATAAACTGCGTTGATCCCTTTCTGCATGCGGAGGATCAATTCGTAGAATTTTTTACGATCGTCCCCATAAGTCCCTTGTACTACGGATCCGAATTCTTGGAAGAATGAGTCCAGATCTAAACCTGTGGAGAAAGATTTACCTCTTGCGGCAACTACGAAGGAACGGATCTTTTGATTGGAATTAATTTCATGAACTACGTCGGGAAGGTCTCTCCAGAAACTCCAGTTCATCGCGTTTCTTTTGTCGGGGCGATTCAAGAAGACGATGGCTACTCCGTCTTCTCTTTCGACGATTTCAAAGAATTCAAAGTTTGTCTTCATCGGGATCAGAGTTATCCGATTCAGCCGACGAGTAAAACGTTTTTTAGGTCTCGTGTCTTGTAGGAAAACTTAGAGTAGCTTTGCAGCCGTTCTCGTTCTCTAATGAAAGTTTTCCCCTTAGGAGTTTTACAAAAGAATCCACCAAGGAAAGTCCCAAAGAGGCGGAATTGCGAATTTGAGGCGTTGTGTCCGAAAGACCCACGCCATCGTCTTTAACCTCTAAGAAATATCGTTCGTCATTCAAACTAAAGCGGATCAATATAGAACCGCTCTCTCTACCTTTGAATCCATGTTTAAACGAATTGGTCAGAAGTTCATTGATAATCAACGCGCAGTTCATTCCCATTTCGCTCGGTATCTTAGGGGTTTGGATATCCAGTATAAGTTTGAATTTGGAACGATCCACCTTGTATACTTCGAATAGAAGGTCCGTAAGTTTACGAACATAGAGATCGAAGCTGATGGAAGACAGGTCATGATTTTCATAAAGCACTTCGTGCAGAAGGGCTACAGCTTGGATCCTATGCTGACTATCCTTGAAAATATCCAAGGTTTCTTGATCCTTCAGATTGGAGGCATTCATGCTGAGTAAGGAAGAAATGACGGTGAGATTGTTTTTGATCCTATGATGGATCTCTTTTAAGTAAGACTGATTCGTATTGTCGGTTTCTCCCAAACGAAGAACGGTGATCGACCCGCTGGATTTTCCTTCAGTGTTTAGAATGGGGGAGATCTGGACCGACACAGCCGTCTTATTTCCGATCCCATCGATCGCGAATATTCCACTTTTCTCAATTGTTTGATGAGAAGTTAATACATCAGAAACAGGAAGAATATAAGCGGATGAGTTTGTATCTTCTAATTTTAAGATCTTCGTTAAAGAAAGTCCGATGGACTCCGCGTAACTTAAGCCCGCGATCTTTTCTGCTACTGGATTGCAGAATAAAACCAAACCGTTCTCATCCGTAGTGATGATCCCGGACTCCATTTGGTTCAAAGTGGATTTTAAGGATTCTTCGTTTTTGCGATTTCTATTTTCCAGCTCGTTTTTATACAAAGCAACTTCGATAGAAGAACGGAGTTGGTCCGACTCGAACGGTTTGACTATATAACCTAGGGGCTGGGTCCTTTTAGCTCTGTTGAGAGTGTTTTCATCCGCATAAGCCGTGAGATAAATAACGGGCGTTTGAAATCTGTTCCGTAGGAGTTCCGCAGTTTGGATCCCGTCCAAATTTCCCTCGATATTAATGTCCATTAGGACTAGGTCAGGATGATTTTCCTCCGCCTTTTGGATGGCTTCCTCTCCGGAGGATGTAATGCCTACAAGATCATAACCTAATTTTTTAAGTTTTTGGCCCAAGTTGACTGCGACTATGATCTCATCTTCGACAACTAGGATCTTAGGTTTTGTGAGCATACTTCTAATCTACGAATAAAACCGATTGTTTCAACCACATAAATGTAAATTGATAGGTGAAAATATCTGCGGAAATGTGCAAAAGAATTCGAAAGCCATCTTTGCAAGTAAAATCGAATATAAGGATGATTTTTGTTACGATCGACTACTATCTTGTAATTTTTTTTGAAACAACTATAAGTATATAAAAATTTCCCTAATCCTTTCGGACTAAAATTTAAAATTTTTTGACATATCGTCTAACGTGAAGCGGGAAAAGGATTTTTCCATCCCTGGGACGGATGGATCGGTCGACAATTTAGAATGATTTAATTTCGGAGAATGTAGTTTTCGTTTCCGTAGGACTTTCGAATGAACAGTCTCTTTTCCGCCCCTAAACCCAAAAAGAGTTGGTACAGATCGGTCAAGATAGGACGGGAAGAATAATATCCGTGACCTAATGACAATAAAGAAGCGTCGATCGGATTTACATTGACCACATCCACACCGGGAAATCTGGAACAGGCGCCTAGTCTTCCTGTCTGGTGTATCTGGGCGGAGGCAAACAATGCGGAGTCACCGGGAGAACAATATAATGTGATCCTTTCCGAAGATTTTAACAAACTGTCTAGGATTAAAATAAATTCGCCCGTATCGTAGTCCGGAGCATTCAATACTAATTCTTTTAAAAAAGGTTTGTCTCCCCATTCTTTGGAGAGTTCTGAAACCGAATTTAAGACCACCTGATGTCCCATAGAATGTACCAATAGATGGATCTTCTTTTTAGTAGAGATCATTCTTTTCAGGAAGTTTTTAAACGAATCTCTGCTACTTCTTGCGGAGATTAAATTTTTTTCGTATGTGTTTTTGAGGAAGAAGGTCCCAAGCATGGAACCGTCTCCTCCTGCAGGCCAAGTATAGAGCGCCACCTTACCGGGAAATTTCAGATCGTATTTGAGTTGGGCCGCCCTTAAAATAGCTTCTTCAAAGTTTACATTAAATCCGTGGACGAATACGATCACTTCTTCGAAAGGATCTTCTTCTATTCCGTTCCACCAAAGTTTTTCCTGCTCTTCCTTGCTTTTTCCTTGGATGGCAACTCTATGTTCTAAGAACTGGAATGATTTCTCTTTATTCCCCAGACCGAAGGGGAGTGAACCTATCTCTCTGTCAGCCGGAACGTTTACCAAACAAGAACCTGATTGGGTTCCCATATTTCCGAAATTCAGGAAATAAGAATTAGAACAAGCGACCTGTGTACCTGGATTGACCGCTCTGGAAGTATTAAAAAACACCTCGATCCCATGAGTGGAAGAATACTGCGGATTTGTCCTTTTTGCCAGATACTCGGATGCGGACGGACCACAACCTAAGCTGAGAACAAAACTAAAAAGAATAAAAAAGAAAGATCGAAACATCATAAAATCTTAATGGTTCGGTTTAGAGCCTCTTTTATAACTGAGGCCTTTTAGATATTTTCCGGGATTTACCGATTTCCCTTTGTGAATTACTTCGAAATGTAAGTGAGGGCCGAAACAGTAACCTGTACATCCGGAGGTTGCGATCTTCTTACCCGCTACCACATAATCTCCTCGTTTTACGTTCAGCCTAGAGTTATGAGCGTATAATGTCTTAAAATCGTCGTTATGTTCGATTACGATCGCGTTACCGTAACCGCCCATCCATCCGGAAAATACAACCTTACCGTTACGAGCAGCCATCACCGCTTCGTAGTTGGCTTTTAGGTCTAATGCTTCGTGGAATTTATGCTGTGGAAAGGTTCTCCATCCGTAGTTGGAAGTGACTACATGCGAACTAACAGGAACCACCCATTTGGGTGCAGGGTCCGGGATCACGGCGCCTGGCAGGAAAACTTTTTGGCCGGGACGAAGAATATCCAGATCATCCAGCTTATTCTCTTCTAAAATTTCATCCAGGTTCACTTTGTAAAGAGACGCTACCTTTGCAACGGTGTCTCCCGCTTTAAATTTATATAATAGACCTTGTTTATTCGGGATCTGTAATATTTGTCCCGGGTAAAGTGTTTCTTCCAAATTGATATTGGAGGAGCCTGCGATGGATTCCATTGAAACCTTGTAACGGGTTGCAATCTCGGAAAGAGTTTCGTTCCTTTTAACTTTGTAGGTAACTACTTTAAATTGTTTCTTTTTGTCGGAAGCGCTTTTGATCTCGTTCGCCATCAAAATGGTCAGCTTTGCTTTTTCGGACTCTTCTAAGAACTTTTCGTCGCCTTTTTTGGCTTTTAAATCTTCCTGATCGTTTTCAGTCACTTCTGTGGATGCGGATTCCATCGAGGCATTGGAAGGACTCATCCAGATCCCTAAAAACAAGACCATAAAGACGACTGACGCTATAAGAGGAATAACGCGGAATTTACGCCTTCTGAAATCCAGGTTTCCGTGATATAGGTTCCCTCTGAAATAAAAGGAATAATGGAAATGGAATGCGCCCAGGTAGATCAGGGTGAAATTATCTGTCCGGAGGATCTCTTTTCCTGCGGTCAATTGCCTGGGCTTCTTGAAGATCATACTATGAGTATCGGTCGGTCGGGTGGAGAACCACCCGAGTTTTTGATTCGAACAAATCTAAGAGGTGGGAAAAAGAACTCGAGGCCTTAGAGTTATTCTTCCTTACCGTTGTCCAGAGTCCTTGTGCCGCCAAAAGATTCTTCCACGATCTTTTTAACGTCTTTCTTTTGTCCGCCTGTTACGGTGATATTTCCTTTTGCTACCACACCTTTTGCCAGGGAAAGAGCGGGAGCGATAATATCCCCTAAGAGACGTCCGGTTTCTTCCAAGCGGACTTCTGTTTCCGCCTTAATGTTTCCGATCAAGGTTCCGGCAACGATCACTTCTCTTGCCGAAATGTTAGTGCGGACCTTACCGGTTTCTCCAATAAATAATGCGTCGTCGGTTTTAATTTCCCCTTCGAATTTTCCGTCGATACGTAGGGAACCAGCGATATAGAATTTGCCCTCAAAAATGGAACCCGGGCCGATTACGCTGTTATTATTATCCTTACCGATGGCCATCTGTTACTCCTGACTGCTGATTCATCTATTTGGTGGGCGGTTCCGAAATCGACAACTCTTTTTGCGGAAGATAATCGGGAAAGGTTTCGCACAGAGGACACTGAGTTGGGGGAAATCTAAAAACCCTCCGTGATCTCCTTGTCCTCTATGCGAAATTTATCTTATTACGTCCTCGTCACCTTTCGCAGCGACCCGTAGGGAGCGAGAAAACGACCGGCGTTGGCGAGTCGGTGACTGAAGCGCAGCGAAGTCAAATTTTAAATTCGTCGCAACCTTATCATCGCGAACACTGCACTCAGTCCCTAACGAATAACATCCTCGTCACCTTCAAAGAGATTCGGTTTTTTCTTTTTAGTCGTTCCTGGGTCCGTGGTATGGGTAGGGGTCGGATCCGGCTCAGTCATTCCTCTATGGTCTTCGCAGACTTCTTTCGGAACTGTGTCTTTGTCGAAAACTTCTTCTTCCGTTTGGTAACAATGGGAACCGGGAAGTTTTCCGGAGATGGAACAGATGGTCCTGCGTACAATTTTTGCGTCTCCGAAATCGAACGGTCTTGATTTTTCTTTGGCAAGTGCGTTTGCCATAAATCTTCCCCAGATAGGAGCGGCCACAACGGCGCCCGACATTCCTCTGCCGAGAGAAAGTGTTCCGGTATCATAACCCACCCAAACAACTGCAACAAGTTCCGGAGTATAACCTGCGAACCAAGCATCCCTAAAATTATTTGTGGTTCCCGTTTTTCCAGCGGCAGGACGAGTGAGTCCGTATGACCTGGCCCCCGTTCCGGTTCCTTTTTTGATCACATCTTCCATCATCGAAGTAATCACATAGCTTGTTTCAGGAGAGAGTAATCTTTTTCGTTCTTTGGATTCGAATTCTTTTCGGAAATCTTTGATCAGATTTCCTTGTTCATCTTCTACATACAGAACACTGAGAGGAAAAACTTGTTTTCCTCCGGAAGCAAATACGGCATAAGACCTTGCGAGTTCGTACGGAGAAACTTCAAAACTTCCTAATGCGATCGAAAAGTCTTTAGGAAGATTTCTATTCTCCACTTGTAAGAGTTTTTCCAGTTTTGGCAGAAGATTATTTAGACCGGTATGTTCCAATAATCGGACGGCAACACTATTTCTGGAAAGTTCGAGCGCTTCTCTCAAGCGGATAAATCCGGAATATTCTCCCGAATAATTGCTTGGGTTCCATTCGTCTCCGTCTTCCAACACGTACTGCAACGGAGAATCGTCGAATAAAGAAGCGGCAGTAACATTTTTCTTATCGTCCGGATGTTCATGATAATATTCCATCGCGGAAGCGTATACTAACGGTTTGAATGCGGAACCTGGTTGTCTGTACGCTTGAAATGCGCGGATCTGTTGGTTGTCCGAGCGGAATCCCGAACCTCCTACCATTGCGGTGATATAACCTGTGTCCGGACGAATGGAAATTAATGCACCTTCTACAGGAAGTAAATGGTCTTCTGTAGCCTGAGTCCTATAATTCCAGTCGATTGCTTCTCCTAACATCTCAGTCCCGGAAATCAAATTTAAAACGGCTAAATCGTCTCTGAATTCTTCCTGCCAGGCTCTATTGAATGTCCTGTATGACCTGGAGATCTTAAATTTGAATTCGGGAAGATCATGGAGTTCCGCTAAAAGTTTGAATGTAGAACCGTAGGTATCCTCGAAGGAATCGATCTTAGTAAAAGCCCTTTGGTTGGATAGTTGGGTCTGTTGTTTTAAACCTGCAGCCAACGCTTTTTCGGCCTGGGATTGATGCTGTATATTTAAGGTGGTATAGATCTTCAGACCACCCTCGTAGATCTGTTGAGAAGGTATATAACGGGCTAGGTTTTTACGGACATATTCCGTAAAATAAGGGAATTTGTTCAGACGGTCCGAAAATGCGGAATCATTAGGAGAACGATTTAAGGTTATATAATATTCGGAGAATGTTTCGAATTCTCTCTCGGCGGTTTCCACGTCCAGGATCCCGTTTTCCACAAGTTTTTTGAATACAACTCTGACCTTGGAGGCTGATGTATTCGGATTCACTAATGGAGAAAATTCCTTGGGTCTTGTGGTCAAACTTGCGAGTAGCGCCGCTTCTCCCCAGCTTAAGTCCTTGATATCTTTTCTGAAATAAAATTTGGCCGCCGCTCCCGCTCCTATGGTACCGTGTCCGAGAGGGATCTCGTTTAGATAGATTTCCATTAAGGTTTTCTTATCGAATACCAATTCTAAAAGAAGCGCCAGCCAAGCTTCTCTTGCCTTTCGTAAGAAGGACCTTTCCGTGTTTAAGAATTTTAATCTAGCGACCTGCTGAGTGATCGTAGAGGCGCCCTCTTTTACTCTTCCTGCAAGAAGGTTGACCATGGTAGCTCTAAAAATTCCGCGTAAATCCAGACCTTTGTGGGATCTGAAATTATTATCCTCTGTGGAAACAAAACAGCGAATCACTTTATTATCTTCCCAACCGCCGGGAAGATCTTGATCCGAGATCACTACTCGGGAGAATCTATAAAACTCCGCGATCGGTTCGTACTTTCCTTCGGAGTTGATCCCGAATAGAAGGGAAGGTTTTTCGTAACGGTCCGCTTTCGGGACCTGCCAAATATCTTTGATGGAGAATACGAATAAAAATCCGTTTAAGAAGATCAGTCCCAAAACAAGATAGATCAGTTTACGCACAGGATCGGAAGAATTTAGACGGGATTGGACCCTGTCCCTAAAGAGTACTACGAAATATCTTGTGAAAAAATCTACGGGTTCGTGTTTCATTTGTTTTAATTTCTGCTTTTTATAAAGGCGAAAATTGGCGCATCTTATCGATACCGTGGTACCTAAGTCCGGTGTCTAGATTGTATCCTTGGTATTCCTTGATCAAAGAAGAACGAGAAGTTTTGTCGTGAACATAACCCCAGGCATTTGTCACCGCATCCTTTGCGGACTCGCATGCCTTATTGATCAACTCTACAAAAGAATCGTTTCGGATCAGGTTGGGGTCCGCAGGATAAGACCATTCTCTTTTTTCTTCGTTCATGATCCTTTTGTCTATATGTTCCTTTAGAGGGAGCATCAGCACGGAGGAATTTACTTTATGTAAAGTGATATTGTCTAAAAATCTAAGTGCGGCCCTAATTATTTTGCTTCTGGAATCCAAGTATCTATGAAAATACAAATAACCTAAGAAGGATTCGTTAAGGATATCTCCCGGGATAATCTTTTCTTCGGAGCCTATATACTTTTCTTTGAAATCTTTTGGGAAAGTGGCTTTTAAACCTTTCAGCCAAAAGTTCCAAAGCATAGGGTCCATTTTTTTCTTCCCATCTTTTCCTTTGAAGATCACATCCACATGTTGTACGAAATCGTACGCTTTCGGGGTCATTCCCCATCTGAAATCCAGGAGCCAAGAATCCAAAGCGAATTCCACTCTCATATGATTGTATTGTGCTTTTGAACTGATCTGTTTATCCGGACTATAATAATCACCGGAGATAAAAAAGATATAAGGATGAGTGACAATGTCCACTGCGCAGTGGATGATATAACCAAGGGTGAATGCGAGAAAACGATCTCTATAGATTCCTTCTTCGACAGTGAGGACTCCGTCCAAAAAATTCAGCACTAATTCTAAAACGTTTTCGTGATGGCTTAGGTCTCCCCAAGGAAGGGCCTTTTTGGTCCGAACAGGGGAAAGAACATGATAAAAATAGAAAATATCGGGAGCGATTGCGCCTATATTGGCAAACTTACGGGTGCCTTCTTCTCTTAAAAGTTTTGCAATCTTTCTTTGTTCCGCCGTCCCGTGATCCAAATGTTTGCAGACTTGAGAAAGAGCTTCGAGATGAGTGATTTTGCCTGCCATATCGGAATTTTGCCTTTGAAAAAACCCGGACCGCTCTAAAAGATGGCCTAGAAGGATCTAGAAAACCCTCTAACCCTATGCAATCAATAGAAAATCTTAAATTTTTGACTCCAGAAGAAGCTAGAAAAATCGCAACAAATTACGGGACTCCGGTTTTTGTGTACTCTCGTACAGGAATCGAAAGAAGTTGCGACGACGCACTCGCATTCCCTAACGCCTTCGGCCTGACCGTACGCTTTGCAATGAAAGCGAATCCGGGGCGCACGATCCTGGAAATATTAAGGAAGAAGGGCATTCATATAGACGCATCTTCCGAACACGAAGTGCAACGTGCGATACTCGCAGGATTTAAACCTTCCGACATTCTACTCACGTCCCAACAATTAGCGAGATCCTTGAAAGATTTGGTTTCTCAAGGAGTCCAATTCAACGCGTGTTCTCTGTGGCAATTGGAAGAATTTGGAAAAAACTTTCCTGGGAAAGAAGTAAGCGTTCGTTTTAATCCTGGTTTAGGTTCCGGAGCAACGAAAAAAACGGATGTGGGGGGTAATACATCCTCCTTCGGTATCTGGCATGAAGAGATCGGAAAAGTAAAAGAGATCGTTTCTAAATACGGACTTAAACTGGTTCGAGTCCACACACATATAGGTTCCGGTTCCGATCCTGAAGTTTGGAAGGCTGTAGCACATTATACCTTAGAGATCGCGGCACAATTCCCCGATTGTAGAACAGTGAATCTGGGCGGAGGTTTCAAAGTTGGAAGAATGATCGGTGAAAAAACGACCGATCCTCAGGTCATCGGAAAACCCGTCAAAGAGCTCTTTGAAAATTATGCCAAAGAAAAAGGGATTCAGCTCAAAATGGAAATAGAACCCGGTTCTTTCTTAATGGTGAATAATGGAGCCATCCTCGCTCAGGTAGACGATATCGTCAACACAGGGGTGGGGGGTTTTACTTTCGTAAAACTGGATATGGGGATGGATGTGAACACAAGACCGGCGTTGTATGCCGCAAAACATCCGTTGGTAGTGATCCCCACGAAAGAAAAATCGGAACGTAAGACAGGCGACTTTGTATATGTAGGACACTGTTGCGAAAGTGGGGACTTGATCACACAAGAGGAAGGGGGCGGACCTCAACTTAGGACCACGGAAATTCCTGAGATCGGGGATTTGGTGGTGATGGAAGGAGCTGGAGCTTATTGTTCTTCCATGTCCGTAAAAAATTATAATTCTTATCCGGAAACCCCGGAGGTCCTGATCGATCTGGACGGATCTGTTAAACTCGTCCGCAAGAAACAAACCTTGGAACAAGTCCTACAGAATGAAGTCCTGGTTTCCCTCGGGTAATATTTACGTACTACTTCTTTCGGGAGGAACAGGCTCCCGGATGAAGTCCGATATTCCAAAACAATTTTTAGAATTAAACGGAAAATCCATCTTACTCCATAGCCTGGAAATCTTTCTGGATTGGGGAAAAACAAAAAGTATCGTTCTTGTATCTCATAAAGACTATATCTTAAGATCGGAGACACTTTGTTCTTCCTTGCTTAGAGAAAGAGATCGTATCGTAGAAGGCGGAGAAACCAGGCACGGATCCACGTTAGCCGGTCTTTCAAGTCTCCAATTCTCGGCAAATGATATCATCCTCATTCATGATGCAGCAAGACCGTTCGTTTCCGCAGATGATCTGGACCGATTGTCTAAAGTGACCGAAGAGTTCGGGGTTGCCACACTCGCTTCTAAAAATCACGAAACCGTTTTGGAAGAAGAAAAAGGCCGCTTTAAATTTTTAAACCGGGAGAAGATCTGGTTTATGAAAACTCCCCAAGGAATACGGGGAGATCTCCTAAAAAAGATCCTAGAAAAACCGTATGAAACAGAACCGACCGACCTATGCACTTGGGTACAAGGACAGGGCATCGGTTCCAAACTGGTGGAATCCAATCCGTACAATCTGAAAATCACGGAAAAGTTCGACTTAGCCTTAGCGGAGGCAATTTTGCCGTTATTCCAAAGTTGGAATATAGAGAAGGTCTAAACGGAGCCTATCCAGAAAGGTGGCCTACCAAATCTCCTTGACGTCACGTCTTCTGTTGAAAAACTGACTTTCGTAACCCGTCGCGAGTGTGGTGAAATTGGTAGACACGCCAGATTTAGGTTCTGGTGCAGTAATGTGTGGGGGTTCGAGTCCCTCCACTCGCAAAAACTTTCCTTTTAGAACAATCAAACATTCTATTAAGTATATTTCGAGGGACTCGAAGCTTTTGAGCGAAAGAGTTTGTAGCGACCCATAGGGAGCGTAAACAAACTCGTCCCGAGCCATGGATGGTGAAGGGCTCGAAAAAGACGCCGTGGAGCCGAGTTTTGCAGGAAGCAAAACTGCGAAACGGCGAGTCCCTCCACTCGCAAAACCTTCAATTAATTAATAATCCGGCAATCTGATAAAGAAATGTTAGGGACTCAGAGTTTACTGAACCACTAATCTTTTAGACTGCTCCGAAAGTTCTTCTAGGCTTGCTCTCATTCTGGTGGAGCCTTCCGAAATAATATTCGAAGATTGTTCGATGGAAGAAAGCGCCTGGACTACCTCTTTGGTCCCATTCTTCTGCTCGCTTGCGATCGATTCTATCTGCCTAGATAGATCGAATAATTCTCGGAAAGATTTCAGGAATGATTCGTGGATTCGTCCTTGGTTCTCCACTCTAGATCTCAATTGATTCAGGTTATCCACTATGGAAGTAAATCCAGCTTCTTGGACGGAAACTTTACGTTTTGTTTCCTCTGCAGCAGTGTTTCCGTTTGTGATCAACTTTGCAGCCTCACCTATAATTTTGGAAATTGTGGCCGCGTTTTCGGAAGCGCTGTCGGCAAGTTTTGCTACTTCTTGCGCTACTACTGCGAATCCTTTTCCATGTTCTCCGGCTCTTGCCGCCTCGATAGAAGCATTTAACGCAAGTAAGTTGGTCCTGTCGGCGATCTCCCTCATGATATCGTTTACGTCTTGGACCTTTTGGAAGGATTTACTTACTTCTCCGAAATTATTTCCTAAAACTTCCATGGCTCCGGATACGTCTTTGCTATAAACTTTGGATTCTTCCGTTGTTCTTGATAGTGAGTCGGTTGAAATACGGACTTCCTTTAAGATCGAGTTTAATGTATCACTCTCTTTGTTCAATTCTTCTATTTTGCCGAACTGTGCTTTTACGAATTCGGCTGCGCTGTCTGTGGAGGCTGCTAATTCTTCTAAGGAGGCACTGATCTGCTCCATACTAGAGACTTGGCTTTGGATCTCTGAATTCAAAGTATCCATTTCGTTTTTCATTTCGGATGTGTTTTTGTTTAAGACAGTAGCCTCGTCTTTAATTCTGTTTTTAGTTTTCTCCGCTTCTTCACTTTTAGCTTCCGCTTCCACTGTGGACTTTATCGCTACATCCGAGACGGAAACCAAAAATTTTACGACGGAAGTTAAGATGTGAATTCCTAAAACAAAAAATACGAATCTTATAATCTCGAAAAATACGGAGATCTCTGTGGACTTTTCCGTAGTGTATTTGAATTCCACTCCGTTTAACCATGCGAAATAATCCATGGAGAATGTTCCGATCAGAGCCAGATACCCTACCAATAAAGTGGTTTTGGGGGAAAGCAGAAGTCCGGAATAGATCATCACGAAAAAATACAACATGATGAAAAACGGCATCTTTAATGTTCCGACCATCGCTTCCGTATTGGCCGCGTAAACGGTTACGGTGATGAATATGAGTGAATACATTAAGATATCTAAGAATACACAAAGCGTTACGAAGGAACTTTTGAGCTTTCCCTTTTTGAGCAAAATGATCTGAGCTATCCCGTAGCCGAAAATCGTGAGTTCTATCAAAAAGTTTATGAATGTGCTGGTTTGGGAGCTGGATCCTTGAGAAAATAAAGCCAGAATGTTTACTAAAAGCATCACTATGGAGAATCCGATTCGGATCCGATTTATACTGATCGCTCCTTTTTCGGAAAAATTTGTAGTTTGTATGGAGTTTGCAGCCATTATTATTTGCCTTTTTCTAATTCTACGGAGTGATCCGAATATACGAATGGCCGAGGTGGTTCGGCCAATACTCTTCGACTTCTAAAAACGAAAAAACTACACAGTCTTGATCCGAATAGAAAAAATGGACCTTCGGATTGTTAGCTTATGTTTTTTTGTTCCGACTTCTAAGTAAAAAGAACGTAAAAGATAAACCGAAACAGGTAGTCAGTAAACCCAAAAGGTCTAGTCGGAAAGTTTGAAGAACCTGAATATCACCTTTTTGCGGAACGAAATTCCTTTGGGGACATTCGAACGATTTTCTTAAATTCCCTGTTAAACGTGTTTTTTGAATTAAAACCGCTTTCGAAAGCGATATCGATGATGTTTACTTCTTTTTGGGATTGTAGTAGTACGATTGCGTGAGCGACTCTGTATTCATTCACTAGTTGATTGAATCTTTTACCGTAGCGGACGTTCAAAATTTCTGAAAGTTGGTCAGGTCGTAGTTGGACGAAATCAGCAAAATCCTGCAACTGTAAACCTTGCTCAGTATATAATTTGTGGACAGTAAGAGCCTTTTCAATTCGATCTGCTGCATCTTGTCCTTCCGACTCCTTTAATCTGCTCTTTTTCCAAACTTTATACTTTTCAGCAGCTCGTTCATCCACACGTTCTCCTACTTTAAATTCTTCGAGAAATTTTATCCTAGAAGAAAGAGTAAAGAAAAAGAAAATGAATTCCCAAATATATCCTATGTAGACAGCATTTCGAGTAAAGGATGTGCTCGGGACTAGTCCCAAGGTGGCGAAAAGAAAAATATTTATAAGAAAAATAACACCCAACTGACCCGTCACGGAATACACTGCGGGAGAAAAACCTTCTTTATAAGCAATGATCCCGGAGCATAGGAGTGAAAATGAAAATATTAAAAAATTTATTCTAATAACATATTCTAAAAAAATAAAATTAATAATTCCTAATATTAAAAAAACTCCAATTATCACATATCCCGTCGAAGTAAGCCAGATGATCCGACTCCAAAATGGAGCAAGTGTAGGCAAGATCAGCAAACGTTGCCAAAAATATGCCACCGAACAAGCGCCAACGAATCCAAAAAGGAAAATGGCGCGATTTTCCCAAAATCCTCCTTCGGGATATAGATAAACACTACCATATCCTTCGCAAAGGGCTTGGTAGGATAGAGTGCTAATAAGGAAAAAACTATAATAAACAGGTAATAAAGATCTCCATCTGTAAGCCAAGAAAAGGTTTAAAAGTAACGATAGAAAACAACATACGGCGAATATCGGAAACATACTCCCAAGAAAATGATCTCTCCCTAAGAACATTTCCAAAGGTTCGGTAAAGATACGGACCGGTTTAACTGATTCCGAAGCTACTCTGATAAAAAGGGTATATTTTTCGCCGACTTTTAGGTTTGGGTAAATTCCAGGAAGACGATATTTCAAACTTCGGGCGGAATACGATCTTTTGTCTCCGGTTTTTTCGCTGATTATCAAAGCTCCCTTAGAATCGATGATCGTAAAGTCTATCTCATCAATCCAAGGATAATCCATTAAGAAAACCCAATCTTTAGAATTTGTCGTAAATTGGATCGAGAGCCATATAGTTTCGTCTTCCGGACCGAAAGATAATTGGTCTTTTCTACTCGGATGTAGGTTATTAATCGGTCCTTCTTTAATTTCCGAAAAGGTAAGGGAACCACTAGGATCGATTAATACTTTTGCGTATGGTGAGAGTTCTATTCTACCGAAATCGGGATTTAATTCTGCATAGTCGGAAAGTAACTCCGATTGTAAACGAGTTTGGCAGGATAGAATCCCCAAAAGCAAGAGTATCGAGGAAAAGAGAAATATTTTCCGCTTACCTAGCTTTGTTGCGGAATTCATTCAGAAATGATCAGTAGAAATACACCAATCTATCAAGTTTTTTTTTCCTGCTTTCAAAGGTCTCAATTCATGAGTCGGGACGAATCTTCGAGGAAGGAATGGTAATCTTCACGAATAAATTTATGAAAGAGAGATTTGAATGAAGAAAAGGAAAGGAATTTTACTTTTATTTGCCATATTCTATTTTGCTGCATGCGCCACTTCTCAATCTTGGGTTTATCGCCCGGAAGCGAAAAACTTTTCAGCCAATAAATTAACAAACGAATCTATCGCCGTTCTACCGTTTGATGACGCTAGACCGAATGAAAATGTTAATCGAGGCGGTTTCGCTTTTCTACCGCTCATGCCTTTCGGCTGGATAACTTATCAAATTCCAGATGGGCAACAGAATCATATTACATCAGGACTTTGGGTTAATTATAAACCGGTGGATGATTTTGGTAAAGCTTTAGCCTCAGAATTGGAAAATGCAGGGTTGTTCAAGGAAAGTAGCTTTGAGTCACGCAAAGGGAATTTCAGATATGTGATCCAAGGGTCGATCCTAAACACGGAGTTACACGCGAAAATTTTTTCCTACGGCCTTTCCATCTTTTACATATATCTTTGGATACTACCCGTTCCTTCCGTTTATATATCCAGTGAAATGCAAGTAGAACTGTCTTTATTAGATACTAAGACAAATAAGGCGGTATTCTCTAAAAAATATTCGGCCCCGACTGAATCTGGATTGGGTATTGGATTTTATCATTTTCCAAACGATTTTAAACATTCGGATATGTTGAAATATTGTTATAAAGAGTTTATTCAGGATTTACGCTCTCAGTTTCCAAACGGACTTAAATAACAATAATCCAATAGTCCTTCAAAAGAAGTAAAAAAGGTTTCTTATCCGTGAAAAGAGGTAATGAACTTTTTTTACTTCCGATGAAGTCTTTTTGCAAACTAAAGATCAAGACTCTACAGGTAACCTTTTGTCGTCCAGCCAACCTGCAACTAAAGCAAGAGCCAAATAACCTACCAACGCCTGGATAGAAAATTCAGGAATAGTCAGCGGAGTTGGAAAGTATGGAGTGGCAATCGCTAAGACCAAAAGTATTCCACCGAATATCTGCATTCCATATTTTCCACCGAAAGTAGTGCCCGGTTTCGTCGCTCTGAAATAAAGTATAAGACCGATTAATGTAAGAGTCACTT
This sequence comes from Leptospira sp. B5-022, assembly GCF_000347035.1. GTDB lineage: Bacteria > Spirochaetota > Leptospiria > Leptospirales > Leptospiraceae > Leptospira_B > Leptospira_B cinconiae. Next base: position 30,956 of record NZ_ANIJ01000047.1, read on the forward strand.
CAATCGTGATGGAAAGAATTTTATTATGCCAAAGACCGAAACCTATTTTAGGACCTGAATCGAATAAGATAGGCAAATCCTGAGTGTGCATAGGGAGATCCAAAAAGTAATGAGAAAGAACAGTCAGACCGATCAGCCCGGAAATCTTGTTCTTTAAAGAATCCGAATATGGTTTGGATCTTAAGAAGACGAATTTAAAGATCAGAAAACATAAAATAGACCAACCAATCCCTCCTACTAAACTGTGGGTGATCGGCATATAATAAAGATCGAAATTATTCATTTCCGTAAATCCCGGAACAAATCTGATACCCTCGATCCCGAACAAGATAAAGATCATAAACAAAATATCTACGAATTGAACTCCCACAAAACTTGCCCAAAGAGGAGTTTTGGGTTCCGCTTTTTTAAAAGCGAAAGAAACGCCGTAATGACCTATAAACATCAGTCTGCCTCAAGGCCGAAACTTCGGCCGGAGCAAAGGATCTAGGAAATCTGAAAAAAGGCAAGAGGGAATCTGAGTGAAGTTCGTTCGGAAAATTAAAATTGGATCGGTTCGTGTTTTTCGCCGTTGATCAGCTTTCCTAAGAGTCTATTCTCTCTATCTACGAACGATTCGATAAACGGCTGCAAGTCTTTGATCTTAGTGGATAGATTGTATCCGGCTTCCATAGTATCCACTAAAGAAGTAGCTCCTACCATGGATGCTGCAACTTTGATCGGAGCCATGATCAGTTTTACCATAGGAAGTTTGGAAAGGGAAAAGAAAAATTTCAGAGTTTCCCCCACCATCCCGATCTGGGCCCTTCGGTCATCGAATCTGCCTACGGCTCCCAAAGCGGCATAAAGATTTTCCTGAGGGATCTCTCCGTCCTCAATCAGGTTATTTTCGATCACTACCTTTGCAGTATCAAAATCCAAAGAATCGGTGAGTTTGTTCAGTAGAATAATCTGATGGATATTATCGGTCATTGCCTTGCCTGCGACCGTTTTTAATTTTTCGTACAAACTTTCCAATGCATGATCTCTTTCCTCCTTGTTGGTGGGGGCGTAGAGATTGTTTTCGAAAAAAGAGGGGATTCCATCGTATCCCTTAATCGATGTTAAAAGATCCGAATATGTGTGACGCAATCTTTCGATTGTGGATCTGACAACGGCAAGACGAACTGGTTCGAGTTCTTTCAGATCCATTTCTGTTAACAACGAACTTGGGGTTTCACGGTTCCTGGGTCAATTGAAAAAATATGGAAGATCGGCCGGAAGAATATCTAAAAAAAAAGATTATTCCTTAGAGACCAAAGCGTTTTCTTTCAAGTTGCCTGGAAGTTTTTTCATGGACCTTTCCGCGTCTTCTTTGGACGGAAAATTTCCCATCCGGACCGTAAAATAACCGTTTTTGGTTTTTTTTACGTAAGACTTTCCACCTAAAGACGACCTGAGTTCATCCGCCTTCTCTTTAGTTTTGAAAGCCGCGACTTGAACGAAAAAATCATTATCAGACTTGTGGACCGCCGCCTTACGAGGGGAGGTGTGAATTAATTTTTTGGATTCCTTTTCTTTCCGAACTAATCTTTTTTCAGGATGAGAAGAAGACGGAGCTTCCACTTCTATCTTGGAAGGTTCTTCTTTTTTTGCGGGAGAAACTTCGGATCTTAGATCCACAACTTCCGCACCGGGAGGAAGATTTCTGAATTTAACTTCTTCTTCCCTTTTGACGGTAGAAGATTCATCCATCGCTTGGTTTACAGTGGAAGAAGACAAGGATTGTACGTCTCTGTTGGAGTTGAGGGCCAGGTCGTCTTGAACTTGGCCTCTCTTTCTACCGACGGAAACTCCTAAAAAGAAGAATGAAAAAAGAAGTCCCACTAAAAACAGGGAAAGCAGAGTGATCCTTTTATTGTCCAGATTGATGACGTAGAAAATTTTTTCCTTCATTTCATTCTTCCTTTTAATTCAACGTACAAATGTTCGCATTCTTTACGAAGGTCTTGTAAATCCCCTGTGTTCTTAATGGAATAGTCGGCCTTCTTTGCTTTTTCCTGAAGAGAAAGCTGGCTTTTTGCTCTGGCTTCCGCTTCTTCTCTGCTGATCCCGTCCCTTTTTACGGTCCTTTCCAAGGAAACTTCCGGATCCGAGATCACACAAACGGTTGCATCACAAAGAGTATAAGAGTCCGTTTCGAAGAGTAGTGGGACCTCCCACAGGACCAGGCTACCTTCTTCTAATCCGCCTAATACTTCTAAAAACTCCTTACGTATCCTGGGATGGGTCAAAGAGTTTAGGATCTTCAGCTTTTCGGGGTTTCCGAATACCAACTTAGCGATCCTTTTTCGATCTACCTTACCGGACTCATCCAAAATTTCCTGTCCTAAGGAATCTATTAATTCCTTCGAAATAGGGCTTTCCGGATCCGTATATTTACGGGCGATCTCGTCGGCGCTGATCCTGACTCCACCCAACTCTTCCAAGATTTTTGTTGCAGTGGATTTACCACCACCGATCATCCCGGTGATCCCGACAAGAAAAGCTCCGTCAGTTCTAAGAGAGGACCGAGTCATTGGGAAAGATTATACGGAAAGGCCTTTTAGTACAAGCTTTTTAAGACTTACTCATGGAAGTAAAATACCCCAAACAAAAACCTAGAATAAATCTCTTTCCAAAAGATCTAGACTTGATAGAGCAGTAGAATCATGAAATACTTAGAAACTTCTCAGATTATCCCTTCTAAGGGGATGTCCTATACGATGTATGAAATTGAAGGGGAGGATCAGATTTTACGGATGCTTACTTATATACCGGACACGGATGAGATCCATGTGTATCCCAAACCGCCGGTAAAAAAATTATATAAGCCCGAACTTTGCAAACAAGTGGAAGATCTGGTATTTACCGAATTATGGAAACTGGGAGAGGAAAGAAAGAAGGGATAATCGGGTTTTGGCTCCGGGCAGAATCGAACTGCCGACACAAGGATTTTCAGTCCTCTGCTCTACCGACTGAGCTACAGAGCCGAACCCAAAACCAAAATACTGAGTCGGGTCTATACGTCAATGGAAAATCCTGATTTAGGCTTCGTCTCCAAATTTGACGATGCAGGGACCGTTCTTGCAAGAGAGAGAATGGTTCGAACACAAATTTCGGATAGAGGGATCAAAGACCCAAATCTACTTTCCGCATTTCTAAAAGTTCCCAGACATATCTTCCTTCCCGAAAAATATAGAGAACATTCTTATGAAGACAAGGCAGTTCCGATCGGGGAAGAGCAAACGATTTCACAGCCATACATAGTAGCTTACATCGCGGATCAACTTAGGGTAAAAGCAGGAGATACAATTTTAGAAATCGGCACAGGTTCCGGATACTTAGCCGCTATTTTGGATCAGTTAGGAGCAAAACTTCTTTCTTTGGAAATTGTACCTGCACTCTATGAAAGGACCGTAAAAGTTTTAGAAAGTTGGTCTACAGGATTTACGAAAAGGAATCGAATCCTGTTTGGAGACGCGTTACTCTTTACACAGTCTAAAGAAAAATTCTCCAAATTTGTATCCTCCGCATGTTTTCCAAAAATCCCTGGACCCGGAAGTTTCCTTTTCGAATCTCTCTCGGAAGAAGGGATTGCAGTGCTTCCGGTAGAATGGAAAGAAGATATTCAGTTACTTCTAACATTAAGAAAAAGACAAAATCGATTCGAAGAAACGAATCGATTGTCTGTGAAATTCGTACCTCTTCTTGGGAGAACGGACCTAGCCTAGATCTCGTGTTTATAACCGAATCTATACTGGTTTCCACCGAGAACTTGTGGATACGCGACACTCGGGGCTAAGCCGACAATTCCTCCTTCCGATCTAGGGTGGGCGATTCCATACTGAAAGGAAAATAACGTTTCCATTTCCATATAGATATGACCCTTATCGGCTATTCTGGCTTGGGCTTCAATGAGCCAGTTGGGAGCAATTCCGGAGACGTTAAATTTTGTATTTTCCCAATTGGCAGAAGGATCCGTTCCGTTCGAAACCAGGCCTAAAACTGTAGGATCATCAATATTTGCTGCGGTTAAGAGTTCATGTACATCGTTCAAACGATTATGGCCCGCTAAACTCCAACCACCTTTGAAGTAATGGATCCCGGCGCCTAGATATATAGCTGCATCTTCCGAAACTGAGATTTTAATACCGATATTTAACGGGATTTGGATCGCATTATAATCCCAGGTCATATGGTAAAATGACTGACCTGCAAATTTTCCTTCCGTATCTCCCCCCATAATCTTGCGAGTATAATGGGCGTTTGCTCTCCAGAAAAAGACCTTCCCGAAATCTTGTTCATATCCAATGGACAATGTGAGACCGGTCATAGCGCCGCTTGTTTTGGCACTGATCAGACCGTTGGAGGAATGTTGCAATGTAAGCAAACGATTTTCCGGGATGACGGCTAGACGGGGAAGAACTCCGTTCGTGTTTCCCGTGCTATCGGTAGTTGCATAATTACTAGAAGAATCCAATCCATCCGTAGAGATCGTACTCCCTAGGCTTCCTAGATCGAACTGTAATCCGGCGCTACCCATTACGTAAGTTTTTGCTTCTAAAAAGACTCCCGGAAGAAGGAGGAGAAGAAACGTAACAAGCATTCTTTTGGCGGTTTGTATCATTATAATGTCTCCATTAACTATTTGTAATTAATCACATTGGAATAAATTGCTTAGAAACGCTGCGAGTATTTTTTGGATCAGACTTTATTTATATTTATCATTCGATAAAGAGGAAGAAAAGACTGGATCTCTTTAGTAGCGAGGGACTTATATTTTACTTATTAATTTTTGTTAATTCGCACGGAGACGAATGGGCGAAGCCCTAAAAGGGTGAATGGGAATAAAAAAGGCCCTCCGAAACGGAGAGCCTTTGCATAATCCAAACAAAAATCTTAGAATTAGATTTCGTGTTTGTATCCGAATCTGTATTGGTTTCCACCAAGAACTTGAGGATAAGCAACGGAAGGTGCTAAACCTTCCATACCACCTTGTGATCTTGGGTAAGCAACTCCATATTTGAAGGAAAACAGTGTCTCCACTTCCATATAAACGTGGCCTTTATCGGAAATTCTAGATTGAGCTCCGAGTAACCAGTTTGGGGCAATTCCGGAAACCTGGAAGGTTGTCTTTTCCCAGTTTGCAACAGGATCTGTTCCGTCAGCCACTAGTCCTAAGATGGTAGTGTTTGTAACACCTGCTCCAACAAGAGCTGTATGAACGTCGTTCAAACGGTTACTTCCTGCGAGGCTCCATCCACCATTGAAATAGTGAACCCCTGCTCCGATATAGAAAGCAGTGTCTTCTGTAACGGAAAGTTTGATTCCTACGTTTACAGGAACTTGAAGTGCATGGTAGTCCCAAGTAGTATCGTAAAAAGTTTGTCCTGCAAATTTAGCAGTAGTCTCTCCACCCATAACTTTACGAGTGTAGTGTGCATTTGCTCTCCAGAAGAAAGCTTTTCCAAAATCCTGCTCATATCCTAAGGAAAGAACAAGACCGGTCATTGCACCGTTAGTTTTTGCGCTGATCAATCCGTTTGTGGTATGTTGCAAACTTAGCAAACGATTTTCAGCAATAATCACTTTTCGAGGAAGAACTCCGCTCTGAGTCCCGGTTGAATCGGTAGTTGCATAGCTTCCAGATGCATCCAAACCGTCAGTTGCAATTGTATCGCCCAATGATCCCAGGTCAAATTGGAGACCGAGGCCCCCAGTGATGTAAGTCTTTGCGCTTAAGCCGAATGAAGAACAAAGTACGGCGAAAACTAGCAAAGCTTTCGTGATGTTACGAACCATTTAAATAGCTCCTTAAACTTTTCGTATAGTAGAGTGGTTTTCACTTAGGCCATTTATGTCTATAGTGGGGCCTAAGCATTGGACAGGACAATATCGACGCGGACTTGGGTGTCAAACAGATATTCTGGATAAAATAAAAAAGTCCGTTATAAACGATTTTATTTTGAACATTTGTTGTAAAAAATAATCTTATGCTTCCTCTTTTGCATGGATCTTTACGTTTGTTCGCCTATTTTGATTTTTAACACTTTGAGAAAAATCAGTGAATTTTTCCTCGCGAATTCCGGAGGGAAGTTTCGGAAAAACTCCTTGCAAGACTAGAATTTAGGAATCCAATGGAGAGAACCGTTGGGGGTGGGACCAAGAGTCTCTGAGAGAGTCCCCGGAACCTGATCAGGATAATGCCTGCGAAGGGAAACGGAAAAAAACGAACATCCGAGATCTATATCCGCGAAAGATTATAAATTTCGCATGGACTTCTTTCCGGATCCTTTTTCTTTTCCTCACTTTCAGATTCCGGAATTTTCCCCAACATGGGAGAAACTTTATGGAATCCAACCAAACTATACCTCCATTCGAGATGCCTCGAAAAGAGATACGCTTAACCGACGGAACCGTTTATAACGCTTACACTACAGAAGGTCCTTGGAAAGACGGATGGAATCCTTCCGATTGGAAGGTAGGGATCCCTAAACTTAGGGAAGAATGGATCCGTAAAAGAACATCGGGTCCTTCTATCGTTCAAAATCATTCCCAAATGTATTTCGCAAAACAAGGAATGATAACCGAAGAGATGCAATACGTTGCCTTACGTGAGGGGATGGATCCTGAATTTGTGAGAAGTGAGATCGCCAGGGGAAGAGCAATCATTCCTTCCAATAGGAACCATCCTGAATTAGAGCCGATGATCATCGGCAAAAACTTCCTGGTAAAAATAAACGCGAATATCGGTAATTCAGCTCTTTCTTCTTCCATTGAAGAAGAAGTGGAGAAACTCCGCTGGTCCATCAAATGGGGGGCCGATACTGTGATGGATCTTTCCACCGGAAAAAATATCCATGAAACCAGGGAATGGATCATACGCAATTCTCCTGTTCCGATCGGAACAGTACCGATCTACCAAGCTTTGGAAAAAGTAAAAGGTAAGGCGGAGAATTTAAGTCTTTCCGTATTTTTGGAAACTTTGGAAGAGCAGGCGGAACAAGGAGTGGATTATTTCACCATCCATTCGGGAGTCCTTCTGCGATACATTCCGATGACTTCCAAAAGGGTGACCGGCATCGTTTCCCGAGGCGGTTCTATTATCGCAAAATGGTGTTTGGCCCATCATCAGGAAAATTTCCTCTACACAGGTTTCGAAGAGATTTGTAAGGTAATGAAAAAATACGGAGTGTCCTTTTCTTTGGGTGACGGTTTACGTCCAGGAAGTATCGCCGATGCAAATGACGAGGCACAATTTTCCGAATTAAGGACTTTAGGAGAACTAACTCAGATTGCTTGGAAAGAAGATATCCAAGTAATGATAGAAGGTCCAGGTCATGTCCCTATGGATAAGATCAAGGAGAATGTAGACTTGCAGATGGAAATTTGTAAAGAAGCTCCATTTTATACATTAGGACCTCTAGTAACCGATATAGCGCCCGGTTACGATCATATCACTTCTGCGATCGGTGCTGCAATGATCGGATGGCACGGTACTGCAATGTTATGTTATGTGACTCCAAAAGAACATTTGGGACTTCCGGATAAAGAAGATGTAAAACAAGGAGTGATCGCTTATAAGATTGCTGCTCATGCGGCCGATCTTGCCAAAGGACATCCTGGTGCCAAAGAAAGGGATAACCTATTGAGTAAGGCCAGATTCGAATTCAGATGGGAAGACCAATTTGCTCTCTCTTTGGATCCGGATACTGCACAGTCCTTTCATGACGAAACACTTCCACAAGACAGAATGAAAACCGCACATTTTTGTTCCATGTGCGGGCCTCATTTCTGTTCCATGCATTTGACTCAGGAGCTGAGAAAATATGCGGAAGAGAAAGGGATCTCGGATGAGAAGGCAATGGAAGAGGGATTTAAAGAAAAATCGGAAGAATTTTTAAAGAAAGGCGGATCCGTCTACGTCTCCTCCGAGTAGCTTGACCTTTCCAAATAAATTTGGAATTCTGGATCGGCTGGACGGACCCGTATGAAAAAAAACCTCGTTCAAAAATTTTTAGTCCGCTCTCTGGACTTCAAGAGCGGAAAGGCTCTATTTTTCTTATTCATTTTATTGATTGCACCGGCGGCTTTTGCGCAAGGCGGCAACGGTCTTGCTCCCGTTCCGGGGGAACTGGAGCAGGCTGAAAGAAGAAGTTCCAGAAAATTTTTCATAGGAGGTTTTACGGCAAACGGTCTGAGTTGGTTCGGTTCAGGATTCCATTTTTCTTCCAAGTTGGCTGCTTCTCTCCAATGGCAGGAACAAAGGGTAATCCAAAGATTTGATTTGGATGTGAACGGTGTACAATCCGATCTATCCGGAGTATTCACCCTTACCAATTCTGAAAAGATCCAAAGACAATTATCCCTCCAGCTAGAATGGTTTCCTTTTTCGGGCTCTTATTATTTTGCCGCGGGTGGAGGACTGGAAACATACTCGGAAAAACAACGGAAAACGGAGACCTATGTTCCTAGCGGGAATTATAGGGACTATGCTTGGAACATTTCCCAACAAAAACTTTTTGTTTCTGCAGGGGCAGGCTTTAGATATATTTTCACTTCCGGATTTTTTATACATGTAGGGGGAAATATACTACTCTATCCGGAGAGAACTACCCATGAACAAAGAGGAGCTTACGGCACGAATACCGATTGGGATTATCGACAATTACAAAAAGATTGGCAAGAACCGGAAAAGGAGGCAAGAAGCCATCAGAATCCGTACGGCGCTCAATTGCAGGTCCTATTCGGAATAGCGATCTAAAATTTGGTCGTAAGCCTGTGCGGCCTTAGGGTAATATATAATTAAATTTTAATGTATGCCGGAGGACCCTAATCCTTTTTTTTATGGCCTGAAGTAGTTTTAAAAGTTTCGATCAATTTAGAACATTCCCAAGTAGAAACATCATAACCTATTGTGTGGAACCAATTTTGTAAAAAATTTGGATCTTCTTTTTGTATACACAGTATAAATTGAGGATGGTTTACTGTTTCCGTATGAACGAAGTCTAAAAAAGTTCTCAACCTTATTCCTTCCGATCTCAGGAAGATGTTCTCAGCATTTAAATCTGCAAGAAAAATATTGGAAGAAGTGCGGAATCTGTATTCCGATTTTGTAATCTTTTGATTGTAAGGATTCGTTTAACAGCGCGTATAACGCAGGGTTTTTAGGATTTTGCTCTTCATATTAAGAGACATAATCTAATAATCGATTTATTTTTCCTAAAAAGAACTGTCTTCCTCGGGGAAAAGTTATCAAATTCTAAAATGCTAAAATGGAATATTTTTTCCGGAAAGAACTTATAAAAAACCTTAAATATCACAAAAATTTCCCAGATGGAAGTAAATAAATGGTAAAAAAAAGAAAATTCTTCAAAATGTGACCATGCAAAGGCTTGATTTCGGTCTTTCGGATAACCCCGGAGAGGCGGAAGAATTCTGCAAGTTGCTGAATCGTTCCGCTTTAAGTATTTGTTATGGATTGCCAATTTCTCTCAGGACTGAAGCGGTCTTATTCCTATATAAATACTCCCAAAACAGCATAACGGGAGGTTTTAATTTTTTACGGAAATATTATAGTCCCAGTTATTCTATCCTATATTGGATCAACGAATCAGCACATGGGTTACCTTGGGAAAATCCATGGCTTACGTTACTTCTTGAGTCTCATTCTTCCGCGTTACTGCTTCATTCGTTAGACGATCATCTGACGGACGGGTCCTTAAAAGCGAATCATATCATCCTTCAGCTTCGGACGGAGGCATGGACTAGATATGCTCAATCCACTAAATTATTCGGGAGAGAAGTGCATGACGGTGTTCTGATCATTGACGAATTTATCGATCGATATTTTAAATCGATCGTAGACATCGGAATTTCCGAAAGTTTAGAGGCTCATCTCTCTAGATTTCGTTCTCAAATGGGGATTTGGTCCTTGCAGCCGTATTTGCTTTCCAGATCTTTTTTTTCCAAGGACCAAGCGGAACTTGTGCGTAAAATGTACGAGTTCTTCGGTGTGGCTTGGAGGCTTTTGGATGATTATCAGGATCTGAATGAAGATCTGGAAAATGAGGATATTTCTTCTATGATCTATTTCCTTCCGGAAGAAAAAAGACCGGACTGGAAAAGGAATAAAAAGGGAGAAATATTAGGTCTTTTAGAAGAGATTCGATTAGAAAGACAAATTGCCGATCTGATTAATTCGTATTTGAACGAAGCGGCAAAACTCGCAGAAGACCTTCACTTGCCTAAATATGCAAATTCTTTACTCTCTTTAAAACTTACGGAACCTAGTCGTGCAATAAATTAGCCTAAATATTCTACGACTAGTAAGGCCATGTCGTCTTGGTGTTGGAATTCTCCTTGGAAAGCCTGAACTCCATGTATAACCGAATCGCAAAGTTCTTCGGGAGGTCTAAAAGAATTTTTCCTTAGCAGGTCGGACAAACGGTCTTCTCCGAAAAATTCCCCTTCTGTATTTCTGGAATCCGGAATGCCATCCGTATACAATACCACTTTGTCCCCCGGTAATAAATCCACCGATTCCGTTTGGTAAGTTGTTGGGATCGCCTCGTAGATCGCTACTCCTTTGGGTCTGTAAAATTCAACAATTCCGTCTTTTCTTAAAACAAGGCATTCCGGATGCCCTGCATTCGCGATCAATGTTTTACCCGATCTCAGATCTACGGTTACTAAGGTGGCGGTAATAAAATGACCGTCCAACTTTCCTTCGAATTGATTACGGATATGTAATAGAAGGGATGATGGGTCCTGAAGCAGAATAGACCAATCGCCCAAAGTCATTTTTAACATGGACGCCAAAAGTGCCGCGGAAACTCCATGGCCGGTTACGTCTCCGATGAACATTCCCAAGGAACTTGTGGAAGGATCGTAAATCACATCCAATAAATCGCCTCCAATCTCCATCATCGGTTTGTATCTATAAGAGATCTTGGCATTCGGAATAACCGGCAGTTCCCTTGGAAGTAGGGCATTTTGGATCTTTCCTGCGATTGAGAGGTCTTTCGCTAAAATCCTTCCTTTTTGAACAAGCTCCGCCTTTTGGAGTTCGATAATTTTTGTCCTTTCTTCTACCTTACTTTCCAAGGATTCGTTTAGGGATTTCAGTTTACCTTCCGATTTCTCCAAGGCCCTAAAAACTTCCGCGTATCTTTTGGCAAGGGCTAAACTGAAGAGTAATGTAAGGACCAAAAAACTTTCGTTCACCCAAGGTTGAGCCGGACCGAAACCTGCGAAACTCATCACAGTGTAGAAAGAGGATACCGCAACAAGTATAAGACCCGTGACCACCCAGCGAAAGGATAGAATGCTACTCCTTCTGTATTTGAAAAAAATATACAGAGTATTCATATAAAAGAATACTAATATGAATAGAAATATTTGGAAGGCTACCTTACCGAAATACTTGTGGCCTCCTGTGAGTCCGTATTCTAAAGAAGGCCAGATGGTCAGTAGAATAAAAAGAAATTGTAATATTCTACCGGGAAGGTTTCTGGGAGCTTGGAAGATCCCTATCGTAAATTCGTAAAATAAGATAGGAAGAAATGCACCCAAAGAATATCCGAAGATGACCCAGGTCCAGGGGGAATCCACAATGTATTGAAACCAACCTTCATAAGCGGGATACCAGATCGCCAATGAAAGATTTAAAAGAGAAAAAGAGAGATTAAATTTGTCTTGGGGTCTTCTGATATAAATGAACGCAAAAAAGAAGAAAGAGAAAAATTCCAAGGAGCTGAATAATAATACTCTGAGGGCTTTGACCAGATAAACCGTTTGTACCTCTGAAAAACTACCCACTACCGGATTTTCCATCATGTTCCTTGGCCCGTTAAAAGGAAACAATTGTAATGCTAAGGTGACTTCTTCATTTTGGAAAGGAATGACTACGATCCTGGGTTTGGAGGAATCTTCCGATTCGCCCGGCACGATTATCTGTCCTTTTCCTTCCGATATTACTCCTAGATAACAGCCCGATGGACAAAAAGGTATATAAGCGGAAAGTAATATATCCAGATCGTTTTTGCTTCTTTTTACGGAATGAAAGAATATGAACGAGGAATCTTTTCGTTTCGGATCGTAGTTAGAAATATTGGAAGGTGCGGCTAAAAAAGATCCATCCAGGTCCCGGGTCTCGGATATGTTGCCTTGGCCGGAAGGATTTTCTGAATCTTGTCCCGGTAGAACCGGGAAATGTCCGTGGAAAAAATTTCCCGGAGATACTTCGGAAAAAGCCCAGTTAGAAATTATATAAGGACTTTTATCCTGCTCCCAAATGGTAAATGGGATCCCCATTCCCACGATTGGAGAAGGCTCTGTCGGTCCGCATTGTCCCAGTAGGAGGACCAACAAGAGAGAAACGATCGGTTTCTTTGTATTTTTTGTTTTCATTTCGCATAACCATTTTTGGCTTCTTACGTATTTGTTTATAAAAGTGTTGTCCGTTGTATAGCTTTTTAACCTGCGTCTTTTGCGCAACGAAACCCGAAATGATGGTATTCAGGATAGTTTTGAGGGAAGTGAGCTCTTCTTTTGGAACCTCTTGCGTAACTTGCGGGCCACCACCAGGACCCTCCTTTTAAGGTTTTTTTATTATAACCGGGACAGTTATCTTCTCCCTCACAAGGGCCTTTCGGATCTTTTCCACTGCAGGCTTCCCCGCATACTTTGTAATTTTCGGAATACCAGTCATGGACCCATTCCCAGGAATTTCCGGCCATATCAAATAGTCCGTACACTCCTGCGGGCCTACTTCCGACAGGTGCAGTCGGCATTAAATTCGGAGGATTGATCTTTTTGTATACACAACCTTTTCGTTCGTCTTCTTCAATGACGGCTAACTTACAGTTCGCAGGTTTGTTTCCCCATGGAAATAGATTTCCTTTGGGACCTCTCGCTGCCTTCTCCCATTCCGCTTCCGTCGGAAGTCTTTTGCCTACCCACTCGCAATATTCTTTCGCCGTATACCAGCTCACTCCTAACACAGGTTGTTTGGGCTTAAGATATAGATCACCGTAAGCAGGACCTATATAATCGCAGTTGCCGTTATAAAGACAATCCTTGCAGGAACCTTCTTCTATACATTTGCTGAAATCCTCATTTGTAACTTCATAGAGATCTATATAGAAGTCGCTGAGATAAATTTTTTGTTCAGGAGCCTCGTCGGGATCGTGGGTATTACTTCCCCGAATAAAATAACCTTCCGGAATACATTGCATTCCTTTGATCTTTTTTCCGTAGCAGGGTTTACTCGGGTCCGGAGAGCCGAGTACATGAGGAGCGATCAGAAAAATTAAGGATAAAAATAGAATGATAAAATGGATCGGACGAAAGGAGAGCGAGTTCATCAAACTGGGAAGAGTCCTTTCCCAAGAGGATTCGCCCCGGCGCATTCTTATGCAAGAGAAAAATTGACCGAGAAAAAAGGACCTATTTTCCGAAAATTATTAGAGAATAAAAAGAGGGACGCTGCAAGAGGAAAAATCTATATTTCCTTGCTCCGTCGAATTATTTCCCTCGGAGTCTGTCACAGTGTAAATATAATACCCGGATCCGTCCGAGAAGGAGATGGAACCGGTACCTGTCAGATCTCCGCTCAATGTAAAGGATACTTGTCCTGATCTAGGAAGACAATCTACATATTTCCATTTCACAGGTTCCACTACGGAAACCGTTAACGTGAAATTTTTCTCCACATGAACTACTTGTAGGGTACCCGCACTCCAGAGACGGTACCAAGATAAAGGATTAGAGTCGCTTCTATCCGCACCGTACTGCAAGGAGCTTAAGGAAGAAACCTGATGGGAAAAGAGCAAATCCCCTCCGGAGTATCCTTCTCTTAGAACGGAAACATCTTGGGAATAAGAAGAAATTCCGGGAGAAGCGCCTGTGAGAATATTATTCCAAGTTAAAGAATATGCCTGATTGGTAGTTGGGCTTCCGGCAGCGTAAGAAAGAGGGGCGCCGGTTCCGGTCACTTTTACGGAAATATTTTGGAAAGAATTGTGGATCGTACGATTCACTCCAATTTTCAAATTTGAACCGTCTTGTACGAAAGGAGAAGAAGATGAAAGGTTCGTCCAGATATTTTCAGTCAGACCATCAATTACCCAATTGCTGAATGGTAAAAATCTACAATTCCCGAATTCTTTAGAGGCTAAGAAAGAAGTAGAAGGATCGTTCCCATCCAGAATGTAATCCAAGAAGTCATACGCGTTTGTTTCGGTTGAGAATACTTGGCGGGAATAATTTCCTCCTCCCCAACAGTTGAACGAAAAATTATAAGCTTCTAATTCTCCGAAGTTCGGTCCTTTGTTCCAAATCCTATGACCTAATGAACTGATCCTTTCCGGCCAACCGATACGATTTCCGCGAATCGCAACCGAAGTACCTTCTCCACTTAAACCTTCCATAGAACCCGATACGGGATCCATAGCGGAGGTTAAAGCCTCGGCAATTTGGTCTCTATTTGTGAGTAACGATAACGCGATCAAATCGTTCGTTTTGGAATTTTTGTCATTCTGTGAACAGTAAAATAGGAAAAATATAGAAATCAGGGCGGATAGAAATACTCGTAAACGTGGGAGAAAACGATTTGGAAACATAAAATATACTCTGAGAAAACGGGTAAAAAACCAAGTTCCCTCTTATATTTAACCTATACGACAATGTGTTTTTGCGTAAAACAAGATTTCTTTCCCGCAAATCCCGGTTTTTGAGCAAAAAAACCGATGGAAAGAATAGTTTGCTTGCTCGTCTCTAAACAAGGCGAAATATAACGGATTTCAATCAGAAACGTTTAAAGGGTACCTAAAAAATGAAAAAATCACTCGGTTTGTTTGTCGTTTTGGCGGCGTTTTTAGTCGGTGAGTCTGTAATCGCCGAACCTCTTCCGGTTATTGGAAGATGGAAGACCGTAGACGATATTGACGGGTCGGAAAAGTCTGTAGTGGAAATTTTCGAAGAAAACGGGAAAATTTTCGGTAAGATTGTCAGCTTAAAAGATCCTCTTAACAAAGCCGGTAAGCCTCATGTTTGTAAAAAATGCGAGGGAGAAGATAAAGATAAACCAGTGATCGGTTTAGTTTTCCTGAAAGGATTAACAAAAGGCGAGGATGAATATGTGGGTGGAACCATCATGGATCCTGAGTCAGGCAGGGTGTATCGATGCAAAATCGAGGCAATAGAGAATGGAGCTAAGCTGAAAGTCAGGGGTTTTATCGGGATTTCTCTGTTAGGTAGAACCCAAATCTGGCTGAAAAAGTAGATTTAAGACGCCTTAACTTGCAAAACATAGCGGATTTTCTTTGGGTCGCGTTTGTCTTTTTATAACACGTGTTTTGAAAAAATAAAAAATACTTCTCACACGATGCGGTCCTTTTAAAGTTTTCCCGCTTACAAAGAAGTCGGCCTCCAAATGCAGGCCGATTCAAATTTCAGATAAATAAGGAGACGCTAATGTACACAATTAGAGTCCTAATAGGTGCGATTGCGATATTTAGTACAGTACTGTCGGTGGGATGTGCAACCACTAGAACGGCTGCTTGGGATAATCAATACTCAGCTAGGGAGATCAAACCAACCAAGATCCCCGCTGACTTGGAAAAACTGTGGAAGAGCAGACACGTAAAGGAAGATTTACAAAAGTTCATCGAGAAAACTGAAGCTTGGGCTTCCGAAAATCCGAGCAACTACGAATCCAAAGTCCTTTTATGTAGAGCTTACTATCTTTTGGCTGACGGTCATCTTTACGTTGAAATGAACGATGAGAATGAAGCATCGATCAAAAAGCAGCAAAACGAATATTTTGATAAAGGTATCAAGTGGTGTGAGCGCGGTTTGGCCCATAACCAAGCATTTTACGAAAAAGTAATAAAGGGTGGAGCAAAGTTCGAGGATTCGTTGGACACTATCACTTTGGCGGACATAGATGCGTTGTATTGGCGTTATGCTAATCTTGCTAAATGGTCCAGGCTGGAAGGTTTGATGACATTGTTGGAAAACAAATCCAAACTTACCAAGACCATGTTACGAGTAGAACAACTGAATAAAACCTACTTTTACGGAGCTGTCCTTCGATATAAAGCCGGCGCGGAGGCGTTAAGCCCGACCGGAAATAAAAAATTGGCGGATCAATACTTCGAAGAATGTATTAAGGTCGCTCCCGATTATTTCGGTACTCGGGTTCTATACGCCGATTTCCGTTTGAGAGGGAACGAGGAAGCTGCCATTAAACAGCTGAACTATGTGATCAAAGGAAACGCGAAAGCGATCCCGGATGTGGAATCCGAAAACATCATCGAACAATTAAAAGCTAAAAAGCTGATTAAAGAGTTCGAATAGAATATCAACCCAAACAAAAGCCCGAATGTTTTTGAATTCGGCCCGCGGTCCTCGATCTTATCGGGGACCGTCAAGTTAGGAGAAAATTTAGGAAATTAAAATGAACCAGTTATTAACCCCTATTCTAATTGCGGTGACATTTCTATCTGCCGTCGTCGGCTCCGTTTCTGCGGACCCCGTTACGGTGAAGGTTGCTTCCGTAGCTCCGAGCGGAACTCCTTGGATGGACACTATGGTGAGCATCAAGAAAAAGATCGAAGCGGACTCCGGCGGTCAGGTAAAAGTAAAATTATATCCTGGCGGACAGTTAGGAGGAGAGAATGAAATTCTCGCAGGTGTACGTAAGGGAAGGATACAGGTGGCAGGAATTACCGCCGGAGCTCTTGCGAATACTGTTCCTGAACTTAACGTATTGGAATTACCTTATCTATTCGATAGCCTAGCGGAAGCGGATTTTATTTTGGACAATTTTCTATACGAACCTGTCAAGGAGATCCTAGCCAAGAAAGGATTTATACTCGTAAGTTGGGCGGAAAATGGATACAGGAATATCGGATCGAAGACCAAACCGATCAGAGTGCCGGAAGATCTGAAAGGTGTAAAAATCAGATCTCAGGAATCCAAAGTACATTTGGAGTTTTGGAAGAAGGTAGGAGCCTCTGCTGTTCCGATCGCTGTTCCGGAAGTTCTTCCCGCCTTACAAACCGGCGTGGTGGATTCCTTCGATAATACTCCTTTATTCACTCTTGCTGCAGAATGGCAGACTACTATTAAATACTTCACCTATACTCAGCATATTTACCAGCCGGGAATGGTCGTAATTTCTAAAAGTTTCTTCGATACATTAAGTCCTGACATACAAAAGATCCTCATGGGAGAAGGGAATGGGATCGCAAAAGAATCCAGAGCGGGAGTGAGAGCATTGGATTCTAAACTTCTTAATACCTTGAAAAAAACAGGTGTGGAAGTTTACACCCCAAGCGCTTCCGAGCTACAACAATGGAAAAACTCCGCTGCAGGTTTGGATAAATTGTTGGTTGGAAAGTTGGGGGGAGAATCTAAAAGGATCTACGATTTGATCTTAAAAGGTAAACAGGCCTATAAATCGGGGAAAAAATAAGAATGATTTACGTACTGGGAAAGATTCTTACCTTTTTGAAATATTTCGAAAAGGTATTGGCTGGGCTTTGTTTCGGAGGCCTTACAATTTTAATGGGACTCGATGTGGGAGGAAGGGAGATCTTCAATTCCGGGATCGAATGGGCCCAAAAAGCTGCAATTCTTCTTATGATCTGGGGGGGATTTCTTGGAGCTGCTCTTACTTCCGGAGAAGGAGGACATCTTCGTCCTGAGATTGCCGATAAACTTTGGCCGAAGTCAGCGCATAATTTTCAAAAGGGTTTAGAACATTTTTTGATCGCAATGTTCTGTTTGTTTTTTCTGTATCTGTCTTACGTTCACGTTTCCGAGGCTAAAAATTTCGGAGATATCCATCCGGTTATCGAACTTCTACCTCTTTGGGTGGTAAAAACGATTTTTCCGTATACTTTTATGGCGATGGCATTTCGCCATTTGATTTACTCGTTTATCCCAAGTCTAAGACCTGCATCTAAGAACGAGGCAACTGATGCGTTAGCTGAAATTCAAAACGGAGGTAAGGCTTAATGGTAGGCGTCGGACTTCTTGCATTAATCGTTGTTCTTATCCTTCTCGGTCAGCCTTTGTTCGTTATAATGGGATTGGTGACTTCTTATTGTATCTATTTCCTCGGAGAAGGAAGTTTTATAGGTATAGTAGAGGATATGTATTATGCCGCGGATAAAGAGGTATTGCTTGCGATCCCACTTTTCATACTCGCGGGAAATTTGATGACCCATGGTTCGATCGCTCGTCGATTGATCGACTTGAGTAAGGCTTTGACAGCTCCGATCCCTGCCGGACTTGCAATTGCGGGAGTATTTGCCTGCGGTATTTTTGCCGCGATCTCGGGTTCTTCTCCTGTTACATTGATAGCGATCGGAGGAATTGTTTATCCTGCTCTCGTTAAGGCCGGGTATTCCAAAAGTTTCAGTATGGGGCTATTATCCTCCGGCGGGACCTTAGGGATCATTATTCCTCCTAGTATTCCTATGATCATTTACGCGATCATGGTTGGAGTTTCCGTTACTGATCTATTCTTAGCAGGAGTAGGGCCTGGATTACTTTTGATGCTACTATTGGTCTTTTACTCTTTAGCTAGAGGATGGAAAACTCCCACTTCCAAATGGGATGCAAAGGAGATCGGTCGTACATTAAAGGCGGGAATTTTTGCGTTATTCATGCCTGTAGTAATCCTGGGAGGTATTTACTCAGGATTGTTTACTGCGACGGAATCGGCGGCAATTGCGGTATTATACGCTATTATAGTCGAAGCTTTCATCTATAGAGAAATGTCCTGGTCGACATTACCTTCTTCTTTGGTGGAAAGTGCGCAAATGTTGGGTTCTTTATTTTTGATCCTGTTATTCGCAGTCGCCTTGAATAAGTTTATGACCCTCGAACAGATCCCTCAGGCGATGGTCGAGACGATGTCCGGAATGATTTCCGATCCTGTAACATTCCTGATCGGGGTGAATATTCTACTTCTGATCGTAGGATGTTTTATGGATGTGATGAGCGCTATTTTGGTCTTAGCACCTTTATTAGCCCCAATGGCGATAACGTATGGAATCCATCCGATCCATTTCGGGATTATTATGATCGTGAATTTGGAGATAGGTTATTTAACTCCTCCTGTCGGTATCAACTTGTTTGTAGCCTCCGGGATTTTTAAAGAACCTTTGGGTAACGTTATTAAAGCGGTGTTGCCGACCTTGCTGATTTTTTTAGTGGGTCTTGCTATCGTCACTTTTGTACCGGAAATTTCCTTGTATCTTTTAGGAGATGCAGCAAATGAATTACCGACTGGACCTTCTAGATTTACACCTTAAGTTTCAGTTTCGATAAGCCGAATAAATCGCCTTTGCGGATCTTGCCTGCAAAGGCGAAATTGAAAACGAATTTTAGAATTTCAGGAAGTAATATGAAGAAGACGATTATAGGTACGCTCACTCTCCTTATTTTTTTCTCCGTAGGGGAATTGTTTGCCGATCCGGCACCGGTGGTTGGTAGTTGGAGAACCGTTAGCGAGGAAGGAAAAGAAGAGTCGATCGTAGAGATCTACGAGCAGGGTGGTAAAATTTTCGGTAAGATCGCAAAGTTAACCGATCCACTTGATAAAAACGGAAAACCTCATACTTGTACAGAATGTGACGGAACGGACAAAGACAAACCTGTTTTAGGACTGGTAATCATTCGTGGTTTAGCTCCCGATGGAGACAAATGGTCCGGTGGTAAAATTTTAGATCCTAACAACGGGACTTGGTACAAATGCTTTTTAAAAGCGGTAGACGGTGGGAAAAAATTGGAAGTCCGCGGTTACGTTGGGTTTTCATTATTAGGAAGAACCCAAGTCTGGCTTAAAAAGTAGACATCTTTCTTTTTTCCGGGGTAGGGAAGATGGATCCTCTACCCTGGAAATAATCTCGCATTTTACCGTTCCGCTCAATTCTTTCTTTTCTTCCCCATTCCCTTTCAAAAAACTACGACTGTGGCGGGCTTTCTTCGCGTCTTTCTACTCAAATTTTATTTTTGTACCTATTTAGTTTCCTGTTCCATTTTAAGGGAAACTATTCCTTCTCGACCATTAAACGACGGCTCCGTCTCGATTCTTTTGAAAATAGATAAAAACGCCAGGGAAGAATTCGAAAGAGTAACTTCTTGGGAAGTTCCTTATACGTTTATAGAGAAAGATTATAGTTATGCAGTGATCCATAAGGAAAAATTAAAAACATACGGTTTTCCTAAAGAAGGGATCAATATCGCAAAGGGTATGCCTTTCAAATATTATTCCGGAAATTACCAGAATTCCCTATCAGAATCCATTTTTGCATTAGCAGATATCAGGAAAGGTTATAAGGATAATATATTAAATTCTCATTATCTATATTGGGTACATCGACTTTTTCCGAGACATACGCAGCACAAGGTAATCGGAAAATCAAGTAGGGGTAGGGAGATTCCTGCAATTCTGCTCACTGACGTTGCCGTGCCGGATGAAAATAAAGTATCCGTCTTATTTAATTGTGCTCATCATTCAAACGAAGTAATTTCCGTGGAACATTGTTATGATGTGATCTATGAACTTTTGGCTCATAAGAAGAAGTATGCGGATATGTTTGCAAAACTCAAGATCTGGGTGGTTCCAATCGTAAATCCGGACGGCTCCAGAGTTTTCTGGCATGAGAATATGTCGATGGGAAGAAAGAACGGATATCCCGGTTGGGGACAAGTCTCCGAAAAGGAAAATCCAGGAGTAGATATCAATCGGAATTATCCATTCTTCTGGGGAAAAACAAAATCGAACCGAACTTCTTCCATGTCGAATAGCGTATTTTTCAGAGGACCGTATCCCGGTTCCGAGCCTGAGACACAAGCGATGATGAATTTAGCCGAAAAGGAAAGGTTTGTAGCTTCTATCAGTTATCATGCTTTTGCGAATTGTATCTTAGTTCCTTATACCATTGATGGAACCTCTAATCCGGAACCGGACTTTACTTGGAATTTAGCGAAGAGGATCGCTTCCGCCGTAGAAAGTAAAAACCCAAACCATAATTTCGGCGCTAAAAAAAATATCTACGCAGTGGACGGGGTGGATCAAGATTACTATTTCTTTAAGTACGGGACTCTCGCATACTTAGTTGAATCTTCTCACTTGAATCCTCCATATTCGGACGTACCGAAAATTATGGAATCTTTGAGACCGGCATGGATGATCCTTTTGGAAGAAATTGCCGATGGAAGTAAACTTTACTTCAAGATCAAAGACGAACACGGAAATCCTTTAGCGGCAAATATCAAATATGAAAAGGTCGTTTTTTATCATGGGGAAGTTAGGACTTCTCGAAAAGAAGATGGAATGTTTTTCCAATCCTTTCCCGGAATTAGAGGTATTAATTTGAAAGTGGAAAAGGAAGGATATGAGACAGTCAACTGGCAGGGCACCACTTGGAAATCTTGGAAGGCAGTGGAAATCGTTCTAAAGAAGAAAACCCCGGCACAATAATATCGGAATGAACAGATATAAAAACGAGGCCGCGCTGATCTTTTGCACCTTGATTTGGGGCGGGACATTCTCCGCTACAAAACTGAGTTTGGCCTCTATTTCTTCCTGTTTATTTATCGGTATCCGATTTGCGATCGCAACGTTCGTTTTTATTATTTATATTCTTCTGAAGAACCGAAAGGATCCCGTATCTTATCCGACTTGGAAGGCAAACAAATCTCTTTACTTCTTGGCCTTTTTATTGGGCTTTTGGATGTTTCTTGGATTCGCATTCGAGACAGTCGGCTTAAAATACACAACCGCTACTAAGTCCGGGTTTTTGACAGGGACCTTGGTGGTTATCACTCCTATTTTGCAGACTTTGTTTTTGAAACGTTTGCCAAGTTCCGGAAACTTACTGGGCGTGATCGTGGTAATGTTGGGACTATTCTTTCTTTCCGCAGAATCAACGGGAGAAGATCATAAATTTATAATATCTTATCACCTGGGCGATATACTTACTTTGGGTGGCGCGTTTTTCTTTTCTTTATATATTATTTATGTGGATAAGGCGAGTAAGTCCTGCCCTTTGGATATTCTCCTTTTGTCTCAAACATTAGTGACCAGTGTATTCGCTTTTTTTCTAGCATTTCTCTTACATTGGACGGAATTCGAACCATTGTTTATCAAAATGGATTCCAGAGTTATGCCTGCCTTATTCTATAACGGTTTGATCTCTTCTGTGGGAACTACATTCTTGCAGACAAAATACCAGCAAGGGATCTCTCCTACGAGAGCGGGATTGATCTTTTCTTTGGAGCCTGTGTTCTCCGCAATTCTTGCCTATTTTACTTTGGATGAACGGATGGACGCAACCGGTTTGATCGGATGCAGTTTCGTGCTCACAGGTGTGTTATTAGCCGAACTTTTGGGTAGAGAAAAAAAATTTTAGAGCTTGTTCTATCCCATATTTTAACGAAAGTTTTGCAATTTTTTAGACTTTGATTTGTGGTTTAAAGGTCCGGAGTACCTGTCATGAAGCGGATTTGTTTTTTTGTATTTTTACTTTCTATTTCGGCTTGTAACCAAGCCAAATCCATCGATATAGACTCCGCCAAATCTCCCATTGGTCTACTCATGGATATTACCCTTTCCGAGGTACTTAACGGTAGAGATGCAGGCCCGGAGTTTATGGCTGCAGGGGATAATTGTTCCCTTTTTACTTCCAATGATGGAATTGTTTGGAGCATTCGACAAGGCGGCTCTACTCCTTTTACGGGTTGTTCCGGCGGAGTGATCTATGGACTAGCGCAAGGTAACGGAAGGTGGGTGGCTGTCGGTACAGTCAGCGCCTCATATCAAACGAACACGAATAATTGCGGTATTTGGAGCAGTGTCGACGGTGTCGAGTGGGTAAAACATGCCTGTCCAAATCCAAACATATTAAGTTATTCTAATACTCCTCTTAGATCAGTGGTCTATGGGAATGGGATGTTTTTTGCTTCCGGCCATAAAATGGGAACTGGAGCCAATGAGGACTATTATGGGTTGGTCAGTTCCGATGGGATGAGCTGGAATTTTAAAAAGTTAGGACCGACTCCGATTGTAGATGGAGGATTAAATTCTACCTGTTATCTTTCTGCGGATTCGGCAGGAATTCATTGTCTGGGAGAAACAGGATCCTATGCTTCATCCAGTGCGATCCTAAAATATAGTTTTGCAAGTTCTACTTGGGTTTCCGATTCAGATCAACCCGGATATTTAGGATATTCTAATATGCCTACTTCTCCACCTAACTATAATCCGAATACGTTTTGGTTTTCCAAAGGGCCGAACCAATCCCGTTTTTCTTTTGGAGAAGGAGACGGTGCGAATTACGTGAATCGAAAGCTTTCAGGAGGGGATTGGGAAGAAGTAGTTACGAATGAATTATTGGGGACCTACGACATTCTTCTGAATTCCATGGCCTTTAAGGGAAATATGATTGTTGCACTCGGAGACAATTGTACTTGGATGAATTCCTCCGATGCGGGTGCCAATTGGACCGGTTATGAATCGATCGGCAACTGTTCCTACGATAACGGTCAGCCGGACTTTTTAAGCTTAGCCTATAATCCGTACGTGAAATTATTTTTAGGAGCGGGGAGAGCAGGAAACGTAATATATTCCGAAACAGGATTGGATCCTTCTTCTTGGACTATTTTGAATACTGGGTTTAGCGGTACGATTAATACTCTGATCTCAAAACCTTAGTTCTCCTGGGTGGAATTTTCAACACGTAAATCTTGAGTCGGGATTGGGATCTTTGCCTTGATCGCCGCTTCTCTAATCTTCGGATCTAATTGGAGAAGTTTTTTAATTGCGATATCCTGCCAATAGCGAGATCGATTTTCTTTGATAAATCTTTTTAGGAAATGGATCTCTGCACCTTTTGGACTTATTTCTTCCTTTCCGTAATATTTACTTTTAATATTAGAAGAAAAATTCGGATTTCCCTGTAGATACGTATCCAGATTTTCCATAACGTAGGTGCCCAAATAAGGCCTGCCATAAGTCGGATTTGTATCTTTTGGATAGGCGATAAAATTTCCTATAAATCGGATCTCTAATCCACCCGGATTTGTGAAAGAAAATTTAGATTTTTCTAATGGATCATACTCTATTCGGATGGAGTTGGTATGAAGAACAGTGTAGGTATGGGTTTGTACATGCCCATATTTGTTTACGGTAGTGTAGGTATGAGTTGTGGTATAAGAATAAGAGGCACTGTCCAATATTAAAGATTGGTTTTGCGGGAGTCTAGTGACTGCGAAATATTTAGGAGCACTTCCATCCGATTTTCCTAGCTGTAATTTTTTGACCCATAAAAATCTGTAATTTTCGTCTCCCTCCATTTCCTGCCCTGGATCTTCTAGATTAATTCTTAAAGTATTGTCCGAGAGAGAAGATATATGTGTTTCTTTTGGAATCGAATCTTCTAAACCTCTAAATATCCCATTCGAGATACCTCCCTGGGCAACGATCAGACCAAACGCAACTAAACCTTCTTCCCCAGGGACAGGATCTTCCAGCACAGGAAAGGTTTTTATACAACCCATGCTGAATACGGTTAAGTTTAGAAAAAGTAAGGACCTAAATCTCCAATCCATTGCTTCCATCTTAAAGTGTACCATTACTTATTCAATCCGTTTTGTTAGTTGACTCGAATTGGATCGAATAAATAAATAATGTTCTTTATAGTCCGTCCCAAAATAAACTATCAATAAAAACTAAGTGTCGGCCTTTGTGAGCCTCGACTTTTTGGAAAAACTCTTATACTACATGAAGCGAAATATCCGGGCAAAATTATTTTTTTTATTTTTGATCTTCTTTTTAACTCCAATCTATAATTTCGCTTCTCCCCCAAAAACGGATTTGGATGACGATGTCTTAAAAGAGATCCGAGATCATTATGACTCGGGACAGAAGGCAAACAAGTTCGATAGAGACTTAGGCATTCCTAAAGTCCCTAAGGCTAGGTTTTTTTCCATACAACCGGGCGGAAGTTACGATTTTATTTCCGACCTGGATATCAGCGGAAGAGGAAGGTCCGCTGCGATGACTACAACGTCTCAAAGGTCTAATTTCTTTTTTGATATCAGAAGTAAGGACTTTAAGATCAACGAGGCTTTTGGAGTTCAACTTCTGTTCCATTCCGCCCGAAAAGAGTTCGACAAACAATCCTATTCAGTACCTGCTCCGGATA
The DNA here is from genome assembly GCF_000347035.1 of Leptospira sp. B5-022. Classification (GTDB taxonomy): domain Bacteria; phylum Spirochaetota; class Leptospiria; order Leptospirales; family Leptospiraceae; genus Leptospira_B; species Leptospira_B cinconiae. The sequence continues at coordinate 56,206 of NZ_ANIJ01000047.1, forward strand.
CAAGTTCTTCTTCCGATTCAAGTTCCTCTTCGTCTAGTAGCAGTAGTTCCGGACAGAATGATAAAAATTCGGTTACTGCGGATCTCGGAACTAACGTCAAAGTAGATTATAATTATATAATACCTACATTCTATTGGGGAAATCCGGACGTAGACGGATTTCGTATGGGAGTCGGTTTCGGATTAGCCGATATCAGAATGAGAGGGAATGTGGACTTTAGGGATCCCGGAGAAATGATCGGAAAATTGTATGGAGCAATGGGTGACAGAAATACTTTTTTGAACACATTAAGTTTTATACAATTGAGCTCCGGCTTAGTGGATCTGAGAAGCGGAGATCCGCTATTCAATTATCTATTATTAAACTTAAGCCAAGGTAATAATTTGGAATTAATGGGGGCGTATCTTGCCAGCCAAGGCACCAATTTTTCTACGGATATACTATCACTTTTAGTTTATACATCTTTGAAGGATGATTACAATCCTTTGGAATTATTAGCTTTGAGCGCACTGTCCAGAACCAGCATCAACGCTAAGGATAAACAAGTTTTTGCATACATGATCTATGTAGAAACGCCTAAATTCGGGTTCGTAAAAGCTAGGCTGAGTTGGCATGGACCGTTGTTCAAGGATTCCGGATATACGATCCACATGAGCACCCTCGAGTTGGCATTAATGATCCCAATCAACTTTTAATTCTTCTAAATTACATCCACATAATATCCCTGCTTGACACTCGGTCGATTCGAAGAGATTTTAGGCCAAAAACGAAACCGCCTAACCGAGGAATAATGAATAGAAATTTGGAACTAGAACGCCAAGGGGAAGTAGCCGCAAATTATCTGCGGATCTTTTTAACGATAGTTTTTATTTTCGGAACCGCATTTGGGCTAGCCTGGAAAAGCGGAATCCAATCGGTTTTAGGTTATTATATCGGTGGAATCATCGCATATTCCTTCATAATCTTCTTTTCCATTTTTGTAATGAAGTTTTTCGGTTACAAACCTTGGTTGAAATACGCCACAGTGTTTATGGAATTTATCGGTTATGCGATAGTACAGGCCGGGTATTTTGGAACGGAAGACCAATGGAAACCGAACGGGGTGTTGAGCCCTGCAAACTACGGGATCTATTTTTTGATTTTAGCTGGGACTATTTTTAGGTTCAATCCTAGATTCACTTTTATCACTTCCACCGTCTTGGCAGTTCAATTCACCGCGATGTCTATGGCACTCACTATTCTGAACCCGCAACTTCTCACTATGGGTTATGAAGGAATGGTCCGATTGAGATCTCCTCTTGTAATTTTAATGGGAGTATTTTTATTCGCATTCGGGGTTACGATCTCCTATGCAACCAAGTTCGTAAGAAGGTTGGTAGAAGAAGCACAAAGTGCGGAAGAACGGGCGATTCGAAATTATACCTCTGCGAAGGAAATTCTGCAAAGTTCCGAAATAGTAGCGGAAGAACTTCGCAAATCTTTAATTGATGTGGAAGACGTGGCTAAAGCAAACGAAGATAGTAGCCGCGATCTTGCTAGTATGGTGGAAGAAACGTCCGCCACTTTGGAAGAGATGGGTGCGAGTATTGAATCCATCGCAAAAATGGCGGAACAACAGGATGAATTCGGAGATGATACTTCCACTTCCATCGATAAATGGAAGGACCAAATGGTCCGAGTATTCGAAGCCGTTTCCTTTGCAAGAAGCCTAGGCGAAGGTTCGGCTGCCACAGCAATCGAGGGGGAGGGCACGGTCCGAGTTGCGTTAGACGTATTCTCTCAGTTTAAGGGTACGGTCCAGGAAGTGAGTAAGATATTAGGAGTGATCCAAGATCTTACAGGGAAAACGAATTTACTTTCTTTAAATGCAGCCATAGAGGCGGCAAGGGCGGGGGAAGCGGGAAAAGGATTCTCGGTAGTAGCGGAGGAAGTGAGTAAACTTGCGGATTCTTCCTCCAGAAACGCAAAAGAGATCGTTAAACAGATCGGAGCCTTGGGAGAAGCTTCCGATACAAGTTCCGAAAAATTCGGAGAGTTGGTCCAGGCATTCCGTGAGTTGACGGCGGGGATCGGTTCAATCGGAGAAGCTCTTGCTCAAGTAGGGGACTCGGTAGACAAACAAAAAAGTTTATCTACCGAAGTGGAGGATAAAAACAAACAGATCCGTGAACTTTCCAAAGAGATGAAAAATTCCACATTAGAACAATCGAATGGAGCTAAACAGATCTTAGACGGGATAGAATATCTGAGTAAAAGATCTATGGAAATGTCCGAGATCACGGAAAAGCTTCGAACTAGTTTGGAAAGACTAAAAGGAACTTCTCAGTCTTTGACAAAAACCTTGGAAGCAACTAAGTTGGAATAGAAACCAACATTATAAATATTAAAAAATATTTCATACGTCCTTCGATCGGAAGTTGTCCCAAAAGGAACGTATGAAATACGAAACGGAAAGTATTTTTCAATTCGGAGCCGTCATCCCGGTGGAGATCGCAATCCGATTCCAGGAATTGATCGTATTGATTACGACGATCAAAGCGATAAATTCCTTTTCCTCAAAATGGGCTCGAACTCTCGTATACAGGTCATCCGGAACCCCATGTTCCGAAATTTTAGTCACAAATTCCGTTAATTCTAAAGCAGCCCTTTCTTTTTCCGTATAATAAGGCGCCTCTCTCCAAGCGTTCAAAAGATAGATCCTTCTTTCTTCTTCTCCTAACTTTCTGGCATCAACGGTGTGCATGTTGATACAAAAAGCGCAACCATTGATCTGAGAAGCTCTGATCTTGATCAGCTCATAAAGTTTGATTTCGATCCCTGAGCTCTTAGCAAAGTTTTCCATCTCTATCATTCTTTCGAAAACTTGGGGATATACTTTGGCATAATTGAATCTTGCGTTCATTTGTTTCCTCTTTTAAAAGAAAGACGCGCGAGGAGAGAGATTGTGACAATGGGTGGGAGATTTTTGAAAAGGCCCCGCCCTTTTTGGGTGGGGGCCGGTACGGTGGTACCCGCGAACAGCAAAGTCCTTGTATCAGATCTTCGCAATTTTTACAACTACATTTTAGTCGCTCTACTCATGTTGGAATTCCAACAAGTGAAGATATATTCTGCTCCTTTAAAGGTTTCGATTTTTTCTTTACTAAGAGAGATTTGAGTTTTTCATTTATATCTTATTTTACGATCTTATCGTTTGGATTTAGGAGTATAAATGGTTTCTTTTGACAAGATCCAAAAGAGGGCGGCTAAAAGAAAAGGCGGAGAGAAGGCGTTGCAATCCCTTCTTCCCATAATAAGCCCTAAAAGCAAACTTAGTCGCCTCTCCGATGATCGGGTGCTTAGTGAAATGGCAAAGCGGATCTTCTCTGCTGGCTTTGTTTGGAAGGTTGTGGAAAATAAATGGCCCGGATTCGAAGAAGCGTTCTTAGGTTTCGATCCAATAAAATTACTCAAACAGCCGAATCGATTTTGGGACGCCTTACAATTGGACGAAAAGATTATACGCAATGCGCAAAAGATCTCTTCTGTGAGAAAGAATGCGCAGTTTGTTGTGGATATCGCTCGGGAACACGGTAGTTTCGGAAAATTTTTGGCGGATTGGCCCGTCCAGGATCAGATCGGACTTTTGGATTTTCTTTCCAAGCACGGATCCAGGTTGGGAGGAAATACAGGGCAATACTTCTTACGTTTTATCGGAAGGGATTCCTTTATTTTATCTTCCGATGTTATATTATGTTTACGCGATGTAGGTCTTTCTTTGTCTTCTACAGGAAAATCCAAAAAGGATCTGTCGGC
>NZ_ANIJ01000047.1:67500-497500 GCF_000347035.1 Leptospira sp. B5-022
TTGGTTGGCTTAATTGTTTTAATAAGTCCTGACCGCTACTTGTTCGATATATTTTTTCGCCAGCCTGCTCGAACACTTTTTTGATCTGCTTATCCAACTCTTCGCGATCCGTAATGATTGCGACCCTTGCTTTCGGATTGTGTTCCAAGATCCATTTTGCGAGGAATACCATCAAAATACTTTTGCCACTACCTTGGGTATGCCAGATAATCCCCCCTTCTTTTCGTTCTACAAATTTTTGGGCGGCTTTAATTGCGAAATACTGATGAGGGCGAGGAAGCTTTCTAGTACCTCCGTCGAATATGGTGAAATTATGAATAATCTCTAAAAATCTTTCCTTATTGCATAGTTTAAGAAAATACTTATCGATTTGGAGTCTGGATACGTCTTCGATATCCTCTTTCCATTTTAGAAAATATTTTTCCTTGGTTTCGATCGTTCCATACCGCAATCCTTCGGTGTCGTTTCCGGCAAAGATAAACTGAACTGTAGAGAAAAAATCCTGAATGAATTCTGGTCTTTGATTTAGGATGCTTTGGCGAATTCCTTCCCCGATGGAATGGGTACTGCTCTTAAGCTCGATGACCGCCAATGCAATTCCATTTACATACAATACTAAGTCCGGTCTTTTTTCTGCTCGGCCATAGACTGTCACTTCTTCTGCAATGGCAAAATCGTTCCGCGTAGGATGTTCCCAATCAATGACTGGAATGGTAAGCGTATTCTCACCCACTTCTTCCTTGACCGGGATCCCATACCGAAGTAAAGAATAGAATTCCTTGTTTTTCTCATATAGAGTCTTTTCGTAATTTGTTGCAGTTCTTTTCAGAACGTCTAAAGTGCGATCGATCTGAGTGTCCGGGATTTCGCATCTTTTCAAATACGCGGTCAACAAAGCGGATTCGATATTGGAATTGCTTCGGGATTTCCAGTTTCCTAGGAAAGAATACCCTAACTCTTCCTGGAAAAGGCGAACGATCCTATCCTGGGTGGTTTTCTCCGATTGTCCGATCTTGTCCATATTAACTTTTGAGCAACTTGAATTGGATTTGGTAACGATAGAACTCGATATTTTGAGTTACTGCAAGCGCTCTTTTTATTTTAGGATCATCTTCTAAAGCAATGATAATTCCTTTTACGGTTTGGTTTTCTTCGGCTAATTCTTGTAGGACAAAGCCCATATAACGTTGGATTTGTCCAACTACAGAGTCACTGGCTCTTCCCTTTTTGAGTTCGACGACCAGGAGTTCTTTTTTATCTTTGCTAATAGCTAAAATATCGATATTCCCACTATCTACCCGATATTGTTGACCAACAGGTTCTCCTTCATCTTCAAAAATATCATATTCCTTTCCCAGTTCCGTTTGAGTCCAATTGGCTACTAAAAAATCTTCTAAATGTTTTTCTAATGCGAAAACATTCGGATCCTCTACTGTTTCATCCGTGGAATATAAGGTGGGAAGTTTAGAGCCGACCAAAAAGGATTCGATTTCCGGCGCATAACGAGAAACATCGCTCACAGTTCCGATGGATCCGGAAGAATTTCGCAATTCCTGGCTCATTTCCCTTCGATCTATGACTCTTTGGTACCAATGGACTTTCCTACGATGGGGGAGAATGGCTCCTGGTTCATACCAATAATTTTCCGTTACTTCCCCAATTGCATATCCTCCAAAGCCATTCGGAGAGAGAACGATATCTCCAATCTGGATTCCTTTGGCAATTGTATACAAGGCTCCGCAGGCAAGTCCGGCGGAAACTTTTCCTTTTTCCGGATTGGCTTTTAGATAAACTGGAATGTATTTCCGATTGAACTCTTTCCAGTTTTCCGGAAGTTTACTTGTCAGATCCTCATAGATATCGAAATCACAGCCGATGAATCCTTCACGTATACATTGATCTGCATAAATACTCTTTCTTCCCAACATGATACGGATATATTGTTTCATATCAGGCGAATTTCTCCTGTAAGGAGCTTTTGCATCATTCCTTGTTTTATCTGTTTGTATTTGGAGATTTTTTTTTCTAAGACTTCGATTTCGGAATCCATATCGGAGAGGACGGAGGCGATTGCGGTTTGTTCGGCGAGAGTGGGCGGAAGGGATATTTCCATCTCTGAAATCGTATTCATTTTAATGTACGGAGTGTTTCCAGCATTGACTTCTGTATTGATTCGATTTTTGAAGTTTGATTCCAAATATATTTTTAAATAAATCGGATTTGCTGTGAAATCGGTTAAAACATAAGTTCTTTGATAAGCGTTGAACTTCCCTTTAAAATAATGAATATATCCCACATTAGCGCCATTTCCAGAAATAAGCAAGGCCTCGGTATTAAAAGCGTAGTAATCTATATAATAATATTCTTTCGCGCATGTATAAAATCTATATTCGCCAGTTTCTGACATGGCATTTGCGTCTAATTTTCCTGTGGTAATTTTATTGCATACTTCAGCAAGATTTTTTGTTTCCCATTCTCCAGTAAACCCAGGCAATCTTCGCTTTCCTGTCAGAAGTTCCTGCATTGTTCCAAGTTTGATCTGTCGTTTTTTAGAGAGAAGAGTTTCTAAGCTAGAGATCAGAGCGTCGGTATCAGAGAGGACTGTGGCAATCGCTTCTTGTTCGGCGAGCTTGGGAGGGAGGGGGATTGGATAATTTTTTAATTTTTGCCCATTGATATTTGCTTGGCCTACCGCAATACTTAAAACTAACCTACCGTGTTTTTTTGCAGGTTTTGTATTAAGGAAATAATTTAAGTATTCAGCATTAAGTAGGGAATCTGAAACTTTTATGCGAATTAGATATCCCGCGAAAATTGCGGGACGTTCGCCATTATAAATCGCTGTTTTTCCTACAAGGTCGATTGTATTGGTCCTATTGAAAAGTACATTGCCTTTATTTAATAAATACTTTTGAATCTCTGTTTCATTGTCTGTGAAGACAAGATTATCCCAATCGATCTTCCCGTCTTGGATATTGCCCATTCGCAATACTGGAATTTTACCAACGAATTTCGATTTGGTCGAAGACCCATACTCGATATTATTTATGAGGTTTCCAAGCCTTGCTACCTCCCAATCCTCTGGAATGATTCCCACTTCAGTCTGCTTATATCCCTCCTTTACTTCCATACAAACCCCATTTTCTCTAGATGAGAATTCACTTTAGATTCTAAGGATTCCACTTCTGATTGGATTTCTTTCACAGTAGTTTCATAACGTTCTGCGAGTTCTTGGATGCGTCCGGTAAGTCTTTGGCTGATTCGATTTTGTTCAGACTGGATGTCTTCGGAGAGTTGTCTGAACCATTTTTCTTCCACTACCAAGGTTTTGATTTCTTCGATTTTTAAGGATTTGTACTTTGCTAAGATCTTGGTTTCTAATTCTTTTTCTGCATTTTTGATTTTACGATTGGTTTCACTTTCTTTCTCCGCATACTGCAAATAGGTTTCTATCGCTTGTTTTTCTTCCTTTGCATCCGGATCTGACTGTATCGTTTTAAGTCGGGCTAGGGCGAGTTTAGCAGAAAGACTGTCTTTCTCAGACTTGCATTCTGCCAATAGGCCTTCTTCACCACCATGTTCTTCTTCCAGTTCTTCCAATTTTTGAACCAAAGTATCGCGTTCTGACTCCAAAGTTTCTATTTGGTTAAGTCCTTCTTGAAAAAAGATTCGGCCTATAATCGATTTTGGGATAAGCTTTCCATCCTGACGGAGGATTTTACCCTTCTTGTCTAACTCGGTTTCTATTTCGCTGCCGACCTTCCAGCCATCTTCTACAATGAGATACACGTCATCCTGCATGGATTCCAACCAATGAGTCATTAGGTGTTGGTAAACATCATATTTATCGAGTAAAGGAATGGAGCTAAAAGCTTCTAAAAGAGATTCGGAAAGTTCTTGGATAAAGAGTTTCGGTTTTGTGGTCTTCCCGATTGATTTGCAGAATTCCAGATGCTCTTCTTTCCATTTGGAAAAGATTGTTCCCACTCGTTTCCCGTACGCCAAAAATTCAGGATTTGCGAAAATCGTTTTTTTGATTTCTTCCTTCGGAATCTTTAATTTCATATACCCTTTTCGGTCTTTTGCAAATAACGAAGAAGAGAGTCCGGGACAAATTTCCCAATAAGAATGTAAAGCATCTATATCCGATTTTGGGATTCCTCCTTGGAGATGTGCTTCTATATCTTGGATGTCTTCTTCTTCCTGGCTATCAATGTATCTTGGGATATTTAAATTGTATTCCTTCTCTTGGATTTCGGATATGGGAACCCTTCTGCTGTATTTGGGGAGTTCGATCTGTTTATTAAAAATATCTACAATCTTGTGGATGTCTTGTTCCCGGAGTCGGTTTTTATTTCCGTCTTTAATAAATCCTTTGGAGGCATCAATGATAAAGAGTTCCTGTCTTGTTTCGGCTTTCTCTTTATCGATGACTAAGATGCAGGCAGGGATTCCTGTTCCGTAAAATAAGTTAGCTGGAAGCCCGATAATTCCTTTGATATATCCTTTTTGGATCAGATTTTTTCGAATCTCCGCTTCTGTATTTCCTCTGAATAGAACTCCATGCGGAAGAATGATTGCTCCTTTTCCTGTACTTTTCAAAGACCGGATGGCATGGAGTAAAAATGCAAAGTCTCCGTTTTTGGAAGGAGGAGTTCCAAAGTTTTTGAATCTTTCATACGGATCATTAACGGGATCTACTCCATTACTCCAAGACTTAAAGGAAAAAGGTGGATTGGATACAAAATAGTCGAATTGTTTTAAAGAACCTTTATCGGATAAAAAAAGCGGATTAGAAAGTGTGTTCCCTTGTCTGATTAGAGCAGATGGATTGTCATGAAGAATCATATTCATCCGAGCTAACGCAGCGGTCGCGACATCCATTTCTTGGCCATATAATGTGAGTTTTTTTCCTGCTTCATCGGCAACCTTTAGAAGTAAAGAACCGGACCCGGCAGTCGGATCATACGCAGTAATATCGGAACGATTGCTGGCGGAAACTCCGATTACTTTGGCCATAATGCGACTCACTTCGGAAGGAGTATAGAACTGGCCCTTGCTCTTTCCACTCTCCGTAGCAAAATGGCGCATCAGATATTCGTAGGCATCCCCTAGGATATCGTCCCCATCCGCTCGATTATTAGAAAAATTTAAATCTGGATTTTCGAAAATACCGATTAGATTGGTAAGTTTATCTACCATATCTTGTCCGCTTCCCAGTTTATTTACATCATTAAAATCTGGAAAATCGGAGATTTGATTAGCTTCTCCAATTGGACCAAGGATTTTTTTATTGATATCATCTCCAATGGTCTTTTTGCCTTTGAGCGCGATCATATCCTGAAAACTCGCTCCTTTTGGAATAACAATAGGAGAGAATTTTTCGCCCGAATATCGGTCACTGATGTATTTGACGAAAAGCATTACAAGAACGTAATCCTTGTATTGGGAGGCATCCATTCCTCCTCTTAATTCGTCGCAGCTTGCCCAAAGAGATGAATATAATTCCGATTTTTTAATTGCCATAAGCCTGAGCTTCGATTCCTGAGAGTTTCTTTCTATAATAGTTATAATTTCTTCATACGATACATCCGCAAGGCTTTATTAAGTTTTCCTTACAAAGCATTTTGTCTGTTGATGGTTTATACAATTTAGCATTATCAGCCCTCTCTGGACAAATTTCTGAATGCAGATTCCGGAATTCGTACAGGTAAAATTAGGGACAAGAATACAGGGTATTTTGCAATCTTGACATAATTCAGGGAAAACCCTCCTTGAAAATGCTTGTTTACCTATAGGTAAAGTCCAAGATTGTGGAATCCGAGAATAGAAAAGAACATGGCGGCTGGCTAATCCAGAAGGGTAGCAAGTTTTGTATTATTGCTGCTTTAACAGAGTCGGGAAATTCTTCATTCTTTGAGTATTTTAAGGTGCTAAAGGCTGGTTTTATTAATGGAGCGTTGACTTCCGCAGAGAAAACGAATTTTTCAAAACTGGACCATTTCTTTCGCCGTTTCTCGGAAACCGGGCCTTGGGGAAATGAAACACAGCTTAAGTATTTGGAAGGTGATATTTTTGAATTTAAGGTAAAGGAGACGGGTTTACGGGTTACTTTTTTCTACGATCCGCAAATCAGAGGTGTGATCGTTTTGACTCACCACTTCATAAAGAAGAGTCAGAGAACAAGAAAAGAAGAAATAGAAAGAGCCAATCTGATTAAGAATTCTTTCATTAAAGGAAGGAAAATTGATGAGTGAACATTATGATTTTTTAACGTTAGGTCTTGAGGAACAGGCATTAGATAAACTGGCGTTAATGCGTATCGAGACGGATGCAGTAATGAAGACAGCAGATTTGATCTCTAACGCAATGCAAGGGATTGGGATCAATCAAAAGGAACTTGCAGAACGTTTACAGGTAACTCCAGGTTATATTTCTCGGCTTCTCGGAGGATCGGAAAATGTGACCGTAAAACAAGTCGCCAAAGTTTTGTATGCATTGGGAAAACGTTACGTGCAGGAAAGTTGTCCGCTTGGTTTTGCTTATTTCCGTGACTACGTTCGGTACGAAACCGTACGCCAAAATTCCGAGCGTGAAACAAACGTTCATCATAAGCCGAATTTAGGCTGGGCAGAATTTTTCTCCGAAAAGGAAAAGGATCTCACTAGATCCGTAAGCGAGAAGAAAGTTTGGACGAATAAATTATATGAGTCAGCCTAATATTGAAACGAAGGAAATCCAACTTCGGAATATCGTATTGACAGTTTGCGAATTTTCCAGGACTCCCGTGTTACCGGAAGGCGAATCGATCGCTTATGAGCCGATCATTTCCGATGAGATAAATAATGATAAAACCGTTTTAGCCAAACATTTAGGAATTCTTGTAAGTTCAAAAAACGAGAGCCTTCGTTGTTTTGTGGAATATGTTGCCGTATACGATTTAAAAGAGTCCGACAAGATGGATTTGGAGAAATTTATCAAATACAATTCGATAGTTCCAATTTTACCGTATGTTAGGGAAACTATACAATCTTTATTGCAAAAGGGAGGGGTCCATGCTCCTCCTCTACCTTTATTTAATGTCTTCGAATTAGTAGATTCCTTAGAAAAGAAAACTGGAATGGAAAAATAGTATTCACTTATTTTTTATCAGACCCATGAAAGTTTTAGACACTGCTCCCTTTCACGAGGAATAATTATTCTCCAAAACCCCTGTCCTTATTTAACTTTAACTCCGTAAACTTAAATATTCTTTTTGCTTATTTAAGCTTCTTTAAGATAATTACTCGTCTTAAGTGGAACCCGAAAAATAAGACGTTTTGCAGGATGTGAATTCCTTAATGGGGGATCTGAAAATTTCCTTCATAATGAAAATACGGCCCTGCCTCACTTACACGGTCGTTAACTCGCTCCTAGTGTCGCTGCGTTAGGGATACGCAGGACGCGTAAGCGGACCACGCAGCCGAAGGCGAGTAGGCCGAAGCGAAGCGTAGTCCGTAGTAGCCCGGCCCGCGAGTTTTCAATAAAAGTGCTATTCTTGGTGTTTTTTACTCGCGGGAACGCCCAGCAGATAACTCCCATATATTGGAATTTATTAAAATGCCAAGCTGAACGAAGGTGCAAACTTCGGCTTTTTGGTTGTAAGGTGCAAAATGTTTTGTCTTTTTCGGCGAGAGTAATGAGTATGATCGCCACAGGCTATATTTATGGAAGCGATACAAAAAGATCCAAAGTTAGAATCTAAAGGGACGTCCCTTTGGGGGGAATTAAGAAAAGCGCTTACGGGAACGGAAGCGGATTACACCCAAATTTCACTCGGCAAGGCCGTTTTTTTACTCTCTGTTCCGATGGTTTTGGAATTGGTCATGGAGTCGGCGTTTGCTGTCGTTGATATTTATTTTGTCGGCGCCTTAGGTCCTTCGGCCGTTGCTGCGGTCGGGCTTACGGAGACGTATTTGTTTCTTCTTTATTCCCTCGCCATCGGTTTATCCACTGCCGTGACTGCGATCATTGCAAGAAGGATCGGAGAAGGGGATAAGGAGCAAGCAGGGATCGCAGCAGTTCAATCCGTTTTTCTTTCCATTCTTGTTTCCTTACCGTTTGCGATCTTCGGCGTTTGGTTTGCAAAAGACCTCCTTTTACTCATGGGTGGTGATCCTTGGGTTGTCGAGCATGGATCTCGTTACACTCAGTGGATCTTTGGCGGAAATATCGTAATCATGCTTTTGTTCGGTCTCAATGCGGTTTTTAGAGGCGCAGGAGACGCGGCCATCGCAATGAGAGTTTTATGGATTTCTAATGGTCTCAATATGATCCTGGATCCGATCTTTATCTTCGGCTTCGGTCCAGTCCCGGCTATGGGTATCGAAGGCGCCGCAATTGCTACGAATATCGGTAGAGGGGTCGGAGTTCTTGTTCAATTCTATCTGCTTCTGAAAGGTGGTAAACATATTCGAGTGCTTCGTTCCCAGATCAGCATTCACTGGAAGATCATCTCGGATATCGTTCGCACTTCCTTAGGTGGGATCGGACAAACGATTATTGGAATGACCTCATGGATCTTTCTTGTGAGGATTATTTCTGAATTCGGAAGCGAAGCGGTGGCTGGAGCAACGATCGCTCTTCGGATCATGATGTTTACTCTGATGCCTTCTTGGGGAATGTCGAACGCGGTTGCGACTCTTGTCGGTCAGAATTTAGGGGCAGGGAGGCCGGATCGCGCGGAGCGATCCGTTTGGATTGTTGGAGTATGGAATATGGTCTTTCTGATCGGAGTTTCCATCTGTTATTTTATTTTCAGAGAATCTCTTATGTCGATCTTTACCGAAGATGCAAAAGTGATCTCTATCGGTTCCGAGTGGTTGGGGATCGTTTCCTTTTCCTATTTTGTATATGCTTGGTGGATGGTCAGCGTTCAGGCCTTTAACGGAGCGGGAGATACTACCACTCCTACGTTAATTAATCTTGTATTTTTTTGGATATTGCAAATTCCTTTTGCTTACGTTTTAGCGAAGGTTCTTTCGTACGGATATTCCGGAGTTTTTTGGGCAAGTATGATTACGGAAACTTCCGTAGGATTGTTTACTCTTTGGTTATTCAGAAAAGGCGGATGGAAGACTACGAAGGTTTGAATTTCGCCTTCGCTTGGAGAGTTACGGAGTTGAAGAACTGCTGACGCTTGGCAGACCTCGCAGCCGAAGGCGGTTCATTTGGTGTGCCCTTGATCATGCCTCCGGCTATCTCGGGCTCGCTTACTTCCTATGGGTCGTTCGCGAAATCCGAAGCGTAGTCCGTAGTATCCCGACCCGCGAGATTTGAGCTGGGGTTGCGTTGTCGGTGTTCTTATCTTAGTCGCGGGAACGCCAAACTCTTTTAGGGACTTACTCTAACCCCAACCACCCCAACAATTTGATTCACTTTGAAATCTGGAAAATTGGAAGGAGGGTAATAGTAAGGGGCAACTCGAACTATGATATTCCCTGTCCCAGCGGTATTACCGGTTACTTCGTAATTATAGGTATAATTGAAGTCGTTAGGGCAACCGTCTTCATAGATATCTGTCATACCACCTAAGTTGATCGGGACTCCGGTGCTAGTTACGGTGAGTTGTAATTGTGCACCTGGACAATTGGAGAAAGGATAGTCCGTATTTATTGCAAAACTACTTGAGCCTCCGCTCGGAAAACTGATAGAAGCCGCAGAGATATTCACCCAACTAATTGGTTCTACGTTTAACGGGGGAATACCACCGGATCCTAATAATGCGAGCAGATAAGACAGATCTGTCTTGTCGCTTTTGGAATGTTTTTCGTATGAATCGAAAAGTAAATAAGTCCCGCATTGGACTTGTAAGAATATAAGTAAAATATAGAAGAAGATAGAGACGCGTTTCACTTTTAATTTCCGGAATTGGGCATAGTTTAACATTTTCGACTATTTGGTGCAAGGCGGAATTTTAAATTCAATAAAACTTATGTATGATTTTGGAAACGAAGTAATTCTATTTCTCCAAGAAATTTCTTATACTTGGGCTGCTTTATTATTCTTGATTGAAAATCTTCTAATCTTCACTTGTTCGGTGTTTATTGGAAATCTGCTTGCTAAACGTTACACTCATCGTCGTATTGTTCCGGTCCCTCCACCGAAAATCGAGCCGAAGGAGATCTTATTGGCGATCTCTACTATACTTCTAAATACTTTTATTACGTTACTCGGACTTTGGCTTTGGAGAACAGGTTCTATTCATTTTAGGAGCTATACCGGGATATTTGCATTAGTTGATATTTTGATCCTTCTTTTGGTTATGGATGCCGGTATGTATTTACTGCATAGGATCGCTCATATTCCGTTTATATATAGATTCGCTCATAGAACCCACCATAGATATGATAATCCTCGTCCTTTAACTCTATTTGTTCTAAATCCTTTCGAAGCCCTGGGTTTTGGAGCTCTTTGGTTATTAGTGATTCGTATTTACGATTTCTCTTGGCTTGGGATGAGTTTTTATCTCGGGGTAAATGTTGTGTTTGGTATGATTGGGCATTTGGGAGTGGAGCCTTTGTCGGAAAAATGGCTTCGTTCTCATTTATTCAACGTGCTTACGACGAGCACTTTTCACGCTAGACATCATCTGGAAGAAGATTATAATTTCGGTTTTTATACTTCTCTTTGGGACAGATTCTTTGGAACCCTTTATCCGGAGAACTCGCGTAGCCAAGACTAACTTGGCCGGCGAGATCAGAGTAGAGTTTGATCGTCGTAGGAGTTCCTACCTATGAAAAGGATCTGGTATATTCTTAATATCCGTGAGCTGTCATAACTTTTTCGAACTTTTCCAAAAGTAAGTGATCGTCTTGATCGTTCGGATGGAATCCCGGAATATAATATTCCAAAATATAGAAGATCACTGCCCAAGCAAAACCAGGGATGCCAAAGAAGAAGCGAAGGTCTCTAACGATCTGGCTTGGATTCGGGATCCCGAAATAGAATAAAGCCCTGATCGTTCCGACGATCGCTAAAAGACCGAGTAGTTGTACTGCGATCGTCATTCCAAGAATACGAGTGAAATATCCGCCGCCGGAAGCACGATACACATCATACGCCACAGCCTTGTGCTCTAATTCTTCCAGTGCATGCCATTCGATCACTTTCCAACTTATGGGATCGATCCAAGCGACACGTTGTTCGGGAAGAGAGAGTAAAAATCTTCCGAGAGTTGCAGTGAAATGTTCTGCTGCCGCGGTGATGGAGAGAGCGAGTCTTTTTCCCCAAACGGGAAATACTTTTAAAATGTTCTTTTCTAATATATCGAAGAACAACCAGCAGAACATTTTTTCGTGGCTTCGGAAATCTAAACCGATCTCGACGAATCTTTCGTTCATTTTATCATGAACGTTTCCATGTACCGCCTCTTGTCCGGCAAAAGCTTTGATCTCGTTTCTTAAAGCCGGATCAACTTCTTCGCTAAACGCTTTGACGGAACGTATAAAAAAACGTTCTCCTTCCGGAAACAATACGCTTAAGCTGGAAAGAAATGCCGTAAAGAATGGGATCTTTTTGCCGAAACCTCTTTCTTTGGCGATATCTTCCAAAGGAAATTTCGGTTTACGTATTTTTGGCTGGACTCTCGTCGATGTCGCTTGCCCCATAATATTCTCCTAATATAGAATCGTTTGGATTTTCGATTTTTCTTTCTCCATCCTTTGGATTTTCACCGCTCATTAGGGAATTTAAAAGATATATTGCTCCGGACATTTTATCTATTCCTTGGGCTTCGTCCGATCTTCCGAGGAATAGTTACCTTTTGAATCATTGTAACGATTGCTACAAGATTCGGTCAATCCCAATCCGGGAAAAATAGATAGGTAAAGCCGAATTTAAAGAGCGAATCAACCGATCGGAAGATGAAAGCAAACGCTGCTCGGAAGTTGAAATCTCTAAGATCCGATAGAAGCTTCTTCGATCTTTACCTTTCCTGTTTTTTCCAACCACTGCGAAAAGTTCAAAAGACCGGGATTTTCTATCCGAAGGGAATCTATATCCACTTTCGGATAACCTTCTCGATTGATCCATTCCGTCAAAAGACCTAAAATTTTGTTATGTGAGTAAATCGTTTCGAGCGGGATCCGCATATATTCGATTCGTCTATCTAAAGCTATCGAAAGTATATCTACAATTTGTAATGGAGTTAGGCTATCTCCTACGAGATCGATGGTCCTTCCTGAATATTTTCCAGGATTTTCGAAGGCTAAACCGGCGAAGGTTCCTATATCTTCCACTGAAACCAAGTGAATACGACTGTCCGGAGAGACTGTCTCGTATAATCGTCCTCCCGGTATTCCCGAACGGGAATGGATCAAGTTTTCCATAAAACCCGTAGGTCTTAGTATCGTGAAAGGTATCCCTAAGTTATGTATATATTTTTCGATCTCCCATTTATGTTTCCGAAAGTCGGATTGTTTTTCCGCTCCAATTACGGAAGAATAAACTAAATGGGAAACTTTTGCATTCTTAGCGGAATCTGCGACTAACTTTCCAACTTTAACTTCGTTTGCATCAGTCGATTCATTCGGTTCCCATTCGGACGGTTGGACACTGAATACACCGTACACCCCTTGCATTGCTAAGTCCAAAGAATAAGGGTCTTCCATATCACCTTGGAAAATTTCCGCTCCAAGGTCCTTCAACCTTAAGGAGTTCTCGGAAGAAGGATTTCGGGTGAAAGCCCTTACCTTCCATCGGTTTTTAAGCAGATACTTTGCGGTTTCTCCTCCTTGTTGCCCGGTAGCTCCTAACACCAATATGATTTTATCTTTCGGATCCATGTATGTATTCTCCCAATATAGAACGGCACGGTATCGTTCCATTAGTTCGGAATTGATTTTTCTGTGTCAAATTATTTATAAATAAGGCTTTTGATGGGTTTCCCGGAAGAATTCTTGACCCGAAAAAATGAAACAAGATCTTATGGCCGATCCGAATGGAATATTCGGAAAAGGAAAATGGCAAAGAAGGTCCGGCAGATCAGAACAGGGCGCCCACCCAAGGAAATCTCAGACGGTATATCCGATCGGATATTGACTACCGCCTTGGGACTTTTTTCGAGCCAAGGATTTAATGCGACTTCTATGGAGCAGGTTGCTTTAGTTTGCGGCTCGGGTAAACATACGATTTATAGGCGATTTGAATCTAAATCGGATCTGTTCTTGGCCGTGATGGAATTTCAAAAGAGAAAATTTTTCGATCTACTTAATCGGATCGAATGCGATAAGGAGAGTCCTTTGAGGACTTTACAGGAATCTTGCAGAAGATTATTGGAATTAGTCGTTTTAGACGAGATAGTGGATTTCTATCGGATGACAATTTCGGAAGCGGAACAAATACCGAAAATCGCAGCTAACTTACAATGTGAAGGAAATCCCTCCTATCTTAAGATCTTTAATCTTGTGATCTCAGCGCAAAGATCGAAGGAGCTGGCACAGTTAGATCCAAAGTTTTTGACCACTCAATTGCTTCAAGTTATCGCCTATTATCCTTTAAACGAGGTGCTTTTGGGAAGTAAAGAATTCAGTTCTCAATCCAAACGTTCCAAATATTTTGAGAAGGCATGGATCCTATTCTTACAAGGAGCAGGCGGACCTAAGAAGAAGATCCTTAGAAAGAAATTTTAACCTTTAATAATCGTTTTTGTTCAAATTCAAACGAACAAGATACAAGGGATATAAAAGGACAAATTTCATTTTTTTCAAAACTTCATTTCTAAATATGACAGAATTTGTCATGTTTAATTCGTATACTTATCTTTCGTCTACGGATCGAGGGTCCTTAATTCGCTAGACCACAAAAGGAGTTATCTATGAGCCTTAAAAAATATACTGGAAGTTGTCATTGTGGCGCTGTCCGTTACGAAGCGGATCTGGATTTGAGTGCGGGTACAAGCAGATGTAATTGTTCTTTTTGCAGAAAGGTCCGGAACTGGTCCATTATCGTTAAACCTGAATCTTTTCATTTATTGAGCGGAGAAGAGAGTCTTAACTTTTACGAATTTAACACAAAAAGTAGTAAACACCATTTCTGTAAGAATTGCGGAGTGAGAACTTTCTCAAAGGGATATATTGAAGAAATTGGGGGTGCTTTCGTAAGCGTAGCTATTTCGACTTTAGATAATGCGGATCTTAAGGATATAATCGAAGCACCCGTTTGGTATGCGGACGGTTTACATAATAATTGGCAAAATCAACCAGCAGAAATTAGACATCTATAATATTAAAAGAATATAGGTTATTTACGATTCACTTTCGGATGATATGATCTTTGATAGAAGCTTACCTACAGAGATTAAAGGAGTTGAATTACGATAAGATACACTTAATAGGATAGCCCCTTCGATAGAGGAAAGGATCAAAGTGGATAATGCTGTCGGATTTGGAATATTGTCTTTCCGTAATATCATCGCGATTGTTCGTTCCCATTCTTGGTAATTTTCTTTTGCGATGATATGTAAACTATCGATCGTATTTGCCGCTTCTAATGCGACCGTTGCCACCGGACATCCATGTTCGTATCCGGAGCTTTCGATATCCCTGGCAATCCATTCGCAAACTTTTTTCACGGCTTCCGAAGCGGATTTGGCCGATTGGATCGGAACGGAAAGATGTATAAACCATTCTCGAGCGGATAATTTCAAAGCCTCGCCGGCCAATTCTTCTTTTCCGCCGGGAAAATGGAAATACAAGGAACCCTTTGGCGTTTTACTTTCTTTTACGATCTGCAAAAGTCCGGTACCAAAATAGCCGTATTTACGTAATAGATTTCCGGTAGCCAATAATAGCTTATCACGACCTGAAACCTTACTTGCAGACTTCTTTTGTTTAGTTAAAATTTTTGAAGGCATACCGGTTATGGGGTCACCAAATCGATCTAAGAGCTCCGATCCCCAATATCATTGTCCCTCCGAGCTCTCCTACAATTAAGGCAAACATAGACGAATGAAATATCCATTTCGGGATCCGGAATTTTCCCAATAGATGCGGGGACTTGAATTGATTTTCGGTATCTTCTAATATACCGTGAATCAGATATGTGGAAATTGCAAAGCCAAAGAAAAAAATCGTTACCAACGCAGACCAAGCGTTGACTTCTTCCATAAAGACGCTTAGAGAAGCAAATTTAGATAATACCAAACAAGCAAATGAATACAAAAGAGAAGCTCGATGAGCGATATCTATGTATATAGGGGCCGTTGCGTTTTTGCTGCGAGCGATACGGTAATATTTCCAGACACCCGTTAATAAACCGATTATAAGAAATATAAATGAAGCAGAAAGTAAATATTTTTCGGACAATGACATGTAAAGGTTACCTGTGTTAGATCAAATAGGGTTTTTGTTGGACGTAGAGATAGTGTTCTTAGCTCATTCCTATCCGGAATGAGCTCCGTTCGAGATTCGATTTCCTACTTATTTTTTTTGTGGAAAATGTTGGTACAAAAAATCGTCCATCATTGCTTCCGATATATCTTCCGGGCCTTTTAGTAAAAGGTTGATCCAGATAAAGGGTAGAGTTAGCCAACCCATTATAGTGTGGCCTGACAAACTGTAAGTTTTGGTGCTAACTTTATCATAACCTTTGGTCTTGGCATTAAAGAAAAAAATAGTGAATTCATAGTCGAATTTGCTTTGTACGTATAAAGGGATTATGAATAAGGTAATACCGGAAAAGAAAGCATTTGTTATCATGCTTCCTCCTGCGAACCCTCCGACTTGTCTTTCAACTTGCCTTACCTCGAGGAAGATATCTGCGGTTCCTTTTTCGATCTGGTAGTATCGCTCAAAACTTTCGTGGAGGACTGCGCTTTCAAACAATTTAGAATCTTCGATCCCCTTCGCGAATCCGTTTTTTAATTTTTCATGAACGGGGGCTAAGGCGTTTGTGGAAACCAAACTATAATGTAGTATCGACTTTTTCTGATTTGCCTCGGGGAATGTGACTTTGTCAGGCGAGTTTACCGTCCAGGTTACACAGGAAACCAGAAGTCCTAAGATTGCTCCGATCATACTCAAATGTTTCATATAACCTCGATTTGTGAGATATAAAATCCGTTTAGGAGCCTAACTATATAAACCGGTCTATATATGTAAAGTCAATAGGTATTTAGATCGAAAAAACTTTATTCAGTCGATCAATCACTGTTTCCATTTCAAAACGACCTCCGCTGTATTTTGTCTTTGGAAATCAATTTCTCAATTAGGACGCGTTAGGGATACGAAAGGCGCGGAACGCGGACCCCGTAGCTGAAGGCGAGGGGGCCGAAGCGTAAGCGAAGCCTGAAGTAGCCCGGCCCGCGAGGTTCTCCGAAAGACTTCTGTTGTTGGAGGTCCTACTCGCGGGAAACGCCCTGTTCTTTATACATGTTGGAATTCCTACAGTCAATTTTAGGTGAAATCTGGGACCCTTGGAAAACCTTGGCTTATAGTCCGTCCCAAAACTTAGGCTTACCTATAGGGAAAGATTTCCAGGCTTCAAGAGCCAGGACCTTTTGGGACAGGCTCTTATATATAGAGCGCGCGTAAAGATGATCAAAATTTCCAATCTTCATAAATCTTATACTTCTAATTTGTTATTCGATGATCTGAATCTGAGTTTGAATCGGGGCGAAAAGTTGGGGCTTGTCGGAAGGAACGGTCACGGTAAGTCCACTTTGTTCCAGATGATCATAGGGAATGTGGAACCTGATTCCGGTTCTATCACTGTCCCGAAGGGTTATAAGATCGGGCATTTGCAACAACATCTGAAATTTACTAAGCCAACAGTGCTGGAAGAATGTGCGCTTGGTCTTCCTGAGGGAGAAGAATACGAGACTTGGCAGGTTGAAAAAGTTTTGTCCGGTCTGGGGTTTTCGGAAGCGGATATGGAAAGAAGTCCGGAGGAGTTTTCGGGTGGTTATCAAATCCGGATGAATTTGGCGAAACTTCTGGTGTCCAGTCCCGACTTACTTATGTTAGACGAGCCGAATAACTATTTAGATATCGTAACGATCCGTTGGCTCGAGGAATTTTTACGAGAGTGGGAAGGTGAGATCATTCTGGTCACTCACGATAGAAGTTTTATGGATAGCGTTGTTACTCACACTGCCGCGATCCATCGGACGAAGGCGATTAAAGTCCAAGGTGATACGGATAAACTTTATAATCAGATCAATCAGGCGGAAGAAATTTACGAAAGGACCCGTTTGAACGAGGCAAAAAAGAGAAAACAAGAAGAGATCTTTATCGCACGTTTTAAAGCGAAGGCGAGTTTTGCGAGTCGCGCTCAATCCAGAGTGAAAAAACTGGAGAAACAAGGCGAGATGAAAGCCTTAGAAGAGATCGAAAGTTTGGAATTATATTTTAACGCCGCACCTTTCGCCGCGAGCCAAATGTTGTCTGCGGAAAATATTTCTTTCTCTTATTCGGGACAGGAACCTTTTTTGATCTCCGATTTTTCTCTCAGTGTTGGGAAGAGAGATCGTATCTGTATTATCGGTAAAAACGGTAAGGGTAAGTCCACTCTTCTGAAACTTCTTGCCGGGGAACTCCAACCGAGTTCCGGAAGGATCCAAAAACATCCTGCGTTGAAGGAAGGTTATTTCGGTCAGACGAATAAATTAAATCTGAACGAGAACGCTACCGTCACCGAAGAAATTATGAGTGCGGATAAATCTTGCACCGAGTGGCTCGCGAGAACGATCGCAGGCGGATTGATGTTCTCCGACGATATGTCTTTGAAAAAGATCAAGGTCCTTTCGGGTGGCGAGAAAAGTAGGGTGATGCTTGGGAAAATTTTGGTAACCCCTTGTCATCTTCTGTTTTTGGATGAGCCCACCAACCACTTGGATATGCAATCTTGCGATGCATTGATCGAAGCAATCGACGAGTTCGAAGGTTCGGTCATCATGGTCACTCACAACGAGATGCATCTTAGGGCCGTCGCGACCAAGTTGATCGTTTTTGATAACGACACTATCAGGATCTTTGACGGCACTTACGACGACTTCCTGAAGGACGTAGGCTGGTCAGACGAAGATTATTAGAAAAATCTAATTATCTTTTTTATAATTTATTTGGGCGGTTCTCCCGCTTCGCGGGAGTCGTGCTGCTGCGGGTTCGCGCATTCGCGCTCATCCGGGCTTTTGCCCGGACTAAAGCCCTTCGCATCACTACCGCGGCAGTGCCGAATGCTGGCCTGGATCGGGGATTTGTTGGAGGTCCTACATGAGTGGAAGGCGGCCCCCACCCTGGTTCGGGTGGTGGAGGAGGGTCCCGCGGGAGAAGCAATTGCCTTCTATCATAGTTTCGCATTTTCCTCAATGACTATTTCTTTAAAAATTTTGTAGGAGCTCCTACAAAATCTTGGCCAAAGGTTGCTTTACGAAATGGTTCCTTTTGTTCTCACGAATTTTTCGAAATTCACTCACCCTCTTCGAACCAACCATGCACTAAGAACCAACAACCCCAAGCCGATCATCTTTTGAGCTGAAATCGGTTTTTCAGGAAATCCTAATGCTCCCCATTTTTCTAATAAGATAGAAGTGATTACTTGGCCTAATAAAAATAATGCGATCCAACTCGTGGCTCCTAGTTTCGGTGCGAAAACTAAAGACGAAGTAACTACGATTGCTCCTAAAAATCCTCCAATCCAGATCCACCAAGGTTGTTCTTTGATTGTTTCTACTAAGAACGAAGTGGACTTCATTTCTCCTAAGGCAATAGTTATGATTCCCAATGCAATGGTCCCTAGGAAAAAGGAAATAGTGGAAGCAAGCCAAGGGCTTTCTATATTTTTTCCTAATATGGAATTGATACCGGGTTGTATGGACATCGCAAGTCCGGACAGAAGAGCAAAGATTATGGGTAAGAATAGATTCATACGTTGATCTTGGTTTACCCGGATTTTTTTACGAGTCGTTTGGAAATCCGAATCGAAAGAATTTAACGTTTCCGTTGTTTTGCCGATTTAGGCTGAGAAACTTTAAATTCGGCTTTTGCCTTTGTTTCTCCGTTTACAATGATTTCCAATTTGTGGAGTCCGGGAGAATGTATTCTCGTGGTCATCTGCTGAAAAGATTGTTTTCTTTCGTATACTTTTGTTTCTTTAGGAGAGAATTCTTTTTCTTCTATCTGAAACACTTTTACGGAAAATTTTCCGGAAGGTTTCAGGTAATGGATCTTGGATTCTAATCTGTAAAGTGTAGGTTCTTTCGTTTCCGACTTCATTTCAAATCGATAAGTTAGATGTTTTCCGATCTCTACTTCTTTAGGCTGGAGTTCCAAGTTAGAAATTTTAGCGGATTTGCTCTTGGAAAATCCAAAGATAGAAAGTGTATCCGAGTTGCCTTGTTTTAATAAACCTCTAAGCGCATGTTTTAGTAAAAGATCCGTATTTTCGGATTTGCCCATCCATTTTTTCGCGATAGAAATCACTAAGTCGGGGTGATCTTTAGAAATATCGTTGAGATGATTGGCAACACTTCTGCGGACTACCTCATCCGGATCGTTCTTTAAATTTTCCAAGATGGAAAGAGTCTTTTCCGGATCATTTTTTAATCCTGGAATCCCTTTCCCCCAAGGCAATCTAGGGCGGGAACCTTCACTCGCTAATCTCCTGGTTCCCGGGTGTGAATGTTTGGACCATTCTAACATTTTTTTCCAAGTGATATCAGGATATCGGATCAGAAATTCTCGGATGGAAAATTCGCAGGAGATGATTTGAGTGATCCTTTCCATACAGTATAAGGATTCGTCCGGATGATCTGTGCCTGAGATCTCAACCGTTTCTCCTAAGAAGATGATATAAAATCTTTGGGTGCCCGGGAATTTTTTCTCCAGAACTTTCGAAATTTTTAATAAAGGAGAAACTGCTTTTGGGAATGGTTTTGGTAGAGACTTTGATAGTACTTCTGCGATTCTATGGATCCTTTGTTTGAGTTCCAACTTCTTCCAATCTTTACGTTTGATCTCTTGGACCCATTCTTCCGGTCGTTTATGAGATAATACTATAGAGAATTGGGTCCCTATTTCTAAAAGAGCCTTGTCATCGTAAAAGTTCTTAAGCGCTTCCGCCATAAACTTTGTTATGATCCTATTTTCGGTTTGGATAGGTAGTATTTTTCCGTATTTGATCGGGAAAAATTTCGATGATCCAGTAAATATTTCATAAGAATACTTGCGTCGGTCTGTTTTAAGAAATAATAAAATGATTTCCGAAAATCGTCATTTCCTATATTTAATTCTCTTACGTGAATATCGCATTAACAAGACTAAAACATCTACATGTTTCAGCGCCCCAATATTCTACTCCTGAAAAAGTGGTAGAGGCTTTGGGCGCTATCCAAGGCCAGGACTACGCTGCCTCTAAATGGGCTATTGGGCTTAGAGCTCCCGGTTTGAAAGAAGAAGATGTCGAGTCCGCATTCTTAGACAGAAAGATCATCAGGTCTTGGCCTTTGAGAGGAACATTACACGTAGTTTCCGCCAAAGATATTTATTGGTTATTGG
Source organism: Leptospira sp. B5-022 (assembly GCF_000347035.1). GTDB lineage: Bacteria > Spirochaetota > Leptospiria > Leptospirales > Leptospiraceae > Leptospira_B > Leptospira_B cinconiae. The sequence goes on from NZ_ANIJ01000047.1 coordinate 88,035, forward strand.
ACGTATTGGGCCCTCCTACCGTTTCAAAATATGCAGCTCATTATAAAAAGATAGAGTTAGATCCCAAAGTATTAAAAAAATGTTATTCCATTCTTTCTAAAAATCTATCGAACCAAAACTTTCTCACTAGAAAGGAAATATCTTCCATTTTAGAAAAATCGGGAATTATCACGAACACTACCAGATTATCCCATATTCTACAAAGAGCAGGCTTGGAAGGTTTGATTTGTTTCGGTCCGAGAAGGGACAAGGATTTTACTTATACATTGATCGAAGAATGGATCCCTAAGATCAAAAGAACTAAAAAGCCGAAGGAAGAAGCCCTCTATGAAATCACTAAAAAGTATTTTGATACTAGGGCTCCGGCTACTTTGGCGGACTTTGTATGGTGGTCCGGGTTGAATATAAAGGATGCAAAGCTCGGTATAGAAAGTCTCGGTCCTAAACTGACCGGATTTCAAAAAGATGATCAGACCTATTATATTCCGAAAAAGTTGGAGGTAGTGGAAAACAAATCCGATACTTTATTCCTTCTGCCTGCGTTTGACGAGTTTTTACTGGCCTATACCGATCGTAAAGATTGTATGGATCCCCCTGCCAAAAAACTTTTAACTCCGGCAGATGATCTTTTTAGACCGACTCTGGTAATCAACGGTTGGGTAAGCGGGATTTGGCAAAGAGAATTAAAAAAAGAAGACGTTATCTTGAAAATAAATCCTTACAAATCGCTAAATGCAAATTTTAAAAAGAAACTGAAAAAAGCGGTCGAAGAATACGCGAAATTTCTCGGGAAAAACCCTATCTTAGAAGCTTAGTTTATTCCGAGAACTCTATTAACAATTTATGAATTAGATCGTAATTTTTCCAAGGCAAAAAATGTCCTTCCTTCGGAAGGAGATATGTTTTTACCTCTGTGGAAAAATATTTCCGAACAAATTCCGGATTTTTTGGATCTACAAGTGTATCTTCTTCCCCCTGGACTACAATTGTTTTAGCCTTGATCGTTTTCCATTCAGGGATCAGACTTTTTAACTGTTTTTTCAAAGGTAACATTTCCGAATTACTATAGGCCCATTCTTCCGGTAAGATCCAGCCGATAATCCAAGTGTCCGCAATTTTGTTGTACCATTTTATCTCTTCCGCTTCCGGGTCCATAGCGGCGGCTAGTAAAAAAAGGAATTGGAATTTTTCGGGGTAAAGTGTAGCCATTCTTGCGGCAACCGGACCTCCATAAGAATGTCCTAATATACTGATCGATTTTATGCCTCTTTGTATTTCGGGAAGTTTTGTCATGGTGTTTAGGATTTTTTCCGCTTGGAGATTTACATCCGCAATCGCCCCGGATGATTTTCCGAAACCTGGCCTATCTACTCCAAGCATACAGTATATTTTTAATAATTCAGGGTCTTTTAAGTATCTAAGATAATTCGACCAACTGCCAGGGGAGCCGTGAATAAAAATGAGGACTTTACTTTTGTCGGGTTTACAACCTGTGCTGATCCAGTGGACTGCAGCTTCTTCTTTTTTGTTTTGGATGAAGTGTTCTTGGTAGAATGTGTCGGATTCTTTGAGTTTCCGGAAGGCTTTATCTTCTTCCAGATTCATTTCTTCGTAACTACTGCAATAAGAAATAAATAGTAATAATAAGAGTGAAAGATTTAACCTTTGCATAAAAGCGATATTTGAGAAGGAGCGGAAAATACTTCGCCCTAATTCAAAAATTGTTACTATAAGTTGTATATTTATACGAAAATTTTGATGAGCAAAAATATCCCGAAATTTGCTCCGAAAACCGTATAAAAAAATAAAGGAGGAGAAGGCTCCATCTGTTTATCTATCGCCTTGTTTAAGCTGGTTTTGATAATTTCTTCTAGAACGGAGATATCTTGTGTTCCCTTTTGTTCGTAAACTGTTGCGACTTCTTCTGCGAATTCCGCGATTCGGATCTTTTTTAAGAAGGTCTGCAAAATGAAACGAAGAGCCTTGGGCCAGTTTTCCTTCTCCTGTAAAAACGTAGGTAGATCTTTGAGTTTAGCAGAGATAAACTTTCCCCAGTTGTCTATTTTTTCGGATCCGACCTTCTTTTTGATCATTTCGGAAAGTGTTTTAGAAACGTTTTCCGTGAACCAGGTTTTGTTCGCTGAGACTAGATTTCCTAATTCTCTACCTAAAAGAAATGTTTTGATCCCTATGAAATAAAGAAAAGGGAACACGAAGGCAAACCCGATCACTAAAAGAACGATCGGCCACAATTCCAAGACTATTACGATTAAAGCAAGTATTGCACCGATCCCTCCCGCTCTTGCGATTGGCATCGGCCCAAGATCGGATGCGATACTTTTCATTTCGGGAAAACAAAATGCTAATAGAAATAGATTAAAAATAAATCCTAAAAAGAGCGCTATAGAGGAAAGTAGAAATATTTTTGCGGAACTTTTGACTGCCGTTTTTACGAATGTTCCAATTTCTTCTTTCATTAATATTTCTCCGGATAAACGTATTTCTTATTAATAACGGGTCATGTCCGTTCTTTTTGAACATATTCGGAATAGAATCAAGAAAAAAAGAAGAGGGTCCTAAGTTTCCGGAATAAATCCTCTTCTCATCGTATTCTCGGTGATGCTAATTGGTTCTAAAAATTGTTTTAAATAATCCGGACCGCCGGCTTTGGCGCCTACTCCGGAGAGTTTATAACCTCCGAACGGTTGTCTGTCTACTACAGCTCCAGTGATCCCTCTGTTAATGTAAAGATTCCCAACTTCGAATTTCTCTTTTGCATATCGTATATTCTTAGGATTTCTGGAAAAAACTCCGCCTGTAAGAGCATAATCCACGTTATTCGCTATCTTAATCGCATCTTCAAAGTTTTTTGCTCTGAATAAGGTAACGTACGGTCCAAAAAATTCCGTTTGTCCCAGTGGCGAACTAGGATCCTCACTTTCAAAAATGATAGGCTCCACAAAATGGCCGGTTTGTTTTTGGCTTTCTCCCATATTAAGTTTACTTAGGATCTTAGAAGAGAATTGAGCGGCTATACTATCTAACCTTGATTTGGATTCGGAATCTATCACTGGTCCGACTTTTACTGAAGGATCTTCGGGTAACCCTGGTTTTAAGGATTGTAAGGCGTCTATAAATCTGTTTTTGAACGTGTCGTAATTGGATTCCAAAAGTATAATGCGTGAAAGTGCACTACATTTTTGTCCTTGGAATCCAAATGCGGATTGTAAGGATGCGATCACGGCTTCGTCTAGATCCGCATCTTCGTCCACGATTATGGCGTTTTTACCTCCCATTTCCGCGACGACCTTCTTTACGAATTTTAGATCTTGGGAGGCGGCTTCTCGGATCATTCCTAACCCAACAGTTCTGGAACCGGTAAAATTAATCGTGTGAACTTCAGGATGTTTCACTAAATAAGCGCCGATCTCTTCTCCTTTTCCGGGTAAGAAATGTAGTGCGGAAGAAGGGATGCCCGCTTCGAGTAATATATTAAAAAGTTTGAATGCGATTGCGGAAGATTGTTCTGCAGGTTTCATGATCACCGGGTTTCCTGTAACCAAAGGCGCCACTGTCATTCCACAGAGGATTGCTAAAGGAAAATTCCAAGGAGCGACTACCAACGTGACACCCCTTGGTATGTATGTGTAAATATTCTCTTCTCCCAAAAGATCTCTTTTTCTGGGTTCAAAAATGTTCTCCGCTTCCTTAGCATAAAATTCGCAGAAGTCGATCGCCTCTGCGATTTCGGCATCAATGTCTTTGATCCCTTTCCCTACTTCTAAAGAGATTAGTACCGTGAGTTCCGCTTTTCGGGAGCGTAGAATATCGGCTGCTTTTTTCAGGAATCCGATCCGGATTTCGGACTTTGTATTCTTCCATGTTTCAAAAAATCGGACCGATTCTTTGACGGCGTCTTCCGCATCTTTCAAAGACGCATAATGTATATCTGCGATTTTTTCAACGGTGTTTGCAGGATTTAAAGCGGGAACAACAACGGAAGTTTTTTTTGTTTTTCCGGAGATGATCGGAAAGACTTGTATCGGGAATTCTTTTCGGATAGAAACAAATCCTTTGTTTAGGACGATTCTTTCTTCTTCTTTGGAAAAATCCCGAAGGGGCTCGTTTTGAAAATTTGAATTAAGATGAAAGCTCATTTTGATCTCGGACTCTCCAAATACAATAATCGTTCCCGATCTTTTCTGTTCGCATTGATGTTTTTCAGAAAACCTTCGTTAGTGGAATTTTCCAGTAACCTTCTTACCAAATAAGCCATACCGGGGATCACTTCTCCGATAGGGGAATATTCTCTGACTGAGATTCCTAAACTGCGAATCGCCTTCTTGTATGAGTCCCCCATTCCGTATAACATTTGTACTTCGAAAAAGTTTTCCGGGACGGAATATTCCGCCGCTCTTACGAATGCGGATGAAAGACTCCTTATATTATGAGAACCGAATGCAGGTCGAATATGAGGGTAGGACTTCAATAAGAGTAACGAACATTCTTCATAGTTTTTATCCGTATCCGATTTTATGAGAAAAACGGGAGGTTCCCAGCCTTTTTGAGCCGACTGTGTCATCTCATATTCCCAATAAGCGCCTTTGACCAAACGAACGGTTATCGGGTATTTTCTTTTTTTGGAATATTCAATTACTTTTTGCAGGTCTTTCTGGGATGATTTCAGATAAGCTTGAACCACGATCCCAAAATGTGGATACTCTTGGAACTCGGGCTCTGCAAAGATGCGGAACGCTGTATCCATTATGATATCCTTGGTCTCGTACTGTTCCATATCCAGATTAATAAAAACATTTTTGGTAACTGCTGAGTGCAGGATCGGCCGTAACTTCTCCATTAAATGAGTCACGGAAGATTCATGCGCGAGTGGGTCTAATTGGGAATAAAGAGATGAACATTTTACGGAAACGTTTCCGGTAGGCTCTCCGGGAAATTGTTTTTTTCGTATTTCTGAAAGTTCTTTGTCCTTGGAAACTTCTTCCAATAAAAGTAAGTATTCGGAGATATATCGTTCCGCTTCCTTTTCGGAAAGTACAGCTTCTCCCAATATATCTATAGTGGAAGAGATCCCTTTTCTGTATCTATCGATGATCTTTTTACGATCCGAGCCGTAGGTCCTTCCTAAGATAAAAAATTTTGCGGTCAATTGAATCCCGATCTTTGCGCCTAACGCAACGAATACGGAACTGAGTCGATTGGATAAAAATATGGAAAGAAGTAATATTATCCATTTAGGAAGTTCCGTAGTAGTTTCGATAAAATAGATCCGGATATAACGTGCAATAGAAGAAAGAGAACCGAGGCTCGGAAATAGATCTGCGAATCGAAACGCCTGAAGTTTTAATAGTGGCCGATTTTCCAGGAACAAAAGACTTTTGGAGAATAGTCTATATTCACTAAAAAGACCATCTTCGTAGGCATCGCTTAGGCGAAATAATTCCCTTCCTTTTTCTAGGATCCTATCTTGCAGATCGAAGGAAGAAGGAATTGTTTGGTGTTCGTTATCTTCTGTCGCCTTCATTCTAATGTATTCCGATCCCGACGGTTCCGGTTGAAAAAACTTCTTCTCCGGATTTTTGCCATGCGAACCTTTCGGAAAAGCTTTTGCATCCACTATTCCCAAATCAAATATTACGAGTTGGAAAAAAGGACGACCTTTTACGATGAAAATCAGTCAAAGTTCGGTAGGCCAACCCGATGAATATCCTATCACATTCTACCACAAACTTTTATAAGGAGCTTCCGGAGATTTCCCAATTTTCGGAAGTTACCGACAGTAAACATTATAGAAAGGTCCCCGAAGATTGGATCGTAATCGTTACGGATATCGTAAAATCCACGGAAGCGATCTTAGAAGGCAGATATAAGGATGTGAATATGGCAGGGGGACTGACCTTGATGGGGATCACGAATCTTCTCAAGGACATGGAGTTTCCGTTTTTTTTCGGCGGGGACGGTGTGACCATCTTGCTTCCCGGTTCTAGATTAAGGGAAATCCAGGACATTCTTGCTGATACGAGAGAATTCGTAAGAGATTATTTTAAGTTGGATCTTCGGATCGGGTTTGTGCCTGTTTCCGATATTTACGAAGCGGGTTATAGTCTGACTATGGCCAAACTTAGGATCTCTAAACATTATACACAGGCTGTTTTAGGGGGAACAGGTGTGGCTTACGCTGAGATTAAGATCAAAGAACCGGACTCTCAGTATTTAACAGATAATTCTTATATTCCGAATATTCGCGCTGATTTTTCAGGATTTACGTGTAGATGGAAAGATATCCAAAGTCCAAAAGGGGAAATGGTCGCTCTTATCGTTAAGATCAATTCGACTTCCGATTCGGAAGCTGCAAAAACTCTCTCCGGTTTACTTTCCTTGATCGATTCTTTGTACGGTTCCGAGAGGGAATATCATCCCTTGAGAGAAGAAAATCTGATCATAGAACATTCTTCTTCGGTTTTGAATAAGGAAGCTATCGCTTCTTCCAAAGGAAACAGTATATTAAAAAAATTGTATCTTTGGAAAATTAAATTCGAAACTTACGGTGCGGAACTCGCGATCCGTTGGAATCTCCCTTTAAAAGCGTTTCACTATAAACTCAATAAGTTGAAAAATTATCAGATTATCTCTTCCGATTTTAGGAAATTCGACGGAACGTTCAAAATGGTATTTGCTACGGATACCGCGGATAGAAAAAAATTAGAGTCAAGTTTAGCGGAGGCGGAGAAGGCGGGAAAATTACATTTTGGGATCCATATCTCGGATAGAGCCTTGATGACCTGTCTATTACACGCGGGAACGGAAAGAGAAGTCCATTTTATAGATGGGGCAGGCGGAGGTTACGCCTTGGCTGCCACAGTCCTTAAGAAAAAATTGCAAGCAGTCGGCGTATAGTCATTTTTAATCTTTTTCCAACCAATAGTAGAATGCGGGTAATAATACCAGGGTTAGGATCGTGGAAGAAAAAATCCCTCCTATCACAACTGTGGCCAGAGGTTTCTGGACTTCCGCCCCTAACCCTGTTCCGAACGCCATTGGAATAAAACCGAAAGAAGCGACTAACGCAGTCATGACTACCGGGCGTATCCGACTGACTGCACCTTCTAGTACCGCTTCTTTTACTCCGAGTTTACTTTCTTCTCGGATCCGATCGATCGTGTATAATTTTACGAGTCCGTTTAAGACTGCAATTCCCGAAAGAGCGATACACCCTACGAATGCGGATACGCTTAAGTCCATACCCCTTAGAAATAGGAACCAGATCCCTCCGGTCAAGGCAAAAGGAACGCAGAAAAACACCAGCAGTGCCTGCTTGATCGATCTGAGTCCCAAGTAAAGAACGGTAAAGATCATGAATAATGTGGCAGGAATGATTACCGATAATTTTTCTTTTGCATGGGAAAGATTTTCTATCTGCCCTCCCCAGAAAATGGAATATCCATTAGGGATCTGTAATTTGGAGACCTGAGTGACCGCTTCCTTATAAAATCCTTCCAAGTCCCTGCCTCTTAAGTTTACGGAAACAGCCACAAATCTTCTGGATCTATTCCTGGAAATGGTCATGACCTTCTCTTTTTTTTGGATGGAAGCCAATAGTCGGATCGGCACAGTTCCTCCGTCTTCCGTTCCGACGGTGATATCTCCTATTTCAGATTCTCTGTTCCGAAATTCTTCCGAGAGCCGGATCTTAATGGGAAATCTGACTTCTTCCTCGTAAAATCCGCCTAACTCGAATCCGCTCATGGAACTTTCCAACACTGAGTTAAATAAAGGTAAGGAGATATTATAATATTTTAGTTTTGTGCTATCCGGGATTACATCGATTACATTCGATTTTCTTAATGCCATGATCGGATCTAACTCGACTTCCGCCGCACCGGGGATCTTTTCTAGGGTATTTTTCAATTCTTCTTGGAGTCTGAGCAAAACGTTCAGATCCTTTCCTAAGATCCTAACACTTATATCAGCTCTGCTTCCTTCCAATAATTCGTTAAATCTGGCTTCTAACGGTTGGCTTAACGTCAGTTCCGATTCCGGGAATTTTTCTTTTACCGATGCTTCGATCTTATCCAAAAATTTTTCCCAAGTTCTTTTTTCTAAAAGATCCGGTAGTATATCCTTTTTTAGAATGATGAATGTATCCGCATTAAATGGTCCCATCGGATCGTTCGCGACCGAACTAGTTCCGATCCTAGAAAATACACTTTCGACTTCCGGCATTTTCCCTAGGAAAAGTTCAAGTTCTTTTTGCTCTCGTAAACTTTCTTCCAATCCCGTGTTCCCATTTCTGACTATGACCAACATCAGATCACCTTCCGTTAATTTAGGAAGGAATACCGTTCCCATTCTGAAATATATCAGAAGTGTCGCAGCGAAAAAAATTAGGGAATATAGAATGATCTTACGAGGTTGGTCTAAGATCTTCGGTAATTTTTCGGCATACCAATTTACGATCTTGCTGTCTTTTTTCCGACTATGCGTTCCTAAATTTTTGGGCGATAGGAAGAAGTATAATAGAGGAGGAAGAAGGAAAACTGCTAAGAATAAACTAAAACCTAAAGCGAGAAGGACTGTCTCCGCCATAGGCCGGAACATTCTTCCGGGGATCCCATCCAAGGTTAGGATCGGGACATAGACCAACATGATCACCAAGATCCCGAAAGATACGGGCTTTAGTACTTCCAAAGAAGAATCTAAGATCATCTTTCTCTTTTCTTCTTTGTTTGAGAATTTTCCGGTCTCAAATTTGGAGAGAACATTCTCCGTAATTACTATGGACGCATCCACCAAAAGTCCAAAATCGATCGCTCCCAGGCTCATTAGGTTGGCAGAGATCCCGAAAAATCTCATACAAACGGAAGCGAGTAACATAGAACCCGGAATGATGAATGCTACGATCAAGGACGCTCTCAAGTTGAATAATATTAGAAAAAGTGTAAGTATTACTAAGATCGCACCTTCTCCCAGGTTTTTTAGGACCGTTTTGATGGTGGACTGTATTAAGAAGGATCTTTCCAATAGGATCCTCACTTTCACATTTTCCGGCAGGCTGAGATTTGAGACTGCCTTATGGAGATCTTCGTTTACTTTATAACTGTTTTCTCCTTTTAGCATTAAGGCTGTACCGAGTACGATCTCTTTTCCGTTGGAACTTGCCCCTCCCAATCTCGGTGTGCCGTGTTCGTTTACATCAGCTATATCCGAGACTCTTACGGATCCGCCTGTCAGAGTCCTTCTGACTGAAATGGCGGAAATTTCATTTAGATTTTTTTTAAGACCGTAAGCTCTTACGATGGAGATCTTTCCTGAGTTCTCTATAAATCCACCGCCGAAACTTTCTCCAATGGTGGCAATGTCTCGTATGATCTGATCGATAGAAAGTCCCCAACGTTTCATACGGTTCGGATCTAGATCTATATGGATCTCTTTTTCGTAACCACCGTTGGAATCCACTTCCACGATCCCGGGAACCATCGCTTTGATCTGGGGGCGAACCACGTAATCCTGGACCGTCCTTAAAAATAAAAGTTTTTTCTCTTCGGGAAGTCTGTCTAGTTCGGAGTTCGGAACCGCTTCTACCGAGTAAAAAAATATTTCTCCAAGCCCTGTAGTATTCGGAACGATTGTGGGGGTTACACCGGGAGGAAGTTTTTCCTTAGCGCTGGATATCCTTTCCGCTACCATTGCCCTTGCTTGATAAATATCCGTAGTTTCCTTGAAGATCAGAGATATATTAGATAAACCGAATTTAGATACGGACCGAACGTCGATCAGATTCGGTAGCCCTAAAAGTTCCGTTTCTAGGGGAAAAGTGATCACCTTCTCCACTTGTTCCGGATCCAAGGAGCCGGTATCCGTAGTGACGATCACTTGCACATTTGTGATATCCGGCACTGCGTCTATCGGCACTTCGTTTAATGTATAGAAGGAGAATATTAATAAAAACGAAACCAGTCCTACTGATAAGAATGGGTTATTTAGGCTGGTATTCAAAAGTCTGGCTAGCATTGCCCATTACTCCTAAAATGTCTTTTTCGTTCGTGATATAAAGTAGGTTGAGAAGGCTTTCCAAATGGGAAATTTGAGCGTCAAGAACCGCATGATGTGTTTCGTGTAACTGGTTTTCTAGTTCCAAGTAGCTGATAAGTTGAATTCTTCCTCTTTTGAACTCCATATCCGCGAAGTTCAGATCACGGTCGATACGATCCAATTGGGCCAGATCATAAAGTCTCAAGTTGATCTTGGATTGTTCATAGTCCAAAAACGATTGATTAAAGGAAGTTTGTATTAAGTTTTCCTGATATATTAGTCGATCCTGCTTTGACCTCATGTTGGTCTCGGCAGATGCCACTTTATTTTGAAATTGGTCCCAAACAGGGATCCTGAATTTCAATCCGAAATCGTAAAATCGGTTGGCAACCCCGGATTTATCCTCTCCGATCTGGCTGGTTATGGAATAATCCGGATATTTTTCCAAGTTTGCTAATCTGAGTTCCGTTCTGGCCTTATCCAATTCTCCTCTTGCGGCAAGAATAGACGGATTTTGAGAAACCGCCTTCTTTTCCAGTTCCTTTCGATCGAATTTTACTCCGGATCGAAAATATGGGATTTTCAGGTTCGGTACGGATTCTTGTCTTAAATACAAGTTTAAGGATTCGTAATCTTTTGCGGCTCCCAATTCAAGATCGTTAAAATGTTTCCGCAGAGCTAGGATTTTGGTTTCTATGATGAATAGGTCCGTTTTTGCCTGAGGAGTGAAGAAGGGCCTCGCTTTGATATAACTTTCTATCAAGGAAAGTCTCTTAAGTCTTTCTTTTACGTGATTTTTCTTATCCGCTGCCACTAAGTAACGATAGGCGAATTTGATCGAGCTGAGTCGGATGGAATTATAGGCTTCTATTTGTTGGATCTCTTTGATCTTGGAATCATTATCCACCAAAAGTTGTTTGAGCTCTTTCCTCCCTGGAAAATAAATAGGCTGCTCGATTTGTACGGCATATTCCGCACCGGATTCGTCTGCTGCCTTTCTCTGACCGTAGTCGAGATACACGGAAGGGTTTTGTGTCCTACCTTCCTGTTTCCTTTTATAAAAAAGGCTTTCTAAATCGGAATGGATCGCGGTAAGCATAGGAGAATTTTTCTCCGCGATTGTCATAATTGAATTTAAGTCTAATTCTTTTCCGGGATCATTCTCCGATGCCTGAACTGGGAGGAATAATATCCAAAAAATAGATAAAAATACGGGTATATAAGAAAAGCGCACGATAACCTCACATTATAAAAACAAAATATTATAATGTGAGATCTAGATTAAAATTCTGACGTAAGAGAGATGGGTAAGTGTTTCCGAGTTGGAAAGTTTTTCGAATTTGATTTGAAAGGGGAAGAACGACCAAATACGCACCAGAGCCCCTAAACTCATTCTGAAATGTTCGAAAACTTGGACAGGAAAGGATAGAATGGAGCGGGAGTCCTCTATTTCCTTTTTGATGGAAACAAGATCCCAATCACATACGGGACCACTGTCCCGGTTTTGGTCCTGATGGCAAGGGGAGGAGTCGGAAGTACCGGCTTCGATCTCGCAAAAAGGGCCGCAATTGAACGCAGGCACGAGAATAGAAAGTAAGGCGCAAGCCACCAGGACTTTCAAGGATCTCGATTTCATTCTTCCAGAGTAACAGTCGGCCCGAGAAAGTAAATTGAAAAAACCGTATATAGGCCCCATCGGGCCTGTTTGATTTTTATCAGTATCTGTAGAATTTAGCGGGAGCGGACCTTCTTCTTTTTTGCCGCAACTTTACGTTTAACTGAAGTCTTCTTAACAAGACGTTTGACTGACTTTTTGCGAGCCGCTTTTTTCTTTGTGATCGATCTCTTGGAGGAGGAGACTTTCGATTTTGTCACCTTCTTCTTTGGAATACTTTTCTTTTTGGGAATTGTTCTCTTTTTTAAAGAAGAAGCTTTATTTGCTTCCGCCAAAGATTTTCTGAACCAGAAAATCAGATCTTCGTCGTCTTCTAAAACTTCTTCCGGAACCTCCCAATAGGAAACGCGGACCATTTTTCCGTCTTTACCCGTGTAAGTGAATGGGGTCATTCCCGAAGATTCGTACTCAGCTTGGTTGGATTCTCCCACTCTGAAATACAATCGATCCTTGATGACCATCGCAAAGATCTGTGATCCGGAATAGATCCCGAAACCTCCGAACATATTTTTATAAGATAAGGGACCGCAGACTTTTAATCTATCTTGGACATGTGTAAGGAAAGAACTCATAGGCAGGGGATTGTCTCCCGGTACAATAAATTGACAAGAAAAAATCCAACTAAAGAAGCCTCGGGAATAAAAATCCGATAATATCTATAATACTGCTTTTAGCCTATCCGATACTTGTTTGTTCTTTTCTAATTTTCCGAACGAAAGGACTTGGGTCGGACAATTCACCACACAAGCGGAACATCTGACACATTGAACACTGTCCATAGGTCTTCCTTTGTTAGCATAATTCATCACATCGATCCCTTGGTGGCAAACAGAAGTGCAAATATTGCAAGAGATACACCTTTTTTTCTCGGAGAAGATCCGGAACTTACTGAACCTAGCGTAGATATGCATGAGCGCTGAAAGTGGACAGAACATTCTGCACCAGATCCGTCCGGAAAACATAAAATATGCACCGACGCCTACAACTCCTCCTAGGCCTAGGTCCACAATTAAATCGTAATATACTTTTACAGAATCCGCTCCGAATTCCAAAGGGCGGAAAAATTGTCCTGAACTTCCGATAAGTTTGGCGACTGTGAGAATAGCCGCTATGAATAATATCCATTGGCCTGAATGTTCCAGTTTGTAAGCCAATTTTCCATGAGGCATTTTGTTCCTGTACTCGTCGCCTAAGGTTTCCGCCAAACCGCCGCAGGAACAGATCCATCCGCAATAGGCACCTTTTCCGAATTTATAAACTAAATATGGAATAAGCCCGAAACTCATTAGGAATCCGTAAACTAACCAGAAGGTGGTGATCCCTCCGTCGTATAACACTCCCATATTCAAAGGCCAAGCTAGGATAAATCCGTAGGCCTTCCAATAGGCGCCATCCGGGAAAACCTGCGTCAGCAAAAATCCATTAGAAGGTCCTAATAAAGATTTCTCTCCTAAAAAAGGAAGAATGATCTCGGGTAATAGGAAAAGAGGGAAAACCTGGATCAAAATTAAAGTAATCGTTTGTAATTTTATATATTGTGTGGGCCTAACCCAGATCCTTCTAATCCCGAAAAATAAAATCGTCGCGGAATATAGAACGGTATAATGGAAACTAGGATATTTTCCGAATAAATAAAGTCCTATATATTTGGCGCTTAGATACACGAAAGAAAAATAAAGTGCAGCGGAGAGTAAATAAAGATTTTTGAATGTTCTCCATTTCCAACCAAAGAATACGTCTTTAGAGAATAGAAATCGAACGGAAGACACCGCAAAGACTGTCCCGGAACCTAAGGCCACCCAGGAATACCAGTATGAGGCATAAAAGGAGGCTTTGCCGAAATATAAAAATAATGCAAAGGAGAATAAGGAAACAAATCCGAGAATTTCCTTAGAGTTGAATGAGTTTCGGATCTTGATCCCTATTTTTTTTAAAAATGGGATGGGGGGTTCCGAACCGATGAGAACCAAAGAAGAATCTATTTTTTCGGTTCTTGTTTTAGATCCTTGTTTTAGCCGAACTTGTTTGGATCCGAATTTTTCTAGGACTGAATTGGGTAAAAATCGGATCTGATTCTCTTGGACCGCTTTTTTGAATTTGAGCTTATTTTCTTCTTTTGGTCTGGAAATTTCGGACTCTCTATAAGATAAAGTGACGGAGGATGAAACGTCCACTAAAGATAACGCGGCTTCTATTGCGCTGTCTCCTCCGCCGACCACTAAAACGTTTTCTCCTTGAAAGTCTTGCGGATCGATCAGTCTATGAAAAACGTTTTCTTGTTCTTCTCCGGGAATTCCTAAGCGCCTACTGTCTCCTGATTTTCCGATCGCAAGTAAAACATAGGACGTATGAAATTTTTTCCCAGACTCAGTTAGTATCGTAAATCCCGAGTCTTTAGTAGGACGGATCGTATCCACCTTCTCTCCGTTTAAGATGGGGAGTTTATGTTTTTTTAATACTGATTCCAGGTCTTTTAAAAGACCCTCTTTGGTCGTGTTTTTGATCTGGATCGGAGACTCCACTTCCAGTTCGAAAGGTTCCGCAAAGATAGGTTTTCCTTTTGGATAACTTGTGATTGTATGAAAGGGTTGGTTTGCTTCTAAGATCAGAAAGTCTAGACCATTCTTCTTGGCTTCTATCCCTGCGGCGATCCCAGAAGGACCTGCTCCTACGATCAAAACATCCAAGTACCCTTTGATTTTCTTTCTGGGTTTTTGGAGGATATTACGGATCGCAGAAACCCCGCTTTGTACGGAATATTTTAAAAGTGGAATACCTGTCAGATCACCGGAGATATAGATGCCGGGTATAGAACTCTCGAATTCGGAATTCGTTTCCGGATATTTTTCGGCGTCTCCTGTAGGAGCGTTATTATTCAACCAATCGATATATTTAGGGATAAAGGATAATAGGCCTTTCATAACTTTGACAGATGTTTAGAAATCGGCTTGCCTCTTAGGATCTAAAAAGAAAACTCCTGCTAGGTGGATTTTTTGCAAGGGTTCTATACAAAAAACCGGAGTTTCTTTTTTATAACTGCGACACTCGGCCTTTTCGGATTTTGTGTTTCTTTAGGAAGAGTTACAGTAGATCCGAAGCTTGCTGATTTCTTTTATAACTCTGATTCTCTTTTCTTTCCTATAATTTACCAGGAACTTTTTCTAAAACCCGGAGCAAACTTTTTAAATTCTCTGCATGGTTTCGGTTGGACCCCTGCCTTATATTTTTTCCCCGATTTAGTTCAGTATGTTGCACTTAGGACCATTTTTTTGTCCGTCGAGAATGGAGGTTGGGAACTGACCCATTTATCTTACTCGATATTTCAATGGATCTTTCTTCTGTCAGGGATCTTATTCCTTTTACGGAACTTAACGGAAGAAATAATTTCTTACGAAAAATTAAGTCTTGTATTAACTTTCGGTTTTTTAGTCGGAATTGTATTAATTTTATTTAAACAAGATCTCTTCGTGTTTTTGCCCGGATTTCATGGGGGAAATTTGACCGTCTTATGTTGGGCCTGGGGATTTTTTTACCGATGGGAAAGATCGAATTCTAAAAAGGATTTCGTTCTGGTTTTCGGGATGGTGTTTTTATTTTCTCTAAGCGATCTGCTTTTTATTCCTTATTTTCTGATCCCCGCTATAGGTTTGCATCTATACCATTGGTTGGTCCAGGAGAGATCGATCCATAAGATCAAGAGGATCGTTTATCTTTACTTTCCGGTATTTTTAGGGATCGTGTTCTCACGGATCGTTTTTGAAGTTTTACGTAAAAACAATTTTGTATTTTTCCCAGGGACGGCTGTGCCAAAAAAATTAGGAGAAGCGATCGCAGCTTGGAAATGGGAAAGTTTCTTTCATTCTCTGTCTTACTTGTGCAAGGAGAATTGGATCTACATTCTTCTGATTATTTTATTCTTTTGTATCGTAAAGTTTATGCCTAAACAAGAGAAAGGAGTGCATGCGGATAAACCGGTCCATCTCTTCTTCATTCTTGGGATTTTGGTTCCTTTCATTTTTCTAATATACGGATTCATTTTTGGCCTTACCGGGAAGTCCGGGATCCAGGGAATAGATAGGTATTTCGGCGAGATTCTTTTGGGATTTTTAGGTACGGGAGCCGTTTGTATTTTAAGGATATCGGATATTCCAATCGTGAGATCTGCATTGGGCGTTTTGTTCTCTCTTGGAATCCTTTTTGGGATCTATTCTTCTTATTCTAAAGGTTTGGGTATAGTCTATTACCCGGCGAAGGTTGCCTGCTTGGATAAGCTGACGGAAAAGAATAATTGGAAGAGAGGAATTGCCAGTTTTTGGTATGTAAGACCGATGAGGATCTTTTCTAAAACAGGTTTAGAACCCGACGATTACCTATTTGATCTAATGTTGTTCTATTGGCAGAATAATCTAAATTGGTTCGAAAGAGAAGATCCTCCTTATACTTTTGCGATCATAGACGGTATAGATGAAAAGATCGTAAGAAAAAAATTGGGAGAACCGATTTCAGTTTCTCATTGTGACCTGATCCCTGTCTATACCTTTACGAATCCGGAAAAAAGTCTGGAATTCGTTAAGGAAAACCGGGGTAAGATCGATATCTGGAAATTTTCGACTTCCAGATATTAAGATTTCTGAATATCGTTGATCCTTCTCATCCATTCCGCTAATTTTAAGTCTCCGTCCCGTTCGGAAAGTTCTAAACTATCGATCACTTTTTTTCTTCTTTCTAAAGAATGATTTTGGCTGAGTTTTAATTTTGCTTCGTACGTTAAATTGCGGATCTCAAATCCTTGTATTTTCCCTAAAAGAGAATTCCTGACTTCCGGTTTGGGGGAAAGGTAACTATATCCTGAATTTTCGGGTTCGAAATATAGAATGGAATCTTGTAAAACTTTCTCGGTTTGATCTTTATCCAGAAGATGTAATGTACCTTTTACATGAACGGAGATATAATTCCATGTCGGAACGGTTTGTACGGATTCATACCAACTTGGAGAAATATAGGCATGAGGACCATGGAATACGCATAATACATTGGAATTCTCTCGTAAGAGTGGATTACCCGACGCCATGTGGCCGACCAATCCGGATCCGTCTTTGGAAAGAAGTACAGGAATATGAGCGGCCTCCGGTCCTTCTCCAGTTGTAGAGATTAGGACGGCAAACGGATATTTACCGATGATCTCGCGGATTATATCAAGATTTTCTAATTTAAAATGTTCCGGAGTATACATTATTTACCGGGATCAATTCTTAGGATCTGTCCTGCTCCGAAGTCCGCAACGTAAACGGAGCCTCTTGCATCTTTTCCAAAACTTGAAATTAACACGGGCCATTTGCCTAACGAGTAGGCTTCTTTGACCGGGTTTCCGTCTTTAGGCAGATCTATCGCCCAGATCCTTCCGGATACAAAATCTCCGAAAATATATTTGCCATGTAGATCCGAAATACGATCATTAGTGACCACGTAACCTCCGGTGATGGAACTTCCGTCCTCTCTCCCATATTCGTAGATCGGATCGGTTAAACCTTTTTTGTCGCAGTTCGTTTTAGGTTCGAAACAATGAGTGGCTTCCATTTTGTTCCAACCGTAATTTTTTCCAGCTTCTACTATATCAATTTCTTCGAATAGATCCTGGCCCACATCGGCAATGATCAATCTTCCGGATGGATCGAAAGAATATCTCCATGGATTCCTAAAACCGTAAGCGAACGTTTCCGGCTTAACGGAAGGATCATTTAAGAAAGGATTATCTTTTGGAACGGAATATTCTTTGCCTGGATCCTTTGAGTTCACGTCGATTCTAAGAACCGAACCTAAAAATGTGGAAGGATTCTGCCCATTGCCCTTTGGATCCCCCATCCATCCTCCATCACCCCAGGCGATGTATAATTTACCGTCTTTTCCGAATGCCAATTGTCCCGCGTTATGATTTCCGTAAGGTTGTTTGACCTCCATCAAAATCCTTTCTTTAGACAATTTCGCTTTTTTAGGATCTTTCGGAAGATCTATTGTCCATTCTGAAACTCTGCTTGTTTCTCCATTCTTCTTTGCAACGTAATTCAGATACAGAAGCGGTTTTTCAGGATATTCCGGGTGGAGAACTACTCCCAAAAGCCCTTGTTCGGAGTCAGTGGAGATTCCATCTAGTTTTAATAATATACCTGAACTTCCGTCTTTAGGGTCCAACCACTTTAGAGCGCCGGTCTTTTCGGCGACCAAGAAGATATCCGGTCCCGGGATCATTAGTAAATCCACAGGTTGTTCGAAACCTGTTCCGATCGTAGTCAGACTGATCTTGATCTTCTTTCTTTTTTCGTCGTTTTGATTGAAGACTGCGACCAAACCGGATTCTTTTCCTTCCGCTTTATATTTTGCCATATCGTCTACATTGGCCACCAATAAGCGTCGTATATCGTCGCAGGAAATGGTAAAAAATATTAAGAAGATCGACGGAAGTAGAAAAGCTTTATAAAGGGAAAGTTTCATGGTTCGAATTCTTACTTCGAATCAGGACAGATCCAGCTTTTTTCAGGAGGAAAAAGAAAGAAGATTGGAGCGTATCGGGATCGAACCGATGACCTTCTGAATGCAAATCAGATGCTCTCCCAGCTGAGCTAACGCCCCTTTTATCAGGGATGAGTGGAAATTGTAACGGCTTGGAAGTTTGTCGGAAATCCAACAATCCACTCTTTCTAAACCGTTTGTACCTGGGCCTGATAAGACTTGAACTTATGACCCCGCGCTTATCAAGCGCGTGCTCTAACCAACTGAGCTACAGGCCCGGTAAGAGACATGATTTTTATTCGAGATTCTCTGGCAAGGGATTTTTAGGATAACAGACAGGTTTTGCATTTACGGATTTCAAGATTCCACTTAGATTTGCCGCGTGAGATTCGGAAAATCAACCTTCTTTGCCCTGCTGGTCTCTTCTTTTCTTTCTCACTGCGGTTTTATCTTGTCGGACTCCGAACATTCTTTCGCGAAGAATGGGACTTTGGACTTACACAAACATTCTTTCGAAAACGGTAAGATCATTCCATTGGATGGAGAATGGGAATTTTATTGGGAAGAATTGATCGCTCCCGGTGACTTTTCAGATCCGAAATTTATATCCAAAAAAAAATTCGTAACAGTTCCTTCGGTCTGGACGGAAAGTTTTTCTAAAGATCCCGGAGCTGTAGGTCATGGTTACGCAACTTATCGACTTAAAGTAAAGTTGGGAAAAAGAAGGCAGGCACTTGCTCTTAAAATCCCCGACTTAGGAACTTCTTATATACTTTACGCGAACGGGAAGAAGATCGCAAGTGTGGGCTCTATTGGAAAGACCAAGGAAGATGCAAGAGCAAAGTATGAGCTAAAAATTTCCTTAGTCCCGGATTCCGAAGATCTGGAATTGGTGTTTCATGTTTCCAATTTTCAAAATAGGTGGGGAGGGGTCTGGAATTCTATTCAGTTGGGAGAATTGGAAAACGTTCTGGAGAATGTTCGAAAAAAACGGGACTTAGAATGGGCCTTAGTCTTGATCGCGGCTACAATGTCTTTTTATAATGTATTCTTTTATTTTTTTAGAAGGAACGAATCCGCTCACTTATTATTCGCATTTCATTGTTTTCTGATAATGGTCCGTTCTTTGACGATCGGCGATTCAAGGATAGCTTACGAGTTATTGCAAGGGATCTCATGGGAACTTCCGAATCGTTTGGAATATATAAGCGTATATGTTTCCGGTCCTACTTTATATGCATTCTTGTATCGATATTGTAAGACTGATTTTTGGAGAAGATTCGGAGTATACTTTGTTGTCCCATATTACTTGGCATGTTTTATCGTATTATTTTTTCCGAATGCATATTACACTCTCACACTTCTCCCAATCGCGTTATACATGCCTTTTGTCACAATGCCAATTTGGTTCGTCTTGCTTGCGGTAGGCCTGAAAAGAGGAATAGAAGGTGGATTTAGTCTATTCGCGGGATATGTTGTGCTAAGTTTATGCACTTTGAATGATATCGGCT
Source organism: Leptospira sp. B5-022 (assembly GCF_000347035.1). Classification (GTDB taxonomy): domain Bacteria; phylum Spirochaetota; class Leptospiria; order Leptospirales; family Leptospiraceae; genus Leptospira_B; species Leptospira_B cinconiae. Next base: position 107,778 of record NZ_ANIJ01000047.1, read on the forward strand.
TATTTTTCGGATTTTGGAAGAGTATCTATCTCATTCAATATGGAGAAGTTGTTCTGATACTTGGTTATTCCATTTTGATTTCCAAAATTTTCTCGGAATCATTCCAGCGTTCCGATACGTTAGCAACCAAAATGAAATCTCTCGTATTTTCCACAAGAGAGATCATGCGATCATACTCGTATGATAAGGCAGCGGACACAGCATTAAGGATATTGCATAAAATCGGTGAAGAACAAACGATCTACGTGTATCTGGAAGAACCGAATTCTTCCGTATGGAAAAGATACTCTATCTCGTCCTCGGGAGATTTGGAAATAGTAGAGGTATATAAATACGATGTGCAGGATCTTTTGGGTTTGGACCCTTCTTCGCTTACGGGACCGATGGTCCAGAATAATAGATTGATCGTATCCGTCCAAGATGAACAGCTACATAAATTGATTTTCGATCTTCCTTTTGGGAGGTATTCGGACGATTCTCAAGTGGATTGGGTACGAGGGATCGCAGATGCACTTGCGTTCTCCGTTCATAATATAGCAAGGCAAGATCGGGAAAAACTTGCTATCATCGGAGAACTTTCCGCTGAGATCGTCCATGACCTGGGACATCCGATCGCGATGATCCGTCATAATCTAAGAAATCTTGGATCTCAAAAGGGTAAATCCAAAACGGAACTTCTTTTTCAGGCGGAGAAAGAAGTGGACGCGCTCACTAATCTTACCTTAGATATATTAGATTTTTCTAAAAATAGGATCATCTTGGATCTACAGGACGTAGATATTAAAACATACTTTAAGGAAATATTCGAGGATTTGGGGACCTTCTTTCAATCCACTAAGATGAAACTTGTTTTTAGGATAAATGCAAAAGGAAATATTCGTCTAGACCCTCTTCGTATCCGCAGATTGATCTTTAATTTGGCAAAAAACGCAGCGGAGGCTACGGATGAGAAGGGGATATTTTCTATACGTATCGAAAGGGAGGAGAATGTTGTTTATCTGATCTTTGAAGATAATGGAGAAGGTTTCAGCAAGGAAATGGAAAGATATATTTTCGATTCGGGTTTAGGAAGTAAGAAACCTTACGGAACTGGACTTGGACTTTCCATAATACGTAAGATCGTATCCGCTCACGGAGGCGAGATACTCGTTTCTTCCGAAGAAGGTAAAGGAACAAGGTTCACTATTTTACTTCGTTCTTAATTTTGGTCCAAAGACTTGAGTTGAACTAAAATCCTTGTCAATTCTACCATATTATCCACTTCCAACTTTTTGAATATGGATGCCCTATGTGCCTCGACCGTCCTCACGCTAAGTTTTAATTCTTCGGCGATTTCCCGGTTTAATTTTCCTTTGGATAAGAAATTTAGGATCTGACTTTCCCTTTTGGTAAGTTTTTTTACGATCTCAGACACTTCCCTGATGTGTCTTTCGTCGTGGCTGAAGTTCGCTATTTCTCCGGGGAAGACACGACCTCTATTTAATACTTTCTTAATGGAAGCCATAATGGATTCCATAGAATCGCTTTTAAGAATATAACCGTCCGCTCCTGCCGAAATCGCTTCTTGCAGATAGGACCAATCCCTATGCATTGTGAGAAATACGATCTTCATGTCCGGAAATTTTTTGCGGATAGAGTCCAGTTCCTTGATCCCGTTCTCCTCTTGGAGCGAAACATCGCAGATAAGGAGATCCGGTCGGGCGAAACCCATCATTTTAGTGCCTTCTTTTACGGAAGAAGCCGAGCCACAATATTCGTAATCTCCGGAAGCCTTGATCTCGGATTCCAACCCGGAACGAACGATCGGATGATCGTCTATTAAGAATATTTTAGGACGGCTTCGGACGGACATTTTTTCGGATTTTAGAACATATAACACCGATGGCAATCCTTAAAATTTTCCGAACCCGGAGAAATATTATAAAATTATGAAGGACTTCACCTTAGTTAAATTCGTAAATTGCTTCTGATTCGTTATAAGATCCGTAGCCTGGTTGAGTGCAGGTGGTTTCCGCATACCAAGGGTCGAAACCGCCAAACCCAGTTCCGCTGGTATAATAACTTCTAGTTGTAATTCCACCGTCAGTAGGATAAGTACATCTTCCGCTGCGAGTAAATGCGCCCCCATTTAAGCCGTTACAATCGTTCGAAGCGCCTACGTATGTGGTTCCGCCTCCCAAGGTGTCGTAACATCTGGCATAGTCCATTTGGTTGGAAACCGAGGTCGCCTGAATTTGACCGTTTGCGATATTGGTTCTATAACTTGCAGGAAATAATCCGCTAGTATATCGAACTTCTATAATATAGGTCCCGTTGGTTAGATTTACCTTTTTGAATTGGGCTCCTACTTTTCCGTTTTCTACGATAGTGGTTTTCGAACCGGTCGGAGTACTATAGTAGTATAAATTCAGATTTGCGCCGAAGTATCCGAATATATTGAATAAAACATCTCCTGTGCTTCCTAACGTGATCCTGAGATAACTATTTTGATCGGAAGCGCTGACAAGTCTGTTGTGACTATTCGGTGCCCCAAAAGTTATATCTACGATAGGCCTATAACGTACCGTTTTTGAAAGGAATGGATTTCCGTTTTTAGTGATCACCATTGGAAGTGTGGTGTTTTCATTGATCCCGGAGACGATAGGCATTATAAATTCTAAACTTCCGTCTCCCGGAAGATTGATCCCTGTGGCAGCTTCCCCTCCTATCGTAACGGTATAATCTCCCGCAACCCCGGTGAAATTCGTTACGGCAACTGTATTGTCGGAACCCGGAAAACCTTTTTCGAATACGATATCCGCAACAGGAAGGCTATTGAGTGCGACCAAATACAATAACGGATCCGTTCCACTATTGTCTTTTTTACACCCAACCAGTCCGATCGTGTAGAATAGAAGAATATAGATCCAAGTTTTTCGATTAGGGTTCATGATTTCCTTGCCTTTTTGCTGGAAAATTATGACCTCTAAGTAAATAAATTTCTATTCGTAGAAATACTAGGTTAGGTCTGCATTTTAGGTAAAAGCCGAAGAGTTTACTCGGATCTTTGAGAGGGTCACTCAGAAGGCCCAGGAAAAAAATCGCAGACTTGGTCTTCCAAATGTGTATTCTAAAAATGGTGAATTATACTTTCGTTTGCCGGACGTAAGGATCGTGTCCGAAAGACCTAAACCGGATAACCTGGTAAACCTTACCTTTGGGAAAATACTCCGTCACTTAAAGGTAATATAAAAAATCGAATAATCGATTTTTAACCCTTATTCCGCTTAAAGCTGATCCCTTTATTTCCTAAAACGGTAAGCCAGAAGTCAGAATCTCTGATGATAAAGTGATACGTTAAGAATGTGATGGCGTATACCAAGAGAATATGAAGTGAAAATTTGATCCAAATGGAAAGGCCGGTGCTTACCACTAAAAATCCGATTCCAAGAGAGATCGGATGGTGGATCAGATACACAGGCAAACTGGATTCTCTCAAATAAGAATTAAGTTTGCCCGCTTTATTGAAGAATAACTGAAAAAGTCGGATAAAAAACGCGATCCAGATCCATCCGCCTAAACATTTTAGAAAAATGTGAAGTATTCTCATCCCGAATCCGGCATATCCGAAATAAGACCAAAAAGGATCTATTGTGCTGACCCAATAAAATAATCCGAAAAATGAAAAAGCTAAAAATCCAAGTAAAACGATCTCAAAATGATTTGTTTTTCCCTTTAAGATGGTACTTTCTTTTCCGATCAAAAAGCTACCGAATAGGAAAAAGCTGAAATCGTAAACGAATTGGACCGGCTCTATATTCAGATATTTTTCGTCCTTTAGGAAAAAATAATTAATGCTGCAAGTCCAGATAGTGCACCATATCCCCGCGATCAATAATGTTTCCCATTTTACGCTAGGTCTTTTTTCCGGCTCTTCTTCTCCGTATCTGGAAGGGGGGAGTATAAAGGTCCCGATCCTATGAATAACGGGACGTATCCCCAAATATAGGAATGTGTATAATGCCAGATATAATATAAACCAAAGGTGGGAAGGGGCCGGATTTTTGAGCAGGAATTCTTCCCATAAAAACTTGAAATAATTTTCTTGGTAACCTTCTTGTAATGCGTTCACATAATATTGCATCGGTGCGAATAATATGATCCCTGGGATCAACGGAAGAATGATACGTAACGCTCTTAATTTTAGGAATTCTTTTAATGTTTTGGAAAGATAGATCCTTTCCGTAAAATATCCTGAAAGTACAAAGAACATGGGCATTCTGAAAAGATGTACCCATTCTCCGAACACATCGAACGCGATCGATCTATCATTATTTCTTAACGGATATATGATAATAGCGGCATATACGATCGCCACATGAAATGCTAATCCTAATAATAAGGCAAACGATCTGAGATTGTCTAAATAATCCAGCCTGCCTTGTTTTGCCGGTGAGCTTTGTTCAACCAAGAATTACTGGTCCAATGTATATTTGAAAAACGTTTCCCGTATCAATATATGGCTGGGATCGTTTTTAGGTTGTTCGATCAACTTATCTTTTACCAAAAGATTGATCGCGGAAACTAGATCCGCATGTTCCAGTCCTACTCTTAAGATGGCCCATTTCATAAACGCAGCCAAATGAACCTTGTATTGTCCTTCTTCTTGTTCTCCTCTTGTTTGTGCGAAAGTGATCAATGCGGAAGTTACGATGTTCTTTCTGTCTCCCTTTAAAAGACTGGCTATCGTTTGGTTGGTCTCTCTTAATCTGGAAGAAAGCATTTTTACCATTTTTAAGGAGAAAGACGGATTAGTCTGAATTAGGTTATAGAACACACTTTCGGTGATCGCGAATAATAATACGTCGGTTTTTGCGATAGCTCTTGCGCTTCTTGGTTTACGGTCCACGAGCGCCATCTCTCCGAACATATCCCCTTCTTTCAGTTCTATAAGAAGTTTGAACGCTTCTTTTACTTTTTTATGGATCCCTACTTTTCCGGAAAGGATCAGATACATTTGATCTGCAGGTTCGTTCTCATCGAAAATTACGGCGGATTCCTTAAAGCGGAGGCCGTGTTTATTTACCATATCTTCGGAGATCTTCATGCCAAAACGGACCGGGAAAGATTTTAGTCCTCATGTACGATATCGGCGATTGGTTGGGAGCCGCAATCAATTATTCTGGTAGGAAGGTGAGAACCTTAGAATTTTACGTTGACTGTCCGACCTTCGTAAGTAGCGTCTCATTCGTTTTCCCTAAGGAGGGAATCGTGAACACGAAAAAAATCCTCCTGCTCTCCGCAGCGTTTATTATCATCTTAATAATAGGTTTTGCACTCAAACCTTCTCCAATCCAACCCATCGCCTACCAACCGCCTATCGATACCGGTTTGATCGGAGCCTTCCAGGAAAACAATACATTAGAATCCGCAGAATTGATCGCACTCGGAAAGATACATGGTCCGGAAGATATCGAACCGGATGAAGACGGCAATATCTACTCTGCAAGTGAAGACGGGAAAGTGTATCTCATTTCCAAAGACGGAGAAATGAAGGCGCACGCATTCACCGGTGGGCGACCTCTTGGAATGAAATTATTAGGAGACGGTTCCATCATAGTTGCGGATGCGATTAAAGGTCTTTTGAAGATCGGTAAGGATGGAAAAGTAGAAGTACTCAGCACGGAATCGGAAGGTGTACCTTTCAAATTCACGGACGATTTGGACGTTGCTAAGGACGGCACGATCTATTTTTCGGATGCGAGCGATAAATACGGCTCCGCAGAATATTTATATGATCTAATGGAGTCTGTTCCTCACGGTCGTTTGTTAAAATACGATCCTCGTACAAAAAAGACCACAACTCTCATGAAAGATCTTTTTTTCCCAAACGGAGTGGCTCTTTCCAAAAACGAGGATTTCCTAGTATTAAACGAAACATATAAGTATAGAATTCATAGATATTGGATCAAAGGGCCGAAAGCCGGAACAAGCGAGATCTGGGCGGAGAATCTTCCCGGTTTTCCGGATAATATTTCTTCGGATAGAAAGGGTCACTTCTACTTAGCGTTATTCACCGTTCGCAACAGTATGGTGGATAAGATCCTGCATCCACGCCCCTGGGCAAAATCGATCGTGGCTAAACTCCCTAAATTCCTATGGCCCAAACCGCAACCGTACGGTTTTGCAGTGATTCTGGACGAAAACGGTGTCGTAGAGGCCAGTTTCCAGGAGCCAAAGGGAAAACATCTGAAAGAGATTACTTCGGTAAAAAGAAAAGGGGAGTATATCTATTTAGGAAGTCTTCATAACGACAGGATAGGCAAATTTAAGCTGCCTCCTGAATTAATAAAAGAATAAATAAGGAAAATTGAATATATCATGGATTTATCCATACCAAAGGAAGTCGAAGAAATCAGGGCAAAAGCCAAGGCATTCGTGGAAGAAGTTGCCATTCCTGCCGAGGATCATTACGATTACGATCATGGCAGAATGCCCGAACCGATCGTTCAAAAAGGACGAGAAGAAGCCAAAAAAAGAGGATTATGGACCGCCCATCTTCCCAAGTCGGAAGGTGGACTAGGTCTGGATCTAGTCGGCACAGCACTCGTATTCAGCGAGCTGGGACGTTCTCCGATCGCTCCTTATCTTTGTAATTGTGATGCTCCCGACGAAGGGAATATGCACCTTCTTCACTTGGCAGCTAACGCGGAACAAAAGAAGAAGTATTACCTTCCGCTTGTAGAAGGAAAGATCCGCTCCGGATTCGCAATGACGGAACCTCCTCCGGGTGCAGGTTCGGATCCAACTTCTCTTTTGACTAACGCGGAGAAGGATGGGGATCATTATATCCTGAACGGTCATAAATGGTACTGCACGGGTGCAAACGGTGCTTCTTTTTTGATCGTGATGTCCAAGGTAAACGATAGTTTCCGACGCACTTCCATGTTCCTAGTACCTACGGATGCTCCCGGATACACGATGGTGCAGGAGATCGGAGTTTTAGGTTCGCATGGTCCGGGTGGACATTGTGAGTTAAAATTCGAAAACGTAAAAGTACATGAATCCCAAGTATTAGGAAAAATTGGAGAAGGTTTTCGTCTTTCCCAAGAAAGATTGGGACCTGCAAGGCTTACTCATTGTATGAGATGGATCGGTCTTGCCAGAAGATCGATGGAGATCGCAAGAGAATATGCGATCAAAAGAGAATTGTTCGGAGGAAAATTATCCGATCACCAAGGGATCCAATGGATGTTTGCGGAATCCGCTTTGGAAATAGAGTCGGGTTTTCTACTTACATTAAAAGCGGCGGACATTCTTCGCAAAAACGGGGACGCTAGACAAGCAGTATCTTTGGCTAAATGGCAGGTGAGCGAGACATTGAACAAATGTATAGATAGAGCCATTCAGATCTGCGGTTCTCACGGTTTTAGCCGTTATCTTAAATTAGAATTATTTTATAGAGATGCGAGAGCCGCAAGGATTGCCGACGGTCCTACCGAAACCCATAAGATGGTGATCGGTAGGAATTTAATGTCCGGAAAGGAGAACTTCTAATCGTGAAAGATTCCGAATTGAAGGAAAGGCTGGAATCATATTTAGGAAAAAGGCTTCAAGGAACAGTAGAAATCGCTAATATGGTTTCTCTTTCTGGAGGAGCCTGCCAGGAAAATTTTTCCGCAGACATTAAGGTAATTGGCGGCCCTGAATCCGGCCAATACCAAACGGTTTACCGAACCGACAAGGGAGCTTCTTTACTTGCTTCCTTGTCCAGAATAAACGAATTCAAGGTTTGTAGAATGGCATTTGAGGCAGGAGTCAAAACTCCTGAACCGTTTTGGCTGGAATCAGATCAATCCGTCACCGGCAATCCATTCTACTTTATGAAAAGGATCCAAGGGAAGGCCACCGGAAGATTCGTAGTAAAAGATTCAAGTTTAAATAAGGTCCGTAAACGGATCACTCAGGAACTTGCGGAAAATCTTGCGCGTATTCATTCGGTTACTCCCGAAAAATGTAAGGACGAAAAACTCAAAGAAGTTTTGAATCTAGGACAACATGTAGGCGGTAAAACAGTCGCCCAAGGTTCTGTCCAAGCTTTACGTTCCCAATTGGAATCTATGGACGGAGCTTATCCTGCCATGGAAATTATCTTGAATTGGTTAGAGAAGAATGCTCCGGAAAGTGATGCTGTGGTTCTGATCCACGGAGATTTTAGAACCGGAAACTTCATGGTGAATTCGGAGGGTCTGCAAGGAATAGTGGATTGGGAATTTGCGCATTGGGGAGATCGTCACGAGGATCTGACTTGGTTATGTATGAGGGATTGGAGATTCGGAAAACTGAATAAGGAAGCGGGCGGTTTTGCGGATCGTTCCGAGTTTTACGAGATCTATGAGAAGGCTTCAGGAGTAAAACTGGATCCGATTAAGATCAGATATTGGGAAGTAATGGGAAATCTTCGTTGGGCTATCGGTTGTATCGGTCAGGCGGAACGTCACCTTTCCGGAAAGGATAAAGGAATAGAGCTTGCGTCCATAGGAAGAAGGGCCTGTGAAATGGAATACGAGGCCATGAGACTCATAGAAGAGTCCATAAAATAAGGAAATCATTATGCAGGATAAACCAAGCGCCACGGAATTATTGGAAGCAATCCAGGATTTTCTAATGAAGGAAGTTTTACCGGAGTTTAGGGATAAGGACCTTCTCGCATATAAAACATTAGTAAGTTGGAATATGCTTGGAGTGATCTCGCGGGAAATACGTTCGGGAGAAGAGTCCTTGGACAAGGAACTCTCTAGGCTCGCTTCCTTGCTGGGTAAAAAATCGGAGTTTCCTAAAACGTGGAATGAGAAAAAAAATCTGACTTCTTCTTGGAACGAAGAGCTGCGGGATATTATTCGAAAGGAAAAAAAATCATTGGAAGATACGGAATACTGGAAACATATAAAAGAGTCCGTGATCGAAAAAGTAGAGATCGTAAATCCAAGATTCACCACGGAATCCTAAATATGTCCGTAATATATCTGATTCGCCATGGACAGGCGAATTCCACAGGAGAAGATTACGATCTGTTGACCGATAAGGGAAAGGAACAAGCCTTTGCCTTAGGAAAGTATATGGCTTCCAATGGAGATTTTCCCGATAAGATCGTTTCCGGAACAATGAGAAGGCATAAAGAAACAGCGGAGTTCTTTATGAAGGGAGTTTCTTCTTTACACTCCGATCTAAAATCGGGATCCGATTTTCATTCTTTCGATCCGAATTGGAATGAATTCCCTCCCGAGTTGTGGAAAAAATATGCGGAACATCTATCCGGGACCAGGCCTGAATTCCAAAGATCCTTATTACAGTTTTCTAAAGTTCGATTGAAGGGCGGAATTCGATCGGCCGCATTATTTTTCAAACTAACCGAGGAGATATTATCCGTTTGGCGAACGGGAGAATTCACTCCTCCCGGCATTGAAACGTTTGCAAACTTTCAATCCAGAGTGGATCTGGCCTGCGATACATATTTTCAACCTTCCGATGCGGAGAGGCTTTTTATTTTTACTTCAGGTACACCTATCTCTTTAACCTTAAAGAGGATACTCAAACAAGATGAGGACGTTTTTACCTGGATGCCTTGGATCTGGAATAGCTCCGTCAGTATGTTTCGTTGGGTAAGAGGAAGATATATTCCGGTAAGCTTAAATTTCCTTCCTCATATTCCGGATAAAAGTTCAAGGACGCTATACTAAATCTAAATTGTTCTAAAGCCGAGGGCCTTATCTTAATGCGCTTGTAGGATCTTCAACAACGGAGATATCATAAGATCGGAAGACTTTTGGAAATAAAAAAGTGTGGACTTCGATATTCGAAGGTGTAGGATTTTGCCCCGCTAGTCCGCATGAATTCTTTGGTATCCACACTAGAAATTCGTTCCTCAAAGGATAGAAATTTAGGGTTTCTCTCCATATACCTAGGATCTGCATTCGTTTTAATCCTGTTTGTTCTTATATATTTCACGGATGAAACGGAATTATTACGGATTTACGATAATATACATTGGACATCGTCTATCGCGATCGCTACGATCACTGCTTGGTTCGGTTACAAGTCTGCGGAAGGAAAAACCAAAAGATTCAGATTCTGGTTTTTCTTGGGGCTGCTTTCTTATTTTTTCGGGCAGGTGGTTTGGGATATCCAAGCGATCTCTAAGTTTTACAGTTTTCCTGCGCCTAGCGACCTATTTTATCCTTGGATAGGACCGTTCTTTGCCATAGGTTTTGCTCAATTTCTAAAAGATAGAGTTCCACCTAATAGAATGAAGGTGGCCGTAATGGATGCCTTGGGACTTGCGATCGCGGTCCTTGCGGTTACCTTAGTATTATATCTTTCTAAAAAAGAAGATAGGCCTTGGTTCCAGTTATTGACCTTGTCGGTTTATCCTGTGTTCACACTTTCCGCGGCTTGTATCGGTGTGCTGATGAAACCTTCCTTACGTTTAAAGGCTGACTTTTCCTTTTTATGTTTGGTGTTTGGGCTCGCTGGAATGGGAATTAGCTGGTTACAATGGAATTCCATTTTTCTGATCGAAGTTCCGGAAGACGGTACTTTAACGAACGCGGGATTTTCCGCCAGTCTCTTATTATTAGGATACGGATCCTTGACTTGGGTCCCTAGTTCTTCCGGGGAAGGTGAAAAAGAAGCCGGAACAGAAAGTGGACTTTTACGGATCCTTCCGTTATTGGAGGTAGTAGTTTGTTCAGCCGCAATCGTCCTTTCCTTAACACTGCCTGGTCTGCCTGAGATTATCCGATTGGTCATTTGGTTTTGTGCCGGCGTCATGGTAGTGATTGCGAGTCTTAGGCAAAGTTTACTAGTGACGGATCTGGCGAATGCCGAGTTTGTGATCCGGAACGCAAACAAAGAATTGGAGAACACTGTTGCGGAAAGAACGGAAGAATTAAGATCTACTAATACATATTTGGTTGCTGCGAACGATAAACTCAGGACCGCCATGGACGAACTCAAAAAAACCCAAGAGAATCTGGTCCGATCGGAAAAGATGGCCGTTTTGGGAAGATTGATGGCGGGTATTGCTCACGAATTGAATACTCCGTTAGGCGCAATTCGCTCTTCCACGGAAGGGATCCGTTCTATCCTGAGCGAACCTTGGGAAAAACTTTTAAAGGATTATTCCAGCTTTAATAAGGAAGAAAGGGAATTTTGGGGGATCTTATTCAAGAAGGGAGGAACTGTTAATTCGGATTTCGACTCCAAGGAAGAAAGAACCAAAAGGAAAAGATCGGAAGTTATACTAAGAGAATTCGGAATAGAAAACTCCTTAGTGATGGCGGATGCCTTAACCGATTTGGGGATTTCTCCAGAGCAGGTATCGGAATTGGCGGAGAAGATCCCAAAAGGAGAAAGAGGATGGATGATCGTCAATAATGCCTCGGCTCTTTCCAGTATTTCCAGATCCAGTCAACTGATCCTCGATGCCTCTATCAAAGCGTCCAGGGTGATCCAGGCTTTAAAAAGTTATGCATCCGGAGAAGGTGATTGGAAACCTCACTCGGAGTCCGTTTCTCCAAAAGAGCAGATAGAGAACATTATTACATTATATTATTCTAAAATGAAAAACAAAGTGATTGTGGATATCAATATACCGGAAACCGCAAGAGTACTCGGAGATCCGGAAAGATTATACTTGATCTGGACTAATTTGATCACAAATGCTTTACACGCCATGAATTATTCCGGAAGGATATTTTTGGATGCGGAACAAAAAGGAGGGTTCTGGGAAATTTCTGTCCAAGACACCGGCAGCGGAGTTCCCATAGAGATCAGAGACCGGATCTTCGATCCGTTCTTCACTACTAAGTCTCCCGGAGAAGGTACGGGGCTCGGACTAGATATATGCAAAAATGTAGCGGAAGAACATGGTGGGTCTATTCGATTCGTCAGTTCTGAAGAAGGTACAACATTCTACGTTACCCTCCCTGTTGCGCCGTAATTATTAGGTTGATTTGAAAATTCGACCTTACAGAGTTGTGCGAGCTTCCATTTTTCAATATCCTTATGAACGGACCGAAGAGTGAAAACGTATATCGTGATATATTCGAACAATCTCCTATCGGACTCATGATCTTCGACAGGCAGGGGAGAATAATAGAAGCAAACAATTCTTCTTTGAATTTTTTAAGGGCCGAAAGAAATAAGATCATCGGACTTTCTTATTCCAATCTTAAAGACAAAACAGTTTCCACATTGATCGGCAAGGGGCTACAAGGAGAAGCTTCCGACTACGAAGGGCCTTATAACACTACGATCAGCGGAATGTTGCTACAAGTACGTATCAGAGTAAATCCACTTTTTGACGATTCGGGTATTTTTGGTGCCTCTTTGATCTTCGAGGATCTGACGGAAAGAAAAAAGACGGAGGAAAAATTAGCCATAACACTCTCGGATATTCGTATCGCCCAAAAAGCATTGGAAGAGCAAGAGTTCAAATTTAAGGCATTATTCGAATCCGCAGGAGAGGCAATCTTTCTCATGGACGATCGGGTTTTTTTGGAATGTAATCCTAAAACGGAAGAGATGTTCGGATGTAAAAGAGAAGATATAATAGGTGCTTCACCTGTGGATTTTTCTCCGGAGTTCCAGCCGGATGGAGCAACTTCCTCTCAAAAGGCGTTTCAAAAGATACAAGCGGCTCTTGCCGGAAAACCCCAGACTTTCGATTGGTTACATTGTAAAAAAGATAGAACTAATTTTGATGCGGAGGTAACGCTCACTTCCGTTACTCTGAACGGAAAGGCTTTATTACAAGCGATCGTAAGGGATATTTCGGAGAGAAAAAGAGCCGAAGAAGAGATCCGAAAGTTGAACGAAGATCTGGAACAAAAAGTTGTTCTCAGAACTGAAGAGCTAAAGGCAATCAATACTTATTTAGAAAATACGAATAGAGACCTGCTATTAGCATTGGAAGAATTAAAATCCACTCAGGCGCAACTGATCCAATCCGAAAAGATGGCTGTGCTCGGACAATTAATCGCAGGGATCGCTCATGAAGTAAATACACCTTTAGGTGCGATCATTTCTTCCAACGAAGGGATCCAAAGTGTGTTTCGCCAGAATTGGGAAAAATTACTCTGCGAATTTGCGGAATTGGATCCGCAAGAAAGAGAAACTTGGAAGAAAATTTTTACGAAAGGAAGTATTTTTCCGGACTTTTATGATTCCTCGGAAGAAAGAAAAAATAGAAAGATCATCCGGGAAACGTTACAAAATCTTGGATTTCCTTCTTCCGAGTTCTTGTCGGAAAATCTGGCTGAATTGAGTATAAATGTGGAAGATATCCCCGATATGGTCAAAGGGATCCAAAAAGAAAAACTTCCGACTTTAGTTTCGAATGCTTACAATCTTTCCGGTATTTTGAGATACAGCAATGTAGTTAGAGAGGCCGCGTCCAAGGCAGCCCGAGTGATCCGTGCGTTAAAGACATACGTATACCAGGATCATGCTGGAGTTAGTCTGATCGACATTCGGGAACAGATAGATCTGGTCTTAACACTATATTATAATAAAGTAAAACAAGGAGTGGAAATCCGAAGGAATTTTGCGGAGAATTCCCTTGTGAAAGGGCAAGCTGATCAATTGACCCAGGTTTGGGCTAATTTGATTAATAACGCTTTCCAGGCTATTTCTTTCGAAGGTAGCTTGGATCTTGAATCTTATATCGAAGATGATTATTTAATCGTTTCCGTCACGGACGATGGTCCCGGTGTTCCGAAAGAGATCCAAGATAAAATTTTCGAACCATTCTTCACCACAAAAGAAAAAGGGGAGGGAAGCGGTTTGGGCCTGGATATTTGCAGAAAGATCGTAGAGAAACATCAAGGAAAAATAGATTTTGATTCCGTGCCGGGAAGGACTACATTCAGGGTCTATCTACCATTAGCGGAGAAAGTCCCGATTTAGTCGGAATCCTCGTCCGAAATTATAGAAAAACAAGCTTGTGTAATATTAAAGCCACTCTTTTTAGAAAGCGGCTTTTATTATTTAGGATTTTTTAGGAATTTCGCTTCCTTTAATGAATGCGGGTCTTGCTCCTAATTTTTCTTCCCAAGCTTTGAGCTTTGGATAATCATCCAAAGAAAGATCGATATAGGATCTAGCTTTTACCCAGGGCCAGGTCGCTATATCCGCAATACTCAATTCCTTTCCTGCGAGATATTCGGATTCTTTCAAACGTCTTTCCAAAACGGAATAAAGGCGTTTTGTTTCATCCACGTAACGATTCATTGCGTATGGAATTTTTTCCGGGGCAAACTTCACAAAATGGTTCGCCTGACCTTGCATAGGACCGACCCCGCCCATTTGGAACATGAGCCATTGGATCGCGATGGATCGTTCTTTAGGATCTTTCGGTAGGAATTTTCCGTATTTTTCCGCTAGATAGATCAGGATCGCTCCCGATTCGAAAACAGGAAAGTCACCGTTGTCTTTGTCTACGATGGCAGGTATCCTTCCGTTCGGGTTGATCTTAAGATACCATTCTTCTTTTTGCTCTAATTTACTAAAGTCGATTGGATGTACTGTATAAGGGATCCCTAATTCTTCCAGCATGATGGAAGCTTTTTTTCCGTTAGGCGTCCCTGCGGTGTATAACTCGATCAAATGATTCTCCTTTGATTCGGCCGGAATGGTCCGGATATGATCTAGGCTTTGTTTTTAGACTCTCCGTGGAAATCTTTTGGAACAAATCCTTTTTATTTTTATAAAAAGAACTGTGGTGATCAGGCAAAAAATACGGAATGTACAATATGTCCCGATAGGGCTAACATACTCAAGATCCCCAAATCGTAAGCGATATTCCTCCAAGGTTGTTTATGAAAAAAATAGAAAATGGCATGCAGTATCCTGGAAATTATGAATATTCCGGAATAGATGATGGTCCCTTCATGCCAGTTATAGGTATGAATATACCCTATCAGTAAGAATAAGAAAATTGGAATATTCTCCAAGTCGTTTCGGAAGACCCCGTTTGCAGTGGCGACTATCGTATGATCGTCCGTTGCTGGGAATGAATTAGTGAAAAATTCCGCGTCTTCTTTCCAGCGGAATGTTTTGGTTTTTATCCGGACCAAACCTTGAACGATGGAAGTGGAAAGTAATTTTAGGAATAAAATTACTGAGACAATCGCAAAGACCTGCCAAGAAGATTCCATTCTACACTCCTAGGTGCAAAGATTGACGGAGCACAGGATCGGACTTGAGTAGGATTAATGCGAGCAAAAAACGAGCTTACTCGGGCCTCAGTTTTTCTTTTTTGAGTCGTTTCCTGATTTCTTTTCCTCTTTTTTGGTTCTCTTCCAAGACTTTCAAAATAGTATCCACGGGAAATGCAGTACCTTGGAACATTCTGGAAAAAACACGATCAGGCATATCATACCAGCGAGCCTTGGAGGAAAGAAGAAGTTCTCCCGTCTTTTTCAGATGAACGGTCCCTTTAGTGTAAAGTCTTCTGCGTCTTACCATGGTGACCCAACAGCGGACTTCTAATTCTTCGCCTAATGGACAGGCCTTATAATAACGCATATATAATTGGTCGGTCATCACAAAATGACCTAAGTGAAAACATAAAACGCCTTGTGCCTCGTCCAATAAAGTAGCGAGCGCTCCACCATGAGCGAAACCGGGCGCTCCCTCAAAATCTTTCTCTATGGTCCAAGCAAAACGGACTTCTCCGCTTGGTTCGTGAAAAGGAAAGCTGGCGTGTAAGCCTCTTTTATTTTCCGGCCCGCAACCGAAACAATTCTTATGATGCCAATCTTGTCCGTTTTGGCTGGCCTTGATATGTTTATAAATGTCTTCCGCAGTCATCTGTATCTAGTTTCTTTCTATCTACCATGGAAAAATCCGAAAGCGCGCGAACAAGAACGAAATTCGAGATCGGACTATAACGAACAGCGTATTTGTTTTGCTCCCGAACTGACATGAGGAGAAGGCTAAAACTCCTATTCAAATCCCTTGACCGATTCTTGGCAGTTTATAATCTCACTACGTCGAGGAGAATACGATGAAAGCCGCTGTTTTAGAGTCCGGAAAAAGAAATTTGATCATCAAAGAGGTTCCAATCCCCGATCTCGGTCCGGAACAAGCGAAGGTAAGGATCAAAGCCTGTGGCATCTGCGGTTCCGATCTACATTTAGTATTACATGGAACCTTAAAGTGTAAACATTATCCTCAGATCCCCGGACATGAAGCTTCCGGTGTAGTGGAAGAAGTGGGAGAAAAAGTCACTCGTTTCAAAAAAGGGGATCGAGTCGTGATCGCCGCAGGAACCAGTTGCGGAGTATGTTCTCATTGTCTCGCAGGAAGAGAAAATCTTTGCAAAGAGATCGGAGTATTCGGATTTGATCGAGAAGGTAGTTTCGCAGAATATAATGTAGTCGAAGAACGTTATCTCTATCCCCTGCCTGATTCCGTTCCCTTCGAACAAGGTGCGATCTTAGCCGATGCGGTTTCTACCCCTTATAATGCGATTAAGTTCAGAGGAAAGATTCAAGACGGAGATACGGTTGCTGTTTTCGGTTGTGGTGGTCTCGGGATCCATGGAGTGGTGATTGCAAGAGCATTGACAAAAGGTAAAGTGATCGCCTTGGATGTGGATAGGGGAGCCTTGGAAAACGCCGCCGCTTATGGGGCTGATGAAATAGTAAATTTGAGAGAAGTAAAAAATCCGGGCAAGACCCTAAAGGAAATTTCCAAAGGTGGAGTGGACCTTCTTGCTGATTTTTCCGGAAGAATGACAAATATAGAAGAATCACTTCGGGCCATGAACCCCGGAGGAAGAATGGTACTCGTCGGGATTGGAAGAGAGCCTTTAAAATTTGCAATCCCGTTCTCCATTATCGAAAAACAGATCACTATTGCGGGCTCTTACGGTTCGGATCGAAGGGCCATCCCGGAATTGATAGATCTTTATGTGCAAGGAAAATTGAATCTAAGCAGATCGATTACGGATATAAGAAAATTAGAGGACATCAACGAAAGTTTACAAGATTTAGAAGACAGAAAAGGAAATCCGATCCGATTTGTGATCTCTCCCGAATGATTCCGAAGACGAACTTTGCTTGCTATCGTATCCGCTTCTTAAATCCTAACGGATAGATAGCTGATGTTTAAAGAATACTTACAGTACATACTTTCCAGAGGACAGATCCGATTCATCGTACTCGTTAGATCCGTTTTATTTTTACTAGTATTTAGCGCAATTCCTGCGATACAAGCGGGAGGCGCGGTCGCTTTGGGCGGGATACTGATCGTCTTAGGGTTACTAGGAACATATGTAGTGAACGGATACGTGATCCGATCGGGAATGGACCCTGCAAGACCGGTGGAATTTTCCAAATACTTTATATTCTTGCTTACTTTAGCCTTGTTCTTGATTTTATTCTTTTTGATCGTAGCTAGATTGGTGGAACCTTTTTTAGGGACACAATTGCAAGAGTTCTTAAAAAAACAAAGTACTGAACCGGGCACTCCACTTCCCGCGGAATTTGTTCGATTTTATCTGATATTTGCATTTGTATTGGGGCTTGTTCTTCATCTGATCCTTCCGGTGCTCTTTTCAAAGCTAAGTTTGATCCAAGGAATAAAAGAATTACCAAGTTGTATCAAACGTTCCGACTATATTGTGGCGGCCTGGACACCTTTCGTGATCATGTTTGTTCCGGATCTACTGGTTTCTCTTATCTCCAATTCGGAAGAAATGATGGTTTCAATGTTTGGACAAATATTACTGATTGTTATCTTCTTCTTTATGCTTACATCGGATATTTTTTTACAATACCCGACGTATTATTTGGTTCGCACAGAGAAGAAGATCGCAGAAGGTCCGGATAACGTTTAAGCTTTCAGGAAGCTCATCGTATCTCTTAAACTTTTAGCGATATTTAAAAGTGCCGTTGCACTTCCTGCGATCTCTTCCGAGTTTGCAGCGCTATTCTGGACCGTAACGGAGATATTCGAAACTGCGTTTGCAGTCTCGGAGATCGCCACTTTTTGTTCTTTAACTGAAGTTCGGATCTCTTCCGATTTGGTATCCACTTCGTTGACCGCTGTGATAATCGTTGCCTTTTTCTCCTGCTGGACTTGCATCGTTGAGACTATATTGTCCGAGGAAAGTTTGATAAAGGAAAGACCCTCCAGGATTTCCGCATAAACTCTCACACAACTATCCACAAAATTTTTCCCCGATTCAATTTCTTGGTTACTCGTGCGGATCAGGCTTTCGATAGTTTTCGTACTTTGATCCGTTTGTTCGGCGAGTCTTGTGATCTCCGTCGCGACAACCGCGAAACCTTTTCCATGTTCTCCCGCTCTTGCAGCTTCTATAGCCGCATTCAATGCGAGAAGGTTCACTTTTTCGGAAATTTCCTGGATGATCGCAGTAATCGATCTCATCTCTCCGGAACTAGATTCAATTTTTATCATACTTTCGGAGAGGCTGCCCATATTTTTTTTACCGGCCTCCGTTTTGGTATACATATCCGAAATTTTTCCCAAAGAATCGGAAACTGAATCCCCGACTTTCGTGATCAAACTATCCAACTCTTTCATTTCTCCGGAAAACGAAAGAATAAGTTTATACTGTCCTTCCGCATTCATGGTGACCTGTTCCATACCGGCACTGATCTCTTCGACGGAAGCGGAAATTTCTTCGACGGAAGCGGATTCACTTTGCGCATTCTCCGAAAGATATTCGCTGGATTTGGAAAGTTGTTCAGCCGCTACCAAGATAGATTCCGAAAAAGTAAGGATAGAGGACAACATCTCCTTCACCTTGGACTGAAAATTACGGAACACTAATGATAGAAGGTAGAGTTCGTCTAAATTTCGTTCGTCCTCTTCCACTTCTATTGGATGACTAAAATCAGCGTCCCGGATGGAAATTCTGACTCGATTTAAACCTTGCACAAGTCGGATCGAAAATTTAATCGAAGCGTAAAGAATATAAACGAGTGTCAGCGCCGAAATAGAAAGAAAAACCGTAAGACTAAACGTATATTCCGTCTCCGCTTTTTGGTAGATCTTTTCCGAGATAAACAACTGCACGGAGATCAGCTTTTCGATATTACCCGCAACGGGGTCTATTTTCGAATACATTTTATTGTCCGCAAAATTTCCCAAACCTTCCTTATCTTTAGCGACCATAAGCGCTCGAACTTCTTCCACACTCTTGTCGGCTTCGTCAAATAAAGGTTTCAATTTTTCGATAAGGACTTTTTCTTCCTCCACTAAATGTGTTTGAAGATAGATATTCCACTGCAATTTGATCTCCTTCATCGCAGTATCTAGTTTTTCGACACCTTCTTCATACGTGAATGCACCGCTGCGAGTTTTGTGAACACAATCCACAATCGAGATCGCGTAATGATCCGAGATCGTTTTTAGCTGTTGTAACGGAATTAATCTATCGTTGCGGATCGTTTCTATATCAGCGATCCGAGAAGCTGAATTGATAAGAGATAGAGCCAGTATGATTAAAAAAGGAATTAATACTGAAGAGAATAAGATCGCTAATTTTAAATTTAAACTTAGTCGTGAATACCATTTCATGAAAACCCTCCGGGCGGGGAGTATAGCACAGAATGGAATATTAATCGAGCAAATTAGAACACTTTCACCAACTAAATCAAAGAAATGATTTTTTAGGGAAGAATTTATTTCACACGGGGCATGTCATTTTTCGAATTTAGACAAAATCCATTTTAGTATACGAAATAGAATGTACCACATAGAGACAACTTTATGTTCACTGAATTGGGATTGCTGGTATCTCTGTAGCGCTTGCTATAGGCTTGACAGGTTCGGATTAACCACTAATATCGGAGATCAAGCCCCCTGGCTTTATATAATACGAACGTTATAAAAAGGGAGAGGCGGTAAATGAGCCTTTTGAAACAAAAAATAGAAAGAGAAAGAAAATCCGGGAAACTGCTGCTCCGTTTGCTAATCCTAGCATTTGTTATTTGCGGATCTGCTCTGTCCTTATCCGCTGCGTTTTCCTTAAAACAGATCCCGGATTCTATCGGTCCGGATGGACGTAATATCTCCAGACAGTTCTTCCAATTTTTGAAAACTGCAATCATCAAAAATAAATATGACGGAAGAGCGGAAGGTTTTCATAAATACCTGGATCGTTCCTTGGAAAGATTCGAATTAAAAAACCTGTTTAATTCCGAATATATGACAAAGGATAATAACGGGCAACATTACGTTACTTATCGGGGACGATTCGCCAACGACGGTTATAAGGTAAGTCTAGAAAACGTAAGAATGAAGGAGGTTCCAATTCCAAATTTCGGTGATTTTACCGCCGAGTTTTCGTTAAAACATAATCCGAATCCAACGTATGGCGGGAACTCTTACTCCGGAAATTTGGACGTTCTTACGCATATGGGACCATTCACTCATAAACATGGATTGAGTGCAATGGACTCGGGATTACACTTTTTAGATTCGAATAATCTGAAATCCATCACTGCACCGGAGACAACTTCTTTCAAAAAAATTAAGGACCCGGATGCAAGAAAGGCAATTAACGATTTTACGGAATCATTTCCCGCCCTTGCAAAGTTTATGGGTTACTATTTCGGTTTGGATTCTTTGTTAAAGGTCCAACAGGATGGAAAACTCCCCGGTGTTACGGCGTTTACATTCGAGGGAAACATAGAACAGACCTTGATGAGGGATTATCCGGATCTAGGCGATTATCTGGACGATATCAAATATTTAGGTTTTATTAAATTAAGAATTACGAATGTTTCCGGAAGATCATTGGCGGAATTTGCGATAGAATCTAAAACCAGGGAGATCCGTTTCAAGTTTTTCACGTTGAACGGAAAAGTAATCCCTTACGATACAAAGGGTAATTTTTATCCCCAAGAGGCTTTCACTCTTAATTCTCTTTCCGAGTTTCCTTTTGTAGTAAAAGCAAGTTTAGAAGCTAATTTATACGGTCTGGTTTTGGAGAACAACGACGTTCAATTGCTTGGCAGATTCACCAATACGGCAACTTCCGGAGTTCTAAATTTAAAAATAACTAAAATAGAAGAATTTGACGTGAGTGGTGCTTTTGGTTACTTTGCACCTTCTTGGGCGATCAATCTATTTATTCCCGGTAATCTTCAGTCAATTATCTACGAGTTTACCGAAACTTTGGTAAAGGCGAATAATGGGAAAGGGACAAGCATCGTATTGAGATGGGATCGAGATTCTTCTAAAACAGCTATGAGGACCCATATTGAAACGGAATTTTTGGATAATTTTTTCATCCGATTCGGTTTAAAGATCTGGAATCATAAGGTTCTTCCTGATGAAGATGCTAAAGACGATATCAGAGCTGTACTTTCCAAAACAATCGATCTATTGTTAAAAGGAATTTAACAATTTAATGATCGAAACAAATCAGACCCAAATGGTCGAAATAAAATCATAAAAGATCAACTTTTTAAGGCTCACAGTTATGTGAGCTTTGGTATTCCTGTTTTAATACAATTTCCAAACGTTTTCTTTTGCAGCTTGTCCCTTTAATCCTCCTGCCATTTCCCGGCTTAGAAGATTAACTAAATTGAAAGTGTCTTTATAGTGTTGGCTTACTTCTTCCGCTGAAATGGAAAAAGGAGGACCGGCCATTTTGGATTGGTCGTATTCAAAAGTGATCAAAAGTTGAGGCGCTTGATTGGTAATCTTCGCTAAATGAGCGGAATAACGAACCCTCGTCTCTCGGGGGAGGGCTACTAAGGCTGCTCTATCATAAACTGCATCCACAGGACCTAAGGTCTCTTTGGATAAATCGAATATGTCCCCCACGAAAATATCTATACCCTTGGCACTGTAAAGAGTGAGTTTGTCCACTTTAGAAATTTCAGGTTCCACTGCTAACTCTTGGAATAGTTGCTGGACCGCCATCTCGACGAGTTCCGCGCCGGCGATCCTATATCCGTTGGAAAGAAGCCAGGTTATATCCAATGTTTTTCCGCATAATGGAATAAAGATACGGCTATCTTTTGCCAAAGAAAGTTCTTTGAAATATTTAAGTAGAAGCGGGTTTGTCTCGGCTTCGTGGAAGGGGATATTATTCTCTTTCCATCTGCTTAACCAAAAGTCTTTTTCCATTTGTAATCCCCTCTGGTTTGAACTCCGTAAATTTGTAAGCGCTCCTATCCATAATATTCGTTCTTGAGAACCTGGCAAGACTTTCAGATGGAAAAGAAGGTGGAGAACACGGACTGTTTAAATTGGTTGCTCCCCCTTTTTCATTTTATAACAGTCTGTATTCTCTCTTTTTTATAAAATACCTATTATTTTATTCTAAATATTTCGCAGATCCTGGCATTCTGACCTTACCTTTCGCCAAACAGCCGATATAATCCAAAGTCATTATTAAACGAATTATGAAAATAAAATATAAATTTTCCTTGCAAGAGATCCTTTTTTGGTCTCTTTAAATGACGATGGAAATTTTTGTTTGGAAAGGCGATATTACGTCCGTTCAAACGGATGTTGTGGTAAACGCTGCCAATTCTTCCTTATCTGGGGGAGGCGGTGTGGATGGGGCCATTCATAGGGTAGGTGGGCCGAAGATTATGGAGGAATGTAGGATATTAAAGATCAAAAAATATCCGAATGGTCTTCCTACCGGTCAATGTATTCTTACTTCCGGAGGGCAACTTCCTGCTAAGTATGTGATCCATGCTGTGGGTCCTGTTTGGAAGGGAGGAGATTATCAAGAAGCTTCTCTATTAGAAACCTGTTATAGGAATATTTTGCAGTTATCGTCGGATCGTGCGTTCGAATCGATTGCGGTCCCTAGTATTAGCACAGGGATTTATGCTTATCCAAAAGAATTAGCGACTCCAATTGCGATACGGACCATTCTGGAACATAAGGATCAGTTTCCTAGAAAGTTGATATTTGTATGTTTCGATCAGGAAACAAAGGAGATATATGAGGAAATTCTAAACCAGTCCGGAGTCAATTTTAAGGAAGGAATTTCTTATTTTTAATATATTACAAGCCTATGCCTGCCGCTCCTCCGCAGGTAGTATACAAATCTTGTTTCGGATTTAACGTATAAGATTCATCGGAAGTCGCCTTTCCTAAATTTCCATTGATCGTGCTATCGAACAGATTCGTATTCACACAAGATCCGGAAGCATCATTACATTGAACATTTGCGGGTGGACTTGCTCCATTTGCCAAAGTATTCAACCAAGAGGAGAACTTAATTCCTCCGCTATTTAAAGAATACATATCGTTATACGTGGTGATCGTATGAACGTCACCGGGACCTATATAGTATCTGAAATTGGACTGGGAACTAGCGTCCTTCATTTTGGAAACTGCCTGTTTAGACCAATCACAAGTAGTATAATCGTTAGAGCTGGAAGAATTTCCGTCCGGTACTGAACTTCCGTCGCTGTCCCCGTAGATGACAGAATAAAATTTTCCCGCTTGGTAAGGGTCGGCAGTTGTCGCATTGGAATAGGTTAAACTGGTATTATTGATCTTGTTGATCTGGCCCATCACATGATAAAAGAATCTTTGGTTCCCATCGAACAAGGCGGTATATTGTCCGAGTACATCTCCCGAATATTCGGTCGCCACCTTTTTGAAAAAGTCATTGATAGAAGGTGAACCTGTAGTGGCGTAATTTGCCCCGATGCCATTCACCCAAATCGGAAGATTGGAAGAAGAAAAGCCGGTCCCATTTCCGATGCCGTTCGTTTCTACGCCCCAGGAACTTTCTAGCAGTGGAAAAAATGCAGGACCGATTGTATGAGCGGAAGTAGGCACTACGGCATTAGATGCATCGGATAACATTCTGACCTTAGCACTCGGATCAATTGTGGTTACAGTCTCTCGAATAATAGGATAATTTAAGATCGCTCCGTAACCTCCGGCGCTTTGACCGGTCACAAAAACCCGGTCCAATTGCGGATAGGAATTTTGGATAAATTTCAGAACGGAAATTACATTATCATACCCATGATGTTGGATGGTCCCGCTTGTATACGTTTTGTCCTTACTTCCGATATGAAGATCACCTGTGCAATACGGGACAAAAATGATATCATAATCTTTGAACGGGTTCGCAGCCACGGATTGATCGATGATCCCTTTGAATAAAAGGTCTAAGGCAAAATCCGGGATCACATTCAATTGATTGAAATAAGTGACCGTATTACTTCCGAAACAGTTTGCATTGTCCCAACAGGCTCCTCCACCCATGAAGTTGATCAGAAGTTTTTTGTTATTCGCAGCAACGGTCTTTCTGAAAAAATAAAAGTTTACATTCCCTTCCGTGCCGCTGCATTTCGGATCAAAAGTCGCAGTGTATGTATATGGTGTTGCGCCGTGATCCACTTGTGTAGTAAAGGTCCCAGGTTCCGGAGTGATCCTCGCGAACGGGGTTGTGACCAGATCTATAATGAATGCGGTAGCAAGAAGTTCCTGGGTATTATCTTTCTCTTTCGTGCAATAGATTTGAGTGAATAATAGTACAATGCTAAAATACCGGATTTTCATAACGAAATGTACCGCCTAAACCAATGGAAACTTTCACTACAGCGTTCCCAAACTTGCCGCATTAGGACATATAAAGATAAACGTTGCACCAATTGCCTTCCGATTATAGTTTATTCCCGGTTTATAGAATGTCAAGGACCGAAGCAGGTCTCGTACAGATCTTTATCGTTGTCAAATGAGTCCTGAGAGGTCGCCCTTCCTAAACTATTGTTCAATGAATTTGCCCCGAAATTCCTATCCGTGCAAGGATGAGAGCCGGCACCGGCTGAACAATCTACGTCCGTTGGAGTTCCCACATTCGATACGATCGACTTTAACCAGGTATTGAAGTTCACTCCGTTACTGGAAAGCCCATACATCGTATCACTCGTAGTGATTGTATGAATATCTCCGGGAGCTCGATAAAAATAATATTTAGATCCGGTCGTATTGCTCATCGCAGTATTCGCGTTAATTGCCCAGTTACAGTTAGAAGGAGTATTGGAGCCGTTGTCGGGAAGATCAGGCACATCTTTGGCATCCCCCGGTCCAAAATACGAACTGGAATCCGAATAAGAAGGAGATCCTGAATCTATGATCCCCATTACATTAAAGAACCATCTTTGCGTAGAATCGAATGCGGAAGTGTATTGTCCTACTACATCGTTCGGGTATTCAGTTGTGATCTTGCTGAGATAATCTCTGATGGAAGGAGTTCCGTCCAGATAATTGGAACCCACCACCCAATCCGGAATATTCTGAGCGCTTCCCCATTGATTTTTTACTATATTCGTAAAAAATCCGTCGATTACCGCCCCGTTAGAAGCATCCGCCACTAAGCTGATCTTATTGAAGTTTGGGAATCGGGCGCTTTCTGCGAATACTTGGCGAATATGAGGATAATTTAATATTGCTCCATACCCTCCGGCACTTTGCCCTGCGACCACTACATCGGTCACCTGAGTGTAATTCGATTGGATATATTTTAGGACAGAAAGAACGTTATCGTGTCCTCTGTGACTATATGCGGAAGGGTCGGATGAAACGTACGGGTCATCATAAGTAGTTACATCATTGGAACCGATATGAAGATCCCCCGTGCAGTACGGAATAAAAAGAACATCATAATTCTTTAATGGATTGGATGGGTTTTCCGCATCCAGGATCCCCTGAAAAGCGACCTTGATAAAAAGATCAGGCACATCATTTAGGAAATTGAAGAATGTTGTGGTATTCTTTCCGAAACAGTTGTTATTACTCCAGCAAGCTCCTCCTCCCATAAAATTGATCAGTAATTTTTTATTATTCGAGGAAACTGCCTTCCGGAAGAAATAAAAGTTGGTGTTTCCCGAGTTTCCGAAACATTTCGGGAAATATTGCCTACCGGTTTGATAATCGGAATTTGTGAGCGGGATTTGGATCGTATCTTCTGCCGGAGGGGTGATCCTTTCGTAAGGATTATAAAGAATTTCGGCTAAGACCAATCCTGTAAGGGCTTTTGTATTGTCCGGTTCGTCTTTTTGACAGCCGATAGAAAATAACATCGGAATCAAAAAGAGAAGAGATAGGTTTCTGACCTGCATTCGTTTTTCCCCGCTCTAGAAAACAGTTGAAATGTTTATATTTTTCCATTTTAGACTGACGCATATCGCTAAAGATTCAAGTTCTTTTCAACATCGAAGAAAAAGAAAGATTTGAGTAATAAGAGCGAACCCAGAAATTGGAATCGGTCCTATTATTTTTTAAACCGAAGGTGAAACGTGGATCTTTTTGATAATATGGGTGAAGCGGAAGGCAATATCGTACCGGTAGACTCCATTCTTCCTCCCGAATTATTTCTGGTTCCGATCAAGACCAGACCGGTATTTCCCGGGATCATCACCCCTCTTATTGTTCCTGGGGGAAAGTTTGCAAAGGCCGTTGACGAGGTCTTAAAAGGGAATTCTTTCATCGGACTGGTTCTTCTCAAAGATGAGGAGAATGAAAAGAAAACGGAAGAGAATATTTACGATTTCGGCGTCGTTGCCAAGATCTTGAAGAAGGTAAATCTTCCGGACGGCGCGGTGAATATTCTCATTAATACCGTGCGCAGGTTTAAGGTGGAATCTTTTTCTTCCGTGGAACCTTTGTTGATCGCGAAGGTGAATTATCCGGAAGAAGAGCCGGGCGCTTCTAAAAATACGATCAAAGCTATGATGAGAACCCTGCTTATTATGACCAGGGAACTTGCTCAGAATAATCCGCTTTTTACGGAAGAAATGAAGCTGACCATGCTGAATGTGAACGAGCCTGGTAAGATGGCGGATTTTGTATGCAGTATTTTGAATATTGAGAAGGAAGATTATCAATCCGTAATAGAGTCCGTGAACCTGAAGGATCGGATCGAAAAAGTCCTTCTGTATTTGAAAAAGGAAATCGATCTTGTAAGTCTTCAAAGGGAGATCCAGGAAAATATCCAGGATAAGATCGATAAACAACAGAGACAGTTTTTCTTAAGAGAACAATTGAAGGCCATCCAAGCGGAACTCGGTCAGAAAGAAGGGAAATACGAGAAGAAATACGAAAAATTCCTGGAAAGACTCAAAGCCATTCCTGCAGATCCGGAAGTGGTCGAAGAAGTGGAACGAGAAATGGATAAGTTCTTCTATACCGATCAAAATACCGCGGATTATAACGTTGTGCGGAATTACTTAGATATAATGGAAAGTCTTCCTTGGGAAGCTCCGCCTGCTCGGGAAATCGATCTGGATAAAGCTCGAAAAACTTTAGATCGCGATCACTATAAGTTAGATGATGTAAAGGAACGGATCCTGGAATTTTTGGCCGTGAAGAAACTCAAACCTACGGAAAAAGGTTCCATTATTCTTTTGGTAGGACCTCCGGGGGTGGGTAAAACTTCCATTGCAAAATCGATTGCGGAAGCCATGGGTAGAAAGTTTTTTAGATTTTCCGTGGGCGGGATGAGAGACGAAGCGGAGATCAAAGGACATCGCAGGACTTATATCGGTGCCATGCCGGGTAAGATCATAACTGCATTAAGAATTACTAAAGAAAAAGATTCCGTTATTCTTTTGGATGAGATAGACAAACTTGGCCTTGGAATGCAGGGAGATCCAGCGGCCGCTCTCTTGGAAGTATTGGATCCGGAGCAGAATAAAACGTTCAGAGATCATTATTTGGATCTTCCTTTCGATCTTTCTTCCGTATTCTTTATCGCGACGGCAAACACGTTGGATTCCATTAGTCGGATACTTTTGGATCGTATGGAAGTGATCAATCTTTCCGGATATATTACGGATGAAAAAGTCCAGATATTCAATAAACATCTTTGGAAAAAGGTGTTAGAGAAAAACGGAATAGAACCTTACGGAATACAGATAGATAAAAAAGCCGTAGTCGCTCTGATAGATCATTATTCCAGAGAGTCCGGAGTGAGAGGTCTTGAAAAACAATCCGACAAACTGGCTAGAAAGCTCGCTCTTCAGATTGTGAAGGGAGAATCTTATCCGAAACATATCCTTCCTAACGATGTGGAAAAACTGTTAGGAGTTCCAAAATACGTGGATGATAGGATGACTAAGCCTACCGTTCCTGGAACCGCTTTGGGACTTGCTTGGACTTCCGTTGGAGGAGCAACATTACTCATAGAAGCGGTATTTGTAAAAGGAAAAGGCGGCATACTTCTTACGGGAATGATCGGAAAATCTATGGAAGAATCTTCCAGTATAGCTCTTAGCTATATTAAAAATTTCTTAGGTAGTGAGGAATTATTCAGCGAAAAAACCATTCACCTTCATGTCCCTGACGGTGCGACTCCAAAAGACGGTCCAAGTGCGGGGATCACGATGGCAACCGCCATTCTTTCCTTGGCATTGAACAAAAGGATCAAACTCGGGTTCGGTATGACCGGAGAATTGACCCTTACGGGAGAAGTTTTAGCCATCGGTGGCCTAAGAGAAAAGATCGTGGCAGCTAAAAGGGTGGGAGTTCATAAGATCATTTTTCCTTCGGACAATCGACCTCAGTTAGACGAAATACCTGACTATGTGAAGAAGGGGATGGAATTCTTTCCTGTCTCTAAATTCGAGGAGGTTGCCAAAATTTTATTCGAACCGAAAATGATCGATGGAGTTTTGAAACCTAAGACGGAACAAGTAGTTGCTGGGAAGAAGCCGAAACCTTCTCCTAAAAAGAAGACAGTTTCTCGTAAGAAAAAATAAATCTCCAAGGTTTCGCCCAAATATGGAGGTCCTTAAGCGGCTCAAAATAATTTGCTTTTTAGGACCCTTTTCGGACGCTGTTCGGAGGAGACCATAATGGGCGTACCTTTCATAGATATCAAAAGATTCGAGCCAGGATTACTGGAAGCTTGGGAAGATAAAGTAAAAACCCTCAGCAAGAACGCCTCCTTTATCGGAGGAGAAGAAGTCGCATTATTAGAAAAAAATCTAGCAACAACCGCCGGGACTAAATACTCGATCGCATGTGCAAACGGAACGGACGCACTCCAATTGGCGTTGAGAGCCTTGGGGGTCGGAAAGGGTGATAAGGTATTAGTTCCCGATTCCACCTTCTGGGCAACATTCGAATCCGTGGTAAACGTAGGAGCTGATCCTGCTACAGTAGATACGAATCCGGACGATCTACAAATGGATTTCGAAGAATTTAAAAAAGCACTCGAAGAACTAAAACCAAAAGCTGCGATCATAGTTCACCTTTACGGTTGGGGAAGCGCTAAGTTAGAAGATTACCGCAAACTTTGTAAAGAAAAGGGAGTGTTCCTACTAGAAGACGGAGCACAATCTTTCGGAGTCTTGTATAAAGGAAAACCTATCTACCAAGATGCGTTGATCACCACTACTTCTTTCTATCCTGCAAAAGTTTTAGGTGGAGCAGGAGATGGTGGAGCGGTTTTCACAAACGACGAAGAGCTTGCGAATAAAGTCAGAATGCTTGGAAACCACGGTAGAACTTCTCATTACGGTTACGGGGATGTAGGTTGGAATTCCAGAATGGATACATTGCAAGCCGCATTCTTAAATTTGAATCTTCCTCATTTGGAAGCAAGACTTGTTTCACGCAGAAAGGCGGCAGAAAAATATTATCAAGTTCTTCCTAGTTTAGGAGTGAATGTGATCCATCCTCCAAAAGACTTTCAAGAAAACGGATATTGCAACGTTACTCTTTTTGATCCTGCAGAAAGACCTAAGATCCAAGAAGTCCTAAAAACAAAGGGGATCGGTTTCGGTGTTATTTATCCCGGAGCGATGAGCGATCAACCCGGAGCAAAACCGTATATCGTAGGTAAATTTGGAAAAGAACATAGGACCGGAAGGATCTGCGATTCAGTATTAAATTTTCCTTTATTTCCGTACATGACCGATTCCGAGCTGGAAGAAGTTTTTGCCGCGATCAAGGAATATAAGAGCCTGTCCTAAAGGCCGGGCTCTTGAGGTCCCTGAGCTAATGTAGATTTATATAATTTTCTAATGGTTTAGCGGACTATAAAAAGTAAGATTTTTACATTTTCTCAAAAATGAAAAAAGCCGCTGATCTTTCAGCGGCTTTTTGTTTTTCTTTCTCGCCAAAATCTGCAAAAAATCATCATTATTCCGAAAGAAATTAGGTTGCCACTGTCTAAGATTTAAGTTTAGAATGATTCTAAACTAGATAAACTGAAAGGAGAAATGTATGAAACCGAATATAGGAATCCCGGAGAAGGATAGAGAGGCCATCAACCAGGGCCTGCAAAAACTTTTAGCAGACACGTATTTTTTATATTTAAAAACCCATAACTATCACTGGAACGTAACCGGTCCCTTATTTAATACATTACATTTGATGTTCATGACCCAGTATACGGAGCTTTGGAATGCTTTGGATCTTGTGGCGGAAAGAATTCGTTCTCTTGGTTACCCGGCTCCGGGGACCTATAAAGCATTCTCTTCTCTAACGTCTTTGAAAGAGGAAGACGGAGTTCCTAAAGCGGAAGACATGCTTAAAAATCTTGTGGATGGACATGAGGCCGTTATTCGTACGGCAAGAGCCATTCTTCCTTCGGCAGATTCGGGAGGAGACGAGGTGACTACGGATCTTCTTACTCAAAGATTAGAGATCCACGAAAAAACCGCTTGGATGCTTAGGAGCATGCTGGAGTAGAATTTTAGTATATTCTGAAAATCGAATATTTTGGGGTGTAATCCCAGAAATAAAAACCCGGAGAGATCGACCTGGTATTCGATCTTTCTCTCCGGGTCGTAGAGAGTTAGAGAGTGAGGATATACTCCACTAGATCATCCACCTCGGTTGCAGAGGCGGAACACCATGGGTGAGGAGCTGCAGGCATCCCGATAGGCTGGGAAGTTCCCAACTCTTGAGGGCCGTATTCTCTTCTCATCTTTTGGTAATCCCAATAATACCAATCCGGATCCCAAGGAACAGTTACGAAATATTTATGTCTTTCGATGAATCTGTTTCTCTTAATACCCGTGTCATTATTAGGTGATTTGAAAACTCGGAACACGTCTGACTTTCTGTTTTGAGGAGGATAAGGTTCCGGATGATCCGGTCCACCTAAAGCAGGAGAAACAGGCGCGTGTAAGGTATAGTACTGGTTGTATAAAGCGGACCCTTCCGTGCATCGAGCAGGATTGACCAGGTCTTCCAAATTACGAACGTGACCGTCGCTCAATAAACCTCTGTGCTGAACCCAATACATGTCCCTTAAGAATGTGGCCCGAATGGATTGTTGATGCTTATGATAGATGGTGGGTGCGAAAAATCTTCCCACTTCGTTCAGCTTGAACATCTTTTCGTTCGAGTTCAGTCCTACTTTATCATTATGACAAGATCCGCAATCTCTTTGGAAGGTAGCCTTTCCTCTGGCAACTGCCGCAGCAATACCGGGTTGGCTTTCCCATCCGGCTTGGACGAAAGCTCCTTCTCCAGGATCTGAGCCGGTCTGAGCAATCAGTTTTCCTTTGGATTTCAACCAACGATACATTCCAACTTGTCTTAGGGCCTTATCATTTTGGTCTAGCTTGGTCATGTAAGCGGTAAGAGCCTGAAGTTCTTTGGCATACATTGCACCGGTAGCTCCGTCAGGCTCTTCGGAATGGATATACGATCCTTCGAATCCAACATAGGATTCCGTGTGAGAAAGAGATCTTCTGATCCCCATATAGTTGGTAACGTTCGGAATAGCAATCGGAGAGAACTCGTAATCGTTATCAGTTTCGCTACCTTCTCCTTTTATACGGATCAAGGAATGTTCTCCGGCTCCTTGAGGCATAACGTAGACGATCATGGTTTTATCCACGTCTTTAGAGGAAGAATCGAAACTTGGTCCCGGCTCTTTCTCTTTAATTCCTTTAAATTCCCCTAATAAAGCCCATTTCATGGACCATTTAGGATTCGGAAGTCCAGGGATCACTTTGGTTACTGTGTTACCTGGAGAAGCCTCATACGAGATCTTGTAACCATGGCAGGAAGCGCAGTTGAATCCGATCCATTCTCCGTTACCGGTGTATGGATGAGATGCTTCCGCATATCTATAACCTGCCCAACCGCTATTTTTAGTATTCCCTTTAAATTTTTGTTCCCCGCCTAAAAGCCCTGGTATAGGAGTAGGCTGCGGATAACGATCGAAATACACATTGTCGATAGCTACGGAAGGGACTTGGCCCGCGACCGTTTGGTACGCTCCGAATAGAAGAAGCGGATCAGCCGTGTATCCAGTAACTGGATCTTTCGCCTGGTATGCGAAAATTTTCTTCCAATCCAGATTTCGGACGGCATGAGCCACTCCGATATTAAAGTCGTAAGACCAGAATATCTTTTCTCCTAAAGCGATGATGGAAGAAAATCCGGGATTATTTACGTTTACTTGTAAAGGAACTGTTCCTTTCGCATCGCTTAAGATAGAAACAACATCACATTTATGTTTGAAATCTTCATCGGTGACCCTTCGAGTCTGGGCATCGATCACGTTATGTGGTTGTCCCGGATGAAGTAAAGAATCGTTATATCCGACTCTTTTTTGGATCTGAACTACCAGAGGGCCCGAGGTTGTGTGTTCCGGGACCTTGAATTGGATCTGATTGTCCGTCCAAGCAAGAATATACTTGCTCCAACTATCCAAAGGTTCGTCCACTTCGAAGTTCACCTGTTTGGTGATGTCCAGTCTCTGTTCGAACATTCTTAGGTCGGTTTCCAAAATCCTGGTATTCCCGATCATAATTTTAGAAAAATCGATCTCAGGTCCGGCTCCGAAACCTGTTCCTCTAAGTGTGATGGTTTGGCCAGGGCTGAAAGTAGGGGTAGGGTACGCCGGCCCATCCGTTACATCCTGCCAAACAAGATTTCCATTCACCAACACCGATTGTAGTACCGGCTCCGGGAAAGAAGATGCGGATACTGCGCGAATTCCTTCTCGGATCGGATCAAATTTACATACTTCTTCCTGGTTGGGGAATTCGGTAAAAATTCCTACGGGGCAACCCGCAGCTAACACAGCCATCCCTAACAAGGCGTACCGCAAATAACGTTTTGCGGCACGTATTCTTTGCATTTCCATTTTTCCGCTCCTTAGTCCGGAATTGGAAATCCCGGATCAAGTTCTGGCAGAGAAGAATACTCCATAAAAAAAATCGGGTCGTCCGAGACATGAAATTCGAACGTTCGAGTTTCATTATTCGAACAGTTGTGTAAAAATCGAAACTTATAAAATAAGTAAAATATAAGAGAGAGGAAGATTTGGTTTTGATAATTTAAGATAAATGCAAGTGTTCGAAATAAAAATTTTCCACTTATTTTATTGGGTCCCAAATCGTTCTATCATTCATTTCGGATGAGAACACTTGACAAGCCTAGGTATTTTCTTAATATACCGCTTATGTTAAATCCCGAAGTGGTCACTCCTCTATTCTACTTCGGAAGCGGCCTATCCTTTTTATTGGTGGTCCAAAAATTAATACCACCTATAAAACGCAGAGAAGACAGGATTGGAGCCCTTCTGTTTCTTTCGTTGGGGATCATACTATTTACGGTTGCGAATGCAGTCTTGGAAATTGACAGGACTTATCCGCATGCGATCTTCTTATTACTCACTTCTTTTTCGGCTATCGGGCCCTTATCTTTGCTATATACACATTCTTTGATATATCCGAACCAAACTTTGTATCGGGATATCCGGCTCCACTTTCTTGTGCCTGGTCTTTTTTTATTAGGTGAAATACTTTTTTTCGGAAGGCCTTGGGATTCCATCATTTCCGACCTGGGAGATTTTAGAAATATTAGATATAGACATTATCTTTCTTGGGGATTTTTCCTAACGACAGCGCTCACTACCGCCTACTTCGGATTTAGATATAGGATGTTATTAACAGTGATCTCGGTTCCGGAATTAAAGTCTCAGA
Organism: Leptospira sp. B5-022; assembly: GCF_000347035.1. Lineage (GTDB taxonomy): Bacteria > Spirochaetota > Leptospiria > Leptospirales > Leptospiraceae > Leptospira_B > Leptospira_B cinconiae. The sequence goes on from NZ_ANIJ01000047.1 coordinate 141,740, forward strand.
TCAGATTTATCTTCATTCTGGCAACCATCACAATGTTTGCAATGTATTCATTGGTTTTCGGATTTATGTTCGGGTTGGATGTATTGTTTAGGATCGGTGGACTTCTTGTGACCTGCATCGTTACCCTTCTGTTTTTGGCCCCTTCTAGATATCCGGACTTTTTTGCTCCATTGACCAGAGAAGTACGAAAGAAGAAGTATGAAAAATCTCTTCTGATCGGTTTGGATCTGAACTTATTGGAACTTAGGATCCAAGAGTTGATGAGAGAAGATAAACTGTATCGAGATCCGGAACTAACTCTTCACTCTTTATCCGAGGATTTGGGGATAAAACCGTACCAGTTAACCGAATTTTTAAATGAACATCTGCAAACTGGATTTCATAATTATATCAACGGTTTTAGAATAGAGGAAGCCGTCAAACTTCTGGAAGATAAGCCGGATCAGGACATTCTTTCTATATGCTATTTTGTGGGATTCAATTCCAAATCATCTTTTAACGACGCATTCCGAAAAGTAACGGGCAAAACTCCTACTCAACTTCGTCAGAAAAAGTCGGAGGCTCCTGAAAAACAAAAGTACCATACCACTCGCGCGGGAATTCCTTTAGGAAAGGGACTAGGCGGTATGGTGGAATTGGGAAATTCGGATCGAATATCCGTAAAAAATCGACCGATCAAGGCTGAAAATCGGTGAATAGAAGGATCCAATCTTCTCCATTTCTATCGTACCAATCTTTTTCCGAATAATACGTCCCACCCAAGGTCTCTATTACTTTTTTCATATACGGTTCGCCTGGATCAAAGTCCTGGGCATCCAAAAAGATGGATCCTCCCCATTTTTTCTTGGCCTGGGTATGGGAGAATACACCTTTTAGGGATTCAATTCTTTGGTTATTCAAAGGGATCTGGTATTTTTGACAAAGCTCATGCACAAGTTTTGAGACTGCCGTAGTTTGAGCGGGATTTGCAAGTAACATCTCGGTATCCTTGCCAACGATCTCTATTTGGAAACAATTTCGGTTAGTGCCGGTAGCGGCAGCAGCCATATGAAGCGGAGAATCCAGTAATTGATACATTTTTCCGTCTTTATCCGCCAGGAAGGTGGCAGCCAAATTCCGTTTTTCTAATACTCTTAGAGTGCCTTCATAATCGTTGATTGCAGTGAAGTGTAATACGATACAATCGGCGGTAATTGCACCTCTATAATTGTATTTTAGTCTTCTTTCTTCCGGAACCAGTCCGTCTGTTGTTTTTTCGATACTGTCCAGTTCCGCCCTGGGAGTAGGGGTGATACCTCTGCCTTTATCGTAACTCGGTTCTTTTATCTCTCCGTTTTGTCCGACGAAAGGTTTTTCCTTTCGGAGCACCCATTCTCCGTATCTATCCTTCCATTCCATTTCGGAAAAGTAGGAGCCCTTTAGTTCTTCCAGGAGAGCTTTTAATACATTTTCGTTTCCGCAATCGCTTCCGTTTAAGAAGCCGCCGAATTTTTTTTTGGCCTGGCTATGCGTAAATATTCCGGATCGCGAGCCCACATCGAAATTTGTAACAGGGATCCCGAATTCTTGGGCAGTTCTTGCGATCGTATAGAGCAAAGATTTTTTCTGAGCCGGGCGTTTGAGTATGTCCTCCTTATCTCCTTCCCAGGAAATATGGATCATACTTGCGTCCATTTTTGGAGCCGCTTTGATGAGCGAGGTTCCGGGATCTTCTACCCCGTAGATTTTTCCTTTTTTATCTACGATATAATGTACGAGCCATCCTGAATTTGCGCTTTTTGTAATATATTCTTCACTGGAAAGTCCCTTGGTATGGTGGAGCAATATTCCGCTCACTTTCGTTTTTTTGCGAAGTGTGGATAGAGAAATTACACTTTTGTCCTTAGGTAATAACGGAGAGAGCGGATGAATAGGAGAGGCTAACTCTGCGATGGAAAAGTTCGTTTCCGGAATAGAGGTGCAAGCGGATATTATACAGGCTGCGAATATGATAAGGACAGTTCTCAACATCCTTTCTCCGTTAGTTTTTCTTTTAATAAAGAAAGGTCGGATCTGACTCTTTCTAAAATGGATTTCGCTTTAGTATGTTTGTTTAGAAGATCCTTATATTCCGGAACTGCGCGGTTTTTTTCCTCTCCGAAGTCGGGCTCTAAAGGAAGTGTTTCCAGATCTCTAAGTGCTGATTCTGCATCCGTTCTGATCTTGGTCCAATTTGAAGTGTAAGAAGAATAGATCTCTTTTGGTAGTTTGTCCTTGGAAATCTTGATACGTTCTTCCATTTGAGGAAGGTCTATCTTTAGAAATTCGCTTAAAGCCTGGGAGTCCTGGACCAGTTCTTCTAAAATTCCGCTTAAATGTTTTTCGAGAGCCTGTCTTTGGGTGTGAATAGCCTTTTTGGCCCTTCTGAAAATCCGAAACATTGCCAAGGAGGAAAGTATGAGAACCGACAGAAAGACCCAAAAGGAAAACTTGGAAATTATCCAACGGAATCCGGGAGAATCGAACCATTCCTGTAAATAAAAGGCGGAGATTCCCAAAGCCAATAGGATTAAAAATAATACGAGAGCAAAAATTCGCCTCATCTCTTTCTCATTTAGGAAAAGGTTTTCTTTCTGTCAAGGTCAAGACGAAGCTTCTTGGAGCCGAAACTAAATAGTGATGGATGCCTCTGCGAATCGTTTCCCTTCTTCTTCCCGCAAATCCGACCCTCCTAAAGTCGTGAACCTTGGATTTTATCGGATCAAAAAAACTCTAAGGGAAGAAGGTTTCGAAGTGGTGGAAAAAGCGGACGGCAAGATCACTTTAGTGCTTAGAGTGAAAGACTGAGTCACAGAAAAGGACGCGGAGAGATATTAAGAGGCTCTGAGGTGTTTCGCACAGATGACACGGAGATCACAGACAGCTTTTATTAATAACCATTCACTAATCTAGTAATCCCGTTTTTTAGCAATTTCTCATTAAAATTAATAAGCAATCCATATCGTAAATTCATCAATCGCAGGTATGTAAGTGTTTGTTTTGCATGAATCGGAAGGATATTTTCCACGGACTTCACTTCTACTATAATCCGATTTTCTACAAGCAAATCTACGCGAAAGGCATTCTCTAAAATAATATCTTCATACCGAAATGTTATATTTTTCTGCCGATCGACCTGGAGATTTTGCTTTTGTAATTCTTTCTCTAAAATGAATTCATAAACAGATTCAAATAAACCTGGACCTATGTCTTTATGTATTTTTAAGGCAGAGCCGATGATAATCTCTGTGATGTCGTCGATTTTTAGACCTTGCATATGAACCTCCAAAAATGCAGGTCTTCACACGTTTATTCTGATTGTATTTTTTCTAGTATCTCCGTGATCTTTGTGGTCTCTGTGCGAAAAAAAGACTAAGAGCCGGATTCCTCTAACGTAGGCAATTCATCCGAAAATTCTTTCGGTTCCGGTTTTTTCGGGACCAACGTATCCCCACAGCTTTTTTTGAGTAGAGAATCTATTTTAGATTTTTCAAGTGAGTGGGGAAGGATCCTAAGATAAATCCTATAATTGCGGACCGCTCCCGGACAATATCCTGTCTTTAGATATAAACTTCCCAATAATCTTCTGGCTCCCGGATGAGCAGGCTCATGTTCTATGATCTTGGTGGCGAGTCTCATAGACTTGTCCGGATTTGTTTTTGCATTCTTCTTGGCTTCATCCCAGGTTTTGATCAACTCTTCTTCGTATAAATAATAGAGTTGGTTATTTCCCATCTCCAATACTCGGAATACGATCGCGTCTTGGGCTCCGCTCTTACAGACTCCGAACCAGATATCTTCTCCGCTATCCGTCATTTTGTTCCCGCGGACTTTGATTAGATCGCTTCCGTCCAAACATCCTGCCATCTCGTATATATCTCTCATGGCGGCAGGTGAAACTGCGAGTAATACTCTCAGTTGGTTTGCGTAAGATGCGATATCGTCTTCGGGCATTGCGTCTTCCGGGTTGATCACATTGGGAGAATCGTTGAATATTCGAAGCTTGATGGAGGATTCTAAGACCCAATCCGGTAGATCTAAACTTTTTAAAAATGCGTCTTTGGGTTTCCAAAAAGATCGGATTGTTTCACAAGAAGAAAGGGTGAAAACCTGGATTCCGACAAGGATCAGGAATATGCAGAATTTGGATTTGGAAGCTTCTTTTCCGGTTGCCACTCAGGGTAACTTGTGTTTTCTCGATATAAGAAGCAACCAGGAAACAGATGCCTCAAGAATTGAAAGCCAAGCTGGACGGAAAGGGACAAAAACATTGTATTGTTGTCTCCCGTTTTAACGAATTCATAGTCGAAAGCCTTTTGAAAGGTTCTCTAGACGGACTCCAAGCGACAGGGGTCGAAGATAAAGATATCACAGTGGTACGGATCCCGGGAGCTTACGAACTTCCGATCGTGGTCTCCAAAGCCGCTCAAAGTAAAAAATACGATTCTATCATTTGTTTAGGCGCAGTGATCCGAGGAGCTACCGCTCATTTTGATTTTGTGGCCGGAGAATCCGCCAAAGTGGGTTCCATCGGAGTGCAATATTCCGTGCCTGTAATTTTCGGGGTTTTAACTACGGATACAATTGAGCAAGCCATCGAAAGAGCCGGTACCAAGGCAGGTAATAAGGGCTACGAGGCGGCTTTAACTGCGGTGGAAATGACAAATCTACTGAAACTTCTTTAATCATGTCTTCTTCCAGAAGGAAGTCCAGAGAGATCGCGTTAATGGCATTGTACCAGTTGGAACTGGTAGATTCCGCATTGTCGGAAGTCCTGAAGTTCCGTTGGTACGACAAAAAGATCGAAACGGAAGAAAGGGATTTTGCCGTTTCTATCATAAATGGTGTTGTGAAAAACGAGGAAACAATCGATACTCTCATCAAGAAGTACTCGAGAAATTGGGATTTTGCCAGAATTTCCCCGGTGAACAAATGTATTCTACGTTTGTCCATTTATGGGTTATTGCATTCCAAGGAAATTCCGCCAAGGGTCACCATCGACGAGGCGGTCGAGTTGACTAAGGAATTTGAAAGTGAGAATTCGGTCCCTTTTATAAATGGGATCCTGGACTCCATCCTTCAGTACGAGACGAACCGACATGGAAAACCCGATCCGCAAGAACCGAATCTTCCTGGAGACGGAAGAACCTAAACCTTCTTATTATTACGGAGACGAACCGGAAGAGTTTCGTCCCAGACGACATTATAATCCGACAGCATTTGCTTGGGGGGCACTCGCAGCGTCCCTTCTTCTTTTGATCGGTCTTGCGATTTGGTATTCTTTTTTCAGAGAAGGAAAACCGGGTTTCGGAACCGGTGTTGCAGACGGTAAATCACCTCTTATGCCTAAGGGAAGTCTTGCCCAAGAATTACAAAGACCTTATCTTCCTGACGGCACAAATAATCCTCTTCTAACTAAATGTGTTACTTTATATAAACAGAATTATAGAAAGCAGTCCTTCGATTATTGCACTGAATTTTTGACGGGGCCGGCCACAAGCCAGGAGAAGTCATTGGCCTTAACGGTTCTCGGAGTGATCTACGACGAAGATGGAAGATTTCCGCAAGCAATCGATTCGTTGCAGAAGGCCATTACTCTCGACGGCAATAACGTATATGCGTATTATAATTTAACGTTAGCTTATGCTCATAGCGGTCAAAATTCCGCAGCAAGAAGCACCGCTTTAAAAGCAAGGGAGATTGCGCCTAACGATCCGCGGATCGCCCTTATGGCGGGGAATCTTTTTAACGAGATCAATGATCCCGACGCAGCGATAGATGCGTATAAACAAGGACTTTCTTCTTCTCCGGACGATCCTTATCTGACCTATAACCTTGCATTAAGTTATTTTAAGAAAGGAGAGATCCCGCAAGCGGAAGAACATTTCAAACTTGTGGTGATGAGAGCAAGAGGCGGAAAACTCGCAGCTCTTTCCAATTCTTATCTGGGAAATATTTCTTATAATCGAGGAGATTATGTTTCTGCGGAACATTATTTTAGAGAAGCGGCAACCATAACTCCGAACGATGCAAAGGCATTGTACAATCTTTCTATCGTTTTGAAAAAGAACGGTAAATTGGAAGAGTCCGTAAAATATCTGGAACTTGCCAACCAAGCCGGCTCTAACGATCCTGAATTATTTCGTTCTATTGCGGAAGGTTTCGAGCAATTGAACCAAGGTGAGCAATCCATCAATGCGCTCCAAAAAGGTCTGAAGTATAATCCGAACAATTTGGATCTTCTCTTCCAACTTGCGGAAACCTATTATAATAAGGGAGACCTTCTTTCCGCGGAAGAAACGTACCGAAGGATCGTGGACTCCACACCAGGAGATAGTTTTACAGAAACTGCATTATTAAATTTAGGCGTCGTATTAGACCAAATGGAAAGATACGGAGAAGCGATTACCTATCTGAACCGAGTCTTGGATCTAAATCCTAAAAATGCTAAGGCGTATTATAATTTAGGCCTGGTTTATAAACACACGGGCAACGGAACCCAAGCCATCGAAAATTTCCGTAAGGCATCCTATTTGGATCCGGATGATATTAAACCTAAGGAAGCCTTGGGTGATTATTATCTGGAAAACAAATTTTATAGGGAAGCGATAGAAGAATATTCCGCACTTTTTAAACAAAAAGAAGATTACTACAAGGTAGCCCTAAAACTTGCGGAAGCATACATGGGCACTGGAGAATCTTCCAGCGCGGAAAAGATCCTGTTACAAGTCTTGAATAGATCTAGGAACGCAGGTGAGCTCAAGCAGGCTCATAAAAAATTGGCACTTCTATATAACAAGTCCAAGGATCCGGATATGAAAAATAGAGCGAAGGACGAAGCATATCGTTCCGCTCATATGGATCCGGAAGATTACGAAGGGCGCTTAGTTCTTTCTAAAATCCTGTTGGATTCGAATTCCGTTCTGGATCGTGAAAAGGCGATCGAAGAGTTGACCGCGATCGTAAGATCGGAAGTAAAACCTAAGACTGCATCCACCGCTTATAATTATCTGGGAGTCGCATTTTATAAGAACGGAGAATATAAAAAGGCGGTTCGTTCCTTCCAAAATGCAATAGACTTAGATCCATCAAATACGGAAGCTTACGATAATAAGCGTGCCGCAACGGCCGCGTTGGAGGATTCCTCCAAGAGGGACGGTCTTTTCTGAAAAGAATTCCATTCTTTTTTCTGGTTCTAATCTTCACTTTCAATTTCGGCGGGAATATTTTCGCCGAAGAACAAAAGGATCCGTTTAAGGAATCCGTTTTTTCCAAAGGAAGATCCCAGGCTAAAGCAATCTCCGAGATCAAATCCAAGAACCGTTTGGATTTGGTAAAAGAACTTCCTAAAATTATTTCAGAACCGGATGCAAGAGAAGATAGTATCTTCGCATCGATAGCGCTTTTTGTAGAATTGGAAGATTTGGATTCTCTTGCTCCCAGTTGGGCAAACGAACTTGACACGGTTTTTAAAACCACTCGAAACACGGAGATCCAAACTAGGATCTTAGAACTCGCAGACCGAAAAAAGGAAAAAAGACTGATCTATGCAGTAATTGCGGGACTCACTCATACTGATTTTGAAGTGAGACAATCCTCTTACAGATATGTGCAAGGGATCAAAGACGATAGGGCGATGCCTCATGTTTTGGATCTTGCAGTTTCCACTAATCCGGTATATAGGGAATATTTTTTAGAGTCCGCTATCTGGATCAAAGACGAGAGGGTCCAGAATTTGATCGGTAAATTCGCAACGGACGATATTCCGGCTCTTCGTAGAAGATTTTTTACAGTATTAAATAAAACAAATACTCCGGATAACCGCGGAAATATTCCGAGAATGGCTGCCTCCGATCCGGATGAAGATGTTCGTCTTCACGGTTTGGAAATCCTCAAGAATAGAAAAAGCAGGCAGTATATTTCACTTTTTTATAAAGGGATTACAGAGCCGAACCCGGATTTGAGAAAGATCTGCACGGAAGCTTTGTTTTACCTGAACGATAAACAAGGAGCCAAATCGGTTTCGGAACAGTTAGTGAAAGAAACTGTTCCAGGACTCAAGGCCAGATTGATCGATTTACTTTTGGAACTTGGTGCTCACGGCGGCGGTCAGGGGTTACTGACTGTTTTGGACGGAGATAAGGATCCTGGTCTTCGTTCTCGGGCTGCGGAAGTGATGGGAAAATTAGGATTCAATCCTGGAACGTACGAACTCAAACGTATCTTCGAGAAAGAAAAAGTAAACGATGTAAAACTTTCCCTTCTAAAAGCATTAGGAGAACTCAAGGATAAAACTTCCGTTCCGGCTCTCATTTCATTTGCTTCGAATAATAAAAAAGAATACCTTCCTCTTCGTTTGCAAGCTGTCGATACTGTTCGGATCATCGGTGATCCGGAATGTTTGCCTGCGTTATTTGATGCGTATGTGATTGAAAAAACTCCTGAAGTGAAATCCGAAATGGAAAAAGCGATTAGAGAGATTATTTCCATTAAGGTCTCCAAATAAGAGGCGCGGAGGGGGAGTTGAGACACAAGGTGTTCTCACACAGAGACACGAAGTCACGGAGAGTTTAGGGAATGCGAGTTGTACTTCTTCTTTTATTATTAATCGCTTCCTGCAAAACTACTTTAGAGCGCAAATATATTCAGAACGATTCCTGGGAAAGGAAAGAAGGAAGAGCGGAACGTTCTGAAAGAGAAAGAGGCGCCTATGATGTTCGGGTATGGGAAGTTCGGGGCGAACTTTTAAGAAATATATTAGAAGATCCTAATAACAATACGATCCCATCCAATTCCAAAGAGAGCATTTTGGGGTCCGATTTGGGTTGGGATCCGAAAGGGAAGCGGGTGTTCTTAATAGATATTCGCTCTAATACGATTTATCGTCCCGTCGATATTTTGGGAGAGATCGGTATTCGTTTAGGAGAATGTGAAGGAAAGGATAAGATAGAATTTCCTTACACATACTATTTTTTCCCGGTAGAAAAAGGCGGAGGAAAAGACGGTAAGAATCAGATCACCAAATACAAATTCGAAAATTCTAAATCTTCTTCCTCGACTACAAAAGTGAAGCCTAAAAATTCTTATGAAGAAGAAACCAAAAAGGTGTTAGCGGCATTTCCGGAGTCCTGTTTTCAAAAAGGTCCGAATCCGTTGGAAGTTCAGATCCTGGGTTATGAACTTTTTACTTTTAGATTTTTGTTCGAGTATTAGAGTGGGATGTTGGAATTCCAACGTGTGATGGCGCGCCCCCACCCTGCGTTGGGATTGGGGGGAGTGGCCTGTGGGAGAGCTCGTTCCCCTCTATCATATTTCACTAAAACTTACAACAATATTTCCTACCGCTACTCCGTGTAGGAATTCCAACAAAGTTTCTCTCTAAATATACTGCTTCAGATATTCTTTCCCTTTGAGATGGCTTGGATATAAAATTGGAAATTCCGCACCTGTACGTTTTCTTTTCCTACGATATGCCTTACTGGATTCAGTATAAACTTCGTATTCTGATTCCACTCTAAATAGAAGTTTTTCCCAGAATAGGAAGTGATTGTCTATGAATTCTTGTCTGATGTCCTTTGCCCTGGAGGTTAGAGGACATTTAGTTTGGAATTCCTGCATAAAAACCAATCCCACCAGAACTCCTCTTGTGTCTAAATATGGTTCTAAGGGAAAAGTCCTACAGCTGATGGAGCGGTTTTCTCTTTCACAATGAGCCACTCCTTTACATTCACAAAACGTAATTTTCCTGTGATCATATACGGCAAAATCCTTTTTTTCTTCCCTAGTCATCGGAACATACGCTTTCCATAAGTCCGTTCTTTTGGATAACATTTCGTATTCCGCTTTATACAATGCAGGGAGTGCGTTGTCCGCCTGGCAACATACGGGAATCCCTCCGTTTGAAGGAGCACATAAACTTCCACAGTTGTACTCGGTTACTTCTTCTTGAAGTAAGGTATAATAGTATTGTATTTCGTCTTCCGTTAATGCTTTAGGATCCGATGTCCGAGACTTCTTCATTCTGCTCTATTTCTCTTTTTTTCTCTCTTATTGTGATCACTTTTTCCAGATAGAATACTCGAAATAGCATATATGCCGTTCCCAGAAACGTGCAGGAAAATAAGAGTCCCCATCTACGATAGAAAAGGTCTGCGCTCGTGGAGAGCCAGCCGTTTTTTTGGAATACTACAAAAACGAGAGAGGAAAGCACCAATATTGCAAAACAAGCCAGTATAAAATATACCGTAGCCCTAAAGATCCAGAGTTTATCTTCTCTTTCATATTTTAGCATTAGGAATTGTTTGTATAATCTTTCGTATTCCTTAGGCGTGGAAATTTTTTGGACCTCGAAGTATCTTTCAAATTCTTCCGGCACTCCTTCCGGATCCGGAAGCACTAATTCATAATCTAAGGAAGAATCGTAACGTTTGCGCCGAGTGGGATCCGACAGATGATAGTATGCTTCCGCACCTTCTCTCAATTCCGAGTCCTTCCAGGGTACCCAGGAATGTTCCTTTAGACCTTGTACATATCGATAAAAACCTTCATCCACAGCTTGGGGAGAGGCGTCTCTGGAAAGGCCCAATAATACATAATAGTCCGTTTTGCGGCTGAGTCCTGTTCCTGATCGATTCATCTGATTCGTCTTAAGAGGATTCTGATTCTGATTATGATCCGATTCCAGCAGGAAAGGAAACTTTTTTTTAAGGTTTCGAGCGGGTTGACAGGGTCTTTACTTCTCCAAAACTGGGCCTATGAGCGTTCTAGAAGTAGAAAAAAAGGCCGGTAAGGTTTATATAGAAACTTATGGCTGCCAGATGAACGAGTACGATTCGGGTATCGTGTCCAGTTTGATGCAAGGCGCTCAGTTCGAGACGGTTTCCGATCCTGAACTTTCTGACGTTATTTTTTTAAATACTTGTGCGATCCGTGAAAATGCTCATGCAAAAATTTACGGAAGGCTCCAAAGTCTCGGTTATCTGAAAAAAAGAAATCCGGACTTGGTCATCGGAGTCTTGGGATGTATGGCCCAGAATTTGGGAGACGATCTATTCCATCAGGAACTTCCTTTAGATCTGGTGGTCGGTCCGGATAATTATAGAACACTTCCCGAACTTATCCAAACAATTCGCTCTGATAAACAACCCGTTTCTTTGACCCGTCTTTCTAAGATCGAAACTTATGACGAAATAGAGCCAAGAGTTGTAAACGGCATTCAGGCATTCGTAACCATCATGAGGGGGTGTAATAATTTCTGCACATTCTGCGTGGTTCCTTATACAAGAGGAAGAGAAAGAAGCAGAGATCCTCATTCTATCGTAAGAGAGACCCGGGATCTTGTAGCCCAAGGCGTAAAACAACTTACTTTGCTTGGGCAAAATGTGAACTCTTATAAGTCGGAAGGTGTGGACTTTACAGGCCTTGTTCGTCTTCTATTAGAAGAAACTGATATAGAAAGAATCCGTTTTACTTCTCCTCACCCGAAAGATTTTCCGACTCATCTTTTAGAACTTATGGCTGAGAATCCAAGGTTCTGTCCTAATATTCACCTTCCATTACAGTCCGGAAATACGGATGTATTGGAAAATATGAAAAGAACTTATTCCAAAGAGGAATTTTTGGAAGTGGTGGATCGGATCAAAACGATCGTTCCGAACGTCGGCCTTACTACTGACATTATCGTAGGTTTTCCCGGCGAAACGGAAGAACAATTCGAAGATACATTGGATATGGTCCGCAAGGTCGGATTCGACATGGCATTTATGTTCAAGTATTCGGAGAGAGAAGGTACTATCGCCCAGAAAAGATATCCGGACGACGTACCTGAAGAAGTTAAGGGAGAACGTCTTACCAAGTTAGTCGATCTTCAAACCTCGATTTCTTTGGAACAGAACAAAGCCAGGATCGGAAAAACGTTCCCGATCTTGGTGGAAGGTGCTTCGAAAAAATCATCCAAGGAAGCTTGCGGTCGCACACCTTGCGGAAGAATGACGGTTTTTAAAATTCCGGAGAATGTTAGCGTTGAATCTCTGATCGGAAAAACGGTCTCTGTAAAAATCAATTTTGCCACTAGCGCCACTCTTAAAGGAGAGGTGATCGAGTGAAAAAGATCTCCCGTACTTCGGGAGGCGATTCCTCTCCAAAAAAAAAGAAGTCCGAGGCAGTTCATCGGACTGATACCACAGGTTTCGGAACGGAAGCTGCCGGAAAAGTAGCGGAAGGAAAAGATTTACGTTCCGTAAGGGTGCATAACGTTGCGGATCTTCCCCCCGGATTTTTTGTTCATACGGACAGGGAAAAATTCTGGAGATGGATCCCGATCTTGGACCGGTATATTCTATCCGAAATTATTCCTTCTTTCTTAGTCGCACTTTTATTTTTCACAAGCATCTATATGGCTATCGCACTTAAAAGTATGATCGGTCTTTTTGTGGGGAAGGGTGTGGATCCTTTCCGGCTTCTGGATTATTTCGGCTATCTGTTGGGGAACATTCTCCCTACAACTGCTCCATTGGCTTGTTTGATGAGCGGGGTGATGGCTGCGGGGAGGCTATCAGGTGACTCGGAAATTACCGCGATACGTTCCGCGGGGATTGGATTCTCTCGGATTTACGTGGTGTTTGTGGGGTTCGGCATATTCTTAGCTGCTATCGTTGCCTACTTGTGCTTCTATCTTTCTCCGATCAATACCCGAAAAATGACGGAGTTCAATAAATGGGTTTTGGCTTATAACCCTCTTCTTGCATTAACTCCGGGACAGTTTGCCGGTGATCAGGTGCAGAATGCAGGTTCTGAAAAAGCGATTGCGATGTATACGGAAGGTGTGAACGCGAAAACGGGAGAACTTTCCGGAGTTCAGATCCGTGAATGGACTGTTTTTATTCCGCAAAACCAAGATCCCTTTCTTCTTTCCATGGGAGCAGCTAACCGTCCTATTCAATTAGGAGAATCTTATATTACACAAATTATTTCCGCTAAAAAGGGTACCTTGGTGGAAAAAATGGGACCTGATGGCGAATTCGAAAAATCCATCCGCTTGAAGGACGCTTGGATCTTGGAATGGGATAGGGCTAAACAACAATTTTCGGTGGGAGATCTCCGCAAAGGGGAGATGGATTATAATATTCCGAAAACCGAAGAGAAAAAAAGTCTAGTCATCAATGTGGATCCGGGTTCATTCACTTTATGGACATTGATCGATATCAGAAATAATATCAAAGCGGGAAGATTGGAAAGGATCCCAGGACTTGAAATTTTACAAGAGATGGGAATTCCTTCGGATGGATCGGAAAATCTAAAAGATAGAGTATTGCGGCTTCAATTGGAATTGCCAAATATCATGAACGATCCAACGATCTCGGATGCTCAAAAATCCCAGAGTGTTACGATCGTTCTTCAGTTGACTACTTTATTAAAAGAGGCCAAAAAAAGAGTCTCTCAATTCGATGTGGAGATCCAGAGAAGATACGCAATCCCTGTTTCTTGTATTATTTTTTCCTTAGTCTCGTTACCTTTAGGCCTTGTAGTGAAACGGTCCGGAAAAGGGATGAGTTTTACAATGGCGGTGGTTTTGATCATTGTGTATTGGGCGCTTTTCACATTCGGATCGAATATTTCCGAAAATTCCAAGTTCCCGGTTTGGCTAGGACCATGGAGTGGGAATATAGCGATCGCGATCATTGGTTCTGTTGTTATGTTAAAACGAACCGATATGCGTTTTCCGCCCGCTGTAGTAAATTTCTTTCAGATCTTAGCTAAGTTCTTTTCCCCGGTTGCCCTCGTTTTCGCCCGGATGGAAGGACCCCTTTCTTTCCTAAAAACAAAATTGACAGAGGGACTCAAAAAATTATCCTTATGGAGAAATCGATAAAATCGTTACTGATTTCCGTTTTTTAGAAGGACGGGATCGGCTTTCGGCGTCTCATTTATGGCGTCGAGTAAGGGGGAGAGTCGGCTTTGAAAACCGCGAATATTTGGCACATAACTTCCGGAGCTGAATTCCCCGTACATATATGGAAACATCCGAGAATTAATATCGAACTGCGTAAGGTCCAGTTAAAGGATTATAGATCGATAGAGTTGGATGCTCAGGATATTAATGTATTCTATGTGAATACTAATTTGAAAGAATGGGCAGAAATTAAGGAAGATTTCCTAAAACGTTTTGAACTTCATCCGTTTGTAGCGCTTACCATCATCTCTTCTCCGGACGCGGAAGAAATTTATAATAAACTTTCACCTAAAGGTAAAACCGAAGTTTTAGAAAATCCGGTCCAGCCTAGGTCTTTAAGGATCATCTTGGATAGAGTGATCCAAACAGAGTTTTTCAAGATGGTGGCCAACGAGATCGGGAATAGTTGCCTGGCAAACGTAGGGTTTTTCGAAGGTGTTTTTGAACTCGCCAATAAAGAATACAAAGATGCTCATAAAGCAAACGCAGCTCTTCATGCAATCCTTGAGTTCGAAGCTAAGATCAAAAAGAACAATGAAGATATCAACAAAGCGATCGAAAGGGTGAATGAACTCAAGAACCAAGAGCTTCTAACACTTCACGAAAGGCTGAAAGTTTCCGAGATCATAGACAACCTTAAAACTATGGAATTAAAACATGCGCTTGAGCTGAAAAAGGCAACCGAAAGAGCCTTGGAATATTCCAGCATTGAAGAGATCGAGATGAAAAATATCCTCGAGGCTCATACTAAATTGTTCGAGTATACAGAACAAGAAATCAAAGATCTGGTCGAGGAAAACAAACGCCTTAGAAAAGAACTAGGACTTCCTGAAAATTATTAGATCTGAGTGTCGGAACTCCTACTATACGGGCAAAGGGGCGCCCCCGCCCTGCATTGGGATTTGGGGGGAGTGGTTCGTGGGAGATCGCATACGCCTTACCACATTTTCTTAAAACGTGCAATAGAATTATCTTCTGATAAACCTTGTTGGAATTCCAACAAACGCGCTTACTTAATCTCTTGCAAATAATTCCAAAACTTTTTTGAATTCGTAGGAGTTCCTACCGTATGCTTTTTCTGCATATAATATCCCGTGTTTTTTTCTCCTATCCTTATAATATTCCATACCTTCCGGATGACCCGACTTTTTAGCGGAAAGATAGAGCCTTTCGTAGCAATGAGATAAAATACGATGAGGTTCCGCTTCGTCGTTAAACTTAGGATCTAAGGAAATATACTTCTCCAGAAATTCAGCAGACTGATTGAAGTTTTTTAAAGCATATTGGTGTTTAATGAATTCGCGATAGATGCCGGCTTGCAATTCAAGAAAAGATTCAGATTTTCTAATATTTGGGTTCGCTATTTTATCCAGGTTTTTCATAGCAAGAGATAAATTTTTGACCGAATCTAATCTTGCTCTGGTTAGTTCCCTATTCCAAAGCCTTTCCGCGTTCTCTAACCTGGTCTTTCTTTGCCAGGGAAATCTTTCCGAATCAAGGACTTTGCCTTCTTCTTTTTCTCTCTTGGATTTGATACTATCCGATACTTTTTTGAAACCGTCCAATGCAGCGGAGAAGTAACCTTCCGTTCTCTCCAAAGCCTGTTTGGAATTACCCTCAGAAAAATCTCCTAATAGATCTATATCCTTGAATTCGTTGGGATCATCGCTCCACGGGCCGTCTTTCACCGATTCAGGAATCAGGATCTCCAGCCTTTTAGGCCGATCATGCGGATCTTCTTGGGGAAATAGATAGGAAGTGGGGGCGATCAATGAGAATAAGAACAAATATCTTAAGAATGAAAGCTTGCCGAGTTTCATTAACACTAGGATCGGGAAACCACTCCGAGAGATAAACCATAAAAATGGTTTCATTAGGAAAGGCTTCCGATGAATTTGATTTAGGAGCACAATATGCAAAGCCCCGAAGTCCCGAAAACGAAACGTATCGTACTCATTGCACATGATAATAAAAAAGAGGATTTAGTGGAATGGGTACAACTTCATAAGGACATTCTTTCCAAACATCATCTTTATGCGACGGGGACCACAGGAAAGATCGTTCATGAAAAAACGGATCTACCGGTTCATAGATTTTTATCCGGACCGCTCGGTGGGGACCAACAGATCGGTGCAAAGATCGTAGACGGAGAAATAGATGTGGTCATTTTCTTCTGGGATCCGTTAACCGCACAACCGCATGATCCTGACGTTAAGGCCCTTTTGAGGATCGCAGTTCTTTATAATATTCCAATTGCAAATAATAGAAGGTCCGCTGATTACTTGATCTCTTCCGACCTTCTCTCCAGTTCTTATAAAAAAACGACGATCGATTACAATACGGGTCTTCCTATCTATTAGGAATCACTTTTATTTTTCGATATGGTACGTTCAAACGGATCGAAATGGAACTAAATCGTAAAACACTTATTCCCAAGATCCGAAGGGATCCGAAAAAGTTTTCCAAAGTTTCGGTCCGCCTGCATATTCTTCCTCTGACACCAAACAGGAGTCCAAAACTCTAGTCATCTTTTCCCGATCTAAATTTTGCCCGATCAACACCAACTCTTGTCTTCTATCTCCATAAGGTTCTTCCCATACGGATTCGATTTCTTCTCTGGACTCTTTGTCTTTAGGCCATAAGGAAGAGTCCGTTGAAGACCACCATTGACCGGCGATTTCCGTTCTGCAGGAAATCCCTGCTTGGGACCAGATCCCTGCATATTGCATCCTTGTTGCCAACCAGAAAAATCCTTTGGATCGGATCACACCTTCCCATTCGAATTCTATAGCTTGATAGAATCTTTCCGGATGAAAAGGTTTTCTGGCGCGATAGACGAAACTGGAAATCCCGTATTCTTCGGTTTCAGGATTGTGAGTTCCCCTGAGTTCCTGTAGCCAACCGGGACTTTCCGAGGCTTTTTGAAAATCGAACAACCCCGTGTTCAGAATTCCAGAAACAGGAACGCGGCCTTCCGAGATAGGAATCAATTTTGCAGTAGCGTTCAGTTTTCTTAATATAAGTAGAAGTTTTTTTAGTTCCTCGTCAGTGATTAGATCCGTTTTATTCAAAAGGATCACATCTGCGAATTCCACCTGATCAACCAAAAGTTCCACGATATTTCTATCGTCCGTAGCGTCTAAGGCCAGGTTTCTATCCGCCAATCCATCGGAAGATCCGTAATCTTTCAGGAAATGATATGCATCCACTACTGTGACCATAGTATCCAATTTGGCGAAATCTGAAAGGCTAGCTCCTCCTTCATCGCTAAATGTGAAAGTTTCTGCAATAGGTAACGGTTCCGAGATGCCTGTCGATTCGATGAGTAAATAGTCGAATCTTTTCTCTAAAGCCAAGCGACGGATCTCGAGCAGAAGGTCCTCTCGCAAGGTGCAACAAATACATCCGTTAGACATCTCTACCAGTTTTTCTTCGGTCCTGACCAGATCGGCTCCACCGTTCTTAATCAAAGAGGAATCGATATTGATTTCGCTCATATCGTTTACGATCACCGCTACTTTCAACCCTTCTCGGTTTTTTAGTATGTGATTTAAAACGGTAGTTTTTCCGGCTCCTAAAAAGCCGGACAATACGGTAGTAGGGAGTTTTTTCTCCAATTTCATATGAATAGTCCTATCAATGTCCCGGAGCTTTTCCTCCGGAACTAATTCAATTTTAAAAGGTTGGATTCGATAAGCTTGGGGAGCTTATTATTTACCTTCTTCTGTAAACGCTGCCCTATACGCTTCCGGAGGGCAGGTCAGATAACTGCAAGAATAAGAATCGGAAGATACCTGAGTCCAAGTCCCTAATTCCACCAACTCGTCGCAAGAGATCTTATAAGAATTAGATTTACCTTTGCCGGAAGGAATACCTGCACAGGAAAAGACGGGGATCTGTTTATAGCAGGAACAATTTCCTTCGAAGGCTCTAGTGTCTGAACAGTAGACACAATCGGACCTTTGGTCTCCGTTTAATGCAGCCGAGATCAAAGACTGATTTTGATAATCTTCCTTCTCCTTTTGTGTTTGTGGATCGGAGGTGCAGTAGGAAAATAATAATATTATAAAGATAGAAAGTGTAAATGATCTAAAATCCATAAAAATTCCTCATTCTGAGATCAGAGTAAACGGGATCGTTGTCTTGAAGGTAACGTTAGTCCCGGGGTTTAGAGCGTATTCTTTGTAACGGCTTAGATGGTTCACGTATTCCTTATCGAAAACGTTCAGAACTGCCACATCGAAAGTTGCAGATTCGGTTCCGTTCGTTAAGCCGGGAATCTCTCCACCGAAGCCGAGATCGTATAAATTATAACCTTGGGTGGGAGTTTCCCTGTTATCGACTTTATACTGGGACTGAACGAAAGTGCCGTTTACGGAGAAGTAAGGTTTGGAGATCCCGAAAAGTTTGTCGGTTGTAAATCGTAAACCTAAACGGGCTCTGTTCGGTGTCATCCTCGGAAGATACTTATTGTTAACGTCCGTATATACCGAATTTGGATCGGTGCCCGCAGGATTCAAAATGATTTCAGGCGGAATATTCTTCTGAATGGTAGCTCTTAGGATATCGATACCTCCCGTTAGTACTAACCAAGAAGCTGCCTGGGCTTGAAAACTGAATTCTCCACCTTCTAATTTAGCGGCGTCTTGTCGGTATCTATAAACCGGTAAACCGGAATCCGAGTCGGTGGCTCCTGCACTTACCGAATAAATGTAATTATCGATCTTGTTCCTAAAAACACTAAGCTCGGCTTGGAATTTATCGTTCGCAAAACGGACGGACGCATCGTAGTTCAAGGATGTTTCCGGTCTTAAAGTTTCTTTACCTATCTCGAATCTGCCGCTTCCTTCGTGAACTCCATTAGCGAATAACTCAAAAGGAGTGGGAGCCCTAAAACCTCTACCTGCATTTAAGGCCAAAGAGAAATCTTTTGCAAATCTCCAAACAGTCCCGAGAGTTCCTGTGCTCGCGGAAAAATTTCTGGTTTGCTCCAAATTCCCTAAATCCGCATTCGCACGAACGTCCATACTTCTTTTATCAGTTCGAGCCCCTGCGGAAAAACTGAAATCCCCGAGCTTCCACTCTTCGAATAAGAAAAATCCAATATTACTCAGGCCGTAACCCGGGATCAAAGGTTCCGTCCCGATAGTATTACTTCTTTGCTGCATTCCGGAAATACCGACAGTACCTTTCAAACCCTTCCATTCTTTATGATGGACTTTCGCATCCGCCGTTGTGGTGTCTAAGGAGAGATTTAAACCCTGCTTATAATCGTATTTATTCACTTGATACGCGGAAGCTACCTTTGTGAACGAATCGATAGACGGATCCAACAAAGTATCCTTGATCGGCATATATCTATTCTTATCTTCAATCTCTCTTCGATTGTTTCGTTGATAGGCCGCATCCAATTCGACGTTCACAAAGGGAAGGATGAAGAATGCATGCATATGAGTTTTCTGATGAAAGACTGTTTGGTATGCACTTGCCCCGGGAGACTCGTTCGGGTTATCATATAAATCTTGTTCTTGGTATCTCTGGAATGAATCCACATAAAAATTCCCCCAGGAACCATCCGTTCCCAAAGACGCGTTTACGTTTCTTTCATTAAAGCCGGTATTAGGAAGAGTTCCCCTTGGTGTGGTTATCCTGCCCGCCTTTCTTGTATCCGTTTGTACTCGGTAGCCGAAGTTGGTCTCTTTATGATAACCGAATAGGGAAATGGCACCTGCGTCTTGTTTATTATTCGAAAAACTATTCGTGGATATAGTTCCTCCCAAACGAGGAGCGCCGTCTTTTGCAGTCGGTGCCTTGGAACGGATAACGTTAATCACACCTCCTAACGCATCCGAACCATAAAGAACGGAAGCCGGACCTCTAACGACCTCCATCTTATCAATGTTAAATGCATCTAGATCGACAGTATGGTCGTCTCCAAATTGTTGTTCTTCTTGTCGGACACCGTCGGTCATAACAAGAACTCTCTGGCCGGTCAAACCTCGGATTACCGGCTTAGAAGTCCCAGCTCCCGTAGTTAAAGTCGAAGCACCTGGAGTATTTTCCAGAGCAGACATAACATTCTGTCCGCGTAACCTTTCTAATTGTCTTCCTTCAAGAACCGTGGTGGGTTGTGGGGTGGATAAAAAATCCGAAGCTAAAGTTTTGGCAGTGATGTTGATTGCCACACCTTCCAAGAGAGAAGGTTTTAGAACGATATCCAAAACCTTGTCCAAATCCTTTATTTCGAATCTTTCCGTTTTTAATTCATAGTTCGGTGCGGAAACAACTAACGTGTAATTACCCGGCGAAACGTGTTGGAATTCGAAACTTCCGTCCTTTCCGGACCTGGATATGAACTTGTTCTCCGTAAGGAGCAATTTTGCGCCGGAAATTGGACGACCCTCCGGGTCTTTAAGAAACCCTTTGACGTTCACATCCAGGGAAAAAACTTCCGAGAAAGGTAAAATCAAGGCGATAAAAACGGTTAATATATTAAATTTATATAAAGTACTTTTCATTCTTCCTAAACTCCGGACCTATTAAGGTCGGGTTTTCAACATACAAAGTAAATTTCGAAACGGATGGCGAACGCCAAAACCGCCGAAAGCGATAGATGCGCGTTGATTAGGAGAAAAAAGGAGGAGCTCGGCCTTTCAAGATCCCCGGTATGGAGATTTGAACGGGAATAGAAGCGAGAATTATAAATTTCTTATATTCCCGAATAGGTTGTTCAGTTGCAGATCCTTGGATAAGGTTTGCACCCGAATTGATTTGGATATGAATACAAAGAAAACAGGATTCCGAGGAAATTTTCGGTGAATGTTTGGAAAATATTCCCTTTTCGGAAATATCAGCGTGGGAATGCACGCTTGTAAGCAGAAGTCCGCCGCAAAAAGCGAATAACGCAAAGAAGGACCTAAGTCCGTTTTTTCGTTTTTTTACGAAGAATCCCATTTTTTTCAATAATGATAAATCGTTATTAATAAGCAAGCAATTTTTTGCTCACCTCCGCTGTCAATGGACCTGGCTGTTTCTGAGGAATAGGGAATTCTCAACCTTGAGGCGGCCGCTTTACCTTTCCGCAGAACTGGTTCCTGAAATTACAACCGATCTCTTTGGCTGTAATTTTATGCCGAATGTGGAATTCATTCTTCATCATTCTTTCAAGGAGGAACTCAAACAAGAAGTGATTTGAATACCAAGGTGGAGTGCAGGTGATCCTATCCTCTAACACCGAAGAGTTTTCACCGGTTTGGATAAAAATATGTTCATGTTTAAATTTTGCAAATGGCCCCGATTCTTGGATATCGACAAAACGTTTGCCAGGATCTAATTCGGTATGCAAAGCAACCCAACGGAAAGAAATTCCGGGAAAAACTTTTACTCTTACGACTGCTTTCGAGCCGGGTTCCAAAGACGAAGGCGGTAGAATCACTTTTGCTTTTTTGGAAGAACCTACCAAGGCGGAAAAACCGTCCGGTCCGGCATGAAATCCGAATAATTCGGAAACCTTACAATCGAATTCAGAACGGCAAACGAATATCAAGAGAAAACCATAACATTAAGAAAACTAAATATATTTAATTCGTACGGGAATTTTCCGTTTTTTTCCAATAAGCTTTGTTTCCTACCGCGATATTCCTTAAAACGACATCCTGATTTTTTGGGACCACTTTTGCCGTATAAAGATCGGCTTCCGTTACCGTTCCCTCTCCAAGTAGATTTGCCGAATTAAAGAAGTAAACGGTTGTCCCTTTTTTAAGTCCGTCTATAATACCTGCATTTACGATAAGTGAGTCTTCTTTTACCCTATGTACTTTTCCGCTGGCAGGAATTAAAGCTAAGATCTTGTCTCGTGCTCTTAAGGTCGCTTCTGCGAGAGCATCTCTTCCTTTCGCATATATCCTAAATTTACCTAAAATTTTCTCTTCCTTATGATCTCGAAGGCTCCATTCCAGACGTAAATTATTTTCTTGGAAGGAAATTTTTCCGCTCACAACGAATCTGATATTTTCACCTTTGGAATTCTTAATAGAAGAATAGTTTTTTTCCGTTTTATGAATTGCGCCGGAATACGGCTCGGATTCTAAACTTTCCGATTTTCTAATATTATCTAGATCGATATTTCGGACCCTTGGGTCCGAATTCAAAAAATGTCGAAGAACTTTACCTGATAAGGCAGGAAGATCGGTATGTTTGGCTAGGAAATCCTCTCCATCCGGATCGAAAACAAGGACCTCGGGAGGAGTTCTGCCATAGTCTTCCTGAATACCGAACTCTCCGATCTTGACTAAACCTTCTCGATAGCTTAAGGAAGTTTTAAAACCTTCCAGATTATTCTCCACGGAATATCCGTATTTTTTATTATCCGGAAATTTATTTCTCAAAAGCAGGAGTAGGTTGAAGTAACTAGGAAAGAATCCCCTTCTTTTATATTCTTCTAACGTTAGTACTAGGATTTCCGGACGGTTCGGAAGGAGTTCTTTCGCTCTGATCAAATGATACCAGGCTAGATCATATAAGAAAGCATTCTTATTCGCTCTATATCGCTGAAGCCTATATTCTCCTAAGGTCCTTCTTAATGAGTTTCCTTCGGGTAGATTCTCCAATACGTACAACTCCGAACGGTTTCTCGCAATCGGATCCAGATCATCCAAAGAGATCAATTTTTCTAGATCCGCCTTTGCTTCCTTGGAAGCAGGGTCCTTCCTCAGTCTTGCATAAGAACGTAAGTATAAATACTCGGTGGAATTCGGGAATAAGCTTAATAAGCGGTTTAGATATTCCTCAGCTTCTTGGTATCTTCCGAAATATATTCTTGCCTTAGTTAAAAGTTTGAGGGCTTCTTCTTCGTTCGGATGAAGGGAAATGGACCTTTCGAATTTTTCAGCGGCTTCCGCAATTTTGGAATCCCGTTTGTTTCCTTGGGATTTTTCAGCCCAAATAAGTAAAAACTTACCGGATTCTAAAAAGATGGATGGATCGTCGGATGCTTCGGCTTCCAATTGATTTCTGAGAGAGGCCGCTTTCGTAAAGTTACCGTCAAAAGCCTCTACTTTCGCTTCCAAAGCTCTGACTTCTTTGTTTTTTGGAATTCTGGAATAAGCAGAATGAAATTCGAAACTTGCTCTTTGGGTCTTTCCGGAGGCAAGTTGTACTTCTATATAGATCGGAAATAGATCGGAATCGTACTTATCTTCTTCCAAAAACGGCTTAAGGATCGAAAAAGCTTCTTCATAACGTCTTAATTTCGCTAAAGTGACAGCTTTTTCTCGGACAGCTTTTTTGTTTTTCGGTTCTAACTCGAGGACCTTATCCAAAGATTGTAACGCTTCTTTTTCTTTATGAAGTTTTAATGCGGCATCCGCAAGCCCCAATCTGGAGCGAACGGAGAGCGGGTTTAGGTTTACAGCTTCCCTAAACGAATCGTAAGCAGCCGGATAATTTCTGGAAGCTAATGCGCCTTCTCCTTCTTTGATCCAGTCTATTGTTTGTTTAGACGAAAGGGGATAAGAGAAGGATGAAACGAAAAGAACCGTAAAACTCCCGAAAAGAAATTTTAAGACTCGCAGCTTATATGGGGTTTTTGATCCGAATATCATGGCGTAAAAAATCCGGTCTCCGCTTTTCCATTCGAATTTCTGAATATAGCTTCTACGACCACCGGGACGTAGACATCCATTCCTTCGTGGTTGATCCTACTTTTAAAAGAAAGAAGATATCTTCTATCCTTTTTAGAATCTATCCAACTTCTTAGATTTTTCTCCGTTCCACCGGACGGGATCGTTAAGAATTTCCCTCCCGTTTTTTCAGCGATCTCTTTATATACGGAAACCGATTCTCCGCTTTCTCCTAAACATAAGAAGTAGATAGGAATATCGTGGGCCATCGCAAAACGGATGATCTTTGTCGGTGAGAATTGAGTGAATGCAGCTTTGGAATCTTTTCCGGATACGATTGCGATGATGGCTCTTGGTCCTAAACTATCTAATAGGTCCGTGATCCCTTTTTGGAGCGATTTCCCGATTTGAGATTCTTCTTCCGGTGTGAAAGAGCGTAACGCTTTCAGGATATCGTACATACTTTTTCCGAAAGGGTAGGCGGTTTGGGTATCTTTGCCGGAACGTAACAGTTGGATTTTATCTTCTACTCTGATCTCGGACAAAAATGGGCGGATTGCCTTCTCGATTGTCGCATACGAATCGGATACTATCTGAGAATTTTCCGCGACGATGGAAACACTAACTCTATTATTATATTTTTTCATATCGGTCAGACCGATCAAAGGCGAAAGATTATCCATCTCGTAGATTCGGAAAGAGTTTCGGGGAATAGCCTTCACCGGAACCCCGTGTCTATCTTTCGCATGAAGAACTAAGGAAATATCTGGATAATCCGAACTGATCGTTCTTTCTACGATCAGATCTAAGTTGGAAGAAAGTTGGCCTTTGGGAGAAAAGGATTCGATCCTATGTCTGTTAAAATCCGCAACAAACATGGAACCGGTGTAATCGAAAGTTACCGAGAATGCCTGGTCGAAATTTCGAACAGTATTTTTGGAATCCTTAAAGTTATCGAAACTTGACCAAGTTTTAGATATGGAATCGTAAATAAAAAGACCTGCGGTCTCGTCGGCCACGACAACCTTATTATCTTTGATCGAAAGATTTCTGGGTCTTTTAAAAGAAGGATTGTTTATTTCTTTTAGAAAATTTCCC
The DNA here is from genome assembly GCF_000347035.1 of Leptospira sp. B5-022. Classification (GTDB taxonomy): domain Bacteria; phylum Spirochaetota; class Leptospiria; order Leptospirales; family Leptospiraceae; genus Leptospira_B; species Leptospira_B cinconiae. The sequence goes on from NZ_ANIJ01000047.1 coordinate 166,427, forward strand.
TCATGATCGAAAACGACTAGTCTTTTGTTTCCCCGATCCGCTACAAAAATTTCTCCACGGTTATTGACCTTAATCCCGGCAGGTTGTTTTAAGATACCGACTCCGATCTCTTGGAGTGGCTCCCCCGTTCTGGAAAGTTTTTGGATCCGATTATTACCCATATCGGAAACATACAAAAAACCTTCTTTCGTAAAATAAAGACCTGCCGGTCCATGAAAACTTCCGGGATCTTTTCCTGTGGAACCGAAACGATTCACGTAAGATCCTCTGGTATCGAATTCGTAAATTTTATCTCCTGCATAATCTGCAACGAAGATGGATTTGCCTCGAATACTAATTCCGACGGGGCCTTCTAAATTTCGGCCGAAGGAACCTTTAAAATTCTCGACTGCAAAACCGTTGGCATCGAATTTAACCACGTTAGCAGTATCGAAACTTACTACGTAAAGATATCCTTCATCGTCGACTCCGAGATCGGCCGGGTTCCTAAAACGGAATCTTCTTAGATCATCCCCGAAAATCGATTTATAATATTCTAAATTATCTTTTCTATTCCCGCCACCGAGCCTATATCTTAGTGCGTCTAAACGGTTCTTACTGATCAGATCGAGTTTATTGGAAGATTCCAATTGTTCCAATTCGGAAAGACTTTCCTGCCAATCTCCGCTTAGATAATAAGCTTCGGAAAGAAAGAATTTTGGATGAACGAAATCCGGTTTTATAGAAAGGGAGCGAATAAAATTCTCTCTAGCTGCCGAGAATTCTCCCTTGTTATAGTAAGCAAGACCTCGTTTGAAGAATGTCTTGGCTTCTTTTTCTTTTAATCCGAAATTGGGTAGGGGTTCGGACCATCCTGATTGGCTGAGAATTCCTAAGAGTAGAATTAAAACGAAAAGTTTTGTTTGCGTACGTCTCCCCATTCTAATCCTCTTAGTCGATAGAACATCTTAAGAGACATAATTTCAACCTATTTTTCAGGGCTTCTACATGGGTTTTCTCATCTAAGCAAGTATTATTTAGAGGCGCTTTTGTTGGAGCTCCTACAAACCGAGCGGTGATAAATTGTTTGTCGAAACCGGCTTTTTGTGAAATTATCCGTTTTTCTCCACCGCTACGCTCCGGCCCCCACCCGAATCGGGCGGGGCCGATTCCCGCGCAAGTTGGAGTTCCTACCTGGGAAAAATCTACTCTTTAAGGTTCTCACGGCAGGGATTATGGAGGGCGTCTTCGGGCAAATCCCGGTCCGGGCGAAGCCAGGAGCCGCCCAGAAAATTATCCGAGTCTTCTTTTGACTGAAAATCTTTCCTTAAGATGGGAGGAGTGGGAATTTCCTGTGGGGGAGAGCCATACGTTTTTCCAGTTGGAATGCCATTCGGACCATTCGTTTCGAACGGATTGGTTCTGTTGAAGTTCCTCTTCGACCTCTCTCATCAGTCGGTCCAATAGGATCACGTAGTTTCTGAATCGCAGGGCTAGGTCGGTATTTGAGGAAAATTCCTGCATGGTTTACATATCGGTTCAAGCCGATGCGAAGAGGCATTTTTTCCGGGAATTTTCGGCGGGAATCGACAAGAAATCGGGGCATAATTACCCTGCGAGGACTGCTATATGCGCCTCCACACTTTCAGCCAAGGCGTCTAGGTCGTAACCTCCTTCTAGGAAGGATACCGTTTTAGCGCCGATCTGTTTTGTTGCAGATAATACCAATCGTGTGAATTCTGCAAATGCGTTGGTGCTAAGGTTCATGCCTGCTAACGGATCTCTTTTATGTCCGTCAAATCCTGCGGAAATCAATACATACTCCGGTTGGAATTCCAACAGGGAAGGTATCACTGTTTCTTGAAAATAATGCAGGTATTCTTTATCTCCTGATCCCATAGGCAAAGGGATGTTTAATGTAAAGTTTTGCCCTCTTCCTTTCCCTCTTTCCTGGGCTGAACCTGTTCCGGGGTAGTACGGATATTGGTGGAGCGACGTGAAGTATACTTTATCCGATTCGTAAAATATTTCCTGGGTCCCGTTCCCATGATGTACATCCCAATCCAGTATATAAACTTTTTCTACTCCTTGGGCGAGTAGATGGGTCGCGGTAATCGCTATATTATTTAATAAACAAAAGCCCATGGATCTTCCGGTTTCCGCATGATGTCCTGGCGGTCTTACGAGTGCGATCCCTGATTCGATTTCATCGGATCTGATCTTATTCACTAAGTCCACTCCGCTTCCTGCCGCCAAGATCGCCGCATCAAAACTGGATTCGGAATAAGGAGTGTCTCCGTCGAAACTTCCTCTTTTGCCTTGGATATGGGAGAATCGCTCCCTATGTCGCTGATTATGTACGGACTCGATTAGTTCGAATGGAAGTTTGTTGGGCTTGATCCATTGCATGTCCTTAAAATAGGATGTCTTATGCAGGCGATCGAGTATAGCCTCCAGTCTTTGCGGGGATTCCGGGTGGAATGTCCCGGTGTCATGCAATAAGAATGTATCGTCATAGGCGTAACCTAGTTTCATTTTCCGCTCCCGTTTTTTATCGGAACTCCAACAAAGAGGACAAGTACCGAGGTTTTCGGTTCGATATTATAATGTAGATCCGGAGTAAATTTGTGCGCAAACCGTTTTCCCTTTTTCCTATCTTAGTTCTTACCGCTTTTCCGGTCTGTGCAGAGTTCACTATCCCTTATCCTGAGAATTCCAATAAGAAAGAGATCCCTGTTTTAGAATCGTCCGGGGACATTAAAACCAAACCACAGTCTTTATCCAAAGAAAAGGAGAAGAAAGGTGAGATACGACTTTCTTCCAGGAACACTCCGATGGAAAGCGAAAAGGAAGCTCCTAAAGATAAGATTAAAAAGTTTTTTACAAGATCTGCGGACAAGGTTACTTATGCGGATCGTCCTACATTCTATCGCGGTCTTTATGTGAATAATGCTTTGATATCGGATAAATCTCGAAGGAACGAATGGGAGTCTTTATTAAAAGACGCTTCCGATTATGGGATAAACGTTTTGGTGATCGATCTTCAACCTAAAACTCCTCCTCCGGAAGAGATCTCTCGTATTAAAGAAATGGGTTTTTATCCGGTCGCAAGACTTGTGAATTTTGACGGAGGACTTAAAACCAAATTTCCTAGCCCGGAAAGATTGAATTCTATTTTAGGTTATGTGAGAAAGGCATGTATTTCCGGATTTCCGGAAGTTCAGTTGGACTATATACGTTATGCGGATGTTACCGATATACCTCTTTCTTTAAAGGAAAAGTATAACAATATCAACCAGATCGTGAATCGGATCCGCGGAGAAGCCAATCAATGCGAGAAACTTCCCTATTTGAGCGCGGATATATTCGGTAGGATCCCTTTTAATAAAGACGACCAGATCGGTCAGAAGGTGGAGAACTTCGCCCAACTTGTGGATGTGATCTATCCAATGTTGTATCCTTCTCATTTTTACGGTCAACCCGGTCGTATCGCAAATCCGTACCAAACCGTTTATGATGGTTTAAAGAACACCAGGAAAAGATCCTTATCCACCACTAGAGTGGTCGGTTGGATCCAAGGTTTCGGGATGAGCCTTGGACCTTCCGGTAAGTCCTTGAAAGATTATATCAAGGCCCAGATCGAAGCAAGTGTGGATAGCGAGAGTGACGGTTTTATTGTCTGGAATATATTGGGAAAATACGGAGATACTTTTAGAGCCATCGAGGAAAGTATTCGGAGCGGGAAGTTAAAAATAGAAGATTGAGGTTTTGTAATATGACCCCGATGTTGGAGTTCCAACACGAATTTTACGTAAAAACCTGTTGCAATAATTAGGATTTTATGATATAGGGACGTGGTGCTCCCACGGGCCACTCCCCGCCACCCAAAAAATTCGGGTGGGGGCCGCCTTCTGACATGTAGGAATTCCTACATGACTATTAGAGTCCAAGATCTTTTTCTAATATTAGGAGATCCTTATCTCCCGGAACATTCTTCGGTCTATGAAGCTTATACGCTTGAATGGATTCGATTGCCTTCGTTCTTAAGAAGTTCGCTTCTTCACTGATCGTAGTGGATTTTATCCCACCTGAAAGTTCCAAATGTCTCTTCCCGTACAGAAGTGAAGTCAGTCTATGAAGCCTATAGTCGGTGATATTATCCAGTCCCGCTTCTTTTAGGAGTTTTTGGGCGATTTCCCAGGATTTTTCCTGACGATTTCTGAGTTTAGGCTCCTCTTCCGGTAAAACACTTCCTTTAGGTCGTTTTCCTGAAGAATAGGAAAGATATAATTTATAATAGGTCTCGGCGCTTCTGATCAAAAGTTCGTAATCCGTTTTAGAAAGTCGGAATCCTTCTCTGGCAACTTCCTGCGCTCTTTCTAATTCTTCCGGGATAAAACTGTTCTTGGAAAAACTGGGAGCCTGGTCCGCCTTACAATTTAAAAAGGAAACATATTCTCTGGAGAATCGGATTAAGTCCTGGTCGGAATCGAATCTGGATCTCTTCTTCCATGCCGAGGAAAACTCTGCTCCCGCACTCATCGGTAGGATCCCGGAACAAATCGGTTCTTTGGAATCCACTCCCGCCTCGTTTAAATACAATATTCCTAATCTGTAATGTGGTACCGGAGACATCGGATCAAGACGAATTGCCTTGCGGTAGGATTGGATCGCTTCCGGGACCTCGTCTCTTGTAAAATGATAATCACCGGTTTTACGCTCTACTAATGCAGGTCCGCTGAGTTCGGAAGAGACCGGATAGGCTACGGTTAATACCTTCTCTTTTGCCATCCCTAAATATCCGACACCTCTTAATTGTTTTCCGGTAAACGCGGTCTGGAAGATGGATTTCACTTCTATTTGGCCCACGATACTTCCGTCTTTGAATGTTACGTGGTCGAAATCTTTTTCGATCAAATAGAGTATCTGTCCCGGACGAATACCCGGATCGTAATGTACTTTGACTGTGACTATATCCGGTCTAGTATCGTATCCTAATTCGAAGTTTTTGTATTTTCCTTCGTATTCGATCGGTTTAACCTTATCGAACATAATGGTCTCCCCGACTAAGACCATTTTTTCCTTTCTAGGCATTCCGTCTTTTCCGCCGTTTTTAGGCATTCCCACATCTCGGAACGCATACACGAATTCTCTGGAGAATAAGGAGGAGGAAAAAGCGCAAAGGAATAGTATGATTACAGGTCGGGTTAGGGCCATACTTTTATATTCGGCCGGATTGAGGCTTTGCCAATAGAAATTTTAGAACTTTGGGCGACTCCTCGCAAACGACCCGTAGGGAGTGAGCGAGCCCGAGATAGCCGGAGGCGCGATCGAGGGCACTCCAAACTAACTGCGATCGCTCGGACCGCGCTGCTACGACTTCGCGCATTCGCGCTCATCCGGGCAGAGCCCAGACTAAAGGTCTACGCATCGCTGTCGCATTGTATTTGCAAAACCCTCTGCGATCTCAGTGGTCTCTATCCGAGCCAACCTAGACCAAGATCTTGTTAAAGTTCTCGATCACCTGGTACTTATGTTCCGCTTGGGGATGGTTTCCGGGACGGGAGAGTAAAATCGGCCGGATCCCTGCTTCGGAAGCGGCGTCCGCTTCTTCTTTTATGTCCGTGAAGAATACGATAGAGTTCGGAGATAAAGAAAGTTTCTCGGCGATCTTGGTATAACTTGAAGATTCTTTTTTTCCGCCTACTGCGGTATCGAAATAACTTTCAAAATATACAGTAAGATCTCCTGCCTCACAATATCTATAGATCAGGATTTGGGCTTCCACACTCCCGGAAGAATATACTGCGGCACGTTTGCCTGAGTTTTTGATCCTTTCCAAAAAGGGAGGAACATCCGAAAAGATCGTACTTTTCAATTCTCCCGACTCATATCCTTTTTTCCAGATTCTTCCTTGGATTTCTTTCAAAATTCCTAATTTACGATCTTTGGATACAAGGTATTTGCAGAATCCGGTAAGTGATTCGGGAGAATCGGTAACTTCTTCCGCGTAATCGGTTTCGTTTTTGGAGGCAAGGATGAGTTCCTCGGCGAAGCCGGTTTCCGCCGAGGTCTCGGAGAAGAATGTCTGAAAGTTTTGGACCGAGTAAGGGAATAAAACTTTGTGCACGAATTCTATCGGCGTAGTTGTCCCTTCTATATCGAATAAATATAACTCGGTGTTTTGTTCTTCCAATTAAGCGGTCCTTTTGATCCTGCCTGCTTCGGCTGCCAGTTCTTCATGCATCTTTTGTTCGTCATGTTTGAAATTTTTCAAGATATAGAACCAAGCAAGTCCGCAAGGTATCCAGAAAAGGATCGCGATTGTGAAAGCCTGAGTCCTGTCCGGCAATACTGTGAGGATCAATGCAGCCATTGCAGGTCCAAGTCCGTTCCCAAGATTATCCGTCAGATTGTATAAAGCGAACATAGAAGATCTACTTTTAGGCGGGTTGACGTTTATGATCAACGCTCTTACATTCGGGCCTGTTACGGAAATAATAATACCTGCAAGAATATTAATAAAAATGAATAATGGACTACCTGCAATATTCTTTGCGTATAATAGATATAGTGTAGGGATGATACCTAATAATATGGAACTTCCGCAGAATATAGGAAGGAACTTTTTATTGGTATCGTATAGTTTCTGCCCGATGACCCCACCGAAAAACGTACCTGCGAAGATCCCTAAGGCTGCGAAGATGACCAAAGCGGAGGCTTGGTCTTTAGGTAGACCGTAACTGAATTCGTAATAGTCGTTCAAAAACACGAAGAACACACCCCAAGGCACGCAGCCTGGAATTCCTTGCATAAAGATCCCTACGTTTGTTTTGCTCTGGAAGATATTTTTGATATCCTTCCAGGTTAAACGAACTGCTTCCGAGTTTACATCCAGAGAATCCGGAGATAGGCTTGCCAATTCCTTCTCACTTCCGCCTCGAACCGGCTCCTTACAGAATAATCCGTAAACAAGCATGAATAGGAAAGAAGGGGTAGCCATATAAATAAAACTTTGTCTCCATCCATTGATCGGGTCCTCGGTGCCTAAGGTCCCTCCGACCAATTGCCCGACTCCGACTCCGAGCCCGATGGCTAGAGAAAGATAACCTGCTGCTGTGGAGCGGGACTTGTCCGAGAAATAATCCCCGACTAGAGAGAATAGAAGAGGGAAACTTCCTCCCAAACCGAAACCTGTAAGGGTTCTGAGGATCAAAAATTCTTCGTAGTTTCTTGCGAATCCGGAAAGAAGACAAGGGATCTCTCCTAATAATACCGTTCCGATGACCAAAGGTTTTCTGGGAAATCTTTGCGTAAGGTAACCCATGTAAACCGAGACTAACCCTCCCAAAACGAAGAAACAAATCGGGATCAGTCCCCCTAATTTCCAATCGATCTCTTTTTGGTCTGTGATCCCGAAAGAGCCTGCGATATTTCTAAGGTTGGGGGCGATCAGGTTTTGGTCCGCGAATAGAAAGAAAGCCATTCCCATGATCATCCAGAAGGCGAGGATCGCGTTTCCTCCGTGGCTTGCGAGTTCACCTAATCCGAAATATCGAAGCAGGCTTTTTTCCGAGGTCGGTTGAGACATCCAATTCTCTCCAAATTGTTTCTGTTTGATGTCGGCTTCTTTAAGAAGCACGTAAAGCGACAGATTGGTGAAGGGAAAAGGAATCGGCAACGAAAATCCGTTTTGGAATAAATACTTGACCCGACGTTTACTTGTCTATAGCTTCGGTCCGACTACAAGGGATACCGCCCAAACCTAACTGGAGCCAAACAGCATGGCCTACCAACATAAAGAGTTCTTCTTTCAATCTTCCAGAGACAATACCAAATTATACGGTCAAGCTTGGACCAAGTCGGGTGCCAATCGTGTAATTGTTTTTTGTCATGGATTCGGAGAACATAGTGGTAGGTATTCCAACCTCATCCAATATTTTAAGGATAGTGATGTCAGTTTTTACGGATTGGATCTAAGGGGGCACGGCAAATCGGAAGGTAAAAGAGGGCATGCTTCCGGTTTCGAAGCGTTTGTGGATGATCTGGCGGACTTCGTACATGAGGTTCGCAAAAAAGAACAGAAAGACAAGATCTTACTTTTAGGACATTCTATGGGAGGAGTGGTGGTCATTCGCTACGCTTTGGAAGGAATCAATCAGGATTATATCTACGGACTTGTAGCTTGTTCTTCCGCATTAAAGATCCCTACCACTGCATTCCAGAGATTTCAGATCTCTGTAGCGGGTTTCTTGCGTAAGATCGCACCTTCGACCACTTTGGACGCGAACCTGGATACAAGTTTGGTCAGTAGGGACCCCGAAGTGGTGAAAAGTTATATCGAAGATCCTTTGGTTCACGGCAAAATTTCATTCTCCATGGGTTACGAATTATTCCAACAAGGAGCCTTAGCGAATAGAAAGGCGGGTATCTTAAGGACTCCTATCCTGATCTTGCACGGTTTGGCAGACGGGATTGCGGACCCTGCGGGGAGTTTAGAATTTTATAATCATTTAGTTTATAAGAACAAAAGAATGAAGACCTATAAAGGATTTTATCACGAACTTATGAACGAACCGGTAGGAGAGAGAGATAAGGTTTTAAAAGATATCAAAGAATTTATGGATTCTTTGGTCCCGGAACGGGCAAAGTCTTCCGCCAAGAAGCGGAGTGTTAAGAAAGTTACAAAGTCAAAACCTTCTCCTAAAAAGAAAACTTTAGCAAAGAAGAAGTAAGTCCTTATTAAAATCCGGAAATAGTAAAATTGGTCGGACAAATCGGACGCTGGAGTCCCAAAATCCGTTGGAGCTGTGCCTAAGAGGTCCAGCTCCTCAAGCCCGGAAACCAAATAGTTATTTATAATTTTGATTTTCGGAACGAACTATAAGTAATCGTAAAGGAAAGAAAGAATAAGAAAGAAAGTATTCCGATCACTCCATAGATCGTCTTTTCGGTAGATACGAATATACTTCCGTTATTGATCTCTCGCTCTTGGTTTGCAGATTCGTTGATCGGTTCTCCTCCGATCACGGAAAGAGTGATCTCATACTGAGGTCCCGCATAACTGACTATATTCGAATTCACATCAGGAGGAGCGTCCACAGAAACGGGACGTGTACCCTTCTGCCCGATAAAAGAAACCTGCATATCCTTGGGCTTGGAAAAGATCACCTTCTCTCCTTCTTGACTCTCGAATAATAATCTGTCCTTGAATTGGGTAGGGGACAGATTGGTCGAAGGGATCACGTAACTTACAAATAACTGAGAAGTCCCCGGAAGGATTGCTCTATCGATGACCCAACCGTTTTTCCCTTTGGTCAATTGGATCGGGATCGCCATCTTATTCGTACTTTGGGTCAATTGGGCGCTGACTTCCAAAGCTTCCTCGGGCACATACACTTCCAAAGGATCGTTCGGGTTCTGAAAACTTTTAGGCGGAATCGTATTATTTGTAAGGATCGATACTTTAGAAATTACTAATGCGTCTTTTTCTCTCACTACCTGGAGTAAGGATTTGGTTTTAACTACGGAACGATCCAGAGTCTTATCATAAACTGTTACCTCTTGCGGCCGAGACCTCATCATAGGGACCGGAGGGATCAACTTATTATAATTTACTCCATTATAAGTCACTTGCAACAGAATAGGAAGCCCATCCGGAGCATTGATCTTAGGAAGTTTAAAACTTCCTCGTACAGGCCCTTGGTCAGGAAGAGGTAAGGGCATCATCTGTCTTTCCAATGCGAATAAACGAATACTCTCCGCGGAACCCGGGCCGCCCGTGCTTCCGTTTTTGAGGACTATCTGAAGTTCCAGTTCCTCCCCGAACAAGGGAGATAGGCTAAAACATATAAAAAGAGAAAAGAATAGGATTAGGAATTTATTCTGCATGGGATCGATTCCAATGTTTCTTATCCCCTGAAAAAGGGAAAGTCTTTCCGTTCTGATTCTTGTAATCGAAATCTCTAAAATTGTGGACGAATGTGGGGAATTTCGTTAGAAAGGATGCCCAAGAATCGATACAAATAGAAAGAGGTCGCCTTGAAATTATTCAAAAGAATCCTTATCGTTTTGCTGAGTGTTTTCACTATATTACTTCTGCTGGTTTATTTTTCCACATTCCATCCTTCGGACTTGGAATCGGTACAAGTAAAATGTGAAGAAGGTGCGCCGAGCCTAGAATCTTCCGAACCGATCAAAGTATTATCTTGGAACGTGCAATATTTCGCAGGAAGGAATAGAGTATTTTGGTACGATGTTCCGGACGAGACCGGACCGGATACCGGACCTTCTAGAGAAGAGATTAAATCTACTCTTAAAAAAGTGGCGAGTGTGATCTTAGAAAGAGATCCGGATTTCGTTTTATTCCAAGAGGTGGATGACGGAGCTAAAAAAACGTACTCGGAAAATCAATCCGAAAGAATTATGCCCTTACTCTCCGATCGATATCCATGCCAAACGGAAGCGTTCTATTGGAAGGCGGGTTTTGTTCCTCATCCAAAGATCATGGGCTCTGTGGGAATGAAGCTGACTATATTCAGTAAATATAAAATACTTTCCGCGACTCGGCACCAGCTTCCCACACCTCCCGCCGATCCTATTACCAAACAGCTGCAATTAAAACGTGCGATCTTGGAGGCTTCGATAGACGTAAAAGATAAAAAACCTCTGATCCTTTTAAACACACATCTGGATGCGTTCTCCATGGGAACGGATACGATGCAAAGGCAGGTTGCATTTATTGAAAACTTACTGGATAAATTGGATTCCGAAAAATTAGAATGGATATTAGCGGGGGATTTTAATCTTCTTCCTCCCGGTTTTTCCAGAAAACAATTACATCCTAATGGAGCATTCTTTTACAGTGACGATGAGGAAATTGCACCCTTATTCAAAAAATGGGATTCGACCGCAAGTGTGGAAGAATTGAACGGACCAAATCGGGAAAAATTCTATACTCATGTGCCGAATGATCCTCAGATCGCAAAGCCGGATAGAACGATCGATTATATCTTCTATTCAAAGGGATTAACTAAAAAAGAATACTTAGTGTTACGGGAAGGAGAAGCCTCCGAATCCAGTGATCATCTTCCGTTAGAGGCGGTATTCTCCTTGGAATCTCGTTAATTTTTGATCGGACAAATCCTTGCTCTTTTCTTAGAGGACAAGAATTTGGAAAAAACGAAAGATAGGGCATTATGAGACCGTTTAAAATTCTGGGCGTACAACAAATCGCAGTCGGCGGAGACAGTAAGGATAAGCTCAAAAAATTTTGGGTGGATACTCTCGGATTGCAGAACATTGGTTCTTTTAGAAGTGAAAAAGAGAACGTAGACGAAGATATCCTACAGATGGGCAAAGGCCCCTATGCTGTAGAAGTCGATATCATGGAACCAGTGGATCCGAACAAAAGTCCAAGAGTCAACGATCCGAAGTTAAATCATATCGGACTTTGGGTGGACGATATCCATAAGGCAGTGGAATGGCTGACTGCACAAGGAGTTCGTTTTACCCCCGGCGGTATTCGCAAAGGAGCCGGAGGTCACGAAGTGACTTTTATCCATCCTAAAGGGAATGAGGAATTTCCGATCTGCGGAGAAGGGGTTCTTGTAGAACTTGTCCAGGCACCCAAAGAAGTGATCGAAGCTTTAGGTTAATAAGGATTAAAAAAGGATCTTTTCGGAGATCCTTTTTTGTATATTAGGATTATTTAACGCCTTGCAGAAAGTAAGTGTGCATCGGGCCTTTTCCTTTAACCTCGATCACACTCCTATCTTCGAAATTATACTTATCTTTTAAGGCAAGAAAAACGGACTCTGAAACATGGATCCTTCCCGTTGCGCCGTGCGATTCCATCCTAGATGCCGTGTTTACCGAATCACCCCATAGATCGTATACGAATTTATTCTTACCGATCACTCCGGCTACAACCTCGCCGGTATGAAGGCCAATCCTGACATTAAACTCGAATTCAAGCTCGGGTTTTAATTCATCCAAACGATGTAACATATCTAATGCCGCTTGGGCTGCCTTATGAGCGTGATCTTCCGTCGGGACTGGAATACCGCCTGCGAGCATATAACAATCGCCGATCGTTTTAATTTTTTCTAATTTATATTTGTCGGCAATCACGTCGAATTCCGTAAAAATACGATTTAAGATCCCTACAAGCCTGGTTGGAGTTTGTATCTTAGTCGTAAGCTTGGAAAAACCTACAATATCTGCAAAAAGTACGGTAGAAGAAGGGAAATAATCCGCGATCACTCCTTCTCCTCCTTTTAAACGGTCCGCAATACTTCTTGGTAAAATGTTCAAAAGTAGATTTTCGGACTTCTGTCTTTCTTCCTCTATACTTTTGTTCAGAACCTCGATCTTTTCCAAAGAATCCTTTAATTCTTTGTTTCTTTTGGAAAGTGTCCTATAAGCATCCGCATTATCCACACCGATCGCTACATAGTTAGCCAATGTTCTGAGAATATTCAGCTGGTTGGGCTGGAATGCGTTTTTGGAATAACTGTGAACGGTGAGTATTCCGATTAGACGTTCTTCCACATGCAGTGGGAAGTATAATGCCGACTGTGAATTTTCTCCGAAATGTTTTCGGATGTCCGCCAAATAATTCGGAAAATCCTTTTCGATATCCAGAGTGATCAGTTCTTTTTGTTGTTTAACACAATAAGAAGAAGGGTTATCCTCTTCCAAAGAATCCACGGACGGAGCCGGAACATACCTACCGTCTATTACGCAAAACTTATATTTGATCTCTTTTTTCTCTTCGTCGTAAATACCGAAGGCGAGAACGTCCATAGGAACGATGGACTTGGTATTCTCGTAAACGGATTGTATGATAATTTTAGGTTCGAGGGAAGAAGTAATGATCTTTCCGATCTCAGTCACAAGTTTGAGGTCCATATAGGCGGCCTCTAACATTATATTAGAATCGGTTAATGCTTCTTGGGTTTTAAGAAGCCTGTGCTGAGTGGAGTCCCCGATCTTCATGATCTTTGAAGATTGTTTGAGAAGGGACTCGTAGGATCCTACTAGGGTTTTTAATTTTTGTTTCGGATCCTCTTTGGTATTCGGATCTTCTAAAAAAGACTGAACGTCCGAGAGAAGTTTAAATTCCTGCTCGAAAAAAGTATTCTGCTCTTTTGAATTCGAAGTTTCGCTCTTTTCCACTTTTCCGCACGAAAGAAATCTTATTTATAAGATTTCATTTTGAAAGGTAGGGACAAATCGGAAGAGAATTCCTCTCCGGTTTCCTGCATGTCTTCGTCGTCTTCTTTATAGAGCCACTCGACTTCCACCTTTCCGCCTTTGTCATGATACTTCTGGAGATTGTCCAAAATATCCATGATCACTTTGGAAGAGCTGGTGTTAAAATAATCCATTTGAAAACGGAACTGGATCTGTTTGCCTGTCGTCTGGATTGCGGTCAACCAGTCAAAGACAGGTTTGTAAAACGCCATTGCGTTTTCCGGATAGGATTCTCCGATAATTTCCGCGAGCCCCTTGTCCGATTCTAAGATGATTTCCGGTGAAGTTTTAGTCTGTTGTATATGTAAGGATTCCATGATTAGTTTTCCTTCGTAAAGAATGCGGAGATTGTAAAAAAGGATAGTTTGCCATCCAATTTGTCGAAACGAAATACCAGAGGCCCGTCCGACTTCCTGGCAATATCGATTAATCCCACACCTGCTCCTTTGCTATCTTCCGGCCTCTCCGATCTAAGTTGCTGTTGGTAGAAGGACTTTAATTCGTCCTTACTCATGGAGTTGATTTTTTGTATCCTTTCGGTCAAAAACTCGATCTTCTCGTTTAGTACCAAATTTCCCGAAGCAACATGGTAGCCAACCGAATTTTCCCTAACTATGAGGATCCCTACGCCTGCATCTTTCTGCTCTTCATTAATTTTTCGCTCGGCGGAGTAGTGCAGCATATTTTGCGCTAGTTCAATAAAAACGGCGAAAATTTTCTTAATTTTAGATTCCGTGCTTAAAGAAGTCCGGATCATTGATCCCAACTCGGTCAGAACTTCCTGGGACAGTCTGCCCTTAAAGGATACGAGCAGGTTGTATTCGCTGGTTTCCTGATAAGTCTTAAATAGATTTATGACTTCATTTTCCATCATCAGCATCTTCCTTTTTCAGAAACATCTCCTTATCTTCCCCCCAATATTACACCGACTAGTGTTATGTCGTCCCGCTGTGCCTCTCCGTTTTGATGGGCTAACAGGAAGGATTCTAAACGTTCTTTTTGTTCTTCACCGGAAAGATGTTCGATTCCGCTTAAGAAGTTTAGTAACCCTTTGGTACCGATTTTTTGCCGGTCCGGATTCGGCTGATCCATAAAGCCGTCCGTGGTTAAGTAAACACTCGTACGTATTCCTTTTTCCAAGGGAATCGAGTGTGTTGTAAATTTTCGCGTTTCTTCTTTTTGCCTTCCGCCGATCGAGAATCTATCACCTTTAATTTCGGTCAAGACTCCGCCTTTTCCAATAAAAATAGGCCGTTTTGCTCCCGCAAAGTATAAATTGTTTCCTTCAATCTTTAATAAACAAAGATCCATTCCGTCCCTAGAATTCGTTTGGTCCATGTCCTGTTTGAGAGCCTGCCTGACTTTTTTATGTAAATGTTCTAAAATAGATCCCGGATCGGTAATACCAATTTCGTTTACGATCTGATTAAGCAAAGTATTTCCGATCATGGACATAAGAGCTCCCGGCACTCCGTGGCCGGTACAATCGACGGATGCGATATATATTGTATCTTCCTGTTTTGAAAACCAGTAAAAATCTCCTGATACAATATCTTTCGGGCGGAATACCACAAAATAATCGGAAAGTGCACCTCCCAATACTTCAGAAGAAGGTAAAATTGCCTGCTGGATATTCAAGGAATATGTAATACTGTCCGTAATATGCTGGTTTTTTAATGCCAGATCATCGTTGGCCTGAGCTAATTCTTTGGTTCTTTCGGCGACCTTACTTTCCAAATTCGCGTAAAGTAATGCGTTATCGATGGATATCGCGGCCTGCGAGGATAGAATGGAGATAGTCTGGAGTCTATCCGAAGTGAATGCAGCCTCGGAAAGATTATTCTCCAAATATAATATACCGATCAGTTCTCCTTGTTTGATGATCGGAGAACATAGAACGGATTTTGTTTTCCTTTCTCTTATATACGGATCCTTGTTGAATTTCTCATCTGCGAAAGCGTTTCTGAGCACCAGATCCTCTTTGGTCCTTTCTACATAGTAGATAACGCTGATAGGTAAATTTTTACTTTCTTGGATCGGAATTCCTTGGAGGACTCTGATCTCATCGTCCGTCGTACTTCCTTCCGCTTCTACGAATAGTTTTCCGTCCCTTCGTAGGATCATGACCCCTTTTTCCGCACCCACGTTCTCTATGGAAATCTGCATTAAAGTATCCAATAAGGACTCTAGTTTGATCTCGCCGGAGATCGCAGTGGAACTTTTCAGGATGGATTGGAAGTCCAGGGTCTGACCGGAATATACTTCCGTAGCGGAAGCGGTCCTGGTGCTTAAGGTCCCCATGGTGCGGGTAGTGCGGAAAGTATCTCTTCCTTTTTCTCGGATGAATTCCGGGAACTTGGTTTTGAGGAGTTCCTGCTTTTTAGTCGCTCCCCATCTTCCGTATTTTTGGTAAGCTTCCGCGATATATTGGGATCCGATTTTGGCGCTTCCTTTGGAGAACCAGAATTTGGATGCCAGTTCCGCGGCTAAAGCCTCATCGTTATAATATTCGTTTTTACCCGCGAGTTGAACCGCTTGCTCGTAGGTTTTCGCAGCTTTCCAGTTTTTGTATTCTAGTCTTGCAAGTTCCGCTTCTACCAATAGATATTTATGTTCGAAATTTTCAGGGGCGTTTTCGGAAAGGACTTTTAGTTTCTGTTGATTCTTCTTGATCCTTTCCAAGAATTTTACTTTTTGTTCTTGGGTAGAAAGTTTATAGTTCGCAGCCATTGCGAGAGAATGAAGATACCCGTGCTCTTCCACCGCTATTTGACCTGAAATGAATCCGAGCATACTTTCGGATTCTTCCAATTCTTTTAACGCGCTTTCTGCTTCTCCATAGCTAAGTAACGTTCTCGCCTTCATAATCTTGAAAAGACAGACCGGGAAAGGACTTTGGTGAGAATTACATAATTCTATATAATCTTTCTCATCCATTTCCTCGATGGAAAATTCCAAATGAGAAGGAGTTTTTCCTCTCAGGTTGGAAACCACCAGTGCGGATGCGAGAACCGTATCTATCGCTAAGTTGTTCTTTACCTTACGAGTGAATTTTAATAGTCCATCTATTTTAGGTTTTACTAATTCTAGATTTTTGGACTGAAGGACCACGTTGACTGCGTCGTTCATGGCGCAATAACCGCCATGCAGGAATTCCCCGGATTCTAAGCTGGCTTGGATCCCTCTATGGTTGATCTCTTCCGAATATTTTAAATGTCTTACGAACGGAGTCGTGTAGTTTGCGAGAATATTCGCTGCCTTCGTGATCCCGCTCGGGTTCTTGTATTTTTCACTCACCTTGACCGCGAGTTCCGCAAATTCGTAACCTTTTCTATATTGTTGGAAACCCGAAGTGAGAAGGATCGCATACATGGAATATCCGTACGGATCGGAAAGGTTCCCGTACTTCAAGAATAGGTTCACCATTTTTAAGGAAACAATCGGGAAAAGGGACAACGCAAAATTGTAAACGGTTGGGATGGCGCTAATCAAAAGGTTCACTGCCATGATCTGTTCCTGTTTTTGGATCAGTGGGAGGTCCAACAAGGAATCTACCGTCTTTCCTTCCAAGGCTTTGTTTACGATCTCTATCTCTTCCCCCGTTACTTTTTCATGATCTTTTTCAGGAATATCCACACCTAACGGTTGGAGCGCCTTTATGATCATCGGAAGAGCGAGGTCGAATTTTCCAAGGGCGGAATATTGGATAATGAGCAGGTTACAAGCATCCGCCTTTTCGATCGGAGATCTTGCGTATTTTAAAAGTGTATCTATCGTCTTTTGGGAATCCTCGAAGTTCCCGGTCAGATATTGGGTTTCGCCTAACTCTCTGAAGATGGAGTAACAAAGATCGTACTTGGCGTTCCAAAGAGCGTCATCCCCTTTGGAAGCCTCCGGAAGAAGGAAGAGCAATTCCCTGGCTTTTGCGATATAGGAAAGAGCCGGTTTGTAAGCCGTGGAGTTTTTGGCCTTCTTTCCTGCGATCAGATCCAATTGGGCCAGTTTTAGTTTTTCCGCCGGTTCGGTAATTAGCCCGGAGCCGATATTCATGTGATTTGCAATATCGAAAATATTGTCTTCGATATGTTTAGGGTCCGCTCCTTCCAATAGGAATCTTCCCAATTGTAAGCGGATCTTTTTTTTCTTTTCTTCTTCTATAATTTCATACGCCGCTTGTTGGACCCTATCGTGTTGGAATCGGAAGGTGACCGTTTTTGCGGTCTGGTAATTTTTTTCCTTATTCGCTTCCGTTTCCTCGAACGATTCCGCAAGGCGATAGTTTTCCCCGATCGGCACAATCAATTCTTCCGCGATGGTCTCCTGTAAGGAACTGAGCGCGGTTTTATAATCCGTTTCTAAAATCCTAGTCAAAAGAGCTAGATCAAAACTGCTCCCTATACATGCCGCCAATTCCAAGGTTTCTTGGATCTTAGGTGAAAGTTTACGGATCCTATTCACTAAAAGTTCTACTACGTTATCCGAAATCTTAGTATTCCGGATCTTGGTGATATCCCATTTCCAGATTCCTTCGCCCGGTTTTCCGGAACCATGATCGAAATAGACCGAGTCTTCCTTGGCGAGTTGTTTCAGAAGTTCCCCGATAAAGAATGGGTTTCCTCCGGTTTTGGAATGTACGATTTCCGCAAATTCGGAGGTTTTATCTTCCGAAGTATAAAGGCTGTCCGAGAGTAATTGTCTTACGTCCTTTAATGCCAAAGGTTGGAGTACGATCTTATAAGGATCCAATCCTTCCTTTTCCAGCGTATCCAGCAATACTTGGAAAGGATGGGAAGAATCCACTTCGTTGTCCCTGTATGCCAATATGATGAAAAGGTAATTTACGGTTACGTCTTCCATCAGATTTTTGAGAAGTTCTAAGGAAGCGGTATCCGCCCATTGCATATCGTCCAGGAAAATTGCAAGAGGATGGTCGGGACTTGCAAAAACCTTAATGAAGTTTTGGAATACTATGTAAAAACGGTTTGCGTTCTCTTGAGGTCCAAGTTCCGGAACAGGATCCTGTTTACCTATAATGATCTCCAATTCCGGGATCACGTCCGTGACCACTTTTCCGTTGGCGCCTACCGCTTTTTTGATCTTACTCTTCCATGCCTCGATCCTTTCCGGAGATTCGGTCAGGATCAATTCCACCAAACTGGAGAACACTTGGATGATGGCGGAGAAGGGGAGGTTCCGATTGTACTGGTCGAACTTACCCGAGATGAAATAACCTTTGGATTCGGTGAGAGGTTTATTGATTTCCTTAACAAGTGAGGATTTTCCCACACCGGAGTAACCTCCGATCAAAACCATTCTGGATCTTCCGTTTGTGGCAACGGATTTGAATTCTTCCAAAAGAGTTTTAATATACTCATCCCTTCCGTATAGTTTCTGAGGGATCTTGAATTCCGTGGAGAAATCCGTTTGGGCGAGAGGGAAAGGAGGGAAGTCTGTTTTTTCTTTCCAGAGAGCGTATGCTTTTTCCAGATCTCCCTGGAGTCCCCTTGCCGTCTGGTATCTATCTTCCGCATTTTTTGCTAGAAGTTTCATTACGATCTCTGAAAGTACGGTAGGGATTTCGGATCTTACTTCTTTCGGAGAAGAGGGGATTTTTGCCAAATGGGAATGTACTAATTGTAGAAGATCGTCTCCGTCGAACGGTAACTTTCCAAGAAGCATCTCGTAGTAAGTGATCCCCAAAGAATAAAAATCACTTCTGTAATCTACCGAACGGTTCATTCTTCCGGTTTGCTCCGGAGAAACATAGTGGATGGAACCCTCTAGGATATTCGGAGCGGACCAAGAAGTTTCCTCCTTATTCAGTCTGGTGGAAATTCCGAAATCTATGATCCGGATCTGTTTTTCATCCTTATTGAATATTATATTCTCAGGTTTTAAGTCCTTGTGTATGATCTTTTTGGAATGTATCTCGCTTAATCTTTCCGCGAGTTGGATGGCGATCGGGAAAAAATCCGAAAGAGTCATCGGCTTTTTGGAGATAAAATCCTTTAAAGAACCTCCAGGCACGAAGTCCATAAAAAGTGCGAATCCGTCTTGGAGTTTTTCGAACTTGATAGGTTTAACAAAATAACCGGAAGAAAGTAAATTCAGGATCTCGAATTCGTTCCTAAGATTGACCACCGATGGATGTAATTCATCCAATACCGGAAGAAATTTGATGATAACGGACTTACTGTCCTCTTTGCGGACAGCTTTATAAACTTCGGACGCAGATTCGGCATTCAGTCTTTCTTTTAGTTCGAACCCAGTTACGATCATCCTTCTACTTCACCTTTATTTTTATAGTCCATTCCGAAGACCAAGGCATTCGATAAAATTCGGTCTTGTTCTTCGGGAGCCTGGACCTTTCGGGACAGACCCTAATATATTATTCTAAATATCGAATTTTCAGAGACGATACAAAAGTCCGCCCCAATAAAATCCGGCTCCAACTGCAGGGGAAAGGATTAAATCACCTTTTTTGACGATCCCTTTATAATAAAATTCGGATAATGCGATCGGAATGGATGCAGCCGAAGTATTTCCCACTCTTTCAAAATTCAGAAGTATTTTTTCTCTTGGGAATTTTGTTCTGTTCAGTACATCCTGCACGACTACGTCCGTTCCCGGATGAGGGATGACCCAGTCTATATCTTCCAAGGTTATACCGTTCTTTTTTAATAGATCATCCATGGATGAAAGTGTAAGATCCGCAGCATTGGTTACAAGTTCCGGATAACTTTTTATATAAAAATTCGGTCCTGGTCCGATCTCAATGATATTGGAAAGATCTCCGTCATCCTTTAAGAAGGAATCTATGATCCCGAATTCTGTATTTCCGGTGTATTCCAAAAGTACTCCGGCCGCCGCATCACCTGCTGTGAATTCTCCATAACCGTTCATTTTGGTTCTGACAGAAAATCTTTCGCTGCCGATGACGAGTGCGTTCTTAAATTTACCGCTGCTTAAGAAAGCGGATGCCATTTGTACTCCGTGCACAAAGCCGGTACAGGCCGTACATATATCGAATGCCAATGAGTTGGAAGTTCCCGCAAGTTTAGAAGCCTGGGGAGCTAGGTCGGGAAGATAGAGGCGGTCCGTCCAGTTTGCTAGAATGAATAAGTCCACATCCTCCGCTTTTTTGCCTGCATCTTTCAGGATCATTTTGGAGGTTTCCGCGGCCATGAACTGGGCGGTCTCTTTTTCATTCGCCCTTCTTCTTTCCGTTACACCTATATTTCCGATGACCGCTTTTTCGGCAGGATGCATTTCTGGATATTTTAATCTAGGACGAATTTCATCGTTGGTAACGATCCTTTCCGGGAGATAATGCCCGATCCCGGTAATTCGAACTCCGTTCGAAACTAGGTTTTTAGAATTCGCCATGGATCAATACTCCTTTGGTCCATAATAAATTTCCAGTCATAATTCCAATCTTTTGCTTCATCTTTATCATACTTAAGGCAAACGGGTATACACCATAAACTGTTCCGTATAAATTCTTTCCGGATCCAATTCTCTGAGTGCCGTCAATTCATCCGAATTGATTGCCGGTTCTTGGGCAATAGGAAGGTCCTCGTCAGGAGGAAGCCAAAGTGTATATCTTAGAACAGCTTCTTCCGGTTCCATCTCGTCGTCGGAGGCGGGAGCAAGCCAGGAGCTCAATTCGAAAGGGTGATCCGAAAAAGGAGACCTTTGGAATCTACCGTATTGACATACTGCTTCTATCACCCTGTCTCCGGGAGAAGTGATATGTTTTACTTTTCGTACGAAACGGAAACGGTTTGCCTTCGCTACAACGATGGTATCCGCTGTGGAAACAATATCGTTTGCTCCTCCGGACCCTACTAAAAAGTTCCCCTTTCCATCTAGGACGGAGTTGATATTTCCGAACCAGTCCACTTCGGCAGCCCCGATCACTCCCAAACAATCGTCAGGTACGATGGTTCCCAATATACTTACTATATCCGAGAGCATAGAACATTGGTGTGTATGAAGTTGGCTGAAAAGAAACACATCACCCGCAAAAGGTTTCATTCCATAAAATCCGAGCTCTGCGACGATTTTGATATGGATCCCTTCTTTTTCCAGAAGTTTGGCCGCTGTCCAGGCGGCGATATGTGCGGCTCCAATTCCTGCGAGAATTGTTTTGTATCCTTTTGTTTTGACCTTCTCTATGATTGCCCTTGCGGCAAGAATGATCATCTGTTCCGAATCATTTACCGTTTTCGGATCTTCCGGAGAGGATAAAGAATGTTCCGGAGGAGTCATTTTTAAACGTCTAAGCCTGACTTCTCCCATTAGTTCCAGGTATTCCTCATGACCTCCTACTAGCATTACGTTTTCTTTATACCATTTTTCGGCCTTAGCGGGAATGCCTGCCGCTTTATTGGCCTCCATTTGGAATTCGTAATCGTCCAGATAGGATTCCACACCTTCGAATGCCGGGATCTCGGGAAAACCTTGGACTCGCAAGGATTGAGGATGAGCCCCGAATCTTGCGGGAGCGATCCCTAAAACTTTCGTGCCGGGTATATGCACTAGTTCGGGAGGCAAGGTTCCTCTTGGTACGATCTTTTCCACTGTAGCGATCACACCTTTTGTGGCGGCAAGCGCACCCCATGCTCCTTCTCCCCCAGGTTGTGAGAGAACGATATTTCCGTCTTCATCCGCAACTATGCCGTGGACCAATGTGATTTCGGGGCAGAGCGGAAGAAGGACCACCATGTCCTTTTCTTTTGTTCCTCTACTTTCGGAATCTAGATGAGGGCTTGCAGCTTCTCCGAAAGGATTTCCGTCGGTTGGTTTATGGTATAAGAATGCAGTCTTTCCTAACTTGTCCGTAATTAGGTCAGACCCTACTAAAGAGTTCGAAACAAAGCCCGGAAGTTTCATGGCCCCTGCTATCAATCTTTGCACCAAGCTAAGAAGGGACCAAAGTTCCAACTCGAATGGTTTTCCTCTCATTAAGTCCTTATATAATCCGTTCGGACTTGGCTTAGGATAATTATCTCCGGCAAAACCGGTGATCATCTTTTTTACAATGCCGGAAAGAGCGAGACAATGAGCGCTAGAATGAATACCGGCCACGCTTACGGTAAACTCGGGATTTGTTCCGTCAAAAACTCTGGAGAGAGAATAGATAAGTGCATTCGGCCTAGACATGGTAGTGGCCAAATGTATGTACATGCCAGGTTTGACGAATTCCCGTACAAGGGAGTCAGGATCGGAAAGAATCTGAGTAGTCTGATGTTTCGATTCTTGTGGCATTCGTTTATTTTGCAAAAAAGCCCGGACAAAGAGCTTTTTCACCAAAGGTTAAATTTTTGACGGAAAAAAGGCCGAATTCATACGAAATATGTGTGAAAATACTGTCAAATCGTGAGCTTAAATCCACTGATATTTCGCAAAGAAAGACTAACATCGTTTAATGCGAGTGTTTACTAAATAAGAGGGATTAGGCCTCTCTTTTTTACCAGACTTCGGTATAAAAAATTTCAGAACATCCCTCCAATCCATTCTGATCCAGGTTCCCAGGCTTTAAGATCGGATTTCCAGACTCCGATACTAAGATAGAACCCTTCGAGAAAAAAAATCAGATGTCTCAATCCACGAATCAAGAGTCTTCTACTTTTAAGACAGAACTTGTTGTCCGCAGATCCGATACCAGGAGCGCCACAGTAGTAGGCGGACTTTTTGTTTCTCACCTAACCTACGAAACCTTTATCCCGCTTGTGAACGAAGTGTTCGATACTTTCTTAGAGGCGTACTCCTGGTCTAAGGCAAATATTGCAGGGGCCAATATCATCATCCCAAAAATGGAAGTGGAATATAAGTCCGAAGCGAAAGCAGGGGACGTCCTGGAATTTTCCGCAGGAGTTTTTAATTTAGGAAAGAAGTCCTGCGAGTTACATATCTCCGCTTCTCAAAAAGTTTCCAAAGAAGAAGTGGGCCTTGCGAAAATTTCTCTAGTCTTTTACGACTATGTTTCTAAAAAAACCTTGGAGATCCCGTCCGCATTTAGGGCGAAATTCGAATAATGAATTCCAAGGTCCAAACTTCTCAGACGGAAGCTGAGTTCCCTTCGGAATATTATTTTTCGACGGAGATACCGATCCGTAAGATCGATCTGAGTTTGGACATACACGTTTCTTTCGCAAGCGTTTTGGATCTTGTGATGGAAGCTCACCTTCAATTCTTCCAATACCTGGGTTATTCCGTAACCGATATACATGGAAATAGTATCATATTCGCGAATGCTTCCATACAATACCAAGGAGAATTATTATATAAGGATAAAGTGATTATAGACGTTTCCTTGGATAATTTCGGGGAGAAGTCTTTCGATCTATACTTCCGGCTTTCCAAAAGGAATCGAGCGGAGAAGGTATCCCTCGTAAAGATCAGAGTTTTATTCTTCGATTATAAACAAAGAAAAGTAGTTCCTGTTCCTTCCGAATTCAAAAAGAAATTCGATACAGGCAAATACATCAAGATGCAAAGTCCCGAGATCGGAAAAGAGATCTCGAGTGCCGTAGGACCCGATGGATTCGTATTCGGATTCCGTAAATTGGAAGTTTGGAATTTGGCTCACGTGTTCCTTCTTCATTTATACGAACTTTGTGAAACCTGGAAAGGTAAAGTGGAACCTAGCCTTTTGGAACATATCAGATCCATTTCTTCCTTATTGCCTGTCAGGATCGCAGGAGCCTGGGGAACCCGGATCCGCGCCGAAAAAGTAAAAAATATCCTAAGAGCGAAAGTACATTTGGAAGAGCTGAGATATCTTCTGATCTTAGTTGCGGATCTTGGAAAAGTGGATCCTTCTCAAGAACTGGATGATCTTCAGACGATCAATTCTCATCTTAAAAAATATCTGAACAAAGTCAGGACCGGAGAAACTAGAAAGATCCGATGAAAGATAAGGTCGCATTAGTCACAGGCGGGAACGCAGGGATCGGAAAAGCAATCGTACACGAATTCGTTTCCAGAGGTGCGAAAGTTCTATTCTGCGGAAGAAGAGAAGAAGAAGGAAAAAAAACGGAAGAAGAAATTTCCAAACTGGGTGGAAAGGTAAAATTCTTTCGATGCGATGTGTCGGACGATTCTCAAGTAAAAGAATTGGTACAAAAAGTCGAGTCCGAATTCGGAGGCCTGGACTACGCAGTGAATAACGCCGCAGTGGGAGGACTCGCTAGCGATCTTCACCAATATCCCGAGAAAGTTTGGGACAAAGTGATCGCAGTGGATCTAAAAGGCACCTGGCTTTGTATGAAACATGAAATAGAACTTCTTTTAAAAAGAGGGGGAGGTTCTATCGTTAACGTATCTTCTATCGCGGGGTTAGTCGGTGCAGATTGGAAAGTGGCTCCTTATTCCGCGGCAAAACACGGAGTAGTCGGACTTACAAAATCCGCTGCATTAGAATACGCGGAAAAAAAGATCAGAGTGAACGCAGTATGTCCCGGATTTATCCGAACGGAAATGTTGGAGGGATTATTTCAGTCTTCTTCCGATCCGAAAGAAGCGGAGAAAAAAATCACCAGATTACATCCGGTCAATCGGCTTTCCGAACCGGGAGAAGTCGCTAAAGCGGCGGTTTGGTTATGTTCCGACGAGGCTTCCTTTATTACCGGTGTGGCGCTTCCGGTGGATGGCGGCTATACTGCAAAGTAAAAAGGAAAGATTTTTCACAGGAATCCATCAAAATTTCGTTATTTTCTCATCTAGAAAACGTAATCTTTTTTCTTGTAGGAAAGTTTGGATGAGTCAACATTGCGTAATTCCGTTTCGAAAATTATATGAAACTCCGGTATTACGCAATTACGGATAAAGGAAACTTTCGTTCTCATAACGAGGATTCTTTTTTAACCGTAGATAGTTTGGTATGCGGCCAAACTCACGGAGAATCGGAAACAGTCCGAACATTAGACACGGAAGAATCTTCCGGACTTTTTGCATTGGCGGATGGGCTCGGCGGACACGAGGCTGGAGAGATCGCAAGTCGAGTTGCATTAGAAAAACTTGCATGGATGGAAAAAGCGATCCGTCCTATCGAAGAATTACCTTCCTCCGGCTGGAAAAACCTGATCCGAAAAATTAATAACGAAGTAAACGCCTACGGTGAATCCATTGGAAAACCGAAGATGGGGACCACTCTAGTCGGTTGCCTTTTGGGAAGAAGAAAGTCCTGGATCTTCAACGTAGGAGACAGTCGCCTTTATCATTTTACGAAGAACGGACTTAGCAAGGTAACGGTAGATCATAATATCGGAGAAGAGTTGGGAACCAGTTACGGAAGAAATCTTTTAACTAGTTGTATCGGCGGCGGAACTAAAAGTATAGAAGTGGATACATTCGACTATTCGGGAAAATTATCTCCGGGAGATTTTATATTGATCTGCACCGATGGTCTCACGGAAGTCCTGAATATAGACCAGATAGAAAAGATCCTGAGAGAACACGAGGATCTTAGAGAAACCTGCAGGATACTGTCGGAAGAAGCCAACCTCAGACTGACCAGGGACAATCACACGATTGTGATCATCAAGATCGATTCAGTTTGATTACATAAATTTAAAAGCTTATTCCAAGAAATCTAAGAAAAATTAAAATGTTTTTACGATACGCTCTTAGATTTATGTAATTCTATGTCGGTAATGGCGGCTTCTCAACTTTTAAAGATTGGAAGAATAGGCGCCTTCTAACAGAAATCGGGCGGTCAATCGGAAGAATAGGTCCCCGTTGTCCGCCTCCTCGAATTGGTATACCAAGGGCATATCCGATTTTCTTGCGATCTCAAAAAATCCTAAACCTGCGCCCTTACTTTTTTCGGGTCTATCGGAACGGATCTGTTCGTTGTATCTTTGTTTGAGTTCTTCTTGAGAAAGTTTTTTAGTCTCTTCCAATTTACTTTTTAAGAACTCGGCCTGCTCTCGGGAGATCGCATTCCCACAATTGAGTTCCCAATTATGCGCCTTTCTTCTTAATACTAAGATCCCGATCCCGCTTTTTTCGTCCCTTTCTATGGAATAATGAGCAACGTTCTGGGCCATTTCCACGAACACGGTGAGGATACGATTCTTCTTCTTTTCCCCTTCTAACTTTTCCTTTAGAAGATCGTTTAAGGAAGAAATGGTGGTCTCCGAAAAAGGTCCCTTATAAAGGAGAGCGACTCCGGTCCTTTTAAGAACATTATATTGTTTTGATAATTGCATATACCCCTCAAAATTCCGGCGCCGCCAAACTTACGAATGAAGATTGGCTTCCGATTGCAAACGCCATGGAAATCGCATATCTGATTTTCGCCTTTCTGGCTCCTTCTGCGATATGATCGTGATCGCATTCGGGATCCGGATTTTCCAGGTTGATGGTTGGACAGAGTATCTGATTTTTCAACATAAGAGAAGTTGCAGCTACATTGATAATTCCCGCCGCTCCGAATGTATGACCGAATATAGGTTTAATTGAACCGACGGGAGCCCAATGAAATTTGGGCCGACCCTCATAGAGATGACCGATCGCTCGACTCTCCGCTAAATCGTTATTATGCGTGGCGGTTCCATGCCCGCAAAAATAATCGATATCTCCCAAACGAAGTCCGCTGATCTTCATGAGATGTCTAAGACCGGTTGTGGCCTTTTTACCGGTTAAGTCCATTCTCATCGCGTGGTCCGCTTCATTATAACTGTAAGTTCCTAAAACTTCCGAATAGATTTTGGCGCCTCTTTGTAAGGCTCTGTCCAATCTTTCCATGACAAGAACGACTGCACCTTCCCCCAATAAGAACCCGTCTCTGTTCTTATCATAAGGCCGTATCCCTTTTTTGGGATTATCCTTTTCCAAAGACATGACCCGACTCATTGGGTCGGAGTACATCATCATTAAAGGTTTGAGAAGAGGAAATTCGTGACCCCCAGCATACATTACTTCCGCTCTACCTTTACGGATCGCCTGGTAACATAAACTGATCGCATGATGCCCGCCCACACAAGCTGCGGAAACCGTTGTCACGAAACCTTGGATATTCGCGTTAATTGCGGTTAAGTTCGTAGGATTGGAAGCCATGGAAGTAAGAACGGAATAACGATCGAACACGTTATCATCCTTTTCTTCCAAATATTTTCTCCAAGCAAAATCCCACCAAGCCATAGAAGCTCTGGATGAAGAATCTATAAAACCGACTCTGCTTGGATGCAAGTCTCCTTTAGCTATACCTGCATCCTTATTGGCTTCTTCCATAGCTGCCATGAGTGCGAGAGTTTCCGTATTATAATTTTTGGAATATTTATCGCTCAAGTCCGGCAGATGTTTTTTCCAGTCGAAAGTATTCATTTCTCCTGCGACCTTGATCGGGAAATCTTCCGTAGGAAAACGAGTGATAAAATCCAGTTGGGATCTTCCCTCCGAAAGATTTGTCCAGAAGTCCTGCACCGAAAAAGTGTTCGGAAGAATGACTCCGATACCGGTGATGACTACTCGGGAGTTTTTTCCGTTTTTAGATTTATCCATAGAATAGCGGGTTTAGAAATTACCTAGGTGGATTAGATTTGGAAATAAAAAAATCATTCCGAAACATATAGGACGCAAAAAAGGGAGAAAATTCCCATAAAACCGGAAATACACGGGCAAAATGGGTAGAAGTTCCGCTTGTTTGTGAAATTCCGTCCGAAATTCTCCCAAACCAGGATTAGGCTTTCGGCGAGCGGTTTTTGAAAAACGGTTTTCGGATCTGCCAGGGATCCTAATATTGATAAAAAATTTCCAGAGGTCATCGTATGAAATATATAAAAAATATAATGTTATTATCGATTGCAGTTTTTGCTTTAGTGAATTGTTCCAAATCTCCCGAACAGAAAATTATGGAATTAGGACCTAGGTTCCAATTAGCATTTTGTTCTAAGGTAATCGAATGTGGAAAAGAAGAGATAGAAAAGATCCCTCCTAAATACAGGAACACTCTTCCCGCATTTCTACAATCTCAAGAGGCTTGTGTTACTTTTTTTAAGGAAAATTTCGATCAGGCACGAGAACAAAGAAAAGCCAAAAGAGAAGAAGCCACTCCCGAAATGGCCCAAGAATTCGAGAACTGCGTATCGGCTTTAGAAAAATCCACTTGCGATATGTTCCAAAGAGAAAAATCAAAACAATTAGGTGTGCCTGGCTGCGAAGGACTTCGTAAGATCGCCCAACCGGAAATTCCTTAATTAACGGCGACCTTTTCCTTTTCGGTAAAAGACCAGTACACATAAAGTATAGTCGTCAAAATTCCAAGTGCGACCATTTGTCCTAGGTGAACGGTGGTTGCATATACCAATCCTTCCGAACTTTCCCTTCCTAATAAAACGAATCCCGATGTGATGGAAGCATGATACACTCCGGCTCCGGATGGTGCGGAAGGTACCATTACACCCACGGCACCGCAGAACATGATAAATACGGTCTCTAAGGGGCTTAAATGGATCCCGACCAAGTATTGCAAAAGAGTATAATGGATCGCATAACCGAAAAGCCATGTGCCGGCTGTTAAGACTCCATAACTGGAAACATTACGAAAAGTTAAAAAACTTCCGAGTTCAGCGACCTGTGGCGCTAATTTTTCCGAGAAAAATTCCTTCTTCCTGATTCTGGAAAATAAAAATTCTCCCAAGGAAATCAGTTGTTTATGGAATAAACGGACGATAACAAGCGCGGAAAATATTCCGAAGATTCCTAATAAAGGAAATAGGATCTTTGTTTCGGACCCATTCACTCCTAAAACAAAAAGGGCGCCAAGGCCAGCGCAAAATATGAAGGAGAAGTCCAACACCTTTTCTAAAAAAATACCGCTAACCAAACTTCCGTAACCGATATTTTCTCCTTTTTTGCAAAGATAGAGACGAAATATATCCCCACCTCTTGCAGGCAAAAATTGGTTGGCTCCGACTCCTATGTACGCGGAAAGAAGTGCAGTCTTAAACGGGACTTTTTTGTTTAAAAGTAAATACCATCTCCAGGAGAACAGAAGTAATCCCCAAAGAATGGCGACAAAGAACGGAAATAAGTAGATTGGCTGCCATCTTTCTAAAATGGAAGCAAAACCGGAAAGATCCAGGTTCCAAAATAAAAAACCCAGAGATAAAGCGCTAATCCCGAACCCGACTAATAATTTTTTCAAAATAGATCCTCGCTACAGATCAACCTGGAGGCCATTTCATTTGTCTTCCACCCAGTATATGGAAATGAAGATGGAAAACCGTTTGACCGCCGAGTAAGCCCATATTGTTTACGATCCGGAAACCTTCCTTATTAAGCCCTAAGGATCTTGCGATCTCGGTGGCTCTAAATAAAATTTCTCCCAGAAGCGCTTTGTCTTCCGCTCCGGTTTTGTCGATGTCCACGATATGTTTTTTAGGAATGACCAGGATATGGACGGGTGCCTGAGGAGCAATATCATGAAAAGCTAATAAATTCTCGTCCTCAAAAACGATCTTAGCAGGGATCTCTTTGTTGATCAGTCTACAAAATATGCACGAATCTGTCATGACCTATTATCCAAACATAAACTTGCGGCTCCCAGAGCACCGGTGACCGATTTTCCCGGAAGAATCTTTACGTATTCTTTGAATATGGGAAATATGATTTCTTTCACCCTGTTTTCAAGTCGTTTTCCGAAAAAGGGATAGGACTTGGCTATCCCTCCGGATAATACGATATGTTCGGGATTGAACAAATGGATCAGATTACGCATGAGTTGCGCCAAACATTCTAATCCTTCTTCCAAGATCTCATTCGCTTCCTTATGATTTTTGGAAGCCAGGTCGAAAAGAGTTTCGATATCGGGAAGTTTGGATCCTGTTTTTTCTAAAAATCTGGAAGAGAATCCGCTCGCACTAAAATAAGCTTCCGCACATCCTCTTTGCCCGCACCCACAAAGCGCTCCACCCGGATGGATGGTAGTATGACCTACTTCCATGGAATTTCCAAGATATCCGTCGAACAATTTTCCTTCGAAGACCCATCCTCCGCCGAGCCCCGTTCCAAGGGTAAGAACGATTAGATTCGGTGAAGCTTTACCTTCTCCGAACCAATACTCTCCGAGCGCCGCACAGTTTGCGTCATTATCGTAATATACCGGAATGTTGAACTTCTTCCTTAAAAAATCGACTAATGGAACATTTTTTAATAAGGGAAGATTAGCGGAAGAGATCAATATTCCGTTTTCTTTATCTATAGGCCCGGGACTCCCGAGTCCGATCCCTGTCACCGGATCTTTGGATTCGGAGATCAGTTCGGAGATCTGTTCTTCTAAAGTAGATAAAAATAGTTTAGAATCCGTTTCCGGTCCGGTCTTTCGATCGGAATGGGAAATTATTTTGCCCAATTCGTTGGTAAGGCATGCCTTGATACTTTGGGCGCCGATATCTACGCCTATGATGGAACTCATTTAACGACTCTGGTAAAACTTCCTTCTCTCATTTCGTAGATCGTTTTAGCGTCGAATGCCAGATTCATATCGTGGGTCACGAGTAGGATCGTGAGTCCTCTCGAATTAAAATCTGAGAGAAGTTTACGTACTAATTCGCTGTTTTCCGGATCCAAGTCGCCGGATGGTTCGTCCGCAAGAAGTATTTCAGGCTCATTGATAAGTGCTCTCGCTATCGCCGTCATCTGGATCTGACCGCCGGAAAGACTACTTGGAAGTTGATTGCGTATCGTATGAAGATTCAAACTGGAGATCAGATACTCACATTTTTCTCTATATTCCTGTTCTTCGAATTTTCCTACGAGTAATGCAGGTAGAAGGATATTCTCTTCCACACTTAGATGAGAGACCAGTTCCGAAAATTGGAAGATCAATCCTATGTTTTTCGCTCTGAATCGAGCAAGTTCCCCTTTGGTCATGGAGGAAAGTTTTAATGTATCAAAATAGATCTCTCCGGAACTACTGGTCAACATTCCTGTGATCATGGAAAGTAGTGTGGTCTTTCCGGAACCGGAAGGTCCTACGATCGCGACATAGTCGGATTGGTTGATATCGAAGGAGATCCCATTGACCGCCTTAGTGGAACCGTATTGCCTGGAGAGATTATTAATCCTAAGGATCATTTTCCCCTCCGGATCGATCTGTATGGATCAACCAAGGTGTATAAATAGGCTACAAGTGCGCTGACTCCGCCGATTAGAATGGCTTCCGAACCAAAACTTGTGATATAGTCCAAAGGAGAGATTAATTCGGACTTTCCGATAGGGATAAAAACGCTTAAAATGAACGAAAGTAAGAACCCGATCCCATGAATGATCCAGAGTTCCACGGTTTGAAGGAGGATAACCCCTTGGCGGTTTCCCCCCACAGCCATCATAATTCCGTTATCCCCGGAACGAGTCATCACCCGAACTATGCTCATAAAAATTAAAGCAAGGCCACAAAGAGATAAAACCAAGTACGGAGAATTCAGAAATAGATCGATACTAGAAACGTCCGTGGGTCTTTTTTCCGTACGAAGGGAGAAAATTCCGAACAAAAATCCGTAGGCAAAAAACGTCGAGAATACGACGTGCAAAAAGCTGGTGATCGAGTCCCGGAGGAAGAGGGAAAATGCAAACCTCAGGTAAGTGATTCTTCCCATCGGGAGCAGGATATTGAAAACGTTTGATTTTATCCAACATTTATTTAGTTAATAGCAGAAATTCCGAAAAATGATCTTTGTAATTCTCGTAGCAGCTGGAATCATCCTGATCGTCGCGGCAGGTTCGTTTCTCATTCAGTCCAAAAAGGATTCGTTTGAGAAAGCTCTGGCTTTGGCGGCTATGGGAAATTACGTCGACTCTCGGATCCTCATCCGAGACATTCTTGATTCCAATCCATCTAACACCAGGGCCCATTTTATCATGGCGAAAATTTACGCCATGGAGGGCGATTATAATAACGAAGCGAAACATCTCGATAAGATCAAAAAGATCGGGAACTTCGATAAGGAAATTTCGGAGGTAGCGGTTTCCAATCGGATTGCTGATATATATTACCAACAAGATCTATTTGAAGAGGCCGTATTCCATTATTCGGATACTCTTTCCGTAGACCCGGATAATTTAGAAGCTTGTATCCGGATCGGCTTTATGGCGATCGGCCAAAAAGAATTCGGGATCGCAGATAAATTTCTTTCCAGGATCCCGGATGAGAAGATCAAAATGCCTGCCTTACTCTTAGCAAAGGGAGTGGTTGCAGGGATCTTACGAAAAGGAGATCCAAGGACGTATTTCCAAAAAGCATACGAAGAGGATCCAACGTCTTCCGTAGGGGGATTTTTATACGCTATCTCTCTGTCCAGAGCGGGAGAACATGACGAGGCAATCCGTGTAGCAAACTCTGTAGTTGATGTTGTCACAGACGAGTATGTTCGTTACACATTATTCCAATTTATCATGTTGGAATTCATACTAAAAGAGAATTGGAACGAGGCATTAAAGCACGCCCGACTTTGTATGGAAATCGCAAGGAATAACGGATGGAAACAGGAGATGATAGACTCCGATTTCCATTTCTCCCTTGTGGCTGTTAAGATGGGGAGATTGGAAGACGCTAGCGAGTATCTGATCGAAGCGGAATCCGAAAGAGTGGACGACGATCGGATCATAGAGCTCGCAAATTATAAGTACCAAGTAGAAACCAAAAGATTGGAACTTGGTAAGGTTTCCAAGAGCGGATTCAGTCCGGATCAAGAGCTTGGAAAATTATTCACGGAACTATTTCCGGTGGAACGTTATTATGAGATCTCGGGTTTAAAATCTTCCAAGTCCTTCCATATCAAAGGGATCATAGACGAAGAAGGAAATAAGATCGTAATCGACGTAAACAAGATCGGGATCAGCGCCATGGATCATTACAGATCCTTAAAGGGTGTGGATTTCAAAAATCTATGCGTAAAAGTTGTGCTCGCATTGAATTACACCGTGAGTCGGGAGATCCCAAACAAAGAAGGGGATGGGGTTAATTTCCAAGGCCTAAATAAAACGGATAAGGAAACGAGAGCTCTTTTTAAATTCAGGAAATGGAAGGACGCTAAAATTTCGGATATATTCTTAAGGGATACTTTAGGCCAGGTAAAAGATCTCGGCCTGGACAAGGCCTTTGTTGTCGGTGATGCGGATTTTACGGAAGGTGCCCGTAGGTTTTTAGCCGATAATCCGTCCAGACTCTCCGTACTCTACGGAAAAGACTTAGAAGAACTTTTAAAAAAGGCGCTTAAATCCCAAGGTTAACGGAACCTTCGGTCTTATTACGGGTCTCAATAATGTTCCATCCATCTTTCAACGGATCCGTTTTGTTCAGAGGACTATTACTTCTAATCTTATTACAAATTTCTTGCGCGACAGGAGGGGAATTTGCTCTTTCTGCTAAGCGAAGTCCGGAAATCCCTCCCAATATCGTCAAAGGAAAAGTTTTTTTAGCAGGACATACCGGAGAACATTCCAAGGATACGGAAGAGATCCTGAAATTGATAAAACGTCTTGTTTCAGGAACGATCGCAAGAGACTTGGATTTTTTACCGGAGATCGTATCGGGAAAAGAAGGGATCTTTCTGGACATAAAAGGGAATCGGACCAGAGAACAACTTATCCAAGAGCTTTCTACTCCAGATAATTATTTTCGCATATACTTCTTCGATAGAGAACTATTAGAAAAACAGAAGAACTCGAAAGAAGTAAGAACAGTTAGGGATCTGTTACTTTCTTCCGAAGGAATAGAGGTCGATTTTTATTACGAGAGCAAGAGTGCTTGCGAGTTGAAACTCAAGTTTAAAGAGAACCAAAAATTAGAAAGAGAGCTCATCAATCCGTATTTTATAAAGCAGGACGGAAAATGGTATTTATTCCGGCTTTTTTAAAATGAAATCTTCTAAAAAGGCAAACGGACTTGCGGTACCAGGGCGTGATATTGAAATAGCCATAAGGAAAGAGGATGCGAGACTTCCAATCGGAACACGAACAAGATATACTCGATAAAACTTCCGATAAAAAAAACAGAAGTTGGATCCTTCTTTCTATTTTTGCAGCGTCCGCGTTCTTATTCCCCTTCGGGACCCTGGTCTTTCCGGAAACGATCCCTTTTGAAACGACTAGCGAAGATAAAAAGGGAAGTTCAATCTATAAATCCAACCAAACTACCGATACGGCCAGCGCCTCGACAAGTGCGGCCCCGAATTCCGGAAAGGTCATAGATTGGGATGTGGATCGTTTGACTGAATATGCGATTTCCAATAACCCTCTGTATTTATCCGAAAAACAAAATATGGGGATCGAAAGAGGACGGGTGATCACCGCTTCCTTATATCGAAATCCGGTCATTCAATTCCAGCAACAGTTCATCGGTGGAACTCCTAACTCCCAGGGGGGAAGTCCTGAGACCGCACCCGGAATGTACCAAGAAGTGGACGTGTATGGGGTCGTACCTCTTAGGACCAGAGTGGCCAAAAAATCATTCGAAGCATCCATCCAGGATTTCAGGAATTTCGACCGTATTTTCCGAATGAGACTCCGCCAAAATTATTGGGCATTCGTATTTCTCACCCTTTTAGTGGACACCAACAAGGAATTCTACGAAAATTACAGCGATCTTTTGGAACTCACAAAGTTTAGAGTGCAGAAAGGGGATATCTCTCCTTTGGAATTCGAACGTTTGGAGTTGGAAAGGATACAGGTAGAAAAATTCTACCGTGATGCGATCGTTCGCAGACAAGTTATCGAAAAAGACTTACGCATTCTCACCGGTTTATCGGAAGAAGAAGGTGTATTCGCATTCAAAGTGGATTCCATGAAATTCAGGCCATTGGAAGAAATGGGACTTCATTTAAAAGAGGACTTTCCTTCCATAGAACGCCCTGACGTAACCGCCTTGGAACAAAGACTCCAAGAGAAGAAGATGAATATAGAACTGCAAAGAAGGGAGTCCTTCGGCTGGTTGCAATTAGGCGGAGAATGGAGAGTCAAAGGTGGGGAAAATTATGGAGGAGTATTCGCCTCCATACCTATTCCTTTAAATGATAGAGGTCAAGGAAAAGTATATTCCGCAAAAGAAGAATATAGAAAATTCGAATTGGCCCTGGACGCAAAAAAAAGGGAAGTAATCGCCGAGATAGAAGCCGCAAAAAAAGAACTCTTGGCGAGAGAGGAACTTTTAACCAAATACGAAAGGATCAACTTGCTCCAAAAGAACAAACAATTGGAAGAGAAGTCCAGAATAGCATATGTCCGCGGCGCCTCCGATCAAGTAACCTTCCTCCAAGCGGAAAAAAATTACCTCACTATCCTTAGGGAATATTACGATTTATTGTATTTATATTTTAACGCGGTGGAAAACTACAAGGCCGCAACCGGAAAAATCGCGGAAATTTCTTCTGCAAACAAGGCGAAGGGAGAATGAAAATGAAACTATTATTCCAAAAATATAAAGTTCTGATCGTTTTAGCCTTGGGGATCACGATCGTATTTTTCGGGTTCAAATACTTTTCCAAAAAGAAACCCGAAAAAAAGATCACGGAAGAGAACAAAAGTATATTCACGGTCCCGGAAGACGTATTACGAAGACATCCTCTCACTTACGTCGGTTTAAAAGAAGTCTCTCAATTCGAAGAACTGGCATTGCCCGGTAGGATTACTTACGATCCGGAAAGTATGGCAAAGGTTGGCTCTCAGGTCGAAGCCAGGATCAAAAAAGTTTTAGTCAAAGAAGGAGATCGAGTGAGCCAAGGATCACCTTTGGCGATTCTTTCCTCCATCCAATTGGGAGAAGTGGAAGCCGCTTACGTTAAAGCAAGGGCTTCCTTGGATGCATTAAAAATGCAAGCGGATCGTGCTAAGGAACTTTTTGAAATGAAAGTTACTTCTGCAAAAGAATACGAGTTCGCCACCATGCAATATAAAACCGCAAAAACGGAAGTGGAGACCACTCGTATAAAACTGGACAATTACGGTCTAACCCCTTCCGAAATAGAAGGAATCGAAAGAGGGATCTATGTTTCTTCCAACTTGATCCTGAGAAGTCCTATCAACGGAGAAGTTACGGAAAGAAAAGCCATCCTAGGGCAACAGGTGACTCGTAACGAAGAACTATTTACGATCGCAAACTTAAGTCATCTTTGGGTCTTACTGGACGTGTATGAAAAGGATCTAGGCGGGGTGAAAGAAGGCGCTCAGGCTACCATCTTCCCTCTAGGAGACGAACACAGCAGTGTTCAGATATTAGGGAAAGTGGCTTACGTAGGAACGGTTTTGGATAGCGTAAAACGTACTGCGAAACTCAGGATCATGGTCTCCAATAAAGGAAATAAATTAAAGCCTGGTCAAACGGTTACTGCAAAAGTAGCCGGCCTTGTGGTAAGCACCGGAGGCGGAAAACGTAAGATGATCCCTCTAGAAGCTGTCCATGAGATAGAAGGAAAATTTTTCGTATTCATTCCTCGTGGAGAAGGTAATTTCGAAGCGGTTAGCGTAGTTGTAGGGGACACGATAGAAGACGATATTATCATCTTAGGTGGACTTCCGGACGGCGCCGAAGTCGTTTCGAAAGGTTCATTCGTGCTCAAAAGCGAATTTATGAAGTTTTAGATCTGTTACCAAAAAAGTACTTGCACAACATTTATTCACTAATAACTTGTTAAGCATGAAAGATCTAACGGAAAAGCAACTCGCAGTTTTACATTTTATTACCAATGTGATCAAAGAAAGGGGCTTTCCACCGACGATCCGAGAGATTGGAGATGAGTTTGGGATCACTGCAAAAGGTGCTTACGATCACCTGAAAGCCATCGAGAAAAAAGGATACCTCAAGACCTCCAAAAATCAATCCAGAGCTATAGAGCTTACCCGCCAAAGTCCATTCGAAAGTTTACCGGTTCCTACCCCAAGTATCCCGCTCTTAGGTAGAGTAGCCGCCGGACTCCCCATCCTGGCCGAAGAAAATATCGAAGCGTATATCCCAGTTCCGGAAGAGATGGCCTCCAAAGGGATTACGTTCGCTTTGAAAGTGCAAGGGGATTCCATGATAGAAGCTGGGATCAACGACGGAGACGTGGCAATTATCCAGAAAAAGGATATAGCCAGAAATGGGGAGATCGTTGTGGCGCTGATCGAGGACGAGGCGACTTTAAAAGTTTATTTTAAAGAAGCGGATCATATTCGTCTGGAAGCTAGAAATCCAAAATACAAACCCATTCGTAGTAAGAAAGTAACCATCGTAGGAAAGTTGATCGGTCTTTATCGTACCTATTGACCAACACTTCGGATTTCGGAGTTGACATTAGCCCTTGAGAGAGGAAAGATTTTGAAAGAGTGAACTATCTTTCCTTTTTCCGCGTATTCGCGGCCTTCTTCCTTTTATTTCTATTATTCGATTGTGCCTCCCGAAAAAAAGAGATCGGTGACAGGGACTTAAAACTTGTACTTGAATATCTGACCGAGGCCCGCCTTGCGGAAAGATTGAATTACACCTCCGAACAATCCATTCGAAAGGATCCCGAAATTTTGGAAGCTGCCTGCGAGAGATATCAACTAGATAAGGATTCCGTAATGGAACAAATTCGAATCAAATATCCGAAGACATACTTCGCATTGGTCGGCAAAAATGAAGAATAAGGAAAGATTCGCCTGGGCCGCTTTGGTTCTGATCCTATTTACCACACTCGTATTCCGACCGGTACAAGCAAAAGCGGTTTCCGAAACCGCCGAAAAATACCTGCAATTATTCCATGAAGTTTTCGGACTCATGCAAAACGGTTATGTGGAAACCGTAGATGAGGAAAAAGCGTTCTTAGGTGCGATCAAAGGAATGTTGGGATCTTTGGGAGATCCTCATTCTACTTTTTTGGAAGAAGAAGAATACAGACAGATGCGGGAAGAAACTCGCGGATCTTTCGGTGGAGTCGGAATGGAAGTGGCTTATACCGACGGAGCTATTGTAGTAGTCTCTCCTATCGAAGACACTCCTGCAATGAAAGCAGGGATCTTGCCTCAAGATAGGATCATCGAGATAGACGGAAAAAGTACGGCAAATTTGGGCTATGCAGAAGGGATCAGACTCATGCGTGGAAAGCCGGGAAGTTCCGTAAGTATCAAGGTGGAAAGGAAAAATATCAAAGAACCTTTACAATTCACTTTAGTACGCGAAAATATTAAAATACGTTATGTTCGTTCTTTCTTTTTTGAAAAGGAAAAAGTGGGTTATCTCCGTTTGAACCAATTTATGGGAGAAAACACATTAGAAGAATTTAAAAAACATCTAAAGTCTCTCGCGGATAAAAAATCGGAAGGACTGATCGTCGACCTGAGAATGAACCCCGGGGGTTTATTGCCCTTATCTGTTGCATTGTCCGATATTTTTCTTCCGGAAGGATTGGATATAGTTTCCGTGAAAGGAAGAGGAGGGGAACTTGCCGACGTTTCCAAGTCCACAAACAAGGGAGACAAATATACTTCCATACCTTTGGTCGTTTTAATCAACGAAGGTTCCGCATCCGCATCCGAAATTTTTGCGGGAGCCATCCAGGACCATAAAAGAGGAAAAATTGTAGGGGTTACGTCTTTTGGAAAAGGTTCCGTTCAGATCGTGTATCCGCTTTCTTTCGGAATGGCCGTAAAGCTCACCGTCCAAAAATATTATACTCCTTCCGGTAAATCTCTTCATGGAAAAGGAATACAGCCCGATGTGACTGTAAAAGGAATAGAACCGAACGAAGACGATCGTTTTTATCTCAGAAAAATGAGCGAGAAAAAGTTACTCGATCAACTTGTTTCCAAGTATCCGGATTATAATGAGCAGAATTTCGTAAATTTCGAAAAGGCACTGAAAGAGCATGGGATCAAACTTAGTTCAGATGTCGCAAAAGCGGTTTATAAAAATAAAACCCAAGCGGAAAAAGACAGAACTATGACCGATTTGGAATTGGATCCACAATTGAAAAAAGCGGTGGATCTACTTTCTTCCAAATCTTAAAACTATGATCGGTCTTGGAATAGAGACTAGCTGCGATGAAACTAGTCTTGCTATCGTAAAAAACGGGAAAGAATTACTTTCCCTTAAAATTTTCAGTCAGATAGATCTGCATAAACCTTTTCGAGGTATTGTTCCGGAGATCGCGTCTCGCGCTCATCTGGAAAAGATCAATCCTTTACTTTCGGAAGTTTTGGAAGAATCCGGACTGAAACTTTCCGATCTGGACTACGTTGCCGTGACTAGATCTCCCGGTTTGACAGGTTCCCTTATGATCGGGGCACAATTAGCTAGGTCCATCCACGCGGTGTACGGAACGCCTATCGTTCCCCTTTGTCATTTGCAGGCTCACTTCGCGGTATTACATTTAGAAGGAGTGGAGCCCGTCTTTCCGGTGTTAGGTTTACTTCTTTCCGGCGGGAATTCCGCAATCTTTAAGATCCCACATTTCGGCAAAATGGAAGTGGTGGGAGATACGATGGACGACGCTTTGGGAGAGGCATTCGATAAGGTGGCCGGCCTATTGTCCTTGCCTTATCCGGGCGGACCTCCGATCGAAAAAGAAGCATCTAAGTATGTCCCTAGTCCTAAGGAAAAAGATCTTTTGCCTCCTTTGCTTAGGAACCTAGAGCAGGATCGAGTGGCGTTTTCTTTTTCCGGCTTAAAAACTGCGGTCTCTCATTTAATCGCGAAACAACCGGAACTTTCCACTCAGGCGGTATGTTATCATTTCCAAAAGACGGCTTTCGAGCTTGTGGAAAGAAATTTAAAACGTGCAGTCTCCATTACCGGGATCAAAAGGATCCTGGCAGGAGGAGGGGTCTTGGCGAATTCCACACTTCGTAACAGATTATCCCAATTCGCGGAAAAAAATTCCCTGGAATTTTTTTCTCCCCAAAAAAAGATCTACTGCACGGATAATGGCGCCATGGTTGCCGCCCTCGGTTATTATCTGTTTCAGCAGGGATATTCTAAGAGTTTGGACTTTACCGTAAGTCCGGTAAGGCAGGAGACCTATATATGAATCGCAGGCTACATTGGATTCCAAATATGATCACTCTCGGAAACTTAAGTATGGGATTCGTTTCCATATTGATCGCTTCCGAGGCCACAGGGAACGGACCTCAATCCTATATACTCTCCGGATTTTTTATCTTACTCGCAGCGATCTGCGACGGATTGGATGGAATGGTGGCAAGAGCATTGGATGCAACGAGTGAACTCGGCGCCGATCTGGACAGCCTTGCGGATCTCACCGCTTTCGGTATCGCACCCGGATTCCTTTTTTATAATATGGTTTTGGGAGAATACAAAGTGGACGTATTCGGAAAAGAGGATCTTTTCCCGATCGGAATGTTGAT
Organism: Leptospira sp. B5-022; assembly: GCF_000347035.1. Taxonomy (GTDB): domain Bacteria; phylum Spirochaetota; class Leptospiria; order Leptospirales; family Leptospiraceae; genus Leptospira_B; species Leptospira_B cinconiae. The sequence goes on from NZ_ANIJ01000047.1 coordinate 206,990, forward strand.
CGCGGCGATTTTCCCTGCTTGCGCCGCATATAGATTAGCAAGATTTAATGTGGCTCATGATCCTTCTTCTTTTACCGGATTACCTTCTCCGATCGCAGGAATTACGATCGGATTTCTTCCGATCTTTTTAGGGAAAGATCATACTCTTCCTCATTGGCTCGGAATCCCTTTGTTTATACTGATCGCTTTTTTGATGGTTTCTAATATTCGTTATGGAAAACCTCAGGTGGCAATTCGTTCCAAACTGTCTCCGTTACGCGCCGGTTTGATGCTTGGCGCCGCTTTGATCGCCTTGTTCTTCGTGGGTTTTGCTCGTTGGCCTTGGCTTGTGTATGGATTGATCTGTCTATATATCTTCTCCGGGATTTTGACTTTCCTCATCCATATTCTGCAAGAGTTGAGAGTCAAACTGGACTAAAAATTTTTATTAAACATTAAGTTTTTATAAAGGAGAAGCAATCGAATGGGCGCTTCTCCTTTATATTTGTAATATGCCGTTGGTGCTTAATCGAAGAGCGGAATATACATCTGAAATCTCATACTTAAACCGTCTCCTTTGCCTTCCTTCTCTCGAGTGTGGCGGATATGGATCGCAAAGTAAGGATGAAAGATCCTCAAGAAAGAATAAAAAGATTTATCCGTTACGACTAGTCCGGTTTCCTCCGGGGTGATGGATTCTTCTGCGAATGCTGGGAGTAAATTTTTTTCTTCCGCGTAGATCAGGCTAGAATAGATCTTCCAATTTTTACCGATAGAGATTTGTAATCCTGCTTCGGTCAGTCTATCTCCGTTTTTTCTCCACTCCTGTCCGATCTCCCATCTCCAAAATTTTCTCTGATAGGATAGATATAAACCCTTTCCCCAAACCCAGGAAGAATGATCCGAAAAATGATAAGCCCTGGCTTGAGCAAGGATCGCAAACCAAGGAAATTCTATTATTTCCATCCTGCCTAAAGCGGATTGTGCGGAATAGATCTCTTTGCCGTCCGAAGAATATCGACTGGATTCCGCAAATTGTAATCTTCTATAAGCAGCCGGTTCCCAGACGAATCTGAAAATTTCCGCTTTTTCTTCCGGGTCTGTTCTTTCCGAAAGTTGGAATAATTGTTCCGCTCTTCCTCTAAATCCTGAGGCAAATATTCTTTTATCCTTCTCCTTATCCGACCAAGAGGCGGATACGATCCCTTGCAGATCCGTTTTGGTCCCGAAAATTTCAGTTCGAAACCAGTAAGTTTTCTTTTCCGATTTTCTTTCTTCGGAAGAAGGAAATTCAAAAAGCATAAATCCTTCCTTCGTTTGGGGAGAATACGCGAGTTCCAAATAATTTTTATACGGTTTGAAGAAGAAGCCCGGCTGTTTGCCCGCTGAGTTCTCCGCATAATACGTTCCTAATATACTTTCCTTAAATTTTAGACCTAAAAATCCTGTTCTTACAGTCGGTTGTTCTAAAAACCAGAAGGATGAAAAATCGAATTTTTCCCTTAAAAAGAAAAAATGATTGAGAGGCCTAAACCGATTTCCGTAAGAAAGATATATATTATTATTTTCGAATTGATAAGAACCTAAGTAAGTTTCCCCTCTTTTTTCTAAAAATACCTTATGTTTTGGACAATCCGCATTCGGAAAGATAAAGAAAAAATCTTTTAAACAGACTTCTCCCCTAAACCAGACAGTCTCTTGTCTTTTTGTATAATACCTGGAATCGTATCCGGAAAAGGAAACTCCTGTGGAAAAAGGAGAAGGATTACTTTCCGCAAATAGAATATTCGAAAAAAGAAATAATAGAAGAAGGGATCTTTTCATTCAAAAACCCCTTTTGGTGCGGATCAGTTTTTTGATTTTATTTCTTTTCGATTCCGGAGTTGAATCCAGATAGGCCTTGAATTTTTCAGCAGGTCCCTTGGAAAGTGAAGAAATGAAAATGGATTCTTGTAAGGAAAATCCAAATCTTAAAAGTTCTTCCGTTTCGAGAGAAGGGTATATATTCGTTCTTTCGACGGGAATTTGCGATGTAGTTGCCGATTCGGGACCTTCTTCTTTTTTATAAAATGGAGAATATCCGAGTCCAACAATTCCGAGCGGATCTTTCCGGGATTCAAATCCTTCGATTTGTCCTAGAAATCCTTCCCAGTTCCAGTAAACCCCGATAGAGATCCTATCTTCCGGATCTGAAGAGCTGCTTTGGATCCTTTCGAGTCCTAAACCGATCCTAAATTCCGTGTCTCGAGAAGAGTTGAGTAATACTCCTAAGGAATTTTCTTCCCGGTCCTTTCTTCCGAAAAGATCCCAACTCAGTTTGGAGTTATAGATCCCTAGTGAAGTAAAATAAGAAGAAGGCTCAAAACCTCCCGTTCCGAACCTGACTCTAAAGCCGAAATTTTTATTTAGCTCTACTTGATAAGCTAAGGAAACTGTTTCGAAAAATTTCCCTTCTTTGTTCCGGCCGCTGCGAACATAGGAGAGCCTATATTCTTCTTTGGATTCGAATGAGAATGGGAGCTGGAGTGAAATTCCGGAGAGCGGAACTTCTTCTTTTCCATATATTCCAAAAAAGGATATTTCCCCTCCGTTCCACCAAGGTCGGAACCAGATTTCTGCCGGTATGTTTCGATCGGACCCGAAAACAAACGTACTGGGGAGAAGAAGGATGGCTAAATAGGGGAACCTCATTCCCGAGACGGGTCAAATATTGTCAGTGACGAGTGCGATTTTTACGGGACCGGTCTATTTTTTCCCAAAGAAAATCCGGTTCGAGGTCCGGATTTGTCCGGGTCAGAAGTAGAATGGATCTTGTGATGGAGAGAGTTCCGGGCAGAAGTTTGGAAATTTCTCTAAAAAAATACAGTAAACGCTTGACGGTTGCTATAAATGCGTATAGTATATTAATAACCGTTTAGTAGATTATTGGTGGTAAAATTTCAATTTATGTCGTCTAACTAGGCGAGGGAGAGAAAGTTATGATGATTCGATCTCTACAAGATTCAGGTGCTTACGAGAGAAACCGTAAAGGTCTCGCTGGAGCAGGGTTCGATTGGAGGGAAAAAGTTCGTTCTTCTGAACCGAACTCTAAGACCTTCGCGGATTATTTGGAAGAATCCTTCCAAGGGGACTTGGTCCAGGACGGAAATTGGTTCTCTGAAACTCTTTCCGAGCTGAGCAAGAAGAACCTGAGAAAAATTTAAACTTGGCTGAGCGCTGGGGCTCAGGCCCTGATCCTAGGTCTCGTATCTTTCACGATGCGGAAAGTCTAGAGGATTGGGAGCTGATTGCCGTTCTTTTGGGCAAAGGAAGCAGAGGCCTTCCTGTCGAAGATCTCAGCCGAGATATTCTAAAAACATCCCGAGGACTGGGAGGACTTCTCTCATCCAATATTCCTAGAAATTTCCGCATCAACGGATTGGGTAGGGCAAAAATTTCTACCTTACTCGCCGCTTTAGAGCTTGCTAAAAGACTCAAATACAAATCGATCCGAATGACGGGTTATAACCCGGCCACACTTTCTTCTTATTTGCAGGGCTTATTCTCCCCTTTAAAAAGAGAATGTTTTGTTTTAGCTACCATTTCTCCTGCAGGTGATCTTTTAAGAGTTGAGATCGTTTCCAAAGGGAGTTTGGAAGAAGTGGGAGTTCTTCCCAGGGATTTAGTCCGGATCGTACTGAACGACGAAGCTTCTCAAGCGATACTGGCCCATAACCATCCAGGTATGATCTGTTATCCCAGCCAAGAGGATTGGGAAGTTTACTTTCACCTAAAGGATCTGCTGGGTAATTTGGATGTAGAGCTCTTGGACCATTGGATTTTTGGAATTGACGGGATCTTTTCCTGCAAACAATCTACTCGACTAGAAGGGAACTGATCTATTTCTCCTCTTAAATTCCAATCCTAGGTTATAGATGACCTCTTTCGTTTTTTTGCGTAATCTCAGAATTTTATCGGTTCTTGTAAGAAGGGATTATGCTTTGCAGTATGCAGGTTCCGCATTGGGCCTGACATGGATGTTCCTACAGAACGTAAGTCTTATTCTAATTTATACGGTCGTATTCTATTTTATAGGCTTCAGATCTCAGGGCGAAAATTCCATAGAATATTTTTCTAATGTACTTAGCGGGCTTCTGTTTTGGATCCCTTTGCAGGAATATTTGATCCGAGGTACAGGAATTCTCACGGACAATAGACAGTTGATCAAAAGATCTCCGTTGGGTCCCGAAATTTTTCTTTGGATCCCTTTTGTTCAGTTTTTACTGCATTGGATTGTGACTTCTATCCCGATCTTTCTATTTTTGGCATGGGCAGGTAAACTTGGGATATGGAGTTTACCTCTTTCTTTTCTTTCTATGTTTTGCACAGGATTATTTTTGGCCTGTCTCCAAAGTTACTTGGCAAGAGTGAATATTATTCTAAGAGATATTTCTCCTTTAGTGAGATTATTGACCCAGTTTCTATTTTGGGGATTACCTATTCTCTATGAGTCCAAAGGTATTTTAGGGAAATTGAATGTGTTTAATCCGTTTTTCTTTCCTCTGGAAGTTTTTCGTTCCGCCTTACTTGTCGGATACGAGCCGAAAGTAGGGACCTTGGACTTTCTTCCTTTTTTTGTGATTTTTTTGGGGATCTTTTTTTTGAGCCGTACTAAATTAAATCAGATAGTGTTGGATCACCTTTGATCAGGATTGAGAATATTTCCAAAACTTACCAAGGTTATAGTAAACCTTGGAATCGACTCTTGAGCGCGATAACCTTCGGTTATTTCGGATTGGACGTAAAATATAAGGCGCTGGACGGGATCTCTTTTTCTGCGGAGAAGGGAGAAGTGATCGGAATTATCGGTCGTAACGGTGCGGGTAAATCCACCTTATTGAAACTACTGACCGGAGTTTCCAAACCGGATACCGGAAAATTGGAAAAAAAAGGAACTGTTCGGTCCATCCTGGAACTGGGAGTGGGTTTTAATCCGGAACTTTCCGGGGAAGAAAACTTATACTATAACGGTTTGGTCTGGGGCTTAGATCCTGAGGAACTGATACGATCCTCCGAGGAAATTTTTCTTTTTTCCGGTTTGTCCGAATTTCGCAAAAGCCCTTTAAAAAATTATTCTTCCGGAATGACAATGAGATTGGGTTTTGCGCTCGCGACTGCAAAACGTCCTGACATCCTGATAGTGGACGAAGCTTTAGCGGTTGGTGATGCAAGCTTCCAACAGAAAAGTTTAAACAGATTCCGTAAATTCTCCGAAGAAGGAACTCTGACCTTGATCGTAAGTCATGATCTGGAACTTTTAAAATCAGTTTGCACGCGGCTTCTCGTATTAGAAAGAGGAAAACTAGTATTCGATGGAGATCCGATAGACGGCTTTAGGGAGTATATGCAGATCATCGCATCTTCGTCTTTAGAAGGAAACACTAAGATCCAGGATAAGGATTCTTTGGTCGAGTCTCTGGATGTGGAGATCCAATACGCCGGCAAATCCAATCCTTCTATCCTGCCTGTAGGTGCGGAAGTTCTCTTGAGAGTAGGAGCGACATTCCGTTCTTCTATTGAGGATCTAACGGTCGGTTTTCATATCGATGATCATAGAGGGATCCGTGTTTTCGGAACGAATACATTCCATATAGGCGGACGACAAAAAAATCTAAAACCTAAGGAACCGGTTCGGATCGATTTCCGTTTTCCGATGAATCTTTCTCCAGGCAAATACTCCTTAGGGATCGCATTACATTCGGGGGAAAGTCATGCGGAAGGTTCCTATCTTTGGAAGGATGGGGTTTTACAATTCGAGCTGGAAAGATTGGACGTCCCTAAATTTGAAGGTGCAGCTTGGATACCGGTCAAAGTGGAGGCGAAAAAAGGGGATTTTTCCGGATAAATTCCTTCCCAGCCTCCCCTTTGAAAGGATTCTGGTTTCCGTATGAAAGTTTGCGTAATTGGAAGCGGCTATGTGGGCCTTGTGGCCGGGGCCTGCTTTGCGGAATATGGAAATCATGTAATCTGCGTGGATAAGGACTCTAAAAAAATAGAGGACTTGAAAAAAGGAATCATACCTATATATGAACCTGGTTTGTCCGAATTGGTTTTGAACAACCATAAGGAAAATCGATTGGGTTTCAGCACTTCCATCCAAGAAGGTGTGGAAGGCTCCGAAATCATTTTTATCGCAGTTGGAACTCCAACATCCGAGGATGGCTCCGCGGATCTAAGCGCTGTATTCGCAGTGGCTGAACAGATCGGAAAATCCATCAACGGTTATAAGGTAATTGTGGATAAATCCACTGTTCCTGTAGGAACCGCCGCCAAGGTAAAAGAAATTATTTCTAAAAACACCAAACATGAATTCGATGTCGTGTCCAACCCTGAATTCCTGAAAGAAGGCGCTGCAATCGACGACTTCATGAAACCTGAAAGGGTTGTGATCGGTGCAGACAGCGAAAGAGCTGGAGAGCTTGTCGCGCAACTTTATGCTCCATTTGTACTGAACGGAAATCCTATCATCAAAATGGGAACCGTTTCTGCGGAGCTTACTAAATATGCATGTAACGCATTCTTAGCCACTAAGATCTCTTTTGCGAACGAGATCGCGAACCTATGCGAAACCGTGGGCGCTGATTACGAAGATGTGCGGAAAGGAATGGGAACCGATTCCAGGATCGGCCGCCAATTCTTATATGCAGGTATCGGTTACGGGGGATCTTGTTTTCCTAAAGACGTTCGTGCATTGATCCGAACTTCGGAAAATTTCTCTTCTTCTTTGAGAATTATTAGAGAAGTAGAAAGAGTGAACGAGGATCAGAAGGTCCGTTTATTCACCAAAATTGAGAACTTCTTCGGGAAAGGCCAGATCAAAGGAAAAACTTTCGCAGTCTGGGGACTTGCGTTCAAGCCTGGCACAGACGACATGAGAGAAGCTCCTTCCATACCTCTATTATTAAAATTGTATGAAGAAGGTGCAAAGATCAAAGCATTCGATCCGGTCGCGAAAGAAACTTCCGAGTATTATTTCAAAGATAAGATAGAATATGCGAAAGATGCGTATGACGCGTTAGAAGGAGCAGATGCGCTCCTTCTTCTTACCGAATGGAGAGAGTTCAGAGAACCTGATTTTTCCAGAATAAAAAAATTAATGAAAGGCCATGTGATCTTTGACGGTAGAAACCAATATCGTCCGGATCATATGAAAAAAGAAGGATTCAAATACTTCTCCATAGGTAAACAAGCGGTCTAAAGTCTCTTCCGAAACTGAAGTTATCGGTAAATGTATAATCCCGGACTTCAGGAGCAAAGCGACTATAGTCGATTTAATAAGTCCTGGATCTCTTTTTTTTCCTCCGGATCAGAGCTGAGTTCCAGGGCTTTTTTCAGATCTTCTTTCGCTTCCGGTTTTTTGCCGAGAGAAGAGTAAGCCCCCCCTCGATAAAACAATGCTGCCTTGGAATGTCCCGTCGGAAACTTGTCCAAATATAAAGAAAACGTTTTGATCGCTTTTTCCCAGTTTTTCAATTCCGAAAAGCTGAGACCTAAATTAAACAGTGCCTTGTGTTTGTTTTCGGGCATTCTTGGATCTTCGGATGCGAACGATCTATAAAAATAATCCGCTGCCTTTTTGAATTCTTTGGCTTCGAAATAATATTCGCCTGCTTTCAAAAGAAGAAGATTGTTTTCGGGGTCTTTTTCCAAGTCGGCAAGAAGGCTAACTTCTTTATCACGTTTTGAATATGCGGATCGTAAAGTTCTGATCACCATTTTATGATCCGGCATTCCTGCGATCTTTTCCGTAAGACTTCCGTTCTTATCCAAAAATAAGAGTGTGGGATATCCGGTGACACCGTACTTTTTCTTTAAGTTAGGGAATCTATCCCCGTCCAAAGAAAGAAGTACAAACTTGGACATTTCCTGTTTCACCTCTTTTTTAGGGTAAATTTCCTTCTTAAGGGTTTTGCAGTATCCGCACCAATCCGCGTATACATCTATAAAAATGGGCCTTCCTTCCTTCTTTGCCTTATTAAAGGCGGTCTCCACGGAAGTCTCCCAAACCTCAGCAGTCATTTCGGATGTGAATATTAGGAGAAGTAGTGCAAGGAAGTATCGGATCTTTGAAAAAGGGACCATGATTCTTATCTCTTCGACCTTTTTTTCTCCGTTTCGTTTTTAAGGAAACGCGGAAATACGGAATTTTTTGTTTACCGTCAAGAATAGGCCTTAATATTCGAAGTATCTCCGGTGGTAATAATGGACTTCCTGCTTCAGTTAGAGCAAATCCTTAAAAAAAGAAAAGAAGAACTTCCCGAAAAATCCTATACAGCAGACCTCTTCCGAGGCGGCGTAGATCGTATCCTTAAAAAAGTAGGGGAAGAAGCTGGAGAAGTGATTATCGCCGCAAAAAATGCGGATAAAAAAGAACTCACTCACGAATCCGCGGATTTACTTTTTCATTTGCAAGTCCTTCTTGTGGAAAGAGGTCTTTCTCTTTCCGACATAGTGGAAGAACTTAAAAAAAGACATTCCTAATCGATCTTTAAACCTGTAGTTTTGTCCCACATTCAGGACAAAATTTTGCTCCGAAAATTTCTATTTTAAATCCACAGTTATGACAGAACTTTCCGCCGAGTTGAGGTTTGGCGGATGTTTCCGTTTTAGAGGAAACATTGGCGCCTTGGCTGATCATTTTGTCCTGCTCTTCCAATTCTTTTACTAAACCGGAAGAGATGGATCTGAATTCAGTCTCAGTCAATTTTCCGGTATCGAATTCTATTTTTAGATCTTTCAGGTTATCCAGAAGAACGTCCCTTCTGTCGAATAACTCCGAACTTTTAGGATCCGTCTCGTACGGAATATGTTTTGCGAACATACTCACGTAAACGAACGGAGCTGCGATGATGGCGACTAAAAGTATATAAAAGAAAATTAATAAAAAATCCATTATTTCTGTTTCTCCTCTATTTCGGAGATGTATTTATCGAAAGAGGAATGATTTTCCGATTCCGTTGCGATTGCCGCCTTAGGAGCGGTTCTTCTTTTTAAATATAGATAGATAAGAAGTATCCCGAATGCAGCAGCGGCAGCTATACTGAAATCGATCCAGGAAGAATCGGGTTTTGCCAGGATATCGGGACCGAAACCCATGATAACTCCTTGCGCCATTCCCTGATTGCCAGTTTCGATAAACTTTGCAATGATCGGATCGGAAATCACATCTTGACCGAATCCGTGGATCATTTTGTCCACGATCACATCCGCAGATTCTCCCGCTCGGATCCTGTTCTCAATGAACAGTTTCAGTTTTGCGGAAACTGTACAATTATTGAAAGAACAACTTTTGATCGCGATAGAAGGGATACAAATACATCGGATCCTTTCCGTCACATTATGGAATGTGCGTATCTGTTCCTGATCCGTTAGATTCGTAAAAGTGGAATCCGCATGGACCGCGCCGGCCCAAACGGATAATCCGAAAAAAAGAATTATAATTTTCTTATATAGATTAGGAGTGACTAAAACTTTCATTTTTTATCCTCTCCTATCGGCAATAGGATCAGTAGTCCGGATAAGAAGAACATCAAAGATCCCGCCCAGATGAATTTTACCATCGGATTGATCCAAACTTCCAAGTTTGCTACGATCTGGTTCGGGAATTTCAGATATTTTGCGGCCTTGATCGCAGGATCTCTCGTAAAAAAGAAGTCCAAGAACATTCCGGGTAGATCCGGATTCTCATCCGAAAGATCCGCATGTTCGATCGCTCCCAATTGGATATAAAGATCTTCTTTCGGAGTAGAGGAAATGGACGGTTCGCTTGTAGGGATATGAGTCTCGAAGTCCCCACTCAAATGGGAGATCTGGGGATAATATCTTCTTTCAGTGACCATGGTATCGAAATCTTTTAATTGTTTTTTGACTTCGAAGGTTGCTTCGTGAGAAACGATCACATTCCTATGATTGACGCCTGCTTCCGGATCTCCGTTTATGATCGGTTTAATCTTAAGAGTGTTCGCGCTTATCGTATAATCTCCTAAAATTGCAGTATCATCGCTTGTATAGATGAGTTCATTCGTAGGGGAAAATCTCAAGAAATAGAAAAACTTAACGGAGGTGTTCTGTTTGAATGCGTTTCCTGCAAGACCGATAAACAGGATCACCATGGACAAGTGAACTAAATATCCGCCGTATCTTCTTTTGTTTTTGAGAAGCATTCGGAATCCGGCTTGAAGGTAATTTTCTCCCTGGATAGCGGACCTTCTCGCTTGGATACCGTTATGATATTCTTGTGCGATCCCGGCTATCGTGAATATTCCGAGCCCAACAGTGAGAACGCTATAAACTTCTCCAAGAACGTCGCCTAGGCTATAATCGCTGATCGAAAAATTACTTCTGTAGTATAGGATATAGATCCCTGCACCAATCACTCCCGCAATCAGAGGTTTTAATAATGTGGTAAAAAATATCTGGTCTGCGCCTTTTCTCCATGCGAGTAGAGGAGCCGCTCCCATTAATAGAATGAGTAGAATTCCCGCAGGAACTCCCCATGAGTTGAACCAAGGCGCCTTGTATTCTACTCCGGACAATAAAGGAGAGAATACTCCTAATAAAATGGACAGTGTTGCGATCACCAAAAGGAAATTGTTCAATAAGAAACTTCCTTCTTTGGAAGTGATCGCCTCTAAGTTCCTTTCCGGTTTAAGTCTATCTTTCCTATATATTAAAATTCCGAGATAGAATAGGAAGCTTGCTCCGATAAAAACTATAAACGGGGTTCCGATGCTGGATTTGGAAAACGAATGTGGTCCTTCTAAAACTCCGCTTCGAGTGATCCAGGTGCCAAGTAAGCAGAAATGGAATGCCAGAATGATCAGAAGCATATTCCAAAATTTTAACATTCCTCTTCGTTCCTGGATAATCATGGAATGAAGGAATGCCGTGGATAAAAGCCAAGGCATCAAACTTGCGTTCTCTACCGGGTCCCAGGCCCAATAACCGCCCCATCCTAATTCTTCGTAAGCCCATTTGGAACCCAAGAGGATTCCCGTTCCTAAGAAAAACCAAGAGAAGATACTCCATCTTCTTACGAATCTGAACCAGTTCTCGGATAATTGTCCGGTAATTAATGCGGAAGAAGCGATCGCGAACGGAATCGCAAAACTCACATATCCTATATACAAGATAGGAGGATGAATGATCATCGCCCAGTGTTGTAGTAGTGGATTTAATCCTCTCCCTGCGACCGCAGCGGGTTGGAATTCACGGAACGGTTGTGCATCGGGAAAAAAGATCGCCAGGAACGAAAAAAAACATGCGATTACCGCTAAAGAAAGATGCATTACCGGGATTCTTTCGTTTAATAGATCCTTTGTTTGCCAAAGAACGATAAATGTAAATCCGGAGAGAAGTAAATTCCAGAAGAGAAGTGAACCGGAAGATCCGGACCAAACGGAAGTGATCTTATAGAATAAAGGAAGATGTTCGCTGGAATGCATCGCAACGTAATAGTTGGATAGATCCGTTCTCATGAGTTGGACGACCAACACAATAAAAGCCAAAAGAATGACCGCAAAATTGGCCATCAAAGTATAACGGCCTAATTCTAATGCTCTGGAATCGTTCTTAAAAATTCCGTAGCCGGTTTGGATAATGGAAAATAATAGGATAGAGAAGGAGGAGATGAGACAAACTGCGCCTAAATCGTTCATTGTTCTTCTTCTTTATAACCTGCTTCGTATTTGGAGGCACATTTTGCTTCTACCTTATCTGCGACTAGGACTCCGTTTTTCCAGACTCCGTCCACTCGAGCTCTTGTACCTTCTTTAAATGCGTCCGGCAATAATGTAGCTCCCGTAAAAAAAACAGGCACTTCTTTTTCGTTTAGTTGGAGAACAAACTTGGCAGTTTTTCCTTCACGGATCACTGAACCCAATTTTACGAATCCTCTTACTCTTAAGAGATCATCCGGTTCGTATTTAGCTGGATTCGCCGCAAGATCGGATGCATCCAATAGAGTATAAGAAGTTTCTTTAGAGGAGAAGAAGGCGATTGTCCCTAAGGAAAGTGCGATGATACTCGCAAGTACGGTAAATTTCACGTTCATATCTATGTTTAATTCCAGTCCTTAGACCAAGGATATCGGATACGGAGGGGAAGAAAAGTGGAAATACTCTCTCTGAAACCGTAAACAAATAACCCGATTCTTTCTTTCCAGGCAATACTTGTATTCTCCAAACTTTGGGAAGAAGGTATAAAATCGTCTATGGTCAGTATTTTTACCCGGGACCTATAATCTGTCGGCCAAGGATGGATTTTGATCCCTGTGTTTGCAAATACCGATAAGGATCTTTCCATATGAAATGCGGACGTGATCAGGATTGCGGACTTCCATTTGTATTTGCGAAAGAGTTCCGCGGTTTTTTCCGCATTCTCCTTAGTGTTTCTGCTTTCGTTCTCCAAAAAAACAGCTTTTGTAGGAATTCCTAAAGATTCGAAAAATTGAAGTGCAAAGTCGGATTCTTTTCGAGTTTGGAAGAATAAATTCCCGGAACCTCCGGTGAAAACGATCCGAGGCGCTTTTCTTTTTTGGAATAATAATACAGCATCAGTCATTCGTTCCGCAGCGGAAGTCAACTGCACCTGTTGTTCGTATAATGCAAGATTGTCCACGGCTCCGCCCAAAACTAGAATGGCATCTGCATTTTCTAAGGTTTCCAAACGAACCGGAGGATGTTTTTCTTCCAGGCCTTTGACTAACCATTGCGAAAAACTATCAGTGGACGCGACCCAGATAATCAATGTAGGAAATAAAACCCAAATCTTATGTTTAAATTTAGGAAGTCTGAGACCGAAAAATACCAACAGAAGTAGGGAGGCAGGTAGGGGAAATATAAAAGCTCCCGCAAGTTTGGAGGCCGCAAAAAAGGTCGTATCCATTTTTTATTCTAAGAGTTTTCCACCTACAGCCCAGTTTTCTCTGGAAACTTCGTCGATCACGATATAGGTGGATTCAGGAGGTTTTGCGGCAACTTTTGTAAGAGTTTCGGTGAATTCTTTCGTTATCTGCTGTTTTTGCTCTTTTGTAAGAGGTCCGGCTACTTTTAAATTAATGTAAGGCATAAATCTCCGGTTGGAATAGGTTTTCGGAACGACTCAATAGTTTATTTCGAACGGGTATTACGCAACGGATTTTTTTTCTAAAAATGGCAGGTTCGTTCAAGCCGGAACTACGACTTCCGGTATATACTGGATCTGAAATTGTGAGGAGTTTTATCCATGAAATTCGCTAAGGAAATGGCCTTCTATTCCGCGTACCACCAAGAAAAAAGAAATGTTTGGATCCACGTATTAGGAGTTCCTACCATCACCTTCACCTTGTTTTTAGTGCTGAATAGATTAGAGTTGATCAATGTTTTAGGTTACACAGTAACCGCTGCTACCGTATTCGGGATCGTAGTACTTGCCTACTATTTCACCTTGGATTTTATTTTTGCTTTGGCAACCACCGTTGTATTCGGCTCTTTAATGTTTTTGGCGCAGTATATTACTCTGTCTTTAACGGCTACTACTGCATGGAGTATTTTCGCAGTTGCTCAGTTAGTAGGTTGGGGAGCCCAATTCTACGGACATTTCATTTTTGAAAAAAGCCGTCCTGCATTGTTCGACAATTTATTCCAAGCGATCGTATCCGCTCCGATTTTCGTAATTGCGGATGTGTTCTTCGAATTGGGATTTAGAAAAGATGTGCAAGAAGCTGTTCGTAAAGAATTAGCGGCACAAGGTAAACTCAAAAACTTCAGCACTGCTCATTAACTTTCTCTCTTGCTTCAGGCACACGCCCGCGGTCTTAAGCGGGCGCTTTTCTTTTTTAGATTATTTTCTAGCTTTAAACACAAAAATGAACTGTGACGTTCGTGTTCGATCCTAAAAATTTGGAAGGTTGCACACCGAACATTCTTTTGAATGTGCGACTCAAGTGAGCTTGGTCCGCAAAACCTGCGGCATGGGAAGCTTCCGTTAGATTTCCCCCTTCTTTCAAAAGTTTTGCCGCTTCATGAAGTCTCAACCAAAGTTGATATTGTCTGACAGGTAGACCCATCTGTAATTTGAAAACATGCATAAACCTTGTTTCTGAAAATCCCGCTTCCTTTGCAAGTTCCGGAACGGAGATAGAACCTGGAAGAGCGGATTTCATACGATTTGTCGCGGATAAAACTCTTGGATCCAAAGAAACTCTGGAAGGTTTTTCCGTCCCAACGCAGGCAAGAATATCTTCGAATAGTTCCTTCGCGGCTTGGCAATTTACTTTTTCATGAAATAGATTTTTACATCTGGAAAGAACCGGATCCAAATTTTCGAACGGGATCTCCGAGATTCCCTTTCTCCCGAATCTAGAAGCGATGGAAGCATAGTCGATACCGTATGGATCGATCTGTAAAACGATCAGATCCGAATTTTCGGCGGAAAGAGTATGATACGTATTGGGAGCCAAAACTACAGCTTGGAATTCCAATATGGTACCCGATTCCTCGATCACTTTAAACTTAGAAGTTAAGGAGATCAAAATGGAAACCGCATAATGAGAGTGAGGATCTGTAGTAAGTCCTTTCTGGGCGAGGAATACCCTCGCTCCGAAATAAAATAAGGTTCCGATCTGAGACTCTTCCATTTCCCGCATACCGGATTATAATTTTTGAATGATTCTTTCCAGGGTTTTTTCGGGACGCTCAAACGGAAAAAAATGGGAAATGTCATCCCATAACTCTAAGCTTGAATTCGAATTTCCTTTAATAATCCTTTTGGCCGCAGATGGGGAGCATACCTCGTATTTTCGAGGGAGAGTGATATGAGTTTCCGTTTTGATCCTTCCATATTGGAACAAGCTTAAAAAACTGACCGAGTTGAAAATTTTGGCCTCCAATTCAGGCGGACAACATAAGATCCATTTCTCTCCTTCTTTTCTAAAACAAGAATTCAAATAATCTTCGAAAACCTCGTCGGACCAATTCACAAAAGTAGGAGTCTTTCTATATGCTTTTTTGACGAGAGCTAAGTCTTTAAATTCCCTTCTTCTTTTGAGAGCTCCTTTTGCTAAAGGAGTATCGAAGGCTAAGGCAAGAAGAAGATACGCAAAATTTAAGATCACCGGGTCCATTGCGAAAATTTTACGAAAGAGATCCGGTCTTTTATAAGAAGAAAGAATAAGACTTGCTCCTCCTAGAGAATGTCCAACACCCACAACATTTTTCAAATTTTCCGTTTCGATCAGAGCTAAAATTTGATCTCTAAAGAAAAACCAATCCTTCCAATCCATGTTCGCTTCCGATTCTCCATGACCGCAAAAATCTAAGGCAAGAACTCTATAAGTTTCGGAAAGTTTTTGGATGAAGAAGGAATAACAACCTGCGGAAAATCCGTTAGCATGAGCGATCAAAATCGGATCCAAGGATTTGTTGCCTGAATCTATATAAGAAAGTTTGATCCCTCGGAAGTTAAATGTTTTTCTATCCATTCAAGATTTGCCCTTGCTATTTCATTCCCTTTGCTTTCGATGGACAGGAATTCGGAGTTTCGACCGATTCCCAAAAGAGGGATAATACACTCTTCCTAAGGGGAGATTACAAGAAAACAATAATCGAATTCTTGAGAGAGATAGATGAAATTAACGGTGATAATCATTTTCGTAGTCGCATTATTCTTCAATGCCCTGGCAAACATTCTGATCAAGGCAAGTTCTTTAGGAGATAAAACGGATACGGCTTCCGGAATCGAAGGATTGATCAAAGCATTTTTACATCCTGTATTTTTTGCAGGACTTGTTTCTTTTGGGATCGCGTTATTGGGTTATAGATGGGTATTGGGTAACGGATTAAAATTATCGTTAGCTTATCCGCTTTTCACATCCGCGGGATTTATCATAGTGCTCGTAGCCTCCGCAATATTTTTCAAAGAAGAACTGAACTGGACTCAATGGACTGGGATCGGTTTGATACTCGCAGGAGTATGGTTGACTTCTGCGGAAATGTTTGCCTAAGAGCCTACCTTAAATGGTCCCGGTTCTATCGGCCAGAAATTGACTTTGACATAGAACCAAGCCCAAAGAAGGACCATATATTATAAAGTTATATAATAATAACCCGAAGAGAGTAGTAGTCTCGAATTGAAATGACGACTAAGATCGTTACTCCTAGAGTCTAATTAATGGAGGATAGTCGCTTCGCTCCTGAAGCCCGTAGCCGGACAATAAGCTAAAAATTCAAACCGATCCAAGCTTAAAGTTTTTTAACTTTATAGGATGGTATGAGTTTTATGAAGACCACCATATCCTTATCCGTACTGCTTCTAACCTACTGCTCCAGTTTCGAACCTGCTACAATTAGCCGGGCCGATCATAAAGGTCCCATCGGATATTACGCAGGAGATCCTCTTCCACCCAAGACGGCATTCTTAACGTTCGATGATGGTCCATCCGATTGGACTTCCGACGTATTGGATGTACTTAAAAAAGAAAACATAAAGGCTACATTCTTCGTATGCGGAGCCTGGTTACCTAAGGCCAGCACAAAAGGAAATAGTTTCCGGAAATACAAAACAGTACTCGTCCGAATGAAAGAAGAAGGCCATACGATCGGAAATCACACGCTTGGGCACCAAAACTTCGCGTACATGTCTCCCAAAAAAATAGAAAGCCAATTGGAAGAGAATCAGAGATTATACCAAAACGAACTCGGAGAATATTCCGGAAAACTAATATGGATTCGTCCGCCTTTCGGCTCTCCTTATATCAAAACAAAGAACGAAACAGTCCGCAGAAGGGTCAGCTCAGCACTACAAGGTAAAGGATTTATATTCATGTGGACCAAAGAGTTTGACTCGACAGATTCCAAAGAATGGGTCAAAGGAGAATGGTACGAAAAAGGACCAAAGATCAATCCAGATCATGAAAAGTTTAAAAGGAAAATGGATCGTATCTATAACTCCTTAGCATCCAAGGCGGAAGGACAAGGAGTAGTGATCTTATTCCATGATACACATCCTACTACTAAGGAAGTTCTACCTTTTATCATTGAAAAATTGAAATCGGAAGGATACACTTTCGCTACCGCGGAAGATTATACCCGATGGCGTTGGGGAAAAACTAGCGAAGAGTTAAGCGAAGAGGACTCGGATTGAACGCCGTTTTCAAAAAACAAAAAACACTTTTCTTTCCACATTCCGGATCTAAACAGGTCCGAAGTTTAATATTCAGGAACATAAAAATGAACAAAGGTCCACTTTCTGGAGTTAAGGTAGTCGATTTGAGCTTATTACTGCCAGGTCCGTTATGCTCCATGTATTTAGGAGATATGGGAGCCGAGATCATCAAGGTAGAAAATCCAAGAGCGATGGATGCAACTAGGGTGATGTTCAAAAAAGAGAACGGTGCACCTTCCTTATATCTGATGTTGAACAGAAATAAAAAAGCGATCACACTCAATCTCAAAAGAGAAAAGTCCAAAGAGATCCTCTTTAAACTCTTGGAAGATGCTGATATATTATTGGAAGGGTTTCGTCCCGACGGACTTTCCAAAATGGGACTCGGTTACGACGATTTAAAAGAAAAATTCCCGAGACTAATCTATTGTGGGATATACGGTTACGGAGATTCCGGAGCTTATAAGGATTTTGCGGGACATGACTTAAATTATCTCTCCCTCTCCGGAGTATTGGACCAGACCGGAAAAAATCCGCAGGCCCCCGGATTCCAATTAGCGGATATAGGTGGCGGAACATTAACCGCACTATCTTCTATCCTGGCCGCATTGTATTATCGCGAAAAAACAGGTCGCGGACAAAAGATCGCTATCTCTATGATGGAAGCGTCCCTACAATTCGTTTCCTTGTACGGAGGCATCTATTCTGCGACGGGAAAAAATCCGGAAGGTGGAAACGAATTATTATCCGGAAAACTGCCAAATTATTCCACGTACAAGACCAAGGAAGGACGGTGGGTCGCGTTAGGTGCACTTGAGGAAATGTTTTTCAAAACGTTCTTAAGACAATCCGGGCTTGATACACATTTGGAAAAAACTCCGATTGCAGAAACACATTTTGCAGAGTGGAAAAAGATCCTAACGGAATATTTCGCCTCTAAAACACTTGCCGACTTGGAGCCTATATTCCAAAATCCTGATTCATGTCTTACCCCTGTCAAAACACTGGATGAGGTTTCCAAGGATCCGGTAATGAAAGAGAAAGGGATGATCCTGGATCGTAAGCACAAACAATACGGGGATTATATTCAATTCGGTTCCCCGTTTCCTTTTTCGGAGAGTAAGGTGACTTATCGAACAGATCCTCCCGAGCATGGAGAGCATAATCGGGAAATCCTAAATTCCTTGGGTTATACCGACTCCGAGATAGAAGAATTGAAGAAAGATAAGGTAATATAGTTTTTTACTTACGATACTCTAGGCAGGTTGGAAACAATTGGTAAAACGAACTTCGCCTCGAAATATGCTAATGCCAATAGATAGATACCTTCGAGCAATAGTGCAACGGTCCCGAGGTAAGTGGCTTCTTCTTTCAATCTCCAAACTTGCACAAAACATTGCAAACCCCAAAAAGAATTAGCTATAATTAAGACGACAATGAATATCCGGCGAAGTTGCCCTCTTCCGAAGAGCAATAGAAGAGTTCCGGAATAAGAACCGTATACCAAATTCGCAAAACCTTCCATGCGGGTGAAACTTTCCTCCCAGCCGGCCAAGTTTGAAATAAGAGAAGAGAAAAGAAGTATAAAAGTCCCTACTACAAATGCTCCGGCAGAATCGAGTGTAAGAAAAAAACGAGCTTGTTTCATTTATAAAACCATAATAGAACAAACATTAAAACTTGGACTGTGATTAGGGATGATATCGATTCGTAAATCCATAACTTTAGATGTTTGCCCTTCCATATCACATCGATGGAACTATAAGTGAATATAAATCCGAACCATAGGAGAAAAGCGATGGATTGCCCATGAGCTTTATTTTGCAGGTTCATATATTGTAATATTAAAGAAAGAGAAAAAGCGGTAGTTAAGAAAACGCAGAAATTCAAAAATATTCGAATTCCTAAATTCTTCTTCTCCTCTTGTGTAGGAAGGGTCAAGAATTTTGAAAGGCCGAAATAAAGAGGACCGCTAAAAAGAAATGCGCAAATAAATCCTGCCATTCCGGAAACGATAGGAGCTACGATACTTTGTGTCATGAGGTCTCCCTGACAAACTACTTAAGCTAATATTTATCCAGTATTCTTTTCTAAAGTAAACAAATTTCCGAATCTAAATTCTATCGTTGGAATTCCAACTAGGTGGAATGAGGAATTTTCTTTTGAAAGGAGGAGTGAAATGTAATGTCGTATAGGTTTTTTTGCACAACCGACTGACTCCCTTGTAACGGCTGTAAAATCCACGACATAGTTACACTTTTGATTGCCGAGGAAACTTTTTAGATCGGGTCAATATTGTTAGCGTATTTTTTTATTGTGTAAACAATATCCTCTGGTGCTGCATTCCAAATTCCTAAGAGGATCATCACATGGGCTCCGAAGATAGAAAAGTTTTGCGAAAATATTTTCTGAACTCTCTGCGTATAGTTTGGTTCACCGCTTTCTATCCGGAACGACTCTGAGATAGGCTCTTTTAAGTTAATCAGAACCGATACATTTCCGAATACTTCGACAATCCGCCAAGTTTGAAAAGATTTCCAAGGAATAGTGTGACTGCCATTGCGTAAACCTATAGTGATCCCTTCTTCGGAGAATTTAAGCCAACCGTTGGGCTTCCTTTTTAGTAGAAAGAATAATAATATAAAAATACCTATAACCAACATTGCACTAACCGCTGTCATATATATTGTATTAATTCGTACAAAGAGAACGGAATGCCCTCCAAAAAGGATTAATACAATCCCGATAA
The DNA here is from genome assembly GCF_000347035.1 of Leptospira sp. B5-022. GTDB lineage: Bacteria > Spirochaetota > Leptospiria > Leptospirales > Leptospiraceae > Leptospira_B > Leptospira_B cinconiae. The sequence continues at coordinate 226,899 of NZ_ANIJ01000047.1, forward strand.
AGAACATCTTATTCCGGTTCACAATGATACGATCATTCGGTGAGATCAACTTTCCGGATGGGCTTGCAAGTTCGTTTTGAATTTTACGACGGTCCAGGAAGGAAAAAACAAATGAGCCAATAATAAACGTTATGAAAGCGCCTACGGAAATGAGTAAATGTGTATCACTATTTTTCATGAATGTATAAGCCGATCCACAATATACACGATGTTGTCTATTCGTAATCCGGTGGAGAAAAAAAGCTCCCTTCGTAATTCCTGTCCATCATACGAGTACAAGAAAGGTTGTGTTACAGTGCCAACGCCGAGGGCGCAATAACTTTCCGTAAAAATTAATGTAAGACTTGTTGAAAGAGATAGCGCCGACCGAATCATTTACGTTCCAATTGTTAACATGACTTTTGGACCTCTGCACTTCTTTTCTTACGATTGGGTGGATTTACGTTATTCAATTTATTTCAGGCAAAATATAAAAGGAACATTGCGACAGAACGAACGTTCTGTTTTTTATATGCTTTCAGATCGCCAAAATGGATGAAAATATCGAGATTTCCCGGAATTCTGTCCCATTAGGACTAAAATCGGCGTTTCACCGGGCATGTTTTTCTTGATGGAATCGACCCTCGCGAAAAATTAGGATTAGAAACTCTCGCAAGAAGGGAAAAAATGTATCAGGAACTGACTGAGCAGCAGATCGAGATTAGGGACACGATCAGAAACTTCGTTAAGAAGGAAATCACCCATGAAGTTGCTATCCACTGGGACGAGCAAAACAAACATCCAGAAGAACTTATCAATAGAATGAGAACCGAATTAGGGGTCAACGGACTCACTATCCCCGAAGAATACGGTGGATGGGGCCTTGGTTCAGTAGAGCAGTGTTTGGTAACCGAAGAACTTTCTAGAGGATGTCTCGGTATCAGCCTTTGTTTCGGTTATACAGGTCTTGGTATCCTTCCAATCATGAAAGGTGCAAGCCATGAACAAAAGAAAAAATGGCTTCAACCGGTTGTTGACGGAGAATACGGAGTTTCTTTCTGTCTTTCCGAGCCTGGCGCAGGTTCCGACGTTCCTGGTATGAGCACTACTGCGGTTAAAAAAGGCGACAAATGGGTCATCAACGGAACCAAACAGTGGATTACCGGTGGTGGTAGCGCTGGAGCTTATACCGTTTTTGCATATACCGATAAAGGCCGTGGAACTCGTGGAGTTTCCTGCTTCTACGTTAAACGCGACACTCCAGGTTTGATCGTCGGTAAAAAAGAGGATAAACTTGGAATTCGTGCATCCGATACTCGCCAAATCATCTTCGAAGATTGTGCGGTAGAAGAAGCGAATATGATCGGAAAAGAAAACCTCGGGTTCATCTACGCTCTTCAAACTCTGAACGCTTCTCGCCCATACGTTGCTGCTATGGGAGTGGGTGTTGCTCAAGCTGCTTTAGATCATGCATCTAAATACGCTCGTCAAAGAGAGCAGTTCGGTTCTAAAATTTCCAGCTTCCAAGCGGTTCAACACATGCTTGCAGATATGTCTATCGGTGTGGAAACTGCACGTCAGATCTGTTATCTTTCCGCTCGTATGTCCGATGCTGAAGATCCTCGTCTTCCGAAATATTCCGCAATCGCGAAAGCATATTGCTCCGAGACTGCAATGAAAGCGGCTACTGATGCGGTTCAGATCTTCGGTGGATACGGTTATACTAAAGAGTATCCGGTTGAAAAACTGATGAGAGATGCAAAAATCCTTTGTATCTTCGAAGGAACCACTCAGATCCAAAAGAACGAGATCGCAGCTTATGTGATCCGTGAAGCAGCTTCCGCAAAATAAGAATTTTCTAATATTGCAAAGCTTGAAGAAGGCGTCGGTTTCCCCGGCGCCTTTTTTATTTTCCAAACCTGAAAGTTGTGATGGAGGAGTTCCTACAAAATTTGGGAGCCTTTTTTATTTCCTCTTCGCTCGGATCCTGCTCAATGACACAGGCGTGATCCCCAGATAAGAAGCGATATGATATTGAGGAATAAGGTCTTCTATATCTGGTCTGGATTGTAAAAGTAGATCGTATCTTTCTTCCGCACTGAGCGCTAAGAGTTCATATTCTCTTCTTGCTTTTTTTAAGAATAAATTTTCTGCAAATATCCGGCCCAATCTTTCCCAGGCTATATCTTGGTAGAATAGTTTTCTGAATTCGGAAAATTTTGCGACTGCAAGTTCGCAATCTGTGATCGCTCTAATATTGCAGGTAGAAGGTTGTTCAGTGAGAAGGTCGAAATAGGATCCTGTAAAGTCTCCCGGGAAATTGAAACTTTTAATATACTCGTTTCCTTGGTTGGTGAGATAATATTCTCTCAAAACTCCTGAGAATACGAAGGCGAACTCCGAAGCTTGCGCTCCTTGTTTGATCAGAAAATCTCCGTATCCTAATTTACGGATCGTATATAGTTGTTCCGATTTTTTCCAAACTTCTATCGGGACGGGAGAGATCCGGTTCACAGTCTCATAAATTTTTTCCCAAGGCAGATCTTTCTGATCCATACAATTCCCGTTCACGGATTTCCCTAAAGAAAGTCCGCAAACGGAAATTTTACAAATCTAATTATTGGGAAAATCCAAATATTATATGGAATCCAAAAAAGGAAGGGCGACCTTTAGGAATTCTTTCGGATTTTCGGCAAAAGGTACATGTCCGGTTTTCAGATAGGCCAGTTTCGAACCTTTTACTTTTTCATGAAGCCTAAGTGCAAGTTTCGGATCTATCACCGGGTCATATTCTCCCCATACGATTAATGTAGGCGCTTGGATCTGAGAGACTTTCTCTCTTAAATCATGTTTTTCGTCCAAAAAACTTTTCCAAATAGAAGCGTTCACTTCTTTTGCCCCCTCCACATTTTCTCTCTCCTTGATCCTGGTCAGAATGGACTCTGTGTATTTGTTCCTGATCTTTATATAGTGGTTCGGGAAGAAGTTCCAAACGAGTCCTGTAAACCAAACCTTGGATTTTAGTCCTGCAAAACTTTTGGTAATCCAATCCGGATCGTTTAATCCTCCGGTGTCCACGATCACAAGTCCTTTTACAAGCTCCGGTCTTTGGACCGCAAGATTCATGGAAGCGAATCCTCCGAGCGAATTTCCGATAAAAATCCCTCCTTCCGGAGCAAGTTGTTGGACCATTTCGGGCAAAATTTCGGCATATTCCACCGCGGAAGCGGATGTTGCCGGTTGCGGATTTTCGGATAATCCGTGTCCCGGCCAGTCCAAAGAAATCACTTTATATTTTTCTGATAAACTTGGTAGAATAGATTCAAAATCGTTATGGTCATGTCCCGCGGAATGGAGTAGAAAAATCGGTTTCCCTTTTCCTTCTATCCAATAGGCGATCTTTCCTAATTTGGAAATATAATATCCGCTGGGTAATTTCGGGGATAAAGTTTTGTTCTCTAAAACCGTTTCCATCCTTGCTCCTCCACTACATTGAATCAGTAACAAACCGAGTAATAGGCTTGTTGTTAGAGTTCTTTTCATACTTGGATCTTGTCCTAAGAATGTATTCAAGTCAAGAAGGGAGAAACGTATAAATGGATAAACGAATTATCCTATGTTAATTACTTTTTCAAAGTCTGGTACCGTTGTTTCAGGAGCGAAGCGACTATAATCCGTCTTGCGGGTTTCAGGAGCGAAGCGACTATCGTACGATGGCCCATTTTACTAGTTTGGCCACAGGGTTTAGCCATTTTGCAACCTTATTCCTGTAAGTATGAGGGAATAATAAAAAGTTTTCTAAAGGAAAGATCAGTCCATCTTCTATCAGCTTTTGTTTGTTCTGCATTGAACTTAATTTATCCGGATTAAGAACGGAATAAATTCTGGATATCCCGTCTTCTTCTATAAGGAAGCTTTGCAGATACGCGGGTTGATCTTTGTAATAACCGATCAACGTTTCCGCTCCGTTCACTATTCCGAAATAGAAATCCAATCTGTATTTTAACCTATTACTTTTTGTCCTAATGAAAAAATGAGAGGTCCTCTCCTTTCCAATGATCGGAATTCTTGCCGCGTTTACTTTCCCGCCGCCATCGGACCAAAGAACGATCTCTTCTTTTAAGAAAGGAACCAGCAGCTCCGGTTTTCCTTTGGAAGATGCTAATAAAAAATCACGGAAGATCTTCTTTCTTGTTTCGGATGGAGCGTCGTATTTTTTTCGATCCGATTTTAGCGACTCTTTGGCTCGTTTTAGGATCTGTCTACAGTTCTCCTGATTTTTTCCGACAACTTTTGCAATGGAATCATATCCCATTTCAAAACTTTCTCGAAGTAGGAAAACCGCTCTTTCGATAGGATTCAATTTTTCTAATAAATGTAAGAACGCCAGATCCAATGTTTCCGGATCAGGCTCTTCTTCTATCGGTGCCGGAGCCAGGGGCTCCGGTAACCAAGGGCCGATATAGGTTTCCCTTTTCCTTTTCGCCTTCCTTAAAGAATCCAAGGAGAGTCTAGCCGCGACAGTGGATAAGAATGCTTTCGGAGATCTGATCTTTTCTTCTTTGGATCTTTCCCATCTCAGAAAAGTCTCCTGCACTATATCCTCTGCCTCTACCACGCTCCCTGTCATCTTATAGGCAATCCCGAAGACCAAACCTTTGTTTTCTATAAATTGATCTAGTCTTTCTTGAGCGCTCATTTTTCTGCCGTTACGAATTTTTCGTTTTGTTTGACTAAAGGTCTTTCTTTAGGTTGAGGGATCGCATAAAAATCGAAATATTTTTCGGCCTTAAAAGAGAAGACTGTAAATTTGCAAATAAGCTCTTTCACAATAGCTCCTAATTTTCCGGTCCAAATTTTTTCCGTAGGACTATCGTCGTAATTTAAGAATTGAAGTAGGCCTTCTTTTCTTCCTAAACTTACACAACGTCCTACATACGCCAATCGGAAAGGTTTTTGTCCTATCTTCGATTTATTTCCCAATAAGTTGGAGATCCTTTCCGCCAGATAAATTCCCATAGGAAGCGCTGTGGCACAGGCCATTCTCAAATAGGAATATTCTTCTCCCGGAACTTTTACCCCGTCACCTGCGCCTAAAATATTTGTATATTCAGGAACTTGCATATACTCATTCAGGTATACCTGGCCGATCTTATTTGATCCTAATCCGGAATTTTTTCCGAGATCGGAGGCGACGAGTCCTGCGGAAATCACACAATAATCGTGAAGGACTTGGGTTCCATTGGAAGTTTTAATCTTATCTTCCAATAGGTCTTCGCCTCTTTCTCCTTCTATCAGGTTTACTTTCAGATTTTTCAGGACTTCTTTCATATAAAGAACCGCATTCGAAGAGAAATTTTTTCCGATCTTATCCGAATCCAAAAGTGTTATTTTCACTAAGGGATAATTTTCTGCGAGTTCCGTTGCTACTTCTATACCGGAAAGTCCGCCGCCTAATACCGTTATTTTCGCATCCGGGCGATGGCTTAATTCTTTTCTTAATCGTTCCGAATCCTGAAAACTTGCGATCGAAAAATAATTGATACCTTTGGTCCCAGGATCTCCAGCTCTCATTCCTGCGGTATAACCTAAATAATCGTATTCGAAATAGGTCCCGTTATCTAAGAGCACTTTGTTCTCTTTCGGAAATATTTTTTCTACTCTTTGGATCAGAAGTTTTACCTTTGGATTCAATAAATTACGGATCTGGAAATCTTTCCCTTTGGTTCCTGCGATGACTTGGTGATTTCTGATCTTTTCCCTAAAGGTCGGCTCTGCAGTGATCAGAGTGATATCTACTTCCGAATTTTTGCGGGACAATCGGTTTGCTGCAGCGATACCTGCATAACCTCCTCCTACGATCAATACCTTCTTCTTTGACATACTTGCCTCCGGTTCTAAAGGCAAGACGTATCTGGGTCATTTCTTGTGACAATGTTTTGGATTTTCTTTGAGAAATGGTCTCAAGCGACTTTTGGAAGGGTTCTGATTAGGAGATTGACAGAGGTATTCTTGTCCACATCCTGGATATGGAATTATGAAGCGTATTTTTTTCCTGATCCTTTTTTTGGCTTCGATCTTATGTTTGATAACATGTAAGGAAAAAAAGCCCATCCCTGAACTGGAAGGATTTGTAGTTAAAAGTGTAATCCATCCGAGTAATAATCCGTTCAACCAGGAAAAGGTAGAGTTAGGTAAGACATTATATTTCGATTCTAGACTTTCTTTCAACCAAGACGTAAGTTGCGCAAGTTGTCATAATGCCTCTTCTCCTTCCGAAGGTTTTCCTCGGACCAAGATCCATAATCCTGCTCCATCTCTTACCAATGTGGCATTATATAAGGACGTATTCAAGGATCCTGAAGCAAAAGAATTAGAAGATCTGGTAAAAGAAAAAGTCCATTCTAAACTCATGTTTCAGAACGAAACGAAGCTTGTACAAAGAATTTCTTCTATCCAAGGTTATAAGGAACTCTTCGAAAAAGCTTATGGAGATCCGGAGATTTCCGGAGAGAGGATCGTCCTAGCGCTCTCTACTTTCCAAAGAACGATCGTAAGTAAAAATTCCAACTTCGATAAATTTGTGATGGGGGAGGAGAACGCTTTGACCCCGGCTCAGATCAGAGGTTGGAACGTTTTCCAGAACAAGGCAAAATGTATTCAGTGTCACCAAGGACCAAATTTCTCCGATTCCAAATTGCATACAACCGGTCTTGCGGGGATCAAAGATAAGGTTAGAACTCCTACATTAAGGGACGTCACTAAAAAGAAAACTTTCATGCATAATGGTATCTTCGGATCGATCGAAGATACCGTGAACCATTTTGCGGAAGGTGGGCATTCCAAAGCGGTCCACGATCCTATGCTAAAACCTGCGGAACTTTCGGATCAGGACAAAAAGGATTTGATCGAATTCTTAAAAGCGTTAGAAGGAGAGCCCATCCAGTGGGAAATCCCCTCTATTCCAAAAGCTTAATAAAACAGTCCGAAATTAATCATTAGAAGGAGTAGCTTGTTGGGCTTTCGCTACTTCGTTTTTGATGATCGTGTCTACGATTTCATCCACATTTACTCCGAACTTTTCGAAAACAGAGTTCCTTGCCAGTTCGTACCGAATGATATCCACATTAAAGTTGATCCTTGCTTGGGCTACTTGTAGCTCGGCTTGGATCAAACCGTCCAAAGCGGATTTTACCAATACTGCCGTAAATCTTCCCTGATTGAAGCGTGCTTGGACTCCTCTATAAAACTTCTCCGCCTCTTCTCTACGAGTGTTTGCGGTTTCCAGAAGTTCCTGCCCGGCAACGATCGCATAATATCTATTATCCAACTCTTCTTTGATCAGAGTCCGAAGTTCGGTCTCTTGTTTTGCCAAGATATCTAATTTAAGTTTAGCGTCTCTGATATCCGTCTGGATCCCAGTATCGAATAAAGGATATGACAGAGCGAAGTTTAAAGTTTTTTCAGGATAACGGAAGGACATCATGCCTGTTTCTGGATTCACATAATTGGTCTGAGGATTTAAGTATGTTTGTCCTCTTGTGGAATAACTTCCGGTAATCTTTAAGGAAGGCATATCTTCCGCGTTCTTGATCTTCAGTTCCAGTTCTGCGATCTGCCTCTGACGGATCAAATTTTTCAGGTCTATCCTATGATCCAATGCGTATTGATAATCCTTAGTTGGATTGATATCGTTCGGGACTTTTTCTTGAAGATCGGTGATCCCGGAAATTTTAGAACTTGGGTCCACATTCAAAATACGGATCAAATTTCTTTCCGCTTCCGCTCTGGCAAGTTTTGCTCTTTCCAAACTGTTTTCGGTTTGAGTAAGGGCACTATTCCATTGATTCACCTCGAACCCTTCGGAAAGACCAAGGTTACGTTTTCTGATCGTTAGATCCCGGATATTTTTGGTATTTTTTTCCAACCTGTCGAATGTTTCAACTTGAGAATCGAATACGCTCAAACTCCAATAATCCACCAGAGTTTTAACCACAAGCTGGGCAAGAATATTGACCAGTTCGTCTCGACGAATGACTGCGTTTTGTTTTAATACTTTTTGTTTTTCTTTCTCAATTTGGCCGAAAGAATACTTTAAAAGTTCCTGACCAAGAGTGATCGTCAGGGCATCGGTGTATTGGGGAGGGGCCGCTAAATAAGAACCGACTGCGCCTAATCTGGAAGCGGCTGCCTGAGTTTCGAATGCATCCGCATCGAATCTAGTATGACTGAGTTCCAAACTAAAATAAGTCTGGGTTTCGAAATTCTTTTGGATCCCGACGTTTACCCTATCGTTCGAGATCTTTGTTCCGGAGAGAACGTTATTATTATTCAGAGGAAGAGTAGTTTTTGTTTTCGAAAAACCGCCGACCAGCGTCCATGCATATTGAGATAGATTTTTTAACTCGGCAGTATCCGCTTTTACGAATTCCATCCCGGCATTTCTTACCGTGATATTATTCGCTAGGACATAATTGACCGCTTCTTTCAAAGTGAGCTTAAGAACTCTGGGCTTATTTTGAAAGGAAGGGTCTAACTCTTGGGCGAATTGGGAAACCGGAAGAGCAAAAGTGCAAACAAGCAAGAGTCGCAGATAAAATTTCCTTAACCAAGGAATATTTGCAGGCCTAAGCATAGTGTGTTGGTCTTCCTACGGAGCATGGTTTTTGTTTCGGAAGAATTTGCCAAATCGAAAAATCTAAAGTAAAAGTCTAGACACCTTAAAATCGATGAAAACTCCAGATAAAAAATTGAACCGACTCGCGTCTGAAAAAAGTCCTTATTTACTCCAACATTCCGCCAACCCAGTGGATTGGTTTCCATGGTCTGAAGAGGCCTTTGCAAAGGCGAAATCCGAGAATAAACTGATCTTCTTATCCATCGGTTACGCTACCTGTCATTGGTGTCATGTAATGGAAAAGGAATCGTTTGAGAACGAAACGACTGCGGAAGTTTTAAATAGAGATTACGTTTCCATTAAGGTGGATCGGGAAGAAAGACCGGACGTGGATCGGATCTATATGGACGCGTTACATGCCATGGGACAGCAGGGTGGCTGGCCTTTAAATATGTTTTTAACTCCCGAAGGAAAGCCGATTACTGGCGGGACGTATTTTCCTCCTGTCCCTAAGTATGGAAGAAAAAGTTTTACGGAAGTTTTGGGAATTTTAAACGGTTTATGGAAGGAGAAAAAAGAAGAATTACTCGAGGCATCCGAAGATCTGACCAAACACTTAAAAGAATCGGAAGAAACTCGAGCATTTGCAGATACTTCCGAGATTTCTTCTCCGGGCCCGGAAATTTTCGAGAATGGATTTTTATTATATGATCGATTTTACGATCCGGATTACGCGGGTTTTAAATCCAATTCTGTAAATAAATTTCCACCCAGCATGGGGCTCGGTTTTTTATTACGTTATCATAAATCTACAGGTGAACCCAAAGCTCTCGAAATGGTGGAAGAGACACTGACCGCAATGAAGAAGGGTGGGATATACGATCAGATCGGCGGGGGACTTTGCAGGTATTCCACCGACCATCATTGGTTGGTACCACATTTCGAGAAGATGTTGTACGATAATTCTCTCTTTTTGGAAGCTTTAGTAGAATGTTACCAAGCGGTAGGAGAAAATAAATACAAGGATTATGCATACGATGTGATCGAATATCTTCATCGCGATATGAGATTGCCTGGAGGTGGAATTGCGAGCGCAGAAGATGCTGATTCGGAAGGAGAAGAGGGCTTATTCTATCTTTGGACAAAAGAAGAAGTAAGAGAAGTCTGCGGACAAGACGCTTTTCTCTTGGATGAATTTTGGAATATCACCGAAAAAGGAAATTTTGAAGAGAAAAATATCCTACATGAAACATTCAGAATGAACTTCTCCAGACTGCACGGTTTGGAACCTTCCGAATTGGAAGAGATTGTTTCCAAAAACAGAAAAAAACTATTAGAAAGACGCTCCCATAGGATCAGACCGCTTAGGGACGATAAAATTTTATTTTCTTGGAACTGTTTGTATATCAAAGCCCTAACAAAAGCTGCAATGGCATTTGGGGACGGGGATCTATTAAGAGAAGCGGAAGAAACTTATAAATTCCTGGAAAAAAATCTGATCCGAGAGGATGGAAGACTGCTCAGAAGGTTTAGAGAGGGAGAGGCAAGATTTTTAGCATATAGCTCTGATTATGCGGAATTTGTTTTAGCTTCTTTGTATCTGTTCCAAGCAGGAAAAGGATTCAGGTATCTGGAAAATGCGATACGATACACCGAAGAAGCGATCCGACTTTTTAGGAGTCCTTCCGGCGCGTTTTTCGATTCAGGTATAGACGGAGAGACATTGCTCAGAAGAACTGTGGATGGATACGATGGAGTGGAACCTTCTGCCAATAGTTCCTTTGCGACCGCATTAGTGATACTTTCAAAGTTAGGAGTGGACTCTGAAAAATATCTGCAATATGCGGATTCTATCTTCTCCTTTTTCAAATCCGAATTGGAAACATACCCGATGAATTATCCATATATGCTTTCCGCATTATGGCTTAGAAAATCTCCCGGAAGAGAACTTGCGGTAGTTTATTCAAGTCAGGAAGAATTATTGCCGATCTGGAAAGGTGTCGGCTCCTTATTCTTACCGGAAACCGTGCTTATATGGGCAAACGATAAAGAAGCGGAAGAAAATGGAGAAAAATTCCTGCTTCTAAAAAATAGGAATTCAGGCGGGGGAGTGAAGGCGTACGTCTGTGTAGGATCCTATTGCGAACTTCCCGTATCGGACTGGACTAGTTTACGAGCAAAATTGATAGAGGATTAAGAGAGCTCTATTCTCTCCGCATCTCTCCAAAGCCTGTCCAGATTATAATACTCTCTTTTTTCCGGGGTCATGATATGGACTATGAATTCGCCGTAGTCCAATAAAGTCCAACCGGAGGAAGCGGATGTTCCTGTTTTATCCGTTTCCTTATGAGGTAATTTAAAACTTTTTAATGCTTTTTTGATCTCTCTTGCGACTGCGTTTGCTTGAACTGCGGAGTTTACGGTGCAGATCAAAAAGAAACTCAAGTATGAATGCACTGATTCTAAGTTTAAGACCGCGATCTCTTCGCATTTTTTATCCTGCATGATCTTATGGATCGTTTTTAGGATTTCCATCGTGTTTTCCGGGGTATTTTTGGGGGAAGGACTCATATTTATTTTTTAGGCTCGATATCGGATCCTAAGAGCACGGTGGAATCCAGCCCAAGGTCCTTTCTTAATACATGGTATACTTTTGTTTTTTCTAATATGGAGGAGATTTTATCCGCGACAGCGGTATTCCCGGAACGATCTAAGATGATCGTTTTTTTTACGTCTTTGGTCCAGGCATTGTCTACGGAGAGTACTTTGATCCTTTTATCCGCCAAGGTCGCTCTCACATCCTTTGCAAGACCGGGCACATCGGTCCCGTTCAAAACTTCCGTTCTGGCATATTCCCCATCCGTGAAAATTTCAGCGGAAACATCTTTATGGAATTTTCGGACAGCGACAGAAGCCCTGGCCGGATCCGCAGTTAGGAATAAACGTCTTGTTTTGGGATCCAGAGCGGGTTCTCCCGGAAGTTCCGTGATCCCGAATGCGAGTCTATGAGAGGTGGCGAATTTTAGAAGAGTATAAAAATCCTCTTTGGAAAAATCCGAATCGATCAGATTGAAGACCATTTCCGACCAAAATGAATTAAGAAGTTCTTTGTTTTCATATAAAGTTTCGTAAACGGATAGGACCGCACTCTCTTGTCTGCTGATCCGATCTAGATAATCCAATGTTTCCTTCTTATCCATATAAGAAACGTAATCATACACATCTTCGCCCGAATAAGCATACAAACCGGGTTCCCTAACATAAGAAGGAGAAACCCTATTAGTTCGGTTATCGGTGTATAAATTCACTCCGCCTAAAATATCTACGATCTTGATAAAGGAAGAAGCGTTGATCTTAACGGTATAATTCGGTTTGGAACCTAAGATGTCCTGGATTGCCTCTTTTACCGCCGAGGTTGCCTTGGATTTAATTTGTTCTAAAGTATCTTCCGGATCTTCGAATGTGGTGATCGGATGAAAGAAGAATAAGCCGACCCTTTCTTGGGAAGGGAAGATGGTGGCTAAAAATCCGAACTCATACACGTCGTCGTTTCCTACTGCATGGAAAAGAATATGGATCGGTTTACCGGAACTGATCTTTTCGTCCAGACCGGTCCTTCTGAAATTGCGAAATAGAAAAAATAACAGTGCCAAAAACAGAAAACCTGCGGCAATCCATAGTGGAAGAAGATTAAAAGGTCGAATCGGTTTGTTAGGACTCAAATCAAAGCCTCGGATGATTCCATTCAGAAAGAAAAAATAACCCTGTCAATTGGATAATTTTCCCAAGGCGAAATGATACATAGCGATCGTCCTATTATGGATCGCTCCTTTATTATTCAACAGGTTCTGCATAGTATGGACGGTCTTATTTAATACGGCGAGGTATAGATTTTCCTTGGCTTTGTTTCTCCAATCCGAATAATCCTTTTGTCTTTCCGCAAACTCGGAACCTAAAAAATCGGCCGCATACAAGATACAATCCAAGAGGTTTAAGTCCTCTCCACCTAAAGTATGGTGTTTCACTGCATCTAAAACGGATCTTGTTTTTAAGCCGTATTCCGTTTCCAGATAATAGGCTGCGGATCTCGAATGCCAGGCCGCCTCCGGAAGTTTAGGGGCTTCTAGATCTCCTAGTTTTGTAAATAGATCTAAATGGAACTCTTTAGTTTTTTGTTTGGTGATATCGTGTACTACACCGGCTAAATAAGCTTCGTTTGTCTCGTTCGGAGAATGAATACTTGCAAGTTCCTCCGCGATCTCAGCCACTCTTAGACTATGCTCCCAGCGGGTTTTAGTAATTTCTTTTGGAACAATATCAGTAAAATATTGTATTTGTTCTGTAGTAGTATTCAGGATCATCTCTTATATATAAGACTGACGGTCTTAGCAATAGGATCTATTTTTAAGTATGATATCCCATACTTTTTGGGACAATACAATCGGTTTCCTATTTTCCAAAATACATTTAGGAAGTTCTTCTCTAAGATTGGTAGATGCAGCTTCTACGATCAGGTTTTGTAAAAATACGATCTTATCTTGGAATTTTTGCAAGTGTGCGTTTTGTGGTACGGACTGGGAGAATCTTCTGAACACCAAAAGAGAATCCACCTTATCCAAAATATTTTCCCAGTTTTTCCATTTATGGAATTCGGAATATTGATCTTCTCCGATCAAAAGGGCAAGTTTATCATTTGGCCGACCTTTCAAAAGTTCTAAAATAGTTTCTTCCGTAAAACTCGGAGTTTCTCTTTTGATCTCCCAGTCCCAAATTTTCGTATTCGGAAAACTTTCGAACTGGGCCTGAACAAGATCTATGATCGATTCAGGAGGAGTTTTTTTATTCTGTTTCCAGGGAGAAGTATGGTTTGGAACGATCAGAAGTTCTTTTGCATTCGGAAAATTTTTCCAAAAACTGGACGCCACTTCCGCATGACCTAGATGCGGAGGATCAAAACTCCCGCCAAAAACTCCGACCAGATCGGAAGAGATCATAAAAAGAAGAAGGTCCCTTAACCTCGGACCTGTCCTTCTCCTTCCGCATACGTTGTGGTAGTTGTAAGATGTACGAGTCCCATCGGACCTCTTACATGCAATTTTCCTGTGGAAATCCCGACTTCCGCTCCGAGCCCAAATTCTCCTCCGTCATGAAAACGAGTGGAGATATTCACAAAAATCGCAGCGGAGTCCAAGGAGCGACTAAAAAAGTTCGCAGCGCTTATATCTTCCGTCACGATCGCTTCGGTGTGACCCGAGCTAGTCGCTTCTATGAATTCGATCGCTTCTTCTATCTTATCCACAGTTTTGACGGAAAATCTGAGATCTAAAAATTCCTCTAGATAGTCCTCGTCCTTAACAGGTTGGCCTTTCGGAAAGATCGAAAGTGATCTTGGATCCAAAAGTAGTTGTACACCTTTGGAAGCGAGTTCTTCCAATAATTCTTTAATGTAGGGATATTGAGAATGAATAATTAAGTTTTCCGCAGCATTACAAACTCCGGGTCTTTGCACCTTGGAATTGACTGCAATCGGTAAAACTTTTTTAGGATCTGCGGATTTATCTATATAAAGATTCACCACACCCTTATCATGTTTTACCACAGGGATCAGTGAATTTTCGGAAACAAAACGGATGAGACCTTCTCCACCTCTAGGGACGACTATATCGATATGAGAAGTTTGTTTTAGGAAAGGGATCATATATTCTCTTTCCGTTCTATCCACAAATGTGACCGCATTTGCAGGTAGACCTTCTTCTTTTAAACAGTCTTGGAAAATTTTAGCGAGGATCGTGTTGGAGTGGATTGCTTCCGAACCGCCGCGCAAGATACACGCATTTCCGGATTTGAAAGATAAAGCTCCCACATCGATCGTAACATTCGGCCTGGATTCGTAGATCACCATGACCACACCCAAAGGAACTCTTTTTGTATTCAGGCGAATCCCATTCGGAAGAGTAGCACCTCTTACGGTTTCTCCGACTGGATCAGGAAGAGCCTTAATTTCCAGAACCGCGTTAGACAAGCTTTGGATCCTTTTTTCGTCCAGAGTCAATCTATCCAAAAGTGCGGAAGATAGTCCTTTTGCTTTTCCTACTTCCAGATCCTTTGCGTTCTCTTTTAAAATTTCGGATTTTCTCTCGACCAAAGCGGAGGCAAGTTTTTCCAAAACTCTATTCTTTTGGGAAGTATTTATGGATCGAATTTGTCTATAAGCATCTTTCGCGGATTTACAAAGTTCGTCCACGTAGATGGATTCTGCGGATCTTTGGATCATTCCTGGCCTCCGTTACGTTTGGCTCGGAGAATGGATTTAATTTCCTCCTCCGTAAAATGTTTCTTCTTACCGTTAGAGACAACCAATGTCCCGAGTGTATTCGTTTCTATAAACTCACGCACGCAATTTTTGCGATTCCCGTCTATGATCCCGCAAGGAATTCCCGCCTCGCTGGAGATAGAAGCCGCCTTGAGTTTGGTATACATTCCGCCTGTGCCAGGGCCGCTTGGGCCTCCCGCTTGGGAAAGTTCGGGTTTTCCTACTTCTTCCAAGAAAGGGAGAAGTTTTCCGTCTTTTAAAAAACCTTCCACACCTGTGAGTATGATCAGAAGATCCGCCTCTACGATTAGACTTACGATCGCCGAAAGAACGTCGTTATCTCCGAATTTTACTTCTTCGGTGGCGACCGAGTCGTTTTCGTTTACGATCGGCAGAATGCCCCAATCCAAAAGTTGTCCGAAAGTGTTTTTCAGATTTTTAAATCCTTCCGGATTTTCCATGTCCAAAACGCCGAATAGGATCTGAGCGATCGGAAGATTTACCTTAGAAAAAAAACTATCGTATAAGTTCACCAAGCGGTTTTGGCCCATGGCAGCTAGAGCTTGCTTTTCCGGAAGAGATTCTCCGGCTTCTGCGGAGTTCGGTAACGAGGATAAAAGTTTTCTTCCTCTTGCGATTGCTCCTGAGGAAACTAGGATCACTTGTTTTCCAAGATCCCTTAAATGGCGTATATCCGAAACCAGGCTGAAAAGGAAATCGTTTACTTCCTCTTCCGAGCCTGCAAGTCTTGCGGAACCTATTTTGATTACAATTTTATTGGCTGTTTTGATTCTCTCGTTCAGATCATTTCGATTCATCTGAATTTTCCCGGTGTTCTTCTTCGTAAAAATGGTTTTTTTCCAATTCTTTTTGGAAGAAAGTGGAATCCATTGCGGAAAGTAATTCCTCTAAGTTGATCTCTTCTTGGGCGGAAATTGGGATCACCTTTCCCAAAGAAGAAACGGATCTGAGTAGTTCTTCCGTAAAACTCTGGTCTTCCCAGATGTCTATTTTATTTAAAACGATCAAATGTGGTCGATTGAGAAGTTCCGGATTATAAGATTTCAATTCCGATTGAAGCATCTTAAAATCCTCCTGAATGTCCAGAGCGGCTGCATCAAAAACGTATAATATACCTTTTACTCTTTCTATATGTCTTAAAAAGGAAAGTCCTAGGCCTATTCCCTTACTTGCGCCTTCCACGATCCCGGGAATATCCGCCAAGGTATAACGATAGATATCTCCTTTTCTTTTTACCACGCCTAAGTTGGGAGAAAGAGTCGTGAACGCATATCCTGCGATCTTAGGGTGTGCCTCGGTGATCTTAGAAAGTAGGGTAGACTTGCCCGCATTCGGAAGTCCTACAATTCCCACGTCCGCCAGAAGTTTTAGGCTGAGACGTAGATGTTTGTATTCTCCATCCTCTCCGGGTTGGGAAAATTTGGGAGTTTGGTGTGTGGAAGATTTGAAATGGGTATTTCCTTTTCCTCCTCTTCCACCTTTTACGACTAAAAATTCATCGTCGTCTTTTATGAAATCGTAAAGTAGTTCCCCGCTTTCCTCGTCGAACACTTGAGTTCCGAGAGGAACAAAAAGGATCAGGTCTTCTCCCTTTTTTCCGGATCTTTCGTTACCTTCTCCCGGGAATCCGTCCTGGGCGCGAAATCTTCTTTTAGTAAGATAACGATCCAATGTAACCATGGAAAGGTTAGGGCGGATGATAATATTTCCGCCGACTCCTCCATCCCCACCGTCCGGTCCGCCGAATTCCACATACTTTTCTCTTCGAAAATGCATGGACCCGGCTCCACCATGTCCGGCGGTAACTTCGATCAGAACTTCATCTATAAACTTTTCCATGTCGAACTAGGGCCTAAAAATAAAAAAAGAAAGGCTTAGGGGAAAAAATCCCCGGAAGGCCTTTCTTTTCCACGCACTAAATCTGAGATCTAATGCTTATTTCGGGTAAACGGAAACTTGAACTTTCGTTTTGGAAACTTGTTCAAATTTAACGTGACCTTCTACAAGAGAGTAAAGTGTATGATCTTTACCTACACCTACGTTCTTTCCTGCATTTAATCTAGTTCCTCTTTGGCGAACGAGAATATTACCTGCGAGAACGAGTTCTCCACCGAAACGTTTTACACCAAGACGTTTGGATTGGGAATCGCGTCCGTTTTTGGAAGAACCGCCACCTTTCTTATGTGCCATGTTTATTCTCCTATGAGTTCAATTTCAGAAGGATATTGTTCCTTCAAGTTGACTAGTCCGCTTGTCACGAGATCGAAACTCGTATGAACGATCGGATCGGTCGTTTTTCGGGAGAGGATCTTGAAGTCCAAGAGTCCGTCTCCGATTACCGCTTCTTCTGCCAAACCTTCCTTGCTTAAATGCAAGTAAAGAGTTTGGATGAGTACTCCGACAGCGGCGCAGAGAAGATTTTGTCCTTTGGATCCGTGCATCTTGGAAGCATGCCCGGAAGATTCCAAACCTAGGATTTCTTCTCCTTTTCGGAGTATCTTTATCCGGATCAAACTGCCGAAAGAGAAACTACCTTAACTTTTTGCAGTTGTTGTCTATGTCCCCAGGTTCTCTGAGAGTTTTTACGTTTTTTGTAAACGTATCCTCTTACTTTTTCTCCCTTTACATCTTCCAATACTTTCAGGGAGACTTTAGCGGATTTGAGTTCCGGAGAGCCGATATGAACCTTATTATTTTCAGCAAATAGTAGGACCTTAGCATCGAAGGTGTCACCGGCATTTTTACCTGTTTTTTCAGTCAGGAATTCAAGATCCTGAGTGACTTTGAATTGTCGGTTGCCGACAGAGATGATCGCAAACATGATTACTGGCCTAGTTTTCTCGAGTTTTGACCAGTTTTGACCGGTAGGAGTCGGTGTCAAGGGTTTTGGAGTACGATTTCCCAGGAAGAAGTTTGGCAATTGTCCTCTACCTTCCGTTATCCGGGTTTTAAATCTTGCTTAGATTTCCGGGAATCGAATCTAATAGTCTATACTAGTATGAGATATCTTAGCGCTAAGAAAAAAGATTTAGGAGACGGCTTTTTCGTTAGAAGAGTCCTTCCTCAAATCGAAGCCAGATCTTTAGGACCTTTTGTTTTTTTGGACCACATGGGTCCCCTTCCCATCAAGACCGGAACTGAAATTGTAGTACGACCTCATCCTCATATTGGTCTTGCTACGGTAACGTACCTGTATGATGGAGTGATCACTCACAGGGACAGTATCGGAAAGGTGGAAGATATTCGTCCCTTCGAAGTGAACTGGATGACCGCAGGTTCCGGGATCGTACATAGCGAAAGATCCAAGCTTGATCCAGAATTTAGCATCTTAGAAGGTATCCAAACCTGGGTGGCACTTCCCAAAGAATTCGAAGAGACTGCCCCTGAATTCTTCCATCACGAAAGAGAAGAATTGCCCATTGTCAGCGGTGGAGGTTGGGAACTTAGGCTGATCGCAGGTTCTTTCATGGGAGAAGTTTCTCCGGTGAAAGTATATTCTCCATTATTCTATGCGGACCTAGAGGTGGAGGCAGGCGCTGAAGTAGAACTGCCCGTTTCTCAAGATCAAGAAGCTGGCATCTATGTCGCAAGAGGAAAGGTAGACGCGGAAGGAAAGAATGTCTCAGTAGGAGACATGGCGATCTATCCAAAAGGTGGGGCAGTCAAATTCAGAGCGGAAGAAACTTCCAGGATTGTATTCTTGGGCGGAGTCCCACTTTCTACCCCAAGGCATATGTATTGGAACTTTGTATCCAGTTCCTTAGAAAGGATAGAAAAAGCAAAATTGGATTGGAAAGAAGATCGATTTGCTCACGTGCCTGGGGAGACGGAGAGGATCCCGTTACCGGAACATTAGGATCGTTCAAATCGTTTAAAACCGGCTATTAATAGCGATTGAATAGATTCTTTTTCATTGCTTTGAAAAGAATTTCCTAAAATTCCACCTTGTCACCCTGGCCCTTCCGTAAATTTTGGTCATAGCATGGAAATCCGCAATATAGCCATTATCGCACACGTTGACCACGGGAAAACAACCCTTCTGGACGGCATTTTACGCCAAACCGGCGCAGTAACAGCCAAAGAAGATGGGGAAAGGATCATGGATAGTAATGATCTCGAAAAAGAAAAAGGGATCACTATCAAGGCCAAAAATACCGCAGTTATTTATAAGGGAACTCGTATCAACGTAGTAGATACTCCAGGTCACGCGGATTTCGGAGGAGAGGTGGAACGAGTACTTTCGACAGCGGATTCCTGCCTTCTTCTTGTGGACGCATTCGACGGACCCATGCCCCAAACCAGATTCGTATTGGGAAAGTCCCTGCAACTAGGACATAGACCTATCTTAGTAATTAATAAAATAGATAGAGATGGAGCCCGTCCTGATGCAGTCGTGGACATGGTTTTCGATTTGTTCAGCGATTTAGGTGCAACCAATGAACAATTGGATTTTCCGATCGTTTACGCTTCCGCAAAACAAGGTTGGGCCGTCAGCAAGTTAGAAGATGCTCCGGGAACCAATTTGGATCCACTTTTGGATACTGTACTTTCTCATGTTCCTCCGGTTAAAGCGAATATAGACGCAGCTTTACAATTCCAAGTTACTTCTTTGGATTATAACGATTATGTAGGTCGTATCGCAATCGGTAAGATCTATAACGGAAGACTACAAAGAGGGATGAACGTTGTCCAACTTTCCCCTAAAACGAACGGAAGGGACGAATCCCAAGTTTTAAAAATCACGAAATTATATAACTTTGAAGGACTCAAACGGAACGAGATCGAAGAGGCGGAAGCCGGAGACATCGTTGCAATTGCAGGACTACCCGATGTATTTATCGGGGACACTGTTTGTGAACCCGGCAGACCTGCAGCTATGCCTGCCATCGAGGTAGAAGAGCCTACAGTTTCCATGTTTTTCATGGTAAACAATTCTCCATTTGCCGGTAAGGAAGGAAAATACGTAACTACCAGAAATATCCGCGAACGTCTGGATAGAGAGTTGGAAACAAATGTTGCAATGCGTTTGGAAGAAACCGAAGATAAGGACCGCTTCAAGGTTTTAGGTCGAGGAGAATTACATCTTTCCGTACTCATCGAAACCATGAGAAGAGAAGGTTTCGAACTACAAGTTTCCCGCCCTGAGGTAATCATCAAGAAGGGAGAAAACGGAGAAAAACTAGAGCCTTACGAGTATCTAGTAATGGATCTACCCGATCAATTCACAGGAAGTATTATCTCCGAGTTGAACCGCAGAAAAGGAGAGCTTCAATTGATGGATGCTCATCCCTCCGGAATGACCAGGGTAGAATTCGTAATTCCAACCAGAGGTATTATCGGGTTCCGAGGATATTTCGTAACCGAAACGAAAGGGGAAGGAGTAGCATCCAGCCGTTTCCTTCGATTCGATCTGTATAAGGGAGAAATTCCAGGAAGAAAGAACGGAGCATTAATCTCTATGGACTCCGGAGAAACCACTGGATACGCGCTTTGGAAAATCCAAGAAAGAGGAGAGCTATTGATCGATCCTCAAACTCCTGTGTATCCGGGAATGATCATCGGGATCCACTCCAGAGACAATGACCTGGAAGTGAACCCTGTAAAAGAGAAAAAACTGACTAACGTACGATCTTCCGGAGCGGATGAGGCAATCAGGCTCGTTCCTCCTCGTAAATTCAGCTTAGAGCAGAATATCGAATTCTTGGACGACGATGAACTTCTGGAAGTAACTCCTCAGAGCTTGCGACTTCGTAAGAAATACTTAGATGCAAATATGAGAAAGCGCGCCGGAAAGTAAGACTAAACTAAAGCGTTTCCAACAAAGAAGAAGGCTCGCAGTTGCGGGCCTTTTTTTGTGCACCCTGCCCAATGGTTTTTTACCCGCCGCATTGTATCGGTCGTTACAGGGATTTCGTTACACCAAATGGTATAAAATATATTAGAATTTTAGAATATTCCTTTCTTTTATTTTTAATTGAACGATCGATTTAATATTATTTTTCCTTCCTTACTTATAATTCTCTTATTTTCTCAATTGACAATTTTGCACTGTTTTATAATCACCTTTGTGGGCCGGAGACACGGAAGAGGTGGACAAAGGTTCAAATAGCGAACGTTCGAAATTAAAAAATTAAATCGATTGTTTGTTATATATAAAAAGAACTCCTTCCTAAAGAGGCAAAGCCAGGGAAGTGAGATCCGTAGAGAGAATAGTTTAAAAGAAGAGGGTTAAGGAGAATGTTAAAAAGAGCAAAGTTAATGGTAGCTGGGGTTCTATTCCTAGCGGCGGGAGCAGTGAGCGCATCTGGAGGAGGTTCTTCAAGCAAACCTTTGGCCGGAGCTTATCCGATCGTAATGACTCATGGTATTTTCGGTTGGGGTAAATCCACTGGTATTGTTGACTATTGGGGCGGAAACGCAGCTTATCTTCAATCCCAAGGAGCCACTGTTCTCACTCCTACTGTGACAGCTACGAACTCTTCTGCAGCAAGAGCTTCTCAGTTGAAAACGGCGATCCAGACTGCAATGGCAGCTAATAATTACACCGGAAAAGTCCATATCATCGGACATTCCCAAGGTGGATTGGACGCAAGATACCTAGTTTCGAATCTTAGCTTTGCAAGTAAAGTAGCGACTCTCACTACACTCAACACTCCTCACAAAGGAAGTCCAGTTGCGAGCGTGATAGAGGCAGTGATCCCAAGTTGGGCATTACCTTATGTAGGAACAGTTATCAATTCTTTAGTAGGTGTAGTTTACGGACAATCTAGCCAAAACGT
Organism: Leptospira sp. B5-022; assembly: GCF_000347035.1. Classification (GTDB taxonomy): domain Bacteria; phylum Spirochaetota; class Leptospiria; order Leptospirales; family Leptospiraceae; genus Leptospira_B; species Leptospira_B cinconiae. Next base: position 248,608 of record NZ_ANIJ01000047.1, read on the forward strand.
AGTTGCCGCATTAAAACTTCTGACTGTAAGCGGTGCCAGTTCTTTTAACGCAAGCACTCCAAACGTTTCCGGAGTTAAGTATTTCTCTTACGGATCATATATGATCGGGAATGACCTGATCCAACACCCTGCAATGGGACTAATCGCTCCTATTTGTTCCATCGGAGCGCCGTTCTATGGACAAAGTATTTGGAATGACGGTGTGGTTCCTGAAGATTCACAAAGATGGGGAACTTGGAAAGGTGGACCTTCTTACGGAATCCTTACCACAGGTGTGGATCACTTACAAGCAACCAACGCATTGTATTCAGGACAGTTCTGGTACGATACGAAAGGTTATTTCTTAAAAATAGCTTCCAACGCAAAAAGTAACCAATAGTAGCAGGTTTCGATCCTGTATTACGGGAAGACGCCTCCGTTACGGAGGCGTTTTTTTTATCCAAAATATTTTTAGGTCTTATTAATCTTTATTTTTGATCTTTTCCAATTCGCGGATCAGCTCCTCTTTGGAAACATTCGGATCTTGTTTTAATCTTCGGATCAATTCGTCTGCGCTTTCTTTTTGAGAAATTGTCTTACTATCTACGACTCCGTCCAGAATGATAGAAGAGAAGTTTTGGACCTTAGGAGCGGTAAGTCCAGGTTTGGTTTTGTTCAGTTCTACCACGGCTACATGTTCGAATACTTCCTGGACCTGGCCTGGATACTCGGCGATCTTGATCGGAGTTCCCGCTGTGAGGGGATCCGTAGTGGAAAAAAAAGCAAAGAAGTTTTGTTTACCTTCCGTTTGAGGAAATGCTTCCCCATCCAAAGGAAATAATACTACTCCTGCCACCTCGTTATCTATCGTCTTCCTGAACTTTCCTAAATTTAAGGAGATCCTGCCTAGAAGTGGATTCCCGATCCTTCTGTACACGTCTCCATTGGAGAATACGATGGAATTTTTATCCTGAGAAAGTTCTGCGGATCTTCCGCTTCCTTCGCCTATTAATTTTCCGAATTCTTTCACTTTTACAAAAGGTCCGAAGGCACGTACTGCCCATTTTTTAGGGTCTTCCGTATTTTGCCCGTGGTAGTTGCGATGGAATTCTTTGGATAGTGTTTCGAAAAATAAAAGTTCTCTATCGCTAGTCTGTAGTTTTCCGGATTTAACTTTTAATTCTTCCCGGTTTTCGCTGATGCTAAATTGGAGTCTTGTTAAAATTTCGTGAGTGAATTCCATCTCTCCTTTTGCGGTGCGCCGGATCCAGAGAGTTTGAATTTTAATCTTTCCTTTTTCAAACCATTCTTTTGATCTTTCATTCACATAAAAACCTGCCAGTTCCGGGATTGCAGGGGTAGGTTTACCTTTCAAGCTATCTCCGCAGTTTATGAGAATGCCGAACAATAGTAAAAGAGGTACGGTTATTTTGAAACGCTTTCGAAACATTTGAATTACGTTAGTTTGTTACCGGAAAGGGTAAAGAAAAAAATGGATCCATATTCTCTTGACAAAGCTGTAGTTTTCTTAGATTAATGAGCGATAAAATCAATGGACCCTGAGCCGACAGATTACCGCTTTCGAAATCTACTTTCTTTAGTTTTTTGTATCTTCGTAATTTCCTGCAATTCTTTCGAAGCACCCGTCGCTCAAAAAGGTGTTTTAGACTTAACTCATTGGGATTATAGATCCAGCCCTACCATAAATTTACAGGGAGAATGGTCTTTTTTTCCGAATACATTTCAGCCTGACGATAATTCCGAAAAGCCAGAAGAGTTTCGTAAAGTCCCGGGCGTTTGGTCCGGCAACAGTTATGCGCTTCTTAAATTGAAAATTTTTCTTCCTGAAAAACACGGACGATTAGCGATCTATTCCAAACATCAGGCGACCGCCTTTGAAATTTTGATTAACGGAGTTTCCGCCGGGAGTTCGGGAAAACCGGGAACATCTTCAGAGACAAGTATTCCGGATAATCGCCCGGTTTATTATGAATGGGACGAGTCGGCTAACGAAGTGGATATTAGTTTCAAAATTTCTAATTTCCATCATAGGTTGACCGGGCTTTGGTTCGATATCCGTTTCGGCGATGCCGAGGCCGTTTATAAAGAAACTCTAATACTTAGGGATTGGGACCTTTTTTTGGCGGGACTTTTTTTTATGTCCACCATTTACCATCTGGGTCTTTTTTTTCTCAGAAGGCAGGATCGCACTCCTTTAGTATTCGCTTTATTCTGCTTTTGTTTATTTCTTCGTTTATTCGTAACCGAGGAAAAATTGATCCAATTCTATTTTCCTTGGGTGGATTATCCACTTTCCATGAATTTGGAATATCTTACCATGTATGCCGCTTTACCTTTAGGGCTTCATTTTTTGAGACATTCCTTTCCGGTCTATTTTCCTCGAAAATGGATGTTATTATTTTATCTCATCTCATTTACATTTTCTTTAAGTACAATTTTTCCTTTTCCTATACCTTCCTTGCCAATTCCTTATTTTCAGATGGTCTTTTTGGGTGGGGTAGTATTCGCACTTGTGGTACTTTTTAGGGCGATCATTCATAAAGAACAATATTCTATCGCGATCGGATTTGCCATATTCGCTCTTATCTTAGCGGGGATTTTCGATATGCTTGCCGCTCGACAGATCATATTCGCTAGGTTTATTATTCCAATCGGAATGTTCGTGGCCATTCTTACCCAGACATTCATTCTCTCTTCTAGATACAGAGATCTATATAGAGAAAAGGAAAAACTTTCGGATCGACTACAACGTTTGAACGAGACCTACAGTAGATTCGTACCTATCAGCTTTTTGGAATTTTTAGGTAAGGGAAAGTTGGAGGATATGAGGCCCGGGGATCAGATCAAAAAGGAGATGACCATCCTATTTGCGGATATCAGGTCTTTTACCGAGATCTCGGAAAGTCTGGACTCCAAGGAAAGTTTCGAATTACTAAATTCATATATTTCAGAGATGGAACCTCTCATTCATTCCAATCGCGGTTTTGTGGATAAGTATTTTGGGGACGCGATCATGGCTTTGTTTCCGGAAAGTTCGGACGATGCGGTGAATGCCGCCATCTCGATGCAAAATCGTATTTTGGATTATAATCAAAGAAGAATGGACCAAGGAAATCGTGCGATCGGAGTAGGGATCGGTATCCATACGGGTTCCTTGATGATGGGCCTTGTCGGTTCAGGAGATCGTATGGAAAGTACGGTGATCTCGGATGTGGTACATCTGGCTTCTAAATTGGAAGCTCTGAATAAATATTACGGCTCTAGTATATTGATCAGCGAAGATACTTATTCAAAATTAAACTCTTCCGAAAAATTCCTACTTCGGAAATTGGATAAACTCAAATTTAGAGGGAAAGAAGAACCTAAGGCAATCTATGAGCTGGGAGATCATTTGAGTAAAACCGAAAAAGAAGCATTCCTAAGATCGAAAGGCAATTTTGAAAGAGGAGTCGAACTTTTTCATTCCGGAAAGTATTTGGATTCAGGCGAATCCTTTCGGGAAGCATTGAGGATCTATTCCGGAGACAGGGCCGCGAACTTGTATTTAAAACGTTGCACGGAACAAATTTATTCTTCCAATACAAAAGTGCAACCCGGTCCGGATCTAGCTTAAGGTCATTCTCCGTTTAAAAACAAGGTTTCTTCCGCTTCTTCCTGGGAATCTTCGGAAGCGGAATCCAAAGACTTGCGGACCTTGGCGCCTAGTTTACGGATGTTCTCCGCTCTTCCTAAAAGGTTTCCTCTGCCTGATTTTAATTTTCCGAGAACGGCATCGTAATTGTCTTTGGACTTATCAATGGATTTTCCTAGAACTTCCAGAGCGGTAACGATCTCTACGATCTTATCGTACATCTTACCGGATTCTTCCGCGATCTGTTCCGAATTTTTGTTTTGTTTTTCCTTTCTCCAAAGATTGGCCACCATTTTTAAGGAAACCATTAGAGTGGAAGGGGTAACGATTAGGATATTTTTTGCGTAAGCATCTTCTAAAAATTTCGGATCCGTACGAACTGCTTCGTAATAAGAAGGTTCCACGGGTAAAAACATCAATACGAAGTCCAGAGATTCTATCCCGTACAAGGACTGGTAATTTTTCTTATATAACCCGGAGACATGCTCATATAAACTTTTAAGATGTTTTTGTAGAGCCGCCTTTTTTACTTCTTCCGTTTCTGCCGAAGCATATTCCACGTAAGCCGTTAAGGAGACTTTGGAGTCTATTACGATCGATTTACCGGAAGGAAGTTTGACTACTATATCCGGTCTCAATCTTCCGTCTTCCGTTTGTACGGACTCCTGAGCTGTGTATTCCCTTCCTTTGACAAGACCGCTATTCTGGAGAATATTTTCGAGTATTCCTTCGCCCCAATCCCCTTGCGTTTTCGAATTTCCTTTCAGAGCGGACGCCAAACTTTTAGCGTCTTCTGAAAGAGTTTTATTCATTTCTAATAGATTATTGATCTGAGCCTTTAAGTTTGCGGTATCGTCCTTATGTTCTTTATGAGAAAGTTCCACTTTTACGCCGAATTTTTCAATTTCGTCCTTAAACGGGCGAAGCAAGTCGGTGATCTTTTCGTGGGTCTGCTGGCTGAATTTTTGGGAGTTATCTAACAGAGCTTGATTGGCTGCATGTTTGAACTTTTCGTCAAGCTTGGTCATAAGCTCTTCGAATTCTTTTTTTTGGTTCTCCAATCTTTCTTTCAAAAGATCGGATTCTTTCTTCATAGCTTGGTAATAGCCGATCGCTTTTTCCGTTTTTTCGGAATTCTCTTTTAATTCTTTTTCTAACTGGAGGATCCTTTCTTTGGATCTTTGTTCCGAGGTGAGAAGGCCCGCTTTTTCTAATTTTAACTTTTCGTGTTCATTCGGATTGATACCGGACTCTTTTGAATAGAGGGCTTTGGCTAAAAAGAATGCCAGGCCAAATCCTATAAGAAGACCGGTGAGTAATACGATTGCAAATTCCATTTTGACTCCTTTTTGGAATTCGGTACAATTCGGGATACCTATTTCCAGGATAGAATTTCCATTTTATGGGGACCCCGGACAAATTTGGGATCCCTGGTGAGAATTTAAAAAATTAATTTTTTCCTTTTTTACGGGAAGGGCCTGAACCTGAGCCTTTTTTATTGCCTGAGTGGAATCGATTGGTGTTTCGATTTTTATCCTTATGGTCCCGTTTTCCGTTTTGTTTGGATTTTCCACCGAAACGTCTATCTCTGTCGTTTCTCGAATGACTTTCTTTTTCTCGGAAACCCCTTTGATCTTGGTCAAAACGGACTTCGGAGTCGAATTTTTCGGACTTATCCGCAAGGGCCAATTTGAATAGCGCTGCCGCTATTCGTTCCGCCGGAATTCCTTCGGAGGTAAGTTTCTTAACGAGTTTGGAATATTCGGAAACGTCTCCTTCCTCCGCAACTTCTTTTACGATATGGGAATATTCTAAAAATTTCTTTTCCGTGAGTTCTGAAATATCAGGGACTTTTCCGAGTTCCATTTCGAATTCATGGTCTTCTCTGATCTTGCGTAATGTTTTGAAGTCCTTATTAGAAACAAAACTGAGCGCGAGTCCTTTTCTTCCAGCTCTTCCTGTTCTACCGATACGGTGCACATAGTCTTCGGAATCTCTAGGGATATCGTAATTAAATACTGCTTCTACGTCGCTTACATCAATTCCTCTTCCGGCTACGTCAGTTGCTACAAGAACTGTAACAAGTCCAGAGCGAAATCCGGACATTACCTTGTTTCTTTGGTTTTGGGAAAGATCTCCATGCAATCCTTCGGAGAATACTCCTTTGGATTTTAAGAATTCCACAAGTTCATCCACTCGGACCTTAGTATTACAAAATACTAAAGAAGCCTTAGGAGTATGATATTCTAAAAGGCGTATCAATGCCTCGTGTTTGAGGCCTTCTCTCATTTCAAAATAGATCTGCTGGATCTTAGGTCGGTCCGCTTTTCCTCCGGTCACATCTACAACCTTGGGAGAATTTTGGAACTTTTTAGTGATCCCCATCACCTTTGCGGAAAGGGTTGCGGAGAACAGAATAGTCTGTCTTTCTTCCGGGACCTTTGCAAGAATGATTTCCATGTCCTCCAAAAATCCCATGTCCAACATTTCGTCCGCTTCGTCTAGGATCACCATTTTGACTTTGCTCAAATCCAAGGTTTTGCGATCCATATGATCCATGGTCCTTCCAGGTGTACCGACGATCACTTGCGGTTTTCTTTTTAATGCCTTGAATTGTTTGGTGATATCGTCTCCGCCGTAGATTGCGACTACTTGGAAATCTTCTTTATATTTTCCTAATTTTCTATACTCTTCCGCGACTTGGACCACCAATTCTCTTGTCGGGCAGAGTACTAATACTTGAGGTGACTGTTCTTTTTCTTCCAGTATTTCTAAACTTGGAATTGCGAATGCCGCCGTTTTACCTGTTCCTGTACGGGAATGACCGATTACGTCCCTTCCGGAAAGAATCAGTGGAATAGCTTCGGATTGGATGGAAGAAGGTTCGGTAAATCCTAGATCGGATACGGCTTTTAATACGTCCTCGGATATACCGAGTTCATGGAATGTTTTTTTAGGTTTCAAAGATAGCTCCTGGGATACTTGCGTAAATTTTTACGGTATCCTCACGATTATGCCTTTCCGGCTAAGAGCTTGGATCTTTATAGAATGGTCCTATTTAAACATAAAGGAAAGATTTAGGCTCTGGTATCGTTTCTTCCATGAATTCAAACACGACTCTCCAGCATAGCATTAAAGGTCTTTTATTCCTTTTCGGTTTTCATATATTTCAGCCGTAACTTATCCGGAAACTTTTCGATCGCATATCTAAGCATGGTCCTGGGCATCTTATGGGCATGTTTGTCTAAAAAATCTGTTTCAGATTTGAGGCTTCTGTTGCCCACTTCTCTTAGCATCCAACCCACCGCCTTATGGATGAGATCCTCTTTGTCCGATAAGAGTAATTCAGAGATCTTTAAGGTATCCTTAAAGTCTCCTTTGCGTATAAAAGCGAAAGTGGAGATGATCGCGATCCGTCTTTCCCATATATTATTCGATTTAACTAACTTATATAGGAGGTCCCTTTTTTTATCTATGAGATAATCCCCTATCAAATCTCTGGAGCTTAGGTCTACGATGTCCCAATTGTTTACGTATTTTAAGTTTTTTAAATAGAATAAATGCAGTTGTTCTCGCTTGTCTGCCTGCGTCTTTTGGAACTTCTCACATAGTATAAAAAATCCAAGGAGCCTTTCCTCGTGGTATTTTGATTTTACGATCTTTTGTAATTCGGGTAACGGAAGTCCCTTGTATGATTTGGAAATTTTTCGTAAAGGTGGGACCTTTACTCCTAAGAATAGGTCGCCTTCTCCGTATTCACCCTTTCCCGTTTTGAAAAATCGGGAAAGTATCTCTACCGCCTTCGGGTCGGCGATATTTCTGACTTCTAAGATCACATCTTCCGCCTTGGAATTTTCGCCTCCCAATAATTTCTTTTTGTTGATTGTTTTCGATTTAGGCATGGGACAAAATTTCCTTTTGGGAGAGGGGTAGGGCAAGCATTATCGGAAGATATTTGTCATGTTCCAAATTTCGGTTTTTGGGCTTGCCAGTTAGGAGGTCCCACAAATCCTAATTTTTAGGAAAGATCCGCTCTACTATGAAACATAAACCCCTTCATAATATTTACAGTAAAGATATTCTGAGAAAGAAGTTAGAGGCCGAGGATTTTCAGCGTACTACTATTTCCTTTTATAGATACGTGATCTTAGAGGAACCGGACCTTCTCCGCAATGAACTATACAAAGAATGGGAATCTCTGGGAGTGCTCGGAAGGATCTATATCGCAAGAGAAGGGATCAACGCTCAGTTATCCTTGCCTGAATTTAATTTTCAAAAATTCAGGGACTCGATAGACGCGAGAAAGGAATTTAAGGATGTTCCGTTCAAGATTGCCGTGGAACAAAAGTCTTACTCATTTTTAAAATTGGACATACGAGTCCGTAATAAGATCGTAGCGGACGGTTTGACCGACGATACTTTCGACGTAACCAATGTAGGAACCCACCTAACCGCCGAAGAATTTAACAAAAAATTGGAATCTCCCGGGACCATTGTGGTGGATGTTCGCAATCATTACGAGTCTGAGATAGGACATTTCGAGGGAGCATTACTTCCGCAAGCGGATACCTTTAGGGAAGAATTGCCGATGATAGTAGACCTTCTGAAAGACAAGAAGGATAAAGAGATCGTAATGTATTGTACCGGCGGGATCCGATGTGAGAAGGCATCCGCATACCTGAAACATCATGGGTTCCGAAATGTGTATCAGTTGCATGGAGGAATTATCTCTTACGCTTCCGAAATTAAGGAGAAGGGATTGGACTCCAAGTTTAAGGGAAAAAATTTCGTGTTCGATGCGAGGCTTCAGGAAACCGTGGGAGAAGAGATCCTAAGTGAATGCCACCAATGTGATCGGAAATCCGCAAGGCATATCAATTGTGCGAATCCCGCCTGTCATATTTTATTCATCCAATGTGAATCCTGTGCGGAAAAATTCGATAACTGCTGCTCTGTGGAATGCCAAGAGATCGCAGCTTTACCTGCGGAAGAACAGAAAAAATTAAGAAAAGGTAAAGCCGCTTCCAATAAACATTTTTCCAAGTCCAAGATCAGGCCAAAAGTTTTCGAACTGTACAAAGGAAAATAAAAGGTCCTTTTAATTTTCTTAAGAAAATCGAATTATCTTGTAATATTTTAAATTACAAGGAGTCTAAAGAAAAAGTAGGAAATTATGCAAAAATTACCGGTATTTTTCGTAGGCCATGGAAGTCCCATGAACGCACTAGGACCGAATCCGATAGCCGATACATGGTCGGAATCCACGAAAGATTTTCCGGAACCTAAAGCGATCTTAAGTATTTCTGCTCATTGGTTTACTAGAGGAACATATATAACCTCTAACGAGCTTCCTCCTACCATTCATGATTTTTACGGATTCCCTCAGGAATTATTCGATGTTCAATATCCTGCCCCGGGAAATCCAAAACTTGCGGAAGACCTTTCCAGATCCAATCATGTACAAGTGATCCAAGACGATTCTTGGGGACTAGATCATGGAACCTGGAGTGTACTACGGAATATGTATCCTAAAGCGAATATTCCTGTCGTGCAGTTGAGTATAGATGCCACAAAATCCGGAGAATGGCATTACGAATTTGCGAAATTTTTATCCAAGTTAAGAGAAGAAGGTATTTTGATCTTGGGAAGCGGAGACCTAGTGCATAATTTACGTCTTTATGATTGGAAAAACCAAGACAAGGCGCATGACTGGGCATTGGATGCAAATGAGACTTTCAAAGATCTCATCGAAAAAAGAGATTGGAAGAGCCTCGCAAATTATCAAAAATTAGGGACGGCGGTGCAGATGGCTATCCCTACTCCCGAACATTATTTTCCTATGTTATACGCTTTGGCATTGGCGGAGGAGAAGGAAGAAATCCGTTTTTATAATGATATCATCCAAAGTTCGGTATCTTTGACTAGTATGAAGATCGGTTAGGATCTAGTTTTTTACGAACTCGATCGTATCTTCAGGATGTCTTTTCTCTTCCCCAGATCCCAGCCAGAAAAAGTCCGCTGATTAAATGCCATACCCCCCACCAAGCGGCGATAAGGGCCATTGATCCGATTCCTTGGAAGAACGTAAAGATCAGGATAAGACCAAGACCTGAGTTTTGGAGTCCTGTCTCCAGGGAGATTGTTTTTCTCTCTTTATGAGCTAGGCCGGCTATCCATGAGGCAAGATAGCCAACCGTTAAGGCGGTACCGTTATGCAGAAGTACTAACCAAAACAAAACAGGTCCGAATTCCACAAAGGATCTCCAGTTGCCGATGAATGCGATCAATATAAAAACCCCAAGTAGAACGGTAGATCCAACCCTCATAGGCTTCTTTAATTTAGAAGCAATCTTGGGAAGAAAACGGTTCGTGAGCGCTCCTAAGATCAACGGCAAGATTAATATTAGAAAAATGGAAAGAAATACATCTACCGGATTTAAACTGATCTCTTTTAATCTGTCCGCAGCGGGAGAATATAACTTTCCCCAAAAGAAAAAGTTAAACGGAGTAAAGAACCAAGCTAAAACGGTTGTGGTAGCCGTGAGTGAAATGGAAAGAGGAACATTCCCTTTGGCAAGAAGGCTGATAAAATTGGACATGTTCCCGCCCGGGCAGGCCGCCACTAAGATCATTCCAAGAGCCAGACCGGGATGTGGGCGTAAAATATAAAGTAATCCTACCGTAAGAGCGGGCAATAATACTAATTGGGAAAACAGACCGACAATGGCAGCCTTGGGCTGTTTTCTTAAATTCGTAAAGTCCGCGAGGGTCAGTTCCAAAGAGACCCCGTACATGATGAGCCCCAAACAAATATTCAAGACAAAGAGCCCCGCCGGACTGAAATTCAATTTGACTAAATCGAAATCTTGCATGTATTTCCTTGAACGGACAAATGTCCGCTCCCGTTTAATATTTTATGATTTTTTAAATTATATTTTAGTCCGTCCAGGTGACTAAAATTTCCCTTGGACCGGAGAATGGTAATCTTCCATGGGAAACCGAATAATTGTCTATCAAAAGTATATCTCCCTTTTGCCAGGAGAATATGGACAAATGTTTCCAAAATGTACGGCTTACCTTGCCGATCTCGGAAACGCTGATCTCGGAATCGTCCCCGAAGACCACATTCGTATCTTGGTCCTTAGGTTCCACAAGCATCTTCTTTAAGAATGTGAGAACGTACAACACGCCGGCCAGGATTGCGCTACGAATTGTGCCTTGCTGCTTTAGGATTTTTGCATATTCTAATCTGGCTGCGTCTTGGTGGAATACTTGGCTATGATTATGCCATGCTTTTGTTTTTGCTATCGGATGTTTTCTGACCGCAACCTGCTTATTTGTGAGTTTTAATCCGTCTTCAGGAAGCCATTCAACTTGGAATCTTTGTTGTGCAGCAATCTTCTCCACCTGTTTTTTTTCTTTAGTAGAGAACATCTCGTCCCAACGTTTTGTTTTCCAAAGATTATACCGAGAGGCGCTTGGACCGTCATATTTACGGATGTATTTGACCCCTTTGGTTTCAAATTTTTTTATTAGATCGGGATCCATGTCCTCGTATATTTTGCGGAGATCCGCGATGGGAGTTTCTCCATGTTCTTTCGGGGCAACAGCGCAGAAGAACATCAACTTTCGGGGAGGTTTGTCTAAGAAACTCATCTCCGCATGCTGCATAATCGGATAATGAGGGGGAAGTTCGCTCGCAGTGTGTACAAACTGCGTAACTTTGTTCCTGGGGGAAGTTCCCAAATAATCCGTTTTTAGATTTTTATCTAAGCTAAGTGCGACGTCTTCGAATTCTTGTGCGGAAGAGATCCGGAAACCTCTGAATAATATTGCCCCATATTCCAATAGATCCGCTTCTACGGATTTTTTATTTTTGGAAACCCATGCAGGTAAAAACCCCGGCTCTAAAGCGTTCGTGTCACCAGGCCCGTAAATTCTGGGGAGTTCCCTTCCTGGGAAAAAAGATCTTTCTACCCTGCCTAGACCTTTCGGCTTAGTTTTGTTAGGGGAAACTTTCTTAATTGCGGATTTGCCGGATCGGGAAACTGTATTTGTTTTCATGTTAGTTCTCCCCTTAGAGAATGAAAACTTTTATAAAACTACAGAATGGAAAGGCAAGTCTTTTCATTTCCGCCTTGATTCAACGGTTTCATCTAAAATACCTATATCATGAGTTTTAGCGCCGGAGAAAGAAAATGAACGTTTCACTTTCTAAGGAAGGTCCTGTTTTTTCCAGGCTTGTTTACGGATGCTGGCGAATACATACCGATCCGAAAGGAGCAGGGACTGATCGAATTTTAGAAAAGATAGAAGTTTGTATTCAATCCGGGATTGATACGTTCGATCATGCGGATTTATATGGTGAATACGGGAACGAGGAGAGATTCGGTACGGCATTAAAAATCAGACCGGATATTAAAGAGAAAATAAAGATAGTTACTAAGGCTGGGATCCAACTTCCGGGGCCGAATCGCCATGGGATCACAATAAAACATTATGATACGTCCGCGAATTATCTGATCCATTCTGCGGAGAATTCATTAAGAAAATTGAATGTAGATAAGATAGACCTGCTTCTGATACATAGGCCCGACCCTCTTATGGATGCGGACGAGATCGCTAAAGCATTTAGCTCCCTAAAAGAAAGCGGTAAAGTTTTGTATTTCGGAGTTTCCAATTTCACTCCTTTTCAGTTTTCATTATTGCAGTCCAGATTGGATTTTCCTTTGGTTACGAACCAAGTGGAATTCCATCCGTTCCATACGGATCCTCTTGTGAATGGAGTATTCGATCAGGCACAAGAATTGCGATTTAAACCGATGATCTGGTCTCCTACGGCAGGTGGTCGAGTTTTTCGACCTAAAAGGGAACAAGAAACCGTTTTATATAATACATTGGAAGATCTTGCAAAGAAGAAGGATACTAGTCCGGACGCGGTCTTATTCGCATGGTATCTTTTTCATCCTGCAATTTTGGTCCCAGTTTTAGGGACGAACGATCCCAACCATATCAAGTCGGCTGCAAAATCAGTTCATCTTCGGCTGGAAAAAGAGGAATGGTTCCGCATTTTAGAGGCAGGAACAGGTAAAAGAGTTCCATGATACAAAAAAATGACAACATAAGAGAATTCTAATCAGAATATAATACTTATATTTATACTACTCGTTCGATATCAAAACGGAGAGAATTCAAAATGAAAATCGAACAAGGCAAAAAGGGACTTCCCCTTTTGGTAGGGATCTTATGGTTCCTATTCAACTGTAACGGGGAGAAAATGGTACATACGGAAAGTTTACTGGGACTGATCCAGAAACCGGACCAAACGAAAACAAGTGCAAGCTACTCGGATCTTGCAGTCATTGATACTGTAAACGGCACGGGAAATTTTTCCGTTCTTACTTATAATGTGGCCGGATTATTAGAACCTTTTTCCAGCTCGAATCCAAGTGAGAATACTCCTTATATGGGACCTTTGATGACACCGTTCGATCTGGTGGTGGTCCAAGAAGATTTCAATTATCATGCGAGTCTGTATGCAAATGACGTACATCCACATCGATCCGCTACTAGCGGTGGAATGGGTATCGGAGACGGTTTGAACACTCTTTCTTATTTTCCATTTTCGGATTTCCAAAGAGTGGATTGGAACGCTTGTAACGGAACGGATTGTCTGACTCCTAAGGGATTTACTTTGGCTAGGCATAAAGTAGCGCCCGGGGTATTTATAGACGTATATAATTTACATACGAATGCTAGTACGGGAGAAGCGGATCTGGCGGCAAGAAGATCCAATATATTACAAATTCTGAATTTTATCGGAACTAATTCTGCGGGAAATGCAGTGATCGTCTTGGGAGATACAAACACCCGCTATACCAGATCGGGAGACAATATCCGGGAATTTATCAATCAAGGATTTACGGATGTTTGGATCCAGATGATCCGGGGAGGATCGTATCCTACACAGGGAGGAGATGCCTTGACGGACTGCGAGGGACATAGGACAAGTGCAGGCTGTGAGGTGGTGGATAAAATATTATACCGCGGAAATTCCTATATCTCCTTATCACCTAGCTCTTATTTGGTAGAAGACGCAAGATTCGTTCATCCTGTAACCGGAGTTCCTCTTTCCGACCATTACGCGATTTCTTCCACATTCAATTATTCTCTTTTACAGAATTTATCCTTTAGTGACGCATTCGGCGGGCCTCATGGAACTGCGTTCAACGATGTGGATTCTCTCCCTTCTTCTCCTTCCGCGTCTAAAATAAGTCTAAGATCCGGATCCAGGGTGGATGCTGTGTCCTTACAATTGACGAATGGAACCGTCTTAAGTCATGGAGGAACGGGAGGAAGTTTACAAACTCTGACTTTGGGAACGGGAGAGTATTTAGACCAAGTAAAACTTTGTAGCGGTCAAAAAAACGGTCATACAAGGATTTTTTATGCTCAATTTCGCACAAACCTAGCAAGATTCCTCACCGGAGGTTCAAACACTTCCAGTTGTGTTACATACTCCGCTCCTAACGGTTGGGGGATAGTAGGATTCCATGGAAGAAGCGGAAGCGAAGTTGATAAACTCGGAGTGATCTTTGCTCCGATTCCATAAATAGATTTGAAAGTATTTCGGCCGAACATTCGATAAAAACCGAAGAAATAAAAAGCGATCCATTTGTTTCTAATAGAAAGTTTCCTAAATTGTCCGAGGTTCGAAGCGGGACGTATAGGATTTTTAGGAGAAATGAATGTTTCGCTTTCTAACTTCAATTTTAATCGTATCTTTCTTTTTCGTCTGTAAGGCCGAAAATTCCAAAAAACAATCCGAGGAACTTTCCGATGTTCGTTCGGGATCCGTATCGGCTCCTATGCCGTCAGCGGACGAACAACCGATGCAAGAAGCCGAGAAAAAAATTAGCGGCAGAGCGGGTGAAAGGGAAGAGTCACCGGAAGATCAAATCAAAACCTTTGCGACACCCAAGATCGGTAGCCTAAAGATAGGCCGCCTTTTGGAATATAAGGTAGATCTAAATTTCGAGACGAAAGATTTTATAGCTGCTCGAAAATTCCTATTGGAACTCTCCGGCAAGTATGGATTCGTACAGAGTGAAAATCTTCGAAACTGGGGAGGAGATACCGAACCGAGTATGACCGCAGTTATTCACGTAAAGTCATCCGATCTATATCAAGTTTTGATGGAACTGGAGAAGTTGGGCACACTCACTTCCGAAAATATCCAAGTAGAAGATCATACAGAGAATTATACGTTAGAACAGATCCATTCCAGAAGGGAAAAGATCCGGATCGCAAGAAGAACGGAACTAGGCGCCAGATCCACTCCTAAAAACGCGGCCGAGATCGAGGAGATGCTTGGACAGTCGGAAGATTCCGCGGACTCCGCAGAATTCGAAAAATGGAAAATACTAGATAGAGTGAACTGGGCAAAGATCAGTATACATTTGTACGGTCCTAAAAAACCGAAAGCGGTGGAAGTTCCCAGTTTCGGAGATGCGTTTATCGATCTGGCTAGTCTCGGATTAAAAATTCTTCTGTATCTGATCTATATCCTTCCCTTAGGATTGGTTGTATTTGGGATTTTCTATCTAGTTAAATATGTGAAGAATCGTCTAAAATAATAGAATGGGGCTTCGCGCCCCGTCCTAATTATTTTGTTTCCGGGGAAGCTATGGTTTTTAGCCTAGAAGAAAACGGTTTGGGGAAAAGAATGCCTACTCTGGAAGAAGCTCAAAAAGAAATTATCGCCGAGTTCTCGGAGGCGGCAGACTGGGAAGAAAGATACCAGATGCTGATCGAGATAGGGGACGAGCTTCCTATTCTGTCCCCCGAATTAAAAACGGAAGATAGATTAGTCCCGGGTTGCCAGTCCAGGGTTTGGGTCGTTCCGGAAGAAAAAGAAGGCAAATTATTCATCCAAGCGGATAGCGATTCCGCGATCACAAAAGGGATGATCGCATTACTATTACGGGTATTTTCGGGAAGAACAAGAGAAGAGATCAAGTCAGCATCCTTGGAGTTCCTAAAAGAGATCGGTTTGGACAAACATCTTTCCATGAGCCGCAGAAACGGTCTTTATTCCATGGTAAATAAAATTAGAAGTTTCTAATATTTTTAACTAATATAAGGTTCGTTGGGGATCTCGTTCGGGTTTTTCTTTCTTGCAGGGAAATGTTTGGCAAGTTCCTCCGTGAGTTCCTTAATTCCTACGAGTATCGCATCCTTGGGAGCACCGGATTTGAAACCCTCTCCAATTTTAGAAGAGATCGAATTCAATTTTTCTTGTCCTATCCTTTTGTAGATCCCACGATCGGCCAAGGTTATGATCTTCTTTTCGGAAAGAAG
Organism: Leptospira sp. B5-022; assembly: GCF_000347035.1. Taxonomy (GTDB): domain Bacteria; phylum Spirochaetota; class Leptospiria; order Leptospirales; family Leptospiraceae; genus Leptospira_B; species Leptospira_B cinconiae. Next base: position 264,599 of record NZ_ANIJ01000047.1, read on the forward strand.
AATATAGATCAATATCCCTGTATTTTCTTCCGTATCCCAAACTTTTAAAAAAGAGAACATTTCCACCGCTCGATCTCTTGCGGTTTTACCTGAGAATACTTGGAATGGAGAGATCTTTGTCTCGATAGCGACCTTTAATTCTCCTCTATGGGTCTTTTCCGAGTCGGAGACCGCAGAAGTGATCTCTTTCAGATCTTTGGGACTAAAATATTTTCTTAATAAAGTAAAACCTGATAAAGGTCCGTTCCCGATCCTAAATAGGTCCAGGAAACCCGCAAAAATATTGCGTATCAGTCTTTCGGTTAAAGAAGGATATCTGCTCATAAGAATCACCAATCCGAAGAGGATCCTCCTCCGCTAAAATCTCCTCCGCCCCCGCTAAAAGAGTCACCGGAAGAAGAGGAACTCCAGCCTGAATCGCTGGAACTATAGGAACTCCAAGAACCCCCGGACCATCCCCCTCCGCCAGAACCTGGATTTTTGGCCGCTATGTATATGATACAAAGTAGTATGAAGAAGATTACCAAAAGTGGAAGCATGATTTCTAAAGAAAAACCTAATAGTCCTCCCACCCAATACCCTAGATAAGTTGCTACTCCTGCCTGGAGTAAGCTGAATAATTTTTTGAATAAGAAACCTACTACAATTCCGATTACGACCAATGCGCCGATATAAAGTCCGAAATAATCGTCTTCCGTTGCCGAGCTTGATTCATAACTGGTGGAGCTCGGTTCCGGCAAAGGTTCTCCGTCTATAAGTCCGAGAATTTTATCGATCCCTTGGTCGATCCCTTCGAAATATTTACCTTCCTTGAATAAGGGTCTAACGTACTCCAACTGAATCCGTTTGCTGATTACATCAGGGATGGCACCTTCTAACCCTCTTCCGATCTCAAAACGCATTTTACGATCGTCTTTTGCGATTAGGAAAATGACCCCATCCGCTATTCCTTTTCTTCCTATTTTCCAATTTTCCGCAAGACGGATGGAATATTGTTCAATGGTCTCCTCTCCCGTTGTCGGGATAATGACCAAAACCACTTGGCTTCCTTTACGTTTTTCGAAATTCCTTAGCTTATCTTCTAAACTAGAAACTTCTTCTCCGCTTAACGTCGACGTCAGGTCGGTGACCCTATGCGTCAATTTGGGAATGGGGACTTGGTCCGCAAAAATCCCGGAACAAAATAGGATAATCGGAAGAAAGAGTAGCCTTCTCATTTGGGATCCGAGTTTTAAAATTGGACTTGAGGAGGTTTAGAAATTTCCTTCTCGTTCTCCACGCTGAAATTCGGTTTTACGTCATAGCCGAAAATTTTAGCTGTGATCACGTTCGGAAACGTCCTGACGGTGATATTGTATTCTTGGACTGCAGTGATGTATCGGTTTCTGGCAACAGCGATCCGATTTTCAGTTCCTTCTAATTGCGCTTGTAGCCCGATAAAACTTTTATCCGATTTAAGGTCCGGATATTTTTCCACCACAACCATCAACCTCGATAGTGCCGAGGTCATTTGTCCTTGCGCCTGGTTGAATTTCGCAAACAGTTCAGGATTATTTAATATTTCAGGTGTAGCTTGGACGGAACCCACGCTAGCCCTGGCCCTGGTCACCTCGATTAGTACCTCTTTTTCTTGAGCGGCGTAACCTTTGACGGTATTGACTAGGTTCGGGATTAGGTCGGCCCTTCTCTGGTACATATTAATTACTTCCGACCAGGCGGCTTTTACCTGTTCGTCTTGGACTTGGATCGTATTATAACCGCATGAATTTGTGAAAAACAAGATCAGACCGGTAAAACCGATCAAAAAACCTTTGCGGATCCGAAAAAAATCGCCTTGGGACATTCCTACCTCCGACCTGCGGAATTCTGTAAGGAAAACGTCCCTTGGCAATCGGTTTTTTCTAAGAACATTTAAGTTTTATGCCGCCTCTTTTGGGAAATTTTCGTGTTTTTCCAGTGCTCTTTTGCGGATTTCTTCGATGAGTTTGTCCGCGAGCATTTCGGCTAGAGCGGATATTTTTTCTTGGTTGATCGAGTTTCTATAGTCGGTTTTCATTGGCGCCTCCTTGTGGTCCGAATATAAAAATACATGGACCCCCGGACAAATCGGCTGGGCAGAAAACAAAAAACCGGGAAAATTCCCCGACTGCCTCTACCGATAAATAGAAAAATGGCAAGGGCCGCCCTGGACGAATGGAATTGGATTATAAGACCCGACTCGAGGAAATCGAGAAGGTAGACGGTTATTTTCGTAGGTCCCCGGAAGGGATTTGGTCCTACGAACTGGATTCTCCCTTAGACACCACTCTTCCGATTGAGGAGCAGTGCAGGCTGATCTATGAAAATGCAAGACTCACGCACTGTAACGATACCATGGCAAGGATTTACGGGTATCATAATGCGGAAGAGATCAAAGGTGTTCTATTAAAAGATATCGTTAGACCGACTAACAAGATGAATATGTTCGGTATTAACGAGTTTATTCGTTCCGGCTATAAGATACACGATAGCGAATCGGAAGAGATAGATCTAAGAGGAAAACGTAAGTATTTTTTAAGCAGCGCATTAGGGGTTGTGGAGAAGGGCCACTTACTTAGAGCTTGGGGTGTGCTGAAGGACATTACCGCTATTCGGGCTGCCGAATCCAGACTGAAGAGAACAATCGCTTTAGAAAGTCTACTCACTCAGCTCTCCCGATATTTTTTAAGTGTAGAACCCGGAAACACTACGGAAGCGGTGAATCACGCGTTAGGCGAACTTGGAAAATTTTGCGGAGCGGACAGGGCATTTTTATTTTTATACACCCATGCAGGCCTAACCATCTCTAATACGAACGAGTGGTGCGCGGACGGGATTGAACATAGGATCCATCTATTACAAAATCTTCCTATAGAAACGTTTCCTAAATCGGATTACGAAACCATCAGTAATAAGGGCCATATCGTTTATGATTCTTTGGATAATGTGCCTTCTACCCATGCTTCCTTACGAAATCTTTTGGAAAGACGGGGGACTCGTTCTTTGGTAGTGGTAGGTCTTTCATCCCGAGACGAGGAGCTTGGTTTTATCGGATTCGATTCGGTAAAAGGCCAAAAACTTTGGACGGAAGAAGATATTTATATTCTGAGATTAGTGGGTGACCTGATCGTTCTTGCTTTCGATAGACAAAAAAGAGAATCGGATCTGAACGATTTTTATGAAAGAATGAATCACGATCTGGAATTGGCGCGTCTTACACAAAGATCCTTGGTCTCCAGAGAGTTTCCTAGTTCTCCTTTTTATAAAATGGATAGTTATTTTCGTCCTTTCGAAAAAGTGGGAGGAGATATCATAACGTATATCCAACATGAGACCGGTGTATTGGATATTTTATTCGGAGATGTATCCGGTCATGGGATCTCCTCCGCTATGGTTTCCGGAATGGCGGTACTTTCTTTCAGGCACCATGCTAAGGCCGGTCTTTCCCCCGCGGAAGGTATACAACAATTCGTGAAAGATCTAAAACCTATGGTGGTGGAACATCATATCGCCGCCGTTTGGGCCAGATTTTTCCCTTTGGAGAAGAAGTTGGTATACTCGTATGCGGGCCATCCGCCTATCGTTTTGTTTAGAGGAGAAGAAAAGATCGAACTAAAAGGTATGAATCTTCCGCTTCTGATCTTCGATTCGATAGAATATTTTAACGAATCCGTTAAATTACAAAAAAATGATAGGATCGTTTTTTATTCCGACGGAATGTACGAAGTATTCAATGCGGAAGGTAGAATATTGGATCTGCCGGGATTCCAAGACATTTTACTCCAACATAGGGATCTCGGAAATTTAGACGAATATTTAGATCAGGTTGTCTCCGAGGTATTCCAATTTTCGGAAGGTGTGTTCGGTGACGATATGGCGATGCTCGTGATCGATATTAACGGATAAGAACTGTAGTTTATTATCTATAGCTAAATTCTATTTCTTACTCTAAAACTTTTTTCTTTCTTCCTAATAAAAAAACTCCGGATAGAACGATGAACGTTCCGACAACGTTTTCCCAGGTGATGATCTCTCCTAAAAGGATCGCGGCTAAAAATAATGTAAATACAGGACCGACACTTCCAGCGATGGAAGCTTTATTGGAGCCTATTCTTTGGATACCTGCAGTCGTTAAGAAAGCGGGAACCACGGTGGTCAAAAATCCCAACGCGAATCCGTAACCGTAGACCTGCCATGGTTGGTCTATTAGGATTCTGTAATTCTTAGTGAAAAAGAAATGAATCAGCACAAAAACTCCGGACCAGATCATTAAAAGGGCCGTAAATTTCCGTGAGCCCAGTTTAGGGATCATCTGCCCGCTACCTATTAGGTAAATTGCATAAGCCAATGCGGATAAAAAAACTAAACTTCCTCCGATCCATGCGGACTTACCTTGAGTCTCTGCATCCGGCAAAAATGCCAATAGGATGCCCGAGTATGTGAGAGCCACGGAGTAGACCTCGATCCTATGAACCTTCTTCTTTAAAAAAACAAAACCTAATAGAAGAACAAGTGCAGGAAATGTAAATAAGACTAGTCTTTCCATGGAGGCGGATAGGTACTCCAATCCCCAAAAATCGAAAAAGCTGGCCATATAATAACCGATGAATGCGAGTAAAACCACGATCCCGTAATCTTTGCGAGAGATCGATTTGTTCGAGTTTTTAGAAGATTCTTGGTAAAGAACAAATGCGAAAAACGGGATCGCAAATATCATTCTTAACGCCAAAACAGTAACCGAGTCTATTCCAAATTTATAAACTAATTTTACAAGCACTCCTTTTGAGGAGAATAAGACAGTTCCCGCCAGAGCGTATAGATAACCCAAGGTTTCTTCGCTAAGTCCTAGAAAGAAATGTTCTTTGGTTTTCTCGGAAGTTTGGCCCATTCTTCCAGGTTTTAATAGGCCCGATTTGATTAAAGTAGGAATCTATTAAAATGAATGAAAGAGTATAAGTCCGGTTCTTACTTCAAATTCCGGGGAAGTCCTACGATAATAACGATATGTATGGGAATTGTAACCTAACGTCCCAAAAAGAAATAATTCAATTCTTTCCTGGAAGTTAAAAATCCTCCTCCCGGATGGATTGCCGGAAAAAAAGAATCTCCGGCAATTTCTGAGGTAGCTTTTAGATCTCTGATCTGTCCGTAACATTCAGAAAGATAGAAAGCATGTCCACATCCTAATAGATGGTATCCTTCATGGATCATTGTATTTGAGGCCCCACCTACGAGTAAATGTCCGAGAGAAGCAGTATGGGCTAAAACAAATCCTCTAGTCCCTGTGTGGCTATCCACTGCTCCTAATACTTCGAATGTGGGGATAAAGAATAACGCTAGAATATAAGAAGCGAATTCGTATGCGATATCCGAGAACCTAACTCCGGCAAAGGCTAAGATCCGATCGCAACCTTCCGGCAGCTCCGCTTTATATAGTTCTTCCATGATCGCTTTACCCGTCCAACCTGGCCTTTTCCAATCTTTTACTTGGGCGACCTTAGCCTGCAAATTATATAGGATCAATTCTTCATTCCAAGAATCGAATAGATAGTCCATTCTTTCTTTTGAAACGTTTTCGTCCTTCCAAACGCAGACTCGTATGGTCTTCATTTTTCCATACTCGTAGGTTTCTCGTACCGAAGATTTATGAAATCCCACAGTGGTGCAGGAGGTTAGTATTAGGATGAGAAGGAAACGAATATGTCGCATGTTTGCAATTCTTTGAAACCTTAGAAAAACTCCTTGGAAAAGCAAGGACTTTCGTTCGATACTAATATTGATCCTCCCAGGTAGGTGCAACGTCCATGAGGGCCGCAAAACCGCAAAAAGCGATCACACCGTTTCGTTTATTATTTTTGCTCCCTTTGATCCTATTCATTGTTACCACGATTTTAGGAGAGGGGTTGAGACTATACCGTTTGGCGGAAGAAAGGTCGATGTATTCCAGTAAACCGGTCTTGGATAGGTTAGTGGAAGACTTCAATATCGAGAGTATGTTCCATAAATATGGATATGATTTTCGGAACAGAATGAACCAGGAAGAAAGGAATGTCACCGGGACCATTAAGGACAATCCGATGGAGAGAACGATCCCCAAGATTTTTTTTGTACTTACTATCAGTAGCTATCCGATATACTCTTTTTTTAAATTACTGAAAGACATGTCAGAACAGTCGAAGGTTTAGGCGGATAAGAGCACGGTAAAACCTAAGAATAAAAAACAAACGAAGAAGAGCATATCGAACAATAGGTCTTCTTCTCCTTTGTTCCTGCTATTGGTAGGGATTCCGTTCATCTTTTTTCTGCTTAGCGCAATGCTCGGAAGCGTTCTGAAAATAGATCGGGTTAGTTCTGAATCCGCATTTGAGAACAGGTTGAATCCGATCGAAAAGGCCTGGAGAGGTCTGAAGCTAAAAGTATATGCGTATGAATACGGCTCGGACTATCGAAATAAGATCCCCGAAAACGAGAGCCGTGCCTTGGGTTTAATACGTGAATCCGTTCTAGAGTCCACTCTTCCTAGATATCTTTTTCTATTTCTAGCGATCGCCGTACCATTTTACTTTTTCGTAAGGTTGTTCAAGGACAAACCCCAAAAGAAGGCAGTATGGCCGGTTCCGGTAACCGCAGTTTCAAAGGTCAGGAAAACTTCCACACTTACCCAAAAAAAATCCTAAAGAGTTAAAATAGATTTGATTACGTTATTATGGCGTATTGAACATGTCGTATGCTTCCAAGTAGACGATATTCGAATTTTCGTAAAATTATTACCCTAATCGGTGTATTTGTATTATTTCTCCAAAACTGTACTTTAGATAAAAGGATAGAATTCGCGGGAGAGGATAAATTAGGCCTGGAAACAGGAAGTAACCCTTGCCAGGAACTAACACATTATAATCGTTGGTTTGCTCTTTACGGTCTATGGCGCATCCCTGGTTCGAGGGATACGGAGATAGAAAAGAAAGACGGTAAGGTCTATTTCGCAGAACATTCCGTAAATTGGTGGCAGGCTAGTCTGAACGTGCTCACCGGTTTTTTTAGCACCATCACATTCTATAAAGTAACCGTAAATGAATGCGATCTTGGAACCAGATTCGTTCATAGAGACCAATACGAAAAATTCTTTGAAGAAGAAAGAACAAAGGCTCACTCGGAGTTCTTCTCAAAAACCGAAAGAGAATTGGAAGATGCTTTACGTAAGTATCTGGATAAAACAAGCCCGGCGGAAAATGCGGGTAAAAATTATAGCATGATCATCTTGAGAACCGGTAAGACTACTGAAGCCAGGGTAGTGGGCCAGGATGTGGATACTATTAAACTGGAAACGGAAGATTCTAACGGACAAAAGCATGAGTTTACACTTCCGAAAAAAGAAGTTTATAAAGTGATCTTCGCTACTAAGATCATCAAGGTGAAAGACTCTCCACCGGTTAAAGAGACCGGAAAAGAAAAACACTAATCTTTTTTCGTATCCCTTCTTCGAGGGATACGATTTCTCATTTTCAGACAATAAATTTAACCGTTAGAAAAATCCTACTTGTGCATAAGCCATATCTTCGCTTATCATACGGACAAGGAAATTCTCCTATGTTATCCTGTCGTATTTTATTCGGATCTATACTTTATAAATTTATAATACTCATGTTCGTTATGCCGATTTTGAACTGTGGATTGGCTTTAGGTTACCAAGCAGAAGAGCAAGCCGCTAAGGTTTCGGAAAATAATAATAACGATTCGATGTTAGCTGCGTTAGGTCTGTTAAGCGGGAATTCGAGCAGTTTGCTTAGTTTTTCTCCTTCTCCATTGACGTTTTCCGCCTCAACGGGAAAATCAGCGTATGATATAACTGTTAATTACTGGCCTGGTTCAGGCACAGGGGAGTTACGTATCGATCTGGTCTGGAATGGGATAATGTCTTGTGCTCCACAAGAAGGAGTGTTCGCGGTGTTTAATGACGACACATATCCTTTGACTTTTGCCAATGTTTCTTTTGACTGTTTTATAACTGGAATTGGCGAAGTATCGCATATTGTGGATATGGCTATCGGATCCGGACTTCCGAGTGTAGGAACGAACCTCGGAAATCTAAGCGTAACTGTAACTCCTTAGTCCGAGTTTTAAAACGTTTTACCTAGCTACTCCGAAACAAACCGCCATCATATCTCCTTGGTCGAATTTTTTAACCGCCCAGTCCGCTATCTTCTTTGTAGTTTTATAGAAGATTCCGGATCCTTTCTTGGCAGTGAGACCGCTTCCATACGAGATATGGCCTAACGGAATATAACCTAATTCATTTCCGAGAGAAAAAATACCCGGCAAACTATAATAGTAAAGATGTTCCGGGACATTTAAATATCTCCACTTCGGTCCCAGATACTTTGCAAGAACTCCGTATCTACAGGTGGAAAGGATCATTCTTCCCCCTGGTTTCAGGTGTTTTAAAATTTTCAGAAGTGTTTCTTTCGGATGATGCAGATGTTCGATACTCGCCCAAAGAGTGATTAGATCGAATTTTTCCTTCCCATCTTGGTCCCAGGTCAAAAAATCTTTTTGCTCCACATCTAATCCTAATGTTTCTTTTGCAAAACGAACCGGCCCGCTTGCAATATCCAGACCTTTGGTTTTCCAATTTCTACCTTTTAGATAATCCAAAAAATAACCGGCTGCACAGCCTACATCCAGCGCGGATCTTTCCGGACCTAATAATCTTTCCCAATCGAAAAAACCTAGATCTTTCAGATTCAAATTAAATACTCTTGCGATCTCTTTTTTGGTTTCTTCAGAATAATAATTATCGTAACCTCTGTCCGTTCTTTGGGTGAAGTAAGAGTCCTCATAATACTTGGAAACTTCTGCCAAGCTTGGCTGGGGATTGACCTGAACTAATTTACATTTTTTGCATTCTACAATTTGGAAGATTTCTCCTTTCGGACTGGCCTTGGAGAAAAGCGGGGTGAATTCCGAACTAGAGCAAGTATTGCAAGGTATCGATTGCATATTATAAAGATCGGTGATTTGCGCGGTTTTAGGACATAAAATGAGGATTTTCTTATTTAAAAATTTTATTGCTTCCTATTTTTATCGGATCAGTCTGTCAATTGTTCCTATGAAAACGAAATTTTGCAGATCCAAAATTCGATTTCGGTCTATTCTTCTGTTTCTGGCCTTAATCTTTTCTTTGCCTTCTTGCGGGGTATATCTTCTATTCGAGGAAGAGAACAGTTATTTTGGGAAAGAGAAAAAGAGTCACTCCGATACGCTAAGTATTCTAGGACTTCTCCAATCCAATGCTAATTCGGTCCCTATCGTATTCTCTTCCACTGAGTTTACGACTTCTACTTGGGGGCCGGCGAACTATACAATTTCGGTGAGCAGTATACCTTCTGCTTGGCTAGAACAAAACTTTCAGTTTCATATTTTTATCCAAGCAGTCTGCAACAATGTGACGGTCAACTCCGTTAATGGGGTCCAAGGCAGTGCGGATTCTTCGCAATCTTTTTCAGCTCCCAATTATACTTCGATCCTAATCCAAGTAGACGCAAATACTGCGGGGGCTAACTGCCAAGCTTTCGGATATTGTGATATTTCGCATAGTGTACATAATCCAGCGCCTCAATTATTGAGTCAGGGTCAGTTTTTGGGATCTGTTAGAGCACACTTTCCTCCTACCTGTTCTTTTTAAAGACTTGCTTTTTCGCGTATTTCATTATTCAACATAGGAATGCGAACATCCCTTTACCTTTTAAGGAAATTTATAGTCAGTCCCAAAACTTATCTTGTCGATAAGTATGACTTCTCGGCCTCCAAGAGCTTGTCTTCGGTGCGGGCTCTTATAACAAGTTTTCTATTCATTATGCTTCTTTTTCACAACGTAAGTTGTGGTCTGGTGCTTACCGGGACGGATATAGGTAAAGAGTTTTTGGGTCTTTCCGAAGATGATAAAAAGGACCCGGAAAAGGCAGCCGCTGCATTGCTTTCCTTAGTAACGGGAGGAAGTAATTCGTTACTCGTATTTACTCCAGCAGTGTTATCTACGACCGCTGGAGCAGATGCCTCCTACCAAGTGAGTCTTAGATCGGTTCCTTCCGATTGGACGAGTAATGATGTGACAGTTGGTTTTGATATAGATGTATCGTCTTGTCCATCGGGTACTTTTCCCAATTTTTGGCCTTTTACTTTTAGTCCTCCTTATAATCCAGTAAACGGTCTATTTTTTAGTACTATTAATCCGGGCTCTTGTATCGTGCGGTATACTGTAAGTGGAGAAGTGACATCTCAAAATTCCGGTTTAACTATAGATGCTGATGCGGGGTCTCTCCCTTTCTTAATCCAGTGAAATGTGGTTGTATCTAAGCGACTTTATCTTAGAAAAACCGCTTTTCCAGAGACAGGGTTTCTAAAATCCTTCCCCTATGTATAGAATCCTTGCATTGTCCTCTCTTTTAGGACTCTCTCTTTTATTTTCCCAATGCCAACCGATCGAATCGGTTGAACCGGAAACATTGAAGATCAAAGCGGTGGGTGATTTAGTCATGGGGACAAATTATCCGGAGAATAAACTTCCTTCCGATCCTAGAAACACTTTGTTCTCTCAGGTGGAACCAAGTTTGAGAGGGGCAGATATACTATTTGCGAATTTCGAAAGTACTCTGACAGACTATCCTCATTGTGCCAAAAATATCAATCGCCCTCTTATATTCGCTTTCAGGACACCGCCATCGTATGCAAAAATCCTAAAGGATGTAGGATTCGATATAGTTTCGATTGCCAACAATCACAGTCTGGATTTTCACCAACAAGGGTTCGAGGATACCGCTAAAAATCTTTCCGAAGCCGGAGTTAGATTCACCGGAAAAAAAGGCGCGATCACTTATATGAACGCAAAAGGAATTTCCGTGGCTTGGATCGGATTTAGTCATATGGAAAGCGCGCATAATCATGTGAACCATATCGAAGAAGGTGTAGCTCTCGTAAAAGAAGCCAAAAAGAAAGCGCAACTTGTATTTATCTCGGTTCACGGTGGAGCGGAAGGCGGACCTGCTTTACATGTAAAAAACGAACAGGAAAGATTTTACGGAGAATATAGAGGAAATTTAGTCGCTTTATCTCACGCGTTGATTGACGCCGGTGCGGACTTATTCATAGGTCACGGTCCTCATTTGCCAAGAGCATTCGAATTGTATAAAGGAAAATTGATCGCTTATTCACTAGGGAACTTTTTAGGATACAGGGTATTCTCTACGAAAGGTTATGGCGGTTACTCTTTGGTCTTAGAAGCGGACTTGGACAAACAAGGGAATTTTATCAAGGGTAAGATCCATCCCTTACAACTGAGCCAAAACGGTATCCCTGCTCCTGATCCGGAGGCAAAAACTACGGAGCTGATCCAATCTTTGACTAGATCGGATTTCCCGAACAAAGGACCGAAAATCCAGTCGGACGGAAGTTTCCATCCATAATCTAGGGCTGTCCTGTAGGAGTTCCTACATATTTCGACCTGTACTTTTGATTGCAAATTTTAGGATTTTCTGATATAGGGAAAACGGCTTCTCCCACTGACCCGCCTCCACCACCCAAGCTCAGGGTGGGGCCGCTTTTTCAAAATTTACGTTCGATCAAACTTAGTGCGTTAAACTTGCGTTCCACCTCGTTTGACTTTCGTCACCGACTCAGCAAAGCTGGTCGTCTTCTCGCTCCCTACGAGTCGCTGCGAAGGGGCGGGGCCGCTTTTTCAAAATTCAGTAGGAGCTCCAACAAGCCCCCGGTAAAATCCTTAAAATAAAAAAACCGATGTAGGAGTCCCTACATCGGTCTTATACTTAATAAAACTTTAATGTGAATTATTCGGTTTTTCCGGTAGGTTCCAATGCGCCTGCAGGAGCTTTGAAGTTGATCTCATAAATATCATAATGAGAATCTCTCCAACCTGTTACGTAAGCCACGGAAACTCCTAAGAAATATCTAAGTCCGAATTTAAGAGTGTTAGTGGCAAAGGTTGCGATCTCTTCATCGGTAATTGAAAAAGGGTGAACTTTATTTCTGGTCTCGTCCAGATACAATCCTTCCCAAGTTCCAATCATAGTTCCCTTATATTCTAAACTTAGAATACGACCTGTAACGGAAAAATTCCTTTTTCCTCCGGATTTACTTTTGCTTACGATCTTGTCCGGTAAACCTTTCGGAAGTGATCTTTCTTGGAGTTGAGCTCCTATCACTTCGTAATCGGAAGACAATGCGATCGCTTCGAATCTGTGGATCCTGTACTGGACTAAAATTTCCTGGTTCAGACTTTTGCTTAAGAAGTTCACCACATCCGCATTCTCGGGGCGTACGCTGAATTCGATTTTTTGTTTTGCCGGAGCATAACATTCGTCCTTCATTTCGTCGCAAGCTTCCGAATCGTTTATGGTATACACTTCTAAAAGACCTTCATAAGATTCAAAAACGATCCCTCTGCTTTCGAATTGGATCAATTTTGCAACTGTCCAACCTTCGGAATAAGTTCCTGCCGCAGATAAGGATGAGGTAGTTAAAAGAAAGATCCCTAGTAAAAGAAATCTTAAGGATGGAATTCGTTTCATTCGAGTTCGGTGCTCCCTGTTATGTAGGCAGACCCTTGGGGATTCCCTTTGGGTCGCGAATTCGTGAATCCTTTCCGATTTTTATCTTACATCAAGAAAATATTTCTTTCCGTTCTTGAAAAATCCGCATGTAAGTCCCTCCGAGATCTCAGTATTCTCCGTGTGAACCAATAAATGCACAAACAAGTTTCGCACAGAGTTCACGGAGCACACAGAGTTTTCATTTACAAAACCCGCCAGGGATGTGCAGGGCGCGAAGCGTCCTGAGCGTAAGCGAAGGACGAGGACGTATGTCCGAGCCCGGAGCAGCCCGGTCTTGCGTAAGCAAGAGGCGGCCAACCCTTTTTCAGATTGCCCCTTCGACTCTGGTTGGGAACCTGGTCTTGCAAGTAGATCTGAAAAGGGAATCCGGTGAAATTCCGGAGCTGTACCCGCAGCTGTAAACGCCTAAACGGTAAGACAAAACCACTGTCGAAAGACGGGAAGGGTCTTAAGCCGGGCGTGAGTCAGAAAACCTATCCGAGCTACTTTCAATATTTCGGCTTTCGGGAGTTAAGGCCTCAATGAACAAAAGACCCAAACAAATCGGTAAGATCCTTCATCTAGGTCTTTTTTTATTTTCCGTTCAAATATTTTCCCAAGAGAACCAGAAAACGGAAAGCTCCCCTGTAAAAGTTGTGGGAAAGACCAGTTCCAATTCTCAACCCGAAAATTTCAGAAAAAATCCGACCGGTTTTCAGACATCAATCGATTTGGACCAATACAATGCACGTTATACGAATCTTCCGGACGTTTTGGAAAGAGAGGCAGGGGTTCGGATCAGAAGATACGGAGGACTTGGGTCGTATTCCACTCTTTCTCTTCGAGGAACAAACCCGAACCAATCCAGGATCTTTATAGACGGAGTCCCTTTTAATAATGCGCAAGGTGGAGAAGTCAACCTGGCGGATCTTCCTTTCGACAATTTACAAAGTATAGAAGTTTACAGAAGCGGCACACCTGTAGGATTTTCCGGATCGACAATCGGTGGAAGCGTAAACCTAGTCACAAGAGTAGGATCTGGTCCGCCTAAAACCCGGGTCAATATCGGTGCCGGAAGTTTTAATACGGGAAAAGGTAGCATAACGCATACGGGGACTTATGGCGGGATCGGGGCTAGTGTATTTTTACTTGGAGAAAAATCGGACCAAAACTTTTCTTATCTGAACAACCACGGCACATTGCTTGTTAATCCTTTAGACGATACGATCGATAGAAGAAGGAACGCTCAGTATGAAAGAACATCCGGAATGCTGAGACTGAGCGGAGATATCGGAGCCACCAAGATCAAATTTTGGAACGATCTAAATTATAGATTTCATGGAATTCCAGGACCCGCAAGTAACCAAACCCAAAAAGTACATCGCAGATATCTTAGAAATACTACCTCACTCGGAACGGATACCAAAGGTTTGTTTGATGGACTACTAAGGTTGGAGACTCGAGCTTTCACATCTTTTACAAACGACGACTTATTCGATCCTAAATCCGAATTTTCCAAAGGAACCCCTAACTCCACAGCCAATATGGGACAGTACGGGGCGCAAATCACTCCGACTCTCTATCTATTAGAATATTATCAAATATTGAAATTTCATGCAGGGATAGAAAAAGAAACATTCGAAAGATCCAGAAGTACACCTCAAAATATCGATCTTAAATACGAACCGGGGAAAACAAGAACCTACACGACGTTTCAGGTGGAGGATGAGTTCCGGTTTTTGGACGGAAAACTAGTTTTAACCCCGGGAGTTTCTTGGGATTCTTACCGGGATAAATTCCAGTCCGATGAACCTTGGTATAGAAAGCAGGATCCGTTCGCTTCTGCCATAAAAACCTCCGAATTTTCGAATCCTAAAGCGGGACTTCTCTGGAGGTTTTGGGAAAAAGAAAATTATTCTTTGGAATTCAAATCCAATATCGCAAAACAATATAGGATCCCGAGTTTTTTGGAACTATTTGGAGAAGTAGGAACAATCATAGCAAACGATTCTTTAAAACCCGAAAGAAGTGAGAATGCGGATGCAGGGATCACCGGTAAATATAAAAACGGAGAACTCAAATCCAATATTACGATTTCCTACTTTAGGAAAAGGATCAAGGATATGATCCTTTTTATTCCGAATTCTCAGTTTACTCTCCGGCCTGAAAACATCGACTCTGCCAGGATTGATGGTGCCGAGGTTTCTCATAAGACGGAATACAAGGGCTGGAAATTTCTATTAGAATATACCTACCAAGAAGCGATCAATACTTCTCCTGCGCCTTATCTGAACGGTAAATATCTCCCTCTTAGACCGAAACATGAAATCTCCGGAACGATCGCATATAGAGGAAAAACCTGGGAGCTCGGTTTTGAAGGAGTGTATGTGGGAGCCGTCTTCAAAGACAGGACAAACGAATATGTGAATTACCAACCTGCTCGGCAGATTTGGAACGCGTATCTCACACTGGTATTATACTCTTCCACGGAAGAGGAAGATCCTAACAAAAAAGGAGAAAAGGCTCCGAAAGAACTGCTCTTAAGTATAGATCTCCGCAATATGGGAGATAAAAGAGTGGAGGATATTGTAGGATATCCTCTGCCGGGAAGAAACTGGTTTATCACCTTAAGTGGGAGGTTTTAAAATGAGAAATAGATCCTATTCTATTTTTTCCGGTTTACTCATTTTCCTTTCCTTCTGCGGAGATATTGAAAGACCACCTTTATATACTTTGTTCTTAACTCCGAATCTCCCGAATAATATCGGAGTCGTCACCACCGACTTTGGGGGAGGAGGAAGGTTTAAGGTGTTAAATCCGGAACTTCTTGTTTCTTATCCGGGACTGACTCCTATCCATTCCGATGCGGTAGCGAGATTCGGAAACAATAGGGTGTATATTCTAAATCGTTTAAATAGGGACAGTATCCAGGTTTTGGATCCGAATTTCGGGTTCCAAACGATCGCAGAATGGTCCATGGGTTCCGGCACAAATCCTACCGATATCGCGATTGTCGGTCAGAACAAAGCGTACGTATCACTTTACGGATCCAGAATATTGAGAGTTCTTCATCCTTTGACGGGAGCGAGTTTAGGACTGATCGACCTGGGAGGATATTCAGAACCAAGCGCCATTCCGGATAACCTTCCAGAAATGTCCGGTATGCAGATTGTGGGTACGAGTCTTTTTATCGTTTTACAAAGATTGGATCGGAACGATCCGAGCGGGTATTTCCCTCCAGGACCTTGGGGATCTCTTCTTTTAGAAATAGATACTGTAACGGATTCTATTATTTCCACTTATACGTTTCCGACCCCGAATCCCGTCGGGAAACCGCAGATCTTAGAACTTTTCGGAGAGACTCATTTGGTTTTTGCCGCTGCAAATAGAATGGGTTTTTTAAGCCAGATTGACGGCGGAGTGGTGGCGTTTCGACTTTCTACTCGAACTTTTCGCTCCGGCTTTTTATTTCCGGAAACTGCGGCGGGCGGGGATATATTAGGAGTGCAGATCAAGGACGAACAATTGGGTTATGCAAGCGTTCTGGACGCTTCCTTTAATAAAACATTACAAGTATTTAATCCAAGCACTGGACAGAAACTGGCAGATCTGCTTTTTATTCCTTCTTCTTACGACGCGAGCCTGACCACAATTCTTCTTGGGGAAGACGAGATACTTTACGTTTCCAATACCCAATTCTCTCAACCGGGAGTTACGATGTTCGATACTAGAGACAATCGGCTTTTAACACCGGTTCCGATCTCCGTGGACCTCCAACCTTTCGACTTGATACAACTCAAAGAATAATTCTTTACCTTGTGTCGAAACCGGATTGACAAAGCTCTAAAAGAATGGATGATCGTTCGTTGTTTTTCGGAGGCCTATTTCCTTGAGTTCCGATATTTTTCAAATGATCGCCGCCGGTCATAAAGCCCAAGTTATCTACTCTTTAAGAGAAAATCCGGACCTGGCCTCCAAACTAAATCCGGAAGGGATCACTCCCGTATTATTCGCTCTCTATTTCGGCAAGGACGATATTGTAAATTCGTATCTCGCCTTAGGAATTCCACTTAATCTGTTTGAAGCGGCAGCTTTAGGAGACGAGGACCGTGTTAGAGGGCTCGTCGATCCAAATCCGAGTATCGTTCGTTCTTATAGTCCGGATGGTTGGACCCCTTTACATTTGGCGTCTCATTTCGGAAGACTTTCCATTATTCGATATTTATTGGAGAAAGGAGCGGACATTCACGCTAAATCCAAAAGTAAATTATCGATCGGTAATACTGCATTACATTCTGCTGTAGCTTCCTGGCGGGCCGACGCGGTTGCGTTACTATTGGAGAACGGTGCAGACCCTAATTTTACGCAAGATGGAGGTTTTTCGCCGCTTCATATTGCCGCAACCAGACAAGGAAACGAACAAATCGTCGATTTACTTTTGAAAAAGGGAGCAAATCCGGATCTTAAAACGGAGGATGGAAAAACCGCCAGAGATATCGCAGCGGAAAGAGGAGTGGCTTTTAGCCCTTAGGTTTTGCTGTTTGTGATTATTTTAATCGTCGAATATTGAAACATTATAATTACCTAATTTTTTTGAATATCCCAAATAAAACCGCGATTTGTATTCCTAATAGGAGATACGTCCAGTTCCAATCGTTCCCTTTTACTTGTTCTTTCCGTTCCGTTTCTAGTTCGATTTTTAGTCTTTCTATCTCTAAGCGGAGAAGGTTCATGCTGGCAGTCAATTCTTCCATACTTTTGGTGGAAACGCTTGAGATCGGCGTATTATTTCTAATTATTGGAGATAATTTTTTACTTTGATCCGGATAATTTTCTAACTCCGCAAGTTCTTTTCGAATACTTTCGTTTAAAGGCCATTTTTCGTAGGCTTTCATAAGATATTCTTTCGCCTTTTGAAAGTTTCCCTTTTTCTTTTCTTCATTTCCTATTCCGATCCAGGCCCGGGTTAAAATAAATTCCGCTTTTGAATTGGAAGGATCGGATCCTAAAACGGAATTTGCCAATAATTCCGCTTCTTCGAATTGTTTAGATTCTAATAATATGTTTCCTTCTTGGATCCATCCGCTTTCCGCTAATTCCTCTTCCGAAAGTAGGAATAAAGGAGAGATTACAAGAACACAAAATGCGAATATTCTAAAAATTGTATCTTTCCTGAGGGAAATTTTCATCTGTCGATCCGGATCGCTTTATGAGCATATCTTCTTCTTGGCATAGTTGAAGGATGAGTTGTCCACGCGGAACCTAATGGATTCCCGGAATCCAAAGAATACACGGTATTTTCCGGGATATTAATGGATGAAGCTCCTCCAAAAGAGAAAATTTTCCTAGTTTCATAGGAAGTCTGGACTGCGGGAAAATATAAAGAGCTCGGAAGGCTTGGTCCCAAAGAAAAGGAAGAAGAACCTAATTGAAAAAATTCGGTTCTGTTGGTGGGAATAATGGAAGTGGCAGGTTGGAAAACATTGCCGGAACCGGTGGAACCTCCGACAACCGCGAAATAAACTCCATCGGCAGGGAAAGGATCGGACGAAGAGGGTAAAATACAAACGCTCGCAGCTCCATGTTTGGATTCCCCCAAACTCGGTTCGCTAAAGGAAGTAGTCGTATTTGCGGAAGCGGCAAAACCATCCGTGCTTGCGTTAGCGCTTCCACTATTATACGTCCTACCACCGGTATAAAAAATAATACCGTTGATCGTACAACCCGCCATATCAACCCTACTAAAGATCGTGGAGGCGGAAGAATAAGAGATCCATTGACCGTTTGTTCCCAATTCCGGATAGAACTTTAGAATTGTATTAAATACCGGGCCATTCGTCATATCGGTAGAATTCGAACCGGATAGAAGATAGATCTCATCCCCTACGGAACCTGCCACCGCGCCGATAGAGCCGGAAGGTAAAGAAGATTTTGTTTCCCATAGATCCGCATACGGATCATACACTTCGACCTTGGAAGAAGAAACATAGGTCCCCGAAACATTCTCCATACCTCCGATCACATATATTTTGTTTTTATGATGAAGAATGGAGGCAAAGATCCGAGGACTTGGGATGGTCGTAATGGAAGAATACCAAATATCCGTCACAGGATCGAATAGATCCACTTCTCGTATAGGTAGTCCGTCGTTACCGATCCCTCCTAAGATCCAAATCCCTCTCGTTTTGGGAGGATCGTTAGAGATCCAGGTCGTAAATTCTAAAATATTACCTTCCTCTATCCTTTGAGATCCGCAGGTTAAGATCGCTCTGTACGAAGTATTCGGGGTCAAATGCCTCCATTCTAAAAAATGGGTTTTAGAAGAATTTACACTTGGGGTAATTCCTTCGCTAGTATACATCGTACCCTTGGAAACTTTCGAACAATTCCAAGAAAGAATTGCCGATTTCGGGCCTAATTTGGCTACAAATGCGAATTCCACTTTGGAAGATTCTTCCCCTAAAATTTCGGATAAGCCGGAAGCCGAGCAGAAACAAATGAGCAGGGAGATAAAAAGAATTATAAAAATAGAATATATTTTTCTCATATAGCAAACCCCCAGGAGAATCGGAAGCCTGATCTGCAAAAGTTCGTTCCTTCTTCTATATTGCACTGAGATCGGATTCCAATTCGTAGGGAAGATCCGGATGCCGTTCGCCAATTCCAACCGAATTCGAAAATGAGATCCGGATTGATCGTAGAGATCCTTTCCTCTCCCGATCGGACTAAATTACTGAAACCGGCGCCAGTTAACCAATACGGAGAAGAAGCTCCGTAATATTTTCCCAAATACAGGGACTGGCTCCATATACTTAAGTTTCCGTTCCTACCTTTTCCAATGGATGCCTCGGAAGAAACTCCATAGAACCAAAGTTTGGAATTTGTATCTCTTTCTATGAATGCGCCACCTCCGTATGTGATAGGGAAGGCCTGTCCCCATGCACCCCAGGAATAGTATCCGGAAGCGAAAAATCCGATTCTCCATTCTATTTGTTTAGAAGTTTCTAATAGATATCGTTCAGATAGTATCGGAGGCTCCGAGGAGATATCCTCAAAATTATGAGAGAGGATTTTACTTCTATCCAACTCGGCAAAACCAAGTTCCGTCTTTAAAATGAGTTTATTCTCTCTTTTTTCTATCAAGACCCCTTTAAGTTGGGTGCCATCCGTTAGTTTGAATTCGGAATATCGATAGGAGGAATCAGGACCCTTCTTCCTGGGGTCTATCCGTTGGAGTTCCGACCTAGGGATCTTATATCTTTTCTCTTTCCAGGAAAAAAGAATGTATTCCGGTTCTTCCGAAACTTCTTCCGCGATAAAAGCATCTCCATTCTTGAATAAAATTTCGAAAGCGAAAAGATAAGAAGGCAGTAAGAAGATCCCGCAAAAAATAAAAGTACACTTTTTGGACATAGACGTATTTTCGATTAGGAAGGTGGAAAAAAATTCGACCGAACCTTATATGGATGGGATGTGACTTCTTCGAGTAAAAAGAAAGAAATTTATTTTGAATTCATTTAAAATATCCCAAAATAGTATATTTTAAAATTTGTATGTTCCTTTGGTGATGGATCCTTTTTGGGTTAAAATTCGGAATTCGTGCGGAATATGGATTCCAAATTCGAAAATGGGAGATTCATCTGAATCCCAATTCAGGATATTTGAAAAAGAATGTGGAAATTGTGATTTTTAATATCCTAAATTGGGATATTTATGTTTGACATTGGAAATTTTAAACGTGTTAGTGCTCTTATATATAAAAGTCGCCTTTAGGTGAACCGCTCACAGCTCGGCTAATTCCAATCCGGAACAAAATTCCGGAAATACAAAGAAGGATTTGGCAAGCTAATGTTTAGGACCGGAAGATATTATGTAATTCTTATATTTTGTAGTGCAATCCTGCTTTTAGCTTGGAACCCTCTACGTCCTATTTATTCATTTTTCTCGACATTTTTCGGATTGGAGACCGAGATACCTCTTCCGTTTCCGGACGTTAGTGTAAATTCGTATGGAAAGCCCGGATTTTCACTTTCGATTCAGGTCCCTCCGGGAACTGGAGATTTGGTTCCTTCCATCGATATCCAATATTCCGGCTCCGGTTCGGGAATATTGGGGAAAGGTTGGACCTTAGTTGGATTTTCTCAGATCTCTAAAAATCCGAATCTGGGAGTTCACTTCGGCTCTTCCGATGGATATACTTCTTCCCAATTCGGTGAAATGATCTCCGATACAAGCGGAAATTATAAATTCAAATTCGAAAGTTTCTCCAAAGCGGAGTTCGATGGTTCCGTTTGGAAGGTTCGAGATAAAAACGGGATCATTTACGAATACGGAAAAAACTTTTCCGGCGGTTCCAATTCCAGATTGGATAGTGATGGAGCGCCTATCGCCTTTTACCTGGATAAGGTCAGAGATAGGTTCGGGAACGGGTATGATATCCAATACGATCCGGAAAATCTTCAATCCGCGGACGTTATGCCTAAGGAGGTCGTGTATGCCAGAGGAAATGCGCGGATCCTCTTTATTTATGAGGATCTGTCTGAAAGATTTGGAGAAAAAATTTTCTCTCTCACCAAATCTCTTTCCCGGAAGAAAAGATTAGAAAAAATCGAAGTGTATGCGAAGGATTTTTCAGGTTCGGAAAACTTAAGCGAGGTTTATGAATTCGATTATGATACCATTGATGGGGAAACTTTTCTTACTTCCTTTCATCGTAAAAATTTTAAACCGATCCTCTTTTCGTATTCGAATCGGTCGAATCAAGCCCAATACGTAAAGTCCTCAGGAAAAACATTCCAAAATTCTTATAGAGCCTCCGATCCCAGCGTGAGATCCTTTTGTGAGGCGACTGTTGCATCCTGTGCTTGTACCGCTGACTGGGGTTGTATTGTTGCAAGTAACTATTCGGCGCCCTCGCTTTGCCAAATTGGGATAGAAAATTTCCAAGATATTTGCACCAACGGTGTTGAAATGTCTTTTGCCGTTCCTGCGGATGTGGACGGGGACGGAAGTCCGGAAATGGTCCGAGTGTTGGGAAATATGGATAGTCAAAGATTTTCCGTTTCCAAACTTTCTTCTTGGGATACGGAAAATTTAGATCCGATTTCTGTGAGCGGAGAATCTAAGGGGAACCCGATCGGAG
The DNA here is from genome assembly GCF_000347035.1 of Leptospira sp. B5-022. GTDB lineage: Bacteria > Spirochaetota > Leptospiria > Leptospirales > Leptospiraceae > Leptospira_B > Leptospira_B cinconiae. The sequence goes on from NZ_ANIJ01000047.1 coordinate 286,361, forward strand.
TCACCACAGAAGGAAGGATTTTTCCGGGAGATTTTAACGGAGACGGGAAGACCGATTTTTTAGTCCTAAGGTCCAATGATGCTAAAGGGATCGTATATTACGGTCCGGATCTGCATTCCGTAGAATATCCCGAACTGATCGCGGAAAATTTACATCAAAGTAAACCGTATCATTTTTTGGCGGATGTAAACGGTGATGGGAAGATCGATTTTTTGCAGGCAAAAACTTCCACAAAGATCCAGATCTATCTTTCTACCGGTTCCGGTTTTCAAAAATCACAATTATTGAATATTACAGATCCAGGAAATTCTTTCCAAGGGTTTGTGGATATGGATAAAAACGGGATCCCCGATCTGCTTAGGGTCAACGGGACTTCCGATCCAAGATTGATCTTAACATTCTACGATTTTAAGAATGGGAATTTGATCGAATTAGAACAAACCGAAATTTCCAGAGCAACCTTTGGGAACGACGGAGATCAATTCGTTTCCGATCTGAACGGGGACGGATATCTTGATTTTGTATTTTTTTCCGGGGTCACAAGCCAAGGGACCATCCACTATTATCCTTTCGATGGAAGAAAGTTTAGAACGAACGGGGGAGGCGCCTTCCAAACGGTGAGTGTAAATGGTGCATATGCATCTAAACAAAAACAAAGTTCATCCGCCTCTAACCAACCTTTTATGGAAATCGATCTTTCTGGGGATGGGATCAAGGATAGGGTTACCTATAACTATTCAGATCTTTCCAATCCGTACTTTATTGTAGAGGTGTATGATACTTCTCAGTCCAATTATCTTCCCGGTTTTTCGTTGTATTGGAATCAGGATTTGACCCAAGACTTAAACGGGGACGGGGTTCCGGATATTCTTAGAGCGAATGTAAGCACTACCGAAGAAGCAGATAACGAAGATGCGGATTCCTTGCCCCAAACGATAACCGTTCGGAATTTTTCGGTAAACATTACGAATATCACATATTATGAAATTCCTATAGATCTCAGAAATTATCTCCCTTCCGCAAATACATCCGGAAGTTCTTCGGATAATGCGTATTTCAATTGGAGGAATAGAAAAGAATTCATAGATCTGAACGGGGATGGAAGAGCGGACTTCTTGAGATATGATTCTTCCGAATCTAGGCTAATCGTTTCTTATTCTAAAACGGACTCGAATGGAAATCTATTTTATTCCGCCGATGGGGACGAGTCCTGGGTGACTGGAGGATATCTGATTCCGCTGGATATCAATGGGGATGGTAAACCGGAACTTTTAGGCTTGAATGGCGAAAAAAGACCGCTGCAGTATTCCGTGCCGTCCAGTATTCCATTTGTGAATACGGTAGCTTATCGTCAGTTCCCTTATGAATCGAATTTAGAATTACATCTGTTAAGATTCCGTTCCGATATTCCTTCCGGACTTTTGACCAAAATAGAGAACGGTTCCTATGTCTCCGATGGAAACGTAAGCGTTCAATTAGAGTATTCCCTTTCTAAAAATCATCCGACAGCGAACGGACTTGCGTTATATGATCCGAATCATCCTGAATTTCTTCCTTTCCTGTTTCCGGACTTTTTGACCGTTAAACTTTCTCAAAAAGCGGGGAGTACGGTTTTGGAAGAAAATTCATATAAATATTTCCACTCGCGAATTTATAGAGGCGGATTTAGAAATTCCGGATATTTAGGATTTCAAAAAATAGAAGAAAAAAATACGATCTCCAACTCCATTACGGAAACGAAATATGATACTCCTTTCTTGGAGGCTGTTGGAATTGCGACCGCTCAGACGAAATTTAAGAATGGGTCTAAAATTTCCGAATTATATAAAAACTTCCGAAAATCAATATCTTTCAACGGCGGCATACTGATCCAGGAAACGGATACTCTGGAGAATGTATATAGGGCAGGTCAATTATTCCAATCTTCTACGGTAACAAAAACGTATGATACGTATGGAAATAATACCCGCAAAGACACAAGTATTAACGGAACCACTGTCGGCGAAAAAATTACGTATTTGAACGATTGGAACGAGGGTATATTAGGAAAGCCGACTGATATTCAAGTATTGAAGAATGGGGAGATCATTTCTCACAAAAAAATAGAATATTCTAATTTTCAAATATCAGCGGTGAAAGAGGAGATGAGTCCCGGTGTCTGGAAAAGCGAAATGATCCAGGCATACGACTCTTACGGAAATCCAAGTCTTATAAAAGAGTCTAGCGGAAATTCGATCACTGTAGAATATGATAATATTCTACATAAGTTCCCGCTCAAGATGACCAACGGACTAGGCCAGGTCACCGAAAAAACCTATAATTTTGCAAACGGTTTGGAATTATCCAGCACGGACGAAAATGGGGGAATTTCCAGAACGGAATACGATCCTCAGGGGAGGGCTATAAAAAGTTATTTACCTGGGGAAACCGAGTGGTCGGAAAAAATCGAATATGAAAACACCGGGGACCTAGAGAATCAGCTTGTCCGAAAAATCTTCCGAAGGAGTAATGGTGAGACTTGGCAGGAAGATTTGAGTAATAATATTACTAAAATTTCTAAAAAAAGAAGCAGCCTAGTAAACGGGTACGTTCTAGTGGAGGAAACTCGCCGGAATTTGGAGGGCCAGGTCACTCGGAAAATCGATCCGTATTTAGAAGGATCCAATCCTTTTTCCTGGACGGATTTTACTTATGACTCGGAAGGGAACCAGGTTCGAAGCGAAAGAAACGATGGAACAGTGATCGAATCCGAAACCGACGGTTTGATCTCTAAAAGAAGGGAACTTCTTAACGGAAATCTAATTAAGGAAACCATTGAGGAGAGAAATCTGATCGGTCAGGTAATTTCTTCGACTCAGCAAGGAAAGACAACACGCTATTCTTATGACTCTGCCGGTAGGATTTCGGAGATCATAGATCCCGAAAACGGGACCACGTTTATTGAAAGTGACTTTGGAGGAAGAAAGGCCAAAGTGGTCCATCCGGATTCAGGCAGGATCGAATATGAATACGATCCAAATTCCGGAAAATTATCCAAACAAAAATACCAAAACGGTTCCAGCATACAATACTCATACGATATCTTAGGAAGAGTCTCCCAAGTGAAAGGAGAATCTCCTGAAACTGGGGTCGTATATTACTTATATGAATACGATGACCCGGATAAAGAGAATGGGATCGGTAGATTGACCAAAGTAACAGACCCACTTGGATCGACGGAGTTCGGATATGATCTAAGAGGGAATCAAAACCTCGTCGTAAAAAAACTCACGGAAGAAGATCTACAATTTGTAATTCGTAAAAAGTATAATCTGCAAAACCAAATAGAAGAGACCGTATATCCGGATGGAAGTATTGCAAAGAACTTATATTCCGAAGCTGGATTTCTTTCCGGGATCACTTTAACGCCCGGAGATGGAAGTGGTTCTGATTTTCCTATCGTTCAATACCAGGGTCCTATCCTGGAGGATGGGGAACTTAAGATCCAAAGACAGTTGGGAAACGGTGTTCGAACGGATATATATTATGATCTGATAAAACGTAGGCCTAGTAGATTCGTTTCCGTCAAGGATACTGAAATTTATCAAAGTATAGAATACAATTACGATCAGTTTGGAAATTATCTTTCTATCTTGGATAAAAAAAATCCGGTACGGAGCCAAAACTTCCAATACGATACGCTCAATAGACTGGTGTCCGCTTCGGGCATTTATGGAACGGAAGAATACACATATTCCGATTCCGGAAAATTACTCCAGAAAGGGAACTTATTCTATTCTTATGAAAATCCTTCTCATAAGAATGCAGTTACAAGGGTAGCAGGTCAAAATCATTCTTACCAATATTCTTACGATGGTTCCGGAAATATCATCTCCAAAAACGGGGAAAGTTTCCGCTACGATCCTTTCCAAAAATTGAAAGAGATCCAAACGGAAGACCAAGATCGTATTAAATTCGATTATGACTTTTCGGGAACCAGAATACGAAAAACAAAATCCAGCGATTCCAGTAAAACAATCAGTTTGGGCGGATTGTATGAAGTTTCCGTTTCTCCTGGAAAATCCCCGCAACATACATTGTACTTCCGGGGGAATTCTGGAGATCTGGTGGCCCAGTGGACCAGAACGGACGCAGTACTTGTAAGTTATCTGGGAAATAGTATTTCCGCTTCACCGTCCGGAATAGAAACGGGATGGAAGACGTTATCTTGGGCGGTAAAAGACAATTCGATCCGAGGAATAAAGTATTTATTCCTAATGCCGGGAACTAATTTAGGATTTTTGTATATAACAATTCTATTAGGTCTTGGATTCGGACTACTTTCCTTTCAAGAAGGTCTATGGAGGTCCGTTTTAAAATTCACTTCTCCGATCCTGATCGTTTCTTTTTCAAATTGTTCTGTTCTGATGCCCGGTGGTAACGGAAATCCACCCTGGTTAGTTCCACCGCAATTTGATTCAAATACACCGACTGTAAGTAACCCTTATGAGCCGGGGGGACCGGGGTCCGGAGCGGGACTTCCAGTCGGCGGATTCTTATTTCTTCATCCGGATCATTTGGGTTCCATCACCATGGCAACAGATGGGAATGGAAATAGGATCGCAGGAGGGGACCAGGGCGGAGCATCACATATTTCTTATAAACCATACGGAGAGATCCAGAGAAACGATTCTTCCGGACCGGATGTGTTCCGTTACAAATACAATGGACAAGAAGAAGATAAGGAAACCGGTCTCTATTATTTCAAAGCAAGATATTACGATCCGGTCATCGGAAGATTTTTACAGGCGGACTCGGTTATGGATACCTCGAGACCGATGGGGATGGATCTGTATATGTATACGGAAGGTAATCCAATCAGGTACACAGACCCAAGCGGGAACAGTATTTTGAGTAGTTTCCTGGAAAGGAACGGGCTTGGGTTCTTGAACTTTAATCTTTCGTTAAGTACATTTTTTAGCAATGCGCTTTATGTGAGTTCTCAGAGATGGAGCGATGCCGGACTTGGAATTGTTATGGCGCTCAATCCAGCTGCAGTGATTGGAACCGCTTTAGGAGTGGGTGCAGCCGCTTCTTTAGTAGCGACCGCTACTATCACTACCGGACTTGGACTTGCGGTTGGGGCGGGGATCGCCGCAATCGGAGCCGCATCCTTGGCGAGTGTGGCAGCAATTACGTTAGGTGCTACAGTTGCAGCCGTCGCACTCGCTACCGGTTTTGCAGCCAGTGCTATCGCTGCAGGACTTGCGGCTTCCGCGGCGGGAGTAGCTCTTTTTGTAGGTATGGGGGCGTTGGCGGTCGTATCTGCCGTAGTAACTACCGCTCTTGCTGCCGCAGTGGGAACTGCTCTGCTTGTGAGTGCTCTTATTCCTATTCTTGCTGCGACCGGGCTCGGGATTGGATTAGCGCTCGCAGGAGCTACTTTGTCTCCAATGACTTTCCAGGCGTATCTAGCAGGTGGATATTCTAAATCAAGTTTCAATAATATAAATTGGAATGAGAAGAATGCGAGAACTGCGGCTTGTTATGCGGTGGCGGGGCAGATAGCTGTAGTAGGCTCATACTTTGGGTATTTAGGATATACGCAAGTTGTCGCACAGGCACCAATTATTGGAAAAATAGTTCAATATGGTGGTTACGGCTTTACTGGAAAAAGTGCTTTGGACCAAGACTGGTCTTCCGTCGGAATTGATCTTTTAAGTTATGGAATCCAGCTGATTTGGGATGTGGAGATTCCGCTAGGTTTGATTGTTAAAGCCGGAAGTGCTACGCAACGGACCTGTGGAGGAACTTTGTGAAGATGAAGGTTCTTCCATTATTCTTATGTCTTCCGTTTGTATTTCATGATTGTTTTCCACTAGCCGGATTAGGCAGCTATAACCGAGGATGGACTCCGAAAGAATTTCATCACAATTACCTGAAGTTCGAGATAAAAAATTATAAAGAAAGAAAGAACTACGATCAGAATAGGTGGTTTTTTAAGGTGAATCAATATTATTTTATTATAAAATGGATGGATCCAGATGTCTACTTCCCCTATACAGAAAAAGATAGAATTCCACGTGTAATCAATCCGCCGGAATTTTATTATACAAATAAGAAAGATCTACTAAATCGTAATTGGTTTCGCCAAATAATGGAAGGCAATCGTAGAGATTACTTCGCTTATGACTGTGAATACTGGATGCCTCTTTTGCCAGGCAAGAACCTGTATAAAATTTTTATAAATGACGTAACTGACCAAAGGAGCGAGGGCGCTGATCCTGAATTTGACCTTCCGGAAGGCTATTCCGTACGAATGAAAGTAGTTCCGGCAATGCGCACTTTGGGTTCCGATCCGACCCGGATGCCGATTGGGGAACGTTCTAAAGACCCTGAACTGATTAGAAGGGGTTTTGATATCCAATTTACGATAGAAAAAAACCGCCCCGGTGAAGAAGAGCCGGTCTGTGAGTTGGGGACAGAGTCTTAATCTTATAGAAACATATAAACTTAAACTAATAAAGGTAAACGAAAAACGATGAAACGAACCTATTTCACAATATTGATGCTACTTTTCGTTCTGAATTGTATCGCAGTGGATACATTAGGAATAACGGATACTTACAAAGGAGATGAGGCCAAGGAAAAGTTATTGGCTGCGGCAAAAGTTGGGGATTATTTGACTGCTACGGAATATTTTACTGACCAAGGTTATACTGGGGCCGAATTGGATTCTTATGTGATGGCTCAAGTCATCTTAGCATCTTTTATAAATGAGACGGTCTTCAATCTGGATGAATCCAAATATTATAAAAAGAAGGATGTCGACGACTGTGCTCAAGTGATCCAATTTTTAGGGGTCGTCGCTGATTATGATTCTTTTACTTCGTTCATGACCAATCGAACTTGTCGTTTAAATCCAAACGATATGTTTTTTGATCGGAATATCGGTAAAAGTTCGAATAGCGGCGAATAAAAAATCTTTTTTAACGACGCAATTCCCCATCTTCCTGGATCACTTTCGAAACGTTATGTATTCCTCCTTGGAAGAGAAGACCTAGATAATCGGATAATTTTCTAAGATCGTAATTGTCTTCTTTTGCTAGGAGAACCATCGCTTCGAACCCGGCGGCTACCATCATTACGGAAGTGATGCGGATCGGATGCGCAGGAAAACCTCCTGCAGCTACCATTCTTTCCAAGTCACTGTCTAATTCTTCCAAGATATAGGTCATCGAGCCGCCTTGGAATAGGTATCCCCGAATAATATCCCTGTTCCTGGTCAATAGATCCAAGTGAATTCGATCCTGCATCATCACTTGGAAGACGGCAAAGTAGGCATCGCTTAAAAAAGCTAAAGGACTTTCCGCTTTTGCACGGGCCTCTCTGATCCCCTTTCGGATTCCTTCGGCTAATTCATCCGCAATGTCTTGCATTACGGATTCCTTATCTTTGTAATAATTATAGAAGGTTCCCTGAGCAAGCCCGCTTTCTCGGATGATTTCTCTGGTGGAGCAAGCCTCGAATCCTACACTTGCAAAAACCCTACGAGCCGCATTTAGGATCGCATTTCTATTTTTTGTTTTGTTGTCCTGTCTTCTGGACCCGGAAGTTATTAGTTTCATTGGGAATAACGAATATACTTTAGTTTATGAATTTTTTTTAATACAGTTTTAGCCGCGTGATATCCGCACATACCGTGTACTCCTCCTCCGGGAGGTGTGGATGCGGAACAAATAAATATATGAGGATTAGGAGTCGTGTACGGATCCATCTTTGCGATCGGTCGAAAGAATGCTTGTGTAAGATCTGCCGCTCCTCCGGTGATCGCTCCCCCCACATAGTTTAAATTATAGGAATAAAAGTCCTTTGTATTCATGGAATGTCTGGCTAAAATCCTGTCCTTGAAACCCGGAGCGAATCTTTCGATCTGGGCTTCCAGAACTTCAGTCAAATCCTTTGTGGAACCGGAAGGAACATGGCAATAAGCGTATCCTGTATGTTTTCCTTTAGGAGCCCTGGTCGGATCGAATTGGCTTTGTTGGACAACCAACATATAGGGACGATCCGGATGTTTTCCCGACCATACTTCCGATTCGGCCTTTGCAATTTCGGAAAATTTTCCACCCAAGTGAACTGTGGATGCTTGCAGACAACGGGAATCTTTCCAAGGGATAGGTCCATCTAAGGCCCAATCCATCTTGAATACTCCCGGTCCGTAATTATAAGATGAAATTCTTTTTATATAAGAGGAGGATAATGTATTTCCTGCTACCGAAGCTAATTGATCCGGACTTGTATCAAAAAAAATACCCTTTGTTTTAGGAAGTTGGGAAAGACTTGAGACCTTATAATTCGTTTGGATCTTTACTCCGAGACCTTTTAGATAGGACTCCAGGGATTTTGCGATCATTGCGGATCCGCCTTCTACCACAGGCCAAGAGCGTACATGTCCCGTTAAAGAGAATAAAAGTCCTAGAGCTCCGCTTAAAAACTTCTCCAATGGAAAGATAGAATGTCCCGCGCAACCCGCGAATAAGGCCTTGGCTCTTTCTTCTTTAAACCAAGAATTAGCGATCGATTTTGCGGAACGTAGTCCTAATAATCCGAATCTCGCCAGTAAAAAAGGATGTTTCGGTATGCCAAGAGGAGCTAACGCATCCGACAAAAGGCCTTCCGGATTTTTTAGAAAAGGGGAGATCAATTTTATATAGGATTTTTTATCCGCACCTAAATCTTTTGCGGTTTCTTCTAAAGATAATTTTAGTAATACCGCGGATTCCCCATCCAAAGGATGAGCCACGGAAGCTTCCGGTTCTATCCATTTGAGTCCGTGTTTTTCCAAAGGAAGTGTTTTAAGATAAGGAGATAAAATTCCCATAGGATGAGCGGCGGAGCAAACATCATGGAGAAAACCGGGTAAGGTTAACTCTTTCGTTCGCAAACCGCCGCCTATCGTATCAGAAGCTTCCAATACCAAAACGGAAAGTCCGGAATTAGCCAGAACGGATGCTGCCGCTAGTCCGTTCGGGCCGGAACCTATGATACAAATATCATATTCTTCGGAACTGAAATCCATTATTTAGTCGGCCAGGGTTGGAGTTCCTTCAAATCGGCAACTTCTATCTTTCCGTCTTCTAACAATCCTTTCTCAGCGTCGTGGATTCTGTAGTGAATTGTGGATTTTCCTAACGGTTGGCCTTCTATAAAGATACAACGTAGTTCTTCATCTTTGAAACCGCACTGTGCCTGCACGGATCTAAGTAGTTGTTCGCTATGTAAGTGACCTTCTCCGAAGTTCCATCCTACCACCATACCGGCGATCAGTTCACCTTCTACCCATTCGTACTTTTCAAAATTTTTGACCGCTTTCGGAACTAATTTTTGGAATGCTTTTCCGTGTAGGTGCATGAGTCTAAACGCCATCACCTTACTCACCAAACCTACCGAAACTTTTCTTTCGTAAAACATATCCAACTGGTCGTACAACCATCCGGAAGTTTTGGTAAGCTTCTCCAATTTTTTATAACTATCTTCTTTGAACATCCATACGCTTACCGCCCAATTTCCTGCGTAATATCTCATCGCAAGTAAGAAGGAGATCCAATCCGGTCTGATATTTCCGATCAACGGAAGAGCTAAAGAGAACACGAATAAGAAAGCGGCAACAGGTGCGGACTCCAATTGGAAAGGAGTGATGGTCGGATTCGCTCCAAATAAGAAGAACCCTGAGTAAACCACGAGGAAGTTCCATTCAATCGGAACTCCCATCGGGAAGTTGCTTGTGATATAACTATGTAGGAATACCATCATTCCGAGTCCTAAGTATAGAACTGTTTGGGAACCGGTCATGATCGCCGTAAATAGAACGATTGGAGTTCCCATTTCTAGAACGATTCCCATATTCGCTTTCGCTACGGCCGTGGAAGAAGGACGAAGATCTTCCGGGTAATTCTTATACATCGCCTTTCTGAACCAAGCGAAAGGTGTGAATGGGCTATTACTTGCCATCACGCAGACAACGCTCGGAAAGTGGGAGTTAAGTTTGGAAAATCCTGCAAACAACCAGATGGAAAGTTGGACGATCATCGCACCCGCGATCCAGTTTTGTGCGAATGCAAATACAACTATTGTTACCCAGTAGTGTTCCGCTCTTGCAGCAAGAAAAACAGTTTTATCTAATATACCTGCGATTACCAAGCTGATGATGATCGGCAAAAATTGTTCGAATCCCGGCGCAGGGTGGATCAAACAGAGAACGGAATAAACCAAAACGGAAGCGTAAGCAACGATTTCCAGAATTCCTCTGGTCTTTCCTCCTATGATAGGAGCTCCTTCGAATAAAGGCATTTTGGTGGTCTTAGGTCTTAGGAAGTATAAAAATCCTCCAATGGGAGGGAAATATCTTCCGGTTAAAGGACCACTTCCGCACCCAAGTCCCAGAACCTCGAATAACAAACTCCATACGATCGCTTTTTGAAACGCCACCGGAACAAACCACCAAGTAACAGTTCCCCATGTTCCGAGTCCTGGACTAAAAGAACAGAAATAGATCCAACCTGCAATGTACAATGCGATTTTTAAAACATATACGATATATGCCCCGAGAGGGGAGCCGTAACCTTGGACTGCCCAGGCTTGGCAGGACAAACGGGCCCTATCTGCGAATGACATTTTCGCCCAGGCCAAGGCATCATAAGGGGGAGCTTTAGGAAGGAACATCTTTCTCTCCGTATTCTATATTTAGAGGGAGTGATATACTACAGTATAGAGAAATGTCAAGAAAAAATGACTGATTGGTCATATTTAGAATGTGTTTTACGGGAGGGCCGCGCCCACTCGCTTCGCTCGGGTCAGGCTCTCGCCTCCGGTCAAAAAATCGCATTCGCGATTTTTGTGACCCCGGCTCGATCCTTCGCGGGTATTGCTAGAAAAGTTTTCCTTTTATACCAAGCCCCTCTGAGGCCTTCGTAAACTCTGTGCGAAACAAAGATCTTGACATAGTAAAAAATATATATTTCAGTATATATATTTATGAATCGAGCCAAAATATTCAAAAATGGAGATAGCCAGGCAGTTCGTCTTCCGAAAGAATATAGATTTAAAGGTAAAGAGGTCTATATCCATAAGGAAGGAGAAACCGTAGTATTGACCCCGATCGAAGATGCTGTAGATAGATTTTGGAATGCTCTAAATGGATTTTCCGCCGATTTCAAAATAGAAAGAGCTCAGCCTAAGGATTACGATAGGCGCGATCCTATATGAAAAAGTATCTTTTAGATACGAACATTTGTATTTATATCATAAATCAAAGACCTGATCCGGTTTATAAAAAATTAAAAAAGGTAGCTTTAGAGAATATCTATATCTCTTCTATTACGGAATTTGAATTATATTTTGGAGTCGAAAAAAGCCTTCATAATGAGAGAAACAGAAGAGCATTATCTGATTTTATCGGATATTTAAATATATTACCATTCGATAGCAATTCATCGAAGATTGCGGCTAAAATACGCTTCCGTTTAGAAAAATCGGGGAAACCGATAGGCCCTTTCGATCTATTAATCGCGTCTCAAGCTATTTCCCATGATTATATCCTTGTGACTAATAATGAAAAAGAGTTCAAAAGGATTAAAGAGTTAAAGCTGGATAACTGGTTGTAAAGCGAGGTAACGACCCGAAGGAGTCGGTGATTGAAGGTCAAACGAGATCAAATGAGTCTGCAGCTTAAATTGCGAGAATGGTTAAAACTGGACGAAAAGTTGTAATTGCAGGAGTGTATCTACCGGGACTCGCCGTTACGCAATCTCGCATCCTGCTCGATTTGGCTCCACGGCGTCTTTTGCACTCGCTTCGCTCTCTACGGATCGCTGCAAATGCTTTCGTGCAAAAGCTTCGAGTCCTCTGTACCTACCGGGACTCGAACCCGGACCCCAGGCTCCGGAGGCCTGTACTCTATCCGTTGAGCTATAGGTACTTATGTAGGTGAGTTTTTGGGAGTTACCCAAGCAGTCAATCTGATTCCTGGAGCATGGATTTTACGGAAATTTCAGGAGAGGTATCCGAGGTTTTTTGCTTACATTTTACCGCTTTTTTTCAGTTTGCCCATAGACGTTTTATGGTTTCCTTTCGGCTTTTTTTACTAGCCTGCTTCTTACTTCCTGTTTCGATTTTTTCGGAAGGAGAGAAAGTTGCAATCGACCTGAACGAATCCAAGCGCCTCTCCAAACAAGTGCTGGAAGAAAAACGAAGCGGTTGGTATGCGACCGGCCTTCCTGTTTTTTCGGAAGATCCCGTGAGAGGACAAGGTTACGGAGCCAGAGGATTTTTATACCAAAACGGAAATCGTTCCGATCCTTATTTCGAGTTCCAACCTTACAAATATAGATTCGGCGCCCAAGCTTACAAGACCACAAAAGGTGCGGACTATTATGAGTTTACTTTCGACAGTCCTTTTCTTTTCGATACCGCTTATCGTTTGAAGACTAGTATTTCTTATAGCACGAATAAGAATTCTCAATATTTCGGGATTGGAACAAGCACGTTACGTGAAATTCAATATAGAGATCAGAACCAACCTACAGGCGAACTGAAGAATGGAGGCAGCTTCTCCGATCTGGAGGACGCACTTTCCTATCGCAGACCTTCTTCTCCCCGATCTATATATCCGTATGAAAGTAATGTGTTGTATAATACTTACGAATTTCGTTCTACGACTGCTACGTTCTCTGTGGATAAAACTTTTTGGGGAGCTTTTCGTTGGATTGTTGCTCCTGAGTTTTCTCAGAATGTCATTCGAACTTATGATTATCCGAATGGAAGAATTGCGACTAACGGAGATTATTATTCTGTAGCAAGAGATCCTGCGACAGGATGGGGTTCTTCTTATCCGAACGGGACTTCTAAACTTACCCGAGACTACCAAGCTGGTTTGATCAACGGATATCATGGTGGAAATGTAAATTATATTCACGTTGGTTTTGCTTACGATACAAGGGACTTCGAGCCTGATCCGGATTCCGGCGTTCTATTGGAGATGAATTATTCTTCTTCTTCCAAACGTGCAGGCTCCGATTTCGAGTTTGAGAAGTTTTTTACGCAGGGAAAATTTTTCTATATGCCTTTCCCAAAACTTTTCGAAGAACTTGTGGTTGCGGGAAGAGCAGGTCTTCATTATTCCAAAGGAGAAGTTCCTTTTTCAGAATATCGTTATATGTGGTCCATCGACGGACCGATCAACGGATTGGGCGGTCTACAGACTCTGCGAGGTTATAGACAGGAAAGATTTATCGCTCCTATGATCGGTTTCGGGAATTTAGAGATTCGCTGGAGATTCAGCACATTCAAATTTTGGGATCAATTGATCACATTGAGTTTGGTTCCGTTCTATGATTTCGGCAGAGTATGGAACGGATATCATGATTTCAGCACGCAAGGGTATAAATTTTCTTACGGTACAGGTTTGAGAATCATCTGGAACCAAGCCACAGTGATCTTGATAGATTACGCCAAGTCAAGAGAAGATTCCCAGCTATTCATAGACATAGGCCAGATCTTCTAGAGCCAATCACCGAAAATACTTCAATAAACTGTTTCATTCGATTTTTGGGGATTGGCTCTGAGAATCATGGAGCATAGAAATTTGCTGTTCAGAATTTGTATTCTGTAAACACTTGAGTTTGGCCGGACCAAATACACAAATCGGCCTTAAGAACAATCAAAGAGAGTCAAGATGAAGATCCAATTTTTTGTCGGACTAATTTCAATTCTGTCCCTATTCCCATTTACACTTTCGTCCTTCTCCGCAGAGGAAGAAACAAAACTGATCGAAAAGGCGTTAGTGGAAAGTTTGACCACACAAGAACAAAAAGAGGCATTTAAAAAATACCTGACCAATCTATCCAAGAAAAAAAGGAACGAGGCGAGTCATTTGAGGGAACTTGCTTCTTCCGAACCGAATCACTCTGGGGCTCGTAAGAAGAAGTTAATAGAACTAGCGGTTCAATTGGAAAAGGAAGCTTCTATTCACGAAGAAACTTTAAAAACTTTGCAACAATCTCAGGTTCAATAAGGGATTTTTTCGGATACAAGTTTTAATAATTCTTCCGTAGATAGTTTGGCATCTAGACGGACTGTATTCTCCGGAAGAATTTCCTCGTATGCTTTTTTGATCTTTGTCAAAGCGCTGATCGTTTCGAATCTGTCTTTTGTAGTATCTCTTCCTTTTAGTCTTGCCAGAGCTTCTTCCGGTTCAATCTCCAGATAAAAAACTTTTTCAGGTTCCGGAAATCCCCTGTCTAAATTTTTTTTTAGGATCTCCTTTGCGGAAAAAAATTCTCCGGACTGGTAAGCGGCCGTAGAATACATATATCGATCCAATAACACGATCTTTTTTTCAGCGATGGAAGGTAGAATATTCCTTTGAAGCGAGACTTCCCGATCTTCCAGAAACGCTTCGATCTGTTTTTCGGGAGAAAGTTCTATTTCTCCGCTTAAAAATTTTCGCAAGTACAGCCCGGATTCGTACCGAGTCGGTTCCGCAAAACAAATTGCTGGAACATGTTTGGAGGTAAGAAGGTCTAAGACCCGGACGGAAAGGGTACTTTTGCCACTTCCGTCCAAACCTTCAAAAACGTAAAATCCAGGTATTTGTGCCATGCCTTTGAATTGGAAAGCCACTTGACATGAGTGGTTTTGCTTCGAATGCTGAAAGCTCATCTACCGGAATCCCATTCCCGAGGGCAGGAATCCATGAAAAAAAACGACAGATTCAAAAATTTCCTGGTGATAGGCATATCCGTTATGGCCGGAGTGATCCTTTCTCCGATCTTATATTGCGGAACAGGAAGTGACAGCGCTTTATTCTTAAATGCAAAATCGGATAGAGAACCGAGCGCATCCGCAAAAGCCGCAGTCTCTATTCAAAAAGCATTCGAAGAAGTTTACGAAAACGTTTCACCAAGCGTAGTGCTGATCGCTACCGAAGGAACAGTCAACGTTCCACAATACAATGATCCGTTTCAGGAATTTTTTTACGGACCACAAGGTAGGGTCAGAAATCAGAAAAGAAAAGTGAGCGGACTCGGTTCCGGTTTTATCCTGAACAAAGAAGGATATATTCTGACCAACGATCACGTAGTTCGTAATTTCGATAAATTTAAAGTAGTTTTCAAAAATGTAAAAGAGCCTGTTTCCGCTAAGTTGATCGGAACGGATCCGATGATTGACGTTGCGCTTCTAAAGGTAGAGGCAAGCCAGGATCTACAACCGATCGAAATTGGGGATTCTTCCGCAGTGAAAGTGGGAGATTGGGCGATCGCGATCGGTGCTCCATTCGGTCTGGAACAATCCATGACAGTGGGAGTGATCTCCAAAGTAGGAAGAGGTGGGATCGATAATTCCGGAGTACATTATATCCAGACGGATGCTGCGATCAACCAAGGAAATTCGGGAGGACCACTTCTGGATATCAACGGAAGGGTAGTGGGTATCAACCGTATGATCGTTTCTCCGAGCGGCGGCTCCATCGGTTTAGGTTTTGCCATCCCGATCAACGAAGCGAAGACAATCGTAGAAGAATTAAAATCGGGCGGAAAAGTCAAACGTGCCCGCCTAGGAGTCGCATTAGACGATCTTACCGAAGAGACTGCTAAAGAACTTAAACTTTCCGGACCGGAAGGTGCGTTCGTTCGCCAGGTGCAGAATGGTAGTGCCGCGGCAGAAGCAGGTATCGACGTGGAAGACGTGATCTTGGAGATCGACGGAACCAAGATTAAAAACGCGAATGAAGTGGTTTCTAAGATCAGGGCTTCTAAAGTGGGCCAGCGTATTTCCGTCCTAGTCTTCCGAAAAGGCCAGGTCCTAAAAATTTCGGTCAAGCTGGCGGAGTAATATAATCTTTTGGCAGGACATACCTTAAATCCGGAGGATAAATTCGACGATGAGATATCTCTTCGTCCCTCCTTATTCTCCGAGTTTATAGGACAAAAAGAGATCCTGTCTAATCTAGGCGTATTCGTAGGCGCAGCTAAAAAAAGAGGGCAGGCCCTGGATCATGTACTTTTATCCGGGCCACCCGGTTTAGGTAAGACCACACTCGCAGGTATTATTTCCCAGGAGCTTGGCACTAGGATCGTAGTTACTTCCGCTCCCGTTTTAACGAGAGGGGCAGATCTTGCAAAACTTTTGACCGATCTAGAAGAAAGAGATATATTATTTATCGATGAAATACATTCCCTAGGCCGCAAGGTAGAAGAGATCTTATATCCTGCGATGGAAAATTTCATGATCGATCTTCTCGTGGGGGAAGGGATCACTGCTCAGACAATCCAAATCAAATTAAAACCGTTCACCTTGATCGGCGCTACCACTCGAAGTGGGCTCATCTCGGATCCCCTTAAGAGCAGATTCGGGATCCATTTCCGTTTGGAATATTATGACGATTCCGAGATGAAAGATATCGTTCTCCGATCCTCCAAGATCCTGGGTTATGAAATAGAAGAGAATGCAGCCTTTGAAATAGGACGAAGATCCAGAAAAACTCCTAGGATTGCAAATCATCTACTCAAAAGGGTGAGGGACTTTGCAGAGGTAAAAGGAGAAAAACAGATCCGAATTCCCGCTTGCGAAGAGGCATTTTCCCGCCTCGGAATAGACGAATTGGGTCTGGATAGAATGGATCGCCAGATCTTGGAATGTATGATCGATCGATACAAAGGCGGCCCAGTCGGCCTGAAACCGATCGCTGCGGTCATCGGAGAGGAAGAAAGGACTCTGGAAGACCATTACGAATCCTATATGGTAAGAGTTGGCTTGATCAATAGAACCTCTTCCGGTAGAGTTGCCACGGAGAAGGCTTACAAGCTGATGGATAGAGTTCCCCCGGCTTTCGGCAAAAGAATAGAAGAAGATGCGGCTCCCGGCCTTTTTTAAAAGTGAAATAGATAATGCAGGAGATTTAGGAGAGGACGATCGTCGCCTTCTATTTGCCGCGTTTTTTGTATTCGCATTCGCTTCTTTCTTAGTAGCACACTTATTCACACGTAATATTCTATTTAAGATCTTGGGAGAAGATCCGCTTGTTCAGGTAAAAGAAAGATCAGAACGAGAAAAAATATACGAAGTCCTCTTAGAACAGGAGTTCGTGGACAAAAGGATCAAGGACGAATACAAAGCTTTATCTAATGTAGAGTCCGCGGGTTCCGGCGGGATCACAAAAGAAAAAGGATTTCATACACTTTCACCTTTTCGCGAATTCGTGATGGGAAATATTTTTAGAAATCCTTCTAAGGCGACTCCCGAGAATTCCCAAAAGAAAACGGAAGAGGAAAAAGTTTACGAAGTCGCTATCTTAAAACAGGATCCGGTGGAATTTACCAATCCGAACGAACAAACTCCGGAGCAAGCCCCGGCCACCGGAAGACTCACGAAGATCCCGTTCAATTATCGTTTCCAGCAAGACATGCTTTTTCGTTGGGATGGGAGTTCTTCCATGAGCGTTCCTACTAAGAAGTTAGTAGGTTATGAGTATTTCAAAAGAATGCTTCGCCAGATCGAACAAAGTTTTTCTCCTCCTGGTGGCGGAAACTACGGTTATCGTGACGGTGCGGGAACGGTAATCCGAGAAGCGATCGAACCAGGCGAAGCAAAAGTCCAATTTTTATTGAACGACGCAGGCCAGGTAATCGATACGAAATTGATCTCTTCTCAAGGGCAACCTCTTGTGGACCAATCCTGTGTGGATGCACTCAGGGGACAAAACTTCGGAAGGGTCCCGGAAGAAGTAAAAGCACAGGGAATGATCTACGGAATTACTTTTATCTTTCCTCGTATTTACCGAAGATAATAAATATCTAATATTTCTTCCGAAACGTCCGCTTCGAAGATCATACGGCGCTTAGTTTCAAATTTAATTCCGTTCTTAAGGTTTCGAATTTTTCGTTCGGTGTAATTCCTTTGGATTCCGCTGAGAGTTCGGGGCGGATAGAACTTACGAAATACATATCCACTTCTCCCTTACCTTTTGCTTGGATCTTTCCTCTATGCTCGCATACGAAGAAATCTTTTATTAGTTCGTAGGTGGAACCGGAGACATTTAAATATCCCGGTTTACCCGAAGATTCCATTCTACTTGCAAGATTGACTGCGTCCCCCCAAACATCGTAGGCGAATTTATTGGAACCGATCACTCCGGATGTTACGGGTCCTGTATGAATTCCCACTCTCAACTCCCAGAATGGAAGACCCATTTTAGATTTCATCTCTGCCGTCTTTTGCATAAATCTCAGAAATTCTAAACCGGCAAGGCAATTGTCCACCGCATGGGTAAAGTTGGTATTCGGAATTCCTCCCGCGCACATATAAGAATCGCCGATCGTTTTTAGTTTTTCCAAACCGTAACGAGAAACTATCGAATCGAATTCGGAAAAACAATTATGTAGATCTTCGACCAGATCTTTCGGCAACATTTCCGCCGCAATTTTAGTAAATCCGACAAAGTCTGTGAAAAGTATGCTCGCAGATTCGTAATATACGGGAGTGACCGATCCTTTGGATTTTAATTCTTCCGCAACGGTTTTGGGAAGAATATTCAGCAATAGTAAATCCGTTCGGTCTCTTTCTTCTGCGAGTTCTTTCGTCCTTTCGATTACCTTCTTCTCCAAATTAACGGATAATTCTTCGCTGGTATTGAATGCGCTTGCGATCCTTCTGCCCAAAGTCGCCGCATCAGCAAATGTCAAAAGAAATAAACCAGCGGGAGTAAGATATCCGGGCCCTATATGGAATTGGTAAAAAATAAAATCGTTCAATACGGCCGCGAAGAAGATCCCCAAGCCGAGTAACATTAATTTTGCTCCCTGTAGCCCTTTGAATATGGCTATCGTCAACATGATCATGCTGTAAATTCCCGAAAATACGATTAGGCCTTGGTAGTAAGGGAGAGTGTAACTGAAAATTGCGGGAGGAAGCAATATGATGGAAAGACAAGGAGGAATAGATAGAGTGAAAATGACAATCATAGCGGTTTTGTTAAACTGAGCGGGATACAAAGTTCTGAGAAACATCGCCATAAAAGGTACTCCTAGATAAAAGGAAAGATATTCTATTCTGACCATTAAGTTCCATGGAACATCTCGGAATAATTCTCCTATAAATCTTTCCCCGCTGGTAAGTACTCTGGAGGTAATAACTATACAAGTAAGGGAGAACCAAAGGATCTCCATTTCTTTTTTGCGAAATAGAAAGAGGCCTATATGATACAGCCCCATGATCAGTAATGCTCCCGCCAAAAACGCACTCGTAATCCTGTTCCTGTCTCTCGCTGAGAAAATTTCGGCGGAGTCTCCGAGTAAGATCGGCATTTGGAAACCGCCGTTACGATGATAGTGATTCGAAATATACATCACTAGATCCACTTGTTTGGAATGGGGAACAAAACTAGTTTGAGCAAGATATTCCGGACTTTCTTCTTCCGGAGAAGATCCCGGATGCCCATTATAGGCGACTAACTTGCCGTTCCAATATAAGGAATATGCGGAACCTTGGCCGTCATCTATTCGTATCGCAAGATCGGGAGAGTGATCCGGAAGATATAATCTTAAATGATACGTAATGTACCCTACGGCAGGTAAGGGGTTTCCATTTAAAAGATGACCGTTCCAAACTCCTGGAACCGGAATGAACCCGCTTGGTTCTGAAACAAGGTCGTCTTGAAAATTTTTAGGAGGAATGAATTCTTTCCAATAATATCTCCAGTCTCCGTTTAATTCTAACGTTCCGTCCTTTGTAAAATCCCAGTTACTTAAATCGAGGTTCCCATTTTCCGCAATAGGTCTTTCCTTACCTCTGGCTTCGGCGCAAGAAAAGAAAGATAGAAAACAAATAAGGATAGCAAAAATGAAAAAACGAATTCGACGGCCTGAATCACTCATATGCGTAGATCAATAGGGGAGAAAAAACTCATTCGAGCGAGCATTTTTTGCGACCCGGTCGATTCTTCCGAAATTATTTGATGGAAGAATATGCGTATCGCTCGTTCGAGTAGTATTCCGGAATTTCAGGCTTATATACTTCCAAAATTCAAGCCGAACAAGGATTCCGAGCGAGTTTTGATAAAAAACTGGACATCCATGACTGGTCATATTATGACTTGGCGTATGCAACTATCCGCAGCCGAATTTAAAACCAAATGTCTAAGCCTAATGGACATGGTCCAAGAAACCCAGGAAGAAGTGATCATCACTAAACACGGAAAACCTGTGGCCAAGCTAGTGACCATCAAAGATAACACCGCGGCACGCTTATTCGGTTATCTAAAAGGACGGATCCAAGAGAACGAAGATATCGTTCCCAGTTTAGGATTACGTTGGGATGCGGATTCCAAATAGATGATCGTTCTCGATACTCACGCCTGGATTTGGCTCATGGAAGGAGATCCTAAGATGGAAAAAGAACCCATTCTGAGGAAATTATACAGACATATTCCTCACAGAGGGATTTATATCTCCGAAATATCCGGCTGGGAAGTAGGAATGCTTATAGTCAAAAAAAGGATCCAGATCTCGGGAACCTTGAATCGATGGTTGCAAGATGCGTATACTGCTCCGGGGATCCAGCCTTATCGTTTAACTCCGGAAGTAATCGTAGAAAGTGTAAATTTGCCCGATTCCTTTCACGGGGACCCTGCAGACAGGATTATCGTAGCCACTGCAAGAGTTCTAAATGCGGAGCTCGTCACTAAAGATAAGGAAATCATTAAATACGGGAAAAAGGGAAACTTAAAGGTGATCTCTATATAGCCCGCCACGCGGGTTTCAGGAGCGAGGCGACTATAACCCGATCTAAAACAGATCCTGGATCGCCTTCCAAAGTTTAGCGTATTCTTTTTTTCTCTCGTCTTTATCTTTCAGTTTTAATAATGTTTTTTGGAACCCGTTTGTGCCTGTGATCTTGACTCTGTTCTCGTTCAGGACTTCCACTTCGTAAAAAACCTCGTCTACTTTATAAGAAAAATTCAAGGTGCTTGTGGATTTCATCGGATATTCTTTATCTTCTAAGATCGCCTTAGAATTCCTGAAATCCAGATATACACATTGAGTGTTTTTGAGCATAGGCTCGCAGAATTTTCCTGCGGGAGGAGGCACAGGTTTTACCCCGCAAGCCAAAAAAGTCAAAAGAAATAGAAAGAAAGAATATTTCATTTTCTTAATCCTCTACGGGCAATTTCGTTTTCAGGGTTTGGTTCTTGGAGAGTATTTCTCTTGCGAGTTCAAGGACTTCTTCCTTTCTGTCTCCCGAGTTAGGATAATATTCCTCCAATAATGCGATCGCTTTCGGTGAAAGATTTTGGTAATAGAAGATCCTAGCTTCTAAAATTTTAGAACTTCCCGTTAGAAAGTCCTCGTTCACATTTTTGACCCTTCTTAAATAATCTAAGGAAGAAACGTATTGTCCTGCCCTGAATTCGGACAAAGCGATCAAAAAATCGGATTCTCTTGCGGAAAGCAGTAAGGAGCCGGAGATGTCCTGCCTGGAGAGTATCTTTTTCAAGAACTCGGTATTTCCGGAAAGTGCACTTCCTACCAAACAGGTCCAAGCATAACCCGATTTTAATTCGGGACTTAATTTTTCGGGTTCTATGGAGATCAGAAGTTTATTCAAAGCCGAACGACTGAGTTTTTGTCGAATGGATTCTCCGAATGCGATCAGATATCGGTTATCGGTCGATTCTAAAAATTCCGGATCGATTGCTTGTGCCCTAAGAGCTTGTCTATACGAATCTTCCACAAGAGGGAGGTAAGAACTATCTTGTTCTAAAAATTCTTGGAAACCGGTATATGCGATTTTGGAAAGAGTGACCGAATCAAATCTAAAACCTAATAGTAAAAATTCGTAATATCCCGAAAGAGCCGCATAATGGTAAGAGATCCCTTCTTTAGGATTAGAAGTCACAAAATCTTTTGCGGTAGATTTGAATTCTTTAATCTCCCCTTCTTTTGGCTCACCTTTTACGATTCCTTCTTGGAGTAGTTTTCTCTCTTTCTCCAGAAGTAAACGCCTGTCTCCCGCGAACAGGTTTTTGATATCTTGTCTGAAAAAAAAGGCAATCCCTGCCAAACCTAGCAGGATCAAAAAGAACACTAAAGGTTTGTAATTCGCTTTTTTTCTGTAACTTCTGTGGTTGGCTTGGTAGAGCATGTCTAAAGTCAGATTCTAAAAAAAGCCCGGACCTTTCACTTATTTTTTAGGGTTGGAATTCCTACTCTAGCTTGACTCTCGAACCCCTCCTGGATTCCGTGTAAATATGCCTTATAATTATGATTTTGACGAGGATTACGAAACAGACGGCGACGAGGATTACCTCGACGAGGACGCCGTAACTTTTGTATGCGAGGATTGTGATCATCGTTGGGAAGATGATACAGACGGATCTTACGACGGCCCAGAAAATCATATCTGCTCCATGTGCGGCTCTTCAAACGTAATAGAACTCTAATCTTTCAGCGGTCCGGCTTTTTCCCCAAAATTTCGTTTCGGACCGCCTTAATTCATCTTACCGTTATCTTTTTATTTTCGGTTCCCGTTTATTCGGTGGATTTCGACCAAATATATGAATATTATAAAAAAGGAAACTATGACACCTTAGTAAAAGTTTCCCGATCGGGGCTTAGATCCGGAGAATTGGATTATAAGATCCTTTTATTATATGTAGCTTCCGAATCCAATCTGGAGGAGATAGATAAAACTCTTTTAAGTATTTATTCCAGATCCAAGGAACAACCTTCCATTTTTTATAATTCCGTTTTTCTATTTTTAGAACGCGCACTTGTTTTGGAATCATACGAATCTGGAAGTCGTTGGGGAAAAATTTTCCTATATAAGGGAGAGTCTTCGGTTCGATACTCCGAAGGTGTTTACACATACGCATGTATATTGTATTCTTCCCAGGAATACGAGGCGGCGAGTTCCGTTTTGGCAAAACTTAAATCAGTGCCGGCGGATTCCAAATTGGGAAAACGGATCCGGATCTTAGAGATCGGTCTGGAAAAGAAAAAAGAGGAAAAATGAAACCGGGAAAAAAATCAAAAGGTCTTCGGATCCAAACCGGGGAATTAAAGGGTAGATTGATCCCTTCTCCAGTTAGTCCTGAGGGGAAGAGTAATTTTACTCCGGCGATCATTAAAAAATCATTATTCGATATCATTGAATCCCTTCAGCTCCAAGGACGTTTAAATTTAGAGGATTCGGCATTCGTCGATCTATTTGCGGGATCAGGCCAAATGGGGATCGAATCCTTGAGTAGAGGTTTTGCCAGAGCAGTATTTTTGGAACTTGCATGGGATAGATTTGAAAGCCTGAAAGGTGTTTTGGATAAATTAGGAAAACCTCATTTAGTTTTACGTAAGGACGCCTTTAGGTTCTATTCCGGTTTCGATATTCCGGAAAGAACAAAGGTGTATTTTATGGACCCTCCTTATTCTTTCTGGGAGAAAAAAACGGAAAAATTGAAAAAGGTAGTGGAGGAAATATCCCAAAACGAGCCGGGTGTGGCCGCAATTATCGTTCAATCTCCGGTTCCTTTGGATTGGGAAAATTTTACTTCTCGTTCCTTCGGAAGGAATACCTTGAATGTCCGAGTTCTGGTCTAGATTTAAAAATCTTCTTCGATCCGAATTTCACTCCGGGAATCCTTGGGTCCATTCCGGGGTTTTCGTATTTGTCCTTACACTTCTTTGTCTACTCACAAATACATCTTTGCATGTGATGGGAGTGGATATCAGCGAATTTATTTCTCTTTTTTACGGACTTGTACCTTTATTACTTAAAGATTTAGGAGGAGTAATCGTTTCTTCTTATGCGTTTTTTGTTGGTGTGGTCATTTTATTTTTAGGTCCCGATCATTCAGATTGGAGGAACCGGAAAAAAATCCCAATATATAAGATTTATTTAATTTTATTTTCCGTATTGTTCCTTCTATTTTGCGGATCTGTTTCCGAATATCCTCAAGTATACGGGGAATTTTTCTATTATAGGCATGCTTGGGCGGTAGGTTTTTTATATTTTATTACGGACAATTTTTCTCCATTCTTCTTTAAGTCCGTCCTATTTTTATTTTTAGCGGTGCAGGTGGTTCGGACCGGATTCGGTTTTTGGAAATCTAAGTCTTACGAATCTTTGATCAGATATACGGTTTTTATAATATTATTTTATTCTTTTCATCTTTTGGGATCTACTTGGGGAATTTTAAGCGCTTCCGCTTTATATTCTTTCGATATTCGATTTTCTCCTTCTAAAAAGGATCTCGTCTTTGCTGCGGTCGTGCTCTTAGGTTTCGGATTTTCTTTTTTTACAGGATCCGGTTTGGAGAAGCGGGAGAGCGCGGTATCTAAAGAAGGCTTGAGACATTCTTCGGATATAAATGTCCTGATCATTTCTGCGGACAGTATACGCCAGGACCGATTGGGATTTGTAAGAGGGGAGAAGGATAAGACCCCGAATATAGATCGCCTAGCTTCCGAATCTCTCGTGTTTTTGGACCATCATTCCACGATCCCTAGGACATTTCCTTCTTGGGCGGATTTTTTAAGCGGTAAATATTCTTTTGAACATGGGATCCAGGATATGTTCCCGGATAAAGAAGATCGTTCTAAATTAGGAAATACGGTCGCTACACTTCCAGGTATTTTAGGAAAATCTCATAGAACATTCGTTATCTCTTCTTTTGCAGGCGATATTTTTCCGAGAGCGAATTGGGGATTTCAAAATGTATATGCTCCTAATTTTAGTGCGGAGACGTTGACTCAACAGAGAACGATCGAGTCTCAAGTTTTCTTTCTACCCGTTTTGACCGGGACTTTTTTCGGGGGAGGGGAATATCTTTCTTCTATCCGATCTCTTCCGAGCCTGGGGGATGATTCTCGGATTCTTCCGGATCTATTCTCGGTGTTCGATAAAAAAGATCGGCCGTTTTTTGCCCTGTATTTTTCTTCCGTAACTCATTTTCCTTATAGTCCTCCGTATCCCTTTTATAAGAATACGGATCCAAACTATTACGGACCTTCCAAATATTTTCGTTTTGTGGATCCGAGTAATTCTGAAAAGCCTGATAAAAAAGAACAGGATCAGATCCGTTCCGTTTATTCCGCTTCTCTGACTGCTTTCGATTTTTCCGTAGGGAAAATTGTAGAAGAGCTGAAAAAAAGAGAATTATACGACAATACGCTTATCATTCTCACTTCCGACCATGGAGAGTCGCTGTTCGAAGAGGATCATAGCCACGGTCATGGAGAACATCTAAGAGGGGAAGGTGTGACTAAGATCCCTCTTATCATCAAGTTCCCGAAATCTTTCGAAAGAAAGGAAGTCCGCAATTTTAATGGGATCACAAGTTCGGTAGATGTTTTCCCGACGATCCTATCTATCGTAGGAGTTCCTGCAGACCCAGGACTTTCTCTCCGTGGAAAAGATCTGACCAGGCTTCCAAAAGAAGATACTTGGATAGAGGATCGTTCTGTGTATTCCGAGACCGGGATTTGGTTTTCGGATCGGGGAGAGCATTTTTTTCAGAAGGATCGTATCCGATATCCGAATATTTTGGAGCTACATACGATCGATCCGAATGACGGAAATAGTGTGACCGTTTCCGATCCCTATGCAAAAGAAACCGTTCTTTTTTCCAAACATAGAATGCTCCAAACCGGGACCAAAAAGCTGATCTATGTTCCGAGCCCGAATGGTGTGTTGTATTCCTGTTACGATAGGATTTCCGATCCATGGAATACGAAGCCGCTTCCTGCTTCTTATTGTGGTGATTTGCAGCGTAAGTTGGAGCTCCTGCTACTGGGTTCCGGGAAATGGAAGAAGGCGGGAGACTATTTCCTCCCAAAATCAGAACTTTGATCCGACCGCTTTTTTCTTTCTTGTTCGGAAAGACTTGAAGTACAGGCCGGAATAAAAATCCTGGAAATAATATGCCCAAAAGGGAAGATCTCCGCTCCGTTCTGATCCTAGGATCCGGGCCGATCGTTATCGGCCAAGCCTGTGAATTCGATTATTCCGGCACCCAGGCTGCCAAAGCACTACGAGAAAAAGGAATTCGAGTGATCCTTCTCAATTCCAATCCCGCCACCATTATGACCGATCCGGATCTGGCGGACGCGACTTATATAGAACCTCTAACCGTCTCGGTTGTCCAAAAGATCTTAGAAAAAGAAAAACCGGACGCAATCCTACCTACTGTGGGAGGTCAAACCGCATTAAATCTGGCCTTAGCCTGTCATAACGCTGGGTTATTAGAAAAATATAATGTAGAATTGATCGGCGCCAAGATCGATGCGATCAAAAAAGCGGAAGATAGAGAACTTTTTAAAAGAGCGATGGAGAAAATCGGGGTCAAAGTCCCTCGTTCCGGGCTCGCAAATAATTTAAAAGAAGCGGCAGAGATCAAAGCCCAGATAGGACTTCCTCTCATCGTAAGACCTGCATTCACTCTGGGTGGGACCGGAGGAGGGATCGCTTACGACGAAGAAACTTTCGACGAAGTGGTTGGAAAAGGTCTCAAGGCTTCTCCTATCAGCCAGGTATTATTGGAACAATCCGTTTTGGGTTGGAAAGAGTTCGAGTTAGAGGTCATGAGAGACCTCGCGGACAACGTAGTGATCATTTGTTCCATCGAGAACATAGATCCTATGGGGGTTCATACCGGGGACTCTATCACGGTCGCTCCTCAACAAACACTTTCCGATAAGGAATACCAAAATTTACGAGATATGTCCATCAGCATCATCCGAGAGATCGGAGTCGAAACCGGTGGATCCAATATCCAATTCGCAGTGAATCCGGCAGACGGAGATGTGATCGTAATCGAGATGAACCCTCGCGTTTCCAGATCTTCCGCGCTTGCTTCTAAGGCTACGGGATTTCCGATCGCGAAGATCGCTGCTTTACTCTCCATCGGGTATTCCTTGGATGAGATCAAAAACGATATTACAAGAGTGACTCCTGCTTCTTTCGAGCCGTCCATCGACTATGTGGTGACAAAGATCCCAAGATTTGCGTTCGAGAAGTTTCCGGGAACGGACGATACTCTCGGAGTCCAGATGAAAGCCGTGGGAGAAGCTATGGCAATCGGAAGGACTTTTAAAGAAAGTTTCCAAAAAGCGATGCGTTCTTTGGAGATCGATCGTTTCGGTTTCGGTTCCGACGGAAATTTTGCGGAATTGGTGGAATTCCATTCTTTATCCGTTCCTCAGAGAAAAGAAAGGATCGATTCATTCTTACGCAGACCGAACGATAAACGTATCTTCTACGTTAAAAAAGCGTTGGAAGAAGGTTACAGCGTAGAAAAGATCCACGAACTATGTAAGATCGATCCTTGGTTCTTATACCAATTCGAAGACCTGCAAAATCTGGAAAAAGAATTTGCGACCAAAGGGAATTCGGTTTTAGGAAAGCTGAAAAAAGCGGGATTCTCCAATCGGCAGCTGGCTTATCTTGCCAAAAAAGCTGAGATAGAAAAAGTCCTCTCTTCTTCTCAAACTCCTGATAAGAAAAAAGCGGAGATAGGTTCCATTCTCAAAAAAGAAGAAAAGAACCTGGAAACAGCATTAGAATCTTCTAAAATAGAACCTATCTATAAAAGGATCGATACCTGCGCGGGAGAATTCGAAGCTTATACGCCGTATTTTTATTCTTCTTACGACGAAGAGGACGAGACAAACGTCACTTCTAAAAGATCCGTAATCATTCTGGGAGGCGGGCCGAATAGGATCGGACAAGGAATAGAGTTCGATTATTGCTGCTGCCACGCATCCTTTGCTCTGCAAGATCTGGGAGTGGAATCCATTATGGTGAATTCCAACCCGGAAACGGTTTCTACCGACTATGATACTTCCGACAGATTGTATTTCGAACCTCTGACATTAGAGGATGTTATGCAGATCTACAAAAAGGAAAAACCGGAAGGAGTGATCATCCAATTCGGCGGACAAACCCCGCTTAAACTTGCAAAAGATCTGGAAAGTAGGGGAGTTCCTATTTTAGGGACCAGTCCCGATTCCATAGATAGGGCGGAAGACAGAAAACGTTTCGCAGAAGTATTAGAAAAACTGAAATTGATCTCTCCTAAGAACGGGATCGCTACTTCCATGGAAGAAGCGAGAAAGATCGCAAATCATATCACTTATCCTGTGCTGGTTCGTCCAAGTTACGTATTGGGCGGAAGAGCCATGCTTATCATCAGCGAAGAAAAAGAGTTGGATAAGTATATGGAGAAGGCCGAGGAAATTTCGGAAGACAGGCCCCTTCTCATCGATTCCTTCTTGGAAGACGCAGTCGAAGTGGACGTGGACGCGCTTTGCGACGGCAAAGACGTGTTTATCGCCGGGATCATGGAGCATATAGAAGAAGCAGGCATCCATTCCGGAGATTCCGCATGTATTCTTCCTCCTCAATCCTTATCCAAAAAAGTATTGGATGATATCAGGAGCGCAACCAGAGCGCTCGCATTGGAATTACAAGTCAAAGGACTCATCAATATCCAATACGCAGTCAAGGAAGAAGTTGTATATGTGATCGAGGTGAATCCTAGAGCTTCTAGAACCGTTCCTTTCGTATCCAAAGCGCTTGGCCACCCTGTTGTCAAATACGCTACCCGTATCATGATGGGGGAAACTTTACAACAACTCCCACTCCCGAAAGAAATGTCTTTCCCGACTGTGAACGTGAAGGAAGCCGTACTACCTTTTAATAAATTTCCCGGAGTGGACACCATCCTTGGACCTGAAATGAGATCCACAGGAGAGGTCATGGGAATTGCCGACACAGCAGGTGAGGCATTCTTAAAATCCCAATACATGGCCGGAGAAGAACTTCCTTCTCAGGGTACGGTATTCGTTTCCGTAAACGATAAGGACAAAAAGGAATTATTAAAGTATATCAAGGATCTTTCTGATCTAGGATTCATTTTAATCGCTACTGAAGGAACCCATAAGTTCTTATCCGAAAACGGAATACTTTCTTCTAAGATCAATAAGGTATACGATAACCAATTCCCAACTGCGTTAGATTATATCAGAGAGAACAAGATCCATCTTATTCTGAATACGCCTCTCAGCAGAGTGACCAGAGACGATAGTTTTGCGATCCGCCAAGCAGCCATCCGTTATAAGATCCCTTGTTTGACCACTGCAAGTGCAGCCAAGGCCCTCATTAGAGGAATGATCGAGATGACCGATAAAGGATTTACGATCCGTTCTTTGCAAGAGATCCATAGTTCTAAGTAAGACATAAATTTTCGGTTTATTCTAAGGTCCCACCTAAGTTAGAACAATCTGTCGTTGCTGAACTCAGATCCCAGGGCGTGGAGCCCGTACTTAAATAAATTTTTTTGATTGCGTACCCTTTGACAAGACATGTCGCTACTCTTGTTTGCGGACAAATATCTACATTTGTTGAATTTGGAAAATAGATAGGACAAAGTTTTTTAATAGAACCTGAATACGAACCATCGATAGAAAGTTCATTACAACTAGATGAGTCAGGAGTATCACAATAAGTGGTATTCGGCATATAATCTATGATAAGATGAGTGGTAGCGGAGCAACATCCTGGAGAGTCATTAGGAAAGGGGGCGGATAAATAGACTCCGATTATCAAGATCATCCCTAATGAGAGAAAAAATTTGGATGGAAGTTTGGGGCTCATATACTGGAATAAACTCCTTTTAATTTATTCTCACAATGATCTAGTGAAGAGTTTCCATCCCAAGAAACATTATAATAGTATTTTAATCTAAAAAGAGTCGTTTCCTTTAATAAGGAACATTCTGCCGATTTTCCAGTCAGATCACACCGAAAATTGGATTTATAAATCCCTCCTTGAGAATCGCATATGTTTGCATGAACCGATTCAAACATTGCTCCACGGAAATCTATACAATCGTTTTGTAATGTACACGATCCGGAAAAGGGAGGTGTCGGTGGAAAAAGGATTGTGACAAGCAGTTGGGTGAGCGGGTCCGCCGCGGGGCTGCAAGGCAAAGGACATTCACAACCATTCGCAAAGAATAGCCCAAATAAAAATATTATGGCTTTCGAATATAATTTCTCTCGGTTTATCATGTTTATCAAAAAAACAAGTTTAACGTTAGTTGTTTTTATGTAGCGAACAAGATATTTTTTAATGGGACTTTTTCTTTTCATATATCTGTAATAGAACCTCAAGTTTTGTTTATACAAACGGGATAAAAGTGTAAGCGATCCTTTAGTATTCTTTTCTCATGCAAAGCTGCCAAGATAAGAAGAGTCTTTTGCTTAACTTCTCCAAATATCCTCTATTCTTCGTGCCTTTGCGCGATAACGTTTCCGCGGCAGCGATGCGCAGATCTTTAGTCCGGGCGAAGCCCGGATGAGCGCGAATGCGCGAAATCGAAGCAGCGCGACCGAGCAAAGCGAGTGGGCCGCCCAGGCCTTTTCCTTTATTTTGCTAATGTATGTTGTATTGTTATTATTTGTCAATAATGAGTCTCAAAATCAATTTGACAATTCCTAACAAAAAAAGAACCTTCGAGGAAAGAGGATATCTATGGAAGAATACTGCCGCCCGATCCGGATCTCAGAAAGAAGCTATTTCGTAGTGGATCTATGCGCCAATTGCGGACATGTGCACTTACACTTTGAGAACGGTTCCCTGAAAATGGATCTTCATAAGTTGGAAGACTTGTACAAAACCGTTCAGGATGCTCACGCATGGATCTTGGAAGAACTTGCTGGGTATAATTGAGGCCAGGAGTTCCTACCCCGCCTTCGCTCAATACGACATAATCCGATAAAGGAAGAAGATAATCTTATAATTCTATCAAGGAAATCTCTGATCTTACGATCCTTATACTGCAAGGGGCGTGCTATGCAGATCAGAACGGAAGGGCCAGGCAGAGAAGAGGGATATTCATCGGCGGAGCCAAGAGTATCTAACGTTTCCGAAAAAACTTCCGCTCCTTCCGTAAGTTTTATGGATCTGATGAAGTCCATCCAACTTCGCTCCCAGAAGGTTTTGGAAGAAGGGCAAAAGTCCGAGATCAAAGAAGAAAGACCTTCCGAAGTGGAAGAGTCCAAAGAGCCTGAATTATTCGTAAGATCCGAAGAAGAAGCAGAAGAGGCCAACTCTGCCGAAGAAGAAGAGAATGAAAAATTAATTCGTCTTTCCGATAGAAAGGTCCAAAAGGCGGAACGGGAAGAAAGCGATTCGGAACTGGAAGATGAGGTCGACTCCGAACTAGGCTCCGAAGAATTAGATTCTCCATTTATCACACAGATGAGTGTGTTTTTGGCGGGACTTGAGGCAAAAAAAGAGAAAGAAGTTTCGAGCGCGGCAAACCAAGAAGAATCCGTATCCTTTAAAAAGATCCAAAAACATATAAAGGAAGAAGCTCCTAAGGCGGAACAAAAAGAAGAAGCGGGAAATGTTTCCGTTCTAAAATCCAGTCAACCGGAAGAGAAACGTTCTATTAAAGAAACCAAAAAAACTCCGGAAAAAGAAAGTCTGGATGAAGGTTTAAAAAGTTTGGAAGAAGCGCGTAAATTCTCCAAACCTGCAAACGAAGAAAAGATACTAACCGTATTAAAAGATTCTCATAAAGAAAATTTCATTCCCGAGTCGGAAAACTGGAAGATCACGAGAGAGAAAAAACAGGAAACTCTTTCTATGTTTTCCAAAAACCAAGCGGCGAAAGCGGCTCAGGTGGAAGAAGCTTCCAAATCGGATACTTCCGGGAAAGGTTCTCAGAACCAGGACTTCTCCCAAAGAAATGGGAACGAGACCACATTCACTTTGTTAAAAGCGGGTCTCGGGATAGCGGAAAAAAACCAAGAAGTTACCGGACAAAATTCTAAAACTTCCAAATCGAATCCAGGAACGTCCATGGATCGTTCTCAGATGAAGGAAAATTTCCAAAGACTAGTTCAATCGGCAAAATTGAATATAGTCGAGAACGGAAGATCGGAAGCCACTCTAAGATTGAATCCGAGAGAATTAGGAAGAGTTTCCTTACGTATTACAGTGGAAGACGATAAGGTCCAGGGTAAAATTTTAGTAGAGTCGGATCAGGTGAAAAAATTATTCGCCGGTGATCTGGAACAACTTCGAAAGGATTTTAAAGAACAAGGATTGGATCTTCAGTCATTGATCGTAGAGTCCGAGGATTCCTTACGTATGAGTTGGGATGGGCAGGATTCTTCCCGTTTTTTTGACCAAAAAGGTTGGAGTTTTGAAACTTCCGGTTTTTCGAATTCTTCCGATTTGGAAGAAGTTCCCGAAATGGACTCTATCGAAAATACGGAATTTGCCGAAAAGAATACTGATAAACGCTTAAACATCTTGGTTTAAGGAGAGGATCATGCCGGAAACAAACGCGGTTTCTAACGAAGCTACACGTAGCCGTTATCTCGAAGGAGACAGAAGTTACGATTTAAGGAAGCATTTCGATAAATTGGAGAAGGAAGAAAAAAGCGGTCTCCAAGGGATCGAGATACGTTCTACCGCGAAAGCATTAGGAAAAGATGATTTTTTAAAACTGTTGATCACTCAACTTTCTTCCCAAGACCCTACAAACCCGGTTAAAGACCAAGACTTTATCGCGCAAATGGCTCAGTTCTCTTCCTTGGAGCAGATGAATAATATCTCCCAAGGGATCGGTAAGATGACCAATCGCCAAAGTTTCTCCCTGGTAGGTAAGATCGTATCCGGTCCTGATTTTGTGACCGGAGAGAATGTGGTGGGGACCGCAGGCGCATTGTTCTTCGACGGAGAAGGTAAATCTTTTGTGAGAGTAAACGGTAGAACCGTAGAGATAGATGCGATCACTTTGATCACAGATCCCGCGATCATCAACCAACAAGAAGGACAAACAGGAGCACCTGCTCCGAAAGCTGCGACTCCTTCCGGTTCAGCGGGGGCTTCTCCGAGTGCCGTCGTTGGAACTCCAACAACGCAACCGCAGCAAGGTCAACAATTTCAAGAAACATTACAAAATCAGAATATGGGTCCTTCCCAAGATCCCGATTTTGAAAAAACAAGTTCCGGGGCTCCAGGCTGGAGTTTTCCCGGAAAACCGAACGACAGCAATTATTAATTAAATAGAAAATTTCGAGGTATAAGCGCCATGATGAGATCCCTTTATTCAGGAGTTTCCGGTTTAAAAAACCACCAAGTGCGGATGGACGTGATCGGTAACAATATTTCCAACGTGAACACCCACGGTTTTAAAACGGAACGTGTCACTTTCCAAGACATGATCTCCCAAGAGTTGAGAGGTGCTTCCGAGCCGAAGGAAAACATCGGAGGGGTAAACCCGCAACAAGTAGGTCTCGGAGCATTGATCGCTGCGATCGACAAGATCATGACCCAAGGCGCTTTACAAACCACCGGTAAGAATACCGACGTTGCGATTTCCGGAGAAGGTTTTTTTATCGTAAAAGACGGAGACAAACAGTTCTACACCAGAGCGGGCGCATTCAACTTAGATAAGAACGGTTATTATGTAAACCCGGCGAACGGTTTGAAGGTCCAAGGGTGGAATTCCCGCTTGGATGAAAAAGGGAATAAGTATATCAACTCTTCCGCTTCCATCGAAGATATTATCATTCCGGTATATTCTAAAGAGCCTGCAAGAGCAACTTCCAAAGTGGATTTCAGATCCAACTTGAATTCATCCGTGCAAGCCGTTCCGCCTGACGCTACCCAAGAGGAGATCACGGCTATGATCAATGATCCGGATCCGAAGGCGAGAAGAGGACACGTGACTACTATCAAAGTTTTTGACGACCAAGGTGCCGAAAGAGAATTCAAAATGGAATTCTACAAAGTGCGTGAAAACACTTGGAAAGCAAGGACGTCCTTAACGGATTCCACTCAACTTTCCGTAGATGTGGCTGCTACCGGCGGACAGAATACTCAAATGCCCGGACTCACCGAGCTTGAGTTCGGATTCACTCCGGATGGTAAGATCGTTTATGTTTCCGACGGAACCGACGTGATGAACACAGGAAAACTAAGTGCAAAAGTTTCCTTTAAACTTCCCGGAAATCCCCAAGTCCAAAGTTTCGACCTGGCTCTAGGCGAGGCAGGAATGGTGGACGGGATCACCCAGTTCTCTTCCGATTTCACAACTAAAGCTGTGAAACAAGACGGATATACAATGGGATATCTGGAGTCCTTCTCCATCGATAATTCCGGAACCGTTACCGGTGTTTATTCCAACGGGATCAAACAACCCTTAGCAAGGATTGCGACTGCGGTATTTAATAACCCGGCCGGTTTGGATAAAGCGGGAGATACAATGTTCGCATTTTCCAATAACTCCGGAGAGCCGATGATCGGCGAAGCAGGTATCGCCGGTAGAGGGAAGATTAACGCAGGTCTATTAGAAATGTCGAATGTGGATCTTTCCGATCAGTTTACCGATATGATCGTAACTCAGAGGGGTTTCCAAGCCAACTCCAGAACGATCACTACCACAGACCAAATGTTACAGGAAGTCCTGGGTCTGAAACGTTAATCGTTAGATTAGATCTCCTATTCATTTTGTTTGCGCCCGTGGGATTTTTTCCTTCGGGCGTTTTTCTTTTTTAGTCGCGCAGAAACAAGGTGATAGAAGTAGAATTCACCCGGTGGTTCGCACGGAGTTGACAGAGAAAATAACAAATAGATTACTCTGTGATCTTTGTGCGCTCAGTGCGAAATAATTCTCCCTATCGAATTCGAAGCGAAAATCGATATTATTTCAGATTGCAGTCTATATACTTTTTTTTCAGTCTGTTTTTTTAATATATACCAGAGACTAAAACAGTGAGAGAAAAAAAGAAAAAGACCGGCTTTAAAAAAGGATCTGAAGAAAGAGACGGTTGGTTTGGATTTATTTTTTTATCCAATCGGGAAATGTTCCTGGATTGGACCCCGGAGGAAACAGGATCTTTCACTCGACTTTTTGAATATAGATCCGTAAACGCCGGTACTATTCTCATATCACCCGAAAAAACCTCGGAATGGTTTTATTTTCTTTTGGAAGGAAAGTGCGAAGAATTTACGAACGCTTCTTCCGGAGAAGAGTTGATGATACGAAGTCTGGTGCCCGGCTCTCATTTCGGGGAGGCAGGATTTTTTCATTGGAAAGAAGGGAAATTCGGTATAAGAGCGGAAACGGACTCCAAACTTTTGAGGATCAGTTCTAAAAATTGGAATAAGTGGGAATCCGAACATTCGGAAACTTCCAAACGTTGGAAGGAAAGATTAGAGACTAAAAGATTTTTCAGAATGGCTTCCTATGAGCCTAGTCAAAAGGAAATTTTAGGATTTATTTCCAATCTGGAATTACTCTTTCATGTGGACCGCAAAAAAATCGGAGAGTTGACTCCGTATTTGAGATGGTTGTATGTTCCAGGTGGGGAAAGGTTGATGCTCCAAGGAGAACCTGGAAATTCACTTTTTATCATTTTATCGGGAAGGTTCAGATATACCGTTTCGGACGATCAAGGAAATATTACGGGAGAAGGGGAATTCGCCAAAGGCGATATCATCGGGGAGATGTCTTTGTTAACGGGAGAACCTCGCTCTGCTTCGGTTTATGCCGTACGTTCCTCTCAGGTGATCCAAATTTCACGTAACGGATTCCGAAAATTTATCTCCGAATCTCCCGAAGCTTTATTCCATGTGACTGAAACGATTGCCAGGAGATTGGGAAATCGGAATAAAGAATCCTCTAGATTCGGAAGAAAAGTACATACGATCGCACTGGTGCCTGTGACGGAAGGATTTCCTCTCCGTGATTTTTCAAATGAACTTTCCAAATCCTTAAAGTCCTTCGGCTCTACATTATCTGTAAACGAGGATAAACTTTCCAAATTCCTGAAGGAGAAAAAAATACATCATAAAAATGGAATACGATTCGGGATACCGGACCTTCTCTCCTGGTTTGGAGGATTGGAAAAAGAATACGACAATGTGGTTTTTGAAGTAGAACCCACAGGAGATCCGCTTTGGGCGGAGACTAGCCTGAGACAGGCGGACCGAATTCTTCTTCTTGCCGAAACTGGACGCCCAATATTGGAAAATTCCTATTCTTGGAACCTGATCCAAGGAGGAAGTCTCGGCGAAACCATGAAAGAGTCCGTAATATACTTGGAGGATTCTTATACTCGTTGGGAAGAATTAGAAAACATTCTTCATGAATTACCCGGACAAAAACTTATAATGAGAAAGAACAGGGCAGGTGAATTCGATCGTATTGCAAGAAGATTGGAAAGTAGATCGGTAGGAATCGCACTTTCGGGTGGAGGAGCAAAAGGGTTCGCTCATTTGGGATTACTTAAATCCTTGAGCGAGGCTGGGATCCCGATAGATCTGATCGGAGGAACAAGCGCCGGATCCATTATGGCGGGATTATTTGCCATGGGTTATGAGTTCGAAGAATCTCTCCGTTTGATTAAAGAGGTCTGGATAGAGGCAAAACTGACCAGAGATTATACTCTTCCGTTTGTCTCCATTTTAAGAGGAGTGAAATATTCCAAGGCGATCAAAGAATTTTTCGGAAATAGAAAAATAGAAACATTATGGATTCCCTTTTTGGCGGTAGCCTGCGATCTAACAAATTCAAAACCGAAAGTGTTCGAACAAGGAGAGGTATGGAAGGCAATCCGAGCCAGTACTTCCATACCCGGGATCTTTCCTCCATTTTATAACGACGGAGCTTTGTTTGTGGACGGAGGACTTTGGGATAATCTTCCCGGTTCTTTGGTGAGAAGAAAAGGAGCGGACGTATTGATCTCGGTAGATTTAGGTGCAGGATCCCAACCGAACAAGGACCAAACCTATGGATTATTAGTTGAGTCCAGATTTCCGGGAGAAGGACCCTCCGCTCTGAAACTTTTGGGAAACCAATTTATGAAAAAGGAAGATAGATATTCATTCCCTCATATAGGCGAGCTGTTCATGAGGTCCATGTTATTGTCCAGCCGAAACAATCTTTTAAAAACAAAAGAAACTTCCGATATATTCGTGGAGTTGCCTGTTCGGGATTTTTCCACCTTCGATTGGGATGAATACGAAAGATTGTATGAGATAGGCTATGAACATTCTCAAAAATTTGTAAAGGATTGGGGAAAGATCATTAAGGACAAAGTATATTCCGAAAGGAAAAAAAATTAGATCGATCTATTGCAGGATCCTTAAATTAAAATATGACCATATGATAAAATTCGACTTTAGATCCGTCTTATGGATGAGCTATGAGGTTTGGTCTTTTTTTGTTTAAGCCAAACGGCCGTTTTTCGAAGGATATCCAAGGCCAAAACTTGGAAAAAACTCCTTTTCACGATTCTAAAAGAAGCTTAGGATGGGTTAATCGGGATGGAATCCAAGTTTAAGCAATATATCGTGACGGATTCCGCTACACTTGCGGGGAGACTTTCCATCCTCCGCAATAAGACCCAGCTAGAACTGATCGATCTAAAGGATTTTTTCGGGTCCTCGGACATCAGGGATACTCCGCAATTCGTAAACATACTATTTTATATCTCTTCCGAAACCTTAGAATCAGAACATAGTAAGATCAGAGAGCAGCTTAGGATGAATCCTCTGATACTCGCCAGATTCATTTTAAATGCAGACCTAAGCTACGAAGGATACAAGAATACCGAGATCGAAGACGATCTGATTTTTGGGATCTTGCCCGAGATCACTTCGGATCTCCACCTTTCAAAAACTTTCGCTAACGGCTTTTTACATTTGCATATGATCACGGATCAGTTCGATCTATTACATAAGATCAACACCGCAAAATACGAGATCAACCGACTGACCAGGATCGGTATCAGTCTGGCAAACGAAAAGGACTTTGATAAACTTTTAAGAGAGATATTGTACAGTGCAAGGGAGATCTGTAATGCCGACTCCGGTTCCTTGTATCTAGTCGAACAGGACGATATAGGATTCGTTCGGAATTTACGTTTTAAAATTTCGGCATTGAGTATAGATACGGAAGAGTTCATTCTTCCCATCAATAAGTCCAGTATTGCGGGTTATGTTGCGGAAACCGGAAAAGTGCTGAACATCCAAGATGTTTATGATCTGCCGGAAGATGCCGAATTTTCCTTTAATGGGAATTTTGATATATTATCGAATTATCATACTAAATCCATGCTGGTAGTCCCTATGAAAGGCCATAGGGGAGATGTCGTGGGTGTTCTTCAGCTGATCAATCGTAAGAGGAACTTTAACCAAAAATTGACCGTAGACCAGATGAAAGGGGACGAAATCCAACCTTTCGACGATTATTCGGCTCAATTAGTCCTTGGAGTTGCAGGACAGGCGGCTGTCGCCATTCAGAACAATTATTTATTAAGAGAGATTGAAACATTATTCGAAGGATTTGTGACCGCCTCCGTAAACGCGATCGAAGCAAGGGATCCGACCACTAGCGGTCACTCTTTTAGAGTGGCAGTGTTGACCGTCGGGCTTGCGGAAACCTTAGATCGTGTGAGTTTCGGAAAATATAAGGACACAAAGTTTTCCAAGGAACAACTCAAAGAGATCAGATACGCTTCATTACTTCACGATTTCGGAAAAGTAGGAGTAAGAGAAAAGGTTTTGGTGAAAGCCAAAAAATTGGAAGACCTGGAGATCGGATTGATCGACTGGAGATTCCGCTACTTAAAGAAAGATTTCGAATCGAAATTAAACTTAAGAAAAGTGGAATATTTAAAAAAGCACGGGTCAGTCGGATATTCCGACTTTGAAAAAGCTATTGATTTCGAATTTAGCGAAGAATGTAAAAGACTTAACTCTATGTTCCAGATCATCAGCCAGAGCAACGAACCTTCCATTCTGGAAGAGGCAAACTCTCAGTTCTTGGAAGAGATCGCAAAGATGCAGTATATCACTACGGAAGGAGAAAATCTGGATTTAATTTCTCCTTACGAATTCGGATTTTTGACCATCAAAAAAGGTTCTTTGGATTTTGATGAAAGAAAAGAGATCGAATCCCATGTGGAGCATACGTTCCAATTCTTAAGTAAGATCCCTTGGACAAACGATCTAAAAATGGTACCAACCATCGCTCATGCGCACCACGAAAGGTTGAATGGAACCGGATACCCGAGAGGGCTTTCCGGAGAAGATATTCCGGTCCAATCCAGGATCATGACCATCTCCGATATATTCGATGCGTTAACCGACCAAGATCGACCTTATAAAAAAGCGGTCCCGGTGGATAGGGCCTTGGACATTTTGGAAATGGAAGCGAAGGAAAATCATTTGGACGGAGACTTATTAAAAGTATTCATAGAGTCCAAAGTCTGGGAAAAATTAAACCACCAAGGACATATTAAATAAATCTAAGGTTCTTCTCTGGTCCAGTCGGAGACAAGTTTCAAAAAATGTTCTCCTCTTTCCTCAAAATTCTTATATAAATCGAAACTAGCGCAAGCGGGGGAAAATACCACGGAGGAAACTCTTGCCCTACCCGAGCGGACCGCGTTTTTGATCTGAGAAAAACCCTCTTCCAAATTATCCGCTAAGATCAAATGGGAACCTAAGATAGGAGAGATCACGGGGGCCCAGGTTTCTCTCGCCTCTCCGATCAGTAAGACCCAGCCGATACCGGAATTTAAAAATTCTTTCAGAGGTTCCAAGGGTTCGGCTTTGGGTCTTCCTCCCAAGATCAAAAAGGTCGCTTTTTTGTCTTTCCACGTGTTTAAACCCGCAAGCATACTGTGGAGGTTTGTGGACTTGGAATCGTTAATAAAAGAGATCCCGGCCGCTTTACCGGCATATTGGAAACGATGAGGAAGGCCTTTAAACGACCCGATCAGACTTTGGATATGTTCCGGTTTTGCACCGATCGCTTCTGCAGCCAAGATAGAAGCTGCCAGGTTATCCAAATTATGGCCTCCGGGAAGAGGGAAGTTCGTAGCATCATAGATCAACTTTGCGGTTTTGATACTTCTTTCTTCTTCCGAGATGATCGCGTCGTTTCCTGCTTCTCTCCCGAAGACTAAAATTTTGCAGGACCATCCCAGCTTTCGGATCCTTTCCTGAAAAAGTTTTGAATTCGTTACAAGAGTATGAAGAGGATTGGAATGGTCCACGATCCTTGTCTTGGCTTCGAAATAATTATCCAAACTTTTATGTCTTTCCAAATGATCCGAAGCAAGATTTAATATTACGGATACGTTAAGTTCTAAAGGACCGGAATCTTCCAACTGGTAGCTGGAAAGTTCCAAAACGGAAAGTGGAACCGGTTTAAGGCAAAAATCGCTGAAGGCCAAACCGATATTTCCACCCGCAGTCGCTCCAGGAAAATCGGAAGAAACTAAATGTGCAGTGAGAGAAGTGGTTGTGGATTTTCCATCCGTTCCTGTGACGCCGATCAATTTTCCGGAATAAAACGCTCTTGCTAATTCCACTTCGGAAACTATGGGGATTGCGAGAGAATGAGCTTGGGAAATTACGGGATGAGAAGGAGAAATACCCGGGCTTTTTACGATGAGCGCGATCGGAAGAAGGTCCGCTAGAATTACATCCTCGCCGACGAACGTAACATTTAAATCGGGAATAGGATTCGAATTACAAAGAACAGCATTCGCCTGTCTCTCTTTCAAGAGTCGGAGAGCCGCCATACCGGAAACTCCCCCGCCGAGAACCAGGACTCTTTGGCCTAATAAGGAGGTAGGAAAATTCTTCATCTTGGGGAACTTGGTTGACAGGCTATTTTTCGCATCGAGAATTGTCTCTAATTTATCGCTAGGGTAGGTTCCTTTGCTCGACCATAAGGTACAGGACGGAGTTCTCATAGTTTACCTCAAGGGACGTTTAGACGTTTCTATTGCAAACGAGGTGGAAGAAAATCTGAACGATCTAATCGATAACCAAGGACACACCAAGGTTATTTTAAACATGCAAGACGTGGATTATATGTCTTCCTCCGGATTCAGGGCTTGCATTTCTACGCTCAGGAAATTGAACGCAAAAGAAGGCGGTCTCAAAATTTGCGGGATCAAACCTGCAGTGAAAAGAATTTTCGATGTGATTGAACTTACTTCTCTATTTGATATTCGAGATACGGAAGACGAGGCGCTTCGAACCTTTCGTGCATAACCGATGATGGCATTACATCGGGTTCTCCAAGAGATCGTAGAGGAAAAAAAAAGGGAAATCGAAACCATTCCCGAATATAATCCTTCGCCTTACGCAGGGGCGGGGTTATGGCAATCATTACGCTCCCGCAAATTTTCAATCATCTCGGAATGTAAAAAAATGAGTCCTTCTTCCGGGATTATCCGGCAAGAATACGACGCGGTCACTATCGCAAAAACTTACTCCGAATGTGGAGCCACTGCGATCTCCGTTCTTACTGACAAAAAATATTTCGGCGGATCCCTTGAAGACCTAAAGAATGTTTCTTCTCAGGTCAATATACCTATATTAAGAAAAGATTTTATACTAGATACAAAGCAGGTCGCGGAGGCTCGCGAATACGGAGCGGCAGCAATCCTTCTTATCGTTCGTATACTCACACCCGAAAAACTCGCAGAACTTATCAAAGAAGCTAAAAAATATAATATGGATGTTCTCACGGAGATCCATACGGAAGAAGAGGCGACTATCGCCACAAAGGCGGGTGCAAATATAGTCGGGATCAACACACGGGATCTGGATGATTTTTCCATCCACCAAGACCTTGTCCCTAAAGTGGCTTCCAAACTTTCTCCCAATATCGTAAAAGTAGGGGAGTCTGGGGTTAAAAGTAAGGCCGATCTGGATGAATTCCGTTCCCATGTGGACGCTGCACTTATCGGTACCTACTTTATGGAAAAACCGGATATCCGCAAGGCTTGGCTGGAATTATTCTGATTCTTCCATACTAATTCCTAGAATATTCAGAAATTAGAATATATTTAAAAAGGTTTGGGCGGCTCTTCGCTTACGCTCTGACCAGGCTACTGCGGGTTCGCGCATTCGCGCTCAGCAATTCAAATGGACGGTTTCATGGAGTTCCAGTTTGTCCGATCAGGACTTTGCTTCACTACGCTCAGCAACGCTTGGCGTTACCCGCTTCCTATGGGGCGCGGAAAATATCCGGCAAAGCCGGACTAGCGCCCTTCGTATCCTTGCCGCGAAGAGTTATCGTATAAGAAGGTCCTTTGAGATAGAAATCAGACGAACGTCTTTGCATGAGAAACGCGGCAGCGATGCGTAGGGAAAGTCCGAAGGACCGAAGCGATAGCGTAGCCCGTAGCAGCGCGACCCGAGCGATAGCGAGTGGGGCCGCCCAAAATTTTTCCAAAACGTTCGTTTGGAGAAAGGATCTTCTCTTTTCGGTTTGGAAAAAAGATATTGCCTACCGAATTGTGTGGAATGTAGAATGCCCTTTCGTCTTTTTTAAGGCCAGTGGGAGGTTTTTTACATGGCGTTTGAAGAAACAGGAGAAAGTACGAGTATATTCGGATCGATCGGCGATTCGTTCAAAGGAATGCTGACCGGGGTTGTATTATTCCCACTTTCCTTATTTTTAATATTTCAAGTGGAAACTTGCGAGCAAGCGAGTGCGGCC
The DNA here is from genome assembly GCF_000347035.1 of Leptospira sp. B5-022. Lineage (GTDB taxonomy): Bacteria > Spirochaetota > Leptospiria > Leptospirales > Leptospiraceae > Leptospira_B > Leptospira_B cinconiae. Next base: position 328,944 of record NZ_ANIJ01000047.1, read on the forward strand.
CTTAAAAGTGCGGTCCCGGCTGCCCAAGCGAAACCTGGGGTTGCGTCTTACGTTACCGGAAAACTGAGTGCAGATCTATTGGGTGGAGAGTTCGTAAAACCCGGGAAGTATATTTCCTATTCTCAATCTTCCGAGGTATATGCCTGGAAAGAAACCAGTAAAGAGAATTCCACTACGAAAAAAAAAGATTACGATTGTGAATTGGAATGGATCTCTTCTCCTCAAAATCCGAAAAATTTCAAGGATTCCGTATGCAAGTCTAAACCTTTCTACCAAGCGACTGTGGATGATAAACGTTCCGTTGCTTCCGACGCGAAGGTGAAGACTGATGAAGGTAAAACTTACAATGTAAATTTGAGCAAGGTGGATCTGACTTCCGCAGTGCCTTCCGTAAATCCCGGATCGGGAGAATTGTCCAAAGGGATAGCAGAAGGTGATTATATCTATTTATCTCAAAAATGTGCAAGCGATCAAGCCGAAGGCTGCGAAAGAATCAGTGTATCTCTTGTTCCCGTACCGGAAGAAAATATGACTTTCGTGGGTTCCGTAAACGGAAATACAATAGGAGAGTTCACCAGTGAAGAGGGTAATAAATTTTTGAACGCTTCCGTAGGAGATTTTCAGACTACGATGAAGGACATCCAAAGCGACGATAATACGGAAAAGTGGCTTATGAGACTCGGTTGTTTTATTGCTATGTGGGTGAGCTTTAATCTTCTCGCAGGACCGCTACTTTCCCTTTTAAGTTTTGTTCCTCTTGTAGGAGAATTGGGAAAAACCGCTCTATCCATAGTGTTCGGGGTTGTGGCATTTGTGATCACCGCAGTTACCATTCTTCTTGTGAAGTTTTGGTATATCTGGCTGATACTGGGGCTTGCAGCAATCGGTTACGCTATCTACAAAAAGAAAGCGGCGACTGCTTAGGATTCCATATTCAAAATGTAATAGAGAAAAGGCCGGGATTTAGCTCGGCCTTTTTAATTTTCCGTAGTCCCTGAAACCACCGATTGTCAATAAAAACTTTCCAAAGCAAACGCGCGTTCACTCTGATAACACGTATTAAATCATGCTTTAGAACATGATTTTAAGTGGAAATCCGAGAAAATAAGAGACGTATAAGACAGTTAAAAATAACGTACGTTCTCTAAAAAACTGCCAAAACTAGTGAAAAAAATCCTTGTCTATACCGTTATAATATGTACCAGTATAGCGATCGATACACGATTCGAACAGTTGATATAAAAAAAGATTGAAGGTTTTTTAGATCTACGGTATATATAGAAGCCGTTCTGGTTCTGAAAAATAACAATTGTTCAAAAAAGCGAACACGGACCCAGAGAGGTTTAAGGGATGAAGATGCGGCCAATAAGGGAATTTGCTGGGGGGAGTAATCGCCTCCTGGATTTTAAGAAAAATATAATTTTCATTTCTCTTATATTATCATTATTCGGTTCCTGTTCTCATGCCGGGACCGATAAAAGCGGGATTTCCCAATTCTCCGATAATACCGACGACTACCGAGGAATTTCTTTATTCAGTTTTTTGAATCCTTACCCAGTGGTGAAGAGCTTTTTCACCAATATGGACCCTGTCGGCTTCAATGAGGCCTTGGGGGATGCACTCTCTCAAGCACCTAGAACGGATAATTTGGGGACAATTCGCGCCTTAGAATCGGCGATGCTGCAGAGTAGAACGAGCGTCCAAACCCTTTCTTTGGGCCTTGCGGACATGATCGAAAAGATACAAACTTCGAATCCTGCCGCTTATTCTTCTATCCAGCCGGTTTTTGAGAAAATCCGCCGTTATAAAAAGCCTGTAGTCCGTAATTTGATGCCTCTTGGCGCAAACCAACTTTTGATAGAATACAATACTAAGACGGCGAATCAGGTTACCACTTCTATCCACGATACAGCTGACCTTCTTGTAGATCCGGATACTGTGGACACTCTTCACGATATAGAAGATTTTCTTTATAAAGGATTACGGAAAAATACTACGTTCCGAACCGGAGTGGAAAATCTATTAGGTGGATTTTTTGCTCCTTCTCTACTAACGGATCGCACTTTAAAAGAAGGTTTTATCTCTCTTGTTTACGATTTCGGCGAGATGATGTACAAGGCTGCCGGTTTCGAGGATCAAATGACTCCTCAAACCTCATTTAAAAATTTTATAATAAACGCTGAGAATTTTTTTACTGCTAATACTGTTTCTCCTGCTGAGCCTACCGCTAACGAATATTCTACGAACGCAGCGTATAATGCCCCTGGGGGTACTTTAAAACCTGCAGAATTGAGAACGATGCTTCGTGATCTTTTCGAAACGATTAAAGGATTAATTTTCGCCCAGGGAGATGTGACTGTAAACGTTCTGAAAGAGACCGCTAAGAATGCGTATTTACTGGATTTTATGAGGAATTCTTCCGGTTCCAGCCAAACGTTTAAGGATCTTTTGCAGTTGGATGGAGATGGACGAAACCGCCAGACGGATGTGGAAAGCCGTCCTGTTTCCGCGTTAGAAACTTTATTTATTGTTCTTACAATTGCGGATAATTACGGTTTTCGTTGGAATCCGGTAGATTCCGGAAATTCCGGTACAACTCAAGTCGTTAATAACGCTTTAACTGATACCGGCTCCGTAACAACCGGCGGTGAGCTGACATTAGGTGATGCAATGTTCAGTATGGGATCCGTGATCGGGTCCGGTGATTCATTCAATTTTAAGAATATTACCGAATTGAGCCGCACAAGTTCGAAAGTATTCCGCGACGGTTCCGCTTATAGAATAGGATTCAATACTAGAGTTCTTTCCATTTTAGAAGCACCTTCTAGAGGGGAGACCCTTCCGGTTACGGATACGTCTACCGGGACTGCCGTGCTGAACGAATCCCAATTCGACAAGCTGTACAACAAGACAATTCCTTGGATGTTGGATTGGATCGTTAAGGTTACCTTAGAAGGTTATGGACCATACTATAGTGGAACGGACTCCGGAGGGAATCCGATTGCGCCTAACGGTAATCTTTTACAATACCAACCTAGCTGGAACACATCCAAATATTACGTTCAAATTGATCCAGGTACAGGCGGAGAAAGACGTATTTATTTGGGTGGAGTGGATCAAACTGCTGCGTCTGCGGTATTAACCGACAAGGGATTCTATTCTATTACGGAAACCGTCCCTGCTCCTATCCTAGTAGCAAGTGCGGAGGAAGCATTTTATAAAAATTTACAATGGCTTTTATACGAAAAAAGATTCGTAGCAGTTCTTCCGGTGAGAGCTAAGTTAGCCGCTACAGTTACCTACCAAGAGGCATTATTCATTACTGCGATCGGGAACGGAATCATGGGAATGATGAACTTAAGTCCCAATTGTGGTCCTTTAAAAGACGATTGTACAAACTTTAACGGTTACTGGCACAAGAAGGGGACTCCCATCAAGTCCTTTGATTCTGGAACGCAGGCTGGGCCTTGGGTTGTCCAGGATACAAATTTGCAAGATCTATCCAATGAACCGGGCGATTCCGTTTTCCTAGTAGAAGGCTGGGGATACGGACTCGCTGGTAATGAAGGTTTCCAAGTGACTGCGGTATATTCCGCATTATTCCCTCTTTTGATCCCTGATCCAACCACTGTGTATGGAATGATCCCTCCTGTGATATCCCAAAATGCGGGTGTGATCAAACAGCTTGGATTCTTGGGAACTACTGATACTCCTTCTTCTCAAGTGAACACGAACTGGAATAAGAGGAATCGTCTGACTCCATTTATCGTCGCATTGGCAAAAGCTTTGGGTGATGACGCTAAAATTCCGGCTAACAGAGCATTAGGAAAAAATCCTTATAAGCTATTTACCGGCCTCGCTGAGATCTTCTCTCGACCATACGTTTTTTTTGGACAGGATGAAACGGCGAGAATAGGGGACAATCTGCCTCCAAAGCCAAGCTTTATTCAGGTACGAACGGTAGGGATCGCATCCGGATTGCGAAACCCAGCGGCCACTCCTGTAGAATACAAGGCTTCTAAAAATTACAGGAGCTTATTGAGCGTTTTAATCGAAGGGACTTCCACACCGACAAGCACAGATCGTAATCGTATGACGGACGGTCCGTTGGATCTATTAAGTAAAACTGATATTCTTTCGGGACTTATCAAGTTTACCACAAATCTTGGAGATCCCGCTAAAACGGATGCTAGAGACAAGGTGATGGACGGTCTTTCCGGGATCTTAGGCCAAACAAAACTTTGGTCCGAATGCGGCGGCGAGGCGAATTTCCAAACCAATTGTCCGAACCAGTTTGCAATTGATGAAGGAATCGATTGGTTAGTGTATCGTATCGCGGATAAATACGATGATCGCCCTCGTAATGATCTATATGATCCTACCTGGGTGAAAGTGGATGATCTGGTAAGACGGATCCGAGATTACGTTTCCAGATCGTCCGGTTGGTCTTTGGTGAAATCCTTGGATTTCTTATTGGATCTCTTGTTGGATATCCAACTCACCGCTTCCGAAATTACGAATACATTGGATCTTATCTCTTCTCTCTTCTATGTGGGAGATGAAACCGATCCGAACAATTCCACTCTGGATACGAGAACTTATACTCTTTCCGATATTTTGACCACTAGTCTTCCTCCTGTTTTGGATTCTATGGCACCTTACGGAAGGAACTTATACGCTACCGGTTACCAATTGGGTAAACCGGGCAGCTTCTTCAGTTTTTTAGAGAAGAATGCGAACATGTCTTCTCAATACACTGTGGAAGATCTATTCGAAAATACGAAAGTACTTCTGAGATCCGATATGATCCAGACTCCTCTTATGGACAACAGGGCCTTCCTATATTCTGCGGGGACTCTAATCGGATTATTCGGAGATATTTATGAAAGAGGTCGTCGTTTCTCCGGTTCCGACGCCTTCTTCTATGATAATTGGAATGATGGACAACCCACGTCGACGTACTGGGACGATCTGAATGCGATATTCTCACTAAGATGAAAAATAGATATATAACGGGACTACCGACACAAATGAAGACGCAAACATTCAAGGGATTTTTACTTATCGGTTTCACTTTATTCTTCGTATCCATTGGATGCGGGGGAGAAAAACAAGGAAGCCTATCCGATTCTATTTTTGCAAGTCTCGGGATCGCTTCCGATTCGGGAGGAAGTCTTCCTCCTAGTGCGAATTTAACTCCTTACAAGGATACGGACGAACCTGCTACACTTCCCGTTGATTTCGGTACGGCAGGTCCGCAAGCATTACTTAATCTTTCTGCAACCGATCAAGTGGATCGATATAAAAGTTTGGAGATCGTTTTCTCGGAACCTATGACACAATCTACGGTGAACGGCGATTTTGTTCTGAAGGAAAAATCCGGGACCTTATTGCCCGGTCCGAGTGCAGAAAAGGGGGGAACTTTTTATTGGAAATCCGGCGGGAGATTGATCTTTGATCCATATAAGGAGCTGAAACCGAATACTACTTATCAACTGACTCTGACGGGAGCTTCGAAAGGTTTGGAAGGCGGGGATCTCCAACCTTATACTGTTGAGTTTACTACGGAGCCGGATTATTTGATCAGCGCAACGTTAAACGGAACAGCCGTTGGTCCTGCAAATTCTTCCAAAGACTTGACTTATCTTGATGCCGCTCCCGGAACGATCGCGATGAATCTGAATGCAAGTTTTACCTCTCCCGTTAGCGGCGCGAATACTATTCAATCTATCAAGCTGAAACACTTGAGTTCTTCAGCGGAACATGTGATCTGCGCTGCTCCTCCTTGCGATATGACCGCTCCTCTTGCTTCGTCTTTGAATTTGAATTCTTTCTCGGGAGGAAAAGCAGGGTTAAAACCTTTTCAAGGTGGGAATTCTTATATTTTCGAGATCACTACTACTAACGGTAAGGTATTTCGCAGATCTTTCGGGTTCAATTACGGAAAAGTGAATACCACTCCGTATGCTTTAATCGCAAACGGCGCGGCTGCTATTGTGGATGAGGCTCAGGCCTTAAAATTATTCGGTCAGATCTTGGAAAGATTTACCAAGAATGATTATAAGATCACCGGTAAAAGTTTTTCCGATTTTTCCAACACTCCTAAAACTACCACTAAGAGAACTTCCCATTGTATAGATTATTATTCCACCGGTGGATCCGCTGTGAATTTCATCCGTAGTTTCGGTGATTCTACCGACCCTGACAATGGTGACGGTTATTGTGGTGGATCAGGTGCAAATCCGGGCGCTTTTGTCGGAAACGGATGTTTCTTGGGTTGTTCCGATTTCGATATGGACGTTTATATTACGGGGGTAAATATCCCTCCAACTACCGGAGCGGATCCTACGATTACTGCGAGTTTAAGTGTTCCCGCAAATAATAATCTCAAAGTAAACATTAACGGTCGTAAGGCGATTATCAATCTTGCTATTATTGCAAGGAACCGTAACTCTATCGGTCTGGGGCTCGTAGGAGCAGGCAATCGATTCTATTTTACCACCATCGCGGAAGTGAATTTAGGAGAAACACCGAACCCTCGTGCTGCGGTTGCAAACACAAACACTCTTGTGGATTCCAATGGAGAATTTAATATCGCGATCAAAACTCCTCTGACTGCGGCAGCTCTTCCTACAAATGTTCCAACGGACAATTTTTATACGAAAGAATGGTCCGACCCCTTACGTGTAAAAAACAATGCGGGTGATCTGGATTCGGTAGACTATATAGACTCCACTTCTTGGGCAGCGGACCTTCTATCTTCCGTGACCGCTTCCATTGCGAACGGTATGGTTCCGGCCTTAAAACCTGCAATTACTCAATCCATGTTGAGAGACGTAGTGCAAAAGGTTGCGCCTAACGCGTTGAATGCGGTAGTAACTTCGTTGGCTAATCCGGGTTTAGATGTGGTTCTCCCCGATTACCTTCCCGCTCCTCTTCAAAGTTTTCCTCTTTCCTTAAAGTTGAAATTCCAAACGGATGTGGCTCCTACGGTATCCGGAGCGAACAAAGGACTCGTGGGCTCGGCCTCCGTGGCGTTAGTGGCCAAAAATCCGCTCATCAATACCGATCCGAATTATCACGGACATCAGTTGGCCGCGGGCTTTGTAAGCACTCGTCCTATTCCGGCTGCGGATGCTTTGACTAAAACTTTTCCATTCTCGAGAAGTTCTACAAACCCTGGACTCCTTTTAACCTTGACTGCGGATACCGTTACTCAGGCTGCTTATAGTCTCTGGCAAAACGGTGCCTTAAATTTAAGGATCAATAAACCGTTTATAGATTCTATCACCGCTTATGCAGGTTCGGATCCTCTCTTCCAGTTGACACAAGAGTTAGTGAAAGTCGGAACTCTCCTGAACATTTTGGCTCCAGGTAGATCCACTTTGGTAGGTTTGAATCCTAGCGATCCTAGCAAGCTGATCCAAAACGTAAAATCTTCGGACGATGTGGACATAGATGTTTATGCGATCCATGCCCCGAACGGTGAGTTTAAGTTTGCGGGAGCGAGCGCTATTCCTTCTCTTGTCGTGAACTTTACGGATCTGGAATTGAGGATTTACGGAAGAAGGCCGAATGGGACCCAGATAGGATATCCAACTTTAAGTTCCGTTACTTGCTCCTCTGCGGCTCCGGATAATGCCGCAAACAGTTGCCGCTATCTTCTAAACACGGTGCGCGTGAGTATCAAAGGGGACGGTTCCTTTAATTTTATTCCGTTCGATAATCCGGATCCTATAGGAAAACCTCAGTATAATAATTTGAATGCTATGAGTCTTGTGATCAAAAAGGACGAGACTAGTATGGCTTATACTCTAGACATTCTGGAAGGGAATTCTGTGAATCCTTTCGGTTTGGACCCTAAGGGAATTTTCCAAGTGGTGGATCCACTCATCCGCTCCTTGATCATTCCTTTGGTGAATAACGTTTTACGTCAGGTGCCTTTGCCTAAGTCCCTTAATGTGTCCGCGATCACAAATTACACATCCGGTGCGGTTTGTAATCTTCAATCCACTACGGATAAATTGAAGCTGATCACTATTCCGATCCCGAATACGGAACCTTATCCGTATCTGTTCGGAGGTCTTCAGTTCCAAGGAGCGGCGGCTACGAACCCTGGAACAGTTGTGCAATGTCCTTAATGACGTGTGAATAGGAATAAAAGAGGATTGGTATAGAAAGATAATATTATAAAAACAGAATAAATCCTGAACCAAGAGTTTTCTCCAAAATTGAAAATTAACTCTTAAGGGCAGGGCCGTTTTTTCGAAAGAAGAAGGTCCAGCCCGAGGTTGGTTAGGCACTTGCCGAGTGCCGACTCCCGCCGAACGCGAACGAAATTATGCGATTGAAGACTGGAGAAAAAAAATGGTTACCGGATTGGGTGAAAGTGAAAGAATATTTATTAAACGGACGGTTGTTATAACCTGTCTGGCAGTTTCTCTTATGTTTTCGGGATGTAGAGATTCCGAAAAAGGGGGAGGAATACTCGATTCATTCTTTAGTTCTATAGGGATCCCGGTAGATGGGGACGGATCCATTCCCGGAACTTCCAATACTATAAATTATACGGAAACGGATACCCCGGCCACTTTACCTGTGGATTTCGGGACCACAGGGCCTCAAGTCCTTCTCAATTTGGCGAACCTGACTCAGGTGGACCGTTACAAAAGTTTGGAGATTGTTTTTTCCGAACCGATGGTCGCAAGCACGGTAAAATCGGATTTTGTTCTGACTGAAGAAAACGGCACGCTTCTACCCGGACCTCCAGCCGAAAAAGGGGGAACTTTCTACTGGAAATCGGGCGGAAGATTGGTATTCGATCCTTATCGGGAATTAAAAGCGAATACTACTTATAAGCTTACTTTGACTTCCGCTTCCAAAGGATTAGAGGGCGGGGACCTGCAGCCTTATACGGTAAGTTTTACTACCGAGCCTGATTACTATATTACGATGTCCTTAAACGGAACGGGAGTGGGGCCGGCAAATTCCCAAAAAGACTTAACGTATCTGGATGCAACGCCTGGGACGATCGGAATGAACTTGAATGCAAGTTTTACGAATCCTAGTAATCCGAACCAGATCCAAAGCATTAAATTAAAACATATGGGTTCGAATGCGGAACATATAATTTGTTCCGCTTCTCCTTGCGATATGACCGCTCCTATTGCTTCTTCTTTGAACTTAAACGCTTTTACAGGTCCGAAAGCCGGTCTAAAACCTTTCCAGGGTGGGAATTCATACGAGTTCCAGATCTTAACCGCGGACGGGAAAACGTTCCGTAGGTCTTTCGGATTCAATTACGGAAAAGTCAATTCTACACCCTATGATTTGATTTCCAACGCATCCGCAGCCGTTTTCGATGAAGCTCAGACTTTAAAATTATTCTCTAATATTCTTCAAAAATTCGCTCGCGCGGATTTTAAGATCACGAATAAGACATTTAATGATTTTTCAGGATCACCAAAAACCACTGACATTGCTCCTCTTCGGGATCCGGACGGAAACGGTAACTTTTCGGATAGACGATGTATCGATTTTTGGTCCATTACGGCGAATGATTTTCCGATCTCTGTCAATTATGTGAGAACCTATGGTGATATGGCCGGCCAATTCGGGAACGGTTACTGCGGTATCGCAGGAAATACTGGTGCATTCAATATTACCGCAAGCTTTCTCGGAAGCCTTCCTATGTGGTTGGACGTTTATATCAATAATGTAGTCGTTCCTCCTTTAGCTCCGGATAATAGTACGAATATCACAGACTCGATCTACGTCCAAGCAGACGGAGTAATGGGGATTGATCTAAACGGAAAAAGATCGGTCATCGATCTGACTACGATAGGGTATTCACATGATTGTACGGGTTTAGCTTGTTTGCTCGGTAATGACGATACGTATGGTTTTTCGACCACCGCTACTTTAAACCTGAACTCTCCATATACTTCTCGTTTGGCGAGAGCGAAGGCAAACGCAAGTTTTGATACGAACGGAAAGATCGCAGTTGCGATCAGAACTCCTTATACACCTACGGATCCGATCACCGGGAATTTTTACGTTTCCGAATGGACTAATAATCTGAGTGTAGCGGGTGTAAATTTATTAGCTGCAACGGATACCCTAGGCTCTTGGCTTTCTCCTATTACGGAAAGTGTGGCGAATAACGCGGTTCCTCAGGCGACACCTTACATTACACAATCTATGCTGAGAGATATTGTGGAAAGGGTTTCCGTGGAAGCGATGAACGCGGTGTTGGTTTCTTTAAATAATCCCGGCCTGGATGTTACCTTGCCCGATTACCTGCCTGCTCCTTTGAGTAATTTTCCTTTGTCTTTAAGACTTATGGCCCAGAACGATGCAGTGGTAAAATCGGACGGAACAAACAAAGGGATACTCACTTCCGCAAGTGTTTCTTTGGTGGCTAAAAATCCGATCGCAAATACGGATCCGAACTATCATGGGCATCAATTAGCTACGGGTTTTGTGAGCACTCGTCCTATTCCCGCCGGTACTGCAATGGCAAAAACTTATCCATTCTCCAGAAGTAACGCGAATCCCGGATTACTTCTTACTTTGAATGCGGATACGGTTACTCAAGCAGCTTATAGTCTTTGGCAAAACGGCGCTTTAAATTTAAGGATTAATAAACAATTTATAAACCAGATTAAGCAGTATGCCGGTTCAGATCCATTGTTCGAATTGACCCAAGAGTTGGTGAAAGTTGGGACCTTGCTGAATATTTTATCTCCAGGTAGACCTTTAGTAGGTTTAAAACCCGGCGATCCTACTAAATTTGTCCCAAGTGTCAGCGCAACGGATGATGTGGATATAGACGTTTATGCGATCCACGCTCCGAATGGAGAATTTAAATTCGGAGGAGCAAACGCTCTCCCTATCTTGGTAGTGAATTTTACGGATTTGGAATTAAGGATTTATGGAAGAAGGCTTCCCGGAACGGATGTAGGCGACGGAAGTTTTTTACCTTGTAGTGCGGCAGCCGCAGATAACGCGGCAAATAGCTGCCGATATCTACTCAATACCGTGCGTGTAAGTATAAAAGGAGACGGAGCTTTCAATTTTATTCCGTTTGATAATCCGGATCCTGTAGGAAAACCGCAGTACAATAATTTAAACGCTATGAGTTTAGTGATCCGAAAAGATGAAGCTAGTATGTCTTATACGATGGATATTTTAGAAGGACCTACATTTAATCCCTTCGGTCTGGACCCGAAAGGAATTTTCCAGGTAGTGGATCCTCTCATCCGCTCTTTGATCGTTCCATTGGTGAATAACGTATTACGCCAAGTACCTCTGCCTAGTTCCTTGGCCTTGGACGCGATCACGAATGTCAGTTCTGGGAACAAATGTAATCTACAATCAACCACCGATAAGTTGAAATTGGTCACTATTCCTATTCCGAATTCGGAATCATACCCTTACCTTTTCGGAGGACTTCAGTTCCAAGGTACATTCGCCTCCAATCCTGGAAACGCGATTGTCTGCCCTTAGGATAAAAAAGAGGCTCGGATTTCCGAGCCTCTTACGCATTCCAAAATCTTAATGGTATAAGATTTACATCTTTCCTCCGCCATAGGTCTCATCACTTGGAACCGAATTTTCCGGTGTCCAACCTTGAGGAATATGGCAGGATAGACAGTTCTTTAAGGAAATATTCTTTTTCATCAAGTCCTTGAAAGGAGGAAGAGATTTGAATTTTACGATAATTCCCTCGTATGAACTTCTTTTCGGTTCCGCTCCGTCTCCCGGATAATATCCGCCGTTTCCTTTTTCCTGCATAGTCCCGTCTTTCGGATCACCTGTCCCGTTCATCAAAACTTTGCCTTCACAAGTGCAGAATGAAGAATCCTTGGTCTTATGGTCGTGAAAAGCGGAGAATGCGGTTCCTCTAACGCCTGCAGTGGTAGTCGGAGTCCGAACCTCGAATTTTTTACCTTTTAGGTTCACAAGTTGGAACCAGGCAAATCCGCTTTGAACTTCCAGTTGACCGTCCTTGGATTCGTTATATAGACTCGAAATTTTCAGTTTTGTATTCGGTAGGATTTTAAACTCCGAACCCTTGTAGAGTAGGGTCGTTTTGGAGGCATTTCCAGTGGAGACGATATCCCCTTCGGAGACCAGGTCTCCTTGTTTTAGGATGTTCCAACCTCCTTTACCTCCTTTTTGCAATTGTACCTTTCCGACAAGGAAGGAAACTCTTGCGTCCTTTTCTTTGTTCTCTTGGCTCACTAAAACCAAGGCACCGATGGACAGTGTTAAGCTCAAGATCATCCAAACTTTCAGTTTCATAAACTTCTCCTTAAAATTCGATGGTGGTCCAAAGAGTTAGCTCTTTGGACAGGCGGCCATAGGATACGATCCCGTTATTTGCACCGCCTTGGAATTGTTGTAAATATTCCGCTTTAGTCCTTTCGTTCCCGGACCCGTCCACATAAGATTGTTCTCGGTTTCCGTCCTTATCCCTGTTCCTGGATTCCGTATATCCAAGGGCAATACGTAAAGAATCCGTAATATTCCATTCCATGAATACTGAACCTCTTCTAAAGGAAGAGCGGACAGAATAACCGGAAGAATTTACCTGAGGGCCGATAGTATTGGATTGTATATTCCAATAATCCGATTCAGGACTTCCCGGCATGACTTGGTTTATTTGAGCTCGGTTTGCGGAAAGTATTCCGTCTCTTCCGCTTCCTCCTTCTAATCTACCCACGATCCTAAGATCCCCCCATCCTAAAGACAACCATGCGTATGCCGCAGTGCCGGTGGAGTCCAAACCCGGAGTAACAGCTCCGAACGGATTGGAAATGTCTCGGACTTCGCCGCCTTTTTGTTTTCTAAACACGTATCCAAGTCCAAAGTTAAGAATTTTTTTACGATCAAAATTAGCTTCAAGAGCATAAGAGTCACTTTCTAAGGAACGAACATCTTTCCTAAGGGTGGTAGCAAGATTATTATCCGAGGCAAGACATGCGGTTCCTTCCTTACAATCGGAAGAAGTTGCACCCGTTAAATTTGCCGATCGGTAAAAGAAATGAAGTCCTATCCGATTCTCATCGCCTATTTTAGGTTCGTAGGAAACTCTGGAGGAAAGATCGAAACCTGCGGAGTCGGTGTTCTGGGTATGCCTGTAACCTTCTCCATTGGAAAGAACAACCTGAGCGGATACGTTATCCCATTTTCCCGTTCCACCTAACCCGATATCGGCGGGGGCAGGAGCAAATCCCAGGCTTTCCAGAGGTCCTCTATCCACATACCTCCATCTCCAGTAATTTTTCCATTGTGTATAAGTATGGGGAAGTTCCTGCATTCCGAAAGTCAGAGAATATTCTCCTAATCCGGTTTCCCAGGTCTTTCGAACAAGAGCCCTTCTAATCCCTAAAATATAAGGATTGGATTTGGCCCCTCCATCCATTCTTGTATCTGCGCTTACTTGTGCGGAACGTAATAATTCTCCCCATAATTCCAGGCTGACACCGGTTTCCTTAAATTCTTTATTGATGGTCAAAAGGGTCCAAGGTGTCGAGAAGCCGGGCTCCTCGTTCAAATAGGTGTTGGTAAGACCGGAGCCCCCATCTCTCATTCTCTGGTTATAAGAAGGAGAGAGAATACCGCCTATCTTCAAACCGTAAAAGCCATCCGGTTCGTCCTTCTTGGTTGTTACGATTTCCTCTGCGGATAAATGTACGGATCCCATAATAAAACAAGCTGCGGTGATCAGTTTTCTAATTGATGTCTTTTTCAAAGAGGTCCCCCTCGATTACTTGCCGACAAAAGTCGTAAAGAAAAAATTTCGTTTAGATAAACCTATCCTTCTTCTCTTGTCTACCAGACTTTCTTTTTAACAAAGGGGTCGATCCGATTTCCGTAGTTTCTGTTCGATCGGAATAAACGATACTTTCCCTGGAATAAGATTGTAAAAAGGGGATCGACGGGTTACAAGAATACGAGATCAGTGGAGTCGGAACCGGAAAAAATTTTTCGACCATCTATTCTATGCGCACTTTTAAGATATTGTTCTGGCTAACCATTAATACCGTGATCGGCACGATGAATTCGCTGTTAGTCGCTCATAATTCCCACGCACCTTTTTGGAAGGTGTTCTTGGCCACCCAGGTGACCACACATTGTGTATGTTCCATAGTGGAATTTTCGGTGGAATTTTTGAACCGAATGAACAGGGGAGCATTTTTTACCGGCGCCTTCTTAGTCGTCGCTTCGGTGATTGCATCGGTGCTGGGAGTCGCTTCAGGCGGGATCATTCACGTATTATTATTGGCCGGAGAAGGGGTGGAAAGACCTCACGGAGGGTCTTATAATATTCTCCTAAGCAGCCTGATATTGGCGTTATTCATTTCCTTTTTGGAAAAATCCATGCAGATCCTGATCGAAAGAAGAAAGAAGATGGAAACTGAACTGAAGGATATCCAATACAGGACCTTTCAGAATCGAATGGATCCACATTATCTATTCAATACCTTGAACACTATCCATTCCCTACTCATGACGGATCCGCAAAAAGCGGATAACGCACTTATTCTACTTTCGGAGACGTACAGGTTTTTATCAGATAGGATCTTCGAAAAAACTATCCCTTTCTCGGAAGAATGGGATTTTACGGTAAATTATCTGGAATTACAAAGGATACGGTTTTCGGATTCTTTGACGATCAAGATCAAAAAAGTAGGAGACTTTTCCAGGCTTAGGATACCTCCTCTCACTTTACAACCGTTAGTGGAAAATAGTTTTAAACACGGATTAGAAAATCGTTCCGAGGCAGGGATATTAGAGATCAGTGCGACCGAAACTTTCGGAAGGATAAAAATAGAGATTAAAAATAACGGGAACGAAAAACAGGAACATCATCTTTTGCCTGAATATAAAAAATCCGAATTTTCTCGTACCTTAAATAATATAAAATCCAGGTTAGAGTATAATTTCGGAGAAGCGGAACTCAAATTAGAAAAAGACAAATTTGGAATCACTACATTACGACTGGAATTCGCATCAAGATGAATAGCGTGCTATATAAGGTTTTAGTGATAGAGGACGAAGTCCCCGCCAGGGACCTGCTCCGAAAATTTTTGGAATATTGGCCCCAATTTGAAGTGTGCGGGATCGCAAGAACAGGCTCTCAGGCAATCGATCTCCTAAAAAAAGAAAAATTCGATTTAGTCTTTTTGGATATCAATCTTCCCGAAAAAACGGGACTACAGGTATTGGAAGAAATAGGGGAAAATCTCCCGGTTTTGGTATTCACCACTGCTTATAGGGAACATACACTAAAGGCGTTCGAGGTGGGTGCCTGCGATTATCTTTTGAAACCTTACACGAAAGAAAGATTCGCTTCTTGTATGGAAAGGGCGCTTCACCATCTGCAATTAAAGTCGATATCCAATTCCAGAGCAAACGGAGAGCCGGATCCAGTATTTGTTTTTCGTGACGGAGGTTTGATCCATCGTGTCTTGTATGCGGATCTATACTATCTTACCGCTAATGGTAAACGTTCGGTTCTTCATACCAAGGACGGGGATTATGAGACTGCAAAGTTACTAGGTGATCTAGAGAAAGAATTACCTAAGACGGATTTTTTGCGAATTCATAGAAAACATATGGTAAATCGAAATCTTGTCTCTGCTGCAAAATCCCAAGCGGGTGGTGCATATACGATCTATCTGAAAGACGAGGATGAGACCAATCTTCCGGTGGGCCGGGAATTTGTGGAAGGAGTGAAAAGCCTTTTCGGGAAGTAAGGCGCAGGTTTTAAAAATGTTTAGTAAGAGTTATTCGCGCAGAGACGCGAAACTGCAGAGTTAGGAATTCCTACAAATCTATCTCCGTGCGAAACGCTCACCAAGGGATCTCTTTTTTATCTCTCAGAAAAACACCGGAAGGACCGCTCTTATCTAATTGAGCCGCCCAAACAATCGTCTCGGCACCATGTTCTACCGAGCGAGTTGCCGACTTACCGCCCATATCCGTTCTTACCCAACCGGGACAAACGGAATTCACTTTGATATCCTTGCCGGAAGATTCTGAATGTAGGATACGAGTCAAAGCGTTCAGCGCCGCTTTAGAAATACGATAAGCGGCATATCCGGAACTCATATCGTAAAGTTGGCCCATCCCGGAGCTAACGTTTACGATCCTTCCGTAATCGTTCTTTTTCATTACGCCGAAGATCTTTTGGGATAGAAGGAAAGGACCTATGAGATTCGTATCCAAGGTTCCTTGCAACATTTCTAATGTAGTATTTTCGATGGATCCGCTATCCAGATACACGCCGGCGTTATTCACAAGAATGTCGATTTTCGGATATTTAGAAAGCACATCATTTAGGAAAGTTCGGATGGAATTCGGATCGGAGACGTCCAAGGCAAAACTTTCCGCAGATCCTCCTTCTTGACGGATGGAGACGACCGTTTTTTCGGAATCTTCTTTTTTGCGGGAAGCGCAAACAATGTGGATCCCCGACTTGGCAAGTTGTTTGGAAACTTCTTTGCCTATACCTCGGCTTGCGCCGGTTACGATTGCGATTTTTTTGTCCATAAGAGTTGGACTAATCTTTGAACCAATTTTTATATTTAAAATATAAAATCATAACGCTAGGAATGGCCAGCATTGTGATTAAAGAGGCGCTTAGGACCAGCTTGTTCTCATAGGGAAGTTCCGTAAAATTCATACCGAAAAAACCGGTTAAAAAGGTAAGCGGCATAAAGATCATGGAGACCAGTGTAAGACGCTTGATAATGTCGTTTGTTTTTTGGGAAAGAAAGGAAAAGTAGGCATCCATAGAGTTTCCGATCAGATCCCTATCCATATCGATGGTTTCCACGAGCCTACTCAAATGGTCGTATACGTCCCTAAAATAAAAACGTACCCTTTCCGAAAGGAATTTTTCCTCGTGTCTCATGATCAGATTGAGCACTTCTCGTTGGGGAGAAAGGACCCTTCTCATCCTGACTAAATTCCTTTTTACATATAATATATTCGTAATGAAATCCGGTTCAATTTCGCTGATCAGGATCTGATTTTCCAAGTCCGTGATCTGTTCAGAGATCTGGTCCAGGATCGGAAAATTGGAATCCACTAAAAGGTCGAATAATAGGTAGAGAACGTGGTCCGTTCCTTTGGAGATGAAATTTTGGTCGGCAAGAGTCCGGTTCCAAAGGGAGTCAATCAAAGGTTCCTTATGTTCATGAACGGAAACGATAAATTTACGATTGAAAAATACGTGAGTTTCCGTCGCGGAAAACGACTGTTCTCCTTCCGACCTGAAACTATGTAGAACAATAAAAGCATGATCCTCATAATCTTCGAACTTAGGCCTTTGGTTTCGGTTCATACAATCTTCTATCGCAAGATCATGGAATCCGCAGTTTTTAGATAAGAAAACCAAATCTTCCGGACTTGGGTCTTCCACATCTAACCAGACTTTTTCCTTGTTCAGGGTCTTTTTTAATGAGAAGTTCTTTAAAAAAGAAGCATCCGCTTTCCGGACTATCGCTTTTGTGGGGGAATTTTTTACTTTTGGATTGGGGAAGGAAAGAAAGCGTATCATCAGATTATCCTAATACGACTCTTTCCTAACCTGTGGAGTTTAGGTGTTCTCCAATGCGTAAACGATATACGCACGGAAATCTTCCAGGGTGAATTCTCTCTTGTTGGTCAAATGATTGATCATATAACCTATGATGGCGGAGGTAAGATTTTTCACTTCGAACTCGGTGTAATTCGGCTTCAAGGCCAGGATGATCTTTTTGGAATTTTCATAGAAGATCAGATTTACCAAATGAATATTGCGTTTTTTTAATCTATGGATCTTCGGCTGGAGCATAAGACTCCAATACAATCGGAGATATTCCTCGTTCTCCTTTACTAATTTAATGATCTGTCCGCCCAAAAATTGGATCAACTCGGCTTTATTCTCGGTGGAGTTCAATTTTTCAGGGAGATATTTTTTTAGGATCGTATCATGAGATTCGATGATCCCTTCTAAAATCGATTCCTTGGATTCGAAATAACGATAGGCAAGGCCCAAGGATAGGCCGGCTCTCTGTGCGATTTGCCTCATAGTAGAGCCGTGATACCCTTGTTCGGAAAATAATTTGAGGGACGTTCTTAGGATTAGGTCTCTTGTGTCTTTGGCCATTGTTTACCGAATGGAATAGAGAACCTTTCTAGATCCGATCCTTTCCCGATTGGTTTCCATTCTATTCTTATAACCGTAGGCCTTCTCGGGTTTTAATAGAGAGAATAGATCGTACAGTTCGATCTCGAATTGTAGCATAACTTCTGCGACTTCTTCCGGAAATTTTTCCAGAGATTTTACGGCGTCCACGCAAACATGCCTGGAGTTGATCTTGTCCGGGCGGATCTCTTCGGCGATCTTTCTGAAATTCTGCTTAGTGATCGTTCCGCCCACGGAAGTTTTTTTGCCTCTATCTTTGGATATGGCAATGATTGTGCGAGTGACTTTCATCACTTCTTTATCGTCCGGGATCATACCCATAGAAGCGGAAAGATCCGATCTTGCCGCAGTTACCTGATCCAAATCATCGAACGCACTCGAGTCGGCGATCTCTAATAAATTTTTATAACCTGTGATCGTCTCCAGGTTGATGGCCTTAGTAACTTTGGAAAAAGTCACAGGACTTAGCATACTTTTGAGAGTAGAAATAAAATTTTTCAGAGCATAAGAAGATTCGATCATAGGCGCGGAAATCCCTTCGATCTCTTCTTTAACGAGCATACGAATATCGGTCCTAGCTTCGGGCCCGCCGATCTTTACGGTGACCGGAACCAGATCCTTCGCCACGATATGGAGCGCTCGGATCTCGTCCGAATCCATATCTTCCGTTTCCGTGCCTCCCTTCAGTCCTACGATGGGATAACTCTGTTTCAATGAAATCAGGTGGCGGCGAAGTTCGATAATTTTGCGGTCTATCTGCTCTTTCACGTTTCTAGTATCGTCCGTTTCTAAAAAACAGTAACGATTTTTGGGAAAAAAGCTGCTTCGTCTTCCGAATTGACGGGAAATGCCGATCCCGTATCAATAGACCTATGAGCCAGCCGAAGGGCAGTACCTTTTTGAAAAAACTTCCTACTTGGATCCAGGAACTATTCGGAGAAGAATCCGTAGATTCCACTCTCTCTTTCTTTTTTATCGTTTTATTAGTTTTAGCTTTTAAATCTTCCGTGTTGGATGCGAACAATATTCCCTCGGGATCCATGCTTCCTACTTTGAAGATAGGGGATTTTCTATTCGTAAACAAGATGAGATATTCTCTCCGACTTCCTTTTACGGATATAGAACTAAAAAGATATGATGATCCTAAAAGAGGGGATATCGTAACCTTTATCCCTCCCGATGGAGCCGTTTCTCCCGAAGAAAAGGAAGGATTGTTCCCGAAAAGATTCGTAAAAAGAGTGATCGGTCTTCCTGGCGATAGGATCCGTATCGTAAAAGTATTACATGAGAGAGATGGATTTCCTACAGTCTATGGTAAGATAGAATACATGGAAAAAGGAAGTACTACCTTCTCCTCTTATGATTTTAAGGACGAAGAGAAGGGAAATCTATTCGACGACTTGGACGACGATGCCGCTGTTCAATATTATCTTTTTAAAGAAAAGAAACCGGGCTTCGAGCATTATGTAATCGAAGGGAATACTCGTCCTTATGCCCATGAGTTTAAAGATGCGGAATGTTTCCAAATCACGGGTTGTGTGATCCCGGATGATCATTACATGATGATGGGAGACAACCGCACAAATTCCTCCGACTCTAGATTTTGGGGATTCGTTCCCAGGGACAATATACTAGGAAAGGCGGCATTGATCTATTTCTCCATCAATTGGAAGGACCATGTTTGCGCTTATAAAAGTGCGGAAGACCTGGGAATGAACGGGGACTCTGCACAAAAATACGATCCGGAAGAATTTAGATCGAAATGTGGCGATATCGGTTCTAATATGAATTGGTTCAAGAGTACTATATTCTACAGAATTCCCAGAATGCAGGTCCGTTGGTATCGTATCGGAACCGTATTAGAATAAATATGAGCGAGCCGGATCAAAAGCCTCCCGAAAAGAAAGATGCCTCACCCTGGCAGCTTGCTAGCGTAGGAACCGAGTTCGCTTTTATCATCATTGCCTCCGTTTTTATAGGAAGGTATCTGGATGGACGTTTTGGTTGGTCTCCTTTCGGGATCTTGTTCGGGGCGATTTTCGGTTTCGGCTACGGGATTTATTATCTTCTCACCAGAGTTTCCCAGTTTGACAAAAAGGACTAAAACCCGGTTTAGGGGATGAAAGACTCCGACGGGTTATTACAACCTAAAAAGTATTATTTAGGTTTTGCCGTCCTTCTTCTTGCCTTTGGAGTATGGTTCCGATTCTTTGCGGTTCCCGACCCTGGCTTCTGGAAGGGAATTGTAATATCTCTTTTAGTATCCTTGTCCATTTATAATTTTAGATTTTATCTACTTTGGAAACATTCCAAAGAAGGTTTTCCGTTCCAATTTGGAACGACTGTTCTGTCTTTTTTTATTCATTTAGCCGTTTTAGTACTGTTTATCTGGAGAGGCGAACGTGAAGGTTTCGTGATTGGTTTTTTTATTGCCCATTTCGCCAACCTTTTAATATTGGTATTCGCAAGGTGACCGCTTAAAACGCTTTAAAAAACGTTTTAGAGATGCTTTGCGGGAAATAGAACCCTGGGTTTCAGCTCCCAAAACTCTTTCTTCCTGTCGTTTACGAGAGGATCCTTTACAAGTATGTTGAAACAAATCTTCGCAACCGCATTATTATTGTTCTCACTTCCATTATTTGCCTCCGAGGGAGAAGCTTCCAAACCTTTCGACCTAAACGAGGTGTTGGTTCACCACTTGATGGATCATGCTGAGTTTCCTTTCAACGTGGGCGGAAAGAAAGTTTTCGAAGGCCATGAAGCTTTCGATCCTCATTCGGAAAATATTTTTGTGGATCATTCCACAGGTCATAGATTCCACTTCGTGGGTGGAATTGATCTCCATATCACTCGTCGCGTAACGATGATGTGGATTGTTTCCTTCCTTCTTCTGATCGTATTCATTCCTGCCGCTCGCCTCATCGCAAAAAATCCTTTAAAAATACAAAGTAGATTCGCAAACGCTGTAGAAGCGTTCGTGAGTTTTTTGAAAAAGGATGTGGTGGATGCAAATACGGACGGTCACGGACATTCTTATTATCATTATATTTTTACATTATTTTTCTTTATCCTTTTCTGTAACCTGATGGGGCTCATTCCTCCGGTTGGAGAAGTGATCCAGCTCGGTGTAGAATCCATCAACGCAGGAGAAGAAGTTCCGGCAACCGCACATGCGGATTCCGGTCACCACGAGCCCATCTGGATCGCAAAAGTTTGGAATGGGATCACAGTAACAGGTGATGTTTCGGTTACTGTTACTCTTGCGCTCATTACTTTACTTTTGATCTATGGAACAGGATTCGTTTACCAAGGACCGAAGTTTATTCTTCATTCCGTTCCGAACGGAGTTCCTGCACCGTTATACATCCTAATGTGGCCATTGGAGTTTATCATCTCTCCACTTGCGAAAGCCTTCGCACTCACTGTGCGTCTTTTAGCGAATATGACGGCAGGACACGTAATTATCTTAGCGTTACTCGGATTTATCTTCCAATTCCAATCTTGGGGAGTGGCGCCGATCTCGGTTTTCGGAGCAACTGCGATTTATTTCTTAGAATTATTCGTGGCTTTCTTGCAGGCTTACGTTTTCGCTCTTCTGACCTCGCTCTTTGTGGGCTCGAGTATGCATAGGCACTAATTTTAATTATAAGCGTTTTGATTTCAAATAGGAGAAAATAGTACAATGGAATTCGGACTAGGATACATCGGAGTAGGAATCGCAGCTGGGCTCGCTATTTTAGGCGCAGGTCTTGGTATCGGAAGAATCGGTGGCTCTGCCGCTGAAGGAATCAGCCGTCAACCTGATGCAGCTGGAAAAATCCAAACTGCGATGATCATCTCTGCAGCCCTTATCGAAGGTGCGGCTCTGTTCGCAATCGTGATTGCGTTCCTCGCAGGCGGAACTTTGAACACAGCAGTTTCTAAAGCATCTGCTAAAACTGAAGTTTCTGCACCGGCTGAAGGTAAATAATCTTGTTTCTCTTGGCAGCTGACAGGGGATTAGGCGCACTATTAGATGTTAATCCGGGTCTGATCATTTGGACCCTGATTACCTTCACGATAGTCGTTATTATCCTTAAAGTTTTCGCTTGGGATGTGATCCTCAAGGCTCTGGATGAAAGAGCTGAGACCATCCAAAACGATATTCGTAAGGCTGCTGACGTACGTTCCGAAGCGGAAGCTCTGCTGAAAGATTATGAAACAAGAATCGCACAAGCAAAGGACCAAGCTAACGGAATCGTAGCGGAAGCCAAATCGGACGCTACTAACCTGAAAAACAAAATGTTGGATGATGCTTCGAAAGAAGTGAAGGCGCTCAAAGACGGCGCTATCAGAGACATCGAACTTGCAAAATCCAAAGCATTGGCGGAACTCCAAGGACAGATCGTTGAAATGACCGTTCAGGTCGCTGGATTGGTCTTGGAGAAACAGTTAAAGGCAGACGATTACAAGTCCTTTATTGAGAACGAGTTAGGTAAGATCAAAAAACTGAGCGCGTAAACAAATGAGCTATTCAGCGATCCCAAAAACATACGCGGCCGCATTTGCGGACGCTAGCTCTTCACCGGAAGAAGCCGAGCAAGAATTGGATTCGATTGTAGGAATTTTCCGCGTTGAACCTTTGTTTCGTAATTTTTTCGATACTCCTGCGGTTAAACGAGAAGAAAAAGAAGCGGTTTTAATCAAAATCTTCCAAGGAAAAATTTCGGAGCTCACTCTGAACTTTTTACACGTACTTCTTCGCAGGGGAAGATTTTCCTTTCTTTCCGAAATCCACGACGCTTTAAAGGAAGAACTGGATCGCAAAGCCGGAAGAGTTCGCGCTAAAGTTAGAAGTTATCCGTTATTGAGTGAGACTGAGCTCTCCAAATTACGGGAAGTATTAAAAGAAAGATTCAAATCAGAGTTTATCTTGGAAGTTAAGGAGGACCCCAGCCTTATCGGTGGTTTTGTGGTTCGATTCCAGGATTTGGCAATCGATGGTTCTATGAAGAACCAACTCAGAAAAGTAAGGCAAACCTTGCTGGATAGTAAATTACCGGTCGGAGTTGTGTATGAAAATTAAAACGGACGAAATCACGTCGGTTCTCAAACAGGAAATTTTAAACTATAAAAAGGATCTCGCCGTCGAAGAAGTCGGCACCGTTCTGGAAGTAGGGGACGGTATTGCGAGAGTTTTCGGTCTTAGAAACGTAATGGCCGGAGAGCTTGTGGAATTCCAAAACGGGATCCGCGGTCAGGCGTTCAACCTGGAAGACAATTCCGTGGGTGTGATCATTTACGGTGAATATAAGAACATCAAAGAAGGTTTCTCCGTTAAGAGAACCAATAAAATTTTGGAAGTTCCCGTCGGTCCTGAATTGCTCGGTCGTGTGGTAAACCCGCTTGGAGAGCCTGTAGACGGTAAAGGCCCGATCAATGCAAAACATACCCGCGCGGTAGAAAGTCCCGCTCCCGGTATTTCCAAAAGACAACCGGTAGAAGAGCCTCTTCAAACCGGTATCAAAAGTATCGACGCTATGATCCCGATAGGCCGTGGACAAAGGGAGTTGATCATCGGAGACCGTGGAACCGGTAAAACTTCCATCGCTCTGGATACGATCATCAACCAAAAAGGATCCGGAGTTATCTGCGTTTACGTAGCAATCGGACAAAAAGCTTCCACTGTAGCGACTATCGTGGAAAAACTAAAAGCGGTTGGAGCTCTGGAATATACCATCGTGGTTTCCGCAACTGCTGCCGATCCTGCTCCTCTGCAATACATCGCTCCTTATTCCGGATGTTCCTTCGCGGAATACTTCATGTATAACGAGAAAAAGGCTACCTTAGTTGTTTATGATGACTTATCAAAACAAGCGGTTGCTTATCGCCAAATGTGTCTTCTTCTTCGTAGACCTCCGGGCCGCGAAGCTTATCCTGGAGACGTATTCTATCTTCACTCTCGCTTATTAGAGAGAGCCGCTAAATTGGACGAAAAATACGGAGCGGGATCTTTGACCGCCCTTCCGATCATCGAGACCCAAGAGGGCGAGGTTTCCGCTTATATTCCGACTAACGTGATTTCCATCACGGACGGTCAGATCTATCTGCAATCCAACTTATTCGCATCCGGGGTTCGTCCTGCAGTGGATGTGGGTATTTCCGTATCCCGTGTTGGTTCAGCCGCTCAGATTAAAGCGATGAAACAAGTCGCAGGAAAAATGAAACTGGAATTAGCTCAGTTCAGAGAGTTGGAAGCATTCGCTCAGCTCGGAACCGATTTGGATCCGGTAACTCAGGCTCAGTTGGACAGAGGATATCGTATCGTTGAGATGCTGAAACAACCTGTTTCCAGCCCTTATCCTGTGGAAGAGCAAGTGGTCGAAATTTTTGCGGTAACCAGAGGACATATGGACAAGGTTCCGGTTCCAAAGGTGAGAGAGTTCGGAGGACATTTACTGAACGTTCTTCGTACACAATACCCTGAAATATTGAACGCAATCCGCACCGAAAAGAAAATTTCGGACGAAGGAAAACTGGGAGAGGTAATCGCCTCTATCGCAGCCGACTTTGTTAGGAACCTGAAGTAAGCGGAGAAAAATCTTGGCTACACCCAGGGAAATAAAGAAGCGGATCAGCTCCGTTAAGAACACTCGGAAGATCACTCGAACTATGGAAATGGTCGCTACGGCCAAGTCCAAAAAGTTGAGCGATAGGGTGAACGCGTCCCATCCATTCTCCAACAAAATTAAAGAATTGGTGGGGGCGCTTGCCTCCTTGGCTTCCGTAGTGAAAAGTCCTTATTTAAGAAAACCGAATACGATCCGTTCGATCGCTCTTCTTGTGATCACTGCGAACAGAGGTCTTTGTGGCGGATACAACTCCAAGACGATCCGTTTGGCAAGAACTCGCATCCAAGAGTTGAAGGATCACGGCGTAAATGTTCGACTTTTTGTCGTAGGTAAAAAGGGGATTTCCTATTTTCAATTCGCAAAAGAGAAAATAGAAAAATCCTATACTCATATCGATGACAAGTCCGGTTACAAGGAAGCGGAAGAGTTTGCGGACTTCTTCTTGGATCTATTTGCAAAAGAAGAAGTGGATTCGGTGGAAATTATCTCCACAGTGTATCGTTCTTCCGCAAACCAAGAACCAGAAGTGACTAAGGTTCTTCCGTTCGAAGCACAAGGAGAAACGAATGTCGGTTCCAACGTTCTATACGAACCGAGCCCGGCTGACATTTTGGAATCACTTCTTCCTTTAGTTGTAAAAACTGCATTTTTAAAAGCGATCTTGGAAGCGAATTGTTCCGAGCAGATCGCAAAACGCGTGGCCATGAAATCCGCAACGGACGCGGCCTCCGAGATGATCAAACTTCTGACCCGCGGTTACAACCGTATCCGTCAGGCGAAGATCACTCAGGAGATCTCGGAGATCGTAGCGGGTGCGGACTCGCTAAACTAGTTCTGGTATTGGAGTACTTGGATGAGCATAGGTAAAGTAAAACAAATCATCGGATCCGTTTTGGATATCGAGTTCGAATCCGGACATCTGCCCGAAATTTTTAACGCATTAGAGATCAATGCGGTAATCAACGGCCAAAAGGAAAAAATCGTAGCCGAAGTGCAACAGCATATCGGCGATAGCGCAGTGCGCGCAATTGCACTTTCTTCCACCGATGGGTTGACCAGAGGCCAGGAAGTTTCCGATACCGGAGCTCCTATTTCCGTTCCGGTCGGGGACGTGACTCTTGGAAGAATTTTTAACGTATTGGGTGAGCCTGTCGACGAAGGCGCTCCTATTCAAGTGAAAGAGCGTAAGCCGATTCACAGACCTGCACCTGGTTACGAAGACCTTTCCCCTAAAACGGAAGTATTCGAAACAGGGATCAAGGTCATCGACCTTCTCGCTCCTTATATCAAGGGAGGAAAGACCGGACTCTTCGGAGGAGCCGGAGTAGGTAAAACGGTTCTTATCCAAGAGTTGATCAACAATATCGCGAAACAGCACGGTGGATTTTCCGTGTTCGCAGGTGTTGGTGAAAGAACTCGCGAAGGAAACGACCTCTGGAGAGAGATGAAAGAATCCGGAGTTATCAACAAGACCGTACTTTGTTATGGTCAGATGAACGAACCTCCTGGCGCTCGTCTTCGCGTGGCACTTTCCGCTCTTACAATGGCGGAACATTTCCGTGATTCCATCGGAACAGACGTATTACTCTTCGTAGACAATATCTTCCGTTTTTCCCAAGCGGGATCGGAAGTATCGGCTCTACTCGGACGTATGCCTTCTGCGGTGGGGTATCAGCCGACTCTTTCCACAGAGATGGGTGCTCTCCAAGAGCGTATTACTTCTACTCGTAAAGGATCGATCACTTCCGTTCAGGCGATCTACGTTCCAGCGGACGACTTGACTGACCCTGCTCCTGCGAACGCATTCGCTCACTTGGATGCAACTACGGTTCTTTCTCGTGCGATTTCCGATAAAGGGATTTATCCTGCGGTTGACCCACTTGATTCTACTTCCCGCGTGATGAACGCAGAAGTTTTGGGAGCGGAACACTACGGTGTAGCCCGTGAGGTTCAAAGGATCCTGCAGCGTTATAAAGATCTTCAAGATATTATCGCGATCCTTGGTATGGACGAACTTTCCGAGGACGATAAGGTTCTGGTGGCTCGTGCAAGAAAGATCGAGAAATTCCTTTCTCAGCCTTTCCACGTAGCGGAAGTATTTACAGGATCTCCTGGAAAATACGTAAAACTTTCCGATACAGTTCGTTCTTTCAAAGAATTGATTTCCGGAAATTGCGACCACCTTCCGGAGCAAGCCTTCTACATGGTAGGAACCATAGAAGACGCGATCGAGAAGTCCAAAAACCTGAGAGCATAATCGATGGCAGCCAAGCTAGACGTATCGGTAATCTCTCCTGAAAAACTACTCTTCCATGGCGATGCGGACAGCATCGTCGTGCCTGGAAGCGAAGGATTTTTCGGAGTGTATCCGGGCCATACCTCTCTTGTTTCCCTGCTTGGGATCGGCGTGTTGGAAGTCCGACAAGGAAATAAAACCAAAATTGCCGCAATCGAAGGCGGGTTTTTTGAAGTAAGAGACAATAAAGTTACGATTTTGACGGACCACGGTAGTTTGAAAGAAGATATCGACCTGGCCGCCGCCCAAAAAGCCCTAGAAGAAGCGGAAGCTCTACCTGCCTCCAGCGAGAAAAATACTCTCGTCCTAAAAGCAAAAACCCGAATTTTAGCGGCTTCCCGCTAATATTTAGGGGTTCCAAATTCCGAAAATTATTAAGGGACACTTCTATCGGCCGAGGCCGAAGAAGTTTCCCATTTAAGAAGCTGGCCAATGATCCAGGTTCTTAAAGCCTGCCAATGGACATTTTTGAAAAACTATGTTTTGGGGCGGATTATAAGAGAGAAGGTCCTCTAATCTAGGGGGACCATCTCGAAATATTTTCGGATTGTATTTCCTGCAACTTAGGAGATCCTCCGAATTATAGAGTCGGATTTTTAGCATACTGTAGGAAGCATGGCGGACGATTTTACGATAGACGAGGGAGAGGGGTTTCCGACCGGAAACGGAGAGGATTTTGATCCGAGTGAAATGAGCTTGGACGAAATAGATTCTCTCTTGGCTAATGACAGCGACTCCTCCGATTTTAATTTCGATTCCGCTCCGGGAGATTCTATAGACAGCGAAGGCTTCGAGGAATTACTCGCTTCATCCGGTGACGATTATCCGGATGATATTCCTAATTTTGAACCGGACGAAGCGGATTTCGGTTCAGACCTAAGCCAACTAGACGAGTCCGTTCACTTGGACGATGACTTTGATTTCGAACTTACTGATCCGATGATCGACGCCGAGATCGATCGACTTCTGGATATTGACGACGATCTAAATTCTTCTCCAACACCATCCTCCTCCGCTCCTTCTTGGAAAGAATCCGCACCTTCCGTGTCGGAAGATCATGAGGAAGCATTCGGGGACTTAGGTTCCTTGGATTTAGGCGATTTTTCTCAACCGGGAGATATTCCTTCCTCTGCATTCCATTCGGACGACCAACCGTTCGATTGGGCCGCGGAATCTTCCGACCAAGACGAGATCGTGGGATTCTCAGATGCGGACCTAGATGATGAAACACCGATCTCACTTTCCGACGAAGAATTACATAATATTGATATAGGTTCCAATCTTTCGGATTTCTCCATGGAGGAAGAAGTTTCCGCGTCCGAAGATTCCGCCGCTAAATCTTATGAGGATGAATTGATCTCGGATGACGAGGGCCCGATTTCTCTCTCAGAACATGAATTAGACGATATCATGGCGGAGGACTTTAGCCCTAACCTGGAAGAAGAAGACGGATTCGGCGACCTTGGTGGGGATGATATTTCCACACCTTCTTCCGAATTGACGGAAGACATTCATTTCGAAGACGAAGAAGAAAAGGACATCGCACTTTCTACCGATGAACTGGACCACCTTCTCGAAGGTGATGGGGATTCTTCCGAAAGCAAAAATTCCTTCGAAGAATTGGGAGATTTCGGAGACTTAGATCTTGGTTCCGTTTCCGATGAACATACTTCTTCCGCTTTGGATATGGAAGAAGAAGCTGATGAACCGATCGCACTTTCTGATGACGAGTTAGGCAATCTATTATCATCAGGCGACGATGACGAGATCGAAAATATCCAACTAGACGATCTGGATTCGGTAGGAGCTCCTACAGTCGAATCCGAGTTCGGAATGGAGGAAGGATCCGATCCTTCCTCCGAATTGGACCTAAGCGATTTTAATTTTGATTCCGAGCCGGACGAAACAAAAGACGAATTCGGTGGAGATGATGAATCCATTTCTCTCCCTGTTTCCGATTTTGAAAACTTCGGAATGCATGAAGAAGAAAACCCTTTGGATACCGGATTGGACCTGGGAGATTTTGAAGATAGTCCTAAGTCCGAAGAAAAAGTATTCGAAGAATCTTTAGGAGACTTCACTACCGCAAGCGATGAGGATATTTTAGGGACTTCCGATTCGATGGATTTTGCATCTACGGAAACTTCCGAACAGGATTTCTTTTCCGAAACCGAAGAGGCGGACGAACCGATCGCACTTTCGGACGATGAACTTGGAAATTTATTATCTTCCGGGACCGAAGAGGAAGAAGAACATACAGGTACTTCCTTAGATCTTTCTTCCGACATGGACGATAACGAGCCGATCGCACTTTCGGATGACGAACTTGGAAACTTACTATCCGGAGAGGAAGAAACGGTTTCTTCTCTCGATTCCGAAGAAGACGAGCCGATTGCACTTTCAGACGACGAACTGGGAGATCTATTATCTTCCGGAGAAGAAGTTTCCGATACGGATATATTTGCGGATGCTCCGCCTGTCGAACATGAGGATACTTCGCCCGTAGAATTCGGTGATTTCAGCCTGGATACGGAAGCGGATGAACCGATTGCATTATCCGAAGATGAGTTAGGTCATTTACTCGAAGAAGAGCCTGAAGTTGAAACCGCCTCTACCGATCTGATGGACGATTCGGATGAACCGATCGCTCTTCCGATCAACGAGTTAGAAGACATTGGAACGCCTGATGTATCTTCTAACTATGATATTGATTGGGATGGTCCTGTTGCGGATCTGAACGATCTCGGACCCGCGGATGAGAATGCCGTCGCTGCTCCTTCCGATTGGGATCTGGGAGAGGAAGCGGACGAGCCGATCACATTATCCAATGACGAATTAGGAAATTTATTATCGGACGAGGCTCCTCAGGAAGTGGATTCCGAGGACTTGGACCAATTATTATCTTCTCCTCCTGAAGCAAACGACTTGGATGCGTTAGGCTCCATGGAAGACGATATCCAAATTTCAGGTTTGGATTTTGCGGGAAACATAGGTGCGGAGATCGTTCCAACGATTGAAAGATTAACTCCGGAACCGGAACTGATCTTCGTTTTGGACGAGTATGCAGATGAGAATGAACTTTCTCCTCTGGAAGAAATTCGCCAAGCAGGTGCCACTTCGGAAGAGACTGAGTCCGGAGAGGCGATTCCTACTCAGGACGAGATGAAACGTATTCTTCTTTATCTGGATGAACTTTTAGGAAACCTCCCTGATGAAATGATCCGCGACTTCTCTCGTTCGGATTATTTCGAACTTTATAAGAAATTAATGAAACAAATCGGCGTTTGACGATGGGTTTGCTGGACAAGGTTACTCGTCTCATCCGTTCCGGAAATTTGGAAACCGGAGCTAAAACTTCTTCGGTTGCGGTTGCCGGGGAAGAAAAACCTTCCCTTTTAAAAAAGTCAATGGCTTTGCGTGCCAAAGGGCTTTTGGAAAAGGCGATGGATTTTGGCGGACGAAAAGAGAAGCCGACTTCCGCGTACGACGATCCGACCAGTTTTGAACCTGCAACCGCTTCCTCCTCTTCGGAAGATGATTTTAGTTTTGATTCTCCTTCCGCTGATTTTGGAGATATCGATTTTGGCGCAGAACCTACCGGGGAATCTTTCGGCGGGGAAGGTCTAGATGCAGAAGTTTCTTTTCCAGATTCCGCTTTCGGAGAAGAAAGTTTCGAAGAAGAAACCGCTAACAGCGATTTCGATCTTTCTTCTGTAGACTTAGGGCCCTCTGGTGAAGAGGGATCGGATTTTGAAATAGATCCCGATCTTGGATTAGGTTTAGAAAATTCGGATATAGGTGCGGATTTCGGAGAACTCCCGGAAGAAGTTCCAAGTAAAGGATTATTATCCAAAGCGGAAGAAGCAAAAGAAGAGGAAAAAATACCGTCCGGGCTTCCTAAACCTGAGGCTATTAAAGATCCATTCGACGATTGGGTCAAGGATGCCGAGAACCAAGCAAGTCAAGAAGCAAGTCGTCCTTTCAGTAAGGAACAGAATGAAACGGAGAATGCCCAGTTCTTATTCGATGATGACTCGGACTATTCCACAATGCCTATCGATCTACAGATCGCTTCCCGTAAAAAGTTAGAGAACTATTTATCTGCATTCGAAATTTCTAAAGAGATTTCCGCATCCAAGGATTTTACCAATTTTTTTGAGAACTTAAGCTTTTCCATCCAAGGACAGATTGGCGCGGAATCGATAGTCATATTCTCCTCTACAAATGGAGAATTTGACGTACTTCGAGTCGTGGAAGCTCAAGGGATAGGTGCGGATCCTGACTGGGTTTTGGAGGTAGGGGATGAAAGCTACCAAGCCGCGCTAAAAACGCCTTCCGTAGTGTATGCAAGGGAAATTTTAAAACATTCTCCTCCTAAAAAAGAAAAAGAGATCTTAGAGAAGACCGAAGCGGAAATGCTCGTTCCGATCAGAAGTTACGATGAATTTTATGGAATTATAATATTAAGCAAGACGATTGAAGGCGAAGATTACACGATCGAAGACTTGGAATTCTTGAAGATCGTGGGGGAGATGGCGGGATCCGTATTAAGAAGGATTATGGATCTGGAAGCCCTCCATCAGGAAAACGATCGATTGAACCAGGTGGTCAAAAGTAACGAAAGAATACTTGCGACAGCAAGAGACCTGGCCGGAGTCCGCGATATGGACGAGGCATACGATTATCTGGT
This sequence comes from Leptospira sp. B5-022, assembly GCF_000347035.1. GTDB lineage: Bacteria > Spirochaetota > Leptospiria > Leptospirales > Leptospiraceae > Leptospira_B > Leptospira_B cinconiae. Next base: position 360,746 of record NZ_ANIJ01000047.1, read on the forward strand.
AGAAGTATTGAAGAAAGAGCTCGGACTGAGGCGTTGGAGTTTTTTACTTTTGGACAGAACTACTCGGAAAGAATATAAAGTATTCGGAACAAATTTGCTTACGCCGGATACTTCCGGAAAATTCAGATTGGGATTGGATTCCAACTTGGTTGGAATCGTAGCTAACGTCCCTGGGGTGTTTCGGATCGCAAATTTCAGAAAAAATCCCGAGCTATTGTCGCAACTATCCAACGATGAGATCGGGCTCATGCACGATTTCGACATTCTTCCGTTCTTAAACCTGAACTGGCTTGTAGGAATGTTATTTATTCACGAAACGGAAAGGCCTTGGACGGATACGGATCGAGAAACTGCAGTCGGGATTTCCGAGATCGCTTCACCTGTACTTTCCAATTTGTTAATGCTGGAAGAAAGAGATGCGGTATTCCGGGATCCGTTCAGTCCTGTAGAATCGAGAATCGACGAAGCGATTTCCAGATCTTCCAAGATCGGAACTCCATTCAGTCTGACAGTTTTCAAAGTACAAAACGCAACTAGGATGGTTCGCATCAAGGGAGCCGGTTTTTTTGCTCATTATTGTGAAGAACTCAGGTCATCTATCCAAGAAAATCTGGGAGAGACCGATTACTGTTATAGGGTCGGTCAAGGAAAGTACGTCGTGGTTCTGGATGGAAAAGACAGAGAGGAAACACAGATCGTAGTTCGTAAGATCCGCAACAGAATCGTAGAGTTGGATAAAAAGAACAAAGACTTTCAGACTTCTACTGCCAACCAAACTCTTTGTTATCCTGCGGATACAAGAGAGAAAGAAAGAATGTTGGAACTGATCGAAGAGTCCTGATTTAGTTTGCCATGATATTATTGTAGGAGTTCCTACAATAGTTTTAAGACCGCCCCCGCCCAGGTTCGGGTGGTGGGGAGTGGCTCGTGGGAGAGCGCTTACACGCAATATCACAAATTCTCCGATCCGTCAACTGAATCCGGAATCTTCTTCCTCATGTTGGAATTCCAACATTTCCGATTCTTTCAAAATTCTCCTCAAAATCCAGTATACGAAGCTGTTTCAATTTCAGCCTCATTCAGATCCCTTAAATCCATTCCCAAATGACATAATCTATTTTCATAATCCATTATTTAAACATTGACTTAATTAAATATCTATTTAAATAATGGATTATGAATGCTTTTGCCGCTCTTGCGGACGATACAAGAAGGGAAATTGTGAGACTGGTGGCTAAAAACGGCGAACTCACCTCGACCGAGATCGGAGAAAATTTTAATATCACAGCTCCTGCGATTTCCCATCACCTAAAGGTATTAAAGAGTGCGAAACTCCTAAATATGAAAAAAGAGGCGCAAAAGCGTATTTATAGTCTAAACGGTTCGAGCGTTAGCGAAATGGAAGATTGGATACTCGAAATAATCGATCTATGGAAAAAACGTCTGGATAAATTGGATCGATACGTATTAAAGCTCAAAAAGGAGAGGACCCGTGATAAAAAATAACGTAGAAACGATTATCGAAGGTAATAAGGTCGTTTACAAAAGATACTTTGATGTATCGACAGAACTTCTCTTCGAAGTGTGGTCAATGCCGGAACATCTTTCCGAATGGTGGGGACCCGACGGATTTACACTGACTACTAAACGTATGGATTTTATCAACGGAGGGATTTGGGAATTTATCATGCATGGACCGGACGGACATGATTATAAAAATATGATCCAATTCACCGATATCAAAGAACCCCATCATATTTATTATAAACATTTGGGCGACGGGGAAGGTGATCAGGACGTTCACTTCGAATCGAAAATTATATTCGAAAAAGTTGGAGAAGGAACAAACTTAATAATGGAGCAGATCTTCCCGAGCAAAGAGGAACTCGAAAGAGTCAATGGGAAATATGGTGCGATCGAAGGCGCTAAACAACATATCGGCAACCTTGCTAAATATTTGGAAACACTGAAATAGTCGATCCGGGGCTTGTGGGAGTTCCTACACGTGCAGAACTCTTACTTCTTCTTAGTCGAATCCACTAGATCGTAGAATTTCTGGAACAAATACCTACTATCATTCGGACCGGGAGAACTTTCCGGATGGTATTGGACCGAAAGAAGAGGATATCCTGATTTCAAAATACCTTCTACGGTGTCATCGTTCAGATTGATAAATGAAATCGGCTCTTTTTCGCTGGAATCGGCAACCACGGCAAAGCCATGGTTCTGGGAAGTGATCTCCACTTTACCGGTCTCCAAACTTTTGACAGGTTGGTTTCCGCCTCTATGGCCGAATTTCATTTTTTCGGTCTTCTTGCCTAGGGTCAGACCTATGATCTGATGACCTAAACAAATCCCGAAAAGAGGATAATGATTATCTAATATAGCTTTTGTGGAATCGATCGCGTAAGTGCAGGCTGCCGGATCTCCCGGACCATTTGAAAGGAAGAATGCATCCACGCCGTCTTTCATAATTTCAGAAGCGGGAGTTTTTGCAGGATAAACGGAAACCGCAAAACCGGCCGCATCCAAGAGTCGAAGAATATTCGTCTTCACACCGTAATCATAAACGGCGAGTTTGTATTTTTTCCCGACGCTTGATCCGAACTCATATTTTTTATCAGTGGTGACAACCTTCGCGAGGTCGGCGTCTGCGATCCCCGGGAACTTCTTCACTTCCGCTAAGAAAGAATCGGAGTATTCATTCGCGACGAAGATCCCACCGTTCGGAGCCCCGTTCGTGCGAATGAAACGAGTTAACTTTCGGGTGTCGATACCTTGGATACCGGGGATTTTATATTCTTTTAGAAATTGAGATAATGTCTTTTGGGCCTTGAAGTTGGAAGGACGATCCACATATTCCTTCACGATCATTCCCGCGGCTTGGATCTTACCGGATTCCATATTTTCCGGATGGATCCCGTAGTTTCCGATCATCGGGTAGGTGAGAGTTATGATTTGGTTGGTGTAGGAAGGGTCGGTCAGGATTTCCTGGTAACCCGCCATGGAAGTATTAAAGACGATTTCCCCGACGGACTGGGTTTCGTAGCCGAAGGATTCGCCTTCGTATACGTCCCCGTTTTCTAAAACCAAGAACGCTTTCATTAAGGACAGGCTTTCGCACCGAAGGCAAGGGTCAAGTGGAATCACCCAGAATTTTGTAGGAACTCCAACAAGTCGTCAGGGTAAAAATTTGGGCGGCTCACTCGCTACCGCTCGGACCGCGCTGCTTCGATTTCGCGCATTCGCGCTCATCCGGGCCTTGCCCGGACTAAAGATCTGCGCATCGCTGCCGCACAGGGGATTCGGACCAAGCCGCAAAGATGAGTCGTATGTTTCAATCTCTGTGTGCTCCGTGTCTCTATGGGAAACTTTCCAATTTTTTTGTTCGCACGGAGGACACAAAGATCACAGAGATTTTTCCGCGGCAAGGATGCAAAGGGGAAGTTCGAAGAACCGAAGCGTTAGCGTAGCCCGAAGCAGCCTGGTTCTCGCGAAGCGAGAAGCCGCCCCCAAAACTCGAACGTCAAAAATTCTTTCTATATGTAGGAGCTCCTACAGAGTTTCTAAAACCGCCCCCGCCCTGCATTGGGTGGGGGGAGTGGCTCGTGGGAGAGCGCTTACACGCCTACCACAAATTCCCCATTTCGTCAACACGCTCCTTCATGTTGGAATTCCTACATACTGACCTCCCTAAGACGCTTGCGAAAAAAACCGCGTATCGACGGAATGGAAGCAGGGGTAGCTGTGTCAGTTCAAAATCAGTCAGTCAAATTTATCTTACCGGACGGAAGCTCCAAAGAAGTATCCGCCGGTTCATCCTATAAGGATTTTATAGAATCCCAACTTCCGTTCTTGAAGAACAAAGCGTTAGCAGTCCGCTTAGACGGCACAAACGTTTTGGACTTAAGCCGGACCATTGATTCCACAACCACCCCAAACACCACACCTAAATTGGAAGTTTTAACCTTCCAAGACAAAGAAGGTTGGGAGACCTTCCAACATTCCGCAGCACACTTGCTTGGAATGGCGGTCCAGAATTTATACAAAGACGCAAAATTAACCGTGGGTCCGGTCATCGAAAACGGACCGGGGTTCTTCTATTACGATATCGATTTTACGGAGACTGTGATCACTCCGGATGATTTTCCAAAGATCGAAGCGGAGATGAAGAAGATCGTGGATGCCGACCACGAAGTTTTCCGCAAAGTTTGGGACAAAAAAGAAGCGATCTCCGTTTTCGAAAAAATGGGAGAGAGCTATAAGATCGAGATCGTGGGCCAGATCCCTGACGATAAAGTTTCCATCTATGGAATGGGAGAATGGTTCGATCTTTGTAGAGGGCCTCATATTCCTCGTTCCGGATTTTTGAAAGCATTCAAGTTGACCGCACTTTCCGGAGCATATTGGAAAGCGGACAAAAACAACCGAATGCTCACCCGGATTTACGGGATCGCATTTCCAAGCAAAAAGGAATTGGATGAGTATATCTTCCAGATGGAAGAGGCCAAAAAAAGGGACCACAGAAAGATCGGAAAGGAAATGGATCTATTCTCCTTCCAACCGGAAGCTCCCGGATTTCCATTCTGGCATCCGAAAGGGACCACTTTATGGAATGCACTCGCGGATTATATTCGCAAAGAATGTGCCAAACGTGGATACCAAGAGATCAAAACTCCTGCCGTACTTTCTTCCGAGTTATGGAGAAGGAGCGGTCACTGGGACAACTTCAACGAGAACATGTATTTTGTTTCTATCGACGAAGAAGAATTCGCGATCAAACCCATGAACTGTCCCGGTTGTAGCCTGATCTACAAACACCACCTTCATTCTTATAAGGAACTTCCTCTTCGATTCGCGGAATTAGGAAGTGTTCACCGCCACGAATTGCATGGAGTTCTTCATGGATTGTTCCGAGTGAGAGCATTCACTCAGGATGATGCGCATATCTATGCACCTTTGGATTATTTGGAAACGGAAGTATTGGATATCATCGACTTCACATTTAATGTATATAAGAAGTTCGGATTCCAGGAGTTTAAAACTTATATTGCAACTCGTCCGGAAAAATCACAAGGTAAGGACGAAGATTGGGAGTTTGCGACTAACGCTCTTAGGCAAGCTTTGGAAAAAAGAAATATTCCATTCTCCATCAAAGAGGGTGAAGGTGCATTCTACGGACCTAAGATCGAATTTAATATCAAGGATTCTATCGGAAGAATGTGGCAATGCGGAACCGTGCAGATAGACTTCTCCATGCCCGATCGTTTCGAATTGGATTATACCGATTCGGACGGAGCCAAAAAAAGACCGGTTATGATCCATAGAGCGATATACGGATCTTTGGAAAGATTTATAGGGATCTTAATCGAACACTTCGAGGGAAAATTCCCACTTTGGATCTCTCCGAACCAAGTTCGTGTTCTAACCGTAACCGAAACCGTGCAGGATTACGGATCCGAGATCCTGAAAAAACTAATCGATTTGGGTTTTAGAGCGGAAGGCGATTTTCGTAACGAGAAGATCGGGGCCAAGATCCGTGATTCCATCCTCAAAAAGGCAAATTACCTTCTGGTTCTGGGCCAAAAGGAGAAGGATTCCGGAACTGTTGCGGTCCGAAAACGCGGTAGCGAGGAAACGATTTCTATGTCGTATTCCGAGTTTCAGGCAATTCTCGAAAAGGAAATCGCAGAGGGTCTGTAAAAAGGGTTCGCACAGAGGACACGGAGAACACAGAGGATTGTTTTTATATAAAGTCGCGAAGAGGAACGATTTTAGGACCTTTATCCTAACCCCTCCGTGATCTCTGTGAGCTCCGTGCGAAATTATCTTTGGAACTTTGGGTTAAACTAAATTCTACTTGAACAGTCTCCCTATCTGCGGAGAAAATCGCTTGAAACCCAGCCTATTGGCCAAAAAATTGGAAAAAACCGGAGATTGAATGCAGAAGAGGCCTCAACCGAAAAACACCGATAAGATATTTAATCATAGAATTAATGAAAAAATTACCGGGGTGTCCCAGGTAAGATTGGTGACGGACGACGGTGTAGTGATCGTTTCTTTTGACGAGGCTCTGCGGCGTGCAAAGGAAGAAAACTTGGATCTCGTGGAAGTATCCGGAGACCAAGAAATCCATGTATGCAAGATCATCGACTACGGAAAATACAAGTTCGAATTACTTAAAAAAAGTAAGGAAGCGAAGAAAAAACAACACGTAATCAACGTGAAAGAAGTGAAGATCCGTCCGCGGATCGAACAACACGATTACGAAATTAAAAAACGCCATGCTGTGGAGTTCCTCCAAAAAGGGGACAAAGTAAAGGTCAGTCTTCGCTTTCGCGGTCGTGAGATGATGCATTCCGAACTCGGAATGAATGTAGTCAACAGAATGGTAGAAGATCTGAAATCCGTAGGAATTCCCGAAAGAGAACCTATACTGGATGGACGTCAGATCGTTGTAGTTATTTCGCCTCTTTCCGCGAAGTAAGAAAGAGTTAGAGTCAGGAGTTATCGAGGTAAGGAAATGCCTAAGCTTAAAACAAATAGAGCCGCAGCAAAACGGTTCAAGTTTTCCAAAAATAATAAAATAAAACGGAAGAGTATGAACACCCGTCACATTCTTACCAAAAAAGGACCCAAAAGACGTCGTCGTCTGCGAGGAATGACCTTGGTAGTGGATGCGGATTGGAAAGCAATCGTTAGACTCATGCCTTACGGAGTTCGATAATGCCACGCGCAACAAACGGAACCATACACAAGAATCGTCGTAAAAAAATCCTAAAAACCGCAAAAGGTTTTAGAGGAGCCAGATCCAAACTTTACAGAACCGCAAAATCCGCGGTAATGAAGGCTGGGCAGTGGGCGTATAGAGACAGAAGAGCAAAAAAACGTGATTTCCGCAAATTGTGGATCATCCGTATCAATGCTGCAGCTCGCGAAGCTGGACTTTCTTATTCTCAGTTCATCCATGGTCTGAAAAAAGCCAATATTTCCTTGGACAGAAAGGCCCTGGCAGAACTTGCATTTAGCGACAAAGAAACTTTTAACGCCCTCGTTGAAAAAATTAAGGTAGCGGCATAATCATATTGCCCTAACGGAGGTTCGGTTTTCGGACCTTCTTTGCCTGAAAAAGCCCGTAATTCTACGGGCTTTCTTCGTTTTTAGAAAAAAAGGTTTTTCTCTTTTTCAGAAAGATGAAAAATGGGATGGATTTTGCCGATGCGTAAAGTCTGAAATATTTAGACGAAATTTCGCTCTAAGTGTATTTTTATAAAATAAACCACTCCAATAAAGGAGAACGAGGTTCGCACTATGTTAACTATGGAGACAATTGAGGAGCTCGAGAGTAAAGTCCTAAAAGCACTCGAGCTCATTAGCGACCTTCGGGCGGAAAACGGTCGCCTGGAAACAGAAAACGAATCTCTTCGGGCGGAAAACGACCAGATGAAACTGGCGATGGAAGAGAAAGAAAAAGAACTTTCTTCCCTCCGCGAACAACTCCAAAAAGCAAACGCTGAACTGGAAGGAATTAAAGAAAGAGAACGCGCACTCGAAGCGAAGATCAATCAGCTTCTGGGACGTTTGGATGGTCTTCCAGCTTCCGGCGGCGGATCATCAAGTGTTTCTTCTTCACCTAAGCCTAGTTCTACGACTTCGTTTGCTACTGGTGCTGCTGCCGGTGCAGCCGCAGGAGCGGCTGCGGCTTCTGCCGCTCCATCCGTTGTTAGAGATTCTTCCGAAGAGGATTTTAACGAAGACGACGAAATCATTCTTTTAGATGATGAGGACGATGATATTTCCGTTCTGACCGAATCTTCCGATTCTTCCGGAGGAGACGACGAGATCATCATCACCGACGAACCTATCGACGACTTCAGTCCTGTTTCCGCCGACGATGATGATATCATTATCGAAGACGATGACGATTCGATCAGCGTATTCGATGCGGACGAGGACGACGATTTCTTAGTCATCGAAGACGATCCTAAGTAATTTTTATGAGTGAAAGAGTCAAAGCTCGTATCCTGGGCGAAGACTATACCATAGTAGGCGATACCGATCCGGAGTATATCCAAAGGCTCGCCGAATTGGTGGATCGAAAAGTCCGAGAGTTACAATTAGGGATGCCTAACGCGCCTAAATTGAAACTGGCAGTTCTCGCAGCTTTAAACTTCGCGGACGAATTGGAACAATCCAAAAATCAAACTGGTGACGCCGGACCTTCTTCTCCCGAAGCGGAAGAAAAGACCAAAAAATTGATCACTCTTTTGGAAGAAGGTTTGATCGGAGATCTTTGATTTGGTTTCTAAATCGGAAGCCAGAAAAAAAATGAAATCCCTTCTCTTGGGAGTTCCTTCCAGGAAAGAAAAAGAAGAAAGAATCCGCTACAATCTTCTGGAATTTCTGAGACATAGCTCATCTTCTTCTCACCTAAAGATCATCTCCTATATTGCGGACGATTTTGAAATTTCTCCCTTTCTACCGTTAAGCCCTTCTTTGCAGATGGGAAGTTTCGTTTTGGACATATTTTTTCCAAAAGTAACTCATTCAGGATTGGAATTTAAGTCCGGGATCGGATTTTCCAAAGGTGCTTTCGGTATTTTGGAGCCGACTGGAGAAGATATCTTACAGCCGAAGGATGCAGACTGGATATTCGTTCCCGCCCTGGGATGGAATGGGGAGGGGGCAAGGCTCGGAAGGGGGAAGGGTTTTTACGATCGTTCTCTAGAGGATATCCTTTCCGAAAAAATGATTGGCCTTTCTTTTGAGGACCTATACCCTTGCGATTTTTCCGCAGAACCCCATGATCTGAAAGCAGGTACAGTGATTACGGAGAAAAAAAACCATTGCTTTCCCGGAAAAATGGGGGAAAAATCAGTCGGATAATTCGATGAGGAGTTTCTTTTTCGGGGGGCTCCATGTCGACAATGTACTGAGCCGGAAACTTGGGCCCAAGGTTTCCGTCCGGAAAGAGTAAGCGGCGGAGAACCGGTGAAAACCATAGATAAAAATAACCACACGGAACAAAACCAAGAAGAAAGAGACCTGGAATCGCTCCAGGAATTTCTTACATTCGAAGTGGATAAGGAAATTTTCGGGATCGATATTCTTTATATCCACGAGATCCTAAAACCGGTACCTATCACTCGAATCCCGAACGTGGAAGGTTTTATACTTGGAGTGATCAACTTAAGAGGCGAGATCATTCCGATCATGGATCTAAAGGAACTTTTTGGATTAGGTTTTTGTGATATTCTTCCTTCCACTAGGATTATAGTAGTTGTTAGCGGCGAAAAAAGGGCAGGGCTCCTAGTCGATTCCGTGAAACAAGTGGTCAAGATCCGAAAAGATAAGGTCAGTCAAGCGGACGAAGACCTGAGCGTAAATTATAGCGAACTTATAGAATCCGTTAGCCAGTTTGAAGAATCTCTGATCCTGAACTTGAATTTATCCAAGGTAATGGATTATGCGGCGGAGGAAGCGTAAATGGCAGGAGTACTCGGCGAATACACGGAACTCTTTTTGGAAGAATCCGAAGACCAAATAGAAGAGCTGAATGCGAACCTTTTAAAACTGGAAAAGGACCAGTCCAATCCTCAGACCATCAATGATATCTTCCGTGCGGCTCACTCTTTAAAAAGTTCGGCCGCATTCGTCGGATTGTACAATCTTTCCGACCTTGCTCATAAAATGGAGAATCTTCTCCAAAGTATTCGAGATGGAAAACTTATAGTCAACCTTTCTCTGGTAAATCTACTCTTTCAATGTTTCGATCTGATCAAAAACGTGATCGTGAATGTTGCAGCCGGCAAAAAAGTGGATACCCCGTATACGGATATGATCCAAAGACTGGAAGCATACGAAAAAAATCCGGATGTCGCACCCGCTCCTAGCTCTTCCGGAAGATCCGTTTCGAAGTCGGTTACTCCGGTTGCTAAACATGAGGAACTTAACGCGAATGGGATAGAATTGGATGCGGACGACCAAAAAGAATTGGAAGAGATCCTTCGGAACGGTTCCGGAAAACCCTGGCTCTTAAAAGTGGGACTCAAAAAAGATTCCCCAATGAAGGGTCTACGTTATACTCTCATTGTACAGAACCTGAAAAATTTAGGCCAAGTATTCCGTACCAAACCGAGCGGGGAAGAATTGGAGAATGGGACCGAAGCCCCGTATCTTTCCATCCTGATCGTAAGTTCCGAATCCCAAGAAGAACTGACCAAAGCTGCCAACGTGGATATGGTGGAAAACCTGATGATCCAAGAATTTAAACTCAGCGGTTATTCCGAATCGGGAGTTCCTTCTTCCTACCAACTGGATGAGGAAGAGAGAAGTAGCGAAGCAAAAGTTACTTTAAAAAGTATTAAAGTATCTTCCGATAAACTGGATCAGCTCATGAATAATGTGGGCGAGCTTGTGATCACAAATTCCGGCTTTCAGAAAATCTACGACGATCTTCTCCGCACATTCGGGGACGATCAGTTATTCAACGAACTCAAAGGGCGTATCGATCTTATCAATCGTATCTCCAAGGAACTCCAGTCCGGGATCATGAATATCCGGATGGTGCCTATCTCCACCGTCTTCCGTCGATTCTCTCGTTTAGTTAGAGACCTTTCTTTAGAAACGGGAAAAACAGTCGATCTAGTCTTGAATGGGGAGTCCACCGAGCTGGATAAAAAAGTGATCGATGCTTTAGGAGAGCCTCTTCTTCACTTGATCAGAAACTCTGTGGATCACGGTATCGAATCGCCTGAAGAAAGAAAAAGGTTAGGCAAACCTGAGATCGGGATCGTCGAGCTAAACGCTTACCAAGGCGGAAGTAATATTATGGTAGAGATCCGTGACGATGGTCGCGGTTTGGATGTGGAAAAGATCCGTAAAAAAGCGATAGAGAAAGGACTCGTTTCCGAGACCGACGCACTCGCATTAGAAGAAAGTGATATTTATCAATTCATCTTCGCTCCCGGTTTTTCCACTGCCGACAAGATCACCGATATCTCCGGTCGCGGCGTAGGTATGAACGTGGTCAATAACCTGATCCAGGAATTCAAAGGTAAAATTCTCATCCAATCCCAGAAAGGATCCGGAACCTCTTTCGTTCTCTCTTTCCCTCAGGCGCTTGCGATCATTCCTTCTATCCTGATCGTAATGGAAGAAGAAGTATACGCTTTCCCTCTCTCGGAAGTGAACGAGACCATCAAGGTAAACAACGAACAGATAACCACTCTGGAAGGAAACGAGATCATCAACTTGAGAGGAGAAGTTCTTCCGATCTACAGATTGAATCGTATTTTGGGTCTTCAGGATAAAACGGACAGGGAGGAATTCCCAGTCGTTATCGTTCAATACAAGGGCCGTAAATTAGGCTTCATGGTCGACGAGCTGGTTGGAAAACACGAGACTGTCATCAAGTCCTTGGAAAAAAACTTCAAAAATATCAAGGGACTCACCGGAGCTTCCATCATGGGAGATGGAACCATTATTATGGTCCTAGATATTCCCGGTCTTGTGGAATTTGCCGCGGAATTGGAAGAGAATGCAAGATACATAAATTATCATCTGGAAACGATGAAACGTATCAGCACGATCCGCACCATCGAAACGGAAGAAGAGAAATATATCCAAAAAACTTCCAACCCTACGAACGTTTATAATCATAAACTTCACGAGATCACCACGCGAGAAAGGGAACGTCGCAAGAAAAGCGAACGTAAAAAATCGGATGAATCCAAAAAGGTGATCGTAGCAAAAGAAGAACTCGAAAGGGAAATTTCTTCCGCTCCGATCAAGTCCAGTATGGAGATCCGACCTTCGGAGGACAAATTGATCAGTTCGTCGGATAGTCCCTCCGAACTTTCTTCCAACACCGCGGTTCTGGAAAGACCTGCCGCCAAAAAAGAAGGAATGGAAGAAGCATATAGATCGCATATCAACGAATTGATCTCCGATTCTCCGGTTTCCGACGAAGAGAGAAAAAGAGCGGATCAAATAATAGAAGGTTTTTTAGAACAGAAAAAACAGAGAATGATGGCTGTATCTCACTCTAAGGAATTTACCGGAAACCTGAGCAAAGAACAGATCAAGAAAATTGAATCCGTGGTAAACACCGGTATGATGAATGCCGGTATGGTACTTTCTCAAATCCTGAACAGGAATGTGGATCTGTTTATTCCTGAAATTATCATGAATGACAAGGAAGGTTTGGCTTCCGAGATCCGTTTCTCTGACGATAAATTCTACGGTATGAAAGTCAAAATGACCGGAGACCTGAATGGAAACATGCTGATGATGTTCTCCAGGGAGAACGCCAAAAATTTGGCCAGAGAACTTTTGGATTCCGCCGCAAGCGGAGATACTTTGGACGAAGATACGAAAAGTGTACTATCCGAGATCGCAAATATAGTTTGTGCTTCCGTTTTGAACTCCATTTCCAACAAGGCGAAGGTGAGCGTGATGCCGGCTGTCCCTGAACTTGTGGAAGGAACCTTCCTGGAAGTTTTGGATGTAGTAAAACCGGAAAGAACTAAGTTCTTAAGTATGCTCACCGAATTTAATCATGAGGGAAACAACCTGTTAGGAGTACTTTTATTCCTGCCGGATTTCGACGAACTCATGGATTTACTTCCGAAATTTTAAACACTAGGATTTTGTCGTGGTAGGAACTCCCGCGGACGGGTCGATTCGGGTCGTGATCGTAGACGACTCTCTTTTGGTGCGAAATATTATTTCTGACCAGATCAAAAAGGAGAGTAGGATACAAGTTATAGCCACCGGTAAAACCGGAGTGGATTGTATCGAACTCGCCACAAAACTCAGACCCGATATAGTGATATTAGATGTGGAAATGCCGGTGATGGATGGGCTTTCCGCGCTACAAGAACTTCAGAAGAGAAAATTGGGTATTCCGGTAATGATGCTATCCGTTCTCACTCAACACGGAGCGGAAGCAACTTTCAAAGCATTGGAATACGGCGCCATCGATTTTGTTCCGAAACCTTCTTCGAGTAATCAATTCAATCCGGAAGAAATCGGAACCGTTCTTAGAAATAGAATACTTGCTTATTTCGATAGCATACGACCAAGTCATGCGACGCTTGACCCCAAAAAACTTGTAGATGCGGTCAAAAGTAAAATTTTCAAAGATGAAAAAAAAGCCGTGGAAGCGATTTGTATCGGGACATCCACAGGTGGTCCGAAAGCTTTGCAGACGGTTTTTTCCGATTTTCCGGAGAATTTTCATTTACCAATTTTCGTCGTACAACATATGCCTGTGGGTTTTACAAAAGCGTTTGCTTCTCGTTTAAACGATCATTCCAAGATCAAGGTAAAGGAAGCCGAGGATGGAGAAGAAATTCGTCCCGGAACCGGTTATGTTGCTCCGGGTGATGCACATTTAAAGATCGAATCTAGGGCAGGACGGAAATGGATTGCCTTAGGTAGGGAAGCGTTGGTAAATGGACACAGGCCCTCAGTCGAAGTTTTATTCGACAGCGCAATCCGGGAATACGGGAGCGCCTTAGTCGGTGTAATTATGACCGGCATGGGTAAGGACGGAGCAGCGGCAATTCTCAGAATGAGAGAGACCGGAGCTTCTACTGTCGCCCAAGACGAGGACAGCTCCGTGATCTTCGGAATGAATCGCCAAGCCATCGAAATGGGCGGGATTCAGTTCGTAGAACCAGTAAGCGCAATAACATCAAGGATACTTTCCATTCTCAAAGAAAGGGGAAACTAATTATGGCCAGAATTCTCGTAGTAGACGATGCAAAATTCATGAGGACCATGGTGAAGGACGCACTCGTCGCCGGAGGGCATGAGATCGTCGGCGAGGCCGAAAACGGAAACATCGCTGTCGATCAGTACAAAGCGATCAAGCCGGACCTAGTCACCATGGATATCACCATGAGAGAAAAAGACGGGATCGAAGCAGCCCAGGAAATTTTTAAATTGGATCCGAAAGCGCGTATCATTATGGTTACCGCTCTTGGGCAGGAAGAACTTCTTGCAAAAGCGATCAAGATGGGAGTGAAGGATTTCGTAGTAAAACCTTTTTCACCGGAAAGATTGCAACAGGCGGCAGAAAAAGCACTGAATTCCTAAAAAGATGGAAAGAGAAAACGCCACACAATCCTTCGTAGTTCAATGGAACAATTCCGAAGGCGGTATTACGGAGGGACCTTTAAGTCTTCTCTGGTCTCTTATAGAAAGTTATAAGGTTGATATATTCGAAGTTTCCCTTTATAGGATCACTCAAGACTTTCTAAACTTCATTAAGATTTCTGCAAGTATCCATATAGACATGGGAGCGGAATACGCTCTTATGGCTGCAAATTTAGTTTATCTCAAATCCAAGGCATTATTACCCGATCCGGGTTTCGAAGAAGAGGATTACGATCCTCCTCTTCCCCCCGAACTGGTCGAAAAACTTCTTGAACATAAAAAATTCCAATTAACCGCCCAAAAAATGGGGGATGTGGACAAGATCCAGGCCGGAGTATTCTCGAGAGAAACCAATCAGGTGATAGACGAGTCCGAGTCCTGGCTGGATCTAAGCCTTTTAGACCTGATCTCCGCATTTAACGAGATCTTGGAAAAACGGGAAGACGAAGGCGAGATTCCCGCTTTACTTACCGCGCCCCACCGGTATTCTGTCGAGGAAAAGATGGGTACCATTTCCGAACTGCTCGTCGAACGTTCGGATATCTCCTTTGAAGAATTGTTTTCTACGGTCAAGCCGGAGAAAGCCGAGATTGTAGCCGTCTTTCTGGCGATGTTGGAACTCTGTAAACAGAGAATTGTATCCATCCGCCAGCATAAAACTTTCGGCGAAATCCGTATATTCTTGGTGGGAGAACCGTGGAACGCGACAAAGCCGGCTTAAAAGGACTGATAGAGGCGCTGCTTTTCCTTTCCGGAGAACCGCTGAAACTAGCCAGTATCGCAAAATCCATAGACTGCGAAAAACAGGAAGCTCGTGATATACTCGACGAGCTGATCTTGGATTACCAAGAGAAGGACGGAGGTTTTGTTCTTAGAGAAATCGCAGGCGCATATCAATTCTCCACGAACGAAAAATATTCCGAAATTTTAGCAAAGCTCTTCAAAGAGAAGAAGAGAGAACAACTTTCGCGTTCTAGCTTGGATACTTTGGCGATCATCGCTTATAAACAACCCATCACATTATCCGAAATAGACGATATTCGTGGGGTTTCTTCCAGAGCCATGGTAACTTCTCTTATTTCCAAAAAACTGGTAAAACCGGTGGGTAATAAGGAAGTTCCCGGACGACCGGCGTTGTACGGTACCACGAAGGAATTTTTGATACATTTTGGATTAAATAAACTGACCGATTTACCTGCTCCTGTGGAAGTGAAGGAATTAAAATTCGAAAACCTGGATGATTTGATAGAGAATGGCCAAGAATGACGACAAACTGAAAGAGTTTAGGGAAAAGATCGATTCCCTGGACAAAGAAATCGTAAAGGCTATCCAGGCCAGAGCTGAAATCGCCTCCGAGATCGGAGAGATCAAAAGACAGAATAACGAGCCTATCTACCGTCCTGACAGAGAAAAGGACGTATACGAAAAGATCCTTGGACTGAATGGAGGGCCGCTTCCGGATAAAGTGCTTCTTGCCATTTATAGAGAGATCATGTCCGGCTCTTTTTCCGTGGAAAAAGGTTTGAAGATCGGTTATCTGGGACCGGAAGGATCTTTTTCTCACCAAGCGGTTCGCGCCAGATTCGGGACTTCCGTGGAGGCTACCGAATTTCCTTCCATTCCGGAAGTGTTTCGCGCAGTGGAAACGGATAAGGCGGATTACGGAGTGGTCCCTGTGGAAAATTCTTCCGAAGGACTAGTGAACTCCACTTTAGATCAGTTCTTAGTGTCCGATCTAAATATTTATTCTGAAATTTATCTGAAGATCCATCTGAACCTTCTAGGATTCGAACACGATCTTTCCAAGATCAAAACTTTATATGGGATCAAGATCGCAAATTCGCAGTGCCGAAATTGGATCGCTGCAAACCTTCCACATGTGGAAGTTTCTGAAACTCCTTCTACTTCCAGAGCGGCCAGCATAGTAGCGGAAAAGAAGGAGGCATGCGCCGCAGTAGCTTCCTCGATTGCCGCTGAAATTTACGGTCTGGATCTGGTCCGAGAATCCATTGAGGATATGTCGGACAATACCACAAGATTTTTGATCATAGGCAAAAACCAATGTCCCCCTACCGGAAACGATAAGACCTCCGTTGTATTCTCCATTCCGGATAAACCCGGATCTTTATATAATGTCTTAAAACCGATCTTCGATAAGGGGATCAATATGACCAAAGTGGAGTCCAGACCGACAAGAAGGACTTCTTGGGAATATAACTTCTTCATAGATTTTTTAGGTCATAAAAAGGACCCTCAAATAGAAGAGGTCCTTAACGTATTAAAAGAAAACACAATCTACCTCAGGATTTTGGGATCCTATCCGATCTCTCCACCTAACCCGTGAAAATCGAATTTTCTAGAATCCTGATTTATGGTCTGGGAATGATGGGTGCCTCCCTCTCTTTGGCCTTACGAAAAAAGAACTCTTCCGCGGAGATCGTGGGAGTGGTAGGATCACCTTCCAGTAAAGAAAAGGGGATACGGCTCAAATCAGCGGATCGAATTTATACCGCAGAGGAATTTTCCAAATCTCCCGATTGGGAATCCTATAATCTGATCGTTTTCGGAGTTCCGGTCAATACGACAGTGGAAGTGATCTCCAAACTTCCGTCCGGGTTTAAAGGTCTTTTGACGGATATGGGCTCCACTAAACAAGAGATTGTTCATGCGGTGGAGTCGGTTCTGACGGGAGAGCACCAATATATTTCCTCTCATCCAATGTGCGGTTCAGAAGAATCCGGCTTGGAATTCGGAAATGCGGACTTATATGAGAACAGGCTTTGTATTTTGACCAGGCCCAAAGGTGCAACTGATGCGGCCTTTGCCGAGATCGAAAAATTTTGGAAATTTTTAGGAATGTCTACCACGGAAATTCCTGCAAAGGATCATGATAAGATCCTATCCTATGTGTCCCATGTTCCTCATTTGATCTCTTCTCTTATGACAAATTGGGTTTGGGAAAACGGGTGTGTGAGGGAATTCACCCAAAATTCCCCTTTACCTTTGACAGGCGGTGGGTTTAGGGACATGACACGCATTGCAGGTTCGAATCCTAAGATGTGGTCACCGATCTTTTCTTCCAACCAAGAAGAGATCTATAAGGCGCTTTTGGATTATAAGGATAGATTGGATAAACTTCTTTCGGAGTTGGATCCCCAAAAGCCGCTCGACCTAAAACATTGGGAGTCCTTCATGGAAAAATCTCGTATCGATAGGGACGCAATTTTAAAGAAACAAAATGATTCCAAGAATCCTTAGTTCTACCGGAAAAGAGATCACAGTTCCGGGAGACAAATCTCTTTCTCATAGAAGCGTATTATTCTCCGTATTGTCTAAAGGGACCTCTCATGTTTCCGGATTTTTGGAAGCGGAAGATCCTTTAAATACGATGAAAGCTTTCACCCAACTCGGATTGAAAGTGGAAAAAATTTCCAAGGGAGAATATGTTTTTACAAGTCCCGGTAAAAATTCGCTCCAATCCCCAAAAGGAGTTTTAGATTTCGGAAATGCGGGAACCGGGATCAGATTATCCGCAGGATTACTTTGCGGGATACAGGGAATTAAGGCTACATTAACGGGAGATCATTCCCTCCAAAAAAGACCGATGTCCCGTATTATAAAACCTTTAACTTCTATGGGAGCGTCCATCTCCGGAAAGGATGATAAGGCTCCTTTAGAAATCATCGGAAAAAAACTATCTAACTTTCATTACAAAAGCCCGATCGCTTCGGCTCAAGTGAAATCCTGTCTGATGCTCGCAGCAATGGCTTCCGAAACTTCTTTGGAATACGAAGAGGATATTCTCTCTCGCGACCATACGGAGAATATGTTCCGGTTTTTGGGAAACAAACTGACTTATCTTTCGCCCACTCATTTTAGAATGGAACCCCCTTATACTTTCGAAGCGAAAGAATTCAAGGTGCCGGGCGATATTTCCTCTGCCGCATTCTTTTTGGTGCTCGGAGTTTTATTAAAAGAAGGTTCCGTTCTTGTGAAAAATGTGGGATTGAACCCTTCTCGTATAGGGATCTTAAACGCGCTCGAGGCAATGGGCGCAAAAATTATCGTCCACAATAAAAGGATAGAATGCGGGGAACCCGTAGGAGATCTGGAAGCGGTCTCTTCTAATTTACGTTTTTCTGAAATTAAAGAAGAATGGATCCCTTCTCTCATCGATGAGATCCCGATCTTGACCATCGCGGGCCTTTTTGCTAAAGGCGGATTTACGATCCGTCATGCGGAAGAACTTCGCGCAAAAGAATCGGATCGAATTTCCGCCATGGTGGAAAATCTCCGAAATTTGGGGATCACGGTACATGAATATCCGGACGGGTATGAAATCCCTGAAATCGGTTCCACCGTACATTCTTCGGAACTTTCTTCCTGGCTTTCCGGAAACCCGGTGAATATTTTTACGAAGATGGATCATCGAATCGCAATGAGTTTTATGATCCTCCAAGCGGTGAGTGGTTTGGAAATTCGCCCGGATGAAACTTCTTGGATAGAAACTTCCTTTCCGGGATTCGAATCGTTACTGGAAGGTTTTGTACAATGACGGAAAATGTGATCGCTTTAGACGGCCCCGCCGGAACGGGAAAGAGCACAGTCGCTCGAGAACTTTCCAAAAAACTCGGATTCGAATATTTGGATTCCGGCGCATTCTACCGAGCGTTAACTCTTCATATTTATAGGATCTACAAATCCAAAAATTCTTCGATATCTTTTTCGGACTGGTTGTCCGGTAAGGAGCTCCTGCCATTGACCGACGGAGTAAAAATTTTCTGCGAATTTTCGGAAGCAGGGGAGAATCATATCTTCCTAAATGGAGAAGATGTTTCCGCCGAGATCAGAACTGCGGAGATCACAAGAGAGATCAAATACATCGCCGACAAAGCGGTCTTTAGGGAATTCGTAAATTCTCAATTGAGAAAACTTTCCGAGACTCATCGTTTGGTTATGGACGGTAGAGACATAGGTACCCACGTATTTCCGGACGCCCGTTACAAATTCTTTTTGACAGCTTCTTCCAGAATTCGGGCCGAAAGAAGATACAATCAGTTATTAGAGCAAGGGATCCGTTCGGATTTGGACGAAATCGAAAAAGAGATCGTGGTCCGGGACAAATCCGATATGGAAAGGGAAATCGCCCCCCTCCGGAAAGCGGAGGATGCAATCCTCATTGACACAGATAACCTGCCAAAAAATAGTGTAATTAGTAAGATCCTTGGGTGCCTAGAGCCTGGCATTTATAACGATTCGCACTAATCCCAATCAAACACCGAGTAATTCAATCCGTATGAGTAGCCAACAAGACAAGTCCACTTTTGCAGAAGTTTTCAAACAGTGGGAAGAAAAGAAAAACGACGAAGCTGAAATCCGCAAAGACCAAGTGGTCGAAGGTAAAGTCGTATCCGTAGACAATGATAATGTCTATGTGGCAATCGAAGGATTGAAACAAGAGGGAAGAATTCCTCGTTCCGAATTCGACGAAAAACCGGAAATCGGATCTTTAGTTACCGCACTTGTAAAAAGAAAAGAGTCCACGGACTCCGGATGTGTTCTTTCTAAAAAAGAAGCCGACCAAAGAAAAGGTTGGGAAGTCGTTAAGGACGCATTCAAAAATAATTACCAAGTCAGCGGACGTTTGGTAAACGAGATCAAAGGAAAAGGTTACATCGTTAACGTAGAAGGTTCCGAACTTTTCCTTCCTGCTTCTCAGCTTAGTTATAAATTCTCCGAAGGAGAAAATTACAAAGGTGTGGAACTCGATTTCAAAGTGATCGAGATCAATGAACGCACCCGCTCCGGAGTCGTTTCCAGAAAAAAACTTCTAGACGAAGTGAATAATGAGAAATGGGACGCTCTCGCAGAAAAAATTAAAGTAGGGGACAAGGTTAAAGCAACCGTTTCCAAAATTGCAAGCTTCGGAGTTTTCTGCGATTTAGAAGGAGTTGTTGGACTCCTCAGACAAAGAGATATCTCTTATAAAAAATTCGCACCATTCAAACAATACTTCACCATCGGACAAGAAATTGAACTCCAAGTTCTTGAGATGGAGAAAGAAAATAATAAACTCGCACTTGGTCTCAAACAACTGTACGAAGATCCTTGGGTCTGGGCAAAACGTTCCTTGGAAAAAGACATGGTCATCCGTGGAACAGTTACTTCGCTTACTAATTTCGGCGCCTTCGTAGAATTGAAAGAAGGTTTGGAAGGATTAATCCATACCTCCGAATTGACCTGGGCGAAAAAACCTCCTCATCCAAAAGAACTTCTGAAAAAAGGCCAAGAAGTAGAAGCTCTAATCTTAGATATCGATTTCGAAAGCAGAAGACTTTCTCTCGGACTCAAACAACTTCAGCCGAATCCTTGGGACGCTTTAGGTCCGGAAGTTAGAGTGGGCAATGTTCTGACAGGAAAAGTTACCGGTATCACTAAATACGGCGCGTTCGTAGAAGTGGAAAACGGTATTGAAGGACTGATCCATATCAGCGATATCACTTGGGATGAAAAACAAAAGAACCCGACTTCTCTACTGAAAAAAGGGGAAGAAGTTAAATACATTATCTTAGACATCAATTTCGACGCACAAAGGATTTCTTGCGGATTAAAACAACTGCAAGAACATCCTTATGAAGCATTAAGAAATCGTTATCCGATCGGTTCGGTAGTCCAAGGAAAGATCAAAAGTATCGTGGACTTCGGTATGTTCGTGGAAATCGAACCAGGTTTCGAAGGGTTGGTTCATATCTCCGAGATCCCCGGTGGAAAAGATACTAATTTGGCCGAGTCTTATAAGCCAGGCGATATCGTAAAATGTGCAGTAGTTAAGATCGATTCCAAAAACAAAAAGATCTCGCTGTCTATCAAGGATTTCGATAAGGCTTTAGAAAGAGAAGAAATGGCGAAGTATTTGAAAACTTCCGACACTCCTTCCAGAGAAAGTTTAGGCAGCTTTATCAATTCTTCCTTAAAGTAAGGACGACTCTCGGAGTTTTCGATGAAACGATTCGAACCTAAAACCGGTGCATCTATTACGGATATCGATCCGTACCCGGGTCTTACCGGCGCAGAAAGATTTTTTGCAATTTTATTCTCCAAAATTGGAGAGAATAAAAAGCAGGTTTTATTCGGAATCGGCGTTTTATTCGTAACCGTACTAACTGTCGTTAGCTGGAATGAATATAGAGCGGAACAATTCCGCAAAGGAACTCTTGCCATCGAAAAATTGGAGAAGGAACTTTCTCTTTCCCCAATGACGGAAATCACGGATAAAATTAAAAAATACGAAACTATTGCTTCTACCTATAGTTCCCCTTCTTTAGATATCAGACTTTCCAAAACTTTGGGAGATCTTTATGCTAAAAACGGTGAATATCAAAAAGCGGCAGAGAAGTTAGAATTTGCGGGTAAAAAAATCGACGAACTTCCAGAAGTGAAGGCTTACTATTTTTTTATCGCAGGGAATTACAGAGAAAGTGCAAACCAACTCGCGGAAGCTGAGTCCGATTACGGAGTTTCCGTATCCCTTTTAAGCAATCGTAAGAATGTAGCGGGATTTTACGCTTGGAGTCTATACCAAGCGGGTCGCTTGAAACTTCAAAACGGCAAAAAAGAAGAAGCGGTCGATCTATTAAAAAAAGTTTTAGAACAAGATATCCCTTCTCCTTCCGAAGAATATAAAGCCGTCAGAGAACTCGCTACATATCTTCTACTAAAAAGCAGCCAGGGAAACTGATGCTCACTTTGGCCCTTCCGAAAGGACGGCTTGCCGAAGAGAGTATCGAGCTCATGCTCGAACGGGGATGGCTCTCCGGTCGTCCCGATCCCGATTCCAAAGAACTTATATTTAACGACACAAAAGGAAAGGTCCGTATTTTACTGGTCCGTTCCCAGGATGTTGCGACTTACGTGGAGCAGAATTCTGCGGATGCCGGTATCGTGGGATGGGACGTATTATTGGAAGGGGGTTACGACCTTCTTCTTCCTTTGGATTTGGGAATCGGAAAATGTAGACTTTCCGTTGCGGGACCGAAAGGTTGGAACCTCAGTTCTGGCGAAAGAAAGGTCCGGGTCGCGACAAAATATCCGAATATTGCCAAGGACTTCTTCCTGAAAAAGGGGATCAACTGCGAAGTTATCAAACTGTACGGAAGTATTGAGCTCGCTCCTTTGGTGGGTTTATCCGATTGTATCGTAGATTTGGTGTCCACAGGCGGGACCCTCAGGGCCAATAATTTGGAAGAGATCGAAGTCATCATGGAATCCACGGCAAGATTGGTATTTAACCGTTCCGCTTTATATACCAAACGAGCCGAAACCGGTGAATTCCTGGATTCTTTTGCTTTAACCGAAAAACGGTTGTGAATTCCGCCTTTAAAAAAAACATAGTCGTAAATCGACCTTATATCTATAGAGAAAAACAATGGCAGTTCCTAAGAGACGAAAATCTAAATCAAAAGTGAGGATGAAACGGGCCCATCATGCGATCGGGAAACCGAATCTAGTCCCTTGCCCGAACTGTAATTCCTTCAGACCTCCTCATAGAATCTGCCCTGTTTGCGGTTTTTATAAAGACCGTGTAGTGGTAGAACCGAAAGTCAGGAAGACTAGCGAAGAGAACTAATCAATATGTGGGTCGCCGTCGATGCAATGAGCGGCGACTACGGTCCTGACAGGATCGTAGAAGGGGCCGTTAGCGCGGTAAATCAAGACGGCAGAAACGTCATACTCGTCGGTAAAGAAGAAGATATCAGCGAGATCCTCCTCAAATACGAATACGATACAAACAAGATCAGGATTGTCCATGCCAGTGAGATTATAGGCATGAATGATTCTCCATCCATTGCGGTGCGTGCAATGGAAGATTCTTCCGTTGTGCAGGCAGCTCAGCTCGTTGCGGACAAAACTTGCGTTGGAATGTTTTCTCCTGGGAATACGGGCGCTACTATGGCGGCCGCACTATTGTATCTCGGTAGAATCCCAGGAGTACTTAGGCCTCCGATTGCCGCTCCGATCCCAAGAGAAAAAGGAGCTCCTACACTACTTTTAGATGCAGGTGCAAATGTGGATTGTAAGCCCGAGTATTTGGCCCAGTTCGCAATTATGGGAGAGATCTACTCTAGACTCATATTTAATATTCACAGACCTAAGGTCGGGATCTTATCCAACGGAGAAGAAGATAAGAAGGGAAACTCGGTCACCTTAAAGGCTTTCGAATTTATCAAAAAACTACCGATCGATTTCGTTGGAAATGTAGAAGGACGAGATCTTTATGGTGGAGGAAGGGACGTGGACGTTGTGGTCTGCGACGGCTTTGTCGGCAATATCGTACTGAAAGCAACCGAAGGTCTTTCCAAATCCATATTCAGCGTCTTAAGAGAAAGTATCGCTCAGTCAAGCCTTGCCCAAACGGGGGCCCTTCTTCTCAAACCTACATTCACAGCGATCAAAAAAAGATTGGATTACGCCGAATACGGTGGAGCGCTTCTTCTCGGAGTGGATGGGACTTGTTTGATAGGTCACGGTTCTTCCAATGCACATGCCGTCCGAAATGCCATCCGAGTGGTGGTAGAATGTGCTGAAAGGGATGTAAACCAGCGTATCAAAGAAGATATAGAGAAGGCTAAGTTTTAATCCAATAACAAGATTATTTCGCACGGAGGGCATTGAGAACACAGAAGGTTTTGTGGGCTCTTATCTCCGTGAACTTCGTGGTCTCTGTGCGAACTTTCCTAAACTTCCAAGGTGAACGCTACGCCCAGAATCACTTGACCCCCCAGGCCCGAAAAATACGCTAACCGCAGAATCTGGTAAGGAAAAAACCAATGATCGATTTGAAAGGCAAAAACGCCATTATAACCGGGGCTGCCCGCGGAATCGGTAAAGCAACCGCTCTTAAACTGGCGCAAGCAGGCGCAAATGTTGTTATCGCCGACTTAAATGAAGAGGCAAGTAAAGCTACTGCGGAAGAGATCGCAAAAGTTACAGGTGTTAAAGCGATCGGAGTCGCTGTAAACGTAGCAAACGCGGAATCCGCACAAGCTGGTATCCAAGCTGTAGTGGATAATTTCGGTTCAATTGACATCCTAGTGAACAACGCAGGTATCACTAAAGATACTCTTATGCTCAGAATGAAACAGGAACAATGGGACGCTGTAATCGCAGTGAACCTGACCGGAACTTTCAACTGCACCCAAGCTGCCGTAAAATTTATGGCAAAAAATCCGAACGGCGGATCCATCATCAACCTTTCTTCCATCGCAGGGGTGAACGGAAATATCGGACAAACCAACTACTCCGCGTCGAAAGCGGGGGTAATCGGTTTGACCAAAGCTGTCGCGCTGGAAATGGCAGGTCGTAAGATCCGTTGTAATGCGATTGCTCCGGGATTTATCGCTACGGAGATGACCGACGCGATCCCTGAAAAGATCCGCACCGCAATGGTAGCTGCGATCCCTTTGAAGAGAGCAGGACAACCGGATGATATCGCGAATACTATCGCGTTCTTAGCTTCCGATCTTTCCTCCTTCATTACAGGACAATTGATCGAAGTGAACGGTGGGGGATTCCTTCCAGGAGTCCAAGCCTAATCAGTTATTCGGATCCAAATCCGAATCAATCAGGCAGAGAGCCCGGAATTTTCCGGGCTTTTGTTTTTTTGCAGAACAAACAAAACCTTTCTTAGAAAGGTTCTCATCATATTGCATAAAATTATAAACCCGAACGGCGTTCGAATGGATGAACGAGATCGGTTTTCGCATCGAATATTAGAAATGTGACTTTTCGATTATTTGAATATGGGGAAGGGACTGGATCGGAATTTTCGATAGTTTGAGTCGATCGAATTCGTGAGCAATAGAACATCTTCTTTGAAAAAAAATGAAAAAGAGACTTGGATATTATTCTGTTTTTTTCCCGTTTCCAATCCGTTAACGCTTGCCAAAACATTTGAGAAAAAAATGTTTAAAAATCGGTGGATGAATTCATCCCCGATTCTAAACCTAACTAAAACTTACATACCACTCCGGTGGTACGGAGGAAACAAATGGCAGATTTCGAAAAGATTAAGTCTATTATCGTTGAGCAACTTGGAGTGGACGAGTCCGAAGTGACTCCTGAAGCACACTTCATTGATGACCTCGGTGCAGACTCTCTTGACACAGTTGAACTCGTTATGGCTCTTGAAGAAGAGTTTGGCGTTGAAATTTCCGATGAGGATGCTGAAAAGATCCAAACCGTCGGAGACGTAATTAAGTTCATCGACACTCTAAAGTCCTAATTGACTGGACCTCCGGGTTCTTTTACGGGAACTCGGAAGTCTTTCCTTCCTTTTATCAAAATCCTTTGATAAAAAAAAAATACATTCAAAATAAAACCGAATCCGATCCTAAGGATCCTTCCTTACTTGCGTCCGAACTAGGTTTAAAATTTAATAAACCTTCTTACTTAGAAATTGCATTCATACATAGTTCTTTTAGGAACGAAAATCCCGAATATAAAGAAGACAACGAAAGATTAGAGTTCTTAGGCGATTCGGTTCTAGGTCTGGTTGTCGCAAAATATTTGTATCGAACAAATCCTTCCGCAAGTGAAGGCGAGCTATCCAGAAAAAAAGCAACCTTGGTCTCCACCGCGATGTTAAACGGTCTCAGTGAAAAGTTGGGACTAACTTCTTACGTACTACTCGGAAAAGGAGAGGGCCAGGGAGGCGCACAAAAAAAACTGGGAGCCAATCTATTCGAGTCCTTGGTCGGTGCGATTTATTTAGACCAAGGAATGGAAGCGGCGGAGAAGTTTATACTAGAACATCTAATAGAATACATTAAAAATTCCGATAAGGTAAAAGAGGCTACGGATTATAAATCCATCCTCCAGGAAATCTGCCAAAAAAAATTCAGACTTTTACCGTCTTACAGATTAATAAAAGAGACCGGGCCGGATCACGAAAAGACCTTTTACGTTAGTGTATCTATCCGGGACAAACATTCTGCGGAAGGTAAGGGAAAGAACAAAAAGTTCGCCGAACAAGATGCAGCGAAACAATTATTGAAGGCCCTAAAGATCAAGGTTTAAAGAAATCTAATGGAATTCTTTTTTAAAAAGAAAGGTTTGAGGGTCAGAGTGGCCGCATTGATCCGAAATCGAAAGGGGGAGATCCTTCTTTTGCAGCAAAAAAAGAAGGATGCCTATTATTGGTTATTACCGGGAGGCGGGATCGAATTCGGGGAAAGCGCAGAAGACGCATTAAGAAGGGAACTGAAAGAAGAACTTTCTCTCGATATCACCAGCGCCAATTTTCTATTTTTAAACGAGTCTATAGATCCGAAGGGAAATCGTCACCTTCTACAGTTGGTATTCTTAGCAACCGTCAAAAAACAGGACCCTACTGTGAACCTGAAAGAGAAAGCGATCACAGGATTCGGCTATTTTCCTTTGAAAGCGGTTTTAGAAATGGATATAAGACCGGATATTAAGGATTTTCTTAGTTCGGGAAAATATAAACCGGCTCCCTTTATACGAAGCCAATGGGTATACGATAAATGAATCCTATCCGGGAAGTACAGATCAGAGCATTTTCAAAAGAATATAAGGTCCAGATCCATTCGGACTTCAGAGGTTTGGGAGAAACGATCAAAAGATTTTATCCTATTTCTTCCATATTTATACTTACGGAAAGAAAACTTGCCGGACTGTTTTCCAAGTTTTACGAATCGGAACTTTCCTGTCCCGGAATCCCATTCCACGAAATTTATATCAAGGGCGGTGAGAAAAATAAACATATCCTTCGTACCGCAGAAGTTTATAATAAACTGATCGAGCTTGGAGCGGACCGCAAAAGTTTGATCCTTGCATTGGGCGGGGGAGTTGTAGGCGATTTTGCCGGATTTATCGCATCCACGTTCCAAAGAGGGATACGTTTTGCACAAATTCCTACAACCTTACTTGCTTCCGTAGATTCTTCCGTGGGCGGAAAAGTAGCAGTGAATGCCGATCTTGGGAAAAATATGATCGGCTCCTTCTACCAACCTGAGTTCGTTTTTTTACCTTTGATCGCATTGTCCACTTTGCCCAAAAGAGAATGGAGATGTGGAATGGCTGAGATCGTAAAACACGCGCTTTTATCGGGAGGAGAATATCTGGAGAAAGTCCGCTTAAACGATAAATCCGTTTACGACCATACTTCTTCCGAACTTTTGGATCTGATCGTAGGTTCTATTTTATATAAGGCTAATATAGTTTCCCAGGACGAAAGAGAAACGGGTTTGAGAAAAGTCCTGAATCTAGGACATACTACCGCTCACGCAATAGAATCTCTCACGAATTATAGAAGATATTCTCATGGAGAAGCGGTTTCTATCGGGCTTTTGACTGCGACCATTTTATCCGCAGAAAAACAAGGTCTGGATCCTTCTTGGATAGAAGGTCTAAAAAAAATATTAAAAGCGTATGATCTTCCGTATCACGATAAAAGTAAATCCGCACAAGTTGCGAAACATACTCTTCATGATAAGAAGAATGTAGGCAACTCGGTTCGTTTTGTTCTTCTTCAATCTCCCGGCAATCCGATCTGGGATATTCCAGTCGAGTTGGAAGAGATCGCTTCCGCTTTCAGAAAGCAGAAAAAAATGGATTAGAAAACGTAGAGTTTAGAAGAGGCGCAAAAATTTTTGGCACACAGAGACGCGGAGTCTCAGAGGTAGGAAATTATCGAATTAGAAAGTGTCCAAGTTTAGCGTTCTTTATGGTTTAATATGAAAATCTTTTAAGAAACTCTTTGGGCTCTGTGCCTCTGTGTGAGAATAACTCAGTCTCTCTTTCAAACTCTGCGTCTTTGCTTCCAAAAACACCTTGATTTCGTCATAGTAATACCTAGTGTAGGTTCTCTTATCATGGAAGAAATACTTCGGCTCTTAAATCCGA
The DNA here is from genome assembly GCF_000347035.1 of Leptospira sp. B5-022. GTDB lineage: Bacteria > Spirochaetota > Leptospiria > Leptospirales > Leptospiraceae > Leptospira_B > Leptospira_B cinconiae. The sequence continues at coordinate 388,832 of NZ_ANIJ01000047.1, forward strand.
TCTCACTTCTGAATGCGAAGGAAAGATCCTTAACGGAAGAACTCGTTTTGGTCGTGTATTTCATTCTGATCCTAGTAATCGTTTATAAAACTTTCGTATTGACTTTCGATAGGATCAGTCCTCCGGCCGATAATGCGGTCAGATACAATCGCAGAAGGGTGACCCGGATCTTATTTGTTGTTGTGGGGGCAGTGTCCCTTCTTCCCGTAATTTTTTCCGGTTTGTCTTATCTTCCCACCGTAATGGGGCTTGCCGGAGCGGGTATCGTTATCTCTTTAAAAGATATCACTTTGAATTATGTTGGCTGGCTTTTGATACACGGCAGTAACGGTTTCGAAGTAGGGGATCGTATCGAGATCGAAGGTGTGAAAGGAGACGTGGTAAATATAGGGATCAACAGATTTACTTTGATGGAGTTGAGTCAGGATCCTAAGTCGGAACAGTCCACGAATCGTTTAGTACATCTTCCGAACCATACGATCATTCTTCATAAAGTATATGTGGTGAAGGAAAAATTAGGGTTTGTTTGGGACGAGTTCAGGATTAAGATACCTCACGGCTCAGATTGGGAGAGTGCGGAAAAAATTTTAAACGGCATTCTTAAGAATAGATCCGTAATTGACCAACGTAAGGTAGATTATTCCGTAAGAGAGCTTTCCAAAAATTATTTGGTCCGTTTGGGGAAAACCACTCCCATCGTGTACGTAAACGTGGAAGAGGGAGGGGTATTATTCTCTCTTCGTTATCTGACTCACATCAAAGATGTGAGGAATCAAAAGGCAAGTATCTCCCGAGAAGTTTTAAAAAAATTTGCGGAAGCCGGTATTACGATGATCTAATCTACCTTGATCGATCTGTGGACGGGGCCGTAAAGTAAAACGGGAGAGATCAATACCCAGATCAGGATCAAGATCCAAAATTCTCCGGCAAAAATGTTATGCACTTTTAGGAAATCCTTATATGGATTTTCGGATCCCCGCAAGAACATTAGAAATTCGAAAAGTTCCGTCATAAAAAACCAGACAAGTCCTATTTTAAAGGCATGTGTCTTATTATTAAACGGCCATTTTTTGGAAACGTATAGTACCGGTATGGAAATAAGTATGATCCCTGTAAAAACGGAGATCTGATGAGAGAGATGCTCTTCGAAAAAATCCTTATAAGCCAGTTCACGAATGGCAGCGTTCAGCAAAGCGGCTAAAAGGAGAAGGAACCAACTTAGAATATATTTGATCATGATCGGTTTTTATCCTCTGCTTTGAAGATAAAAAGAAAAAAACCGATCTTTGGAATTGATATATATCCATTTTCCGATTTTTACCGAGAATTATCGTATTTTATAAATTTGCAAAAAATCCACGGACTTTGCTTCTCCTCCCGGAGCTCCGGAAAGAATTACAACTATATCTCCAGGAGTCAACATCCCGTCTTCAGGAAGTTTTGTTTCCATATAGCGGATCATATCGAAAAAAGTTTCCATAAAGGGCATAACGTAAGGTTGTACCCCGCGATATAATTTCATCTTTCTTGCAGTCGCTAAATACGGAGTAAAAGAAAGGATAGGGACCTTCGGTCTCATTTCCGAAGTGATCAGCGCTGAATAACCGCTTCTTGTAAAATTAACGATAGCTTTAGCATTGATACTATGTGCTATTTCTCTTGCAGCGGAGCCTAATGCCGCTCTTTCTATCTCTAATTCTGATTTTTTTAAATTCCAGTGGATCTCGTAAATACGATCCAAGTTTTCCGTTTCCCTTAGGATCTTTGCCATCATCTCCGCGGATTCGACGGGATATTTTCCGCTGGCGGATTCTCCTGATAACATCACTGCATCTGTTCCGTCCATTACCGCGTTTGCAACATCGCTTGCCTCAGCCCTAGTTGGGCGTGGGTTGTCCACCATGGATTCTAACATTTGAGTCGCGGTGATTACGGGTTTTCCCGCACGGTTCGCTTTATAGATGAGTTCTTTTTGTAAAACCGGAACTCTTTCCGTTTCCACTTCTACCCCGAGATCACCTCTTGCGATCATGATCCCGTCTGCCGCTTCTAAAATTTCGTCTATATTACGGATCGCTTCCGGTCTCTCTATTTTGGCGATGAGCCCGGTCTGTGTTCCTCTCATCATTTCTCTGGCAAGTTCCAAGTCGGAAGCTCGTCTTACAAAACTTAATGCGACGTAATCCACACCTAAATTTAGTGCAAACTTTAGATCCAGCAGGTCTTTTTCGGAAAGTGCAGGTGCGGAGATAGGGGTTCCTGGCAAATTAATTCCTTTGTTGCTTTTTAAAATTCCGCCTATTATAACTTTTAAAACGGCTTCTTTGCTTGATTTGGATTCGACTTCTAGTACGAGTTTACCGTCATCTACTAATAGTTTGTCTCCCGAACGAAGATCTTCTATCATGGCAGGGTAGGTAGTGCCGACCGCCTCGGAGTCTCCTAAGTATTCCGCGTCGGGTAAAAGTCTGATCTTGTTTCCCTTTTCTAATTCGATTTGGGGAACCCGGAGTTTTCCGGTTCTGATTTTTGGTCCCTGCAAATCGGCCATGATGCCAAGAGGAACGCCGGATTCGGATTCACATTTGCGCAAAGTTTCGAAAACTTTTTTGTGAACTTCGTGAATTCCGTGAGAGAAATTCATTCTCGCGATGTCCATTCCGGCACGGAGAAGTGCAGTGATAGTAATTTCATCTGAGGAAGAAGGACCGATAGTGCAAACCATTTTGGTTTTTTTTTCAGGGCTAAACATGAATGGGAACCTCCGGAAATTTGGACGTATTTAAGAATGCTATTTCGTTCTTTACGGGGCGAAACGGAAGGGTAAGCTTGGGAAAAAAAAGGCACACCCAATTGCGCCAACAGTTAGAACGGCTCGCTCTAGTTTATCATCCGGAATACAATATGGACCTGGGTCCCCACGTATTCCCCGCACGTAAATACGCAATGATATACAATCAAGTCAAGGAAGATCCTAAACTTTCTTCCTTGCCTGCGCTCCAACCGGCTCCGGTCGGAGAGGAAGAATTAAGCCTGGTCCATACTCCGGAATTCATTTCCGATTTTATGAATTTAAGATATACGGACCGGACAATGTATTCGGAACTTCCGCTCAATCAAACTATGGTCAGAAGTTTTTGTCTTGGAGTGGGAGGAACCATTCTTGCGACTGAGATGACTGAAAATTACAAATACGTGTATCATATCGGCGGTGGGTTCCATCATAGCATGCCGGATAGGGCGGAAGGTTTCTGCTATCTGAACGACGCTGCAATTGCGACGAAACTTTATCTGCAAAAATATCCGGAACGAAAGGTTTTATTTATAGATCTGGATCTTCACCAAGGGAATGGGAACGCTAGAATTTTCCAAGGAGACCCTTCGGTTTGGACTTTTTCCATGCACCAAGAAGAGTTATATCCTAAAAAAGAGAAGTCCAATCTGGATGTACCTTTGGAGAACGGAACCGGTGACAAAGTTTATCTTTCTCGTTTAAGCGAAGGTTTAGAAAGGATCCGAAACGACTTCAAGCCGGATCTGATCTATTATTTTGCGGGTGCGGATCCTTTCGAGGACGATTCTCTTGGGGATCTAAAACTTACTTTTGATGGGTTGAAGGCGAGGGATAAGACGGTAAAAACTTTTGCGGATTCTTTGGATATTCCTGTGGTGATAATGCCTGCGGGCGGTTATGCAAGAAATTTCCACGATACTGTGCGTATCCATTTTAATACGATCAGGGTTTTCGCCTCTTTAATTTGATTACATGAGCCTATTTTCTAATTCAGATAAATCCACCTCGGGGCAGAGTTATATCGATCCTGAGGCATTAGGTCTTATAGACGTTAACAGAGAATTTAAAACGCATTTAGGGATTGAAGATACTTTATTTAATCGATTCTCCACTAAGGAAGTGCATGAACTTTTGGAACAATCCGGAATGTTCGAGATGTTGCAGTTCAGAGGATTCCAAAAAACTAAATTAGAGATCCAAGGGATCTCCGAAGTTGATAATCGTATCTATATCAAAACGGAAGAGAACGAAATTTTAGTCCATATGCGTTTAAAATTCTCCGACTTTCTTTTTAAAAAGATAAACGAATCTTTTCCGATGATCTATATCGATTGGCTCTTAAGTCAAAACGTAAGGCTCGGAAAATTAGGAGAAAAGAAAAAACTTTTCGAAGGCCAGGAATATCCGGGCCTGAATATCATGAACGAGATCACTTCTTTTATCCGATTACTTTCCGGAAAGATCGGAGCGGCGGGCGCTTTTAATATTCCTGAATATTTTCACGATGCGGTCCTGTTCCATAAAAATTTCAGATATTTATCTCCTGAAAAAGAAGGGGAGTTCAGGGCACTACTCAGATGTTTTAAAAAAGAAAATCTGAGATCCCTTTCTGCGGCAATCCATTCCGGAAAAATTTTAGATCGCCAAACATCCGCAGTATACTCATGGAGTTACGGAGAAATGGTGTCTGCGACCAATCCGTACCTCGAAAAATCCTTGTTTGACGAGCAGTATGATTCTATCGTTGCCAGAATTTCCGTGACCCGGGAATTTTCTAGGATCGATTAGATGACATCAATTACGATTAAGCCTGAAATTCTGATCATAGACGATGATCGGGACGTAGGAGAAGCCCTGGAAATTCTTCTCTCCAAATTAGGCTACAATTCCACTTTTTTCGATTCAGTGGAGAAAGGTAAGGAATATTTCGAAAAAGAATCCAACCCTATCGTCTTCCTGGACATCCATATGCCGAAAACCAGCGGGTTGGACGTCCTACCTTATTTCAAAAATTTGAATCCTGCCACTCAGGTCATCATGATGACGGGAGAAAGGGATATCAATAATGTGGTGACATCTCTCACTCATAAGGCTTCCGATTTTCTTTTAAAACCGTTCTCTCTTCAGACCGTGCGCATCGCGGCCCAAAGAGCATTGGATTATTATACTTTACTAAAGGAGAAGGAAGCGAGGGACGAAAATATCCTTAGGGATCTAAGGCTTGCCTCTAAGATCCAAAAAAAGATACTTTCCGTTCCCGTAATCTCTCCTTTGGAAGTGGCTGTCGATAATACTCCCGCTTCTTTCGTGAGCGGGGATTTTTACGTTCTTTCTAAGATTGATAACAAAATAATGGTCCTTCTCGGCGATATAGAGGATCACGGGGTGACTTCAGGACTGATAGGACTTCTCATGACAAGCATTGCGAGAGAAGCTTATAAAGAAAACCAGGACCCTTCGAATGTTCTGAAAAGAATGAACTTGGAACTTGCCCAAGAGATTGGAACTCATAGCTTGACCGCTGCTGTTGCGGTGATCGATCTGGAAAAAAAGACGATCCGTTATGCGAGAGGGGGGCATCCTTTTCCTGTTTTATATCAAGCCTCCGGACAAAAACTTCTGAACGAAAAATCGGGACAATTACTCGGCATTATGGATGCCTTGGAATTCGAGTCTCATGAGATCCCGTATGAGACCGGGGATGTTTTGTTCTTATACAGTGACGGCCTTTTGAATAGTTTATCTAGTCCTTTATTCAAGGAATTGGAAGAAGTGCGCAAAAAAGGTCTAGGTATAGAAGAATACCAAGAGGCGATCCGCACTTTTAGTAAAGTGAGTTTACCTACTCGGGAATTCAGAGACGATTCAAGTTATCTACTTTTGAGGCTCTAATTTTCTTTCGGAACGATCCGGTTTTGCGTTAGGAAACGTTCCTTTTCGAATATTAAAAAATACTAATTCAGGCAGGGAGAAGAATGCAGACTGTAGTCCGTCCTTTGCTCTTTTGCCTTTATCGAATGGGCTCGTAAATATCCCCAAAGCAAAATTTCCGATCCCCCAGCCTAAGTTTACGATCCCATAAATAGGCCTTAGAAGGATAGTATCATCCGTAAAAAATACGAACATGTGATCATCAAGGTTCGGTTGATAAATTTCGGAGCTGAAAACATTGGATTCTTTTAGATAGGTTTTCCATTTTGGATTCGAACCGTATAATTTTTCCAAGGCGGCTTTTCTATGAGAAAGTTCCAAGGTCTCTTCCTTTACATTCCATTTTTCGGTAATGGAATCGTATGCGATAAATGGAATAAAAGTAAGGGAAGAATGCGGATCTATTCTTTTTCCAAGAACCTTTTCGTAATCCTTTTCGTTTAAGATAAATTCCAAGGAATCAAAGATCTCGGAGGTGCAGTTTTTGGTGATGAGTTTGAAAGTATAAAAACGTTTCAAGTTCTCATAATATGCTTCTTCTTCTTTTTCGGAACGGTGCAAGTATTCGGAGATCAGTTGCGATTCCGGAGTTGGAAAGGAAAACACGAAACTTCCGGAAAGATCCGGAGAAAGTCTATCGAACGTATTTCGGATCGAAATTCCTCTGCTTAACCCTGTTCTTAATTCCCAATCCCTGTTTTCCAGATCCTCCCAAGTGAGATAGTTTTCCTCCGTTAAACTTTCCGATTTTAGTCTTTCTTCCCTGAACGTTTTAGAGGCTTCTAATAATAGCTCCGAACTTGCTTGGACTCCTCTTTTATCTTTGGACCAAGTAGTGGGAGTGATCTGGGAAACTGATTCAGGGAAGGTTACTAAAAAATAAAGTTTTCCGTCCTCTAAACTTTTTTCTAAGACTAAATATCTTGCCAGATTAACGAGTACACTATGACCCCAGTTTGAGTTTTCTTCTTTGATAAGTTCGATGATAGAAAATTCTAGAGAGTCTCGTAATGAAACAATTTTTATTCTTTCTTCTTCGTTTAAGGAATTGCCAGAAGAGAGAAAGATCGCTTCGGGATCTAGAGAATATTTCAAATCTAGGATCTCTAAAACGGAAAGTTTTTCTAGTCTGGGTAAAAACCAGGATGAAATCCCTTCTTTATAAAATGGATAATTTCCGTTTTGGACGGAAGGAGCCTCGGAGAATAATTTGAATTTTCCGTCGGTGAAAGCTGAGTTTAATTCCTTTTTGATCTGGGTCCGTATCTTTCCTAGCCAACCTTTGCCGAGTGCGGAGTTCAGCTTTTCCTTTAGGGAGGAAATTTTGGTTCCTTCTTCTTTTTTAAAATATCCGAACGTTTTGATTCCTATATTTTTTTCCGGTGACTGGAGTTCTTTTAGAAATTGTACATCCGCTCGAATGGATTCCAGATTTTTAAGATGTTTGAATTGTATAAGAGCTAATTTTTCAAACCCGGTCCGGATCTTATCCAGATCGTTTTCCGAGATCCCTACACGCGCGATCTTACTTGTCCGATTGGAATAAGTATTATAAGAATAGGAAAATCTCTCGTAGGATTCGCGAACTACTCTAAAAATTTCGTCGGGATAATATTGGAAATGGATAACCGTATCCTCAAACCGAAGTGCGGAATGTCCCCCGCTGGATTGTCCAGTGTTTGCATCCACATAGATGAAATCCAAATAGGTTTCTTGGGACTGAACGGTGGTAAAGGGGAGAATTAAAAGGAGAAGATATAAGCGACCTTTTTCAAAAGGCCGCTTAAACATGCTCGATCTCAAATTAGAGGGAAAGATAGCCTCTTTCCAAAGCTTTTACGATCGCCGGTTTAGAATTTACGTTTGCCGCAAAATTTTTAAATTCTTCCGCACCCACGCCTGCCTTTTTTAATCCTCTTCCGATTGAAACATAAGTGCTTTCTGAATTTTTCCAGTTGGTCACTCCGTTTTTAGAAGCGAGTTCCGCCAGATCGGATTCGAATTCGGAAGAACGAGTGGATCCGGTTTGTAAATAAATTGCAGTTAGATTTTCTACATCTCTTTTAAATCCTTTTTTTTCCGCAGCCTCATCCTTGGAAGAAGAAGAAACGGAAGAAACTACGGAAACCACGGATTTAGAAAGACTTTCTAACGAATCCGAAGATTTTGAAATGGAATTTGATATAGTATCTAAAAAACAATTTTGGGAGAGTAGGATCCCGAATGTTAGGAAACCTATTCCCAGAATTTTGTGAAAAAATTTCATTGATACACCTCGCCTTGGATCTTCCGAATTTTGGAAGAAAGTTTCTGACACGTTCACGTCTATTCTCAACCCGATTTCAGTAAGAGTCAACTTTGTTTTCCCGAATAGAGGACCACTGTGGACCAAGGTTCCATTTCAATTTTGAGAACTTTTTTACGTGAATCTATTTCCAAGGAGTCCGGCTTTTTCCCTGTCCAATAATCTATGGAATTTTTTTTGTCCCAAGGAAAGAATAAGGAGAGTAAAATTTCCTTTTTCTCGTCGCTTGGATTCCAAATCCCTAAATAACCGGATGGATTGTAGAGAGCACTCGGAAAAAATTCGGTCCCTAGTCCCACAGGAAGAGGAGTTTTACTTCTACATTTGGATTGGAGAGCTAAACTTTTTTGTAATAATTCCAAACGATCTTCGTTTACCAGGGAAAGATCGTCTGAAACGAATAACATTCCCCCGGAGACAGACATGATACTTGCCATGATCTTTGTTTGGGCTTCCGTCATGCTGTTTTTCTTTTTTCGGACCAAAAGGCAATCCGGGTCATTCAACCAAAGAGTCCTGTGCATGGAGGCTCTCGTAATATCGTTGATAAGCGCTCTTTCAGTGCAGAGCCCATTTCTATCCTTTACTAGAATTCTAGACTTTTCTCTGTACCAAAAAGGGGCTACATCGCAGGAAATTCTCATTGCATCAAATAACCCAGTGGAAGGAAGCATAGGTGCTCCACAACCTAAGAGGAATATATCTTTTCCGACCACTTTTCGAATGAACTTAATTGCATCCGCATAACGAGTGTGAGGTGAAACGCTTCGATCGTAAGTCCAACCCGGCAATAATGCGGAATACAAGAAGTCCAATTTTAGGTATTTGTATCCGTATTCTTTAACGATGGTTTTGAAAACTGTGGCTAAAAATTCTTTAGACGCGGGATGGGTCACATCTAAACAGTAAGTATAATCCATTCCCCAATTCGGATTCCAAAGCGCCGGTACCGGATTTCCGTCCCTATCTTTTAAGACAGCTTCCGGAAATTTTTGGAAAAATTTGGATTTTTTGCGAACGAGGAACGGGGCAAGCCAGATCCCTGGGAGTAATTTTTCGGAACGGATCGCTTCCGCTAGTAAGCCCATTCCACCGGGGAAACGATCGTTTGCTTCTAACCAGTCTCCTATCTCCGCTTGATAGCCATCATCTATTTGGAAAACTTTTAATCCTAGATTTTTAGATCTGAGTTCTTTTAAATTTTGGAGAATGATCTTCTCCGAAATTTTGGTGTAATAATGATACCAAGAACACCAGCCTGTAGGCACCTGAGTTTCCGGAAGTTTTACCTTTAGGTTTTTTGCAAGTTCCGCAAAATAATTTTTGGTAAAGATCGCTTCGTCGCCAGTAAATTTGGAAACGCGGATCTGAGTGAGTGGTAGCTTGTTCCCTTTAAAATCCTCGAACCGGTAAAAATCGTATACGACTCGAATATCTCCCCTAAAAAAATGGTCGGAGGTTTTTGGGGAAGAAGATGAAGTCAGGATTTTAAACTTAACTCCTTCTTCTCCCTTGGAGATTGCTCCCGCAAAAAATTTAGAGTCTTCGTTTTTAGGCAATAGGATAACGTAGGCCTCCGAGATCCAGTTGCCTTCTTCTCCGGAATGTTCAGAATAGATATTTTCTTGGGAGAATTGTAAAAAACCTAATTTGGGAGAGATATCTGCGGCTTCCAAATTTTCGGAAGCGGATAGACTCCAGGACTGGTATCCATGTCTGAAAATCCTACCTTCTTTAATCCCATGGGAAGGAAGTTCCCATTCCAGGGTTAAAAGTTCCAAACCTGCCGGAGGTCTTTTTTCTGCGATCCATTCTAAAACGGGAGCGTACGTGGATTTACCTTGAGACTTGATTAATTTAAAGGAAAACTTATAATTCCCGCAATTGCTCTTGGTCTCGGCTCTTCCCGCCGGAAACTCAAACTGAGACTTTTGTTCTTCTTCATAGATACGGGTGCGCAAAACTGCTTTCATTCTGGGACGATGGTTTACTGATTCGAAAGATAGAAAAGGAAAAAAACCGTCGGGGAAGTCGGACTTTTCTTGCGGACCTGAGATCCGGTTCGATTATTTTGGCTTTATGGCATCTAACCGCGCGAACAATAAACCGGATCTGTTTCCGGGAGATCTTTCCGAAGAGAGATTTAATGAATATCTAGAAGAAGATCATTTGGCAGTGGATTGCGAAATGATGGGTTTAAATCCCAGAAGAGATCGTCTATGCGTGGTCCAGATCTGTGATTCTAAAAATAGGGTGAGCCTGGTGCAAATTCTGCCCGATCAAACAGAGGCCCCTAGACTCAAAAAACTATTCGAAAACCCGGGTATCATCAAGGTATTCCATTTTGCCAGGATGGATACCCTCTTCTTAAGATACAGGCTAGGGATCCTGACCAAGGGGATTTTTTGTACAAAGATCGGATCTAAACTTGCTCGCACGTATACGGATAGACATGGTCTGAGAGATATTATCCGAGAATTTTTCGACGAGACTTTGGACAAAAAAAATCAGTCTTCGGATTGGGGAGCTCAAACTCTCACTAAGGATCAGATCGAATATGCTTCCGGAGATGTTCTATTTCTGATTTCTCTATCACAAAAGCTTACTCAAATATTAATCAGAGAAGGAAGATATGAACTCGCTCAAGAAGCGTTCCAATGTCTTCCCGTATTCAATCAGATCGATTGGCTTCAAATGGAGAATTTATTCGAACATTGAAAAAGAAAATTTCCAAAGTCTTTCTTTGTCAATCCTGCGGACAGGAATTTTCCCGTTGGGCGGGCAAATGTGAATCCTGCGGTAAATGGAATACGATCGTGGAAGAATCGGGAGGGGATCGTTTTTCTTCTTCCCCCAGTTATAAAAAATCCGCGGTTTATAAAGAACCTGTTCCGATCAATTCCATTCCTTCCGATGATACAAAACGTTTGAGTTCGGGTCTTTCCGAACTGGATCTGGTTTTAGGCGGGGGACTTGTTCCTGGAAGTTTGATCCTGGTAGGCGGAGAACCTGGAGTCGGTAAGTCCACTCTCATCTTAGAGATCAGCAGAAGTATGATCTCTCATGGTAAAAAAATACTTTATATATCCGGTGAGGAATCCTCGGCTCAAGTGGGACTCAGAGCAGCTAGGATGAATGTTCTATCAGAGAACCTTCTTCTTTCCTCCGAAACCTACGCGGAGAATATTTCCGCAATGGTCGAGGATGTTTCTCCCGATTTAGTTTTCGTGGATTCTATCCAAACTCTTACAAGAGAGGCTCTTCCGAACCAAGCGGGAACCGTCACACAACTTAGAGAATGTACACAAGTGCTTTTGGAAACGGCAAAACGTACAGGTATCCCGATCTTGATGACCGGTCATATCACGAAAGATGGTGCAATTGCAGGCCCTAAGGTATTAGAACATTTAGTCGATACGGTATTGTACTTCGAAGGAGACAAACTGAATTATTTTAGACTTCTTCGCGCCGTAAAAAACAGATTCGGCGCGGTAGGTGATCTTGCCGTTTTTGAAATGTTGGAATCCGGATTAAAAGAAGTAAAAGACAGACAAAGGGTATTTATCAGCTCGCTAACGGAAGGAAAAAGCGGTTCTGTAATCAGCTCGGTATTAGAAGGAAGCCGTGCACTCAGTGTTGAGGTCCAAGCTTTGGTGAGTCGGACCAATTATTCTCAAGCAAGAAGAATGGCGGAAGGTCCCGACACCAGAAGACTTATACTGCTTGCTGCGGTAATTGAAAAATACTTGGGGCACACATTATCGGAATGTGATATATTCGGGAACTTGGCGGGTGGTCTGCAAGTGGACGAACCTGCACTCGACCTTGCGATCTGTGCTTCTATACTTTCCAGTTATACGGAAAGACCGGTACAGTCGGGATATGCGGTCATTGGAGAAGTCGGACTCTCCGGAGAAGTTCGGTCCGTTGGACAGGTTTCCCTACGCTTGAAAGAATTGAAAGGTGTAGGGATCGAAACCGTATTTCTTCCCAAAGGGAATTTGGCGGAGATAGAAAAAATTCCCGGAATGGAAATCGTAGGTATCAGCGCACTCAGAGAATTAGAAGGTCTCTTTAAGTGAAAGTCGGGTTTTCGAAAAATCCGTTTATAAGTTGTTCGTATATTATAAAATCATTATATATTAAATTTTTGTTTTTCTTCCTTGCTTTTTTCGTTTTACCGGCCTCAGCCCAGGAAATAGATCCGTTACTTCGCCAACCATGGTTTGGAGATCAGGAAAAAAAAGAGGAACTGCTATATAATAGACTTCAGACCGCGTTTCGTCTAAGCGCTCATTATGTCTGGAAGACCGATTCCAGATCCCGCAATTATCGTTTTTACAAAGACGGAAAAGTGGAGATGATCCTGGATCGGAATTATAAGGAAGTCTTTCCGAACAGACAAGAATTGGATCTGCATTATAGCGAAGCGGAAAGTCTGCAAAAGCATGCAAATCCGTATTCGGCGATCCGTCTCTTAAAGGGATCCATGTACTGTTACAGGTTGAGATATGGAAAACTGGTGCCGGAAGGTTATGAAAGGACCGCAAAACTTCTTGCGAAATATTTAGATCAATATTCCCATAAAGAGAAAGAACTACAAAGACTCACAGATCCGTTCGGCTGTTGGACACCCGAAAATTTAAAGATCAGAAGTTCTGACTTTGCTTATTCATTGGATCTTCCTTCGGATCTGACGTACTTATTTCCGGATGAGGATCGGGAATTTTCGGGAGAAGACGCGGATTATCTCTGGCAGGTCCATAGATTCTACCAAAACTTTCCGGTGGAAGGAGGACCTTCTCCTTTCGAAAAAGAATACAGAAAGAGTAGTGAAGGTATCTTATTTTTTCGGCCGGATCGGGTCGTATTCACGATTGGCACAACACTTCATTTTCATCCAACGATCTTTAACGCACAAAATTACTATCTAGTTTGGGATTCACTCCGAGGGATCAATTCCAGGACCATGAGAGAATGGAATTATCTCCGTAAAAAAGAAGGAGACTTATATAGAACGAGTTTCGATTTTGTGGGAGAAGAGGGACGTAAGAGCCGGATCATCATTTTGGAAAAATTTTATTTAAGAGGGACAAGAGGGATACTATTCTCTTTGGCCTATCCAAGCACATTAGAGGCCCTGGGCGCTAAAATCTGGAGTGGATTTTCTTCCTCTGTCGTCGTAGAATAAGAGGAGATGTTTGCCTTAGTCAAAAACTGGGAAAACCAAAAACCGAAAAAGCCGGAACCTCCTTGGAGATTATTGGGTTTGGGCCTCTTATTCGTAAACGGAATGGCTGCCTTGTTTTTGCCCATCGGTCTTTTCGGGACCTTGATCTCCACCATTGCTTGCCTCGGCTTTTTATTTCTTCCACTATTCTTCCTTACCTTGAAGCTGACTAAGTTTTACGGAAACAGTATATTTTTCGCTTTGTTTCTTGGCTTTATCTCCGCTCCCGTGTCCGCCTTGTATTTAAGCCATGCATTCGGATTTTTCCTGGGGTTAAAATCTCCCGAACAAACTATCTTTCAAATAGACAGCGGAGTTTCCAATTCTCATATCTTCCGATTCACGGATTCCAAGTTTTTATATAAATACCAGGTCACTAAGACTACTCCCGGTTCTATTAAGAAAACATTGTATTTTCATGTGGCGCCTTGGGTCTCCTCCGATTGGAAAGAAGGGGATGAGGTCCTAACATGGGCGGTCTGCCCACAGTTCTCCGAAAAAGTATGTGATTGGGAGAAACAAAACACCAGAGTAGGGCAGTCTCTCTCCCACTCCAATATTGCGGGATTGAACTCGTATTATACGGAGGCGGTTCTGGAAGCTTGTAAAAAATTCGGATTCGATCCGCCTAAAAAACCACGGATCTTACTACCAATCTCCAATCCGGAAGAAGTTTTGTTCAATATGGGAGTCCTGGGTCTTGCGGGCCTTCTCGCCTTAAACTATATCTGGATCATCGGGATCTTGGTTTGGAATAAACGAAAACATTAGGTTTCACGCGAAGCCGCTAAGGGAAGAAGGTTTTCGCACAGAGATCACGGAGAACACAGAGGTGTTTGGTTTGTAGGAACTCCTACAAAACCTCTTCGTGAACTTTGTGTGCTCCGTGCGAAAAAAAAAGAATAGCGATTATGTCTCATAAAATCTGCCGGGCTTTAGAGGATTTCCTTCACCCGGGGGAGGCTTTTCGGTCTCGCGGTCCGAAATTTTCGATTTTTTCTCCTGAAGCGCAAAAAACTTTTTACTTGGCTAATTTTGGAACTTGGGCTACCGATATTTATACACAGAGACGGGAAGGAGAAATCTATTTGGACCCCGAAATCCTAACGGAGAAGGTCGCAACCCAGAACAAAAAGTTTCTGGTAGATCTAAAACGGAACGAGAACGGATACTATTTAAAAGTTTCCGAATGGTCCAATAGTAAAAAATCTTCCATATTCATTCCGGCAGAAGGTGTCGGAAGGATGATCGAGGTATTGCGTAAGTTCCAAAACCTGATACAGGATGGGGATATTACGGACATCCCTCCCTCTCGGAATTAGATTGGATTGCACTAAATCTTTAGGAGATGTTCTCATGGGGAAAAAGACGTACTTATTAGCTAGCGTTCTCTTTTTCTTGGCGATTACCGGAACTTCCGGTCAACAGCCTGCGGGAGGGAACCAAGGCGGCCAAGGCGGCCAAGCACCGGATCCCCTCGAGAAAATTATACTCGAAAATTTCGAGGAGTCCGAAGACTGGAGAGCTAAGTCAACTACTCCCCTGGGAGAGACTAAAACTCTTAAGATGGTTCAAAGAGGTCTGATCCGCGACGTATTCGACGAGAATACCGTTCCGGACAATGGTGGAGACCAGTTGGAAAAGAACCATATCCTCGGTATCAAAACCTATTATAACGATCGAGGATTCGATAGAGTGGAAGTTTTCCCTCCTCACGAATATATCGTAAAAGGAAAAGCTCGCCAGGTCTCCATTTGGGCTCTGGGAAGAAAATTCCGTCACACTCTGTTCGTTAAACTGAGAGACTATAAAGGAAAAACTCATAATATCAGAATGGGGCGTTTGGACTATTTCGGCTGGAGAAAATTGACTGCCACCGTTCCGGGATTCGTTCCTCAAAGTACCAGATTTGCATTATTGGATAAGAACCTAAGATTCGTTTCCATTTTCGTGACCTCTGATGTTCATGAAGTGGGAGGAAGCTTCTACTTTTATGTGGATGATTTGGAAGTTCGTGCCGATAAATCTGATACAAAGTATCCTGGTTCTGAAATTAAGGACAATTGGTGATCTTTCGGTAGGACATGTATGAAAAACCTCAGCAAAAAAACTAAAATCACCGCGGCAATAGCAGTAGGTATTTCTTCCATCCTTCTACTTGGGACCGTGAGCGCGCAATTTATCAAAAAGAAAAAAGGCGGGATCGAAACTCCTACCGGTATCGACGTAAGCGGGATGGAGTTACGCTCCATCACTGTGGAGTCCTGGGATAATCCTTCGGGTTCCGCTCCTTACGGTTGGGAAGTTACTACCGATAAGGACACACAAGTTCCGCAAGGACAGCAGGCTCAATACCAACCTGCTGCTTCCAACGCGCAAGCCTTGAGAGAAGTAAAACTTCTTCCTGGAAAACCTGGAGATATCAAGAACGTAGACGCCGGAACCGGAAAAGTTTTGGGAGTGAAGTTTGCATTCACTTTCCCTGGAGACAACTCCGTTACCATCCGTCCTCCTCGTACTCCTGAATACGAGATCACTCGTAAAATGGCTTACTTGGATGCGAACAACAAAAGAAAAGAATTCAAGATCTACGGTGTGGAATTCCCAGGGATCGTAAAAGCGGTTTCCGTTTGGGTTTGCGGTCGAGGTAACGAATACAATCTGGAAGGTTGGTTAGAGGATTGGAAAGGTGATTCTCATATCTTCCAATTCGGAGATCTGGACTTTATCGGTTGGAGACCTCTTACTTTTGAAATTCCTACAGGAGTTCCTCAGGACGTAAACTCTTACCCTCAGGTTAAAACACTTGTATTCAAACAATTTAAAATTCGCTCTCGTAACGATACGAGTGGAGAAACCGTATACCTCTTCTTTGACGAGCTTAGAGTTCTATCGGACGTATTCGAGGTTCACTTCGACGGAGCTTCTATCGATTTCGATGCGGACGATTGCCGTTCTAAACGTAAGTTGGATAAGATGTTGAAAGTGAAAGCAGAGAAAGAGTGTGAAGGTGGTGGAAACGGCAAATAAGCCTTTCCTTCATATCCGACTCTAATGAAACGCGGGAACCTCCCGCGTTTTTTGTTTTAAGAGAGAGAAGTTCGCACGGAGAACACAGAGAGCACTGAGGGCTTTGCGTTGTAGGAGTTCCTACACAAATTTAAACCTTAACATACTCCGTGACCTCCGTGTGCTCTGTGCGCAAAAAATGTCTTTTTTTCAGTGAATTTATACCTAAGTAATAGCGAAAAGGCGCCTGTACAAGCCTAAGCCCAAATTCTAGTTTACGGATAAGCCTAAGCTGCTATAATTGATCTGAAAGGGCTCTTAAGAGACAAAAAAACCGCCCATCCGAACCTATTTTTGAATGCCGACCCCGTCGGCGGAGTAATTCCTATGTCTAACGAAACTGCGACAACCGCGGAAACTAAGCCTGCCAGCGAACTGGACAAGCTGACTTCTCTTTTTAACGAGGAGATATATGTACGCTCGGACGCAAATTCCATTCCCGCATCTAAATTTAAAATTTACGACGATCTAATAGAATCCTTTCAATCATCAGGTCTTATCGATTCAGCCAAAACAAAATTGGAAGAACATCTTGCAGATCATCCGGAAAGTATCTCCGCAAGATATATGCTCGGATTACTGGGTCTTCAGAAAGGAAGTATAGACGCAGCTTCTTACTTCAAGACCCTACTGGATTCTTTCAAACAAGCCGGTAAATGGGTCATCATAGAACATATCACTGACAATATTTTGAAGTTCGGAGAGGACCGTTACGCTCTTCGTTTCAAAGCGGAAGCTCTTGAAAAACTAAAAAAGAACAAAGAGCTAAAACCCATCTTGGAGAAACTTGCGAAACAAGACCGCAAGAACCCTGAGATCGCTAAAAAATATGCATTAGCAATTCTTGATGAAAACAAAGAAAAAGCGGTCGCTTACCTTAAACAAGCGATCGAAACTTTTGCGAAGACGAAAGATTATATACAGTTCGAAGAGATCTGGCCGATTTTCGTATCTAACAGTTACGACGATATCCAATTTGTCGAGAAGATAGAACGGATCCTTTTAGGTCATCGAGAGAAAACCCGTCTTGCAGGTTATCTTTATCCTTTAGTGGATCCTTTTAAGATCACCGAAGATTGGGACAGAGTGATCTATCTTCTCAAAAAGATCCTGGATCATGAGCCTGTTTCCAACAAAGCAAGGAACGAATTGATCCGCGTTTATAAACTGAAATATGCCAACCATAGTTTGTTGGAAGATTTTTTGAAAATGTCCGAGTTGGGAAACAACAGAAAACCGGTTAAGGTCTGTATTTCCAACTTCGAAAGAAATATCGTATTCGATACCGGCAACTACGTTCTTCATAGGAACTGGGGGGTAGGTAAGATCGTCTCTATTTCGCCTAACGGAGATTCTATCTTCGTTGACTTTAAAGATAAGAAGAACCATAAACTTTCCATCCAAATGGCGATCACCAGCTTGAAACCTTTGAAAGGGGATCATATTTGGGTGAGATACTACGAAGATAAAGCTTCCGTTGTTTCTCTATTCGAAAACGATGTTCCTGGTTTCTTTAAGGAATTATTAACTTCTTTCGAAAACCATATGTTGGTTGCGGAAATGAAGGCGGAAATCGCTGGAAAATTTATCCCCGCTGCGGATTGGTCTAAATGGTGGAATAAAGCTAAGAATGTAATCAAAAAAGAGGATAATCTTGGCTTTAACCCTAAGAAAAAAGACGAACTTTGGTATCGGGAAAAACCGATTACTTACTCGGAAGAATTAACGGAAAAATTCAACGCCAACCCTGACCCGGCCAAACGTTTGGATATCGCGATCGAAGCTCTCCGCAATAAAGAAGAAGCTGAATCCGCGATCGATACTTTCGCACATCATTATTTCGAAGAAGAACAAACTCACGATTCTTTCCGCAAGATCGTCGCTTATTTATATCTGGACGAAGTCGCTTCCATTATGGAAGGAGAAGACGGAAGTCCTTATGATTTCCAAAGATACCAGAAATTGGATGATGTTTCCAAACTCGTTAAATCTCTGAAAAGAGAAGAAGTCCTGGAATATTCTTCTAAGATCAGCAATTTGGATATCAAAAAGTCTTTCGTGGACTTAGTGAAAAAATCCCATTCCGACTGGGTCAATATCCTGGTTGGTCTTCTATTTGAAGTTCCCGTTAAGAACAACAAATACGTTGTTTCCGTCCTGGAAGCCGACGGAAAGTTTGCCGAATTAAATTTATTCATCGAAACTGCATCCAGCCGTGCTAAGGAAAATCCGGAAGTATTCCTATGGGTGGCAAAATCTATCCTTCTCAAAACATGGGAAGAAGAGTGGATGAACGTTTCCAGACAGGATCTGATCCTGAGAGTCCTTCGATTATTAAAACCTTTGAACAAGATAGAGGAAAAAGGGACCAAACTTAAGAACACCTGCCATGAGATCCTTTTCGGAAATGAGGCGGCTGTGATCAGCGAGGCGATCCAAAACGGAGATTCGGAATATATCCGCAAAGTTTACGCTCTTTATAGAGAAGTTCCTTATATAGAAGAGACTGAAAAAGACAAATTGATGTCTCTGATCCAAACTCTAAAACCGGATCTGATCTGGGAAGAAGAGGATGATGAAGAAGAGGAAGAGGATGTTCTGGCAAGGATCCCGGAAAACGCCGTTCTTGTTACTCGCCGCGCTCTGAACGCGAAAAAGGCGGAATTCGATCATTTGGTCAACGTAGAGATGCCTGAAAACTCTAGAGATATCGGAGAGGCTCAGGAAAGAGGAGACTTGCGCGAAAACGCGGAATACAAAGCCGCTATGGAAAAACAAGTCCAGCTCCAAGCTCAGATCAAAAAACTGGAAGCGGAACTCAAAGCTGCTATCGTTCTAGATCTATCCAACGTGAAAACGGATCGGATCAATATCGGAACCACCGTAAAACTCAAAAACGAGTCCAGCGGGGAAGACCAAACTTATTCTATCTTGGGGGCTTGGGACGCGGATACGGAAAGAAATATTATTTCTTACCAATCTCCTTTGGCTAAGTCGCTTTTAGGTAAAAAAGTGGGTGATAATGCTTCTTTGAATCTTGGCGGAGCGGAAACTAAGTTTAAGGTTCTGCAAATTAGCAGATACTCTCTCCAAAACCAGGACTGAGAAAAAAGATCTCTTTCTGTGATTTTAGAAAATCCCTGCGAGTCAATCTCGTGGGGATTTTTTATTTTCGCACAGAGGCACTGAGAGCGCTGGGGGTTTTTAGAGTTATTAACTCTGTGACCTCCGTGAACTCTGTGCGAACGTTTCCCAGCGCGAGGCCCGATCTGAAAAGTTCAGGGGGCTGCGAAATCACTAAAAGTAAAAAACTTCACTTTATTTCCATATCGGAAATGATCACTCCGGTAATCTTTCCTTCGGTTAAAAGATGATTGATCGTCGCCTCCATTTCATTTTTCACCGATAATTGTGATTCGATACTCTGGAATTCTTCGGATGTTTTAGAAACGATGATAATATTAAGGATGGTTCGTATCTGAGTCATTCTTTTTGCTAATTCCATCGTTAATGCGGGTTGGTCTTTGTAAGCCAAGGCTAATTTAAATTTGATAAATTTCGAATCCTTAGTATTCATTAAAAATGGTTCTTGAAACCTAAAGTAAGACTGGTCTTTGGGAATTTGATCCAGCTCTTGTTTATATTCTTTTGAAGTGATAAATCTGCCCAAAAAATACGTAGCAGGTAATAAAGTTAACGCAATCAATCCGACTAGAATGGGAATTCCGATAATCATGATTGCAATTTTAACTTTTCGTTCCATAAAAACTCTCCGTGGCTCTGCGTCTCTGTGTGAAAAACCTTTGTGACTCTGCTAACTCTGAGTCTCTAAACCTAAAACCTCACTAAATCGGTAAACCAATCCGAAAAGTTACCCGCTCTGTCTTTGATTCGTATTTGTAGTAACATATACTTTTTCCAAGCGGAGAAAGTTTTCGGGAATTTGACGATGAGCATCTTACGGTCCGCATCGAATTCGCTTGGATACAATTCTCCATCCAACAAAACTTCTGCGCCTCCGGCGTACCCGGAACCGGTGTCGGAAACGGTGTATAATCTTTCTTCCATTCCTTCTTCTTCCTGGCCTTTGATCCTTCTATGTCTTGTGATCAAAAATGGATAATTAACGGAAGGTTTTGCCTCGTCGGTGAGAATTGCAAGTGCCCCAAGTTTTGTGAGTAATGTAATCGAACCTTTTTGTTTTAAAGCGGACCATTTTTTGGAAGCTTTGTCGAAGATGTAAATCCCGTCTTTTTTACCTAGTGCTGCACCTCTCCAGGTTAGTTCCGCTTCTCCCACCCAGGAAAGATCGGAGGATTCTAATTCGTAAATCGAACCCTTTGATTTGAGTCCTTCCGGAAGTTTTAAGTCGTCTTCCGGCTTTTCCTTTTTTTTGAAGTGTAACGAGCCCTGGCCGTAAGTTGTTTTTGCCGGAGTTCTGATCTTCAGAACACCGTCCAAAGAAGTGAATTCAGTTTTTGTAATGGATGGTCTTTTGCCATTTACGACCCCGACTTCTATTTCTAAGGGAAGGATGGAGTGATTTCCCGCATGGTCGGATGCTTTAAGTATGAGTTTGACTATACTTCCTGCTTCGAAATTCCTAAGGTCTATACTCGGTCCTTTTGCGGGGAAAAGATTATACACATAAACGGGAGGATTTAAAGAAGAGCGGTTGGAGTCGAATATATCCTGGTGGACCCTTGCTTCTTCATAACTCATTCCCCTAAAGGATCTTTCGTATAAAGGAATATCTTCCTTGTAAATTCCTGCAAAGAAAAGATTGTTTTTGTTCCGTGAGGTCATTAGGTCGTAGGCACCTAATCTAAAACGGACACCTCCCGCCAAATGTAATTTTTGGTTCCCAGGAACTGCGAATTTACCTTCTCCTTTTTTTTCCAAATTGATCCTGGCTTGAACTCCATCTTCCGAGTCCACGTATAAGAGTAATAGTTCCGGAGAATATCTGTCTTTTCCTCGCAAAGGTAAATAGGGAAGGGGGTTTAAAGTCCCATTAGGTAAATGTAATTCAAAATGTAAATGACTAACCCCGGTTCCCGACTCTCCGAGTCTTGCTACATTTTCACCTTTGGGGAGAAGGTAAGAACCTGGAGAAAGTTTTACCTGAAATTCTCCACCGCTTAGTAATGCCAATGCTTCCCGCAGAAGGTCTAGATCCTTTCGAAATCCTTTGAAGTCCAGTAAGTGAGCAAACTTGGCCCTTAAATTAGAACCGGAAGACTTTATGATAATATTTGATCCGTAACCTTTTGTGGATTGCCCAATAGAATCCACATATCCTTGGAAAGGAGAAACGGCAGAAATTCCATTCGTATGAAATGTTTTAAAATCGCAGCCCATGTGCAGATGATGCACTCTATATTCCGCATAAGAACCGGAGATCGGAGTCTCCATTTCCATGGGAAAACCTAAATTTCCGAGATCCGCTAAAACCTCCGGTGTAAGATCGTCCCAAATATTTTTTTGGACAATGGCGCTCGGTTTTAGATTGGGAGAAACCGCGGAAATTTTGGGACCTGTCTCGCCCGCACTTCCTTCCGTCCCGAAAAACAAAATAAGGAGGAATATTAAACCGTATATCTGCGGAATTTGTGGAAAAACTTTCAGGAAATTTTTTCCCATTTGCGAATTCAGATCCGATTCCCTTAAATTGTAAAGTCTGAAATCTGAGAAATTTTCTTGCAGCCTCATACTTGGAGAAAAGCCTGATGATATGAGGATATTCCTTCCGATTCTTTTGGTTTTTTGTCTGGGTTCTTGTACCTATTTGACTCGGGAGCCCGGCAATCCTCCTAAAATCGACGGGATTCCTATTCCGGATTCCAAACGTACCGTGTATGTGCAGAATTTTCGCAATAATTCCTATGGGATTGCAATGCACACCACTCTCTCCGACCTCGTCAAACAGGAGATCAATTATCGGGGAAGATTTATCCAGACCAGAGAGAAGTCCCAAGCCGCATATCGTATCTACGGAGAGATCAGTCATTACCAACAAGTGGGAGCACTTTTAGATCAGGGTGGACAGCAGCTCAGTAAAGAGATGTTCGTAGTCTGCAAGGTAGAACTCCAAAAAGCAGGCGGGGAAAAAATTCCTTTAGAAAGGACCGAGATTCCTGCGAGGATCATCTACTCGGACCAAGTCGGTTTCATGGAAACGGAAAGTCAGGCCCAGACCAGATTACTTAAAATTCTTGCAGTCCGTATCGCGGAAGAAATGGAAAGAGCCTGGTACTATTCTATAGCGGGCAAAATCGAAGGTGAGGAAGAATAAGTATTTCATTTCCTAAAAATGAAATTCCACTTGATAATTCTCATATCCGGATCTTAAATTGTGGAAAAAGAATGTTAGCCTTCCCGGATTCCTTGGTTCGAAAGGAAAATCTTAAACAGGCTCATACTTCCTCCTGAAAAATGAACAAAGACAGAGAAGCTGAAATCCTGAAAACCGTAGACGATTCCATTCGGATGGAGATGAAAACTTTTTCTGAGTATTTACAGAAGAAGGGCCTGAAGATCACCAATCAAAGGATGTTAGTTGCAGAACGTATTTTTTCGCTGCACAATCACTTTACCGCAGAAAGTCTTCTGGAAGAATTCAAGGACCAAAGGGATAAAATTTCCAAGGCCACTATCTACAGGATACTTTCCATCATGGTAGAAGCGAAATTATTACAAGAGCATAATTTCGGCCAAGATTATAAGTACTACGAACATATTATAGGCCATACTCATCATGATCATATCATCTGCGGAGACTGCGGCAGGATCGTAGAATTCATGGACGAAAGGATCGAACAGTTGCAAGAGCAGGCTGCTGCAAGTAACGGGTTTAAGATCACAGGTCATAGTCTGAATATTTACGGTACTTGTTTGGATCCGAATTGTCCGAACAAAAAATGATCTTTAGATCCAGAGCTTCCGATCCATATTCTTTTGCTCGCACCGGAACCTTATATCTCAACGGAATAGAAATTCCAACGCCTGTATTCATGCCTGTGGGTACAAGAGGAGCCGTTAAGTCCTTGGACTCGGACGACTTAGATGAGTTAGGTTACGAACTGATCTTAGGAAATACGTATCATCTTTATCTTCGCCCAGGAACCGAGGTTTTGGAAAAATTCGGTGGGCTCAAAAACTTTGTTTCATACAAAAAGGCTCTACTTACCGACAGCGGCGGTTTTCAAGTGTTCAGTCTGAATTCTCTCGTGAAATTCAAACAAGAAGGAGTAGAGTTCCGTTCTCATATCGACGGCAGTCCTCATTTTTTCACTCCTGAGAAGGTGATAGATATTCAGAGATCCATAGGTTCCGATATCATGATGGTCTTGGACGATTGTCCTCCAGGAGACGGAACTGTTTCTCGGATCAAAGATGCTCTGGATCGGACTCATCGTTGGGCAGAAGAAGCCGTGAACTATTGGGAGAAGGACAAACGAAATCAATTTCTCTTCGGGATTTTCCAAGGTGGGACAAATTTGGATCTGAGATTGGAGAGTTTGGAGAAAATCCGCTCACTTCCGTTCTCCGGAATCGCGATCGGAGGTCTCTCTGTTGGAGAACCCAGGCCTGATTTTATCCGCACGATGGAAGGAATTGCCTCCTCTACCGACAGGAATCGACCATTATATCTGATGGGAGTTGGAACTGTTCCGGATATTTTGGAAGGAGTCCGAAACGGAGTCGATATGTTTGATTGTGTTCTTCCTACCCGCAACGCGAGAAACGGCCAAGTATTCACTTCTCAAGGAAAAGTGAATCTCAGAAACGAAAAATGGAAGTTCTCAGATGAGCCGATGGACCCGAAATGCGAATGTAAAGTGTGCAAAAGATACAGTATCGGGTATATCAGACACTTACATCACGTGAAAGAACTCAGTGCATTCTCCTTGAGCACGTACCATAATCTGTATTTTATGAAAAAGTTCATGAAAGAACTCAGACATTCCATCGAAGTTGGAAATTTCAGTGAGTTTTTCGTTAAATGGAAAAATTTGTACGAAAGAGCGGAAATTTCTCGTTGACTATATAGAGAATGACCCCCCTATTGTAGGATGGTTCATACAGATAAAGAAAGGAGTTGCTGATTTTTTATGGAAATCACCAGAAGGGAAAGCGGTAACATCGTCATTCTGGACATCAATGGGGAGATCGATTTATACAATGCCCCTGAGATTAAGGATGTGATCGCAAA
The DNA here is from genome assembly GCF_000347035.1 of Leptospira sp. B5-022. Taxonomy (GTDB): domain Bacteria; phylum Spirochaetota; class Leptospiria; order Leptospirales; family Leptospiraceae; genus Leptospira_B; species Leptospira_B cinconiae. The sequence goes on from NZ_ANIJ01000047.1 coordinate 413,376, forward strand.
GCTCATCGAAGAGCAGAAATACTATACGATTATCAATCTGGAAAAGGTCTCTTATATCGACTCATCCGGAATCGGTGCTTTGATTTCCAGCCTCTCTAACTTAAAAAAATACCAGGGTGGACTTAAAATTATCAACGTTGCGGGTTCCGTTAGAAAGGTATTCGAATTAACGAAATTAACGTCATTCTTTGAGATCTTTGATAACGAAGCTGACGCTGTCGCTGCCTTTAAATAAATAAGGCATATTAAAACGATTCCTCTGGCTGGTGCAAAACAAATGAAAACTTTTCGAGCTATATCGTTCCCATCATTGGTACTGGGAGTTTTAGGATTCCTAGTTGCCTGTGGTTCAGAACTACCCGTAAAAGAATTAGCGGAAGCAAAAACCGCTATCACTCGCGCTAAAGATGCAGGCGCAGAAAAATATGCTTCCGGAGAATTTGAGGAAGCTCGCAAAAGTCTTTTGACCGCTCATGAAAAAGCTTCCAATGAAGACCTGGGCGAAACCAAAAAAAGCGCCGAATACGCAAAAAGTAAGGCGTATGATGCATTAGAAAGATCTTATCCTCAATTGACCGAGGAAACCAAGGCACAGGCCGGTACCGCTATCAATGAAGCGGATGAGGCGTATGCTTCCCAACTTGCCGCAGAACCTTATAATAATGCGGTAGAGCTTAAAAAAGAAGGGGACACTCTTCGAGATAATGCGGACCGCACTTTGGAATCCTATCCTAAGGAATCCGGAGACGACGCAAAACTTAAGACCCGTCTGGCTGCTTTCGATCAGTACGAACAAAGTAATAAAAAATATCTGGAGTCCAAAAAGGCGGCAACTGATGCCAAATCTTTGGCTCTTTCTCAAAAACAACAGTTAATCGATTCTCTTGCAGATATCGAAAAAAATCTGGATGATGCGGATCGATATGCCGGTGGTGGCGACCCTGAAGTGGCCCAAACGAGAGAACGTTTAAATGCTGCAAAAGGTAAGATCGACGAAGGAAAGATCAAAGAAGGTTATTCCGAAGTTGACGATATCCGTAAAAAATCAGCAGAACTTGTCGCAAAAAACATCCAAGCTTACGCACTCAAGAAGAAGGCAGAAGCAAAAGATTCTATCGGAAAAGCCAAGGACAAACTGGCTACGATAGACCAATCCAAACTGAAATCAAGCAAGGATCTCCAAACTTCTTACCAAAGAGCGGATGAGAACCTAAAAGCAGCCGATGAGTCTTTAGTTTCCGCAGAAGAGTTATATTCTTCCGAAAAATACGAAGATTCTATTGCCCGATCCGAAGAAGCGATTCGACTTTCCCGTATCGTTGTAGACCAGTCTGACGATATTGCAGAGAGATTACGCACCGGATCTTCCGTTGCAGGTCGCAAAGGGGATGCAGGAGATTCTACTCCTTCTACTAAAAAAGGAGAAGATACGGTATCCTCTTCTTCCGGAGAACTTCCCGAAGGTTGGAAAAAATACGTAGTTCGTAAGAAAATTCCTGCAGATTGCCTCTGGAGAATTTCCGCTTACAAGCAACATTACGGTACTTCTAAACTTTGGAAACGGATCTACGAAGCGAACCGTAACAAGATCAAAAATCCAAACTTGATCTATCCAAAACAAGTATTACTAATTCCGCCTGCCAAAGGATCCACTAAGTTCGATCCGAAAAAAGCTCCGAAAAAGCCGACAGGTAGCGATAAAGTAGAGGCATCTACTCCGGAAGAGAAAAAGGAAGAGACTACAACTCCTCCTGCAGCCTCTACGGATGAGTCGGAACCGGAAGAAGAACAGCCTTCTACTCCGGCACCTTCCACAGAAAATGAGCAACCTTCCGATTCAGGTGAGCAGGAAAGCGACGAAGAAGCTCGTTAATACGGTCTAACATTTTAGCAACTCACACACATGCTAGGCTCGGATTTTTCCGGGCCTTTCTTTTTTGTCAGGATCTAAATTTTCGAATTCCGCTTGATCCTCATTTATAATCCGAAACAGTTTTACTTAGCGGTGAATTCCAAGTGAAGAGGGCTTACACTAAGCCTATAGCAGAGACAAGTGCAGAGGATTATTATCCCCTGGCCAAAATGGCCTGGGATGAGGATTGTCCTGATCAAGATATAACGTCTGTTTCCTTATTCTCTCCGGACCAAAAGGCGATCGCATATCTAAATGCAAGGGAAGAAGGAATTCTTTGCGGGAGCGGGGTCGCGCAAGTTCTTTCAAAACTTTCAGCGGGAGATTTGCAGTTTCATTTCTTCTTTAAAGATGGAGAAAAATTCGTCAAAGGAGACAAGGTCGCCGAGATCCAAGGCAGTCTTCTCTCCATGTTGCGTGTTGAAAGAATCCTTCTAAACTTCTTACAATATCTTTCCGGTATTTCCACTTCAACTCGAAAGATCGTGGATCAGTACGGGTCTAAAGGGATAATGATCTTGGATACAAGAAAGACACTTCCGGGTTACAGGAAACTGGCAAAGTATGCTGTGTATTGCGGGGGAGGTGCCAACCACAGATTGGATCTTTCCGAAATGGCGATGATCAAAGACAATCATTTGGCATTATTCGCATCGGCAAAAATCCCCGTTGGAAAGATCAGATCCAATTTTCCCGGAAGAATGGTGGAGCTCGAGATCGATTCCTTGGACCAATTGGAAGACGCTCTCGAAGCGGAACCGGACGTTTTAATGTTAGATAATTTTAATATACCCGATACACGAATAGCGTTCCAAAGGGCAAAAGAAAAAAATCCTAAAATCCTAATAGAATGTTCCGGAGGGATCACTCCTGAAAAACTGGAAGCATTGTCCGAATTTCCCGGAGTAGGGGTGAGTATGGGATATCTGACTCATACCACCAGATTTTTGGATCTAGGTTTGGATATAAGGACCTAATAAGAACATGGGATTCATTAAGGCTCCTGCCACCAAAGAAATGTTAATCGAAGGGGTTCGGGAAACCATGGGCCCCGAAGCCTTGGAACTGATCGAAAAGGCTTATAAAGTTTCGGAAGATTCCCACCAAGGACAGTTCCGTCTTTCGGGCGAACCTTATATAGTTCATCCCCTCCAAGTAGGTTTTATTTTATTCGAATTAGGTTTGGATGAGAAAGTAATCTCCGCCGGAATTCTTCATGATGTGATCGAAGATACTAAATACACAAAAGAAGAAATGGTGCGGGATTTCGGGACGGAGATCACACAACTTGTGGAAGGTGTGACTAAAATTTCCCAGATCAAAAGCCAGTCCAAAGAAACGGAAGCTGCGGAGAATATACGAAAGATCATCATTGCGACCATCCAGGATATTCGGGTCATTCTGATCAAACTAGCTGATAAGACCCATAATATGAGGACTCTTTCTTTTCAACCTCCCGAAAAACAGAGAAGGATCGCAAACGAAACTCTTTCCTTGTATGCACCGATTGCCGGAAGGCTCGGTATCTACTCCATCAAATCCGAATTAGAAGATCTCGCTTTCCAAGTCATCTTTCCGGAAGAATACCAGGACATTAAAAAAAGGATCAGCGCCAAAAAGTCGGAAAGAGAAGAGTATATCGAAAAACTACAGCTCATCCTAAAACAGAGACTCGCAGAAATTCAGATCAACGCGAACGTGGAAGGAAGGGCAAAACATTTTTTCTCCATCTATCGTAAGATGAAAACGAAGGAAAAAACTTTCGACGAAATTTTCGATCTAAGGGCGATCCGAATCGTTACGGACGAGATCAAGGATTGTTACGGAGTATTAGGGATTGTGCATACACTTTGGTCCCCCGTTCCGGGAAGATTTAAGGATTATATCGCGACTCCTAAGACCAATATGTACCAATCGCTTCATACCACTGTGATCGGTCCTGATGGAAAACCTTTGGAAGTCCAGATACGAACCGCGGAGATGAATGCGATCGCTGAATATGGGATCGCTGCTCACTGGGTATACAAAGAAGGTAAAACTCATGCCAACGAAAGACATCTAACCGTGAAGTGGTTGGAAGTTTTACAGACTTGGCAGGATTCCGCTTTAGATCCTAAAGAATTTTTAGAAGAATTAAAATACGATCTTCACGAGGACGAGGTTTTCGTTTTCACTCCTAAGGGAGAAATCATACAACTTCCGAAAGGTGCTACGGTTTTAGACTTTGCATTCAGGATCCATACGGATGTGGGTCTGCATTGTAAGGGAGCCAAGATCAACGGTAGAATGATCCCCCTTCGTACCGAATTGCGCAGTGGAGACCAAGTTGAAGTAGTTGTGGATAAAAGGTCCAAACCTTCTCCTATCTGGCTTCGTATTGTTAAAACTCCTTCTGCCAGACAAAAGTTACGCGCTTATTTCAGAAAACTCAGAGAAGAGACAAGCAAAGATCTGGAACACGGTGCCGAAAATGCAGCGGAACTTACTCTGAATGCGGAAGTACTCGAAGAACTTAAACGTAAACCTTCTGAAAAAGTCTCCAAACAGACTCAAGCGCAGGGACAAGTCGCCGGTGGAAAAATTTTAGTCGCTGGACTAAGGGATATTCCAGTGAGACTTTCCGGTTGTTGTTCTCCTCTTCCCGGAGACCAAATCATCGGCTTCGTGACTCGAGGAAGAGGTGTATCTGTTCATAAAAAGAATTGTAGTGTTGCATTAAAACAAAGAGAAGAAGAACAGCTCAGACAGATTACAGTGGATTGGGACTATGGACAAACTGAACCGGTGCCGGTTCGAGTGGAAGTGAAGGCAAAGGATCGCCAGGGAATTTACTTGGAAATGGTAAAAAGTATCTCCGGGACCCAAACAAATATCCTCGAGGCTGGAGCTTCTACAGTGCAAAAGGATACTTTGATGGCTCGCTTTATGATAGAAGTGGAACATTTGGACCAATTGAAGGAGATCCTAGGCAACTTAAAACGGATCCCGGATGTGGTTTTTGCTCATAGGGTCAAATAAGGATTAACGATAGGTCTCGTCCTACTATCTTTTCATCGAAAATTTTACATTTAAGTTTGCCTGAAATCGGGTTTTCCCGGAAGCTTTCGAACACGAACATTCCTAAGAGGTGTGCTTTGAACGTTACTCTAAGAAATTCCAAATTACTGAAAATTTGCTATTTTATACTTTTATTATCCATAATTACGTTCGCATCGAACGGCTGTAAAGAAAAGGAAGAAGTCCAAATTTCCGTAGCAACCGAAGATCTTCCTTGGGACGGAGATCCGAATAGTATTCCGGAACCTTTAAGAAAACCGAATCCTTCCACTTCTCCGAACGCAAAAAGGGGAGGAACATTTAGGATCTACAGTCACCAGTATCCAAAATCTTTAAACTGGTATTTGGAAAATTTTTCCACCACTGCTGAAATTTTCACTCAAATGTTCGAACCACTTTTGGATAGACATCCTATTACTCTGGAGCCTCTTCCGAAACTTGCTTCTTCCTGGAAGATCTCTTCGGATAAAAAAACTTTTACGTTCAATCTGGACAAAAACGCCAGATGGAGTGATGGCAAACCTATCACCGCGAAGGACGTATTATTCACATATGAAACCATCATGAATAAGAAGAATAATACTGCGCTTCATCGGATCGATCTTTCCCGTTTCGAAGTTCCAAAATTAGTAAATGAATACGAAGTTGAATTCACTCAAAAAGAGGTCCATTGGAAGAACTTCGAATTTATCGCATACGATTTCTTTATTCTGCCAGAACATTATTATGCCGAAAAAGATTTTAATAAGGAGAATTTCGAGTTTCCTGTTACGTCCGGACCGTATGAATTGCAGTCAGCTAAAAAAGGGATCTACGTAAAAATGAAACGTAGGAACGATTATTGGATGAGGGCTTATCCTTTTTACAAAGGGACGGATAATTTCGATACACTTATCTTCAAAGTATTCAACGACGATGCGGTCGCATTCCAAGCATTCAAAAAAGGTGATATAGATCTTTATCCTGTTTATAAGGCGGCGACTTGGGTACAGGACACGACCGGAGAACCTTTTGATAAGAATTATATCGTAAAACAAAAGATCTATAACGATAAAAAGTCAGGCTTTCAGGGTTGGGCATTCAATATGAGAAGAAAACCTTTTGACGATGTTCGTATCCGAAAGGCGATTGCTCATTTAGTTAACCGAAAACTCATGGTGGACAAACTCGCGTTCGGAGAATACCAACTCACCGATTCTTATTACGGATCCGCATGGGAAGAAGGACAATTACCGAATCCTCCGATCGATTACGATCCGGAAGCTGCTAAAAAACTTTTTGCGGAAGCCGGATGGAAACCAAATGCAAAAGGGTTCCTGGAAAAAGACGGACAACAATTCGTGATCCATATCCTGGAAAGAGATAGAAGTGTGGAAAAATATTTTACTCTGTTCATGGAAAGAGTAAAAGAGTTGGGGATCCAAGTCACTATCGAAAGCACGGATCTTGCCAACTGGTCGGAGAGGATGGATAAATATGATTTTGATGTTACTTGGGCTGCTTGGGGAGCGGGAAGTTCCTTTCCGGATCCGGAACATCATTGGGATTCCAAATATGCGAATGAGAATGGGCAGAACAATTATAACGGTTTCAAAAATCCGGAAGTAGATAAACTCATAGAGCAGCAAAAAACGGAATTCGATATTAAAAAAAGAACGGAAATCCTGAAGAAGATAGATAGGATCTTAACGAAAGAGGTTCCATACGTTCTTCTTTGGGGAATTAAATCCACAAGAGTCCTGTATTGGAATCGATTCGGTACACCGGAAAATCCTCTCTCCAGATATTCCGGAGAAGGCGCGGCAAAGTCCTTATGGTGGATCGATGCGGAAAAAGACAAGGCATTGGAAAACGCTAAGAAGAATAAAACGGCTCTTCCTACTTACAAAAGAGACTTGTACTACCATTCCAAATAAGGTTTGGGATTTTAATGGCGAAAAAGGGAAGATTCAGCGAATTCGGAGAGGCGATCCGGAATTTTTGGAACTCTCCCGGAATTCCCAGCTTTATCGAGATCTTAGAGAAAGGTCTGGATAAAGAATTATTTTTCGATCCGGACAGAGCGGATTCTCAGATCCCTAAAGAGGATCTTCCTATCGACTTTCGTCTTAGGCAATCCGGCTTAGCTCGAAAATTATACGAAAAACTTTTTCCGGTATCTCATGTGTTTCGCATAACGCATAGATACGGACGGGAATTTTTGGATAATTTTATGCCTCTTGCCGCCGAAAACTATATAGGAAGGGGGTCGTATAAATTCGTATATACACTTCCTTGGAACCAAGTAGTCAAAATAGGAAAATCCAAACTTCCTTCCGATCCAATTTTCGGTTCTCTATATAAAGAAGTGCAGAATAACCTAGAACGTTATTTAAAAACCGAAGAGATCGGTTTAATGCATCATTTGCAAAAATCAGTTTGGGGAGAATCCAAAAGGGACGAGATCCGTTTTAAGTTCGCTCGTTTAGGATTGGAAAGACTACATTATTGGAAATTAAAAAGTCTGATCCCCGATCTTGTTCTTCCCACTCGGTTTTTTATGGGCTTACGTTTCAGAAGGAGTCCATTCGGCGTTCCTGTGGTCACACTCACTCCTTGCGATAATCAAAATTTATTACCAGGAAAACATCTAAAGGAATTCATCCGATTGAATGAGAAGGTAAGGCAGAACCCGATCCAGGATGCACTTTTTCCCAAATGGAAATTGAACTTTGATACGCATAGATTCGGGATCATCAGTAAATCCAAACTCAAGAAGATCGCCTTGGACTTCCATAGAGTTATTGAAGTCACCCGTTATCTTGCGAACGAAGAAAAACTGATCTTCGATATCCATTCCGAAAATATCATCATCACCATCCCCGACTTCGAACTCAAAATTTTCGATTATCATGTATTCGACGAACATCTATACGAGCCTAGCAAGGAAAACCCTTCTCCGGAAGTGGATCATATTAATCTGATCAAAGAATTCGTAAGCTCTTTTGAGCTAGGTTAGAAAACATTATTTCGCACAGAGAACACTGAGAACACGGAGGGTTTAGCTGAGTAAAGCTCAGAGTCTTAGAGAGGCCTGTTGGAACTCCTACGAGACCCATTTTTCTTCCTATTTTTCCTTTAGGCTCTGTGAACTCCGTGTGCTCTGTGCGAACCAAAATGATTTACGTATGAGCACCGGATAAAAATCCTATCAATGGGGATATTTCCCCGAGGACGCTGGAATGATTGATCGGTATTCGAATCCGGAGATTTCTAAAATTTGGGAATTGGAGAACAAATTCGATATTTGGAAAGAGATCGAAATATTAGCCACCGAAGCCCGAATGAAAAAAGGAGAGGTCCCTAAGGAGGACTTCGAAGAGATCCGTTCCAAGGCAAGATTCAACGTGGACGAAATTTTAGAGATCGAATCCAAGGTCCACCATGACGTTATCGCATTCTTAACGAATATGAATTCTTATATCGGACCTGCCGGTCGCCATGTACACTACGGTCTTACTTCTTCCGATATCGGGGACACCGCACTTTGCGTGCAGATGGTCCAAGCGATGGATCTGATCCTAAAAAAAACGGACCAACTCATCGAGGCGATCATGGAGAAGGCGATCCAATACAGAGATCTTCCTTGTATCGGCAGATCTCATGGGATCCATGCCGAACCTATGACTCTCGGTTTAAAATTCGCATTGTTCTACGAAGAAATGAAAAGAAACCGAGTGCGAATGGCTCTGGCAAAAGAAGAAGTAGCGGTCGGTAAATTATCCGGTGCGGTAGGAACTTATTCCAATATAGAACCGGATATCGAAGAATACGTTTGTGAGAAGTTGGGGCTCAAGCCTGATCCGATCGCGACCCAAGTGGTTTCCAGAGATAGGCATGCAGCTTATATGTCCGCGTTAGGCGTTACTGCTGCAAGTTTGGATCGTTTTGCAACCGAAGTCCGTCTTCTACAAAAGACCGAAGGTAGGGAAGTAGAGGAGCCTTTTTCTCCGGGACAAAAGGGATCTTCCGCGATGCCTCATAAAAGAAATCCTGTGATTTGTGAAAGGATCTCCGGTATTTCTAGAGTGATCCGTTCTAACGTTTCTACCGCTTTGCAGAACGTAGCCTTATGGCATGAACGGGATATTTCTCATTCTTCTGCGGAAAGGATAGTGGTTCCGGATTCTACGATCGCTCTTGAATATATTTTGGATAAAATGTTATTCGTAGTAAAAAATCTACATGTGTATCCGGATGCGATCGAAAGAACATTGGGGACTACAAGAGGTCTGATCTTCTCACAAAAAGTTCTTCTCCACTTGATTGAGAAGGGTGGGATCACAAGAGAAGAGGCATATACGATCGTGCAAGGCCATGCGATGGCAGTTTGGGCGGATGTTTCTCAAAATCTGAAGACTCGATTAGCTGAAGATCCTAAAGTGCAGAAGGTATTAAAACCTGGAGATTTGGATTCTATCTTCCAAATTTCACCGTATCTGGATAAGGTGGGACTGATCTATAAAAGACTCGGTTTGGAGTAATGTCTAAGTTTGCAATTTTCGGCTTGGGATACACCGGTTTACGCATCCTTAACACATTACAAAAAGATAATACTGTTTTAGGAGTTTCTCGGGAAACAAAAGTAGAAGGTTCCATTTTGCTGGATCTATCCGATCCGGCTGCTTTGGAAAATTTTCGCAAAGAGAATGAAGGCTCGGGATTTGACGCGAGTCTTATCACATTCCCCGTCCAGAAACTCGCAAATAGGGATCAGGTTTTCGATACTATATTCTCAATCTCCAAAACAGTTTGGATGTTCGGATCTACTAGTATCTACCAAAGGTTTTCTCCAGATATCACTGAAAAAACACCGTTAGATCCGACACATGATCGTTACGAAACCGAGCTACGATTTTTGGAACGTGGCGGCAGGATCCTCCGTCTTTCCGGGATCTATGGCCCAGATAGAAATCCGGCAAATTGGGCAAGAAAGGGTTCGGTTAAAAAAACAAAACGCCAATTGAATCTAATTCATGGGGACGATATTTCGGAAGCGGTACGTTTGCTTCTATCTTACTCCGGAAATGACCTGCCTTCCGAGCTGATCTTAACCGATGGGCAATGGCATACTTGGTTAGAGATCTTCCGATTTTTAGAGGATCACGGCAAGATCCAGGTTGTTCCAGAGGAAAAGATGGATAGAGAGGACTGTTTTATTGACAGTGGTTTGATCCGGAAATTTCTTCCTGGTTTACAAACTAAGGACTTTTGGGGAGAATTGGAAAAACTGGAAGAACTCACTTGATCTCACAGATCACGGACATATTACATTTATTCTGTCTTTCGAATTTAATCTTTATCATCGGACTTCTCGGATGGAGATACTATTACGATCTTAGGATTCGTATCGCGGGAGGTTTTTCTTTCGGGATCGTATGTTATATCCTTTTATCTTTAGATCCTGATCTTAAGATCCCTTATTCCATCCGCGTATTCCTGTTTACCGGCCTTATCAGTTTGCCATTTTTCTTTTGGATGATCAGCCTTGCAATATTTGAAGATCATTTCGAGATCAAATATTGGCATTGGCTTTTGCTTATCAGTAAGGTTGGGGTCTCCGCTTGGTCGGTCTATCCTGTATTAGATCTGATCAATATGAGAGGGCCTATCGTTTCTGAAACGGTTCTCGCACATATTATCATTCCGACTCTTCTCTCTTTGGGCTTTGTAGTGGCCGCAATCATTCGGATCTATTCGGGGAGAAAAGACGATCTTGTAGAAGCAAGAAGAAGGTTACGTGAAGTCCATATTCTAATGACCGGAAGTGTGATCACTTTTAATATGTTCTCTCATCTGATCTTAAGAGGTAAGGTCTTATCCGAAATTTTGGATCTGGCGAACGTGATCCTTGCTTGGGGACTGATTCTTGCATTCATGTATTTGGTCTTCGAATTGAAAGAAGGTTTGGTGGATCCAAGACCAGAAGAATCCGAGGACAAAGAAGAAAAAGCGGTTTATGCTGATCCAGCGTTGAAGAAAAAATTAGTCTCTGCATTCGAAGAAACTAAACTTTATAGAAAAGAGGGACTGACGATCGGGCAACTTGCGGAGGATCTGGAAATACAGGAATATAAACTGCGAAGGCTGATCAACCAGGCGATGGGTTTTCGAAATTTTCCGGATTTTTTAAATCGTTACAGGATCCAAGAAGCCTGCGAGATCCTTTTGGATTCGGGAAAAGATGAAGTCCCAATTATCCGGATCGCTATGGATTTGGGCTACCAATCCCTGGGCCCCTTTAACCGAGCATTTAAAGAACTAACAGGGGTCACACCCACCGAATTTCGCCGCAACCGTGGTAGGGATGAATCCTTAAAAAGTACCGCCGATTTTGAAATCAGCTAGAGAATTTTAAAATTCGAATAGGCGAATCCTCGTCATATCGTGTAAACTGTGTGCACACGGAGAGAATGGGATGAACGAGATCGTGGATCAAATTGGCTATACCGCCTATTATTTTCTGACCTTAGGAATGTTATGGTTCCGCTATATTTTGATGGCCGGGATCGCTTATGTTTTTGTTTGGATGATCTTTAAAGATAAGCTTAAACATAAGATCATTCAAAATAAACTTCCGGAAAAAGATAAAATTTCCCACGAACTCAAGTATTCGGCCATCTCGCTTGCGATCTTTGCCGCCTCCGGGATTTTAGTTGTCTTAATGAAGAAGGCCGGCTGGACTTTTATTTATGATAAGGTAGAAGATTACGGAGTTCCTTATCTTCTCTTCAGCATTGTCGCTCTGATATTCCTGCATGATACTTACTTTTACTGGACTCATCGTTTGATGCATCATCCTCTTCTTTTTAAAAGAATGCATCTGGTCCATCATAAGTCCACAAACCCTTCTCCTTGGGCCGCGTTTTCTTTCCATCCTTACGAAGCCGTAGTGGAAGCGGGGATCGTTCCATTGGTAATACTTTTTTTACCGGTGCATACGACCGCCCTTATCGTGTTTTTCTTTTATAGTAATTTCCTGAATGTTTTAGGGCATCTTTCTTTCGAACTTTTTCCTAAAGGTTTTATAGAAAATAGAATATTAAGACTTCATAATTCTACTACTCATCATAATATGCACCATAAATATTTTAACTGTAATTACAGTTTGTATTTTAATATTTGGGATCGGATTATGGGCACTAATCACGAGAAGTATTTTGATACCTTTAGAGAAGTAACGAATCGAGAGCCTGAGGTTATAGAAGACGTCGGAACTCCAACATCGGCGATAACGACAGGAGTTTAAGTGCCGAAAAGTGTTGGAATTCCAACATAAGAGAACTGCAAAATTTGATTGTTAAGAGGCGAATTTTGTGATATTGCGTGTAAGCGCTCTCCCACGGGCCCTCCTCCTCCACCCAAAGCCAGGGCGGGGGCGATCTTCAAAAACTGTAGGAACTCCTACGTGCGATTCCCAAATTTTCAATTAGAGGCTGGGAACCGTATTCTCGTAATAGTTCCTTGCTTTGAGGAAAGGTCGATTACGGATCCCTTTAACTGTTTAGTCAGAAGTTCCACAAGTTCCAAACCCATGGAATCCTCCTGTTTAGAATCGGAGGACTTTCCTTTTCCATTATCTGAAACGTCTAAATGGATCCAGTCCCCCTCCTTGTAAAAAGAGATCTTGATGATCTTTTCTTCGGAATCTGCTTTAAAAGAGAACGCGTGTTTTAGAACATTCGTCACTAACTCATTCAGGATCAGACCGATAGGGATCGCGGAATTTTGTTTGATCGGCAATGATTCGCAATTTAGAAAAATTTGGATCTCTTCTTTTTTATGGCCGAATGATTTGAGTAAGCTGTCCACAAGCCTACTTACGAACTCGGGAAAAAATTCGTCACTAATCCTATGTTTTCCGTACAAGGATTCATGCACATAAGCCATGGATAATATTCTATTTTGGGATTCGGTCAGCACCTGGGTCGGATTACTTGCTTCTACTTGCTCCAATTGGATGGAAAGTAAGCTGGATAATACCTGTAGATAATTTTTAACCCTGTGATGGACTTCTTTCAATAATAGGTCTTTTTCCTGTAGAGCGTTTGCCATAATTTCTTCCGCAAGTTTGACTTGGGTGAAGTCGGTGATAAAACCTTCCAAGGCGATCAATTCACCGTTTTCGCCTCTGACACCGGAGCCTTGCTCGAATGCCCAACGTATTTCTCCACTTCTACGGTGGATCCTGAATAAGAGTCGATACGGCAGATTTTTACTAACAGCTTCCGTAACTTCTTGAAACACCCTTTCGGTATCTTCCGGGTGGATGATCTCTCCAAAAGAGATCGTACGGTTGGACACGAAGTCGGAAGGCGAATAACCAGTGAGTTCAAAACACCCCTCGCTTATGAACTCCATGGTCCAATCCGGATCATATGCGCAACGATACGCTATTCCTGGAAGATTTCGGATCAGAGTAGAGAGTTGTCTTTCACTTTCTTTTAATGCGGTTTCCGTTTTTTTGTAAAACGTAATGTCGGTGCACATTGCGAGAGCGCCTTCATAATTTCCTTGGGCGTCGAAGATCGGATTTGTGGACATCAAGAGCCAGACAGGTTCTCCATCAGGACGTTTGAAATAGAAATCGTGAACTTCCGCTTTCCCTTGTTTTCTTTCTTCTAACCTTTTATTTACCGCTTCCGTTGCATCAGGAGTTATAAAATCGTAAAGATTCTTACCTATGAGTTCTTTCTCACTCATCCCCAAAAATTCTGCCATTTTAGAATTTACGAATTTAGTTTTTGCATACTTGTCAATGAGCCAGATCCCTTCTAATGTGGTGTCCACAATTTTCTTATAGTTCCCTTCTGTTTTAGAAAGAGCGGCCTTTGTTTCTTCGAAGAATACGAGTAAGATCACAATCGCAGAAGAGAATCTAAACAGACCGGCGATAAAAAAACCGATATAACCGAATTCAGGATGGAATTTCAGGAAAGGATAATTGAATACATGGATCCCCCAAAGAATGAAGATCCAGCCTGCGATAATCTTGCCTAGGCTAGGGATCAGATTTTTGGTCTTTAGAAAAATGATACCGGTATAAATTTGAGATCCACCGATCAATATATAGATGGGCCAAGCCAAGTATTCATTCGTGATCTTTTCTAGATCCAGATACAATGCCCAAAGACCCGCTAACGAAAACAAAACCTGAAATGGTTTGGTGAAAGGTTTATTTAAAAAATAAAAACATCCTAAAAACTGAAAGAATGCTCTTAAAAAATCAATGGAGAAGGATGGAAAGTATTTGTAAGCGTCCGCTCCTCCTACTTGCATAATATTTCCTAGATAACCTAATAGACGGAATATCCAGCAGATGGACCAGGCAAGCAGAGCTTTCTGTCCTTCTTTCTTGTATAAATATAGATAAATAAAAATTAGAAAGAAGGCGGAAGGTGTCGCTGTGATGATGGTGGGTAATAACCAAGGATGAGTCACGATGCCTTGCGCCGTTCACCGAAACGGATTTCGGTTTGATCCGATTATTTTTTAATAAGACGAAATTCTTTGAAACAATAATCTCCATTAGGGTGTTTAATTTCTTTGATAGCGTTCAAGTTAATCCCTAAACTTTCCGCTCTAGAAAGATATTTGGAAGGCAGATCGCAGGAAGGACCAATATACACAGCTTTGTCAAATTCGTCCCAGGATTTCCATTTGTATTTGCTATCGTTGCGATATTTTCCCTTTTCAACCGTTTTTTGTCTGAATAAAAGATCAAACTCGGAGGCAAGAATCCTTCCGGCCACTTGGAAGTTCTCCTCATCGTGGAACGCATTGAATGCGATATATTTCCCTTGGGGGTCTATCTCTTTCGCAAATTCTCTTGCCGGTTGGAATGTGGCTGTGTCGAATCCCTTTAAACAAAATTGGTTTTTGGAAAGATAAGTTTGGCTGAGTAATCCGCCTTCTCTCACAAATAGACTCGAGGCCCAAAGTAAGAAAACTAAGAAAACTCCGCAGAAGAGTAATTTTCTATTCTTTTCAGAAATTTGGACTAACCTAAAAGACCATAAGCTAAGGATCGTAAGAAGAGCAGGCAATGGGTAGAATACGTGTCTAAGCTGTTTGTTTCCAGTACTCGCATCGATAACAATGTATTGTAAGAAAACGATTATGGTGATCGCGAATAACGGATCTTTTAGGAATTTAGGCCAACCGATATTCTGTAATTTTGCAAGTAGAGAATCGATCCTTCCTTCTCCTCTTGCTTGAGTGAACTCAGTCTTTTCTTTTCTGTTCAAATAGAGCCAATAACCGATCGCACCCAAAGAAAATAGGAAGAAGGTCCGAAAGATCCAAGGTTCATTGAAAACATGGCTCGCAGGAAATTTATCCTCGGGAGATTCGAATAAACTTAAGATAAAACTGCGAACAAATTTGTTCACGATCATCTGAGCGTTTACAAGGCTCATTACCCTGTCCAGGTTCGTAAATAACCAAATAAAACAAGGAAGGATCGCGTACAAATACAGTATCTTGATGGAAGGGGGAGAAATTTTCCCTAAGTCCTTTCTATTCTTAAATAAGAAATAATTAAAATCCAAGAAAAGAAGAACCGTTAGGAAATATAAAACTTTTTTGAAGGACCTTTGGTCCAGGTTCCAATCCGTCACTACTCTCAATACCGGTAATGAAAGAACAAGAAGCACTACCACGATCAGGAACAAAAGCCTGAGCCCTTTGTAGTGAACTTTTACGGAGAATCGAATAAATCCGATCCATTCCGGAAGTCTGGACATTAGCTCGAATAAAAAGATCGAAATGAATAATAAAAGTCCGTATGGATACTTCGTAAAAAATAGAAGGATCAAAACCGCAGAGACCAACGCCGCTACCTTGGAACCGGCAGGTAAACTTTCTCCCGGTTTTAAGTCCTTTACGGAATCATAAAGTTTATAGAGGCCCCAATACACCCAAAGAAGAATGAACATCCCTTGGGTTTCTAACATAGACGATAGACTATAAGCTGGAGTTTCGGAAGTATGAAGACTCAATGCCAATACAAAGATTGAGACTAAACTTCCGAAAAGGAAAGATCCGGAGATCCTGGAAACGATATAAATGATCGAAGGAAAACATAAAGCGTAGAATGCTAGACCTAAGAAGGAATCCTTCCAGGTGATGGGCCATTCTCCCGGGCTAGCCAAAAGTAAAAGCGAAAATATCGGACGTAAAGGCGGCCAGGTTGCCGATTCTAAGAAAGGAAGAGTTGCTCTCCAAAATTTGCCGTCTCTGTAATCCTGAAATTGGTCGTATACTGCCGTTAGGCGGATATTCTCGTCCCAGGTCAAAAGGTCCGTAATCGGGCAGATCTCTAAGAACGCCTGCCAGTTTTTGGAGATCATAACTCGAACGGCAAAAAAGGCGATAACGCCGAATAAAAGCCCTAAAACTCTATCCCAACTGCGGTTCATTTTTTACTTTTTTGTCTTACCGAGTAGATCTTCTCGATCACATAGAGAGGACGATTCTTGGATTGATCGTTTACCCTGCTTAGATATTCACCTATCATTCCTAATGCAATGAGTTGGATCCCGCCTAATACCAGAACAACGATCATAACAGAGGTCCATCCTTGGATGGTATTGTCCGTAAACAGTTTTAAGTAGAGAATATAGACGGTATATAATGCGCCGAAAAATGCGGAAGCAAATCCTAAATAAGAAGAAAGTTTAAGCGGGGCGGAGGAGAAGGAAGTGATCCCGTCTAAAGCAAACTTTAACATCTTGCTGACGGAAAATTTGGTTTCTCCATCAAAACGTTCGTCTCTATCGTATTCCAATCCTGTTTGTTTGAAGCCGATCCATGCGATCAATCCTCGGATATAACGATGTTGTTCTCTCATGGAGACTAAAACATCTGTCACCCTTCTGCTCATGATCCTAAAATCTCCCGTGTCGATCGGGATATCGAAACGAGTGATCTTTTTTAGGATCCTATAAAATACGTGAGCGGTAACGAGTTTAAAAAAGGACTCACCTTCTCTTTTCTTTCTTCTTGCATAAACGACGTCGTAACCTTCCGACATTTTTGCATAAAGTTCTGCGACAAACTCAGGAGGATCTTGAAGGTCTCCGTCCATGACTGCAACGGTTTCACCTCTTGCTGTATCGATCCCGGCAGTGATGGCTAATTGGTGTCCGTAATTTCTGGATAAGTTCAAAAGAAAAAAACCCGGTTCCGATTCGCAGAATTTTTTTAATACGTCGAAGGTATCGTCTCTCGAACCGTCGTTTACAAAAAGAATTTCCGCATCTTCTTTTCCGAAGCGATGCTTTTCTTTTAAAATACCGAGTAGGACCCGAAGTCTTTTTACAAGTTCGGGGATGGTTTTTTCCTCATTATAAACGGGAATGACTAGGGATAAAAGAGGAGGCTTAGCGGGCATGCTGACCTTGGTACGATGTTTGTATTCGGTCAAAATGTCGACAATATTTCCGGTAATTTCTATCCGAGTCGAAACCTAGTTTCCATTTGATTTTTGGGATCTTTCGATGGATTCCACCGGTCAATTCGGCAAAAAAGGGCTTTACAAGGAGGCCGGAATGCAGATCTTATATAAGCACAAAAATCCAAGAAAGGGTTATGAAAATCAAAGTCACCACTAAAAACGACGTTCACATCATCAAGATCGAAGGCCCGATCAAAGCGGGTAATGAATTCGAACTTGGTCAAAAAATCGAGGAGTATATCTCGAAAGGTGACGTTCCAAAGTTTATCATCGACCTTAAAAAAGTTCCTTTCATCAACTCAGCCGGTTTGGGGATGTTTTTGAACATCTACAAGCATATAGACGGTTTGAAGGGTCGCATGGTATTTACCAATTTGAATAACGATATCGAAAATCTAATGGAGATTACAAAGTTAGCCAGCATTTTCGAGATCTACAAAACGCTGGAAGAGGCTATCGAATCCTTCGAGTATTAGCCTAAACATTTCGGTTGGCTTCCGAGTTCTTACAGTATTTGAAAAAGAAAAAACTCCGCCTTGGGATCATTGCGGGGATTTTTCTCTTCTATCACCTTCTTTTCAACTCAATCACAGGACAAATCCTATTCGATAAGATTGCCTCTTCCGCTTTTGCAGGAAAGTTCGAGGCAAATGTCAAAAGTTTTTCACCACTCTATGGATTTAGGTTCACTGATGTAAAATTGTATCCTAGAGCCGACTGGGGTCAGAAGCCTGTACTGATCGCTAAAGAACTGGGGATCTCCTACAACCTTCCTCTTATCATTTTTGGGAGATTAAAACTTTCCAAAATTTCCATCCATGGATTAGAGTTGGACCTCCTACAAAGGGGAAACCTCTGGAATATTTCCTCCGCTTTTCCACCGGGCAAAAAAGAAGAAGTTAGTACCGAAAAAACGGAACCTCTTTCGGAGATCCGTACCTATCTACCGGTCAGCGCATTCTTAGAACTGGAGCTAAAAGATATCAATATTCGAGTGAATTCGGAAAACGGTTCGAAGTCGTACTCCGCAGGGTTGGAAGGATTAGAGCTTGGATTTCTTTTGGATACGAATCGTTTCACTCGGATCCCATTCGATTTGAACGTTTTGGATCTGATCGACGAATTCCAGGTAAAATTGAATCCGGAGAATCAGATAAAATTACGATTCCAAGATTCTTCCGGTGGATTAGACCACCCATTTCGATGTACGTGGATCTGGGAAAGAGCAGAAGGTTCCAAATCCGGGTTCCATTCCAAACTCGACCTTGGTTCCGAAAAAATACCGATACGAATTGCGAATCGGGTCAGTGCACCTTTCGGTTTTTCCATCCAATACGATTTAGATGTTTCTCCGGAGAAGAAGGAACTACTCCTTAGAAAATTAGAATGGAAAGTAGGGGAAGATACCTGGTTGGAAGGAAGCGGAAAAGTTTCCGACTTTGCTGCGGATTCCGGTAACGTAAATCTCGCCATTCAAAAATCCAGGATCAGGCTCGCGCCTTTATCGGATTTTTTGCATAGTATCGGATTCGATTCGTTCTCCATGAGTGGAGAAGCAAGCTTGGCTCCGATTTTAGCGGAAGGTGGTTGGGACAATCTAAGGGTCCTGGGAGAGATCCGAGCTAATGGATTGGATTTTAAGATCGGTAAAAAAAGACATTCTGTTCCGGTATTCCATTTGGATTGGGATATTCGGATCGATCCTCAGAGCGAAAAGGGTCCGGGGCCAAAGATCCCTCTTCCTTGGATAAGGTCTTTTACATTCAAAAATTTGAAATTGATCTATAATGAAATTCTATTAGAGGGAAATCTCAATTATTCTCAGGCAGAAGGACCGAATCTAAATCTGAAATTGGACAATTTCGGATTAGGAGAATATTTAAAAGGATTTTCCGGTAAATTTTCCGCTGAACTTTCCGCTTTAGGAAAGGATTTTTCGCAACTGGATGCGTCCTTAAAATTAAAAGCCAAAGGTTTCAGATTCCCGATGGATCGAGGTAACTCCGGAAATATCTATCTGGAAGGCGGTCTAAAAGCTATATTCCTTTTTCCTAAAAAAGCATGGGGTCTGGAGGAAATATTAGTATCCAGTCTGGGCCTGCAAGCCTTCTCGCCTGAAGGAAACTCCGCAGCAAAATTAAATACCGGAGGAAGGATCGGACTTGGAGAACCGTTCGTATTAGATCTGAAAAAAGCGGAATTGGATCTGGATTTGGAACATCTTGTTCCGATTCTTCCATTGTCGTTACGTGAAACGTTAATTCCAGTCCGAAACCAAGTAGGAAAAACGATCGGCTTGGACGGAGACTTTTATTATTCACTCGGAAGTCAAAGTCAGAATATCCAAGGAAGCCTAGGTGTCGATCTGCCTGGGATGAATCTGAGAGATGGAAAACTATCCTTAGACCTAAAGATGATGGGCGGCCCAAGTTCTAAGATCAAAATTGATAAACTCGAATTAAGTGCATTCTCCCGAAAATTACATTTAGGATTGGGTGGAGAATTGACAAAGGCCTCCAAAAACGGACCACCTCCTTTTATGGGAGAATTTATCCCTAACCTCAAAGGGGAGCTGAAACTTTTATCTCCGAAGGAAGGCGGATTGATCAAGGGGCTATTCTTCCAAGGAGAAGCGGGGATCAAATTTAGTTGGTTTGGAAGTCTTATTCAGGGAAATATAATATCTAAAAATTCTAATGTACTTTTGCAAAGCGGGGTTTGTCCTGGATACGATTGTAAACTGTATAGGATAGACGGTTGGAATGCGGATGTTCCTTTCTCGCATGACCTCTCCGTAAAAGAGACCAAAAATATGATCGAGGGGAGCAAAAGGAAATTCGTGATGAATTACGGCCGGACTCCTGCACCGAATTTTACGATCCGACAGATCATTGGAAATCATCCTTCCCTAAAAGGAACACCTTTCGAATACAGCAGACCTAAGGCGGATTCTCCCGGGCTTTCCGCTAACATGGAATACTCGGAAAATTATTTACGGATGGATTATCTAAAGGTATATACTTTGGACGGGGAAATTTGGGGTAAGGATATGATCGTTAACGTAGGTTCCGGCGACCCTGAAAAAATGGAATATTCCGTCTCCTTGAGAGTAAAGGATATAGATCTGAAACAATTATTACCTGCTAAGACCCAACCTAAAATAGACGATGGGAAGGTGAAAGCCGACTTGAATCTTTGGGGAAGGAATTTGGGAGATCCAGTTCCTAACTTAAATTTATTTTTTAGTATCTATCAGATTGGGAACGATTTCGGGAAAAGTGCGATCAATATTTTTGCACCTTCCAATATACTCACCGATTTTATCTACGGAAGTTATGCGGTGGATAAGATTGAATTGGAATTGTCCAAGGGGTTAGTCTATGCTGTGATCTTATTCAAACGTTCCATTCTAGGGACGATCATCCGATTGGAAAATAACCAGGTTTCCCAGCAGAGAATGCCTTTAGCGAATTTCCTAAAACGCGCCCAGAACGAGATCGAAACTTTCAATCAGTAGAACTTATGAAGAATATTCTAAAATCTTATTTTATACTTTTTGTAATCTTCCCTTTATTCGTGTATTGCCCTATCAAGGCTCCTCCGATCACGTTTACCCAGACCCAAACGGCCGCGGAAAAACAAATGTTGGGAGAGGATCGAAATCTTGAAAAAGACGGATGGCTTATCGCTTCCATTAAAACTTCCTCTTCCGGTTCGGAAATTTGGGAAAAGGATCTGATCAAAGAGGAATTCGGGAATACTTCCGATAACCAATTCTATATGGCGCTTCGTATTCTGGCTTATTTGGCGAGAGAGCTGAGAGAATACAGAAGTCTCGGAGTGTTAGCGGAAGGAATCGATGGAAAAGTAAGATGGAATCCTAAGATCAGAGAAGCCGGAGCAGGTAAGATCTCTCAAGATCCAAAACAAAAATCCCGTATAGATGATATCGTCAAACTTACGAATGAAAATAGAGAGATCGTAATTAAGGAAAAATTAAAGAAGGTTTTTGGTGATCCGAATCGCAGTCTTACTGAAAAAGAAAAGACCGCTATTAAGGAAAGTGTCCAGACTACTTGGGTTCGTTCTGTGGATGTGGGAGAATATTACGAGGTTTCCGCCGGCAATTGGAAAAAAAAGGAATAAGGGAAATGAAACGGAGTATTTTCCTTTTACCTTTCTTTTTCTTTTATTGTGCCGTTTTTCAATCCTCGGAACGGGTGCGACCGATCGAGTTCGATTACGGTCCGATTTCCAAAAACTATTTTAATCCCGAAAATGATAAACCGTTTCCCTTAACGGTCCAAAGAGGGAACAATCTATATAACTCAACCACCAAGGATGGAAGATATCTTTTTTATACGACCGGTCAAAAAGGAAATTACGATATTTGGTTTAGAGATCTCAAAAGTTCCATAGTAGTTCCGGTTACGGAACATCCTTCTTCCGAATACAAACCGGCGATCAGCCCGGATGGAAAAAAACTAGCTTTCGTATCCGAACAATACGACACGGCGGGAGATATCGTCATTTTAGAAATAGAACCTGAAGTCTGGGCAAAGAGGATGTTGGAAGGAAAAAGGTTCCTAAGTGATGATTTTGAGTTCATTACAAATCCAGAATATTCGAATATTACTAAATCGGATAAATTTTCGGATTCGGATCCTGTTTGGGGGAAGGACAGTAGAGTGTTGTTGTTCTCTTCCGATAGGCTGACTCCTGGAACTCCCAATCTTATCTTATGGGATACGGAAGGAAAAGAAAAGCCGGTCTTACTCACCAGGTCCGGAGCGGTAAATCCATATTGGTCGCAAGACGGAAAGACAATTTTATATCTTTCTTATGCGGATTCCAGAGAAGGAGAGATCTACTCTTTTGATTTGGAGACCAGGAAGACCAAACGACTCACCAACGATAATTATTTGGATTTTTCTCCAAGTTTATCTCCCGACGGAAGGTATTTATTCTACACATCCATTCGTTCCGATTCGGATGGAAACCGAAAATTGGATGAAAGAGATAATAGTCTGATCATTCGATTGGATCTTTCCGACATGAAGGAAAGAAAACTGACCTCCGGAAATTTTTCATTATTCGATACTAGATATTCTTCCTTTAACGGAGGAAGTATCCTGTTTACCGCATCATATTATGGAACCTTAAATATCTATTTCCTACCTTTGAGCGGATCTATCCCTAAGGCCTCAAATATTTCCGCACAATTCGAACTCGCTAAAGAATACGGAAAAAAACAATCCTTGGACGATTATCTATTGGCCTTAGATTCCTTGGAATTGTATTTTAAGGAAGATCCACTCTATCCTATTTTTAGGGCCAAGGTCCTAAACGAAAAATATTCAGTTTTTAAAAAGTCGGGTAAAACATCGGAGATCAAAAAGGAGATGGTTACTTCCCGTTTGGACCCCAAATGGGGATTTGCCTACGTGTTCTATCTGGAATCAGAGAATAAAGGGATCTCGGAGATCAAAGAATATTTGTCGAATATTCGCGCTCATGCGGATGCACAGGTGACCGGTGCGATCTTAGAGGAGATCGGAAATCTGGAGGAAAAAGCCGGTAGATTAGAAGCGGCTTTGAGTTCAAAACAGGAATTAGCGAACCGATTTCCGGAATATTATAATATTCATGAAATTTTAAGGAATATCGGCTCTTTGCAACTTAAGGAAGCAAAGAATAAGGACTGGACCATTCCTTTTACACTTTTGCAAGCGGCGAACGAATCCGAATCCAAAACGATAGAACTTAGGAATTTATACGGACTATTCGAAGAGCAGATCTTAGCGGGTAAATCGGATTCCGAAAAAATTTCTCTCTCCGAAAAAATAGAATCCGCCAATAAGATCAAAGAGCGTTCTCCGGTAATATATAGATTTTTAATGTATACCAAAGCTGCCGGGCTTTCAGGACAAGGCAGCTTTGCCGATAGTAATTTCCTTCTGGACCCCTTATTAAAAGAAATAACTCCCAAAGATCCGCTTTTTTTAAGGATACATCTATTAAGATCTTCTAATTTTAAAGGTCTTGGGAGTGTTCGTTATTCTTTGGAATCTTTACGCACATTTTTGGAAAATTACGATCATGATTCCGGAGTAGAGATCTCCGACAAAGAAATGGAAAGGTTCTTTATTTATTTCGAGAATCTTGCCCGAAACTATGAGAATCGATCCGATTTTTTCCAGGCATCACTTCATTATTTTTATAATACCGAAAATATGTTCCTGGCAAAGAGTAAGTCGCTCTTTCAAGACACGGTTTATAAGGATTACGCCATATATTACCAAAAATTAATGGTGGATACTTCCTTTAAGTTGGCGAGATCGGTAAGCGAGAAAAATGCATCCGGTATTTTAGGGAATTTGAATCCACTGGAATTTGATCCATTGGGCAAAAAGGAAGGACTAATTTATATCGATCAGTACTTTGAGAAGGAGAAAATCCTGCCGAGAGCGAGAGCCTTCTTGGATCTTGCTACATTGTACGGATACGCTTACTATCTGATCAATCGATCCGTGATCCGAGAGACCTATTATTATAATTCCGGCACAATGGATCGAGTTAAAAAGGAAGCGGCCTTAAGGGATTATAAACAGGCTGAATACGAACTCAGGTGGATCATATTCGCGGAGCCTACGTATCATGACGCTTACCAGCTTTTAGGTTGGTTATACCAATATGTGGACATTATGAAGTCCAGAAGGCCTAACGATAAGGAACCCGCCGATGAGGACAAATATAAGGACGAATATTCCAAATATTTTCCGGAGAAAAACTTCGAGGAGAATATAGAGTTATATAGTCAGATCTTGGAATTACTCGGCGAAAATTTCCAAAACAAAAAAGCTCTCTCCGACCTGAGACTAAATTTAGGGAATAATTACTTTTTGCTGAAAAATTATCCTAAAGCGGATGAACAATATTCTTTGGTCGAATTATATTCGAATTACATAATATCCAAAGCGCAATTCGAGGATTATAGGCAAAAGGCAGTCTTCTTATTCAATTCCGCGCGCGCTTCTATGTATATGTCCAAGTATGGTGATGCGGTCCGGAAGTTAAAAACCGCTTCGGATATATATTCTAAAAACGAATTTTTGCAATTGTATTCCGGAACTGATTACGCGAAAAACCTACAAAGTTACAGGGAAAAGCTCACCTTACTTAGGACCCTAACCGGTTTGTCCTATATGGAATTGGGAGAATATTCGCAGGCGCTTCCGTATCTGACGGAAGCACTAGAACTGAACGAACCGTCCCGATTGGTAGATCCGATCAATATCAGAAACGCATTAGCAATTTCTTATCAAAAATTAGGTTATATCTCCAAATCGGAAGAAAATTTGAAAGAAGCGGAGAAGGAAGCCTATTCCCGCAAAACCCTATGGCTGCCCAAAAAGGTGAGTCCTAAATTTTGGGAATCTGTTTGGGATTCCATTTGGGATCTCGTTTTTGAAACGGTACTTCCTGATTCCGTTCGAATTTCGGGTTCCGGTAGATTTCCGGAAGCGATCCCTCCCGTATTCCAGCCGTTATTATCTTCCGGGATACGAGTAAACAATCTTGTATTAGAACAAAACTATCGTTTGGCAGCGGAAGAAACAAACAAACGATTGGGGTACATTAGTAAGAAAGGACTAGGCAAAACATTGGCCGGGCAATTAGTGCAGTCCCAATCTTATGGAGACCTAGGATTTTTTCACTATAAAAGAAATGAATTCGAAAAAGCTAAATTGGCTTTTTTAGAAGAGAACGAATTTCTAAAAGAGTCGGCGAATCTATCCGGAAGATCCACCGGTAGTTTTAAAAGATATTTATACTCCTTGTTCGCCTCAGTAGAAGCTTCCGACAAAAAGGAAAAAAACGGTTATTCGGAAGAATTAAATAAGGCACTGGAAGAATTGGACAGATTTAAAAGGGAGTCCATGCAAAATTGTATTTCTTCCTGGTCGGAAGATCCGTTAGAGGGAAATACCGTTTGTTCCCAGGCATTTTATAGGCAATATTATGATTTTGATATATTGAAAGCGACTGTTCTCTATTATTTAGGGGAGGAAAATCTAAAAAATGGGGAATGGGTAGAAGGTTTCGAACGATTAGGGGTCTCTTCTTCTTTGTTGGAAACTCCTTCCGGTTTACCGAAAGAGATCATTGGGCTTTCGAAAGATCCGTTCCCCAGAAAAGAAAGAGTATTACATTTTTTAAGTAGAGCTAGCGTATTTTACAGATTAGGTGATTTGGAAAAAGCGGAAGAATGCCTAAGGGCCGCGGAAGAAATGGCCAACGATTTTTATTTCGGTGCGGAGCTTATTCAAACCTGGGTCCTACAAGCGAGACTGGATCTGATTTCAAAAAGGCCTGACAAGGCAAAAATAAAATTAACCAAGGCAGAAGAACTTCTTAAAAAACAATTCCATTTGATCTCCGACAATAAAAGTTTTCTGTTAAGGGATTTATACGAGACCAAGATCAGGGCGGAATTCGACTCCGGAAACTCGAATGCAGCTTTTAACGATTGGACTAGGCTACAAAGATTATTAAATTTCCGTAATTTCCAAAAAGGTAATTGGGAATTTAGGGAAGCCCGGGAAGAATATACAAAATTCGAATCTGATTGGAAAAACTATAGAAACACCTATTTTAAATATCAGATCGCTTTGGAAACCAGAGGGGATATCAAAAAAGAGGAGCTTGCATTAACTCAAGCCGCATCTCAGGTTACTAAAACCTTGGGGAACCTAAGGTCCAAGCTCCCGAAAAAGGTGTCTTTTTTAGATCCTTTCGGTGCAGTTTTAGAGGAAAGTCTAAACCAGGACGAAACTGAAATTCGTTTATTAGAATCGAGAGGTTCAGTATTTGTACGTATCAAAAATTCCTCCTCTTTAAAATTTATGGATTTTGAGAACGAAACCAAAGCGGAAAGCTGGATCAAATCCCATTTTGAAAAATCAGGTCGTAGTCTGCTTATAGATCCTGGAAATACTTCCGTAGGCGAGAAGTTAGACTCTCAACTTTTCCGGGTCAGTTTTAAACTTTCTTCTTCCGTTTTAAATAAGGAAGAAAAAACTCCCAAAGTGATCTCTTCATTTTTACCGATTTCCGGATGGAATTATAGAAGGGTAGATTCCGACTCTTGGACTTCTATATTAGAAGATACTGATGTTCTTGTAAGTCCATTTCCGGAGATCAAAGGAGATTCTGCCTTCGGGGAAAGAAAAAGAGACACGTTGGAACTCCGGGAAATTTTTTCCAGAGAGCATAGATTAGGCGCAGTCATACTTACATATTCCGAAAGGCCGAGCTGGCAGCAGATCTTAAAGATCTATACGGGACTTTCGGGTTCCGGTGTGAATGTAATGTATCTATGCCCCGGCGAAGCTTGTGTAAAAGAGTCCCTTGAGGAAATTTTTACAGGGAAAGTTTCAAATAATTCTACGATCCGCTTCGGAATACTTTCGGAAAGGCCTGGAAATAGAAACATAGAAGCGGAAAAACTTTTTGCCAAGTCGAGAAAAGATGAAAGGATAGCGGATTTATCGGAAGTGTTTTCCGATCTGCATAAAGCCCGGTCTTACGCGGAACCGAATTCTCATTTGGCTCTAAAAATTGAATCGGATCTTTTGAGAGCTTATCAAAGATTAAAGCCAGATCTATCTTTGGATAAAATTTTCTCCTTACGTTATGAGAATAGGGATCTAAATTCTCAAAGGGAATTGGGTTTAAATTTATGTTTGTCCAGGTTACTTGAAACGGAATTTAAGGAGTGTGGTGAGGTCCCTTTGCCGGAGGCGAAGATAGAAATTCTAAACGGGATCTTGTCTTTAAAGGAAGGAAAATTCCCCGGCACATCTTTAAACGCAAATATTTCCGCGGATAGATATGATCCGTTCCTATTTAGATTAAAACTTTCTAATTTGGCTTTGGAAGCGTATTATCCGGATCTAGCTTCTACTCAGCTTGGACTTGCAAAACAATTTATCACTTCCGGTACGGATCTGGAAAATTGGAAGAAGATGGAGGCTCGGATCCGAAAAGAACGAGCACTTTTGGAAGAAGAGGAAGATTTATACGAATATTCCGATCGAATCGAAAGGGATCCCAAAGAGAGAAATTATCAAAGGCATTTGGCATATTTAGAAAATCGTAAAAAACTCGGACATAGGATATCTCCACTTTCTTTGTATTCGGAGATCCATAGTTCTTCTACGGCTTTATTCCAAACCTTGGATGCGGAGACTCGATCTTCCGTTTTGGATCTTCTTCGTTATTCTCTTCCCGAAGAGACTGGAAAGGAGATGGAAGAATTTTTACATTCTTTTACGGATCTGGAAAAACTTAAGAAAAATTCCCCTAGACAAACAAGGATCATGCTGGAGTTTGCAAAAGCGTATCTCTCCAGGGGAGATTACGATAAGGCAAAGTATTGGGTTTCTAAATCTCAAGGAATTTCGGATGAGTTCCATTCTTCCGAGATAGAATTTATTAATTCTAAAATTTCTTATTTGGAAGGCAAAAGACCGGACCAAATACGCGGATCGAATTTTTCGGAATATCTTTCCGAATACGAAACTGCCTCTTCTAAAAAGTCGGCCGAGTTTGTGGAATTGGCGAATTGTTTTGTTAAGCACAGAAGAAAGAAAAAATTTAGCCCGGCAGAAAGAAGGGAACTTAACGATTTTATAACATATTTGCAGACTCTTTCTTTTCGGCAAAACGATTCGGAAACGTTTTTCGATCTGGGATTAATTAAAGACAAAATTTCCGCCGTTCGTCCCGTTTTATTTGGGCGTTCCGTTTCTTATTCCGATCTTCCGAATTTTAATAAGGTATCCTTTATTTTGGAAGAAAAGATCCCCGAAAATCAAGAGTTTCTCGCTTTGATGGATCTAGGCTTAAAAACTTTCTATATCAAGTTTACAAAAGGAAAGTCAAAAGGGGATCTTGCGTTCAAGGATAACCGAAAGATAAAGGCTTCCATTTATAAATATAATGAAGAAGCGGATAAGGGAGGAGCGGAGGTATTACTCAGAGAAGCTTTGGAAACGGAGATCCGTCAGAATATTCGTCCTTCTAAAAACAAGACTACGTATCTATATCTTTCTTCTTATCATTTTTTAGCTCCTATTTTGCCAAAGTCGGAAGAAGAGATCTATTATGTTGCGGATCCGGAAACTTTGCTTAAAAATCCGATCCACAATGAGAAACAAGAGTTCTGGGACGGTTTCGGGATCGTAACCAAAGACGATCCGAATTCTCCGGATTGGTATTCTCAGTTGGTGCAACTGGAGAACTTGGAACTTTCTCCTAAAGGAAATCCTGCGATCACTCCTTTTCATGTGGTTCGCGTTCCTTTGGTGGAAGATGGAGAGAAAGGGATCTTGTTCGGAAATCGCTCCGTTTCCGAAGTGGAGAGCGGTTATTTTCAGGGTGTTTGGATATTGGCTTCTTCCTTCTTGGAAGGTTTTGGGAATGCTTCTCTGAACTTAAGAGATTCCTTATATTATTTGGGAAAATTCTGGAAAGGCCCGGGAATCGTGAATCTGGGATTCCAGACGGATACTCATAACTCTAGATTTTTAAAGGAGATCTCTTCCAGAAAAGAGGACCCTAAAACTTCCCTTCGGAATCGTTTTTTGAAAACGATGGATACTATGAGAGAAGTATATCCTGTGGATAAATACTGGAACGGGTATCGTCTGTTTACGACTTCCTTTATTTCGAAGGAGTAGTTGGACGGTACTGTGGCCTAGTTTGTAGGAATTCCAACATGAATACGAAGCCGGCCCCCACCCAAAATTTCGGGTGGAGGAGGAGGGCTTGTGGGAGAAGCCTGGGATCCTATATCATAAAATTTAATTTTTTACAATCGAATTTTACGTTTCCTTACATGTTGGAATTCCAACATTTGGTTTACTATTATTCGTCAATTACTGTCTAAAAGGAAAATTACTTCTCCTCCAACAATACTTTCCTTTCCTCCGCCGTTTTCTCTCGTAACTTTCTCATCTCCTCGTGAAATTTAGAAAAATCCTTTCCGACTTCTAAAAATCTTTTTCTGAAATAGGAAGTTCCAGAATTGTATCGAAGTGTTCCGATAAAATCTTCGTTATTCCAATCTTTCTCCGCGAGTTTTTTGGAATTGATCCTGGCCCATTTGGTTTGGAGAAGTTTTTTACGGAAGTCGCCGATGATCTTCTTTTTTTTCTCTCGTAATTGATCTTCTGTCCCGCCTTCCGAATAAGCGGCTTTGAGTATATTGGCAGTTTCGAAAATTAGATTTTTATAAAGTTTTGTTTCTTCTTCCGATTTTTTTCTTTCGGAAAGTAGTTTTGGACCTCCGATCTTTAGGATATATGCGTCCGAGCCTTCGTCTTCCACAAAACTTGCATAACTTTCGTTGAAGATAGAGTCTCCCGGGAAATATACAGTCGCGTGGGCCATTTCATGGATGACGATAGAGGCTAAATCTCCCGGATCTTCGTAAAGTTGAGAAGAGAATAATGGATCTTCGAACCATCCTAAAGTGGAATATCCTGCAGTGATCCGTATTCTAGTATCGAAACCTTGGTCTTTCAGAAATTGTTCTTCTTCTTTCGCTTTTTCTAATTGGAAATATCCTTTGTATGGAACCGTCCCTGCGATCGGGAACCACCATGTATAGGATTCGAATCGTAATGGATGGCAGGCGCTTACATGCCAACCGATTGCTGGTCGGTCCAATTGTACAAAACTTTTAAATCCGCCTTCGGGAGAGAGTGCGAGTTCTTGGATCCCGAATTCTCGGATCTTCTCCACTTCTTTTAATTTTGTTTTGGTAGTTTCAGGTATTTCCGGATCGGCTAAAACATCCGAGATCGCTTTTCTTTGCAACAGGATCTTTGCCTGTTCTTTTCCCAGATGATAGAGATAGGGAATACATCCTTGGCCGGAAAAGAATAGAAAAAACAAAACGGGTATCCCCGAAAAGAATCCGAGTCGACGATTCTTTCCGTTAGGTAGAAGGTGGGTTGAGTCTGATTGCATGAATTTTCGTCTTCCTAAAATCGTTTGGGTCAATGTCGGACTTTTGGTTTTATTCCTATTCGTCCTCATTCTCCCGGGAGAAGGAGGTTTGTCCTCCTTTTTCCGAGGCGGCAAGCCTCTCAGTTATTCCGACCAAAAAGCAGGGATCGAATTGCAGAATGCTTTTCGTAACGTTTATAATTCAGCAAAGGGTTCCGTAGTTTCTATCCGGACCAAAAAAACGGAAGCGATCACGAGTCCCTATCAATATTTCGATTATCGGACCGAAAAACTTTCCTCTTTCGGGAGCGGGTTTCTGATTCATGAAAAAGGGTACGTTGTCACAAATTTTCACGTTATCTCCGACGCGGAAAGTATAGAAGTAATCGCTTCCGACGGTAGTGTTTTTCCGGCGAAATTTGTGGGAAGCCATGAAAGAGCGGACATCGCTCTTCTGAAAATTAAAGAAGGCAGCGGACTGAAACCCGTTTCTTTCGGTGATTCCGACAAGATCGAAGTGGGGGATTGGGCCATTGCGATCGGTTCTCCTTTCGGTTTAGAAAGATCTTTTTCGGTGGGTGTAGTTTCCGCAAAGTATAGGGAAGATCTGGATGAAACAGGACAAACCCATATCCAAACAGACAGTATGATCAATCCCGGTTCCAGCGGTGGGCCACTTCTGAACATTTACGGAGAAGTGATCGGCATTAATCGTTTGATCCGAAGCGATTCCGGTAGGAACACCGGCATCGGTTTTGCCATTCCGATGAATTATGCCAAAAAAATCATTCAACTCATCGAGGAAAACAAAGGACGGATCATCCGACCGGCTACTCTAGGAGTCATGGCGACTGTCCCGCTTCCGGATCATAGAAAGGCTCTTGCAATCCCTGCGGATTGGAAAGGGGTCTTGGTTTATGATATGGATCCAGGTTCTTCTGCGGAAAGTTCCGGTTTAAAACGATACGACTTCATTATGGAAGCAAACGGAGTCCAAGTTAAAAATATTAATGATCTGAGGGAACAGGTCGGAATAGTAGGATTAGGCGGCAGGTTAAAACTTAGGATCTACAGGGAAAAATCCCTGGAAGAACTCACCGTTCGATTGATACAGAAATAATTTTTCTAAAATCATAAGGTTAGACATGAGAAGAAATATCGTTCATAGCGGTGCTGATGCTCTCATTTACGAGATCCGTCAGATCGTAGGAGTCGCTAAAAAGTTAGAAGCTCTCGGAATTCCGATTACGTATGAAAATATCGGGGACCCCATTCAGAAAGGAGAGAAGGTCGCTCCCTGGATGAAAAAAATCGTTTCGGATCTGATCCTCGAAGACAAGTCCTGGGCCTATACGGCTACCCAAGGATTCGAAAAAACCAGAAATTTTTTAGCGGACAAAGTGAACGAAAGAGGTGGAGCCCAGATCACCGCCGACGATATTTTATTTTTTAACGGACTCGGCGACGCGGTCGCTAAAATTTTCGGCTTCTTACGAAGAGAGGCACGGGTTATAGGACCAAGCCCTGCGTATTCCACATTATCTTCTGCGGAAGCGGCTCATTCCGGTTACGAGCATATGACCTATAATTTGAATCCGGAGCAGGGTTGGATGCCCGATCTGGAGGATATCGAGAATAAGGTCAAATACAACGACTCAATTGCAGGTATTCTGCTAATCAATCCGGACAATCCTACAGGCGCAGTGTATGGTAAAAACGTAATGCGTGAGATCGTTAAGATCGCGGAAAAATACGATGTCATGCTTATCTGCGACGAAACCTATGCGCATGTGAATTACTCTGAAACCGGTACGGTTCATCTTTCGGAAGTGATCGGAAATAAGGTTCCTGGAATGGCTCTTCGTTCCGTGTCCAAGGAATTCCCTTGGCCCGGGGGAAGATGCGGTTGGTTGGAGATATTCAACAAGGATAAGGATCCCGTTTTTGCACGTTATGCAAAATCTCTCCTGGACGCTAAGATGCTGGAAGTATGTTCAACCACACTTCCTCAGATGGCGATCCCGGAGGTGTATTCCCACCCTAATTTCCTTCCTCATTTGAAAGAAAGAAATGAGAAGTTCAAGAAGAGGGCAAAACTCGCCACCGAGTCTTTTAAGGGACTCAAAGGTGTTACCGTTGTAGAACCGAAAGGTGCCTTTTATCTGACTGTTGCATTCGATAAGGGAGTTCTCGGAGATAAGATGACTCTTCCTATTTCCAATTCGAAAGCGGAGGAATTTATTCGTCCTCTTCTCAGTAATTGTGCGCCGGATCGTAGATTTGTATATTATCTTCTGGCTTCTACAGGGATCTGCGTGGTTCCACTATCTTCTTTCTGTACGGACAGAGACGGTTTTAGGGTCACACTTTTGGAAGAAGATGAGGAAAAGTTCCGCTGGATCTATAATACTTTGAGAAAGAGTATAGAGGATTACATCACTTCCGTTTAGGATATGAAAAACGATAAACAAAGAGTTCCTAAGATCGGAGTAATGGATTCCGGAATGGGAGGACTTTCCGTTCTAAAGGAACTCTTGGAACTTCCGTATTCTGCGAATTTTTTATACTTTGGAGATCTGGCTCATGCTCCTTATGGAGAGAAGCAGACTTCCGAAGTCCTGGAACTCACTCGTAACGTGTGTAATATCTTCTTAGAGCAGGAAGTGGACGCGATCCTTCTCGCATGTAATACGGCAACCTCCGCATCCGCTTCTAAATTAAGGGAAGAATTATCCGTACCAGTATTCGGAATGGAACCTGCGATCAAACCTGCACTTCTCTCACATCCGGGAGAAAAAATCGCGTTACTTGCCACTTCGGTTACTCATAGGGAAGAAAAATTGCAGGAATTAAAATCCGAATTAGGCGCATCCGAAAGAGTAGTCCATCTGAATTGTGACGGTCTTGCAAGTTTGGTGGATCGTGAGAGATGGGTGGAAGCCAAACTTCTTCTTAAGAATATATTACAAATCCCGAAAGAACAAGGGATCAGGGCTCTTGTGTTAGGGTGTACACATTACGTATTCTTGAAAAACGAAATCAAAGAAGTTTATCCGGAGGCAATCCTCCATGACGGGAACCGGGGGACCGTCCGCCATTTAGTCAGATCTCTTCGATTGGATGAAACTCCAGGTCATCCAAAGTATTCCCTCTTCTTTTCTTCCCATACTGAAAGAGAAGAATTAGAAGGTCTTACCATCCGATTCTTACAAAAGGTGTCCCAGAATAAGTGGAAATTTTTTTCCTAAAGGGTATTTTTTTGGTTCCCGGTCTAGGCGCTTTGTATTAGCTTTATGAATCCGTATGAACTCTCTACCCATCTCAAAGCTAGTTACTATCCTGTTGGTTCCGAGCCTATTCTTCTTCTGCAAACCTAAAGAGGAAGAGACCACGGATGCAATCGTCTCCTTTCTCGTAGGAAAAGCAACTGCGGAAAAAGCGGGATCCGTTCTGAAAGCAAACGATCGTATTGTCGAATCCGAAATCGTAAAAACAGATAAGGATGCCACCTTGGATCTAACCACTACTTTAGGGACAGTTCGGCTCTTAGGCGGTTCCGAGGCTTCTATCGCTGCATTGAGAGCGGATCAAAATTATATTAAGATCAACTCGGGCAATATTTTGGTAAAAGTCGCCAAACTGAAAAAGAACGAATCCATCTCCATCGACACTCCTACCGTGGTTGCCGCAGTCAGAGGTACCCAATTTTGGGGCCAAGTGAATCCTGCTAACGAAACGGGAACTTTTGCGGTTCGTGAAGGTAGTGTCCAGATTACCAGAAAGGAAGATGAGGCCCGGGTTTTGGTAAAAGCGGGAGAAGCTGTGGACTTAGGACCTGGGATCAAGGCATTAAAAGTTCGCCCTGCGGCTGCGGGAGAACTCTCCGCAATGGAACAAATCGACCAAATGAAATAGCTTTTTTTCTGGGCATTAGACCCGATCCGGGAATTCTGTTCTGGGGCGGGTCCATGCAAGAAGATATCAGTTATAAATCCGCCGGAGTCGATACGGAAGCCGGCCAAGAATTCGTCAAAAAGATCAAACAAAACGTGGAATCCACCCACGGTCCCAAAGTTTTAGGCGGGCTTGGTGGATTTTCAGGTGCCTTCGACGTCTCTTTTCTCAAAAATTATAAAAACCCAATATTGCTGAGCGGTACTGATGGTGTCGGAACCAAGGTGGAGCTCGCTCGTTTATTCAATATTCATGATACGATCGGCATAGACTTGGTCGCAATGTGTGTGAACGATATTCTTGTCTCCGGTGGAGAGCCTTTATTCTTCTTGGACTATATAGCCTGTGGTAAATTGATCCCGGAAAGAATGGAAAGGATTGTTGCGGGGATCGTAAAAGGTTGTAAACTTTCAGGAGCGGCGCTGTTAGGCGGAGAGACTGCGGAACATCCGGGCACCATGGACCCGGACGAATACGATTTAGGCGGATTTGTAGTAGGTGCAGTGGAGAAAGACGACTTAATAGACGGATCCAAGATCAAAGCGGGTGATATCGTTTTAGGTTTAGAATCTTCCGGTCCTCATAGCAACGGATTTTCTCTCATCCGTAAATTATATTTAGAAGGTGGACGAAAACTTCCCGCAGATCCGGAGTTAGTCGGTTTCTTAAAAGAATTCGCACTTCGTCCAACAAGGATCTATGCAGAAAGTATACTGAACCTAACGAAGAGGGTAGAAGTAAGGGGAATGGTGCATATCACCGGCGGAGGTTTTTATGAAAACATTCCTAGGGTGCTTCCCGCCACTTTAGCGGCAGAGATCAAAAGAGAAAAACTTCCCGAAAATCCATTCTTTGCCAGAGTTCAGAAGGATTTTCCGTCTTTATCCGAAAAGGAATTGTATTCCACTTTTAATATGGGAATCGGATACATAGTCATCGTTTCTCCCGAGTTTGAGCGCGACGCGATCTCCGCCTTGGAAGAAAAAGGAGAACTGGTCCATAAAATCGGAGTAATCACTTCGAAAAATAAAGAGTCTGTTCTTTTGCTCTGAACTTTTCAAAACGGCAGATATATGGATAGGATCCAAGCTCTTTTTAAAAATCCGGTTTTTATCATATCCAAAAAGAATCCATTCATGCTTTCTAGATGGAGTATTTTATACGTACTCCTAGGGTTATTTGCAGGAGTATTCTCCGCAGTGTTCTGGAAAGTTTTGGAATTTCTCACCAGACTTTTAGCGGGTTTCCAAGGACATTATATAATTCTAATCATGACCCTATCCGGTTTGGGTATCGGCCTTCTCATTTATTTTCTAGGAGACCCGGGAGAAATCTCATTAGTAATCGATAATATTCGCTTTAGGGGAGGAAAACTCGACCCTAAGAATAATCCTTCTATGAGTTTGTCTTCTTTGCTTAGTATTTCGTCCGGAGGAAGTGCGGGCCCCGAGGCGCCTCTTGTGCAGATCACCGGTTCATTCGGAAGTTGGTTTGCGGAGAAGATAGGATTAGAAGGAGAAGAATTGAGATCCATGACGATTGCCGGAATGGCTGCAGGATTCACTTCTTTATTCGGTTCTCCTTTAGGCGGAGCGTTATTCGCGTTGGAGATCCTACAGCATAGACATGTAGTGGAATATTACGAGGCCTTATTACCGGCATTTCTCTCCAGTTGCAGCGCATATTTCGTATTCTTATTTATGACGGATATGGGGATCGGACCTACTTGGGAATTCCCGCAATATATTCCCGGCGGAATAGAGGATTTTCAATACGCGATCGGTTTCGGAATGGCCGGAGCCTTGGTCGGCTGGATCTTTTATGGAATATTCAAAATTACTAAATTTTCTTTCTCTAAAATAGCTCTACCCATTTTCGCGAAGACCACAATCGGCGGATTATTATTGGGTTGTATCGCATATTATGAGCCGCTAACCCGTTACTTCGGGCACGAACAGTTGAACGAGATCGTAGTTACTAAAGGAGACTGGATCTTTTTCGGGACATTAGCCTTATTAAAGATACTTGCGATCAATATCACCGTTTCCAGCGGTTGGAGAGGAGGGATTATCATACCTTTATTTTTCGTAGGAGCGGTAGCAGGTAGGTTCTTCATGGATTTTTTTCCATCCGAGAATGAATCCTTTTTACTCATCTGCCTTATGGCGTCCGTAAACGCTTCCGTGACCAAAACACCGATCAGCACCACGATATTGCTCACAGGGTTAACCGGGGTTTCCAATTTTACTCCGGTATTATTCGCCTCCTTAAGCGGATATTTCTTATCTCCCAAGGCTCCGTTTATCGGCTCTCAAGCGGATTCGGTGTAATTTTGGATCGGATTCAAGCGTCCGATTTTGTCCTGGACGATTTCTGGCAAATCGATAAAAGATAGCCAACTCTATGGGAATTTTCTCTAAAAAGGATCCGTTCTTTCTGATTGCGGCATTCTTATTTTTCGCATATTGTTCACCTTCTCCCAAAAAAGCTCTATTAGAGAATGGTGTTATAGATTGGGAAAAATCCTTAAACCAGGGAAAATGTTTTCGAATGACCGGGGATTGGAAGTTTGCCTGGTTGGGTGGTACTCCGGATACAAGTCTTCCAAAAGAACCGGAAAAATTTTCCATGGCCGTTATTCCTGGGAGTTGGACCAAACATGATTGGCCGGGTTCCGATGAGGGAGAATTTCCTAAGTATGGAAAAGCATTGTATAGAGTGGACCTGGTTTCTTCCATTCCGGTGGAAAGTTTACATTTGGTTTCTTACGACCAAGGAACGAATTATAGGATCCTATTTAACGGAAAACTAATTAACCAAGTGGGGAAAGTAGGAGATCCTTCCGAAGATGGGCTGGAACTTAGGACTAGTTATTCTATTCTTCCTCCTTGGCAAGGTGTCGCTCATCTAGACTTTGAAATTTCCAATTATCAATATAGAAAAGGTGGACTTTGGAAACCTCCCGTTTTAGGCACTTCCGAATGTGTGGGTCGTTATTATTTGGATAGAAGGGACTTGGAAGGAATACTCTGCGGAGGCCTTTTCTTTTTAGGCTTATTTCATATCTTCGTATCCGCTTTTTATAAAAAAGATCCTTCCGCATTCATTTTAGGACTTCTTTCCACCACGGTAGGACTTAGATTATATTCCACAGGAGTGAGATTATTTCCCGAACATTTTTTAGTGAGACCGGAAATCTATCTAAGGACTGAATTTATCACTTGGTTTTTGGGGATGCCTTTGGCCTTCCATTTTTTATTAGCTGTGTTTCCTACTGACTTCGGCAAAAATTTTCTGAAACTCAGTTATATTTTTGCAGGTATATTTACGCTTATCACTTTGTTTACGGGACCTGCTATCTATTCTTATCTGATCAACCCTTCCTACTTACTTTTTGTGTTTAACGGAGCCTGCTCTTTAGTCGTTTTAGCGAAAGCGGTTTCCCAAAAAATGGTGGGGGCTTATATTTATCTCGCAGGTTTTATCTTCCTTCTCTTCTTTATGACAAGCGAGATATTATTCCATGCGGAACTTTTGGATTCCTGGGAATTAAGCGGGATTGGAGTAGGAATATTCGTGCTTGCAAATTCACTTTCTTTATCCAACAAGATGTTGAGCGGATTCAGGGAAAGGGAGAAGGTCCAAGAGATACTGAACACGAACTTAGAGGAACTCGTCCGAAAAAGGACCAGAGAATTGGAATTTGCTAGAGACGAAGCGGAAGCCGCTAATAAAGCAAAGAGCGAATTTTTGATCAACGTAGACCACGAGGTTCGCACTCCTATGAACGGGATCGTCGGGATTACTCAGATGTTATTGGATTCCGATCTCAAACCGGAACATAAGGAAATGTTGGAACTACTTAAAAGAAGCGGGGACGCAATGATGGTAATTCTCGGTTCTATGTTGGACGCATCCAGTTTAGAAAAAGGTACATTATATCTTTTGAATAAACGTTTCAGTCTAAAAGCCTCTATTTATGAAGCCGCAATGAGGGTTGAGGATAAGATCCGCAGAAAAAATCTGGATTTCAGCGTAACTCTTTCCGACAACCTTCCTGAAACCGTCGATGGAGACGAAGAAAGATTCAAAACAATGCTTTTGGTCCTTCTCGAGAACGCGGAAAAGTTCACCGTAAAAGGGTTCGTCAAACTTTCCGGAGAAAAAGTCCAAGAAACCAATCTAGAATACAGGCTTCGGTTTAAGGTCCAAGACTCAGGTATAGGAATTCCGGAAGATAAACTCAGTTCTATTTTTAATCCGTTCCAACAGGTGGATTCCGGTGTGACTAAACCTTTCCAGGGAGCAGGTCTTGGCCTTGCTCTTTGTAAAGCCCTTGCCCAGAAAATGGACGGTGATATCTCGGTCCAAAGTGTGCCTGGCAAAGGTTCCGAGTTTATCCTAGAAATCGCCCTCTCTAAACCGGAAATCCAATCTTGACATAAGATTTCCACCTTCCAAGCTGGGTCCAAACTATATGGGAAGGATCCAAGAACTTAGTCCGGAATTAATCAATCAAATCGCTGCCGGGGAAGTGATTGAATCCGCTCATTCCGTCCTGAAAGAAATGATGGAGAACTCCGTGGACGCGGGAGCGGACTCGATCGAAGTGGAATCCAGAGACGGGGGCCTGACCTCCTTACTTCTTTCGGATAACGGCTCGGGGATAGAAGAAGAGGATATCCCTCTTGCAATCCAAAGACATGCCACAAGCAAGATCCGTACATTAAAAGATCTTGAATTAGTTTCTTCTTATGGATTTAGAGGAGAAGCGT
Source organism: Leptospira sp. B5-022 (assembly GCF_000347035.1). GTDB lineage: Bacteria > Spirochaetota > Leptospiria > Leptospirales > Leptospiraceae > Leptospira_B > Leptospira_B cinconiae. Next base: position 452,587 of record NZ_ANIJ01000047.1, read on the forward strand.
TGGCATCCATCGCTTCCGTTTCCAAACTTACGATAGAGACCGGAACCGGACAATCGACCGCCTGGAAGGTTAGAGCGGAAAAAGGACAGATCATTTCCAAAGAATCCATCCCGGGTTTTCACGGTACAAAGATCCTAGTCGAGGATCTATTCTATAATACTCCAGTCAGAAGGAAATTTTTAAAATCGGTCCGCTCCGAAGATAAGAAGATCCGAGACAAAGTAACTATCCAGGCTCTGGCAAGAGAAAATATTCGATTTAGATTCGTCCAAGACCATAAGGAGATCTATAGGCTTCCTCCCAAAGATAAAAAAGAAAGGATCATAGATCTATTCGGAGAAAATTTCAGGGATCATTTGTTGGAGGTCCAACTTGAAAAAAAGGGTTGGAAGGCAAAAGGTTATATCAGCGATCCCGATTTTTATAAATCCAACCGCACGGGACAGTTCATATTCGTGAACGGAAGACCGGTGGAGATCAAATATTCCTCTCATTTATTAAAAAAATGTTATGATGAACTTCTTCCTCCGAACGCGCATCCATACTGTTTTTTATTTTTCGAAGTGGATCCCGAGTCCATAGATGTGAACGTTCATCCAGCCAAAAAAGAGATCCGTTTTTTGGATGAAGAGGGATTTAACACGTTCTTTCTGCAATTGATCCAAAAAGAACTTAGATCCAGCACGCCTGTCAGCTTTTTGGAATTGAAAAACAGGCTTTTAAGACCGGAACCGAAAAAGATGGAATCCACGTTATATTCCTTCTCTTCTTCCTCTTCCGGCGGAATAGAGCAGCAACTCTTAGGGGGAGCGCTTTATGAAGAAGTAAAACACTCTCCTTCCTTCCCCGTAGAAGCCGTCGGCCCAGGCTCCAGGTTAGAAGATCTGACCGATATTCCGATAAAACATTCCGAGTTCATTCCAAAAAAACATTTCGGTTTATTATTCGAAACGTTCATTTTGGCGGAAGGAGAGGACGGTTTTTATATCATCGACCAACATACCGCCCACGAAAGGATCCGTTACGAAGAAGTATTAAGAAAACTTAAGAAAAAAAATTACGGGATACAACCTCTTCTTACTCCTATTCGTATCCCTGTTTCGAAACAGGAAGCGGAAGATATAAAAGATAGATTGGGAGAATACCAAGAAGTGGGTTTAAAACTGGACTCACTCGGAGAAGACACAATGGTACTTCGAGAAGTTCCCGGTTATTTTCTACCCGGACATGAAAAAGAGATCGTTCTGGATTTTTTAAATCGGACCGGAGGCAAAGAAGTTCCGGAGCCTGAGTTATACGATCTTATGGCAAAATGTGTCGCTTGTAGATCCGCAGTGAAAAAAGGGGACCAACTTTCAGACCATCTAATCGCAGAGATGTTGAATCGCCTCAGTTATTGTGAGAACCCATCCCGTTGCCCTCATGGAAGACCCACCTTGGTCAAATTAACCAGAGAAGATCTGGAAAGAATGTTTCATCGCAGGTAAAATTTGAAAACCGAATCCCAAGAACTTAGAAACTCCACGGAGAACGTAATCACTTCCTTGGTCCGACAGACATTGGTCGCAAGTGTGATCTTATTATTGATCGTTTTAATACTCGCCAGATTTTTTAATGAAAGGGTCACTCAGGTCGCCGGACTATTTTTGGATTACACCGGAGTATGGGGGGTAGGTCTTGCGATATTTGTTGCCGACTCGGTACATGTCTTTTTTCCTCCTGATACATTCTTGATATTGGCAGTAGCGGCAAAAATGACCGATTTCTGGGTAATCTTCTTCGCATCTTTTGGGTCTTTACTTGCGGGAGGATGTTCTTATTCCCAAGGAAGATTCCTACTTCCTAAATTGCACATATTTACCAAGTTCATTCGAAATCACGAAGAGAAGTTGGAAGTATATGTAAAACGATTCGGATTCTGGGCGGTGGTTCTTGCAGCGCTTACGCCGTTACCTTATTCCTGGACTTCCGTGGCTGCAGGAGCGATGAATATGAGGATCCATCTTTTTTTCGCTGCTGCACTTTTTCGGATCCCCCGTTTTATTCTTTATTATTACCTAATAAAGGGCGGATGGATCGGGGTCTAAACATTCGGATTGACGCATATTAGAAGCAAAGATACAAAAGTTTAGATGATGGACGATTCTCCCAGACTCATTCCTAAGACCAGAAAAGAATTGATCTTAGAAAATTTGGATTGGTTCGGTTTACCGGTTCGTATTTCCGAATTGGTGGAGAATGTATTGGACGGGAAGATTAGGGAACAATCCTTAGTATGCTGCCATAGCGCATGTGATGTATGCAATTCCACCATCCGTTCCTGCATACGAAAGGTCCAAAGAGAATTGGAAGAAGAACTTGGGCAGTCTATTTGAAAGAGCGCCACTTCCTCATAAGATCAGGCCTAGTTCCTTTGCTCAGGTCATTGGACAGGAAAAGGCAAAACTTCAATTACAAAAATATAAAGAACCGATAAGTATTCTACTATACGGACCTCCGGGCACGGGAAAATCGACGATCGCCAGGATTTTAGGTAATACGTGGAAACTACCTTTTGTGGAATACAATGCAGTCACCACCGGTGTAGCAGACATCAAAAAGCTGTTGGAAAGATCCGAAAAAGAAGGAAGTATCTTACTTTTTCTAGATGAGATCCACAGATTCAGTTCTTCCCAACAAGATAGTTTATTAAAAGGAGTGGAGACCGGAGCGATTGTTCTTATCGGAGCCACCACGGAGAATCCCTCCTTTCGGATCACAAGACCATTATTGTCCAGATGCCAGGTCCTTAAACTGGAACCTTTAGGAGAGAACGATCTATTAGAGATACTTTCCAGAGGTATAGAATCCTTAGACCCGAAACCGAATATTACAAAAGAGGCAAGTTCTCTACTCGTCCGTTATTCCGGGGGAGACGCTAGAAAACTTCTCTCCAATTTGGAAGGAATTGTTCTTTCGAAAGCTGCCGGAACCCAAATAGAAGCCTCCGATATAGAAACATTTTTGGAAAGTCGGGTAATCGAATACGACCAAAGTGGAGAGAGTCATTATGATGTGATCTCCGCGTTCATCAAGTCGGTGAGAGGAAGCGACCCTGATGCTGCTTTATTCTATCTAGCTATGATGTTAGAAGGCGGAGAAGATCCGCTCTTTATCGCCAGACGGCTCATTATCCTTGCATCCGAAGATATCGGAAATGCTTCCGTTCATGGTTTACCTTTAGCTGTTGCAGGACTTCATGCAATAGAGACGATCGGAATGCCGGAAGGAAGGATTGTATTAGGGCAGGTCACTACATTCTTAGCCTCTTGTCCAAAGTCCAACGCCTCTTATTTAGGAATTGGTTCCGCACTTTCCTTTGTGAAAGAACGAGGGCCAAGTTTAAAGATCCCGAATCGACTTAGAAATGCTCCCACTGCCACTCATAAAAAAGAAGGAGCAGGACAAGGGTATAAATATCCTCATGATTTCGGCGGATTTGTGCCATTCTCCTATTTTCCCGACGATCTCTCCGACAATCCTCCTCAATTCTATAAACCGACTAAAAACGGAATGGAAGGAAAGATCAGGGAACATCTTGCCTCCATCTGGAAACAAATTTCTAGCAAAAAGTACGAGTAAGCCACTCTTATAATTTCTACGAAGAAAAATTTGGGCGGCTCCTTCGCTCCGCTCAGGCCGTGCTGCTACGGGTTCGCGCATAAGCGCTCATCCGGACAAGCCCGGACTAAAGCCCTGCGCATCACTGCCGCGGTTTGTCTCGCAAAGCCGCAAAGTGGAGAAGAAATAGCTTGTAGGAGTTCCGACAGGAAATGAAGATCGCCCCCACCCTGCATTGGGATTGGGGGGAGTGGCCCGTGGGAGCGCGCATTCTCGCATATCACAAAATCCTAGCTCCGTCAACCAAATCCTTCTCTTACAATCCGTGTAGGAGTTCCAACATCGCGGCCCCTCCGTGTCTCTGGATTTTCGTAAAATAACTTAATAAAAATGTTGCGTAGTTAAATAGCTACATTTATATTTGTAGTTAAGTAGCTACATAATGAATTTACGAAGGGACGTATTCCAAGCAATCGCAGACCCCACTAGGCGCGCAATACTCCTGATGGTGGCCTCTCAGGCTATGACTGCAGGGGCGATCGCATCCAATTTTGATACAGCCAGGCCCACTGTTTCTAAACATTTACAAATTCTCACAGAGTGTGAATTGTTAAATCAAGAACAGAACGGTAGGGAAATTTATTATCAATTGAATCTGAATAAGATGAAAGAAATTGCCGACTTTATAGAACCGTTCCGTAAAATGTGGGACGACCGGTTCGATAAACTGGAATCCGTAATGAAAAAATACAGATCAAGAAAATAGGATATGGAAAAAAAAACAAAAATTGATGCAGAGGACGGCAAACAAGAATTGCTGATCACCAGGGAATTCGACCTTCCCTTGGATCTACTTTTTAAGGCGCATATAGAGCCGGAGATCGTAGAGGAATGGATGGGGACCAAAGTGATCAAACTGGAAGGAAAAAAGCATGGAAGCTGGCAATATGAAACTACGGATCCTTATGGCAACAAACACGGATTCAACGGTGTTATTCATGAATTTGTCCCTAACCAAAAGATCACCCGCACTTTTGAAATGGAAAATTCTCCTTTTCCGCCTCAACTTGAGTTCTTAGAATTCGAAAAACTCGGTGAGGAAAAAAGCAAACTTACAATGCACATTGTCTTCAAGTCCGTTGCACTTAGAGACCAGCTGCTTAAGCTACCGTTTGCTCAGGGCATTAATATGGCCCATAATAGATTACAAGAAGTAGTAAATAAATTAAAATAGGATATTGGACATGAGAAACAAGGTTATATATTGGATCGCTACTGCATGGCTTTCCTTAGGAATGGTGTCTACCGGGATCGTGCAGATCATCCAAATGAAAGAAGAAGCGGATATGTTTGCACATTTAGGATATCCGGCCTATCTGATGATCATTTTGGGTGTTTGGAAATTGTTAGGTGTAATCGCTGTAATTGTCCCGAAATATCCTTTAGTCAAGGAATGGGCGTATGCGGGATTTTTCTTTACGATGTCCGGAGCAATTTTCTCTCATTTTGCAGCCGGGGACGGGGCAAAAGAATATTTCGGACCCGTATTATTACTTGTGCTTACGATCGTTTCCTGGTATTTCCGGCCGACAGATAGGAAGATCCCTGCAGTGTGAGTGAGACTAATATGAATCCAAAGGTTGATTTCTTTTTTAATAAAGCCAAACAATGGAAGGAAGAATATGAGGCGCTGCGCAAGATCGCTCTTGCCCTAGGACTCACCGAAGAATTAAAGTGGGGTCAACCTTGTTATACATATCAAAACAATAATATAGTTTTGATACATGGATTCAAAGAATATTGTGCGTTTTTGTTTTTCAAAGGCGCGTTATTAAAGGATCCAAATGGAATTTTAGTACAACAAACTAAAAATGTGCAGTCCGCTCGCCAGATCCGATTCACTAACGTTAAGGAAATCGACAAACTTAAAACCGCTTTAAAGGCTTATATCAAAAATGCGATCGAAGTGGAAAAATCCGGCCAAAAAGTGAATTTCAAAAAAACAAAAGAGTTCGATATGCCGGAAGAATTTTTAAGTAAATTGGAAGAATCTCCCGACTTAAGATCGGCTTTTGAGTCGTTGACGCCAGGTAGGCAAAGAGGATACCTTCTTCATTTTTCTTCTGCCAAACAATCTAAAACTAGAGAGGCGAGGATTGAAAAGTATATACCTCATATTTTAAAAGGTAAGGGATTAGATGATTAAAAAGAAGGTTTCAGCAAAGAAGAAGGCGCCAACTAAAACTTCGATGAATAAATCACCTAAGTTTAAAAAGGCAGGCGCAAAGAAATCCACTCGGATGAGGAATTCAGGAAAGAAGGAGCCTATCTTACTTTCCGGAGGAAATCCTCAGATCGCAAAAGGTTATGGTGACGGCCCGGTCCAAGAGTATATCGCAGCTATGCCCGGTTGGAAAAAAGAGATTGGGCGTAAACTCGACGAACTGATAGTCAGAACAGTCCCGCATGTTAGTAAAGCGGTAAAATGGAACTCTCCACTTTACGGGATCGAAGGCCAGGGGTGGTTTCTCGGAGTGCATGTATTTGCCAAATACGTTAAGATAGCATTCTTCAAAGGAGCTTCATTAAAACCGATGCCTCCGGGTTCCTCCAAGGTTCCGGGAACGCGTTATTTGGATATTCGAGAAGAAGACGGAATCGACGAAGCTCAACTTTCTTCTTGGATCAAACAAGCCAGCGAACTACCCGGCGAAAAATTATAGGCAAGCGATTGGGCAAAGGTCCATTCATTCGCTTTAAAAGAAATATCTTTCTGTAATATTTTAGTCATTCACTTGTTCTAGAAAAGGAGTAAGCTAGCCAAGAACTGGAAATTTTTGACATAATACGGTAAGGGATTCGCTGTTTCGGGACGAAACTAATTAAGGGAATCGCAGGTCTTACCACCAAGACGAAAAAAGGAGGTTTCGAATGTTTCAATCCGAAAGAGAAAAAAACGAAAAAAGCCAATTCCAAGCCAAAGGGCCGATCCAAGTCAGAAAGGAGTTTGCTCGCTCGGAAACAGCGAACTTCGGCACTAAAAAGGCAGAAAGTAGAGAAGAAAAAGTTGTCCGACTGAGGCCAGACCTATACGATAAATAAATCCCCAGGCTTCAGAAGCGAAGCGACTAAAGAAGTTCCGACAACCTTTCTAAAACCCGGTCGTTCTGTTCCGGCCTTCCAATCGTAATTCTCAAGGCATTCAATCCGTAACTTTTCAGATTTCGTAATATGATCCCTTCCTTCAGCAATGTCTCGAAGGTTTGGGTGGAATCCAATTTTGCTTTGTCCAATTTGATCGTGATAAAATTCGCATAAGATTCGAAGTAAAAGAGCCCTTTCTTCTCTGCAAATTTTTCGTAACGGATCATTTCCTTTAGGTTTGCCTTCAAATAATTTTCCACGAATTCCCTGTCGCTCAACGCGGTTGCAGCCGCTAACTGAGAAAGTTGAGAAACATTGAAGGGCGGTCGTAACTTATAGAATGCTCGGATCATTTCTTCGGAAGCGATACCATATCCAATTCTCATCCCGCCTAATCCGTAAATTTTAGAAAACGTATTGGTATATAATACATTAGGGAATTTTGAAATTACATCCGCAGCTTGGATCTCTTTTTTAGGATCTCTGGTTTTTCCGAATTCCATATAAGCCGCATCCAAAACCACCATGGTTTCGGAGGAAATATTTTGGAGAAAAGTATATATATCTGCCTTGTCTAAAGCGTCCCCGATCGGGTTGCAGGGAGAGCAGATGAATATGATCTTAGGAGAATGTTTTTTGTACAGATCCAAAAGCTGGTCCAGATCATGCAGTTCGGAATCGGTTTGGATTGTTTCGGCTCCACATTGTCCTGCATATATAGAATACATCGAGAATGTTTTGCCGTTCTGTAGGATCTTGTCCCCGGGACTCAGGACCGATCTGGTCGCAAAATCGAAAATTTGATCGCTGCCGTTCCCTTGTATTACGTTTTTTGCATCTACTCCGTGTACTTTGGCAAGAGCATCCTTGAGCGCCTTATAGGAATCGTCCGGATACAAGGGCATCTTATAAACCGCTTCTTTTATCGTCTCGGAAACCTTGGGAGATACGCCGTACGGATTCTCGTTCGAAGCGAGTTTGAGAACCTTGTCCGGCGAAATTCCGTATTCACGTACGACTAATTCTATCGGTTTGCCGGCCTCGTAAGCCGGGATCTTGTCTAAAGCGGGCAGGAATCGCATCTAATTCCAGAAAAAAACGGAGTCAGGATTCTTCCAATCGTTTTTGTTCTACTAACCTCTGGTAAAGTCCTTGGAAGTCTTTAAAAAATAGAGACTCGTTCAGCGCGTACTCCATCACCATTCTTTTAGTCTCTTCCGAACCGAGTAGGGCTCGGTCGGAAGCAAGCATTCTCGCCCCGCCATCCAATAGTAGGTCCCTAAAATAATGATTATTGAATATATTCGGAGTCTCCGTAAAAGATCCTTTGGAATGCCAACCCAATGTATGTACTCCCAAGAGTAGAACCGTATCTCTCGCGGAAAATCCCATCATGGAAAAATAATTCAAAGAATCTTTTACGTCAGGACTATCTACAGGCATAAGCATTCTTCCCGCCGGATAATTGGAGTCCTGTCTTCCGGGAAGAATATGGACTTGCGGTCCGCCCGCTTTTTGAAGAGCAAGGGCACCTGAAAGAGCAACCATGTCCGCAAAAGAAGGAACATTCTTTCTCCCTTCCTCTTCCATTTCTTCTTTTAAATGGATAATCTCTTCTATTTGTTTTGCCACGCCACGATTGTTCTCATCGTTCATAATGGTTGGAAAACGTATGGAGCCTTCCAAGCCTAACCATTCTCCATCCGCAGAGAAGATAGAAGCGGCATGAAACACCATACGGAGCCAAGCTCCCACTTCAGTCGGATCAATCTTATCCCAGATCCTGTACCCGGTTTCTTGCCAAACACTTCCCTCACAATTATTCTTGGTCCCTAACACCTCGTGGACCCTATAATTTCCTGTTTTACCTTTCAGTTTCGTTTCGAAACTTCTTCCCTTTTGGATCCTATCCTTTACGGATTCATAAACTTTTTGGGAAATTAAGATCTTTGCGTCGGCTTTTTTTGTAGTTGTTTCGATCCTACTTGCGGAGTTCACTGTGTCACCTATCGCAGTGAATGACATGTTCAAAGGATGTCCTAACTTTCCTAAAATCGCCGTTCCGTAATTGATCCCGATCCCTATCTCGAATTCCGAGCCTAAATGGTTTTGCAAATAAGTATTCAAACTTTCTAATTCGGCTCTCATCTCTAATGCGGAACGGATCGCATTCAGATTGGCACGAAGAGGGTCCGGATCTTCCAACCCGAAGATCGCCATTAGCCCGTCTCCTATGTACTTATCGATGATCCCGCCGTATTTTAGGACCTTATCTCCCATTCTATAAAAGTAACGGTTGAGAATGTGGATGACGTCGTAAGGCAAATGACTTTCTGAAAAACCGGTGAAACCTCGGATATCGCTGAATAAGATAGCAACCGGTTTTTCTATGCCTGATATCAGATCCGAGAATGTGGATGCAAGGGCCTTGTCAGCTTCATCAATGACCAATCTACGAAGAACAACATCGCCGGAGGTCTTTGTTTGGCAGGCGAGTCTCACGTTCTCCGGAAAACCCTTCTTCAAAGCAAGTGTCGTTTCCATTTCGTTACGGGGAAGAAGATGTTCGTCCCCATCTTGGATAAGTATCCTACAGGTGGAACAACGTGCATTACCTCCACAAGCGTGTATATGAGGGATACCCGCATCCAAGGAAATTTCTAATAATGACTTGTTTAATTCGGAAGGTTCGAGGAAAACTTCCTTATCGTTTTCGAAAATTATTTTTATCATAAAGGAGATCGAATCCGGCGATCAATATTGGACCTTAGTCCTTGTTCATTTTAATTTCAGATGAAAACAATTAAAAGACCATTACTAAGACTTAAATACACGCAAGATAAGAATAAAAATATTCTTTGCTCCGAGCCGGAAATTCTTTTTTTCCACGTCTAATCCCAAGTTCTCCGAGTATCCGATCGTGAAAACCCAAGAAAATGGATCATCAGAAGAATCGCCCAAAAGATCAGTGATTTTATGCGTGGATGACGAATTGATCATTCTGCGAGGATTAAAGGAACAGCTCAAATCCGCCTTCGGAAAAAGTTATCAAATAGAAGCCGCAGATAGCGCGGAACTCGCCCTCCAAATAGTGGAGGAATGTAACCAGGCAGGGATCCATATCCCGGCGATATTAAGCGACCAAGTAATGCCGGGCATCAGGGGAGACGAGTTCCTGATCCGGATCCAAGAAACAAATCCGAACACCAAAAAGATCATGCTCACTGGACAGGCAAGTGCGGAGTCCGTGGGAAATGCACTGAACAAGGCGAACTTATATCGATATCTTTCCAAACCTTGGGACTCGAACGATCTACTCATGACGGTAAAGGAAGCGGTTCGTTCTTACGAGTCGGATATTTCTCTTTTTGAACTGAATAAAAAATTGGAAGAGGCCCTTCTCTATAATCGAGACTCAGGTCTTCCTAATTTGGAATCCTTAAGAAGAAGATTGGATCTTGCCACGGAAGAAAGGGAAGATTCTCTTCTAGCGTTGATACGTATCGAGTCCACTTCTTTGACCACAAGAGATTTCGGAGTTTCTCTCTATAAGGATTTAATGAAGAAATTTCTGGACTCCATGAAATCCATCTTAGGGAGCTACGGAGAAATTTTCCACGTATACGAGGACGAGGTCGCGATACTGTCCAAGGTGCAGGAAGAGGAGTTCCTACCGCATCTGATCGCATTTAGGATCCTTCTCCGTTCCGATTATTTTACCGCTTCTGGGATTTCTTTCCGGATCAATGCAACCATTGCCACTGCAGGTGGAAAAAAAGATCTGTACTATAAGGCGAGACTAGCGCTTGTTAAAGCAAGCCAAGAGCCCGAGTTCGATTCCGAAGCGGGGATCTATTCGTATTCAGAGAAGATGGACGATCAGGATCTGTACAAGATCAATATGGATCTGGGAAAAAGACTGAATCAGGCAATCCATTCCGGCAACATAGTGCCATATTTCCAAGGGATTATGGACAACCAAACCGGTAAGGTCGAAAAATTCGAGTGCCTGGCTCGGATCGTTGAAGACGGAAAAGTTTATGCTCCCGCAAGTTTTTTGTATCTGGCAAAATCCACCGGGCTCTTGAGAAGGATCAGTCCTATCCTTTTTGAAAAAGCGCTTAAAAAATTTTCTGATTCTACTTACTCATTTTCCATCAATCTTTCCGAGACAGAATTGGAAAGTCCAAGTTTTCCGAAATGGGCTTTGTCCAGAATGGAACATTATGGGATCAATCCTTCTAGAGTGACTTTTGAAATTTTAGAGACGGCAAGTTTTCATGGAAATCCGGAACGTCTGAAAGTGATCGCAGAATTGAAGGAGCTAGGTGCAAAAATTGCAATCGACGATTTCGGAGTAGAACATTCCAATTTTTCCAGATTATTGGAGATCCAGCCGGACTTTATCAAGATCGACGGAAAATTTATCCAATCCCTGGAGCGAAATCGGACCGCATTCATTTTAACTTCTGCCATCACAGAACTTGCTCACCGGATCGGAGCGAAAGTAGTCGCTGAATTCGTATCTACACCGGAGGAATTGAAAGTTGTACGTTCCCTGGGCATAGAATATTCGCAAGGTTACTTAATTATGCAGCCTTCTCCCGACATAACCCCGGTTTCGATAAAAATTATTGAATAGGTACTTCGGTCTATTTATTTCCAAGCGATCTTGTAACTCATTCTTTCGAGGATAAAGTCGAAAATTAGTTGCAATCATAATTTATAGAGTAAGTATCCTTGTTTTGCTCCGGATTTTGAACCGGGGTTTTACTGTTTTTGTTCGTCTAATTTATACGTTGGTACCGGGGGAGCGGTGGAGAAAGCGATTCTTTTTGTTGATGATGAAGCGCTCATTTTGATGAGTATGAAATCCCAAGTCAAAAGACATTTGGGAGATACTTATCGTTATGAGACGGCTCTAGATGCGTCCGAAGCGATGCAGATCATTGAAGAATTGGTAACAGAAGGAGTCAAGATCCTGATCGTAATTTCCGACTGGTTGATGCCAAATATCAAGGGGGACGAATTTTTACGGATCGTTCACCAGAGATATCCCGAAATCCAAAAGATCATCATTACTGGTCATGCCGATATCGCTTCCGTTGAAGCTTTAAAGAAAGAGATCAATTTATACAGTTACTTAAAAAAGCCTTGGGACGAAAAAGAACTAGTAACCACTATCACCTCAGCCCTTAAATAAACAGGGGGGCATAATGAGCCTTCGAACGCGCTTTTCTCTTTATTGCGCTATTGTTCTATTTGCGTTTTCGGTCCTACTAACTTTGTTGGTGGCTGCAGCCGCATATTATGATTCCAAAGTCTCCTCTCAAGAAGCAGCATTCGCAAAAGCGGAAGGGGCTTCCTTCGAAGTACGTAAAATTTTTTCCGAAGCAATTTCTAAAGTTGGAGACGCAAAAAGTCGTTGGGAGCATTCCCGTCCTTCCCGCGATTCCGTCGAAAAAGATCTATTGAATCTTTTTCAGAACGATAAAAGGTTTTTAGGAGCAGGCGCGGTCTTCGAAACAAATCTTTTTGACGGAAAGGATTCATCCTTTATCGGCCGTAAGGGTTCCAACTCCAAGGGAAGATTTGTCCCGTACTTTCACAGAAGTATCAAAAATCCGGATGAGATCAGCTTAGAAGAAAGTGTATATTATGATAATACGGACGAAAGCGGGAACTATTACCAGATCCCGAAAGCTACCTTAAGAGATTACGTAGGAGAACCGTATTTTTATCCGCTGGAAGGAGTGAATGTTTTTATGATCTCCTTGATCCGGCCAATCATCCGCCAAGGAAGATTTATAGGAATAGTCGGTTTGGATCTGAAACTTTCCGACCTGGAAGAAGAATTATTTTCGAAAAGACCGTTCGGAGGCGGCCATTTGGCATTGATCTCTCCTGGCGGAAAATATGCGGTTCATGGAGCAGATACGTTGCGGCAAGGGAAGGACGCAGGAACTCCTGAATTAAAGGATTCCATCCAAAGATCATTATCTTCAGGTCAACCTTTTGCCTATTTAGTAGAAGGTGGGAACTCCTACATATTCCCTTTCGGTATGGGAACATACGGAAAGAATTGGGCCATCGAGGTCTATGTTCCGGATTCCTATTTATGGAACGATCTTGGACCTATCATTCTAAGATGTTTATTCATCACATTCGCACTATTGCCGATATGTTTGTATTTTCTGGATAGGTTCTTCTGCAAATACGTAGTCGATGGATTATCCGCCGCTACTACTTTCGCGGATTCCCTGGGAGCCGGAAATTATTCCGCTCAAATCCCGATAAGGAACTTCCAAGACGAGATTCATCATCTTTTCGTAACATTGGAGAATATGAAGGAGAAGTTACTGGCCGCGATCGACCAACAGATCCGATCCGAAAAAATATTAAGAGAATCCGCAGAGATTTATTCACGTAACGAGATTATCCGGCTTCAAAAAGAAGAATTGGAAGTTGCATTAGGAGAATTAAAGACCGCTCAGGAAACCTTACTTAGGAACGAAAGGCTAACGGCGATAGGTAGGATTTCCGGTGCGGTCAGTCATCAGATCAATAATCCATTAGGTGCTATTGGAGCTTCTCGAGAGAATATTTCCTTTTATGTGAAAAGGATAACCGTTCTTCTTCCTTTTCTTTTCGAATATTTGAGCCGGGCGAGCGATCCTGAAAGGGAATTTTTTAACATCGCCTTGAAGAAAACATTAGAAAATCATAAAGAACAGATCGGTAAAAAGTTCAGAGAGACTAGACATTCTATCGAGGCTTTCTTAAAGCAGGAAGATATAGATAATGCGGGTGATAAGGCGGCCGTTGTTGCTGAGCTTGGATTCGTTGATTGTCCGGAATTCATTCTTCAATTATGCAGATGTTCCGAATGGGATCGTATATCCGAATTTCTAATGGCTGTTCGGGGGTTAGAGATCTCGGAAGAAGTAATCCATCGATCCACTGATAGAATGTATAAAATTGTGTCCGCATTGGAGACGTATTCCGGGATCGCAAAAGAAGATAAGGAAAGATGGGTCAAGGTTTCCGATACGATGGAAGTTGTGCTTGGAGTATACGAAGGAGCGGGTGGAAACCGAGTCACCGTAGAAAGAAATTACGTCTCGGAAGCTACTTTGAGATGTGTTCCCGAAGATTTAGTTAGGCTTTGGACCCAAGTCGTGGATAACGCTTACCAGGCTATGTCGGGGGAAGGAAAACTTAAGGTAAGTATCTATGATGCGGAATCCAAGGTAATCTGCGAGGTGGAAGATAGCGGCTCAGGTATTCCAAAAAATATCAGAGAAAAAGTGGGGGAAGTCCTATCTTCCGGAAAATCGGAAGGTGAAGGTGCAGGGATCGGACTTGCCGTTGCCGCATCCATTTCTAAAAAATACGGGGGAAGCTGGGATTGGGAAAGTAAACCCGGATGCACTATCTTTCGCTTTTCCTTTCCCAAATCGGAATAAAATATAGTCTTTTGGGCTTTAACTATGAGTATTAGATACAGAATTTCACTTTACTTATCGATCGTACTTTTGACCGGTTCTTTCGTTCTGGCGGGTATCAATTCGTTTTCCTCTTATTTTAGTTTAAAGTCACAGGTGGATTCAGGATCTACCATGGCCGGCAAACGTTATGAATATGAAATTTCGAACTTTTTGAATTCCGTTTTGGGTTCTTTGAGAGGTTTTCAATTCATGCTGGAAACTACTCATCCCTCTCGTGAGGAAATGGTCGCTTCTCTCAAAAAGTTAGCCGAAACCGATACTCATTTTTTTGGAACTTGGGTTTTATACGAACCTAACGGCTTCGATGGACAGGACGCCCGATATAAAAATACTCCTTACCACGATGCGACCGGTAGATTTATTCCGTATTGGAATCGAGCAACCGGAGATTTAAAGATCACATTCGCAGAATCGTACGATGTGGATGATACGATCAGCTTTTATTATCGAATTCCGAAGAAGACCCAAAAAGATTTTATTTCCGATCCTTATGTGTATTCCGTAAGCGGAAAAGATGTACTGATGGTTTCGATGGTGAAGCCGATCCTACGGAACGGAAAATTTGTAGGGACTGTCGGAACGGACATCGCTATGGAGAATTTACAGGAACTTTTGGGACCGATCCGGCCGTTTAGGGGAGAAGGTTACCTGGCTTTGGTTTCGCCTGAAGGATTTTATGCCGCAAATGGAGGAGATCCTTCCTTAGTGGGAAAGGTGATCCCGGAAGAAAATATCCTTGCGCAAGTAAAAGAACTAAGTTTGAAAGGTGAGGATTTTCAGATCAAGGGTGCGGGGCATACTAGATATTTTTTCCCGTTTTTATTAGGAAATTATGATAAACCTTGGGCAGTGGAAGTGTCGATCCCGGATTCGATCTTTTGGTCGGATATGAGAGGAGTGATCTTACAGACGATCATATCGTCTTTGGTGATCATGGTGGTGATCCTGATCATTCTGAACTTGATCTTTAACCGACTGATAACCTCCGGCTTATTAGAAGCGATCGGTTTTTCGGAGAAAATAGCGGAAGGAGATCTGACATCGCATATGGATATATCGAGAGAGGATGAGATAGGTAAGCTTCTCAAATCCATGGATCTAATGAAGGTGAATCTTTCCAAGATCATTCTTGATATCAAAACATCTTCCACAAAATTAAATAACACCTCGGACCAAATGGCGGAGTCGAGTCGTAACTTCTCGGATGTTGCGCAGGCTCAGGCTTCCGCAGCGGAAGAATCGTCCGCAGCTGTGGAGGAACTGGCTGCATCGGCTGAAAATGTTCGTAGATCGATGGAAAAAGCGATCGAGAACATGAAAGAGATCGATACGAATGTTGTACTTCTTCGCGAACAGATCGGCACGATCAATAATGAGATGCAGACATTATCCCAAGTGGCTTCCGAGTCTCAAGAGAGAGCGTTGACGGGTGAGAACGCGATGGGAGCGACAAACCAGGCAATGGATGAGATCGGAGAAAGTGCCAGTCGTATCAACGAGATCTTATCGATCATAACGGAGATTTCGGAAAAGACGAACCTTCTTGCATTGAATGCGGCGATAGAAGCGGCACGTGCAGGTGAAGCGGGCAAAGGATTTGCGGTGGTAGCGGAGGAGATCGGAAAACTTGCCTCCCAGACCTCTTCTTCGGTGCAAGAGATCGGGGAACTTGTGGATTCGACGAATAACGCGGTCCATAACGGAAACACTAAGGTGAAAGAGGCGAGTGATATCCTTCGTAAGCTAAGGACTTCTGTTGATTCCTTCGGATTATCGGCGAAGAAGGTATTGGAGTCTGTCCGGACCCAAGAGAAGAACACACAAGACATCCATCAATCCGCGAATTTCCTGATGAGTTTCAGTTTACAGATAGAGGAAGCGGTCCAGGAACAGAAACGAGCCACAGATGAGATCACTAAAACGATCGTAAGTATCTCGGAAGGAACCCAGGAAGTGGCTTCCGGAGCGGATGATCTGACATCTTATTCCAGTGAGATGCATGGGCAATCCGAAGGACTTTTGAAATCCGTGGATAAGTTTAAACTTTGAGACTCTCTCATCTCAGTGTCTCCTTAAATCACCTAAGGAAAGATTATCTTTTCTATAATCTTCCTCTGTGTGCTCAAGGAATCTTTCTCTATACCGTTTTCCATTTTGAAAATCGTTTTATTATTTTTTAATATTTCCAATGCCCAGGGTTTCTTTTCCAAAATCACATGCACATAGGAAACAAAAGAATCCGCAAAAAAATCGTCCGCATTTGTGGCAGAGTATAGTGTAGGAAAAGGAGTTTTGGAAAGGACCGGATAAATTTTTTCCCAGTTTTCTTCCAAAGAAAGAGATTCGGAATAAAAACGGATTTGAGGTCGGAATGTAAAAACGGAATCATCCAAATAGCTGACCTTCTCCGATCTCCAAATACCTTTATAGAACTCAAAGTTTGCAAAGGATCGTTTATGGGAGAAAAAGCTTGGACCTATCTTTTCCGTTTCGGAAAGAATATGACCAAATTCGTGTAATAGGATATAACGAAGAGCATTCGACTTGGTGTTTTGTTTTTCCTCTTCTATCCGGATTCGTATCTTAACATTTCCTTTTTGAAAGGAGGAATTTTCCTTATAACTGATCCAATCGTTTGCGTTCCTGTTGAGAGTATTCGCATCTAAGATCACAAAACCTCCGATCGGATCCCCATCCTTGCGAACGATCCCTGTGACTGCGGAGCCGCCTAAGTCCTCACAGAAGTAAATACGGAAAAGTTTGCTTTTTAAAAGAGAAACAAGCGGACCAGATTGAGAATTCAAAGCATTTAATAGAGTTGTTTTGAACGGTTGAAGATCCTTTAATGGAGAAGGTGATTCAGTAAATCCATCCACTCGATTTAGTTCTTTTACATACTCCAAAGCTACTTTGTCCAAATTGAAAATCCTAGAGTCCCAATCCTGGGACTCCAAACCGACATAGTTTTCTATCTTTGAAAGAGGAGTCGACGATAGAATATCAGCATAAGGATTCGGATCTCCCGCTTCTTCTTTGCAGGAGTAGAAGGTTTCAAAAACAAGAATGAATACGACAAACAATCGACACATTTCCGTCTTTAGCTTGGATTTTTTTTCGGAAAACATGCGGCTTTGAATATGCGAAACTTGAGCTAGAAGGAAAAGTATTTTTCTTTGCATCGCAAAAAATCGGAAAGAGAAAGATTGGGTTATTGATTTGCATTTCATAGGCCCTTTGTAAGATTTGTGCCTGTCTCTCATGAAGACCGGCGTCCCTATTTATAACACTTGTGGATTTCCCCGCGATTATGCTCGGACGTCTTTCTTGTTATGTATGGTCGCTCTGTTTTTTTACGGAGTATCGATCTTTTCGGATGTAACCAATCCTTGGGAACTACCTAAGGATGAGAGGATCTTGAATCGCAAGGATGTGAGTCATATCGTTTTAGAGACTAGACCAGGCGGATTTCGTGTAACTTTACTGATCAACGAAAGATTTCCGTATAACTATAAATCAAAATCAGCTGCTTTCTATTATTCTAATATTAAGGATTCTAAAGAAGGTTTGGAATTGGCGGAAAAATTGGATCGATATCTTACATCCGGCTTTAACATGAAGATCAGATTTAACGGTTCTGAAATTTACGAATTTATATTAGATGAATCTATCCAATAAAAAAGCTAGCGGGATACTTAACCCTTGGTCTTTCCTGGAAACCGAATTCAATTACCGAGAGGTAAGCGCTTGGAAAGATTTCGTCCGGATCGATCAGTCATTCATTCGACTCGCATTTTTTCTTCATTTCCTAGTATATTTTTTAGCCCTGATCCCTGAGATACGGAATGCTCCTCATGGAACTATTTATTTCGGCCTTATATTAAGTTTAAACCTACTTAGCTTGGTTCTTTCTTTTCAAAGGAAATATCTTCCTGCTGTCATTCACGGCACGAATTGTAGCATCACTTTTTTAGTGATGCTGATCTTAAACGAATCGTTTTACAGCTTCGACGATCTTCATAGTTTACAACTATATAATAATTATTTCCTGCTAGTCGGATTTTTGGTCTTATTCCAAATGTTCCGCCTTAAGGTAAAGGGTTGTTTCTTAACGGCGACTTATTCCATCGTATTACACCTCGGATTCATATATTTTAAACTAAAGAACGGCCCTTTTACGGGATTCCCGTTGGTTCTATTCGTTCCGGATGTGGTTTACCTGATCCTAAGTTTGATCGGGACTACGATCGTAGTGATTGTCAGAAGATTAGTCCGTATTTCTTCCGAACTGGATTCAGAGTATAGATTTTTGCAGCACGAACTCCAAATTGCGAGAAAAGTGCAGGAGACTTTATTTCCGGAAGATATCAGTATTAAAGGATTCAAATACGAGGTATTCAGATCCACTCCTAACGAGATCGGCGGTGATTTTTACGATTTTATACAGTTAAGGGAAGGGAACACCGGGGTTTTTTTGACCGATATAGCGGGCCACGGGATCGCTTCCGCGTTAGTCGCATCATTTATCAAAATTATGGTAGCGACGATGCCTTATCGTCTTAAACTTCATCCGGTCCGATTATTGGAGTATCTGGATGAGACACTTCTCAGGCAGTTTAAATCCCATCATGCCTCCGCTGTGTATATCTTTTTCGATTTTATTTCTAAAGAGATCCATTTTGCGAATGGAGGACATCCGTATCTGATGCATTCCCGAAACGGAAATGACTTTAGGGAAATTGAAACTACCGGAAGTATATTAGGATTCGGGATTAAAAGGCCTATCGCGGAACTGGTTTCTTTGCCGATCCAGTCCGGAGAAAGGTTATTTTTGTATACGGACGGATTGATAGAGAATCGAAATCCGCAAGGAAAACAGCTTGGAAGCGAAGGCCTTATTGAAATCCTGAACAGAAATAAGTCTTTTACCGATTTAAAACAGTTTAAAGAAGCCGTCCAAACCGAATTGTCCGCATTTTTTAGGGATGCGGAGTTCGAAGACGATACACTTTTTCTGATCATCGAGATGGAGTAAATTTATGAACGAATCACTGATCCATTTGCAAAAAGAAGGCAAACTGGCAATCCTGGAGATCAACCGCCCTTCTGCGCTAAACGCATTAAACGAAGAACTATTAAACGAATTAACTAGCGAGATAACCAACTTAGAAAAAGATCCTGCTATCCGAGTTGTGATCATAACCGGTCAAGGAAAAGCCTTCGTAGCCGGAGCGGATATTGCTAAGATGAAAGAGTTAAATACAAGCGGGGCTGAGAAGTTTGCCTCATTGGGACAAAGCACATTCGACAGGATCCAGAAGAGTAGACTTGTATCGATCGCGGCAGTCAACGGATTTGCATTGGGCGGAGGACTGGAACTTGCGCTTGCTTGCGATATTCGTATCGGTTCCGAAAAGGCAAAATTAGGACTTCCCGAAGTTTCTTTAGGGCTAATCCCTGGATTTGGCGGGACCCAAAGACTTGCGAGATTGATCGGTTATGGAAGAGCTGCGGAACTTATCTTTACCGGAGATATGATCGGTGCGGAAGAAGCTTATCGTATCGGTATATTAAATAAACTTGTTAAAGACGGGGAAGATTTGATCTCCACTGCTAAAGCGACTGCGGAATCCATTCTCAAAAAAGGACCAATCGCTGTCTCTACGGCCAAATCCGTCATCCTGAACGGATTAGACATGCAGTTATCTAAAGGACAAGAATTCGAGAAAAAAGAATTTTCCAATCTATTCTCCGGAAAAGAATCCAAGGAAGGAATGGGAGCATTCTTAGAAAAACGTCCTCCTAATTTTTGAGGGACCATGAAAATTTTTAGATTTTTCTTACTTTCTGTTCTATTCTGCCTTCCGATGGCGGGTTGGGGGGAGTATAATTCTCCCTTATACTTAGAAAAAACCACCATCTATATAGGGGAGCATGCTTTGCTTGTCGAGGTTGCAAACACCGACGAATCCAGACAAAGAGGATTGATGTTCCGCAAAAAGTTAGGAGAGAATGAAGGAATGATCTTCATCTTTCCGAATGAGGACTACCTTTCTTTTTGGATGAAAAATACCTTAATTCCATTGAGTATCGGTTATTTTTCAAAAGATAAAAAGCTCATCGACGTTTACGAAATGGCCCCGAACCAAACGCAAGTATTGTATCATTCTACCCAAAAGGTAATGTATGCGGTGGAAGCGAATCCTAGATGGTTTGCAAAACGCGGACTAGGAAAAAATTCCGTTTTAAAGATTGAATCTAGATTTATAGCCCGTCCCTAAACTTAGGGTATCGATACGTATTTAATCCGGGAATAAATAGCCTGAAAGGTTATTATCGGAAAGTGATCCGCCCTTAAAATCGGGGCGGATCTTTTGCACGTCAGGTCGGAAGAATAGACCCGGCCTTTATATTAAAGGGATTCTGCCGCTCTTAATTGCAGATCCTGCAAACTTTGAGCTTCAACTACTTTAGAAGATTTTAATTTACCTTGCTCGGTAAGTTTTAAGATCACTTGGGATCCGACGGATTGCGATGTAACTTCGATCTCGGAAAGATTTCCTTCTCTCTCTACGAAAAATTTACCGGGTTGAGAACGAAAAGCGGTCAGGGTTTCCGATTTCCCTTCTTTAGAAACTGCAGTCAGATCCAATCTGGAACCGAAATCGGTATAAACTAAAGTCAGTTTTTCTCCGTCTTGTTCGAAAGATTTTGCGAATCTTCCTTCTTTATCGTACTCGTTTAATCCTACCGGGTTACTGCCGGACCAGAACTCGATCAGGTTGAAAAGAAGAAAGTCGATAAATCCACCGATTGCCATTAAAAATCCGAAAGGAATGTAGAACAGAACCGTTTTTACGATTTTTGCAAGAAGGCCGCCGCCCACATTGATCCCGTCGTTGGCATTGTAGAAAACTCTTACAAGTGCGAATTTTCCGAAACAGTTCGCCAAAGAACCGAAGCTAGCTCCTACCAGGACCAAGGTCAGGATGATTTTTTTTAAAACGTTTTTCACCATTGAAAACGGAACTCCTTTATATGAATGGAATGCGAAACTACGAATAAAGTATGGAAAAAATCTTGCAAGAGATTTACATTCTTCCTTTCGTTTTGTGAGATAAAATCTTGACTAAAAGGTTTCCGGCCTAGAGCGACCCGATAAAGGAAAGAGAATCCCTTGACCTAGTTCCTGTCTCGGTATTTCTGGACCGAAAGACGGTTTATAAATAATAAAGTCGTTCTTTGGGGCAGATGCCCGTAATTTAGGGAACCTACGTGATCTTTCCCACACTGGAATTTTTTCTTTTTTTCTCCTTCGTATTTGTAACCCATTGGTACATTTTACCGGCGCTTATCCCGGAGCCAAAGTTACGCAAATCGTCTATCCATATCTTCCTGCTCATCATGAGTTATATCTTCTATATGAGCTGGAACTGGAAGTTCGGCGGTTTGATCTTATTATCCACCGTAATCGATTTCTTTTTAGCGGACCTGATCTTCGAATCCAAGGACCAAAGTTTCCGCAAGAAGATGATCGTAATCAGTCTGGTATTGAACCTTGTATTCATTTTAGGTTTTTTTAAATATTACGGTTTCTTGAGCGAAAATCTGAATGCGTTCTTGGTTACTTTAGGTTTCCCGAGTTTATTCCCGATTCTTAAAATTGTTCTTCCTGTTGGGATTTCCTTCTACACCTTCCAGAGTTTGAGTTATACGATAGACGTATACAGGGGGGCGATTCCTTCCGAAAAAAACTTCATAAAATTTGCTTTATTCGTATCCTTTTTTCCTCAATTGGTGGCAGGACCGATCGTTACCGCCAAAAGTTTTTTACCTCAATTACAAACCGAGAAAAAGATAGAAGATATACCATTCAGAAAAGCGATCCGTTATTTTCTAATGGGTTATTTTAAGAAGGTCGTATTGTCGGATAATATTTCCCCGATCGCGGATCTGATCTTTAAAAACCCGGATGCCTATTCTACGGAGGCTCTATGGTTGGGAGCATTTCTTTTCTGGGTCCAGGTTTATTGCGATTTTAGCGGTTATACGGATATGGCCTATTCTGCGGCGCTGCTTTTAGGTTACGAGTTACCAGAGAATTTTAGAATGCCTTATATTTCTCAGTCGGTTACGGAACATTGGAGAAGGTGGCATATCACTCTCTCTAGTTGGCTTAGGGATTATGTGTATATCTCTCTGGGCGGGAATCGTGTGGGACTCTTCCGCCATAGATTTAACGTTTGGTTCACGATGTTCGTGGGAGGGATTTGGCACGGAGCCAATTGGACCTTCCTGATCTGGGGTTCTATCCAAGGCGGATTTCTATTAATAGAATCTGTATTAAAAGAATGGAAAGCGAAATTATTCCCGAACCTAACCGTTCCCGATTCTTGGGATAAATTATTAACCCCCGTTAGAGTTCTATACGCAAGTTCGGTGGCAGTCACCTTCGGGGTGATCTTCCGTTCCGCAAATATAGAATCCGCTCTGAAAATGATCCATGGAATGTACGTATATCAGAGCGGGGAACTGAGACCTTATATGTTAAAACAAGGGATCCCTGCGATACTTTGTGTGATCATTGGACATTATCTAGGTTGGCTGATTTACGAAAAAGGAAAGGAGTTGAAGATCCCGGCTTGGTTGGAATTTTCTCTCTATCCTTTGATCGCATTTTGTTTTGCGGTCTTAAGTCCCGACGGAGAGATCCCTTTTATTTACTTCGATTTCTGAAAAAAGTAAAACGCTGGACACTTGTCGAATTCGTTTCTACTTTGAACCCTTATCGATGAGCGACCCCGATCAAAAACCTAGGAGCCCAAGATTTTATCCCAGAGATTTCGATGAGTACATCGTGCAGGTGGATTCCGGGCTCATTACCTTGGAAGGAAAACTAGGCAATATTTCCGAGTCAGGTATTTGCATTTTAATGAGTGGAGAAGATCTGCCGGGCTCCGTTCCGATCGAAGGTTCTGTCATCGAAAGAAGAACCGGTAAACGGTTGGAATTTTTAGGGGACGTAGTTTGGAAAATCCCGAAACAGGTAGATTCTAAACAAAAGTTCTTATATGGGATACGCTTTAGAGATCCTTTGGAATTAACTGAGTCCCTAATACTCATCAATCTTTCCTTAGAAGGTTAAAATCCTAAAACCGCATACGGTTGCACAGACTTCTTTACGTCATATTTTTATTGCAAAGGCCAGGGAAGAGCCTACCTATGTCGTAAAGGCTTCTAATGATCGAAACCGATAATCCTCATCGCAAACAAACCGTACGAGAAAAAGAAATCCAGCTTCTAAAACGGATCAAAGAAGGGGATGACAAGGCATATATAGAACTTACCGGCCCTTATCGGGAGAGATTGTATAGAAAAGCTGTCTCCATGGTAAAAGACGGGGATGACGCAGAAGACATCGTCCAAGACGCCCTGATCTCAGGATACCGTTCAATACGCAATTTTAGGGCAGAATCCGGGGTTTATACCTGGTTGTACCGGATCGTAGTTAATAAATCCAAGGACCTTCTGGCCAAAAGGAAACGAGCCCGGGAGAATTCCATGGATGATTCCGAGTTTCAGGTCACCGATGATCGTATTAGCTTCGAAAAAAAAGTAGAACTTTCCGACGAGAGTAACTATCTAATCAACAAAATAGGTGAGCTTGAGGATATATATAAAGAAGTCATCGAGCTCCGGTATTTCGAGGAAATGTCCTATTCACAAATAGCAGAGATCCTCGGAACCAATATCGGAACAGTCAAAAGCCGGCTCTTTAAGGCAAAGGAATTTTTGAAACATCTGATTATGAAAGATGGGAAGGGCGAAGGCTTTTTTAGGTAGTAAGGTATGGAAAAACAAACAAGTAAACAGCAGAGCACGAGATTCGGATTCTCGGCAATTTTTCAGAAAGAAGATCCGGATCTTGTTAAATTAGAAAATTCTTTAGTTCGAGCAGTCTCCGAATTAAGAATGGAACAGATGAAGGATATCCGTCTTTCTAAGGATTTCGATCTTCGACTGCAGAATCTCCTCAAAGATGTCCGATTCGATGAAGAAACCTCCTGGTCCAAGTTTTCCCGCAGTTTTGTCTGGAACCGTTCCTTCCAATACTCCCTTAGCGCAGCTCTTGCAATCTTAGTTCTCGCAGTAACAGTAGGCCGATTCTCTTCTTCCAACGAAACAAGTTTGGCAGAAAGATCGGGAACCCTAACCGTCGGTGAAGACCGCGAATTCGTGGATCTTCCTTCTTCTGCAAGAGTGGATGTGGATCTGAATTCACGTCATCTTCTGGAAATTTCCAGAAATCCCCAAGCTTCTAAAACCTTAGGTGCGTTAGAGCAATACTTTATCGAAAAAGGGGATTATAGAACTGCTCAAGAGATCCGTCAAGTTCTGGATTCCACTTCTAAGTAATTTTTTTCGCACAGAGCGCACTGAGAACACAGAGGTTTTTCGTATGAAAGTTGTCTCTCTGTGAACTCCGTGGTCTCCGTGCGAACCTCACACCTTCAATCTTTTATGGTATAAGTTCGGATCTAAAGAATCCAGGATACGTTTTGCTTCCTGGGCCACTTCTCCATACAGGATAGAAGTTCTGGAATCGAGTAAGGCGCAGCAGAGTTGGATCATTCTGCACTTTACCTTAAATTCCGTTCCACCTTTACGTAGCCCTAAAGAATCGCGAAGTCTGAACAATTCGGAACGATACGCTTCCAATTCCTTATCGCTCATTTTACGGATCTCTTTGAATACTCCTCTTTCTAAAAGAAGAACAGGCAATGCTTCTTTGAGTTCAGCTTCTTCTTTAAATTCCTCTCTTAGGATCCGTATCGCGGAGAAGATAGGCTCTGCACGAACGGATTCCAGTCGGATCGCACTCGGTTCTTTTAAAAAAGCCTCTCTGTAGAGTAGCAGTCCTTGCGCCTGTTGCCCACTTAGGTATGTACATTCTGCTCTAAAAAATAATAATTCGGGAGAGAATCTTTCCAGTCCGGAAGAATCACGTAATACTTCGGAAGCAAGTTCCGTATCTTCAGCAAGTAATAGTCTGTAAGCTAATTCCGCGATGAGTCCAGGAGAAAGCGATTGAATGCCTTCTTTTCTAAGTGCGATGCGCACTTGGTCCGTAGTTTCTTGTAGAATTGAACTCATCGCCGAATGATAGGAGAGTTCTTGAGGGAAGGATTTACTTTTATACACCGAATCGAAATCTTTCAGGAATTCCAATAAAAGTCCCGTTCTTTCCCTTCCTTCTTTTGTGAGATGGATCCGATCGATTCTATGATCCCAGAAGGAAGAAATATAAAACCCCGAGGCAAACTCGGGGTTTTCGGGGTCTTCTTCCAATAGGGAATCGAATAAGTTTCGGGAGAGCTCGAACTCTCCCTCGGATAAATGTTTTATCGCTTCTTCGTACTTCCTGTCTTGGTCCATCAATGAGCGGCTTTTTTGTCGTGGTGTTTACTTACTTGTTTTACGATCTTATCTTCTAAACCGTCTATGCAGGAATAAATATCTTTGTCTTCATGTTGTGCGTTAAACTTGCTTCCGTCTGCGGCTAAATTCAGATTAGCGCTGATCAGTCCATGAACCTGTTCGAATGAAATTTCCATCGAAACCAATTTTTGTATGTATTTAGAGACTCGTTCTAACTTTTTTCCGGCATAATCTTCTGCCGTTCCGGAATGATCTAAATTTTTCCAATTAAAAACGATTTTCATGTAAAGCCTCCGTGTTCTCTATTTATGGCTTCTTAAAGTTTTATCATAGCATGGATGCGGCTCAGAAAAAACTAAAGAAACGTATTTTGGACGGGGAAAGAAAGGGAGTCATCCCAACCCAGGAATTCCTGTAAGATTAGGATGGAAAAAAACGGAGTCAAATCAAAAAAAGCGCCCGCCCCGAAAGGGGCGGACCAGGGAAGTTAGAACTAGAGATGGGATGATTTCCTAGCGCTTCTTAGTCCTTGTTTAGAGTCAGGCTTGGCTATTTCGCAAAAGCCAGGCTGCATGCTTCCTGGTATTTTTTAAGACCTTCTTCCTCTGCGTGGAGAGCGGAATCAAGGTCACCAATCTTTTGGTATACATGGATAACTTCTTTAATGTTCTCTAAAGCTTGGCAGGATTTGCCGAGACGGAATTCGGAGATGGATTTTAGATACAGGACTAGAGCGTATCCGGAACTTTCCTTATCACCGATTTTTGTTCTCACAGCTAAGGACTGATCATAAAAAGCGATTGCACCTTCATAATCCCTGGTTTTTTGTTTTAGGCTTCCCAGGGCAGTAAGCTTATTTGCCAGCTGGACTTCTGTCTCCGGTGTGTAATTATTGAGCGAACTCTCTAACACATTGGTTTCAGGTTCTGCATAAATTGCAGTGGAGATGCTTAAAATTAAGGCAATTTTAATTATTCTGTTCATCTTTTTATCTCTCAGCCAGGGCTTTGTATGATATAGTGCAAACGCCGTGCCAAGTTTCTGGGAAAAACTAGATTTTTTTTTTAATTTTAGGTGGGGATTTTCTGGGTAAGTGGCTGGCACACGGAGCTCACAGAGAACACGGAGATAGGAAATACGGTTGGAATGTGATTAGGAACTCCAATATGCGATTCTAATTCCCACGATAGGAGTTCCTACAATTTAATTTTGCGACCTAGTGTCTTTGCGTGAACCCCACCTCCGTGGTCTCAGTGCTCTCTGTGCGAGCCAAAGTACATGGATTCTAGGAGATTGTTTCGAGAAGTTCTAGATCTCCATTTGAATCGTTCGTCTTTTTAGCCTGTTCGAATGGGTATTTGAGATTTGTGAGGCTTGCGATCTCGTGCATACAGTCATGGAGGAAATCTTCCGGGTCCATATCCCCCGTTAAGTATCTAAGTTTTCCAGCACGGACGATAAAGCTAGTCCTACGCAAGAATCCTCTTGGCTTATATTCCAATCCCAGGCATAGGACAGGAAGTGGCTCTTCCGGCTTTCCCACAATGAATCTAAATCCGCCCGGGCGACCCTTTCCCATTTTATAAGGAATCGTGGTTTGTTCCGGAAAGATCACGAGCATATTACCTTCGTTTAGTACTTTCTTAGCGAATAGTAGGTCGTTTTTACTTTTTCTAGGTTCTTTTCTATTGAGGGGGATTCCTCCACATTTTAGAAAATAGTCCATGTAAATGGGAGAAGCAAGGGAATCTTTCATGATCGCCCAGATATCCATTCTTCTATGATATAATGCTTTGGAGAGTCCCAACGGGATATCGTCGTTTCTTTGGTGTTTGGAGAGTACCAGGACCCTTCCGGTTTGAGGTACGTTCTCTAATCCATAAACTTCTGTTTTATAAAATAAGGAACCGTAGAGTCTTCCGAACCAGCGTAGGGCTTTCCTGGCTTTTTCGGAACTTCCAGGATGAGGCTTTTGTATTTTCTTCGATGACATTAGTAAATATGAGAGAGCTTTGGGGAGAAGGTTGCAAAATAGGGAAGGTATTTTCTTTACATTTTTATTTCACACGGAGTTCACGGAGAACACAGAGGAATGATTCGGTCCCTCCGTGCACTCTGTGTTCTCTATGCGAAACGATCTTTTTTCAAGTTATATGGTATGAAAACGGATAGCCTTACGCGGATTTTTTTTTTATACTCGTTTTGGAAGGTCTGCCGGATGGTCGCGCTTTCTTTTCTGATCGAGCGGATTTTTCCCTCATTCGGGGAGTTTGTGAGGAAAGTCCGGACACCATAGAACCGCGGGACCGGGTAATTCCCGGAGTTCGGGATCGTAAGAAACCGGATATGGAAAGTGCAGCAGAAAATATACCGCTAGTTTTCTAGTAAGGGTGAAATGGCGGGGTAAGAGCCCACCGCCGCTTTTGTAAAAAGGCGGGCAATGTAAACCCTCCCGGGTGCAATCTCGAATAGGCGGCCATCGTTGGTTCTGCAGGGCCGCGGGTAGAGAGCAAAGAGTCTTTTCGGTAACTGAAAGACCAAGATAAATGATCATCACTCGCAAGAGTACAAAATCCGGCTTATAGGTGGATCTTCCATGGCAATATTTCTATTAGGATTTATCCAACTTCAGGAGCGAAGCGAGTATAGGCAACCTTCCATAGAACTACTTAACAATTTTAAAAGCCTTCGCTTCTTGGATCTCTAAGATCGGATAGTTCTCCTTTGGGGTCAGTGGATCTTTGTGTTCCACGCGGAAACTTTCCGAAATGAAATTCAATTTCGAGCCTAAAATTTTTTCCGATTGGGATTTCACGATAACACTTAACCAGTCATATTTTAATTCTATTGTATGATCTTCTTTCGCTGTAAGTGAAATGGAATCTATATTTTCAATCGGGATACTGATTTCGAAACGTTCAGAATTTATAATGAACTTTTTTTCTTCCAATAGAATGGAATCTACAAAGAAGGTCCTGCCGTTCTTTAAGAATATTTTTAAAGTGGGAGTGAGATGAGACAGATCGGGAGAATTTTCGGCTGCACTTAGTTTACTTATTTGCGTTTTTTTCTCTTCCGGCTTTCGGAAAGAATTTAATATTATCTCTTTGACTTGTTTTAATTCTTCGGAAGCTTTTTCAACGTATTGGGAAATCGTATTCGCCAAGGCTCCCGTTTTATATAACTTTTTCGGATTTTCCGACGTGATATATGGGTCCTTTCCGGATAATTCTATGGTACGAAAATCTTCCAACGCTTCTTTATCGTTTAGTATTTCCGCGGTTTTTAAGGAATTTTCCGTAACGGCTTTATCCTTAAATTTAAATTTTCCGATAACCATGAGCCTTCGGTTGGAAAGAACGGAGGCCTTGTCTTTGCCGCCTGTTTTTATGATGTTGGTGTATTTTTTTACGGCTTCCGGGATCTCTCCTTTTAGTTCGGTGCAACGGGCCCGCATATATTGTTCATTTCTGGTTGGATTTCGGATATTATCCAGATATTTTAAGGTTTCCGAACAATCTCCAATGGAAAATAAATAGGAGATTTTTTCGGAGTTTGTTCCCTCGGATTTGAAGGAAGTTCGAATATCAAGATTTTGTAATAATAAGGAAAGTAATAATTCTGCAGTTTCCGAATAATGTGTTCCGGGATATTTTTCTATTGTCTCTTTCAGTTTTATGACCGCATTCTCCAATTCTCCTTTTACCGCTAAACAAAAACCCCGATGTAGGGATACGAATGCCGCCTCGTCCGTTTGGACGTCTAATTTTTTTTCCAGAGACCGATATTGTTCATCCGCTTTATCGTATATCCCGCTTCTTTCCATTTCGAAAGCGAGTTGAAGATAGAATATTTGCTCTAGGTCTTCCTCCAAATGGATCGGGGGTTTTAAGGTTAAAAATC
This sequence comes from Leptospira sp. B5-022, assembly GCF_000347035.1. Lineage (GTDB taxonomy): Bacteria > Spirochaetota > Leptospiria > Leptospirales > Leptospiraceae > Leptospira_B > Leptospira_B cinconiae. Next base: position 482,178 of record NZ_ANIJ01000047.1, read on the forward strand.
TGACGACATTGGCGATCCATGTTCCGGATCTTTCCCATGGTGACAATGACAGTCTAAGATTTTCAGGGGATTCGTTTAGGATGGAACTTTCTAATATTCCTGTGACGAGTTCCTCTTTAAAATTTTCCGAATTCAAAAATGTAAGACGAACTCTGGATTTTAAAACGACCGATGCCAAGTCGTAATTCATGATCCTTTCTTTTAATAGTAGATACCTAAGCTCTAAAATTTTCGCGTTCCCGATCCAATAGGCCGATATCGGAAAGAAAACGATCACGATCAAAATGGAGATAACGTATGCGGAACGTTTCATTTCGGGATCTCAAAAGCGAGTATGCTCACATCATCCCTGAATCGGACGGCGAATTTTTCGAATTCAAAGGAAAGTCCGTCTACGATCTCTTTGCAGGACTTGTTCTTGTTCCGTAAAAAATATTCTTGTACCCTATGTAACCCGAATTCGGTTCCTTCGGCTCCGACCGTTTCGACTAAGCCGTCCGTATACATCAGTATCTTATCTCCGGGAGCGAGTTTTATTCGCTCTAACTTATATGAATATCCAGTGATGGTTCCCATAGGTGGGCCGGAAGTGGGTATGGTCCGTATTTCATCCGTAGAAGGTCTTAAGATCAACGGTTCATTATGAGCGGCATTACATAATTCCAAGGTCCCGTCGGGATATAATCTTAAAAGAAGGGCGGTTGCAAAGAATGATGATTGTAGTTTTGTGCCGATCAGATCGCTTAATCTGCTTAATGTTTTTTCAGGAGATTCATATTTTAAGGAAACCGCATCCGTAAAAATCCCAAGTACTACCGTGACCAACGCGGCGCTAACCCCGTGGCCGGAGGCATCTGCCAGAAAAAAATATTGGGAGGAATCCTTGCCGGAGCCTAATCTGTAAAATTTGTATAAATCTCCGCTAACCTCTCGCAATGGTTTATAATATATGGATAGGCCGTAACGTTCCATTCTGGAAAGTGTAATCTTGTTCGGCAGGAACATCTGTTGAACTTCTTTGCCGATCGCTAATTCCTTGGAAATTTCTCGATTTAGTTTGGTGATCCTCTCCATGTTCGAATCTATCTGAGACGCCATCGCGTTGAATGTTTGTCCTAAATCGTCCAATTCGTCTTGGTTCTTGAAATTCCATACAACTCTGGAGCTTAAGTCTCCCGTATACATCTTATGGCTGGTATTTTTTAGTATTCCTATCTTTTCGAATATTCTCCTATACAAATAATATCCGAACAGTCCGTGGAAAACGATTCCCCAAAAAATTGCGATCCCCATCTGCGCGAATATATGTGTTACTCTTTCTTGGATCGAAGGAAGGGAGGCGAATCCCAACAGATACAAAGGTTCTTTTTGAACGGATCTAAAAGGAATGAGAAGGCGGATCGAAAAATTCGTCTCGTCTAGGTCCACCTTATACGGAGTTCCTACAAAATTTCCGGAGGAATCGGCTAATTGTTTTATCTCGGAGATGATCTCCGGAGAAATATTCTCTTCCGACGGTTGTTTCGGTTGGGCTATCCAGATCTCTCCGTTCTCGTCGAATACTTTGTAGGAGTTGGTCCCTAAAAATTTTAGATTTCTTTCGAATAGGTCGTAAGACGGAGCTTCCCCTTTGGACAATTGTATCAGACTTAATTCCTGTAGGAGTTTTTCCGCTAACGTTTTGGATTGGAATTTAAAGTTTCTTAAAAGTAGATCGGATTGATTTTCGAAGATCATCACCGAAAAAAAACTGATGTTTATTGCAGCTAATAAAGAGTAGAATAGCCCAATCGTCCAAACAAGTGAAGTTTTTTTGGCATCCACTGCCGGGGTGACTACAAAATTTTGTAAAAGCATGATTGAGCAGTTCTCCTTTTATTTTTGGATCCATTGAAACCGGTTTTTTAAATTTTCCCGTAGGCTACTCGGCGATATGTAGTTTGAACGCGTTTTATAAAAATGGAATGCGTTTTAAACGCTTACATATTTTTAAACGATCTCCTTCTTCTCCTCCTCATTTTGCGACCTATTTGCATAATTTCTATTTTTTAGTAAACTATTAATAGTTTTTTGTCCGATGAAAGTGTTCGTTTGTTATAAAACGATCTTGGGAGACGTAATTATGGGATTGGTATTTTAAGTAAATGTACATTAGAAAAATGGAAATAAATAATTTATTAAGCTTATTTTATGATTTCGATCGACGGTTTTGTTTGAAAAATTTTGGGATTTTGTTTTGAAACATTCTATTTCTAATTACTTAGGATTAGTTTTACGTGATTTGTTATATTAATATTTTCGTGTATTGTTTGATGTTCCGAAAAATTTGTAGAAAAACGGACGACTACTTGTTATAGTGCGTTTGTTTTTCGTTATACTTATTTTCTCTCTATTTGGAAATAAATTATAAAAAAGGAATATATTTGGCATGTTTGTCCGTGTTCGATCGATCCTTCCTCGAATTTCCGGATACGTATTGTTCGGTGTTTTTCTTTTTCAAAGCTGTACTATTTGGCCAAGTTTGACCGCTCTGGCGGGGATGCAGGCTGGGGGCGGCTCGGGTATGAATCCTTTTCTTTTTCTTCTATTCGGAAAAGGGAGTTTAGAACGGATCGAAATATATTCTCCTTCCGGATCTTTTGCGAAAACTTCCACACTCTCTTTAAAAGCGACCGCAATCTATACTTTCGGGGAACGAGAAGACATAACGGAAAAGGCTAACTGGTCTTCTTCTGATCCCTCAATCCTAAGTTTCGGCGGAATCGTTCCCGGGCAAGTGCTCGGTGCCGAGATGGGTAGAGCAAGAGTAAGGATCGGGTTTAAGAATTTTACCTCCGAAATGGAATTAGAAGTAACTAGGGCTCCCGTTACTTCCATCACGATTACTTGCCAAAATCAGAATACCGATTTGGCGATCGGTGTAGTACGTCAATGTTCCGTCACAGGAATATTTGCTGACGGTACGAGTCAGGATTTAACCGGAGATCCCGGACTTGCCGTAACTTCCGGGAACGGATCCATTCTAAGAGTATTACATAATCCGAATAATGATCCAGATACGATAGATATAACCGGGATCCGGGCGGGAAATACCCAGCTTAGAGCGAATTATAGGGGAATTTCGGCATCTATTACCGTGAATGTAGTGGATACAAGTTTAGTTTCTATTCAGATCACTCCCGTGGATCCTCCGATCGGACAAACTTCCGGTAACGGACTTCCCAAGGGAAGAAACATGCAATATATCGCAACGGGTTCTTTTGCCGACGGATCTTTCCAAGATATTACAACGATTGTATCGTGGAGTTCGGATGATACGAGTATTGCGGATATAAACGATACCAGCGGTTCCAAAGGATTATTAACTGCGATCAGTTCCGGCAATACGACCATTAGAGTTTCCGCACCTCCTAATTTGGCAGGTGGGACGGTCATTACCGGATCGGCGATCGTTTATATTTCCGCGGCTGTTTTGGATCGGGTCGAAATTTATGCAAGCGGTCAAAATCCTTTGCCTTCGGTCGCGAAGGGTAGGACCGCTCAACTGACCGCCATCGGCGTGTATAGCGATACAAGCACCCAAAATATAACAAATTCTGCAACTTGGAGTTCAAGCGTTACTTCCGTGGCGACAGTAGATAATGCGGGAACGATAGGTCTTGCACATGCGGCAGATATAGGTTCCACTACTATAACGGCTCAATATTCCGGTGTAAGTGGGACGGCATCCTTTACGGTTACCGCTGCAGTTCTGGAATCCATCCAGGTTACTCCGACAAATCCGAATGTAGCCAAGGGATTGACTCGTCAATTCACTGCAACCGGCTCTTTTTCGGACGGAACCACTCAGGATTTGACTTCTACCGTTACTTGGACTTCTTCCGTTACAAGCGTTGCTACGATCAATAATACGAATTCAGGAAAGGGACTGGCGAACGCTCTGAGTTTGGGAACCACAACAATTACCGCTACTTCCGGATCTTTTAGCGGAAATACCGTTTTGACCGTAAGTGCGGCTGCTTTGGTCTCTATTCAGATCACTTACAATTCGGTAAATCCTATAACGATACCTAAGGGGATCAATCCTCAATTGACTGCTACAGGAACCTATACGGATGGAAGTACTCAGAATATTACAGATTCTGCAAGTTGGTCCTCTTCAAACACATCCGTAGCACTTGTCGATAATTCAGGTTCAAAAGGTCTTGTGACAAGTATGGCAGTCGGACAAACCACGATCGAGTCCGTTCTAGGTTCCATTACGGGGACTGCGACTTTAACCGTAAATGCGGCCCAACTGATTTCCATTTCCGTTACCCCGGAAGAATGGATCTTAATTTCCGGAGAAAAATATTCCTATAGAGCGATCGGTACTTATACGGATGGTGTTAGGGAAATTACCGGGCTCGTTCTTTGGGAAATCATACTGGCAAACGGGACAAGCGGAAATGCGACCGTTAGTAATGACCCATCGACAAAAGGGGTGGTCACCGCCGTATTTAATACTACGCAAGGATACCCTTTGACTGCTCGAGCTAGTCTGGACGGTATCTTTGGAAATACGACATTTACTATCATAAGCGATACGGAGAGACCGATTCTTTTAAGAGCGCAGTACATCGATTCCACACATATACAAATAGAATATTCTAAAGTGATGTATGCAAATACCCAGGCAGGAGCACCGTATCGTTATAAATTAGTCAAATCCAGTGCGATCACATCAATGGAAGATTCTAACCAGGTCCGCTGTTCGGATAACACAAATTACACGGCTTCTTATCCGTCTCCTGATTCGATCGCTATTTCTTCTCTCTCTCCGGCTACCACTAATTCCAGGGTATTCATTATGACTCTGGGGACCGCTCTTACGGCCGGGACAGAATATACTGTAATTGCCGATAAAGCCAGCCTTAGCGCCAGTTCAGGTGCATTGACTTGCCCGAACACAGCCGATTTTGTTGCGGCGGAGCAGATCAAATTGAAGTCCGCTTCTTGTGCAAATTTAAACCAGGTCATATTAGGTTTTTCGAAATCGTATCTAGGTGGAGTGGACGCCTTAGGTTCGGCTCTTTGCTCCAGTCCGACTGAATGTGCGAAACGTTATAAATTAAATACCGCTTCGTTGGGAGAAATCCAAAGCGCTGTTGCGTTAGACGGAACTTCTTGTGGAGGAGCAGCAGCGGATCCTAACAAGGTTTGTTTGTCCCATAGTAATATACAATCCGGAAGCCAATATTCTTTGATTGCGGCCAACGGAGTGAATGGGGACGGATTCGACAATTCTTCCTGGGGATCCATCAGGGATTCAGGAAACGGGGAAAATATACAATCTAGTCCTTTCGATAGAGTAAACTTTTTAGGATGCGGTTCTGCACCGATAAATTTTGACGACGGCCCTCTATTGTTTGATCCTTACGGATCCACTTTCGGGAATTTAGTGGATTATAAAGGAAGAATTTATAGCGGACCGAATAATGCGGGAAATGCTGCGCTCAGATTCAATTATGACGGTTCTAATCCGGAGCTGATCGGCTTTAGTCTTCCTCGTGATTCGGTTGCTTCTCCGGGTGGGGTAGGGATCCAAGCAAACGATTCTTGGACTTCCACAAATACAGCAAATACCGGAAACGGGGTCATTAAAACTCTCGGACATGCCGGATGTACTCCGAATTCCGCTGACAGGGCTTTGGGATGTGGTCCCGATAATGAAAGCGGCAGGGGAATTTTTGCGGTAGGATCTTTAGGGTCGGATTCTTTCCTGTTCGCAGCAGGGGCAAAAACACAACTGATCGCAGGACAATATTATTTCGGTGATTACGTATATTATACATTAGATTCCGATAATACTTTAAATTTCAAATATACGGATTGGGCCAATATAACCGGTGGAATTACCGCGGCACCTTCCAGTATGTTGACGTTGAACAATAGACTTTTGGTAGGTTGGGCGAAACGAAATTGGGATGGAAGTACCGCCAACGATTCTCCCGATTTCGGTTTTATCAGTTTTAATTCTGCGGATACGGATACCGGATACTGCATCGCCGGAAATAACTGCGACGCAAATACCGTCGCCATCAAGGGAAAACGTACGTATATTAATTATCTTCCGTATTTCGGAGGAACTGCGAATGGAGTGGCTCTCAATTCCTCTCCGAATTGGGGACATTATTTGGATGTTGATTCGGTATTTACTTTCAATAATTTGATCTATGCCGCGAATGGTGGAGGGCCTGCAATCGGGCATAACGGATCTATTATACGTTCGACTAGTCCGGATCCTACTACCCCTTGTTCCGCTCCGGATACTTGCGCTAATTGGTTGGAGGTCGGACCTAGAACAAATCAATACTGGCATAACGTGGAGAGTCCGACGGACAATCCGAGCAATAACTGGTTTTCCTTAGAGTTATATAAATTCTTCGATCTGATCCCGGGTGATAAGGCATTTCCAGCCTTTGCCGAATTTAACGGAAAACTTTATGTGGCAAGGAACGTATGTTTGGCGGATGCCGGAACAATTACCGGTTTTAGGACTACTCCATTCTCGGGAACAAACGGTTGTACGGGCGGAACCGACGACTCTAATCGTAGGGCCCAGATCTGGGTATGTAGTCCGGCCCTTACCGGAGCGGCAGACAGTTGCGAATCAGGCGATTGGAGTTTAATCGCAAATAACGGAAGCGGGAATGTTGACTTCGGAGATCCTACGAATCGGACGATTTCCATGCTGATCAAAAACGGTTCATATTTGTATGTAGGGTTTGATAATCCGGGAGGAATTAGGATTTATAGGACGAACTCGACTAATCCTAATTCCGCGAACGTTTGGTCTAAGATCGGAGCCAATGGACTCGGCGATCCAAGTAACGTGCAGCAGATCTTTTCGGCCATTTCGGTCTTCACATTCGGCTCGGATTTCGTTTATATCAGTACCGGAAAAGACGGAGTTCCGATCAGAGTGTATAGGCAGCATAATTGAAAACTGAAATTCGAGGGAGGATGAATTATATGATCAATCGGACTTTATTAAATATCCTTACTATGATCCTATTCGGTTTCAATTGTAGACATGCTTGGGTAACGTATCCCGCCATTCCGCCCGAGCCATGTTTGGCCTATGCGGAAAGTTCGGAATGTAAAACGGCTTTGGACCAACGGAAAAAAAATACCAAAGGAAAGGTAGGAGAGACTTTCAGCATGAAGGACCATTATTATCTAATGGGTCTTTTGCCGAATGAAAAGGTTGTAAATCTCGCTTCTCTTTGTCCCCAAGGACCTAAGTCAGTGCATCAGTTTATGACATTTTGGGACGTAGTATTAGAGCAATCGACACTCGGGATTTATTCTCCCCAAACTCTGGAAGTGGAGTGTTATCCATGGTGAAACAAATTCTTGTAATTCTGGTTTTGGTTTTATTCGGATGTCATAAAACCGTTCTTACGTTCCAAAAAGATTCCAAGGCTCTAGTATTTAAACCTAATACGCAAGAAGTGAAATCCGCCAGGCAGGGAAGTCTAGTGGCCGGATATTATTTCATTTCGGACCCCATAGAGTTCAGTTGCCCGAATCCTAAGGAAATTCCTGAAGTGAAAATTATCACCGGGGTTTGGGACTCCATTATTCACGGGTTGATCGGAGGGATTTATTCCAGTAAAACCCTAGAATCCTTCTGTGAAAAAAATTAGGTTAGCTGCCTTTCAATGGAAAAGGCAAAGCTAAGAAGAGTTTTTTCGCACAGATATTAGTAAGCACATAGAGTAGAAAATTCACGAAAAAAACAATTATGTTCTTAGCGTTTTTGTGTAAGTTTTAAAAATCCACCAAAAGTAAAAGACAAAGTTTTGTAAGAGATAGGATCTAAAATTACTGCACATAATTTTCACCGAGTGCAACATAAATCTCTTTTTACTGAAAATTCTTTCCTTTCCAGAATTGATCTCTTAGGTTTTTCTAGTTTTATGTCTAAACCGGAAAGATACACGTACAGTGTTCAGCAAAAAGTGGCTTGGGGTGATATGGATGCCTTTGGTCACGTTAATAATGTCGTCTATGCAAGATATTTTGAAACAGCGAGGGCTTCTTTTTTTAATGATATGCGTCTTTGGGAATCTCCTCAGAAACCTTTGGAAGGCGGACCGGTCCTTACTCATTTGGAGATGGATTATAGAAAGCAGGTACGTTTTCCGGAGACGATTGATATTTCCGTAAAATTGGAATCCGTTAAGAACAGATCTTTTTCTATCGTGTGTTCTATGTGGAATCAAGCAGGGGAATGCGTGTTGACTGGAAAAGCGGAACTGTTATGGTTTAATTTTTCTACCGGAAAACCGGCGGCGATCCCAGATGCCTACAAGGAACAATTCTTCCAACAAGATAAATAAGTCGTCGGCGATCACCAGCCTAAAGGAATTTCTCTCCGAGGAATCTCTTTCTAGATTTCGGTTTGCAATGTCCCTTTTCCTTTTTTTTGCGGGATTCGGCTTGTTGTTAGGCGATCTGGGAAAAAACGGAATCTCCGACCCGAAATGGATCCGGGGCACTCATGTTACTTTAATTTGTATTTCGCTATTCTTAAGTTTTAAATTCGAAAATTTTAAAAAATACTCCGAATCCGTTTTGCTCTTTCATTTCGCGGTAATGAGTATCCATTCCTTTTATCTTTTGTATCTGAACGGTCTGTATCTAGGTTACCTGTTCGGATTGATACTTGTCGTATTCAGCATGGGAGTTTCCATAAACAACCGGAGAGTGCTCATTCCTGTCCTGCTTATATTTATAGCGGTCGCATTTTTTGTCGGGATTCATGTGAAAGATCCTAAGATAGACGTCGGCATGTATTATTTCGGTCTAATCTCCTCGGGAATTTTGTCGGTACTTGTGATCGGTTTCAGAATGAGAACATTCGAGACATTATTGGAAGCGGATGTGCAGATGGAAAAATTCCAGATCAATATCGAGGAAGAATTATCCATCGCCCAGAAAACCCAAAAAAGTTTAGTGGATCTGGAATTTCCGGAGGCAGGAAATATTAGGATCTACTCTTATTTTAAACCTTTGGAAAGTGTAGGCGGGGATCTGATCAAAACGAATCTGGGGAAGGAAGGTGAGCTTGACTTTTTTTTCGCGGATGCGGCGGGTCATGGAGTTTCTGCGGCAATGGTTTCCGCGATGGCGGTGATGGCATTTAAAAGTGTTGCACCGGTTGCAGAAAGTCCTTCTAAAGGGCTAACCTTGATCCATGAGTCTTTGATGACCATGATCGGCGGTTTTTTTATCACTGCTGTCTACATGAGATTGGATAGAGAGAAAAAAAGCCTAACTTATTCTTATGCAGGACATCATCCCGCGGTCCTCATTAAGTCCGATGGCTCCGTACAAGAATTGACAGGGAAAGGAACCGTCCTTCTTGCACTTCCTAAACTATTCAATAAGGATTATGAAATTTTATTAGAGTCGGGAGATCGGGTGCTTTTGTTCTCAGACGGAATGTTCGAATTTTATGAAAGGGAAAAAGATTTTTTCGGATACGAAGCATTCTTGGATCTCATTCGGGATTATACATCACTTTCCGGTAGGGTATTTTTGGATTCATTAGGCGAAGCCGTTCTGGGATTACATTCTTCCGAATTAAAAGACGATATGACCATGTTACTTTTGGAAGTTCTCTAAATAAAAAAACGTCTTGCTCTTCTCGTAGAAAAAGTTAGTATCCCTTACCTATGTGTGATACTTTTGTGGCGACTCCGGATTCCACTTCTTCCGGAAAAATGATCTTCGGAAAAAATTCGGACAGAGAACCGAACGAGCCCCAATGTTTGGTCCGATTTCCTGAAAAAATATATAAGGAAAGTATTCAAAGACTTACCTTCATCGATGTCCCAAGTTCTAAAAAATCCAGAGAGATTTTGATCTCTCGTCCTCTTCATATTTGGGGAGCGGAGATGGGAGCGAATTCCAAAGGTGTAGTGATCGGGAACGAAGCGATCTTCACCAAAATCCGGATCGAAAAGAAGAATGATGGTCTGACCGGGATGGACCTTTTAAGATTGGGCCTAGAACGTTCCGATACTGCCGCGGAAGCTAAAGACTTGATCATAGAATATTTGGAAAGATTCGGACAAGATGCATGCGGCGGTTATTCGAATCGAAACTTCTTCTATCATAATAGTTTTATCATCGCGGATCCTAAAGAAGCGTATGTTCTGGAAACTGCAGATAGATATTGGGCTTGGAAGAAGATCAAAGGATTTTACGCAATCTCGAACGGTCTGACATTGGGATCGGATTACGACGGGCTTCATTCTCATGCGATCGATTTTGCAAGAGCAAAAGGTTGGTTGAAGAAGGGACAAACGTTTTCTTTTAAGGACGCGTTCTCGGATTCTCTTTTTACTAGTTTTAGTAAATGTAAAGTACGAAGAGAAATTGTAACCGGAGGGGGAAAATTTTTCGGATCCAAGTTAGGTGTTTCCGAAGCAATGCAAATCCTAAGATTGGAGGGTAAGGAGAAGGGAAGTGTTCCACTCACTATCAGCCAAGGAGGATTTCCTTCCAAAAGTATAGGGTTCTCTCCGGTCCGATCCGGGATGGGTTCCGTTTGTCTTCATGCAGGAGGACCTTTTTCTCCGAATCAGACTACTTCTTCCTTTGTCGCCGAACTGGATACGAATCCTATTAATTCTCAGTTTTGGGCAACAGGTTGTTCTATTCCATCTTTATCGATTTTTATTCCGTTCTCTATTCCTGGAAAAACTTTCTTAGAGGGAGATATCATACAACCGGGAACTAACCCCGATTCTTCTCTTTGGTGGAATCATGAAATTTTATATCGATTATGTTTAAAAAATTATGATAAGGCTGTTTCCGTCTTTAATGCGGAATTAAAGGAGAAGCAGGAAAAATACATTCGAAAAGTAGAATATACTTTGAACCTAAGCAGGAATCTCTCCCTGGATCCAATCACTAAAGAAGCTGCGGAGGAAGCGGATAAACTTTACAGAAAGTGGAGAACCCAAGTATTGGAACTTGCAGTAAGCGACGGTTTATTGCCGAACTTTTGGTCTTCTCCACTTTATAATCTGAGTTGGGCGATCTGGAATCGAAAGGCTAGGATCAATTCCAGAGTTCTTAAGGGGACTGATTTGCCTTACGAACCCGCATATTTATGAACTCCACGAGAAGGGAAAATGCCATAGAGAAATAAATATATCCTTTCGGAATATGGAAATGTAAACCGTCGGCGAACAACATGACGCCGATCATGATCAAAAAGGAAAGAGCCAAAATTTTCATCGTTGGATGTTCGTTGATAAAATCGCTTACCTTTCCCGAAAATACCAGCATGATCAAAAGAGAAATAACCACGGCGAGAACCATTACCATTAGGTTTCCCGAAAGACCTATAGCCGTGATGATAGAGTCCACCGAGAAAATAATATCCAGAATGATAACTTGCAAAATGACGTTAAAAAAGGAAGGAGATGGCCCTGTATCCAGATCCGTTCCTCCATCTTCCATTTTGTGATGGATCTCACTGGTACTTTTCGCGATCAAAAAAAGTCCACCACCGAGCATGATAAGATCCCTTCCCGTAACCGTAAAATTTCCCACTTGAAAAAGTCCGTTTGTTAGGCTCGCAAGCCAACTTACCGTAAATAACAACACGATCCGAAAACCTAAGGCTGCGACAAGACCGATCGTGCGGCCGCTACGCTGTTGTTCTTTTGGAAGTTTACCGACTACTATGGAAAGAAATACGATATTATCGATCCCTAGAACGATTTCCATTGCCGTAAGGGTCAGAAGAGACACGATAAGGTCTACATGATGCAAATCCATTGTAGAAAGAAATTCGTCTAAGGATTAGAAAAGCAATCGATTTCCTTTCCGGTATCGTAGAAGATTTGAAAGAGAGATGAAATTCCTACCGAAAGAAATTTTGGAATCCCAGGTCGAAGGACGAAATTTAACCGGCCTAAGTTTCGGGGATAATCTTCCGCAAAAACCTAGTTTAGTCGTATTCTTACGTCATCTTGGTTGTATATTTTGCAGAGAAACGGTCGAAGACCTTCGCGTTTTCAGTTCCGAAATGGCTGCATTCCCACCGATATTATTCGTGTATCCAGACTCAGTAAGAGAAGGAGAAGAGTTTTTTTCCAGATTCTGGCCGGATGCAAAAGCAATCTCCGACCCAAGCGCATCTTTTTATGAACGGATCCAAATACAAGAGGGTAACTTGATAGAATTGGCAGGTCCGGAGGTTTGGGTGAGTGCAGTAAGAGCGCTTGCAAAAGGAAATTTCTACGGAGTGCAGGGCAGACATTTACTTAGAATGCCTGCCGTATTCTTAGTTTTGAAAGACAGAATTCTTTGGTCTCATTCATACCGTCATATAGGAGATGAGCCCGACTGGAGTAAAATTCCAGGTTGTACACCTTTACCGACGGATGAATACGATCCGGGAATTTTACCGGCGTAAGCGAAAGCGCCTACGCCTTTGTTTAGAAAAGTAGATTATTTAGTTTTAAAGTAACTTTTGTCGGAAACGTAAACTCCGTATATATCCATTTTGTCTAAATTGGGTGTGTATCTTGCAGCATTCTGATCGATATTATTTTTTAAGAATGCTTGCGCCATGCCGAATATACCGCTATAACTGTTGATAATAAATACTAAGTTTGCTCCATTTTCAGCTGCTTTTTGCCGAATGAGCTCTTCACGGATTTTTTCCCTATATTGCTCTGCTTCCGGAGTGTTTCCCGCGTAATTATCTAATCCAAAACATGGCCAACCAAGAGGATTAATTATGTTGAATATAGGTACAGGAAGAAAGATCAACGGATTATTTCGACAGTATTTTGCTCTAATCCCTTCTTCTTCAGGCTTGATAAAATAAGGTTGGAAAGGAAATCCAGGAACTAAGACTATTCCGTTTTGTAATCTTAATTCGATCTTACCGATTAGTTCAATTTTATTCTGAAATTTAGTGTCAACCTCGTAATTTCCCTCGAAATTTCTCTTAATACCGGGGGGAAGGGCCTCTCTAAAAATGACCACGTTTTCCGGAAGAATAGCGGGCTTTTTATTTAGCGGATTTGCGATTATGAAATTGCCTGAAACGCTAGGTGCAGGGCAATTACTAAAGGTGAATAAGGATATAGCCAAGAAGAATATTTTGTAGGATAATTTCATGCGTTAACTCTTTTGCGGATAGAAAGTTGATTTTTAGACTATAAAAAGTCACATTAATGGTTTTATTTAAAAACGAAGGGATAAGGTCAATTGAAATTATACTATTTTTAGAGTTGGGCTGAAACGTATTTTATTCGCTAGTTTCTTTGAGGAAATACGCATCTTACGTTTGGGATAGATAATTTAGCAAGTAAGGCGTAAGATTTAATGAACTTTCAGGGTTTATTCCCTATTTTTTGAGGCATCTTGAAAGAGTTTAAAGTTTTTTAATTTATAAAGAAAGCCCCGATTTTAGCATCGGGGTCTGTGCAACTTAGTTCCTATTTCCCGGCGGAGGAGGTGGAAGTGCCGCCTTACACGAAGCGGATAACTTACTTTCGTTTTCTCTCATACATTTCATGTGAGCTGGTCCGCGTTCCACGTTTTTACAATATTTTTCCTCATCCGCAGCGCATGCTGATCTGAATTTTTCGAAACGAGAGATCATTTCGTTTACGTGACTTTTGCAAGTTTCGGATAATTTTGAAATATATTCTTTGAGGCAGCGATCCGTTTCCGGCCCTGGTCTGGAATCTTTACAATAAGTTTGTCTTTCCGTTTTACACGGGTCTCCTCCGGGAGGTCCTCCTGGACCGCCGTTTGGTTGAGAAAATACCGCTCCGGTCAATACGAGAGCTAACGTGGAATGTAGGATTAGTTTTTTCATTGTGTTCGTCCTCTTGCGGAAAATATTTTTGTCCCTTATATTTGTTTTCTATTGCGACCTATCTTCCTACGAATTCGTTTCATTTTGTATTTTTCATCCTTGAGTGATATTCATATCCGAATAAAGAGAATTTAAATATTATAAAAAAATTCTTATATCCTTTCTCGGGAACCTTCTTCTTCGGCCGGGATTAACTAGACGCAAAAAAATATCTCCATGATTCTTTTCTTCTGATTTGGGATTATTAAGCGAGCTGTTGGATACTTCCGCCCGAGGATATATCACAAGTCTTGCACTAGGATCGAGAAATAAAAAAATCCAAAAAAGTTCGTTTTAGCCGCCAACATAGTATCTAAGGCGAACGGTTCTATTTTAAAATATGTGGAAGATCGGGTCATCTATTCCGAAATCCGATCATGGAAAAAAACTCCGAAAAAGACAGACGACTCATCTCTTCCGTCGATTTTTATTTTAGGGAAGGGAATACCGAAAATTTCTTAAAAGAAGCCTGGATCTGGGCCTGGACTTTTGCAAAAGGAAAATACCATTTGGACGAAGACTCCTGCTCAGAGATCATTCTTAAATTGGTTTTGGATGCGGAAGAAGTGTTACATCTATTCAAAGAAAGAGGGTATTCCAATTTTCCCGCATTTTTCACAGCATATACTAAAAATTTAATATGGAACCAGAGAAGAAAAGACTTCCGGCTCAAGAAAAATGAAATTTTATCGGATGGTTTCGAGAGATTTTACGATCCAAGGTCGGAATTTACGAAAGAAATATTGAACCAAACCAGAGAGACTTCTCTTGTAGTCCGAAACATTCTTTCCGAAATGGATCCGATCTCCTCTCTCATTCTCAAGCTAAAGCATAGAATTCCTTTGAGTCTAAAGGAATTTAGATTATTCTATTCTAAACTTAAAAAGAAAAAATTAAAATTAAAGGATTATTTCGCCAAGGATATGGAGGAAGAAAGAAGATCCTGGCTCAGGAAAAAGGAACTAAACGAAAAACTTTCCAGGCTTTATCAAAATATGCAAATCCATCATTTTGAAAATTTGGAAAGGTGGAAAATTTCCAGAAGACAAATCGTCGAAGTCTGCAGTGCGGTAACGGGAGAAAAAAGTTTTAAAAAGATCGGCTGGTATCTGGGTTTAAGCGAACATTCCGTTCGAAAATCGTATTACTTCGCGGTATCCGAATTAAAAAGAAAGGAGGAGATCAAAAAGATCAGGTTCGCAGAAGCCGCTTAGTGATTAACTTTTTCCTTCTTCCGGTCGGATCGTAGGAAGGAAAAGTTTTCTTAAAAGTCTCGATTTGTTTTTAAGTCCGGAAATTTCCGCAATCATATTCGAAACCAATCTTTGTCCCGCTTCCATACCCTTGGTGACGGAACGATTCAAAAGTTTGGAACTCGTAG
>NZ_ANIJ01000048.1 GCF_000347035.1 Leptospira sp. B5-022
CTACGCGACCCTCGCTCCAGGCTTCGCCACATTTGCTTCTGTCACTTCGTTTGCATGTGCAAACTCGTGCCATCGCAAACGTCGGAGCACCTCGGTCGTTATGCGTCATCCAATTGAGAATTTATTTATGTATAAGATATTCTTTTCAGTTTATTTGGTAAGCTTATTCCTTAATTTTTCTCTACTTGCAGAAGAGAAATTCCTGATAAATGGCACAAGTGTTAATTTACGGGAAAAGCCTTCTATAAAATCGAAAGTAATTCATATTTTTAGAAATGAAGATGAATTGTTCATTCTTCAATACGAATCAAAATATGAAAATATTGCTGGCCAAGATGGTAGATGGGTAAAGGTCAATTATCAGAATAAGATTGGTTTTGTTTTTAGCATATTTTTGAAACCTTTCGAGTTTAAAAACAAACTTTATGTTTCTATTGAGAAAGCTCGATCTTGTTGCTATAAGATTTGTAAAGCGCATGTTGCTAAATTAAGTTGTTCAAAGGCGCCAAATCATCCAGATTGTGATTGCGGCGAAGAGTGTGAGGGTGGCGGTCCGACTAGTATGTTAGATTATGGTTGGACACCCGATTTAGAAGATCGGAAAAGATATTTTCAAAATCATAACGATGTTCGAATTAACTATCAAAAATATAGCGAACAATGTCTTTTGAAATAATTTAGTACAATAATTGGACGACGCATAACTTTCGGTGCTTCCGCAGCGCTTCGAGCTTGCTTCGCAACTCTCGCTTGGCCTTCGGCACATTTCGCTTTGTCACTCGCCTTGCTGGGCAAGTCTCGCGCCAAGTCCTTCGGACTCGCGAAACGTCGGAACACCTCGGTCGTTAGACGCAAGGCACAACTAAATTTCTATAGGTGAAATATGCTTTTTGATGAAAAGATAAAACCAGGTATTGCTAATAATATTGATCTTGCTCACTTCGATCACGAGGAGTTCGAGATAGTAAAAAGATTTAGTCATGAGTTTTTTGTTACAAATGGCGGTGGAGTTGCTCGTATTGCAAATAGCGTGTATCAATATTTTCTCGTTAAGCCAACGCAAAAATATACAGACCTTTTCAATTTTGAAAAAGAAATAATTTGTGTTATAAGTAGATATTCGAGACTTGAGCCGAGAACTTTAGATGCATTTGATTATGTTAAGAAGCAATATCAACATTTCCGTTTAGAGAAGATATGCTTTATACTGATAAGCAAGGATGAAAATGTTGAAGAAGATCTGGGTAATATTCTTAAAAATGATAAAGAATCTTTGATCATCATTCCCTTCTCATTTAAAGAAATCTTATATAATAAGGATAATTACGAACACTTTATTAAAAATAGATTTAAAAAGTATTTTTATAGTAGGGATCTATTTGCTTTCGACGGAGTGATTAAAAAAGATGTCTATTTCTTTGGGAGAGATGAAATTGCTTACAGCATAATTAATAAGCATAAGTCAAATGAAAATACGGGGCTGTTTGGATTACGAAGAACCGGAAAAACTTCGATCATCCATAAAATTCAGAGAATTCTAGAACAAGACGAGCAAGCCTTTGTTTCTATTGATTGCCAAAATCCAGCTTTTCACAAAAGACGCTGGAACAGTGCTTTATACTATATTTTAAAGGAAATTAGCGAATTTTATAAACTGAAAGTAAATATACAATCAGAGGATAAATTTACAGAAGTCGAAGCGGCGTCTTTATTTGAAAAAGGAATTCTTAATATTAAACAAGCATTGGGCAATCGACTAATTCTCCTTATTTTTGATGAAATTGAAAACATTACCTTTGGAGTCTCACCCTCGATCCATTGGGAAAAGGATTTAGATTTTATATATTTTTGGCAAACTCTTAGGTCAGTATATCAGAAGCATAATAATATATACACATATTTACTAGTTGGAACAAATCCCTTGTGTGTCGAAATGCCAATCATTTCAAAGAAAGATAACCCTATCTTTAATCAAATTCCGTATGATTATATTCAGGGATTTACTGTTCGACAAACAAGAGAAATGGTTCGTACGCTCGGAAGCGCTATGGGTTTGAGGTTTGATGAACTTCTGTATTCTAAGCTGACGGATGACCTTGGAGGCCACCCTTTTTTGATTCGACACGTATGCAGCACAATAAATAAGTTAGTTCCACCTGAACGCCCTGTTTCAGTAGATAAGGTAACGTATGAGAAAGCTAAGCATGAGTTTGCCGAAAAGTATAATTCTTATTTAGAAATGATAATTAATGTTTTAAAGGAACATTTTTCAGACGAATATGATATGTTGACCTTTCTGGCAATTGGCGATTATGATACATTTGTAAAGTTTGCTGAAAATTCTCCTCTTTACACAAATCATTTAATAGGGTATGGCTTGATTGCTAGGGAGAATGATAATTACTTTTTCAGAATTGAAATTATAAAAGATTATCTCTCTAAGATGCATCGTTATGAAAAACTGAATATGACAACGGATGAGATTTGGAGAGAAATAGCGGAAAGGCGCAATGGTCTCGAGCCCAAATTGCGAATGATAGTTCGTAGTCAACTACAAGCTCAACTAGGCAAAAATATTGCTAAGGTTGAAGTACTTCAGGTTTTTGGTGAGCCTCGAAAAAGCAAAGGCAATGCTTTAGCATATGAGGACCTTTTTAATCCGAGCAAAATAGATATTTACTTTGAAGATCTTAGAAAAATAATAATTAAGCATTGGAATTATTTTAAGAATATTTTCGGTCCTGATAAACAAAAATTTGACGATCAAATGCATGCGATAAATAAAAATCGAAATGATGCTCACGCTAAAGAAATTTCAAAGGCATCTCATGATGTCTTTCGATCTGCAATTTCGGATATAGAAATGAAGGTATCCGATTTTCTTTGATTGGTTATGCCCTGCGTCTAACTTTCGGTGCTTCCGCAGCGCTTCGAGCTTGCTTTCGCAACTCTCGCTTGGCCTTCGGCACATTTTGCTTTGTCACTCGTCTTGCAAAGCAAGTCTCGTGCCAAGTGCTTCGCACTCGCAAAACGTCGGAACACCTTGGTCGTTAGGCGTCATTGTTTAAAAATATTCGGAATGAGTAAATTTTCTAAGAAATATACGGATTATCATTTTCATCCAGAAATTTCTGATAACATAGAAATAGTGTGTTATGAGAGAAAAGATACTGGGTTTGATGTTTATATATTTGAAAAAAAGGATTCGGTTCCAGAATTTGAAGATTCTCGCATCGATCAATTTCATATATTTTTAGGAACGATTGATTCAGAAGATGAGTTTGAAAAGTTCTATAATATGGAAATTAAGAAATCAATTGGAAACAGATATGAACTAATTCCATATTATATAGAAAAGGGGTCGAGAAAAGTTTGTGGGAAAATATTTGATGCTCTCAATAATCTCGGCTGTTTTGGTATGTCATTAAGCTCTGACAGATTAGGGGATTATACAATTTATATTCGTAGAAAAGATGTTGAGTTTGCAAAAACGATTATTCAATCTAATCTGCTTTGATTTTTTATTCGAAATTTTATGGGAATTTATTTACATTAAGTAAAACAACGACGCCTAACTTTCGGTGCTTCCGCTGCGCTTCGGGCTCACTTTGTGACCCTCGCTTGGGCTTCGCCACATTTGCTTCTGTCACTTCGTTTGCATGAGCAAACTCGTGCCATCGCAAACGT
>NZ_ANIJ01000049.1:0-137500 GCF_000347035.1 Leptospira sp. B5-022
ATAAACGCTCTCGCTCAAAAGCTTCAAGTCCTTCTAGAACTTTATCTTAGAATGTAAGGAATTATTTCTTGGGCCCAGAAGGACTTGCCGTTACGCAGTCTCGCATCCTGCTCGACTAAGCTCCACGGCGTCTTTCTCGCGCCTTCGTCCATCCATGGACTCGGCACGCGTTTATTTACGCTCCCTATGGGTCGCTATAAACGCTCTCGCTCAAAAGCTTCAAGTCCTTCTAGAACTTTATCTTAGAATGTAAGGAATTATTTCTTGGGCCCAGAAGGACTTGAACCTGTAACCCGGAGATTCTGAATCTGATGTATAAACGATTGATAGGAAAACTTTGGGCCCAGAAGGACTTGAACCTTCGACCCGCAGATTATGAGTCTGCTGCTCTAACCAACTGAGCTATAGGCCCGGAGGCTCCATTTTTTGAGGACCACGCCTCCTAGCAAGTCGATTTTACTGTGGGTTTAGATATCGGTTTGGATTGGAAAACCATTCTTTCAGGTCTTGGCGTTCTTTGTAAAAAGCGATATAGAATGTGTAAGCCTTGTCTTCTTTTCGGAGCAGAAAAAAATAGAGTTGGAGTGGGTTTCCACCTGAATTGTCCTCTTTGGACCAGCGTAGGATCTCCGTCCTGTATATGCTGAACTTTTCTGGGGTTGTATTCGGAAATACCGCTTCCAATGCTTTGGTGCCAAGGGTTTCTTCTCCGACTCGGTCCAGTTTTCTCCAGATGACCAGCCAGGGTCTGTCTTTGAGCGGGACAGCTCTCCAACGTTTTCTGGATTCTGTTCGCAGCAGCGTTTTTTCCGGAAAATCGATCCGGATAAAATCTTCGGTGAATGTTTCTCCTGGTTGATAGACTTTTTGGTCCGGATCTAATGGAACAGATTCAACGGAGATGCTTGCGAATATAAATAAGAACGGAAGGATTTTGGAGAAGGGAAGCCAATTCAAAAGATGATTTCCTCTAAGATCAGTTCTCTGTATTTGACTAGTTGGAAAACAGGAATAGATTGTTTTTCCTTTTTATCGGCCAGAGTATCTTCTCCTTTTTTTTTGAATTTTCGGATGGTTTTATTCTCGAATACGAATACCCCTTGGTATTCTCCCGTGACCTCGTAGGGGGCTCCGGCCGCCAGCCTAGAAACATATTTTTTTAATCTTCTATCGAATTTATTATCTCTATATTTATAATAAAATGTATGTCCGTTCCAATCATAGAAGACTACGTAATTTTCCTTTAAACCTTGGTAATATAGTTTGATTGTTTCGGGATAATTGGGAGAAGAATCCGTTAAGGTTTCTTTGATATCAACCGCTCTTGGTTCTTGTAGAGTGATGGTGCCGCGATAGGTATTTCCCGCGGGTTCCGCAACCAATCTTCTCCCATCCGATGCTGGTACCAAACAAAGGATCGCGGATAGGAGAAGGAATCGTTTCATACTAATCGTTTTCCAGATCCTCTGATTCTCCACCGGATGGTTTGCCTCCACCAGAAGAACCTCCTGACCCGGAAGATCCACCCCCGGAAGAAGATCCGCTTCCTTCTCCACTCAATGGAACCGGATTGGAACCTTCTCCGCCTTCGCTACTCGGTCTAGATCTCCTAGTGGAAGAACCGGATCCACCGACTTTTCTTGTGCTAGTATCTTTCGCAGGTTTGGTCTCAGAGCTGGAAGGAACAAAATTCGGATCTAATTTTTTGCGTAGTTGGTCTAAAGCGGTTTGGGCGGCACGTTTTACTTTTTCGCTCGGATCTCTTTGTGCCTTGTATTCTAAGATCTCGATCACTGCAGGGTCTTCCGTTTCCGCTAAATGTTTGATGGCTCTAAGTCGGACCATTGCATCGTCGTCTCTTGCAAATGAATATAATTCTTCTATAATTTCCTTATCTCCTAAGGAAACAAGAGCCGTGATCGTGTGTATTTTGAGAGCCTGGTAATCCTGGATATCATTCTTGGATTTTAAGGCCCGGATCTTTTCCAATAGTTCTCTGAGTGGAATGATCGCAGCTTCCGATTTGATCTTTCCGAGTGCGTTTACCGAGTAGGCGCGAAGTGTGATCGGTTCTTTTTCGTCTTTTACAGTTGCGATCAGTACGCTCTCGATCGATGATTTTTTGATTTTTCCGAAATAGAGTGCGATTTGCGCTCTTACTTCAGGATCGTTAAACTTCTCCTGGAATCTTGCTTCTAATACGGAGAATGCATCGCTTGCTTGAGGAAATTCTCCCAGTGTTTCGATGAGTGCGATCAGGAAATTCGAATTTTTGGTGAAGTCCTGGCCTTTGAGTAGTTCCGTCAAAACAGGAATTCCGGAATCGAATTTGAGTTTTTTTACTACATAGACTGCTTCTTTCTGCACGTCTTGTTGGTCATGTTTTAATAATGCGATTATTTTATCTTCGAATTGTGTGAGTTTTAGGATTCCGGAAATCCGAAGTGCATAGATCTTCATGGACCAATCCGGATCCTTGGAAAGGATCACTCCGACTTGGTCATACAGTTCTCCTGCTTCTTCTTTTGGAAAATCTTCTAGTTCTCTGAGAGCGCTTGCTCTTTCTTTTGTGGTCCCGTATTTTAGGATCTTATGTAGAACTTCCTTCTTTTTACGGATCTGCTCTTCCGTATATTTTGGTTTTGGTGGGGCTTCTTTGGAAGAAATTTCGCTGAAGGTAATAAAGCAAAATACCAAGAAAACGGCATAGATGCTTCCAAGCGAAATAAATCCTTTTTTGTTTTTGGAAAAGCGGGAATGCTGCAGCTGTTTATTCACCTGTTTGCTGCAGTTTTCGGTTTTCTTCTTCGAGTTCCTTAATTCTTCTGTTAAGCTCATTGACTAAATGTTGATTCTCCAGGTTCTGCCGGAACTTTTCTATCAAAGATCGGATGTCCTTGGTTAGATCCTCTATATTCCAGGGTTTTTCCACGTATCTGCTCAATCCCCCGAAATTTATCGCGTGGATGGCGGAATCCAAACCGGCCTGACCAGTGAGCAGAATTTTGATCGAATCCGGAGACCGTTTGTGGACCGATTCCAGAAAATCGGCTCCTTTCATACCGGGCATCACCTGATCCGTAATGATCACTTCGATCACATAACCGGAACCTTGGATCTCATCCAGTAGGGCAAGTGCTTCCTCGGCGCTTCTTGCGGTTTCGATCTCATGAGTTTTTCCGAACTCGTTATGAAGCTGTTCCTGGAGAGTCTCCAATACCGACACTTCATCATCGACACAAATAATATAACCTTTATTCATAATCCTAGACCGAAAGGTGGCCGGTTTCCCGGAACTAGAGAGTTTTGGAGAATTCTCCCGGAATGTCAAGTAGTAGAATCTTCTTACTGTCGTATCTTCGACTTAAAATTAGGATCTTTGATCTAAGAGATTGGTTTCTCTGGGGAGAAGGATCCGGATCTCATGAGGAAGTTCCGAAATTCCGGAACAGAGTTTTCTCCAATTCTGTCCGGAACCTGGAAAAGAAGAAGGGTAGTCTTCGAGTGAATTTTCCCAATCGGGAAATGATTCAATATTCGAGTCGATTTCGGATAGAATCGGGATAGGACTCCACTTTTGTAATGTTTCTAGGACACTCGTTCTAGTTCTCCATCTGGACTCAGGTATGTATCTCGAATTATATAGGCTCGTTTTGCGATCGATGAAAAATCTGTCGTATCTTTCATAACCTGTGGACCTACAGTGAGTTTTTCCTCCTTCTCTCTCGAATCCAAATCCTTTCAGTAGAACGGATTCTGCTCCTAAGGATTGGAATAAGGAAACTGCGAGGCCTGCCACATTCAAAGTTGGATTTTCTAGGATCGGTGCCTTTGGATAAAATTTAGCGCCCAGGATCTGGTCCAATGGATGAGTGGAAAGATAGATTACTTTCGGATTTTTCAGGTCGAAGATCCGACACGCTCCGCCGAACCAAGTGAAGATCGGAATATTCTCGGGAATTCGCTCAGGAAAATGGTAGAATGTCCCCAGTCCACTGTCTATGGAAAGCACCGCATGAGGTTGGATACCATTCTCTAATAAATATCCAAGTGCGGTATCCGAACTCAGTAGGAATAATTTTTCCTTATTTTGCCGGATCCAATCGATCTCTGATTCTAAATTTGGCGAAGCTCCTACAAAACATCCGATCCTTCCAGGTTTAGGAGCAAGGGATTTTCCCAAGATACGATAGGAATCCGGACTTTCGGAAGACTTTTGCAGATGTTTGAAGAAGTTTCTGACCCAGAGTCTGCCGAATTCCTTCTTCGCGAGTCTGTTTTGAGAGATAGATTCCTTTTTCCGGAAGAAGGAAGAAATCTTTTCACTTAGGTCCGGATACCGTCTTGAATAATTCGGATGAATGAAAATTCGAAGATTTTTGGTCCCAGCCGGCATCCAGTCGGATCTGTCTAAGGTTTCAAATTTTTCCCAACCGTAATAGATTGGAACTTCGCCTAATTTTTCTCTCAATTCGGACCCAACCAAGGATTCTAGTTCGGAGAATGGTTCGAGGAGTAGGATTTTTGTAGGTTCTTCGACAGATTTCAAATACGAAATCACATGATACCCGCAACCGATCCCGATGATCACCAGGAATTCGTCTTTTTCAAGTGGGGAAGGAATGGAAAGGGAGATTCTTTCTCCCTCTTTGATCGGATTTTGTGTGGAATGTAGGTGGAAGGAGGAATGTTCCTCCTTCAAATTCAGAGAACCGTCGGATTGCCGGACAAGCTGAAAGATTGTTTAATCCTCGTCTTCTTCTTCCTCATCGTCGTCGGAATCATCGTCATCTTCCTCTTCTTCATCCTCGTCGTCATCGGAATCGTCTTCCTCTTCGTCGTAGGATTCTCCTTCTTCGCCATCTTCCATGTCCATAAGAGGTTTCGCAGCTTCTTCCGGAATGAAATCTTCTTCCATATCTTCTTCAGCGATCGGAGCTTGAGGTGCTTCGAAAAGTCCGTTGAATTGGGAATAAGTGGCTCCGTTGCCTTGTGCTTCCGCCTCGATTGTGGCTCTTTCTTCTTTGGTTACGTATTTATATTGAACTTCTTCGTTTGCGAGTGCAAACATCGCTTGGACGGCAAGTTTGCGTCCTTTGATTTTTTTAGGTAATTCGAGTCTGTCGATTCTATCCAGGATTTGGAAGCCGGCTACGGCTCTTTCGTACTTGTTTTTTTTGGCCAGTTCAATCAAAGTTACAATATCGAATTCTGAGTTCTGGTTCTGGGTCATTTTGTATTCCTGAGAGGGGATAGAGGCCTTTGAAACTACCATCATTCTCAATTTCTCTTCTCTGTCAATCCCTTATATCTTTCGTTTATTCCTTGAATTCTGGGGAGAATCTTCGATTTTGGTAAACGCCCATGGATTCTCAGGCCAACTCCGATTCCAGGCTTAGTTTTCCCTTTTCCAAGGGGATTTTCTTCCGCCTAATCCTTTTATTCATTTCGAGCCTACTTACCGTATGTGCTCCATCAGAACAATCCAATCTAGGTGTCCAAGATTTTGAAGGTATCAGTTTGGATGGAGAGAAGATCCGTATCAGCGATATTGCCGCCGATAGAATTGCTCTGAATGTGTACGGACCAAATTGCCTTCCTTGTATAAAGGAAATTCCTGTTTTAAATTATCTGAATGCAGAATTGAAAAAAACTCCGCATATCAAGTTATATATGATCGTGGATCCGGATATATTTTTCGATAATCCGGAAGCTCTTTCTACGGAACAAAAAATGAAAGAAGCCGCGGTTCTTATGAAAGAAGAAGTTAAAAAATTCGGAATACAACTCCCTGTCCTCATCATGAAGCCCCCGTTTAAAGTGGATCGCACGGAAGGACTAGTTACCGGAACTCCGGAAACACTTCTATTCAAAACAAAACCTTTGATCTTATATTATAATTTTATCGGGCCGATCAGCGAAGAGTCCGATCCGAATAAAATCCCTAAAAATATGAAAGTGATCTTCTTCAAAAGAATGGCCGGCCAATCATGAGATGCCTCATCGTTCGGTTCAAGGACTGTGAAGGTCCCGGAACTCTATTAGATTCTTTGCAAGCTAGGAATTATAGGATTACCTATCATAATGCGTACGATGAAAGAGTGCACATAGTCCCGGCCGCTCATCAGATGTTCGATCTTGTTGTATTCTTGGGTGGTCCTCAAACGGTTCACGATCCCGAACAGCATAGATTTTTTAAACCTTGGCTGGAACTTGCGTCTCACTTGGTATCTATGAAAGATAAGAAGGTGATCGGGATCTGTCTTGGTTCTCAAATTTTAGCGACCGTTTTGGGAGCGAAAGTTTATGAGGGGGAGAAGGGTCCGGAAGTCGGTTTCTCTGACGTGAAAGTAGTAAATCCTTCTCATCCCGCATTTTCTAAATTGAACGGAATATCTACCTTTCCTGCATTTCATTTACATGAAGACGTATTCGAGATCCCAAAGGGAGCGGATCATTTATTACAAGGAAGTTTTTATTCTAACCAGATGTTCGGATATGAGAATCGTGTATTCGGTATCCAATGTCATCTGGAAGTGACACAGATAATGTTAGACGTTTGGAAGAAAGTACATTCTGAGTTTATCAAAAAAGCAGGATGGATTCCCGGACCCGAAACGGAAGATCTGAGGTCTCAGATGGAAAGAGCGGGTAGGGCGCTCTTCGAAGGAATTTTGGATTTATAATATTCTACCCAATGTCCCGAAATTCCGGGACTATTATCATAAGACGAAACGGTTGATGGTGCATACATGATTCAGAAATTACTCAGGGTTTTATTCGGAAGTAAATACGAAAGAGACCTCAAAAGACTCACTCCGATTGTAGTTCAGATCAATTCTTTGGAAGAGTCCATGCGCTCTCTTAGCGATTCCGAACTTTCTTCTCAAACTAGAAAGTTCAAAGAAAGACTCGCGAAGGGAGAAACCTTGGATGATATTCTTCCGGAAGCGTTCGCTACGGTAAGAGAAGCCGCCCTCCGAAAATTAGGGATGCGCCATTTCGACGTGCAGATGATGGGAGGGATCGCCCTTCATTGGGGGAATATCTCCGAGATGAAAACAGGGGAAGGTAAAACTTTAACTTCTACCTTGGCCGTCTATCTGAATGCGCTTGCGGGTAAGGGAGTTCATGTGGTTACGGTGAACGATTACCTGGCAAGAAGGGACGCGAATTGGATGAAACCGATTTACGATTTCTTGGAATTATCCGTCGGTATCATCCAGCACGATATGGAGCATGACGATCGTAAGAAAGCGTATTCTGCGGATATCACATACGGAACGAATAACGAGTACGGTTTCGATTATCTGAGAGACAATATGGTTTCTCATATCGATCACAAAGTGCAAAGATCTCATTTTTTTGCGATCGTAGACGAGGTGGACTCGATTCTCATCGATGAAGCAAGAACCCCACTCATCATTTCCGGTCCATCCGACGAATCCACGGACAAATATACTCGTATAGATAAGATCATTCCTAGACTCGTCGAAGGTGAGGATTACGAGAAGGATGAGAAGGCAAAGAACACTCTTATGACGGAAAAGGGTGTTGCCCATGTGGAAGAGATCCTAGGAATCGAGAACTTATACGCTCCTCAAAACGTGGATTTAGTACATCACGTTCACCAAGCATTAAAGGCTCATAAAATATTCCAGAGAGACGTGGACTATGTGGTCCAAAACGGAGAAGTGATCATCGTCGACGAGTTCACCGGTCGTTTGATGTCCGGTCGTAGATATTCGGACGGACTCCACCAGGCATTGGAAGCGAAAGAGGGAGTTCCGATCGCAAGAGAATCCCAGACTCTCGCAAGTATCACTTTCCAGAACTATTTCAGATTGTATGAAAAACTGTCCGGTATGACCGGAACCGCAGACACAGAGGCGGAAGAATTCCATAAGATCTATAATCTAGATGTGATCGTAATCCCTCCGAATGTCCCGGTCCAAAGAAAAGACGCAGCGGATAGAGTGTATAGAACCGAAAAAGAAAAGTTCACCGCTATCTTAAATGAGATCAAAGAATGTAGAGACAAAAAGCAACCTGTGCTTGTCGGTACCATTTCAATTGAAAAATCGGAAGTTCTCGCAAAACTTTTGAGCCAGGCGGGAATTGCGCATAACGTGTTAAACGCTAAGTTCCACGAAAAAGAAGCGGAGATCATAGCAAACGCAGGAAAACCCGCAGCGGTTACCATTGCCACCAATATGGCGGGAAGGGGAACCGATATCGTTCTAGGCGGAGCTCAATTATTTAAGGAAAGTCTGGAATCTTGGAAAGAATCCGATCCTGTGATCACCGAATTTAAGGAAGCGGTCGTTCGTGCTGATTTGGAAAGAGCTGAGTCCATTTCGCAAAGATTGGATTCTCAGGCCAAAAAATCCAAAGCAAACGAAATATTAACTAGCGCCAAAATATGGAGAAAAAATCACGAAGAAGTCCTGGAAGCGGGCGGCCTTCATATTTTAGGAACGGAAAGACACGAGGCGAGAAGGATCGATAACCAGCTTAGGGGTCGTTCGGGTCGTCAGGGAGATCCGGGTTCCAGTAGATTTTATCTTTCCTTACAAGACGATCTGATGAGGATTTTCGGATCGGATCGGATCGCAGGCATCATGGAAAGGCTCAAGATGCCGGAAGGACAAGAGATAGAACATCCGATGGTATCTAACGCCATTGCCCGAGCCCAAAAAAGGGTAGAAGGTCATAACTTCGATATTCGGAAACATCTTTTGGAATACGATGATGTAATGAACCGCCAACGTATCGTAATCTACAAGATGAGAAACGAGGTCCTGGAAGGCGGAGACGTAACCGGGCAGGCAAAAAGTTTCTTAGAAGAAATGATAGAAGCCCAAGTTGTCGCCACCTGCGAGGGAGGAAATCCAAACGGTTGGGAATGGGATGTTTTAAAAGAATGGTTCGAAAGTCTCGGACTTCCTTGGAAGGTGGACCAAGAAGCGATCAAAAAATCCAAAAATCCTCAATTAGCCGTATTCGATTCTTTGAATAATGCCGCACAAACTTTCTACCAAGAAAAAGCGGACCGTATAGGTTCAGACGTTTGGAAACTTTTGGAAAGAAATATCTTCCTAGATATTCTGGACCATCGCTGGAAAGAACATCTTTACTCCATGGATCATTTGAGAGAAGGGATTTGGACGGTAGGTTACGGAGAAAAAAACCCGCTTGTAGAATATAAACTCCAAGGTTTCCGATTATTCGATCAAGCAATCGAGAACATGAAATATGAGATCGTTAGTTTCTTACTCCGTGTAGAAGTTACCGAAAAAACCCAGTTGCCTGAAGAGAAAAAAGAATATAAAAAAGTTGGACAGGAACTGACTGGAGGCTTCCAGGAATTACAGGGAGCTAAACCTAAAAATCCTATGGCAGAGGCGATGCCTGTCGCTTCCGGAGGCGGTGGTTCCGAAAGAAAAACCAGTCGGAGAAAACGAAAATGATTCTATGGTTAAAGAATAAATTCTTTCAAATCCAAAGAAGGTTTGACCGGTAAGGATTTTTGGTTAAAAATTGAATTCAAATACCTTTGTAAAGGCTGCGAAATATTTCGCAGCCTTTTTTATTTTCCTTTTATATAGAATGAAAACAGAATTGACTCCGATCATATCAAAAGTATGCACTAAGCTCAAATATAGATAGGTGATGACTATGAATGTACCTGAAAAAATTTTGATCTTAACCGGGGTCTTAAATTTAGCGTATGGAAGTTTAACCGGATTTGCGTATGCTTTCGCTAGAATGAAGGCTGAATTTCCTTCTAGGTATTTGCAAGCCGCACATATCGGGCCATTGATGCAAGGAGCTATGATACTCGGTCTGGTATTCGCATTTCAATTTGCTGCACTTTCCGAGACGACAGCTTTAGTAGGGGCAATCTCATTTAGTGTTTCTTCCGGTTTTATTGCCTTAAAAGATACTGTGGACTGGCTCCAAGGTATCAAAGACGAATTTAAGGAAAATCCTCCACTTGGAAAGATCCTAGGTGGAATCGGAGTATCTGCAAATCTGGTTGGGATAGCAATTGTCGTGTATGGGGTTTTGGCTGCTTAGCGCACGCGGAGAAAGACCAAGATGTTTGGGCGGTTGCCGGTATCAAAAGTGATCTAATATTCGACGTATAAATCGGAAAAATCTATCTTAGGGAACTACAATTTCAAGGATAGATTTTTGGAATTCCGAACCGAGAATTGACCTGTAGCTAGAAGTTTTTTTACATTTTTTTCGCTCTAAAAATCTTAAAGAGGGTTTGAAGATGAGCGAGCACTTAAAGGCAAAACTGAAAAAAGCAGACGGCGGCTTTTGGAAAAAGACTTTCAGATCTTGCTGGAATGTCCTTCCTCATTCTTTGAGAAGGCAATTGGTTGCCATGTCGGGACAATCCGATCTGGATTTCTAAGATACTTGTATTATTTTTGATGATGGGTTATCCGAAGAGTAAAATTTTATCGTTGTAATCGTCCTAGACTGGATTTCCGCAAAATATTCCGTTTAACAATAAACATTTCCTGAAATATAAGATCCGGTTGAATTTCTGGCTGAAATTTATAAAAAGGAACATACCAGAAAGTAATAAGGTCATAAAAAGTATGAAGCCCCATAAAACCGCCATTTTATATCTCCTTCCCCTCACTCTTTTTTCCGCATGTATGCAGATGAAATACGGGTGGGATGTGAAAACGCCCGAGCAGCTATACTCGGATTGTATGACTACCTTTTCCGACGAAGTAAAATGTAAAGAGTTCGTTTCTAAAGATGCAGTTAAAGCTAAGGCGTCTGAAAGTCAATACCCCGAATTGAGTGAAGAAGAAAGGAGTAAATTACAGATCCGACAGGATTTGAAGGATAGGATACAATTTAAGAATAAACTATTCGTAAAACATCTAATCGGAGAGCCGGATGAGATCCAATATGTGAATAACGTTCATGAGGATTGGATTTATCGGAGACCAGTTTCAGTTTACGAGTTAGGTTACGCTCCTGACAAAGAGATCCGGATCAGATTCCAAAAGGGGATCGTCCAAAAAGTCAATCATAAAGCCCCTAATAAACCTACCAATTAAAGTAATCAAAATTCAGGATCATATACAAATAAAAAAAGGTCTGTTAGAAATTTTCTAACAGACCTTTCAACTTCGACTAACTTAGGTCGTAAGTAAGTTAGTCGCAAGAATTCTATTAATCGAATTTCGCTACGATACCAAGAGTCGCACCAAATTGGCCTTCTGTTGGATTTCCGTTACGATCGATAAATTGTTTTCCTGGACCCTCGTCCCTTCTTAAGTCCAATTTAACAATTACGTTTTCAGACCAAGTGTAGGTTGGAGTGATAGTGTATGTTCTTAACATACCATATCCCGCCGCGGATGCTCTTTGTCCGCTGATATCGGCATATAGGAGGTCAGCACGGGTAAGGCTTGCTACTGCGGCAACATGCTCAGCGCTAGCCGGATTGAAACCGTTAGTCAGGATATCCTGAACGATCGGAGCTTTCCAATCCGATGCACCGTAATTTACGTAAGGGGATACGAAAGTGTTCGGTGCGTTTACGACGAGAGGTCCGCCGTATTTACTGTCATCGATTCTTTCCGCACGGAATGCCAATGCGAAGGTTTCGGTGAAAGCATATTTAATCCAAAGACCGAAGGTGTTGTATACCTGCTTAATTTTGTCTGGTCTTCCGTAAGGATATCCGGAAACATCTGTTCCTGTCAAATCCCATCCGAAAGCAGCTGTATTCGATTGACCGCCTCTTTCTCCGTAAGTCCAGTCGAAATTGATCGTCAGTTTATCAGTCGGAGTAGCAGAAAGGATTAAGTTGTTTACGAACCAGTAGTCAATTTTTCCGTCGGAAGGAACGCTGCAAGTAGTCACCCCGGCAAGATTACAGGAGTACAACTGACCGTTTGTCGGTCTTCCTACAGTGTTGTCGTTTCCATACAATGTGTTCCACACGATATTGAACTTATCTTCAATAACGGTAGCTTTTAATTGAGTACCTACTGCCTTTTGTTCCCTTCTTCCGTCGGAGTAAGGGTGAACAGCGGTATTCGTTAAGCTTGAACCGGTTGCCGGATCTCCATAAGGAGTGATCCCGCTGTAACCGAATTGGTCACCATTAGCAGTGAATCCTGTTCCTTGCGCACTGTTGTACAAATAGAACCCTGCATTCAAACGATCGTTGATCGCTAAGCTAGCTCTTGCACCGGTATGGATAAACGGAACGGTATTGAAGAAGATATACCCGATGGTATAGTTCATGTTATCTTTCGATTCCAATACTTCGTAGCCGATATGTGTAGCCATCTTACCGACGTCTACGGTCAGACCTTTTAATACTGGAAAAAAGAAAGATACATATGCCTGTTGCAACAGGTTCATATTATAAATTCCGTTTGTCGTATAGAAAGGACGTTCTTGGAACATCGCGTTTTGACCGTTCATAAAGTCGATCCTGAATCCCCAGGGACTTGATTTCTCGGCAACCTTTTCAACATCCAACTCGACAGAGTTCACTGCGAACTGCTTGTTATAAGTTTCGAAGGTACGGCTGACGTCCACATCCGAGCCTTGTTTGTTGTTGTTTACATATTGATAGTAAACATCGACAAATCCGGAAAGGTTGATCTTGTCGTACCATGCTTTGCTTTCCTCGACCGGCGGTGAAGCTGGTGCGGCGGCTGGTTTTTCATCTTTCTTCGCTTGGGCAAAAATGGACGAAGAAGATAGTAAAACCAAGGAAGCAATGAGACTAATTGTTTTTTTTCTCATCATTCTCCTAAATCTCCTATGCCTCCATTTATGCAACTAGCGTGCCAACACGATAAAAATAGGCAAAGAGACTAAATCTGGCTTAAAAACGATTCTAAATCGGATATTTGATGCTTATAATTTATAATCTTTTCGGGCTAAATTTCATAGACGCGCAATATGCTTAAAAAATGAGCAAAATCGAATTTGCTGGGGGAATAAACAGAGGAATGGATGTTTTGGCGAAACTGGAGACCAGAGCTGGAAATGAAGAAAGAATTTGTAGTAACTTCGACGGTTTTCCTTTCGGTGATCACTCTAGTTTATAAAGATTTCCGGATCTGATCCAGAAGATAGTCCGCTGAATTTAGATTTGGATCTTGGAGCACGGACAGTAAGGAAGAACGTAAAGCTTCCCCCAATTTCGGAGCCGGTAGTTCGGGAAATTTTTCCCGGATCAGGTGACCGTCAATGACCAGGTCGGAGAGAAGAAGCGGAGGGTTCTTTTTGGATTCTTCTTCCGCACTTTCGAACCAGAATGCGTCTTCATTTAGAGCGGCGGACCAAAGAAGAGAAAGTTCAGAGCACCAGTTCAAAAGTTCTTTTTTTCCCGCATATTGTGCGACCGGATGTAGTAGATGGCTACGAAGCCCTGAAGGAGATCGTAATTTTTCTTTTAGTTGGAAGAGAGAGTATAGAGTTTTTAAGAGAAACTGAGAATCCTTGGTTCGTTGGTTGGAGAATTTCAGTTCTTTAAAGAAAACACTCGAGTCAAGAAGCCAGCTTTGTTCGGAAAAACAGGAAAGCAAAAAATAGGCCAATTTGGATCGTTCAGAGGTTTGGAGAAGTTTGGAAAATCCGATTTTACGTTCTTCCCAATCTCCGGAATACAATTTTGTTTTGGTAAATAATTCCAGAGTTTTATGTTTTTTTAATAAATCAAAACCTTCGATCGGATTTTTACTTCTAAGTATTTTTAAAAATTCGTCATGAATTCGTTCCGGAGAAACTTTTGCCGTGACGGATCTACATGTTTCGATCGCTTCTTCGGTATCCGGATGGATCTTAAATCCGAGTGTGGAAACAAATCGAATGGCTCGAACAGGTCTAAGCCCATCTTCCGTAAATCTGGAGACAGGGTTTCCTATGGTCCGAATTAAAGAATTTTGAATGTCTTCTATTCCCGAATGTTCGTCTACTAAGATCTTTTGCCGAAGGTCCAGGGCAAGTGCGTTCATTGTAAAATCCCTTCTATTTAGATCTTCGCTTAGACTGACCCCGAATTGTACTGTTTCCGGTCTTCTTCCGTCTATATAGTCTTCGTCTTTTCTGAATGTGGTCAATTCATAGGATCTGTCATGGAATAATATCGTTATGGTACCGTGTTTGATCCCGGTAGGAACGGTTCTTTTGAAGATCTTTAGAATTTCTTCCGGATGAATGGAAACCGCAAGATCGTACTCATGAGGGATTTTATTTAAAACCAGATCTCGGACACTTCCTCCGACTAGATATGCTTCCCCTCCGTAATTTCGGATGGAAGAGCTGATCTCTAATAAGTCCTCTAAAAAAGGAGAAGGGATTTGCGAGATGAGTTGGCTCGGATCGGGGCTCATCATTCCTGGACGATCTTTTTCCAAATCGGTAGGTAACGGTCTTTCAGTGCGGGGTTTTTGGAAAAAATTTCTTCTATTTGCTTTTTGGTTTTTTCGTCCACGGAAACTCGTAAAAAAGGAAGATCCGCTTGTTGGGAAAGGATCTGGTCGATCCTTTTTCCCGTTTCATCCCAGGCAGAATTGCAGATCTCTTTATATTCTTCGTCCTTATGTTCATTGCAAAGGATCGCAAGATCCAAATACTTTCCTTCTTTTTTCAGATCTTTCATTTTGTCTAGGATACCGCCCTTGCAGGTTTGGATAAAAAGAAGAAGGATCAGGATTAGGATTTTTTTACGGCCCATGCATCAAATTTTTCGGGAGGAATTCCAACGGGAAAAGCTTTTTTCAAGCTAAGTCGCAAAGACCGCCAAGTATTTTCATTTCATAATTCTCCGCGTCTTTGCGCCTCAGTGTAAGTAAACCGCGGCAGGGATACGAAGGGGAAGTCCGAAGGACCGGAGCGATAGCGGAGCCCGCAGTAGCCCGGTCTGAGCGGAGCGAAGAGCCGCCCGAAAATTTAAGCTTCAAAAGCTAGGTTGGCCAGTTTATCTGCCCGCTTGTTTTTCTCTCTGGGAACATGATGGATGGAAAAAAGTTTTAATTTGGAAGTGAGACCTTTGACCTTTTCCTTTGCAACTTGGAGGTGAGGGGATTTGACCTTGTATTCTCCCTTGAATTGTTTTACTACCAGCTCGGAATCCAGATAAGCGGTAACTTCGCTTGCTTTTTGGGAGAGACAATATTCTATTCCTGCTTCTAAAGCCGCCCATTCCGCCATATTATTGGTTCCGTCGGAGATCCTGCTGGAAATAGAATGGACCTCGTCCTCTCCTACGTAAACGGCAACCCCAATGGAAGAAGGCCCCGGATTTCCTTTAGAAGCGCCGTCACAGTATATTTTAAACTTTTTCACTGGTTTATTCTTGGTCTTTAGATCCGAAAACGAATAGGAATGGTCTCCAGAAAATTAGATATCCGATCAGGATGAGTATGGAAAGAAAAAGGGAAAGTGTTCCTAAAATCAATGATTGGCAAGTTCGAAACAAATGATCGAACGTGTGAGGGAAAAAAAGCCCTCCGATCAGACAGAAAAGTCCGGCTGCTAATAAGGCGAACAGAACGAAAGGAAGGGATAAAAAATAAAAAAGATAGCTAAGGATCGTGAATCCGAAAGCCAATCTATATGCGTTCCAACGTGCCGGATGATCCATCATTAAACCAAATACCATCAATAGTCCTATCCTTCGAAGGCTTTGGTTTGGCAATGTAAAAATGGATACCTACCATGGCAAAGATGAGGCTGGATTATTTTACCTTCCTAAATTCTCTTCCGGAAACTCCCGAGTCGGAATGTGCTTATTACCCGGATCGAAATTCCAAGGTGAAAGGTTTCCTTTATAAGGAAAAAATACCTCCTGAAATTTTAGACGATCTTTTTCGTTTCGGTTTCCGAAGGTCCGGTAATTTCTTTTATCGGACGAATTGTTCCGTATGTTCTCATTGCCTGAGCTATCGGGTCATGTTATCCGATTTTTTTCCTTCTTCAAATCATAAAAGGATCATCAAAAAGAATCAGGATCTGACCTTACAAATTTCTCTTCCTCTTATCAATGATGAAAAAAAGAATTTATATGTGAAGTATCAAAGGTCACGTCACGAGGGAAGTTATGGCGAATCCGAATCTGAAATTTTGGAGAACATGAGATTTCAGATGTATGAGGGTTCTCTGCATTCTAGGGAACTTCTACTTTATAAAAACGATGTACTTTTAGGCTGGATATTATTGGATCTGGGACTTGAAACCGTGTCCGCAGTGTATTCCGTTTTTGATCCGGAAGAAAGGAAAAGGAGTTTGGGAAATTTCCTCATCCTTTCTTCCATTCTTTGGGCCAAGGAAAATAGTTTTAAAGAATTTCAATTGGGTCTTTTCCTTCCGGGACATCCTAAGATGGATTATAAAAAGAATTGGAAACCTTCCGAAATTTTAGATCGTAGTTCCGGAGTCTGGAAAGAGAGCGGAGCCTTTCTATCGGATTATATTTCGGAGAATGGTCCCAACGGAGATCTGGTCCGATGAAAATGTGAGAGCAACTTTCGCAAGGAGATGGAAAGAGACACGAAGTATTTTCGCACAGAGTCGCGGAGCCTCAGAGAATTTATGTTTGTAGGAACTCCTATACATCCCTTAGCGTCTTTGCGCCTCTGCGTGAAATTTTAGAAATCCGACAAAATTGGAAAGGGCTCGGAGAAATACTTTTTCGAACGTTAAACCAGTTGAAAAAAAGACTAATTTTTAGATCGGGATTTCCACCCCGGGATTCTCTCCAAACCCCCCAAATCAGACTTGTCATAACGGCCGTACGTCCCAGAAAGGTTGGTATGGCTAAAAAGATCATCGTAGTAGGCGCATCTAGCGGTATCGGAAAAGAAATTGCATCTCAATTGATCGAACAAGGACATCAAGTCGCGGCATTTGCAAGAAGAGAAAAGGAGCTGAAAAAACTCCCTTCCTCCTCCAAAGCTAAGAATTTATTCGTTAAACATGACGTTACGGAATATTCCAAGGTCCCGGTAGAATTTGCAAAGGCCGTAAAAGTTTTAGGCGGCTTGGACGAAATTTATTACGCATCCGGTGTGATGCATAGAGTTGGCGCGGACGAATTTCCTGTCGAAAAAGACCTGGAAATGTTGGAAGTGAATCTTCTAGGTTGTGTGGCTTGGTTGGACTCTGCCGCTACTTATTTCCAAGAGAAGAAGGCGGGCAAAATTATAGGTATCTCTTCCATCGCAGGTGATAGAGGCCGTAGGGGAAATCCTGTTTACAACGCATCCAAAGCCGGAATGTCCACTTACTTAGAGGCTTTACGAAATCGTTTAGCGGTAAAAGGGATCCAAGTAGTTACCGTAAAACCGGGCATGATCCAAACTCCGATGACGGAAGGTTTGTCCGGGCTTATGTGGCTCATCACAGCCAAGGAAGCCGCTCAAGTTATATTAGAAAAAGTAAATGCAGGTAAAGAGAATTTTTATGTTCCAGCTCGTTGGGCCTTGGTCTCTTTGATCATTCGACTCATCCCTTCTTTTATTTTCAGAAGACTTTCCGTTTAAGGAAAAGGTGATCTACAATGGCAACCGCCTCCAAAAAAAAGACCGTTAAAAAAAGTGCGTCCCCTAAAACGAAAAAAGCGGGTTTCGATCCGAAAGAATTCGAATCCCGTTTAAGTCCTGTCCAAAAGGTGGAAGCTTGGGGAATGAATCATTTCTCCAGTAGTAAGGTATTTTTACCTAGTTCCATACAAGACTTCAAGGATCTATTCTCTTATGCAAGAGATACGAATACAAAAGTCGCGTTTAGGGGTGGTGGTTGTAGTTACGGAGACGCCGCGACGAACGAAAAAGGGATCGTAGTAGATATCCGTAACTTTAATAAGATCTTATCCTTCGATCCTAAAACCGGCATTTTGGTGGCGGAGTCCGGAGTTACTATCAAACAACTTTGGGAATTCGGTATCGAAAGAGGATTTTGGCCGCCTGTCGTAAGTGGAACAATGTTCCCTACATTAGGTGGAGCCCTTTCCATGAATATTCATGGAAAGAATAATTTTGCTGTCGGACCGATCGGAGATCATATCCAAGAATTTACTTTTTTAAGTCCCGACGGAAAAGAATCCGTTTGTTCTCCTAAAAAGAATTCGGATCTGTTTTATTCCGCGATCTCCGGTTTCGGAATGCTCGGAGCATTTCTAACAGTCACTATCAAACTTAAAAAGATCTATTCAGGTAAGATGAAGGTTTGGCCGGTGAATACCGCAAACCTACAAGAGATGTACGATTATTTCGAAAAAGAATACAAACAATCCGATTATCTCGTAGGTTGGGTGGATTCATTCGCTTCCGGAAAAAGTTTAGGCCGCGGTCAGATTCACAAAGCAGTTCACTTAAAAGCGGGAGAAGATCCTGATTTCCCGGAAAATTGCAAATTGGAAAACCAAATCCTTCCAAGCACATTCCTCGGGATCATTCCTAAGTCTTGGATGTGGTTATTCATGTATCCATTCAGCAATAATTTTGGAATGAGATTCGTGAACTTCGGAAAATGGATCTCCGGATTTTTAAATAATAATAAACCGTATCAGCAGGGGCATGCGGAGTATGCTTTTCTTTTGGACTATGTGCCGAATTGGAAATTTATGTACAAACCTGGCGCTATGATCCAATACCAAAGTTTTATTCCAAAAGAGAATGCAGTCAAAGGATTCGAAGAGATCCTAAGTCTTTGTCAAAAAAGAGGGATCATTAACTGGCTTGCGGTATTTAAGAAGCATAGACCGGATAAGTTTTTGCTCACTCATGCGGTAGACGGTTATTCCATGGCCATGGACTTTCCCGTTACCAAAAGAAATAAGGCTAAACTTTGGGAACTTGCCAAAGAAATGGATGAGATTGTCGTAAAGAACGGAGGAAGATTCTATTTTGCAAAAGATAGTACCCTTCGTCCTGAGGTTTACAGAAGATCTATGCCGAAGCAGAACTTGGAAAAATTCAGAGCTATGAAGAAGAAACTAGATCCGAAAAATCTATTAGAATCGGATCTGTTTAGAAGGGTCTGGGGGAAATAGATCTCACTGCGAAGCCGCAGTGTTGGAACTCCCACATCGCGCTAAGGTGATTCGTTTTTCACCATGTCGGAACTCCTACAAAAGAGACTCCGTGTCTCTGCGTGTAAATCCGAGTTTGTGCATTTTCGTTCGCACGGAGGGCACTGAGATCGCGGAGGTTAATTCCAATATTTTTTATCTCTGTGTGCTCCGTGGACTCTGTGCGAAACTAATATCACTTAGATATTTTACTAAATTCTAAAGTTTCCATATTGATCGAGGGGCTTTGGTAGAAGGTCCTATTCTTAAATTCGAAATGTTCCGATTTGGGGACCAGAACATCTTTTGGATACGAATCCTTAAATCCGACTACCGTTACTTGAGTTTTTCCGATCCCATACAATTTTTCTACAAGAGCCTCAAAAGACTCAGTGGAATCGATCTCATATACTTCTCTTTCTTCTCGGAACGAATTGGAAGGTAAGAACACGGAACCTTTTCTGTAGATCACTATTTTGGAAGTATGATCGCTGAGTTCTTTTTGTTCGTTCACAACCGATTTTGTGAATTTATAATATAGCCTATCGAATACGATCCCTCCTACAATCGAGTAGGAAAGAAGAAGAATGGCTGTGATTCTGAACGGTTTACTAAGTTTCTCCCAATTTTTTTCTAATACAAAAAATAGGAACAAAAGTAAAAAGGGGAGAATGGTCATTAAGAACCTGGGTCCAAACAGTACACCTTGCCAAAATTTGGTAGAGGTCAAAAGCCCGGATAGAAGTACAAAGATCCCGAGTCCGTATAGGACACGAGTGATCGGATCCGATTTCGGCCTCCATAAAACGATAAATGCCAATGCGGGATAGGCCCCGAATAATCCCAAGGAACCGTTGCCTAAAAACACCAATTGTCCTAGGTAATAGATCTGAGAAACGAAATCGTAAGAAGAGGATTCTTGCAGATAACCCCGGGAACCTAATGGATGTCCAACTACGGAATAATTGATGAAAGCTTGGGCGATTAAAAAAGTCCCGAAAGTAAAAGGGAGCAATGCCGTTTTTGGATTTCTGAATATTCGAAAAGCATACACTATGGAAAGACTTGCCGCTAACAGAATGGTTTCCTGCCTAAAGAATGCCGCGAATCCGAAAAATCCGCCTGCAAATACAAAATCGGACGATTGAGAAGATCCTTCTTCTTTGAGTAGAAAATAGATCCCTTGGGTCACTCCATAGATCGCCAACACCGTTTCGGATAGGTCCGTGGAGAATAAACTGAATGCGGAACCTAGAAGTAATAAGATCAAATAGAAAAATTTGGATTTTTCCTGTAAGCCTAATATTCCTGAAATCCGGAATAATGCTTTGAGTGTTAAAATTCCAAAGAGTAAAGATAGGAAAAAACTTCCGAATCTTCCCATTAGGAGAGCGAAAGGATACTGAATGGCGGTATAATAAAAAGGGAAAACATAATAACATTTTCCATTATAAACATGGGTCATGGTGGACCCTTTTTTCAGATCCAAAGGTAAAAATCTAAACTCAGGATCTATTGCTTTGCCGGCGTATCTGCAGGAAAAATCCGGAAAACCGTTTTGTAGAAGGTCCGCAAGTTGTTGTTGTTTGATTGCACCGTCTCCGACCCGAATTCCTGTTTGGTACTGCCATGCCAAAAATAAGGACAAGAAAACGGTACCGAAAATCAGGAAGCCAGATGGTTTGTCCGTAAAGGAAGAAATCCTGGAAATAAGACGCTGGAACATTCTGCTAAGAAGCCTTAAGAAAATCCTGGGTCAAGAAGAAATCCCGAACGAAAGTTTTGGACCATTTTTGGTATCCGAATTCTGAATGACACTTGGATTCGGAATGTTTCTTTGGAAGAAGTGTATTCCGTCTTAGAAAAGATCCGGTCCTTCTTCCAAAAACCTCTTCCTAATTTCATTTTTCCGATCTCCTGTATTTTATTCGCCTATGTGGTGATCGTGAATTCCTGGGTTACGGAAGATGCTTATATCAGTTTTAGAACCGTGGAGAATTTTTTAAACGGACACGGTTTGCGATGGAATACCTACGAACGTGTCCAAGCTTATACGCATCCCCTTTGGTTATTTGGTCTGATCTTCCTTTCCTTCTGGACGATACCAGTATATTATTCTTCTTTAATTCTTTCCTGGATTTGTGTCGGGACGACGGCTTATCTTCTACTTTCTCGTTCTGGGAAAAAAGGAGAAAGTTTGTTCCGTGCTTCTTGGATACTTTTGGTATTATTAATTTCCAGAGCGTTTGTGGATTATTCCAGTTCCGGTTTGGAAAATCCTCTTTCATTTCTACTTATCGTTCTGTTTTTAGATAAGGCATTCGGTCTGGAGAAAAAATGCGGTTCGGCGGACGTTTTTCTTTTCTTTTTGTATCTTTCACTATCCTATCTGAACCGACAAGACACGGTTCTCATAGGACTTCCATTTCTTCTCTATTTGTATAAACCTATAAAAGAGAAAAAAATCCAAGGTAAGTGGATCGGCGCTGCGGTTTTGGGCCTTATGCCGATTTTTCTTTGGTCAGCATTTTCATTGGTATATTACGGATATCTGTTCCCGAATACCGCCTATGCAAAATTAAACACGGATCTGACTGTTTTCCATCTCTGGCCTTATGGTTTGGACTATCTGGAGAATAGTTTTCGTTGGGACATTTTCACTTCTCTTTCGATTTTGTTTACGATCCTACTGTTACCTTATTTTATCTGGAAAAGGAAATTTTTGGAGGCGGCTTTATCCGCAGGTGTGGGACTTTATATTCTGTATGTCTGCTCCATCGGCGGGGATTTTATGGCGGGAAGATTTTTTGCACTTCCGTTTGTGGCCTGCGTATTCTTGTTTTCGGAGATTTCTCCTCCCTATCTTCCTAAGGTGAGCGTTCTATTCTTTGTCGCCTTATTCTTGTTAAATCAAAACTCTTATTTGTATATTACAAAAGATTATATTAGGCTTAGAAACGACGGAGAGATCCAAGACGAAAAAGGTGCTTATTTTAGAAGCACGAATTTTTTACGCTCCTTAAGGTCCAAAGAATTCCCGACTCACGGCTGGGCGGAAGCAGGTAGAAAGTTTAAAAAGACCCCTAAGGACCAAGACAAAGCCTGTGCAACCATCAATGTGGGCTTTTATGGCTATTTTGCGGGAGCAAATCGCAAGATCGTAGATTCTAATGCCTTAACGGACCCTTTATTAAGTAAATTGAAATCAGTCTCTAACTGGAGAGTGGGGCATTTTACTCGCAATATTCCTCTCGGATACTTGGAATCCGTTTCTTCCGGACAAAATCTGATCCATGATCCGGATCTAAAAGTATACTATGATCGATTAAAATTGTTAACCGAATCCGAAGATCTTTTCACAAAAGAGAGATTTATGGAAATTCTCCGAGAAAACTTAGGCGGGAATAGAAATTTAATCCGAAATTCTGGGCCGAGAAGCCCATGGGTCGGTATTCCGGAAGGTTTCGGCTGTGGACTAGGGGTCGGCTATTAGTTTTAGTAGCCTTCACTCTCCTTTTACATTTGGATAAGAACTTTTGATTTTAAATCCTTGATCCTTCCTACAGGGTTTTCATTTTATTGTTAAGAATGAGCGAAGGAAGAACTTCTTGGAGCGCATCCAAATGGCGGGAATGGTTTTCCGAAGGTGAAATTGTTCCGTACTTCCAACCCATTTTGTCGGTGGAAAAAGACTCTATCTTCGGGTACGAGGCCCTCGCTCGATGTATAGATAAAGAAGGTAATGTTCACAGTCTCGGGCCGTTCTTCTTAGCCGATATTCCTCATTTTTTCTCCGTTCCTGAAAGAGAAGAATTCAAAAACCTTAAATTAGAAATTGATAGAACCATTCGCAAAAAAGCGATGGAAAAGATCGGCAAAACTCCCGGGCTCGATCCCAAAGCGAAACTTTTTCTCAATATTTCCCCTTCATTCATGCAGGATTACCTTTCCTCCAAAACGGATGAGGAGCCTTATACTCTACAGATCGCAAAAAATTCCGGTCTGGATCCTAAAAGGATCGTAATCGAAATTGTAGAAGAGCATTTTTCAGGAGAAATAGACCAGCTTAAACCTCTGATCAATCTGTATAAAAGATCGGGGTTTTTGGTTGCGATAGACGATTTAGGATCTAAATCCTCCAATTTGGATCGGATCGGTGCGTTACATCCGGATATAATCAAAGTGGATCTTGGACTCATCCGCAGTTCCGTAGCTTCCAGGAACTTTCAGGAGATCTTATTCACTTTGTCCAGGCTTGCGGAAAGTTTGGGTTGTTCCCTTTTATTCGAAGGTATAGAAACGGAGACGGAGCTGTACAATGCTCTTACTTACG
The DNA here is from genome assembly GCF_000347035.1 of Leptospira sp. B5-022. Lineage (GTDB taxonomy): Bacteria > Spirochaetota > Leptospiria > Leptospirales > Leptospiraceae > Leptospira_B > Leptospira_B cinconiae. The sequence goes on from NZ_ANIJ01000049.1 coordinate 23,406, forward strand.
GAGCCAGGTTTTTACAAGGTTTCTATTTTGCCGAGCCGAGCCCTGATTTGATGGATATCAACGGATTGAGTATCCGATTCTCCCAACTCCATGAATTATTCTTTAATTATAAAAAATACCAGTTATTACGAAGGATCAAAAAGGAAAGGGAGTTGGAAGATCGTTTGGAGTCTTCCGGGATCGAAGTCGTATCCTCCGAAGGTATTGTAACGATTAAATTAAGAAATTCCTACCTTTTGGAAAAGTCGGTCTTTAGAATGTATGTGACCAATCATGAAGGAAGACAACTTTCTCCCAATTATTCGGGGATCTCCGATTCCGGAATGTTGGAAGACGATTCTTTTGTGGGACGGAATTGGAGTTGGAGACCGTACTTCTTAGAACAATTTTATAAAAATGCAAAAGACTCTTCCGGCGGTTGGATCGCAAGTAACCCATACTACGACCTGGAAAGTAATTTACTTCTCGTGACTTATTCCAAAAGAATGGAAGAAGATAATGTTCTATTCGTAGATGTACGAATGTGGGATTTCCCGTAATTTTACTTTGTCGTTCTAAATTGCAGTTTTGAACTAGCCGGTATACAGTAACTATCCGACTTTTGCGCCGGAGTCGGAAAGCATACGGTTAACGTTGTCTATAAAACGTTTTTTCTCCCCGGGTCTTGCAGAGTTTCCTTCCAAAGAAAGTCCAACATACAAATTTCCGTCCGTATCCCTTGCTATGGAGCGAACGACACCGTATGCAGTGATCGGAGATTGCATTTTGAAAAATATATCGAATGTGAATCCTTTCCTTCTAGGAAGCTCGCCGTTCAGATCCGGATGGTTGATCTTTACCCGCAAACCGCCTGTGGAAAGATCTATAACCGCGAATCTTTCTTTGACTAAAATGGTATTGGATTCTCTGATCCGGTCTACCATATCGAATGTGAGTGTTTTTATCTCCATTACTTCGGCGATATCAATTTCTCTATTCTTATTTTGGGCATGCACATATCCTATAGGAATTGCCTGCTCATCATGATTGATATATATAACCGGAACGATCAGTTCCGATCTGATCTTTTGGTTGGCGTATTCTATGATCTTTTTACGAACATCTTCCTCGTCGCCTAGTTCGTGTTCATAATCTATAAATCCGCTCGGATCGGAAGATTTATAAGAATCAGGTTTTTGTGTATTCGGAATATATAATATTTTTCCCGTCTTTTTGACTAGATCGAACTTGTCACCGATAGAGTTGAAAACGTCTATTTTGACTATATCGAATTTAGGTTTGAGAGTCCTTTCCGTATCGGCAAAATTCACTTTGACGGAAGTGGGAATATTGAATAAGTTCGCATCAATTGTAGTCCTACTAGTACGTAGGTTAGTGATCCACACACTTCCATCGGGAGGTTTGATCCGTGTGAATTTTCTTTCTCTGCTTGCAATGGAAACGTGTTCCACTTGCATGATGAATTGGTTATTGGGTTTTTCTTCCAGCACCTCGCATTCTAGTTCGACGTATCTTGCGAGCAGTTTGTACAAAACAATATGAGCATTCAGCTTAAATTGTTCGGCCATCCGACCTTGTACTAAAATTTTTGTGGCGTCTTTATTGACGGAGAGCAGCTGAACGGTATCGTGAGTTTCCGTATCCCTTACGAGTAGATCTGTTTTGAGTAGAAATTTTCCAATGATATGGAGTTTTTTACCAGGATCTGTGATGAACTCTTTGTCTCTTTGTTTCCTTTGAACCTTTTCCATTAAATTCCTAGGTCGATCGGATTCCGGCGGAAAATTATCTTGATTCCAGCCTTTGGCTTCGTTTTGATGTAATAGGTAAGGTACACTAATGTCAAACCAATCTTACCGAGACTCCCAATTTTTAGACGGCCTAGCCGGCGAAGAACTTTTCAGCATGCAAATCGGGCTTACCTATCGGGACTTTTTAGTCCTGCCCGGTTTTATCGATTTCAATCCTTCCGAAGTAGAACTAGAGACTAGATTAACAAAAAAGATCAAACTTAAGAAGCCGTTCGTAAGTTCCCCAATGGACACTGTGACCGAGTCCTCCATGGCTATCGCACAGGCCCTTATGGGAGGGATCGGAATTATCCATTATAATAATTCCGTAGAAGAACAGGTTGCCGAAGTTAGCAAAGTCAAACGTTTTGAAAACGGATTCATTTCCGACCCTGTGGTCCTCGGACCAAAGAATACGATCCATGATCTGGACAGGATTAAAGAAACTTTGGGATTCACCGGGATCCCGATCACGGCGGACGGGACCAGAAATTCCAAATTGGTTGGGATCGTAACCAATAGAGATATCGATTTCGAACGGGATCGTTCTATTCCTGTGGAAAAAGTAATGACAACTGACGTGATTACCGGCAGAGCTGGGATCACTTTAAAAGAAGCAAACGATATCATCAAAAAGGAAAAGATCGGAAAACTTCCGATTATCGATACAGACGGAAAACTTGTCTCTTTAGTGAGTCGTTCCGACCTGAAAAAGAATAAAGAATTCCCCGATTCTTCCAAGGACGAGAACAAAAGACTCCGATGTGGAGCTGCGGTTTCTACCTTACCTGAGTCCAGGGACAGGGTTGCTGCATTGTATGAGGCTGGAGTAGATGTGATCATCATCGATTCTGCCCAAGGAAACTCGATCTACCAGATTGAGATGCTCAAATTCATTAAATCTAATTTCAAAAATCTAGAAGTGATTGGTGGAAATGTGGTCACTCGTGGTCAGGCCGAAAATCTGATCGGTGCAGGAGCAGATGGACTTAGGATCGGAATGGGACCTGGTTCCATTTGTATCACACAGGACACCATGGCTGTAGGAAGAGCCCAAGCCACTGCGGTCTATCAGACCGCAGCCCATGCAGCAAAATATGACGTTCCTGTTATCGCAGATGGTGGAATTTCCAATATCGGAGACATCGCAAATGCTTTGGCAATCGGAGCTTCTGCGTGTATGATGGGATTTATGTTTGCCGGAACGACAGAAGCACCCGGAGAGTATTTTTACGAGAATGGAATACGTCTCAAGAAGTATCGGGGAATGGCAAGTATCGAGGCAATGAAAGCCGGCGGAGATAAACGTTATTTTAACGAGGGCCAAAAAGTAAAAGTGGCCCAAGGAGTCAGCGGATCCGTAGTGGATAGAGGTTCGATATTGAACTTTATTCCGTATTTAAGCCTTGGACTTAGACTTTCTTTTCAGGATATGGGATTCCGTTCCGTCCAAGACTTACATCAAGGGCTCCGAGACGGGAAACTCAGATTCGAAAGAAGGAGTGAATCCGCTCAAGCCCAAGGTTCCGTTCATAGTCTTTACTCTTATAGTGCACCTAGTTTAAGAGCAGAATAATAGAACCCTTAGATTTGTCGGGAAGGAAAGGTTTTGAAAAAGTTTCATCTTATTTCGATCATCCTATTATTCCCGATCCTGATGACTGGGGAAATTTCCCATGCTCAGGTTCCTCCGGATAAAGCTAGGGTTGCCCAGGAACTAGTCGCAAGATTAGATCAGGCCCTTTTAAAAGCGGACGGTTTAGTTAAAGCGAGCCTGATCCTGATCAAAAAGACAGGAGATTCGTGGACATGGGACATGAGTATTTTCAGAAAGGGAGAAGATTCTCTCTCCCTATTCGAAAGTAAAGGGCGTGGTCTAGAATATAAGATCTTATTTAAAGAAGACGGGGAATTGATCTTCGCCTTCAATGCGCTTTCCAGAAAAATTTTCAAAAAGAACGACGAAGAAAAATACGAGAACCATCTGAATACCGGATTCAGCTTCGTGGATCTAGCGGGAACTTCCTACCAAGCGAATTATAATCCGATCGTACAAAGTGATCTGGATATTGCTGGTAAAAAAATGAAACGAGTGGCGCTTCGGCCGATCGTTCCGTATTTTTATTCCAAACTTATTTTACTTTTGGAACCGGATACATTAAGGCCTGTTCGTTTGGATTTTCACGATAAAGACGGGGTACTTTATAAAACTATGAACATAAAGTACGGTCCTGTTAAGGTAAAAGCAAAACAGAAGGTCTCAAAAGAAGATATAGTCAGTAGATTGGAAATGCTGGATCTGAATACGGGTGCGATCAGCGTATTGGAATATACGGAAGTGGATCGTGACGTAAAACCGGATCCTTCCTTATTCGAATTGGATAATCTAAATAGACTCTAATGTCCTCGGAAGAGATCGTTTTTTTTCGACCTGGATTTCTGTCTTCTCCCGAATTAAAGTTAGAAGGAGAAGAGATCTCTCATTTAAAAGCGTTTAGAATATTTTCGGAAGAAAAAATCGTCATCATCAAAGACGGCGCAGGAGCAGGTTTCGTTTATAACGTACCTTCTTCTTCTAAGATAGGGAGCCTAGTCCGTTCCGAAAAAAAAGAAAGACCGAAAACTTCTGCAAAGATCGCGACAGCTATTCCGAAAGGGAATCGGCTTGAGTGGCTTATCCAAAAAGGAACGGAACTCGGGATTACTGAGTTTAACTTTTTAGTTTTTTCTCATTCGGATCGAAAAGATTTAAATCCGGAAAGATTATTGAAAGTGGCAGCGGAAGCTTCTTCTCAATCCGGTCGGGATTTTTTGCCCGAGATCAAAGGACCGATCGCACTTTCTAAATTTTTGGAAGAGTCCAAATCAAAAAAAGAGGAACTTCTTCTTTTTGACCCAAGATCCGAGATACGGATCAGTCCCGAAAACATACAAAACAAAATCGTTTTGATCGGACCGGAAGGCGGATTTAGAAAAGAAGAATTAGAACTGATCTCTCAATTCGGGATTTTATCCGTGAATGTGGGTGATTCTATTTTGAGAATTGAGACCGCCGGGATTTTTGCGGCCTCTATGTTTAGGTTAGGGAATCTAAATTGATTATTGGCCGAACCCGGTCGCGCTTAAGATCAATACACAGTTGGTCATATAGGAATCGCAATCGCTTTTACAACTTTGAGACAATTGGAAACAAAGAGTAGAAACATTACAGGTCGTATTACAATTGGAAAGGCAGGTATTTAAAGCGGCCAAATTTTCAGTGGTAACCGATGTTCCATATTGATTTTCGCAGGCATTTTTACAGGCCGGATAACTACCACCCGTACAGTTTGCATAAAAAGTTGCGAGGGCGTTCCCTTTAATATCTCTCTCACCGCTATTACAGGATAAAATGCCTAGGAGTACGATTATTAGAAAAATCGGGAGAAATCGGGTCATATAAGTAAATCGTTTTCGGTCGGGATGGAACGGTAAACTAAAAAACATTCGACGTTAGTGGAGAATACGAAGGAATGAAGTATCTAGACCGAGGTGCATGGAATGATCGTAAACGGTAAGGAATTATCCCTTCGGGAACTTTCTTCTCCGGATTTATTTTCCCTTTTGGAATCCTTAAAATTAAAACCGGAAACGGTAGCGATCCAGAAAAACGGGGAGATCTTAAAAAGAGAGCATTGGAAAAATTCTTCCTTAGAAGAAGGGGATAAAATAGAGATCCTGAAATTTGTAGGAGGGGGTTGAGACTTTTTTGGAATTCCCGCTTAGACCCAGACACAGTATCTGGAAGGCTCCTGGGATTTATCCTATTCTGGATCTGGAATATTGTTCCAAATTTTCCAAGGACCCGGTCCGTCTAGTGGAACTTTGGAGTTACCAAAGAGAATGGATCCCATTCTATCAGATACGCGCTAAAAAGGAGACTCCCGAAACTTTAAAGAAGGTTTATAAAAGTCTGATAGACATATTTCCCGATTTCCCGGTCATATTGAACGATTATTGGGAAGAAGCTTTGGAATGGAAATGTTTCGGACTTCATATAGGAAAAGAGGATTATAGTTCTCTTTCTTTAGAGGATAGAAAGAAGGTCCGCTCCAGCGGATTATATCTTGGCACTTCTTGTCATAATTCAGAGGATATTATAGGATTAGAGCCCGGTTGTTGGGACTATACCGGTCTTGGACCCGTATACTCAACTAGTTCCAAAGATACGGAAGATATTCCGGTGGGTCTTTCCGGCGTTCAAGAAGCCTTACAAATTGCTAAAATACCTGTCACTCCTATCGGAGGGATCGGTCCGAAACAGATTGCCGAATTATCCGAGTTAGGCCCTTTGTCCTATGCAATGATTGCCTCCGCTTCCGAAGAAGACTGTTTTTACGATTGTATTCGTATCCTTAAGGAGATAAAGAATTCATAAAGGAATGGACACCGGAATTTTGGACCTTCTTCGGAACGTCCAGGGCCGTTTGTTTACAGGAACTTAAGTTTTGGGAAGGACTATAAGTTTCAATTGACTCACAAATTATGTCCAATAAGATGATCCCTATGAAACAGCCAGGGGAAATACGCCATTTATCCGCAAAGGATGATCGCGACTACTTACTAGATTACCAGACCCTGAATGTGGACGATTTGGAAAAGGCTCCCATTCTAGGAGTACCTTTTGACAACGCCAGCCTGGATGAGGCAGTAGCAAAAATTTATCATCTCATGGAAGAGAAGGATAAATTCCACCATGTTCTTCTTTTGGATCCGATCAAGACAATGGCGCTTCGTAAAGGAAAGAAGTTACATCGGATCGCTCAAAAAGCCAGCCTGATCTTAGCGGAAGGTGCCGGTCTACAATGGGCCGCTAAAAAATTAGGTGGGGAATTAAAAGAAAGGATTCCCACAATCGCGCTTATGATGGACTTAGTCCGTCTTTGCGAGCTTAGAAATTATTCCATTTTCCTTTTAGGCGGAAAGGAAGAGATCGTCGAAAAAGTGTATTTCAATCTTTCCAGACATTTTCCCGGAGTTCGGATCGTAGGGCGTCATGCCGGCTATTTGAACACACAACGCGAGTTGCTCGTAAAAGAATCCATCCGTAAGACAAGTCCGAATATTATATTTCTTGCAATGGATTTTCCTGACCAAGAGATCTGGGTGGAAAATAATACCGCTTTTTTCGGTCATGCAGTGGTAATCGGAGTCGGTCCGGCAATGGACATTCTTTCCGGAAAGGTAAAAAAGGCACCGAATGTTTTCAAACTGAAAGGACTTACCTGGCTTTGGAGAATTATGGTCCGTCCTTGGAGACTGATCCGCCTAAGCAGAATGTTCGGATTCTTTATCGTAGTAGCGATTAAATCTCTTTTTGTTAAAAAGAAGAAGTAGATTTTTTAGGTTTTTATTTCCCGCAGAGAACACAAAGCTCACAGAGAAGTTTATTAGTTTGTAGGAAGTCCTACACCGCGATCTTAAAAAACTCCGTGTTCTTCGTGAGCTCTGTGCGAAACGAATTATTTACGAACTAGATCCTTAATCGAATCTAAAGTAGGCGAAACCCAGTCTTCTAAAAGAGGTTCTCTTTTGAGAGCTTCCTTTTTGAAGAGAAGGTCTTTATTAGAAAGTGCAATTTCACTCGCTTCATTGATCTTACGTGCGGTTTCGATCGCCTTCCAATAATTTTGGAGAGCCTGGGCAGTATAATTTTCCGATTCTTGCGCGTTCGCTTTTTTAGAAAGAGTCTCGTAACAAGCACCAATATTATTATAAGCAGCAGTCAGAGTTTGATACACTTCTTGGTGGTATGGATCTTCCGTTTTAGGAGAACTCATTTGAGGAAGTTTTTCTTCCATATCATCTTTAACTCTTAGGAAATATCCAAGAGCGGTTTTGGTCTGACCGGTATAGAAGAAGGCATTTCCTTTTGCCATGAGAAGGGTTGGATTATAATATTCGTCCTTGTCTTCGAAACCGGTCCAATCCACCAAAGACTTGTCGAAATCTGCGTCCATATATTCCACCCAGCCTTTGAAAAATTTCATTTCTCTTAGCATGGACCCAGGAAGTTCTCTTCTCCATTTGCGGACGAGTTCGAATTTGGGTTCTTCCGAATCGACTTTTGCGAATTCTTGGAGAGAATTTCTCAGTTCGTTCCTACGATTTCTTTTCTCTTCCTCTTCCTTTAAGACGGAGAGACTTTTTCCATCCGATTCGGAGCGGGCACGAAACGGATAAATTTTTCGACCGGGGAATTCTTTCAGCGAATCTTTGTCGGAAAGTCCAGCGGATAATAAATATCTGATCTTTCCAAGGTCGAAATGGATACGCGCGGGATTTCCTTCAAATAAGGTTTCGTCCTCGTCTTTGGAGCCGAACCAACGTTCGCTCATTTGATAACGAGCTTCCGCTTCTTTCAAAAGATCTTTTGCTTCTTCAAAATTTCCTACACGAATGGAATGTTCTGCGAGTTCCAGAACTGCAAGCCAATGTTTTGGATCGAGAGTTGCCGCTTTTTCAAAGAACCTTCTTGCCTGGCTATTTTCCTTTTGAGAAAGAAAATATTGGCCTCTTTGGTAATATCCTTCCGCGTAATCTTTTCCTTCGATCTCCACTCCGGTCCTTTCATCTTCCATGGACTTTCTGTAAATCGTATCTAATAGCCTGATCGCACTTTCTTCTATCTCTATTCCGGAGACTTGGTCGACAGGGTTGATATTGTATTTGATCCGAAGTTCTTCCGGATCGATTGCAGCGTAAAAGGATGCAAGTTTTGCCAGAGTGTAGAAGGGGAGTTCGGACTCCATGTCCAGATTGTTCCTAAGCAGACGATGATGATTTAAAACAAATTGAGGATCCCCACTTTCTTTCCACATTTCCAAATACGTGGAAACAAGTCCCGATTGACCGGGAATACTTTTAGGGTTCGCTTCTACAATTCGGTTGTAGAAAGAAGCTGCTTTTCCGAATTCTCTTCTATTATAATATATTTTAGCGATACCTGCGGTGGAATCCTCATCATACGGGCTTTCTCCGTCCGTAAATACCTTGGAATAATAATCAACAGCCAATGCGTCGTTTTTATATTTTCCTTTTTTGCCTTCTGCCGGTTCCGCAAAATCGGGCATGATCTGAGAATGGAACCAACCTAGGTTTCTGTAGGTATTATTATCATGGGTCCTTTCTTTCAGTCTCATTGCGAGAAATGCGCCGGCGACGAGTACTCTTCTAGGCGTTTTTTCCTGGTCTAAAAGGAATTTAATTCCTTCTTTTCCTTGGTTTACGCTCGCGTTGGTTTTTAGTTTTTTATCATTCCAAGATTCTCCTTGGGCCAATCGGACCATAGGAGATTGTTCTCTTTTATTCCAAGAATCTAATGTTCCCATTCCAAGATCCGGCTCTATTTTACCGAATAATTTTTGGAAGGAAAGTTCATATTCTCCTGCTCGGCTGTATTCCACTCCGTACAGGTTCATATATTTCAGATTATAAGGATCTATATCGAATCCTTTATCATAAAAATCTTCTATACGACTAATATATTCGACAGTTTCATTTTTACTTAATGTCCCGGCGAATTTTTTGGCACCCATTTCACGGATCTGTTCTAGACCTGCTTCGTAATTTTGGGCTGCTTGTCTAGGAAGAATGATATGTTTGTAAGTGAAATAACTTCCGAATCCGATCAGGATCGCTGCAGCCGCAGCGAAAAATGTCCTACGGATCTTCTTCCGTCTTTCTAAAAGACCTTCTCTTATATAGATCGGATCGGAAGAAATAATAGGAACACCGTCCGCCGAATAAGCGCCGGTTCTATCCGTAAGAGCAACGGTGACTCCTAACGCGGAAGATAGGAAGGCCGCGATATCCTCGGGGGTACTTTCTATTTTAATAAGTTCTAATAGATCTCTTTGTGCCTTTTTAGAAAGACGATCTTGGACTATGGATTCTATGAGGGTTCTGCGAAGAAGCGGCGGATAACGAAGTATTTCTCTTTGTATGATCGCAAGTTCTTCATCCGTCAGGGACTTATCTATATCGTCCTTATCTTCTCCGCTCAAAGATCGTAAATCTTCTTCGAATGCCGCGGCTCCGATGTCCTCATCCCCGGAGTCGGAATCCAGATCAGGGGAGAAACTCGTAAAATCGGAAGATTCCGGAACCGATTCCATTTCCATCGCCGAAGCCGGTTCTGCTGCGAAATCGGCGAATGGATCCGACTCCGGAACGGATGTAGCTCCGGAAAGATCTGAGAATGGATCGTGGTCTCCACCGGAAACCGGTGCAAAATCTGCAAATGGATCTGAGTCTGTAGGAGCTTCGGCAAAACTATCGCCGCCTCCAAAGTCTCCGGAATCGGAAGGTCCTGAATCAAAACCACCCAGATCTCCGAAATCGGAGTCACCGGAAGTGGGGGAGGCTCCGAACGGATCTCCTTCTTCTAAACCGAATTCGTCCCCTGGGGTATCTTCCATTCCGGAAGCATCGAAAGCAGCAAACGGATCTTCACTGCCTGAGGTTGTAGGAGCTTCGAAGTCTTCAAGACCTGAACCTCCGGGTTCTTCTCCGCCTAAACCTGCGAATGGATCTTCGGAATCCGAGGAAGGTGTCGCACCGAAGTCATCCATTCCGAGATCGGAATCCGCAAATGGGTCGGAACTTGGAGTAGAGCCCAAGTCTTCGTTAGGAGACGTTTCAAAAGGAGTATCTAGTTCAGGAGCAGAATCGAATCCACCGAATGGATCTTCCGATGTAGGAGCTCCGAAATCTTCCAGACCTGCGGAAGGTTCCTCCGCTTCGGGAGCCCCGAAATCGTCCAAACCGGAATCCGCAAATGGGTCCGAATCAGGTTCGGGAGTTGCAAAATCACCGAAATCATCGGTGGCTGTAGGAGCTTCGTCAAATCCACCAAATGGATCTTCTCCGGCATCCGCACTCGGCTCGCCCGTTTGCGAAGGTTCAGTTAATAATTCGTCCAGATCGATATCGTCGTCTTCGGAAAAGGATAATGGCTTTGGCTTTTGGAGAGGTGTAGGAGCTTCGTCCTCGTCGCCTAGATCGAAACTTTCTTCGGAACCTTCTTCCGGTTGCTCCTCGTCGTCGTCCCCGATAGATATAGGAACACCGTATCCCATCTTTTCACGGAAGGTGGAAAGCATAGGATTCAAATCTTCGGAAGATTCCGGATTCTTGTTCAAAGGATCCAAGATGGAGCGGATCTGCTCCAGTTCCTGTTCTGAATAATCAGCCATAAAGTCCTTCCAATAGTATCGGCTGGTCCGTGAAAGAGCAAAGATTTTTTCCTTATGTCGGATCTAGGACAGGCCCCGGAAATACGCTTAGGGTTTCCGGGAAAACCTACGACAATCGGTTTATGGTGCATAAAGCCAAGGCGGTTGCCTTACTTACCTTGATATTGACCTTCGCTCTTGCTGCGGAGGAGGCGGAAGATTGGATTGGAGCCTTCCGGTCCGTGGATTATGAGGAAGGAGAAGAAGCCCTTCCCGAGGAAAAAATTTATTATTTCTGGCAATTGGAGAATTTGAGAAAAGCGGTCCCGCCTAGGTTCATCCGATTTGTGGATACTTTCGCCGCTTTAAAGACCGGGAGATTATTGAACCGCGGAGTTTTATTCAGTTATGAAGGTCTTGCAAACGACGAGGTAAGTGTTTGTGGAGAATTCAGTCATTGGCAATGTGTTTCCTTACAGAAGAACGATAAGGGAATTTTTTACGGGGTCGTGGATATTCACGGAGACCAACTTTACGAAACGAAACCTGCCTACGAATACAAGTTTAAGGTGGACGGTATTTTCACTCATGATCCGGAAAACCCTGACACTGTGGAAGATGGAGAAGGTTCCCTCGTTTCCAGGATTGTATTCCGAGAAGGTGGTCCGAATAAACAGACAAGCACCCGCGTTTTAGAGGATTCTCCTTATGAAGAAAAAGAATTTAGGACCGTGGAATTCAGGATCTATCAACCCCAAGCGGAATCGGTGAGTCTGATCGGAGATTTTAACCATTGGGATCCGGAGTCCGATTTTTTAATCAAAGAAAGAAACGGAACCTTTAGAGTGGTCAAAAAATTAAAACCGGGTGAATACCAATACAACTTCCTAGTAGATGGAAAGATCGTAGTGGATACTTATAATCCTCTTACGGTGTTAAGAGAAGATACAGGAGAGATCTCTTCCGCACTAGTTGTTCCTACCAGAACCGGAGTTTTGGAAAGAAAGAAGATTGACCCCTAAGGTATAGAACGGATTGTTTAGATCCGTTCTATGGAAAAGTTGCGTCTCTCCGTATATTTGGTGATCGGGATCATCATCATCCTGATCGTCTTTACCTTATTGAAAAGTTGGTTTGTATACGATCGAGGGATCGAGCTCGCAAAACATCCGTCTAACAGCATTCAAACGGTATATGTGGAACCTGACGACGATCTGGTGGAACATTCATCCGTAGTTTGGGGAAAATTTTTGTACTACCCCTTGGGTCTAAACAGGGACCGAGAAAACTTCGGTCCCCGTAAAACTTTAAACCACGCCCAAAATCTAGTGTTCGTAGACCTGCAAACGGGAAGGAATCGCAAAGTATTCAATAAGAGCGTATATATCTGGGATTATTTTTACGGCGCGGAACCCGAAAAGCCGAGTTCCAATTCCGAAACACAAGAGGTTTCCGAGGATGTTTTCCTCGGGTTAAAAACGGGAAAAAAATTCGTGATCGTTGGGATGCCCGAGGATACGAATAAAGACGGGTATCTAAATCAAAAGGATTCCAAAAAAGTATTCGTATACGATCCGAACTCCGACGAGTTACTTCCTATACTTCCCAAAAAATTCTATCTAGAAAAGATCTTACCGGACACTCCGGAAAACAAACTAGTAATGATCGTTAAAAGGGAAGAAGAGTCCAGCCCTAACAAAAAAAAGCCGAACCTTCCTACATTATATATTTATGATACTCTTCAAAAAAGAGGTCAGTTGATAGAGCGCCCGTAGGCGCCATCACTGCTTCATTACTCTTCCTGAGCTTCCAGCCATCTTTCCGCTTCGAGAGCCGCCATACATCCGGAACCCGCAGCAGTGATCGCTTGTCTGTAAGTTTTGTCCTGAACATCTCCGGCAGCAAACACACCTTCCACACTGGTGCGTGTCGTGCCGGGAACGGTTTTGATATAACCTGTTTCGTCCAGATCCAATTGACCTTCGAAAATTTCAGTGTTCGGCTTATGACCAATTGCGTAGAATAGACCGCCCACAGGAAGTTCTTTCGTTTTTCCGGTAGTCAATTCTTTCACAGAAAGGGAAGTGAGTTGGTTTCCGTTTCCTTGCGCTCCTTCTACGGTCGTATTCCAGATAATTTCTATTTTAGGATGGGTTGTGGCTCTTTTCTGCATGATCTTAGAGGCTCTTAAAGAATCTCTTCTGTGGATCAGATATACTTTGGATGCGAACTTAGTTAGGTGAGCCGCTTCTTCTACGGCAGAATCTCCTCCGCCCACAACTGCCAATTCTTTGTTTCTGTAAATTGGAAGCGCTCCGTCGCAAACCGCACAGGCGGAAATTCCTTTTTGCCAATATGAATCTTCACCAGGGATGAACATTCTTTTTGCAGTGGCGCCTGTCGCGATGATCACGGTTTCCGCTTCTATCAATTCATCGTCCGACCAAAGACGGAAAGGTCTTTTGGAGAAGTCCACTTTGGTTATGGTTTGGGTAATAATTTTTGTACCGTATTTTTCGGACTGAGCGCGGAACAGATTTGTGAGTTGGGTTCCATCGATCCCTTCCGGAAAGCCCGGGAAATTTTCCACCTCAGTTGTGGTGGTGAGCTGTCCACCTGCGGCGATTCCCCCCGCCATAAATCCCTCATACATGACAGGATTCAAATTCGCTCTGGCTGCATAGATTGCTGCCGTATGACCCGCAGGACCGGATCCGATGATGACTACTTTATGGGGCATCTCATTTCCTCTAATGATTTAGAATGATTCTAAATTGATTTTATTTTTAGACTGGGAAATTGTAAAGTAGATCTTTTTTTTCGAGACAAAAGAGTCGGAATTCCAACAGTCCCTTTCCTAGATGAATTGTCTTGTCATCCGGGTAGGAATCCAAATGCTATCCAGTATTCATGGATTTCGCCAAAAAATCGTTTTTCGGCCTAGTTTTTTTGATATTCATCTTTCTTGGAACCGAAGCCGGTTTGGTTCTATTACGCAGTCCCTCTCTCCAATACTATAGGGATCTCAAACTCATTCATAGTTTTCATCCGGACTATTACGTGTCCTTGGAACCTGGCGAGTCCAAATATGTCAGCCATTTCGCAGGAAAATGGGAAGGCCAGTTCAGCATCAACTCACTTGGGCTCCGCGGTAAAGAAGAACCTATCCCTGGAAAACCGAAACTTCTCTGCTTAGGGGATAGTTTGGTAATGGGATTCGGAGTAGGAGACTCGGATACATTTTGCCAACTTTTGGATGGGATCGAATTAAAGGGAGAAGCAAGGCAGGCTCTGAACCTGGGAGTAGACGCCTACGGATCCAGAGGTTCGTATTATAGACTCAAAGATATCTCCGCGAAATTGGACAATGTAAAAGAAGTCTTATTCTTTATTTCTCCCAACGATTTCGATATGCCGGAAGCACTTGCAAAAAAAGGAATATTGCCCGACGACCAAACGGATGCGATTCGGGAAAAAGACCCGAACTACGCTCGGAATTTTAAATTACAATTTATTTTAACAAGAATTTCTTATACACTCCAGGCTCTCAAGCTAGCCTACGAGCAGATCCAAGTCACATTCGCAGTCACTAAACTTTCCGTTTGTAAGGAGTTGGATTCTGCTGGGATCTACAAATGTGGATTATTAGTATCTGCGGATGCAGATGCAGATTTGCAATCCGGTTCCAATCGTCCTTCCGGAAATTTAGTTTCCTATTTAGAATCTTCCTTTTTTAGAACCGTAAAAAAACCGAATTGCGATTCGGATATCACACCTACCTCAGCAGTATTCGGAGCAATGTGTCCCGAACCTGTGCCGGCTCATGTGACCTGTGTGGATTCGGCTCCTTCTATCGAAACTCTTCCCGCTTTGCCGGAACTCACGCAAGAATATTACCAAAAGATGATAGATCTTGCCAAAAAAAGAGGATTTAAACTAGTTCCTGTCATTCTTCCGATCCAAATCGAAGAGATCTATTGTTATAATAACGGAAAATATCATCCTTTGGAAAATTACGCGACTCGAGCCTCTACATTCTTCGAAAAACGCGGAGTGAATGTTTTACGTTTCAAAAAGGAAACCGCCTCCATGTGCGGTTTCGATCGGAACGGGAAAAAATTCGGGATCTTGGATCATTATATTCCGGAAGACGGACATTTTACGAAAAGAGGAAATATCTGGGCGGCGGATTCTCTTAAGGCCAAATTGAAGGAGACGGATCTTGCTCTTTAATTCCCTTCATTATTTAATTTTTGCACCCATAGTCATTCTAATTTACTTTCTGGTGCCATCCAGATTCCAAAAACTCTGGTTATTAGTCGCAAGTTTGTATTTTTATGCGGTTTTTAGAGTTCCATTCATCTTATTATTAATCTATTCCATTGCGATTACGTATTTTTGCACGCTTTGGATGGATAAATCCCAATCCCGATTTGGTAAATTATTTTTCCTGAATATTGCGATTTGGGGGAATCTGGCTCTACTCTATTTTTTCAAGTATCTGGATTTCTCTTTTGCGGTTTGGAATACGGTCCTGGGACTTGTGCCTTGTGAGCCTTATTACGCGTATCCGTCCGGCATCCTGTTGCCGATGGGAATTTCTTTTTTTACGTTGCAAGCGATCGCTTATGCGGTGGATGTATATCATAAAAAAGTAAAACGAGCGGAGAACTTATTCCAGTTCGGATTATTTTTAAGCTTCTTTCCTCAGTTGGTAGCGGGACCGATTATTCGAGCCCAGGACATGCTTCACCAATTTTTGGACACATATACGTTCAAAAAAGAAAATCTACTACCGGGGATCAGACAACTTGCCTGGGGACTTTTCAAAAAAACATTCGTAGCGGATCCGATTGCCGCAGTTATCGATCCCGTATTTGCGGATCCTCTTCATTACGGTTGGTTTTCTTTAGCCGTCACAGGTTCCTTATACATCATCCAGATGTATTGCGATTTTTCCGGATATTCGGACGTAGCCATCGGAACCGGAAGGATCATGGGATTCCATATCCCGATTAACTTCAGGCAACCGTTCCTTTCCGAAACGGTTTCGGAATTCTGGAGGCGTTGGCATATTTCATTCAGCTCTTGGTTGAAGGAGTATGTATACATCTTCTTGGGTGGGA
Source organism: Leptospira sp. B5-022 (assembly GCF_000347035.1). Taxonomy (GTDB): domain Bacteria; phylum Spirochaetota; class Leptospiria; order Leptospirales; family Leptospiraceae; genus Leptospira_B; species Leptospira_B cinconiae. The sequence goes on from NZ_ANIJ01000049.1 coordinate 39,537, forward strand.
ACAAAAAAGGAGTCTCCAGGACTTACGTAAACTTATTTCTCACCACATTCGTGAGCGGGATTTGGCATGGGGCGGATTGGAATTTTATCGTTTGGGGATTCGTGCATGCAAGTTTAATGGTCGTCGAAAGATTTGCATTCTCTTTCGAAAGGATCAAAAATTATTGGGACAAGATCCCAAGCACGATCAAAGTAGCGTATCCGTTTACCATCTTCGGGATCTCTATGTATTTCTTCCGAGCAAGACCTGTCGAAGGGATCGGTAATAGCGTCCAAGTAGGCTGGGCAATGGTTAGCAGAATGTTCTCCGGGGTCCAGGGAGACTTTTTGCCTGTGCCGTTATCCGTTCTTGCCACAGTATTTATTCTCATGTTCGGGGATTATCTGATGGAAAAAGAAACTCCTTGGGCCAAAAAACTTTTCGAAAATCGGATCTGGGTCTATGGGATCTCCGCGATCCTGATCTCTATTTGTTTTATCTTATATAGTGTGACTGTAAGCGCACCGTTCTTGTATTTTCAGTTCTAAGACTTGGGTTCGCACAGAGATCACGAAGAGCACAGAGGAGTTAATCCGGGTAGAAACTTCCTCGCGAGTCATTTCTTCTCCGTGGGCTCCCGGGCGAAAATATTTTAGTGAATATCTTTCTTTATCTCGGAAGCTATAAAACGATATAAAGCGGGATTCGGATGTCCGTCTTTCGGAAGAAAAATCTCCTGATTGTTCTTCTTCCAATAATCGTAAATCGATTGTTGGAGGTCCAACACCGGGATTTTAGAATCGATTGCGATCTGTCGAACCTCTTTCACTAGTGCCGAGTCAACAACAGGTTCGTATTTTTCGTTCGGTTCCGGAAGAAACACCAGAACCAGAGGGATCTTTTTCTCTTTGGTAAATTCAAAAAAAGAAATGGCCGCTTTTCTATGAGGGTGATCCGGGCCTAAGACGGAACCGCTAGAGGGAATGACTAAATTTTCCCCGGACTCCGGTTTGTATTTTTCATAAACAATTTTACATGCGTTGAATATTGCGCTGTATTTAGAAAGAAAATAGGAAATTCGAACAAGTGTCTTTTTTGTCCCGGAATTTTGTAATGCTAATTCTCGATAAGAATCCGTAAAATCTGAGATATGATAGATCCAATACGCAACCTTAGGCGGGGGAGAAGTTTTCAAAACTTCTTCTAATCTCTCCTGGATGCCGAAACTTCCAAGTGCGTCCACTCCCAGATTTCGAACAATCTCCGTTTTTTTATCGTTTATCAGTTCATTTTGTAGAGCCCAAGGAAGGCTTTCCTGGTCGGAAACCAAATATCCTAAGGCGACTGAATCTCCTAAGATCCAAATTTCCGGTGCATCCGTCTTGTAGGAGCTCCTACCGGTACTTTCGGCATTGCTCCGCGCATCATCTATACTAACCGCAGAGGTCAGCCTTTCTCCTCTAATATCCGTAGATACATGATAACGAATATTCTTTTCGGGATGAAACAAATCCAAATTTTGGTTCGGACAAAGTCTCATCCAAGGAATCGAGAAAAGATTTCCGGAAGTCTCTACTAAACAATGTAGTTTTTTATCTTCCAGTCTGAATTGAACGGAAGGGAAATAGGGAAGTCTAAGTAGAATTTCTAAAAGTAAAAAAAGAAAAATGGAATATAATAAAAAATGAAAACGGAATTTTCTGTAATAAGGACCTTCTCTCATTTGCCTGAAGTTTCCTCATAGAGTTTTTTTCCACAAAGGGTAAAGAGTCTTTTGGAAGCAGGGTTGGATTCAGGGATCCGATTCTCCAAAAAACGTTTTCTTTCCGAAACATTCTTCTTAGAATCTAAGATACAAGAGGTTAAAAACTTTGCGAGGCTCTCTCTATCCTTGTCCCAGCTTTCCGAAAATCCTCTTAAAACGGTTTCCGTTTCGTCTCTCGACCCAGCTAATAAATAAATTTCCAAAAGATACAGAAGTATCTCCGGATTTTTAGGATCCTTTTTGAGAGCTTTTTCTAGGTAGAGTGCTGCGGATCCGGGTGCTTCTCCGCTTTCCGCCAAAAGAATTCCTAAATTTTTATTCGCAGTAAAATTTTCAGGATTTTCTCGAAGCGCTAAATCGTAATAATATAAAGCCTCGGCAGTGTTACCTTGCGCTTCCTTTTCTCTCGCCTTACTCGCTAGCTCACCCGAGGAATCGCAATTTAAAGCAATTTGGGACATAAGCAAAATTATGGCGTATCGGAACTTCTGTCTCATTTCCATAGTTTTTTTTCCCTTAGGGGATAAGAAAAAGGGCGGTTTTTTGTTATGTCGGCCCGTCGAATTTGTACAATTTACGGGCCACCTCGTGCCGCAATCTTAAAAAAGTTTCAATCTCGAGGGAGAATTTGTCCGAAGGATTTAGTACTGTAATAATCGGAAGCGGGACTAAGAAAGTGACATCTTCTCATAAGAATCTACTCCAAAATTTTCAAGAATACCTCTCGGTTGAGAAGGGTCTGAGCGACAATTCCATTTACTCGTACGGATACGATCTGAACAAGTTTAAGAACTTCCTCGAAAAAGAACATATCGACTTCTTAGAAGTCCAAGCGAACGACATAGTTCGTTTCTTGAACGAAGAAAGGAATCGTAAAATTTCCGCAAAGACAATCGCTCGCGAAGTAGTTGCCATTCGCCAATTTTATAAATTTCTAAAAGATGAAAAGAAGCTGGATTCGAATCCGACGGAGAAGATCGAAACTCCCGAAGTGATGAGATCCATCCCTGATTATTTGACTCAGGAAGAGATCGAAGAATTGTTCACTGTAATCAAAGAGGACAACCTTTACGAACTCAGAGACAAATGTATATTCGAACTTCTGTATTCTTCCGGACTTAGGATCTCCGAAGCTTGTAATCTTAGACTGACCGACATGGATATGTCCGGAATGACCTTGACCGTGGAAGGTAAGGGCGGACGCCAAAGACTAGTTCCTTTCGGTGAAAAGTCATTGGATATTCTGAACCGTTACTTAAAACAAAGCCGACCTTATATTCTGAAAAACAGAAATTGCGATTATCTTTTCGTTTCCAAAAAAGGGTCTTTCATTAATCGAAAATCAGTTTGGAGACTTCTGAACCATTATATCAAAAGAACAGGCATTAAGAAAAAAGTGACTCCTCACACTTTGCGACACTCTTTTGCGACCCACTTATTGGAAAACCACGCGGATCTGAAATCGGTTCAGGAACTTTTGGGACATATCGATATTTCAACTACCCAGATCTATACTCATATGGCGAATAAAACTCTGAAGGAAGTTCATAAGAAATTCCATCCTAGAGGATAATTTCCCCGGACCGAATTTTGGCCGAGATCAAAAAAATCGACTATTCGAATCAGTTTCGGATACAAATTCCTTCCCATCCGCGTTACGTGACAGTGGCGCGGAACTTCGTTTACAACCTAGCTAGAGAATCCGGATTTTCCCTCTACGACGCTGCCGATCTGAAGTTGGCAGTGGGGGAATGTCTTTTGAATGTGATCAAACATGCGTATTTAGGAAAGACGAATTACCCGATCTTTTTAGAAGTTACTGTGCTCGAGAACCGAATAGAAGTCCGTATCCGGGATTTCGGAGTTCAGAAAAATATTTCAGAAATTCGAGGATATGATCCCGGGGATTACAGGGAAGAAGGGATCGGGCTCTACCTGGTCCGAAAATTGACGGACCATTTTTATATAGACCAATCCGGAAAAGGGAATCGTTTGATTCTCACAAAAATGAAATAATTCAAAAAGAACGGCTTGCAGAAAGGTAGAATTGTCCGTCTATTCTGTATAATCCGAGCATATCGTTTCGGTGGTCCAAATGAAATTTATTTCCATTCTGATAGTTTCAATTTTTATTCTTTCCTGCAGAAAAGGTCCTTCCTTATCCAAAGAGGAAGTGAAGGAACTTAGCCAAAACTATATTAAAGAGTTATGTAAAAAAAATTTGGAATGTTCTGCACAATACCTGGAGTCTCTTCCTTCCGGAGAGCAGAATGCCGCCAAGTCCGGATTTTCTTCCCTGGACCAATGTATGGCGGAACAAAGTAACCAGTCCATTCTTCCCGACGACTATGAAAAGGTCACGGACGAGCAGGTTGGAAAAGTGAAACGTTGTATGGATGATCTTCTGAGGACTCCTTGTTCGGAAATGGAACAAGCCGGAGGGATTCCGTCTTGCCGAGAATTATTTCCCGACGGTAACTGAAATCCACTCAAACGTAAGCAAGTGAGTTTGTCGGAAGGCAGAAGGAACTATTCAAATTTTCTTAATCGGTAGAAGATTCCGAATCTAAAAATTCTTCCTGCAAAAGGCCTAATCGTTTCGGTTTTACCTTAGAATGAGCGATCTGTCCGTCTCCTCCCAAATATAGGAAAGAAGGTCCGGGAATTTCTTTTAATTTCACGCTGAACTTTTTATTTCTGCCAAGATTTACTTCCACTCCCGGGAAAATTTCTCTCTCTACTTCCACGAAAGAATTTTTATCGGGATCGAAGGATAGGATGGCGGATTGTTCCTGAGCAAATAGGTTTTCCATGATAGAATTATACTTCTGACGGATCGCCTGTAGTTTCGGGAGACTGTCTTTTTCTTCGGGACTAAGGCTTCTTCTTTGGGAATCGTCGTTTAATTTTTGAATACTAGTATCCACTTTTTTTAATATATCTTGGTTTTTACGGATCTCGGTCTTTAAACCTTCCAATTCGGATAGAAGTTCGGGAGGCATTCCACAACTGAGTATTGTTCTTGTTTCCACAATTGCACCTAACTTCGTACAGGTGATCATTTGACCTGCTACACATTGGCCTCCGATAATTTCTCCTCTGCCACCCCTGACTACTACGGATTCTCCCGCGATCAGTTCGGAGTGCATTGCCGCTTCCTCTATGAAGATGGAATTTTTAGCGATCATCTTTCCTTGTTCTATAAACTTTGCGTAGATGTCGGTGCCTGATTCGATCATTCCTCCGTTTCTTCCCATAAATCCTCCGGAAAGAACGATATCTCCTTTTGCTTTCAGGAATACTTTTCCCACGGATTTTTTGACTATGATAGAACCGTCCGTTTCCAGAGTAAAACCGTCTGCTATGGATTCTTCCACTATGATCGTGCCAGGAAAATTGATATTTCCTGTGGAGAAGTCTACGTTCTCCAGTAAACATACCTCGTCCACACGAATGACACCGAAACGATCGATGAGCGGTCGGCCGTCTATGAGAGACTGGACTATATTTCCATCTTCCGAAATTTTAACGTTCGGACCTAATTTCCATTCCGCTAATTTACCTTCTTCGAATGGAAGAACTTCTCCCTTTACGTTTTTGCCAGGTTTGCCGGGAGAAGGAGAAATTTTTTCCGCGAGTTTTTGATTTTTTTTAACACTTTGGATGATCTGTATGTTTTTGAAATCCACTCTTCCGAATTCGTCTTCTTCTAGAGTAGGAGTGCCCGGGTGTTGGAATAAGATCCGAATGTCTCCGTCTTTTCCCGGGATAGGAGATTCACCTTGGGCGACTAAGGTTCTTTTTCCGTAATCCTCCGCTTGGGAAAGTTTGAGGATGGATTCTTCAATAATCCCGAAAACGACCCCGCTTGCTTGCAATTGGGAAAGGATCTCGTCCCTTGTTAATAATTTTCCGCCGAATTTTGGCGGATGCAAGATCCCGTAGACCGCCATTTTATCTTCCGAGATTTTCAGGTCCAAGCTGGAGGCTTCCGGTTTGCCCGGCCATTTTCCGATTAGATGCGGTTCCGAGTCTTTGGATTTTAAAACACGCTTAACTTCTTCTTCATTAACTCCTGAAATTTTGAATACGTCCAATCGTTTTAGGATTTCGCGATATTCTACTTCCTTTCCTTTTTTTCCGGCGGGGAAGATGGTGAGGTAGGCGAGCCCATCCAGATTTTCAACTTTGAAAAAACCGTTTTCGTTCTCTTCCAGATCTTTTAATAGTGATTCCGTATAATTGCGGATTGAGTCGCTCATCCTGGGGGGCCGTTGTTGGAGAGTAAGTTCCATCCTATTTTTTACAATCGAAAACCTATAAAAAGACTTAATGCCCAATAAAGGAAAAACTTCAAAAATTCCCAGTTTTCAGACCGTCAGTTTGTCGAAGTTACTACAACCCTTCCTTTTTTCCAAAATTATGTCCTTGAAAAACCGGGCAAATCAACCGATGATCCTAGGGTAATACTATGGCATTCAACCCGTTCTCCATTTTAAGTAATCTCAGGGTTTCGATAGACCAGGTTCTAGGAAATCTACCTCCTAACGTGGTAAAAACGATCGGCAACGCGGCTTTGGCATTGGCGGTTCTGGTAGCTGTCGTTCTAGGTTGGTTCAGTTTCCAAAAAGGTCTAGCTTTGGCAGGAGAAGAGGACCAAGCCAAGGAACTGGATCGAAAGGCATTATTTTTAGAGGATATAGAAAGGGAGTATAACCGTAAAAGAAAGGATGTTCGATGGAGCGATCCTTCTTATTCGGATTCCGGAAGTTCGTCTTTGGAAATAGAAAGATACGGATGGGAAAAACCGAAGATGGAACCTTCTGCCCCTAAAACCGAATTGGAAGAGTCGGATACGATCCGTAATTCTAAAATGAAGAATGGGGATCCGAGAGTGTTCTTTCCTACCGAAAACGAAAGGCCTGCTCGCGAGGACCTAACTCCGAGCGATAAAGGTTCCGATTCTCCCCGTTTGGAACCGAGCACAAAACAGCCGAATAAAGAACTTCCTGCGGATAAGGAAGAATCCCGCTTAAGCCGTCCTCCTAGAAAAGAACAAAGGCATAGGGGAGAATGAAATGAAATACATACTGTTTTCTTTAAGTATTCTTCTTTGTACAAATCAGTTAGCGGCGGATTTTCCTCTGCCGATTCCGGAACCGTTAGAAGAAAGTTTTTCCTCCCAAGGTGTATCTCCGGATCGACCACTTCCTCCGATTGACGCAAGCTCGGTGGTTACGGAACAAAAGTCCGAACAATCGGGATCCGAAGTTGTTTCTGAAAATATGTCCTCTGTCGCCGGCGAGGAAGCGAAGATCTCGGAATCAAAACAAACGGTGACAGAACCTCTAAAAGAGAAAAAAACAAAACTTCCGAATCTAGCGGACAAAAAAGAAAAAAAGAACGGCAAGAAGAAGGAAGCCTCTGATCCGAGTCGGGCCGCTTACGAAAGAGGACTTTTACGACTTCGAAACGGACAAAAAGACGCAGCCAAAGAAGAATTCGGTAAAGCAGCGGCTACGGAAGGAACCGCAAGTTCCCAAGCAAAATTAGAATTATCTAAATTAGAAAATACGAAGGCTCCGGATTCCACTACTGAATCTCCCGCGGAAGACGATTCCAGATGGAAAACTTCCTTAGAAACCGCAAGATCGCTCAGAGCCCAAGGGAAAAATTCGGAAGCCGAATCCATTCTACTTAGGACCGCAACGGAAGGTGAAGGGGAGTATAAATCCAGAGCTTTATTACAATTAGGTGATATGCTTTTTAAAATGGGTAGATATTCAGACGCTCGCAGTTATCTTATGGATTTTTGGAATCGTTTCGGTAAATCTTTTCCGAATGCGGAAGATACGAATTCCAGAGAATTTAAAAGACAAAGGGAAGAAAAAGAATTAGGGGCTTATTTACTCTTTAAGTCCAGCTATAGAGCCGGAGAAGGGGAATGGGCAAAACGGTTTTTGAAAAAATATTTGGATAAGTCCGTTTCCGAATCCCAGGGAGTATATTCCCCCTTGAGAACGGAGATGGAATCTTTCGCGAGAAGCGATCTTTAAGTTAAGGCTACGTTTACTTCTAATTTTCCGAATTTGGAAAATAAGCTGATCCCTAAAGCTTGTTTTTTAGGGATCTTGATCGTTTCATTTTTTGCATCCACGATATTCGGAGCCGTGATCTCGATCGACTGACCTGCAGTTGCGAAAATATTCATCGCGTTACCTGTGGTCATGTTTGCGATCTCACCCAAGATATCCTTGTATTCGTTCTTGATATCGTCGTCGCTCATGCCTGGCATCAGCTTTTTGGAAATTTTAAAAGCCGCGTCGTAGTTCAGACCGTAGATGACCTCTCCGTTAAACGTTCCTAAAACACCGATGATGATCGCAAGTTCTAGATTGGTTTCCGGAGTATCTTTGATCCCGATCTTTCCACGGATCAGGTCGGTCTGTAATATATCCCGGAAAACGATTGTGGCGGCTTCCAGGAAAGGGTTTACTAACTCGGCGCGGATTTGCATTATTCCTCCGAAACGGATCTAGCGGATGCTCGTTCGACTTTAATACTTTCCTCTAGGGATTGTGGAATTTCCATGAGTATTGCAGTGAGTAAGGAGCCGCTGTCCCTGGTTCTCAAGAATGACGGATCAGGAGTTCCTAATTTGACTCCGGAGAAGGAAACGATCGCATATTTTTCTCCTTCTCTATAAGGCCCGATGTTTTTCTTTTGGGTCAAACCTGGTAGGCTTAAATCTTGTAAGAATTTTTTGTCGGAGCTTAAGGAGAATACATCTTTACCCACACTGATCTTTTTCAGGTCGGAAAGAGATTTGTTTTTGAGAGAAACGGTCTGTCTTCCTAAAAGTGTGGCGATTTTTTGTAAACCGTCCGGCTCGTTTTGTAGAGCGACTAATTTTGCCTTTAAAGATTCCAGGGAGTTTTTGCGTGCTTCCAATAAGAACTTACTTCTGAGAACGGTCTTTCTTTCCTCGAATGGGATCGGTTTGCCGTCTTTTCCTTTTAAGGTATTCGGATCTAAAGATTCTTTCTCGTAGAGTTCTTTTAATTGTGCGTCCGTAGGTTCCAAATTTCTTTCGGAGGCTTTGACTAGATCTTCTTCCGTATACAGTACTGCGTCAAGATCCACTCTGGCTCCGGAAGCCTCGGAGAGTACGTTTAGTTCTCCATCCGTGCGTCGGATCTCTGTCGGAAGGAAGTTTTGGAAAAGAGACTGGGACACTTTATAATCGATCCTGAAGCGTAAGGGAGCCTGCTGGAGGAACTGACGATAAATTTCTTCCGGTTTTTTCAGATCTTCTTCGGAATATCCGGCTCCTTGGAGAGAATTTTTAGAGACCTTTTTAGCCTCTTCCCATAGAGCAGAGCGTTCCGATTCTTCCGTGATAGTGAAACCTACCGCATTTCCGATCTTACGGAAAATATATTGTCCTTTTAAAGTTTGGAAGGCACAGTCCGCCCAAAGCGCTTCGGATCCTTGTCCTTGGTACATCTGGATACAAAATCTTTTAGCTGCATTGAATGAATCTATTGGGACACTTTGGTCGTCGATACTTCCCATGGTAATGCTTGCTTTTCCGGCAAGCATATCAATACCTACTTGTTCCACATCCGGCTTTAATAGCATGATGATCAGCATTAGGACTAAAATTCCTAGAAATATAGCCGATCCGACTTTGAATAAAATATCTTTAAGTGAAATTCCGTCTGGATTTGTCATAAAACTACGTTCACAAGGAAGACTCGCCCGCGCCTGGAATCTGTAAAGGAGAAAAACCGCCCGAAAAGTGCTTCAGAAACGGCCGAATTGGATAGATACATATAATGATGCTCTATATTGCCTTAGCACTTATTTTAGTAGGGATCCTCTGCTTTATTTATGTTTCCTTTCAGCCGAATTCTAAAAAGGAATTTGGCTCTAGTCAATTTCAGAAAGGAAATCTGCCTGCAGCGAGAGAGAAAAAAATTTCCCCGGACACTTTAGCTTCTCTAAAAAAACAGGGACGTTCGGAATCCTATTCCCAAATGGATTCGGCATTTGCGGAAGAAAGAAAGATCCGTCCTCTTTCCGAAAGACAAAGAATGGAAACACAAAGGACTGAAGCGGAAGTTTCCGACCAAGAAGAATTCGGAGTTGAAATTTGGGACGAAACAAAAAGGGGAGAAGTTTTGGAAATGGTAACGGAACCGGAAAGGACCCAACCTAAAATCCCTAAAGAAGAAGAATGGTCTATGGAAGGAATACTATTTTTAGATCTTTCCGGAAGATTGCCTTACGAAGCTCTGCAAGAAAAGATCCGGCCTGAGACTCTAAAAGGTTTTAGAAGAATGGGAAAGGGAAGTATTCGAGAGATCCCTGGCGGATTTACTTTTCAGGCCAGAAACTCGGAATTTAGTTATAAATTGAACGAAGTGGAGAAGATCGTTTTTTACGACCAAGGTTTCGCATTACTTCCTTTAAAAAGAGAATACCCAACCCCGATTTTTTTAACCAAAGACGGGGAGAAATTCAAATCTTATTTAGAATATACTGCAAGCTCCTGAGAAGGAGAGAAGGCGGGAAATTATCTGCCTTCTACCACTAACCACTTAGTGGTCTTAACTATCACTCGAACGATCGTATAGAATCCAGCGCCTATTCCGAACGCCCAGATTTGAGGTTCGGTGATCACTGCCCAAGGCTCTTTCCAATCTCCGAATCCTATCTTGAAACTGGCCGCATAATCGAATATTACGAAGATCATTAAGATCCCGAACAGGCTTGGATATTCTCTCTTTAAAATATTTCGGAAAGAGAAGGCTAGTTTCGGTTTTACATAACCGGAAAATTTAGGAATAAATGCAGGGATCTTATCCGCCCAATTTAGGTAGTCCTGTCCGAACTTGTCTCTTAAGAATTTTTCTTCCGCAAACATTATTCTTTCATAATAGAATCCGAAAAATAATGCAAATACCAGAAGTAAAGGGATATCCCTGAAATACAGGACAGGTCCCAAATACATTAGGAAATTTCCAAGGTAAAGAGGATGGCGAACTAAAGAATAAATTCCCTCTTGGTTGACTACATCCGCTACTTGTTCTTTGGTATTTCTACCGGAGGTGCGGGCAGGAGCATAACCGATCACAAAACAACGGACCGCTAAGCCGAGTAAGCTAACTATAAAACAGGCACCTGCATAGTATAAATTGATCTCGTAAGAATCTTCTAAAAATTCGAAACTGCTTAAGGAGTATAGACAAAGAAGAAGAATAAATCCCGGTATATAAGATCTCCAGCGAAATAGAAAATTCCCCTGCTGATCCAATTCTTCGATTAATGCCATACGAATTCCTTATGGTGTGGTATTTAAGGAAGGAAACTTTTATCCCCTTGGAGTGTCAACCATTGATTCAGAGTCGTTCAGGGGGAAGGAAACCTGCTTGAAAAGTCGGCAAGATCCTTTTCTAGAATCCTTTCCAGATTCCAGGGATCCAAGACTAATCTATAACTTAAACCTTCTCTTTGGAAAACATAACTTCCTAACTTGGTCATTCCGATCGGAGAAACTTGATAACGATCCGTAGTAGTGATGATCTCAATTTTAAAATTCCGATCTTTCGGGACTGCGGAAAGTTCTTCCGACTTCTCCAAAAATACTTCGTCTGCACTTAGTTTTTTAATCTCTTCCAAATAATTTTCCACTTCTTCGGTAAAGGCCTGGATCTGCCCGCCGGAAGTTTCTAAGATCCAATTCTCTCCTTGTTTTTTTAAAGTAAAATCCCTAGAAAAAAATCCTAAGATCTTGATCTCTGAAACTTTTTCCCTGGAAGGGAAAGGAGGAACAAGGGATCTACTCAGGAAAAAATCCAGTTTGCCTCCGCCAGTGACCGATTTTAGATTTTCTTTTACTAACCAGATCTGGTTTTTTTCGTCCAGTATATAGGTCCCGGAACCTTTTCGGACAGGAGCACCAATCAAAATTTTTCCAAGTGAATGTCCGGAAACATCTTTGAGCTCTAAGATCGGTTCATCTCCTCCTAATCCGAATTCTTCCTTCGAGACCGAATTGGATTCCGATAACAGAGTGAATTTACGTAGATGCAAGCAGGTTTGGATCAATTCTTCGATCCTGGCAGAATCTCCAGGCAACACAAGCTGAGAAGGTAATTGCACGGTCCAACCGTCCAGATTTCTGTTTAGGATACTTTCTTGTCCTTTACGACCGCTGATAATCGTTTGGATCTCTTCCGATCGAATCTTAAAGAAGCTTTCAGAATTTTGGTAGGTCTTTTTGAACCAGTCCCAAGGATCTTTTGCGATCAATAATAGAATAGCTAAAAGTATATTCCCAAAAAATAATAAGACTTGTGGATTTTCTTTATAAATGCTACGGAGAAGTCGGGAATATTTCGAGAGAACCATTATCCGTTCCTTCTTTTTAATCTTCGGAAAGCATAAAGCGCAAGAAGCCCAGGCACTAATAATAAATGAAATACGCTGATCGCAGTTTCTAAGAAGAAGGGTAAAGGTTTTAATTTTAAGACCGCTGATTGTTTCGAGCGAGCTTCTAAAAGATCGGTTTCTCCCTTGAGAATATCGATCGTATTTAATAAAAACGGAATATTCGAATTTTTGAGTATTTCTGAGAATTCGGGAAATGCCAAAAGATCGGAAACCAAATAGGGAGAACCGAATACCAGGATCCTTCCCGTTTTTGGAGGCTTGCTTTGAGATTGCAGATCTTGCCCTCGCGGTTTTGTATCCGAGAAATAAGAAGTAAATTTTCCCTCTGCATACACGCCTAAAAGAAAAGGTCCGCCATTTGCTTGGATCGGAGTGGAAAGGAGCTGTTTTTCTCCTAAAGAGACCGGTTCCGTCCTAGATTCCGCCTCTGCTCCACTTTTTGCAAGGATTGTAAACTGCACTTCCTTTTGTTTTTCGGGAAGAATATTCAGACTAGAAGTCCAAGGGATCAAAAGACTTTCCTGATTTTTGGTAAACGGGCTATTTCGATCTAAACTTCCTGATTTTTGGTCCGGAACGATCCAAGGAGGATAAGGATATTTTCCTAGGACTCCAGGTTCAATTTCTATCACGGAACCCATCGGCAAAGAATGATCCGGTTCTAAAATGATATCATAGTTCATTCGAATACCATAATGTTCTAAAAAACGGACCATTTCTTCCGAGTTCGGATTTTTATGCGCTAAACCCGCTCCCAAATCCCCTGAGAGAAGTCCGAAACTACCTCTTTCGGTTTCCGTTTTGAACTCCATTGTTTTGGCGAGAACAAGTAGACTTCCTCCTTCTGAAATGAACTTGTCTAACTTTCTTTCGGTATTTTTAGAAAGAGTGCCGCCACCTATCCAGAGAACGATCTCCGTTTCTTCGGGAAGATTTTCCGTTTCCAGATCCAATTCCAAGATTGGACCGTATTCTCCTCTAAGAACCCGTTTTGTAAAAATTTCGATCCGATCTTTGGGGGAGCCTTGTTCTTGGGGGGAAAAATTTTCCTCTGATTTCAGAAGAACGATGCCGGAATCTTTATCCTGTCTCTGCATTTTGCGGACTGAATTTAGGATCTGGTATTCTAGATCTTCCGTAAAGAATGCGAATGATAAAACTTCCGTCTTATGGCCTAAGGTAAGAATGATTCCCAGAAACGCTTGTTTAACCGAAGCGGAGTCCCTGGAAGTTTGTTGTAGGATCTGAGGTTCCAATCCTAATTCCATGGCCTTTCTTGCATCTTCCTCCGAGGAAGATGGATCATAAAATCGTAAGGAAACATTCTCCTTTCCGATCTTAGAGATCTCTTTTAAAAGTTCCTTACTGAGTTCCACTCTTGCCTTGTATTCTCCCGGAATTTCGGAAGAATAAAATGCGTCTATGTACAGAGGATCATCCAATTCTTTCAGGACTTTTATCGTACTAGTGGTGATCTGAAATCTTCCCGACCTGGAAAGATCCGCCTTACAAGGAATTGTAGAGAAGATCCCGTTCAATAAAATGAAGAGTAAAATACCGTTCGCAAATCCAAACCAAGGGGATTTAGAAATTTCTAATAGAGGACGAAATAACTCTCTCATGGATAATTTCTCCTGAGAAAGAAGACGTTCCCCGCAAGATTCGCCGTGATAAAACTAATAAAGTATAGCGTATCAGAAAGATCTAAGACTCCTAAACGAAAGGATTCAAAATGAGAGGACAATGCGAATAAATACGCAAATGTGGAAGGTCCGCCTCCGAAAAATTTCAGAACAGGTTGTGTGCCTAATAGAAAAAAGAAAAGGCAGACAAGAACGGTTAGGATATAAGAACTGATCTGGTCTTTCCCGAAAGAAGAAAGAAAGATCCCGATACTGATGTAGGTCCCTCCAAGTAATAGACAGCCTAAATAACCGGCAAATACGATCCCAAGATCCAGATCTCCGAAAGCCCAAATAAAGAATGGGATACTCAAGCTTAAACAAATAGTGAATCCTAAAAATGCCCAAGCTGCTAGAAATTTCCCTCCGACGATTTCCCATTTAGAAAGCGGCAAAGTGAATAAGATCTCTAAACTTCCTGATCTTTTTTCTTCGGACCAAAGCCTCATGGTGATTGCTGGAATAAACACGACGAATAGGAGAGGCGTCCATACGAAATATTCTTCCATACCTGCAACTTTTCTGTCCCAGAAAGACCCTTCGCCCAAACCGTAAAAGAACAAGAAGGAAGATAAGAATAAGTAGAGGATCGAGAATACATAGCCGATCGGTGTGTTAAAATAGCTGGTCCATTCTTTTTGGAAAACGGCAACTAATCCCGGAGGCAGGTCGGTGAATTTCATATCTTATCCGGAAACCAGGTCCTGAAAAACGGATTCTAAAGATTTTTGAGAAATCTTATATTCTAAGATCGAAAAAGATTCCTTTCGGATGAGTTCAAAAATTTCTTCCGGTTTTAAGGAAGAAGACTCCAATCTGAATTTGGTATATCCACCTTCCTTTTCGGAAGAAAGAATTCGGACATTCTTACCTTCTAAAACTTTTTCTAAGGTTTCCTTTTCGGTTTTTGCGGTTAGAAGTACCGAATCGGATCTTTTGAATTCCGAAACAGGAAGATCTGCGACTAGGTTCCCTTTATGTAAAACCAAAGCATGATCACAGGTCTCCTCTACTTCCGAAAGTATATGAGTGGATAATATAACTATTTTATCTTTTCCTAAATTGCGAATTATTTCCCTGAAATGAGAGATTTGGATGGGATCTAATCCGGAACTCGGTTCATCTAAAACGATCCAATCCGGATCATGAAGTAATGCTCCTGCCAAAGCTAGTCTTTGTCTTGTACCTTTTGATAAAATCCCGGCTAAAGAAAAAGTTTGGGATTTCAGATCACAAATTTCTAATACTTCTTTTTTTCTTTTTTTTAAAAAGGAGGATTCCATCCCTCTTGCATTCCCGATAAAATCCAAATATTCCCCGGCTGTCATGTCGGGATAAATGGCGGAAGACTCGGGTAGATAACCTAATCTTTGTTTTACGGCTCGGGGATCTTTTTTTAAAGAAACTCCGTCTAGGAGAACGGAACCGGAATCAGGTCGAACAAAACCGGTGAGTATTCTGAGCGCAGTCGTTTTACCCGCTCCATTTGGTCCAAGTAAACCTGTGATCCTATTTTTAGGTATGGAAAAATTCAGATTGGAAATCGCGATCTTCCCGAAATAGGATTTGGAAAGTTCGGATACCTGTAGAGAGACCACGAAAGTTATTCTTTCGGGCCTTAAGGCCTATGCAACTTCTTTTCCCGGAGAAATTATGCTCTAATTCTGAGCATTGTATCCACTTTAAATTTACGAAGAACATCCATTAGAGCAGGTTGTAAATTCACAACCTCTAATTTTACTCCGAAATGATCCAAAAGGTTTCTAAGAGTGAGTAATTTTGCGACTCCGCTGGAAGTGATTTTTTTGGTCGGGGTCATGTCCAAGGTCAGGTTTTGGATATGGGCCCTAGAAGCCTGTTCCGAAATTTCATCGAAAACTTTTTCGTATCCGTCCAGAAGTTGATTTTCGAAACGAACGATTCCGTGTTTATTTTGTATCGTTAATTTGGCCATAGCGCAGTTTGTTTAGTGAAATAGACTCCTAAAACTAAGTCATCCCAACAAATAAAAGAGGGAGGAGTGCCGGTCTTACTAAACAAACAAGCGGTTTACATTTTTCGGCACATAAAATTCCAGTAATTCGCTTTCGGTAAAATTTCCCAGGACTCGTAATCGGAGCCGATCCCAAGAATTTCCAGGCCGGAATTTTGTAGTAACTTCGACCAAGTTTCAAGCGGATAGGCCCTATGAAAATGTTCCTCTAACTCTGTAATTCCCGGTCCTGAAAATTCCAAACTGGTTTTTAGCACGGAAGTTTCCGGGTCGAAATCGTTCCTCCAGAGGAGTTTTGTCTTCCCGTGGGTCTCCTGTAGGACCTTATTCTGAAAATTTTTCCGAAAATTTTCGGCAGTGCTTACATCGAAAAAGAAGACCCCGTTCTTCTCCAAGACCGCTGAAACTTGGGTAAATACCTGGGAGAGTTCGTTTTCTCTTTGGAAATAATTCAAAGTGTCGTGAACGGAAAAAACGAGATCAAAAGATTTGTTAAGAGGGGGGAAGGAGAGAAGATTCCCTAATTTCCGAACTCCTCTAATTTGCTCGGAATCGGCGATTTGAAGCATTTCAGGAGAATTATCGATCCCCCAAAGCTCGGTGGAAGGAGGTAAGAATTTCCAGATTTTGCAGGTGCCGCAGCCTAAATCCAAGGCGACTTTGGGATGGATTTTTTGGGTCCCGATCTGGTAAGATTCCAAAATCATCCCAGCCCAGTCTCGATACGGTGCCCGTTTCATGACCCCGTCGTAAATGCCTGCAAATGCGGTATAAGGCCTTTTTTTGGGGATTGGAGAAATAATTCTTGCTTTATTCCCCTGCATACGAGTATTCCTATCCATTTGATGCGACATAATTCTTTGAAGGGTTTTCTTCACAGAATCTTCGTGAAACTCTAAGTATGGGCCTAGAACTACTTTTACCCTTTTTAGCCAGTGTAGGCATTACTATCCTCCTTCGTAGGATGGACAAGTCGAATTATAAGCTCAGCCAGATCAAAAGATACACTGGCAAACTCCAGGAAGAATTACAAGAGATTGCCCTGGAAAAAATCCAATCCGTAAAGGATTCCGGAATAGAACTGGAGATCAGTTTAAAGCAGACCAGAAAACTAGCGGAAGAAGTAAAAGGCCTCAACGAAGAATCCAAACAATTATTGGAAACTATCCGTTCCAATCGGGATTTTTTAAACGCAGTCACTTTAGATCTGAAAGAAGTGGTCCATCTTTCTTCCGATATTCGCCAAGAATCCCAGTCCATCCAAGACGGATTACAAAGACTGGAAATGGGCAAAAAAGAAGTGTACGGGATCGGAAATCGGATCCAAGAACTTCGTTCCGAGGCAGAAGTTTTACTCGAAGCATTCCAAGAAAAATTAAATTTCCGTTCGGACGATATTTTGCAGTCACTCGCTTCCAAAATTGTGGAGCTGGAAGGTCTTTTAGAAGTAAAAGCGGATCGTATCGAATCGGGTTTGGAAGAATTGGGAGAAGCGTTCCGCCAAAGATTAGAGGCCCAAACCAAATCATTATACCATGAAACCGTAGGCAAGGTGGATAACGCCCGCGAAGAAGTGCAGTCTCTTCTGGAATCAGTAAAAGTAAAAGAAGAAGACTTGGATGCCAGAACGGATCGTATGCAGACCGCATTTTTATCCGTTTCCGAAAAAATAGATCGATTAGAGACCAGAGTGGATGAGAAGGCCGAGCTTGCGGATCGTAAGTTAGAGGAAACCTTCTCTCGTAACGAATCAGTCATTCGCCAAAAATACGATCAAGTATTAGAACAAGTAGTTCACTCTAAAGAAGCATTCTTAAACGGAGTCCGTATTGAGATCGAGGCCATTCGTAAAGAAATAGAAGGAATGAGCCTGGAAACTCTGACACGTCGCGACGAGATCTTAAACGAGACAAGACGACAAGCGGAAGGGATCAACGACTCCATCAATATTTTCCAAGAAAAATATCTGGAAGCGGAAAACAAACTACTCAAGCAGGCCGATTCTCGCAAAGCGGATTTGATGCGTCAGATCGATTCTTTCGAGGACGAATTCAATCGTATTTCCAGCAGTCTCCGAATAGAAGCGGAAGATCTAAGAAAAGAGATCCTTTCCGGACTGAAAGAATTTCATTCCGCGTTAGAATCTTCTCGTTCCGAAGAGGAAAGAAAGTCCAAACTTAAACTGGACCAAGTTAGAGAATCTTTGGAAGAAGAACTAAAAGTGCTGCAAGCCTCTCAGGCGGAAAAATTCCGTGCGGATTGGGAAACAATTAAGGAAAACGTTAAGGAATATTCCTCACAAATCTCTAATCGAATGAAAGAGATAGAAGTTTCCGTAAAAGAATTAAAAGGTTCTTTAGAGGAAGAAGTAAGCGCATTACACGCTTCTCATTCGGAACGTTTCCGTTCGGAATGGGATTCCATTAGAGAAAATGTAAAAATTTTCGACGTCCAGGTTTCTTCTCGAATGAAAGAAATGGATTCGTATGTAAAAGATATCCGGGAAGCTCTCGAAGGAACCGCAGGAGATATTTTAGCCGAAGCAGAATCCAAGGTAAGCGAGATCGGTCTCTCAATCGAAGACGAATTCCGCAAAATGGACAGAAGATTCGAACACTTCTCCCGTTCTTGGGAAGAAGAAGTCCAGTCCCAGAAAAACCATACCATGGACGCGATCCGTGGATTGGAAGAAAGATTGGGCCAGATCCATTTTAAAGGTGCGGAATATCTGGAAGAATTTTCCAAATCTTATGCGGAACAAAAGGATAAGATCGAAGAATTCGTATCCAAATACAAGACGAACTTCCAAAAAGAGGGAGATGAAGTTAGAGACGAACTTGTTTCTCGTTTCAAAGACTTAAAAGCGGAAGCGATCACAAGTGTCGAAAACGTAAAAGTGGAATATTCCGCTGCGGGAGAAAGATTCGAAAATCTTCTGCGCAAAAACGAAAAACTTTTAGAAATGCAAGCGGAGAAGATCCGCACTTCCACCGAATCTCAGCTGGAAAAAGCCGGAGAACAGGCAAGAGTCGTTCTGGACAAATTGAAAGAATCCGGCCAAGATTTCTTCGAAAGACAGGAAGAAAAAATCGATCGTCTAAACGATACGATCGATTCCAAGATCAATAGACAATTATCCGCTCTTCTAGATAAAGGCCAAGTCCAACTGAGCCAGCTGGAAGAAAGGATCGCAAAACATCTAGCGGATGTAAAACGACATCTAGAAGAAGCTTTAGATTCCGGTATCAAAGAAAGCGAAAACCAGATGAAGGAATTCCAAAATCAGGTAAAATTCCTGCTTAAAGAAACCGAAGAATCTTCGGAAGAATTCCTAAAAACCGGAAGAGAAGAATTCCAGAAGGCACAGAAAGAATATCGTGTGCTTCAAATCGATCTTCGCAAAGACTTAGAAGAGATCCAAGATGCAAAACGTTCTCTCTTCTCCGAATTGGAAGAAGAAGCGGAAAAACTACGTTCTTCCGTAGACGAGATCTCTGAGAGGATCCTGGACGCGGAAAAACGTTCCGCACTCTTCTTAGATGTAAAAGAAATTATAGAACGTTCCGAAGAGTTCGTTTCCGAAATGAAAGAAGCTTTGGAAGATGCAAACCAAACGGAAAAAACGTACGAGGATCTGGATCAAAACTTAGTTCGGATCAAAAAAGTCCAAGAAGATTTGGAGAACCGTATTTCTCAAGCAGAGGAGAGAAGTGCAGAAATTCTTTCCATAGAAGAGAAAGCGGAAGTTTTAAAAGAAGAATTCGAAAGGATCATGGAAGAATCCTCTCATTGGAACGATACTCATCGCAAGTTGGTCGAAGCAGGAGAGAGGGCATTCGAAATGGAGTCCCGCTTCTTAGATCTGGAAGATCGATTGGGCAGGGTCGTTTCCGTTAGAGAAGAGATCAAACAGCTTGACCAAGATAGCCAAGGCCATAAGGAAAACTCCTTCAAGCTCGCCCAAAAGATACGCGAGATGGAAAAAGAGATCTCCGTTATCGAAGCGAGAGAAAGAGAAGTCGCCGAAACTCTTCGGAAGACAGACGACAGGCTGGAAACTCTTGCGGGCAGAAAAGAAGAAATACTCTCCGTCGAAGCTAAGTTCGATAAGATAGAAGACCTGATGTCCGAGCTAGGAGAGCGCCATAAACAGATCAGCACTCTCCAACAAAGATTGGATGATATGAAAGAAGGTGCTCTTTCCGTTAAGGACGACTTAGAAGGTCTACTTTCCGAAGCGGAAGATACCTTCGAAAAACTTTCTACATTCATGGATGTGGTCCAAACCAATATGTCTAAGACCGGAGGGGGAAAATCCGGTAAGATGCAAGGTCAAGATCCCCTAGTTGCTCGAAAGAAAGCGACAGTGTTGAATTTATTTCACAATTTCCATTGGCAACCAGAGACGATCGCTGAAAAATTAGGGCTCGAAACTTCTTTAGTCCAGACGATCATTCAAAACGAGACGGTGAAAAAGGGATGATTTTTTTCTTGACCCGAATGTTTTTCCCCAATATGTCTCGTTCCCACTTGTATTATACGACATGCAAAAAATTTCATAGGGAGACCTTTCGTTTTTAATAAAAAACTGAAATTGTAGGGTGGCATTCCGAAAATGATTCCTTTTTTCGGGGCGTCTGGAAACGTATCAAAGTAAATTTGACACGTTCCGGATAAGTCTCGGGATGGAAAAAGGAGAAGCTCCCAAAGCTCGTTCGTATGGTACAAAAAAAGAAAACTACTGTTAAGAGGAAGAATTCCATGGCTCAAAGCGCTGAAAAGGATACCCTCATCGTCGCAAGCAAGGTAAAAGCTTACATCAAATCTAAAGGCTTTATGACTTCCGGAGACGCGGTCGATGGCTTGAATGAAAAGTTATACGGACTGATCGACGATGCTTTAAAACGTACCGAGGCGAACAAACGCACTACGGTTAGACCAACCGACTTCTAATCCATTCTTGATCTACATCAAGAACAAGACTGAAATCGAGAAAATGAGGGCGGCGGGCAAATTAGCCGCCGCGCTTCTGGACTATATCTCCGGGTTCATCCAGCCTGGTATAAGTACGCTTGCGATCAACGATCTCTGCGAAGAGTTCACGAAGAAGCATGGAGGAAAATCGGCACCTTTAGGTTATAAAGGTTTTCCGAAATCTGTGTGTACTTCCGTCAACGAAGTGGTTTGCCACGGCATCCCGAAAGCGATCGATGTTCTGAAAGAAGGGGATATCGTCAACGTAGATGTGACTCCTATCGTGGACGGCTATCACGGGGATAGCTCTCGTACTTTTATTGTGGGCGGTAAAACTTCTCCCGAAGTGGAGCGTCTAGTCAAAGATGCGGAACGTGCCATGTGGGTGGGGATAGAACAGGTAAAACCTGGAAATCGTGTAAGTGATATCGCAAATGCGATCGATGATTATCTGACCCCAAAAGGATACGGGATCGTCAAAGATCTAATGGGTCACGGAATCGGAAGAGGTTTTCATGAAGAACCTCAAATCCCTCATTACCGATCCGGCCGTAAACTGGCGAAACTGGAACCAGGAATGACATTCACTATAGAACCGATGGTGAATTTAGGGACCTGGGAAGTAATTTTTTCTAAAAAGGATGGATGGACTGTGACCACAAAAGACGGAAAATGGTCCGCTCAGTTCGAACACACCATTCTAGTCACCGAAAAAGGCTATGAAATTTTAACCCAAGCATAGTAATCTGTCGTGCATGGATTTCGTTTGGAAATATATTTCTTTACTAGGTAAGGATTTTGCCTTTTTCGTTTTAGGCTTTCTTGTCTTTTACATCGGCAAAAAACTCAAAGACTGGACGGAACCTCGTAAACTTGACGAGGAATTAGTAAAATCCGATAATAGTGCTCTTGCACTCAGTTTATCCGGTTATTATATCGGGGTCATTATACTATTTATCACCATAGTTTCTCACCCCGGAGAAAAAGGGGACCTAATCGGAGATCTTTTTCAAGTTTCTTCCTTCTCTATTTTAGGAGTAGTGCTGCTACTAATTTCCCAAAAGATCAATGATGGATTGATCCTTGGCGGGATCGACGCGATCGAAGAGATCTACGAAAAAAGAAATATAGCGGTAGCTTGCGTATTATTCGGAGGAACGATCGCTAGTTCCTTTTTTATCGCAGCAGCATTGAATGGAGATATAGGAGAGAAGGTATTTCCACAAGGGTTGGGAATTGCAGTTTCTCCGATAGTGGAAAAAACGATTATTGGATCCATTATTTCTGTGATCTTCTTTTCGGTCGGACAGATCGGAATGGTATTATTCTCCGTATATTATAAACTTTGGGTCCCTTATAAACTTAAGAGTGAGTTGGAAGAAAAACAAAACCTGGCGGCAGGAACTGCGTTTGCCGGGGCATTACTTGCGATCGGGATCTTACTTACCAGAGCATTGTTTAGGGAATTCGAATCCTTGTACCAAACCGGAATTTTGTTACTATTAGATCTGGGACTTGCATTCCTTATTATTCCTATCTTGCATTTTTTTGCGGACTGGGTCGTTCTGCCTGGTTCCACATTGAAGGAAGAAATCGAAAGGGATCAAAATTTCGGGGCAGGTCTTTTGGAAGCTGTGGTGCTCGTGTCCTTCTCCGCGATTATATTTTTTGCGGTTTGATTTTAGAATAAATCTTTGGAAGAGTATAATTTCCATTCTAGATGATATACTTTTTTGATCCCGAAGTCGCAAGCGGCTTGTAAAATCATTTTTTCATCCGATTCTTGGGATAGGATAGAATAAGCGTCCGTTAGATCCGAAACGATCTCGGCAAAAATATATGTATGAGTAGGTAAGAATGGAGAAAGTCCTCTCTCCGCAAATCCTCGTAGGGCTCCTAAAAGTCCTGCGAGTAAGATCCTACCTAGTGGTCTTGCTCTTTCTTTCGGAAGATCTAAGCCAGCTTCTTTTGCCGCGCTTAAAAGTTCCTGGAGGGGAATTCCCCCGGATATAGAATTTAAGGATATTTCTTCTCCTTCCTGCATAAAGAAAGAATACGATATGCTTCTCGAAAGTAAAGAACTTCTGGATGAGCTAAGGGATATCGCCGAGGAGAGTGGGTTCCAATTATTCGGCGTAGCGCCAGCTTTTGTTCCGTCGGAGGACAAAGAAAATATTCTTCATTGGGTTCGGGAAGGCCGTCATGGAAATATGGATTGGTATCCTAAAAACATGAACCTTCGACTAGAGCTGGAAGGACTCGGGTTCAAACCTGAATCAGTGATCGCGTTAGGCGCTTTATACAATGATCCCGAATATGAGAATTTGGATCTACCTTACCGTTTTTCCAGATATGCAATGGGAGAAGATTATCATTCCGTTCTTCGAAAAAAAGCTTCCGGCTTATTGGAGTTTTTAAGGAAGAAGTATCCGAATCAAAAGTTCCGACAAGGAGTGGATTCCCTTCCCGTTCCTGAAAAGATCCTAGCAAGAGAAGCTGGCCTAGGTTGGATCGGAAAAAATACTAACCTGATCCATGAAGAATACGGTTCCTTCTTTTTTATTAGTTTAATTTTTACGGATCTTCCTATTAACTTTGTTTCTGTCCAAGCAAAGGACAGATGTGGTACTTGCAGGGCCTGTATCGATTCTTGTCCAACCAAAGCATTGGAGCCGTATAAAATCGATGCTCGAAAATGTATTTCTTATAAAACGATAGAAGATAGGTCCGAGACTGTGAACTCTTTGTACGGATGGGTGTACGGCTGCGATATCTGCCAAGAGATCTGTCCTTGGAATCAGGTCAAGGCCCGTAAAAAGGGTTGGAAAACAGAGATAGATGAATTTAAGATCCGAGATCTATTCAAAAAAGAAAATCTCTCGGATCTGGATGAGAAAGAATTCAAAAACTATTTTCAGGACTCCGCAGTAAATAGGATCTCCTACAAACAGATGAGAAGAAATTTAACTGTTTGGGAAAGAGATTCTTCCAAATTTGGAAGATAGAAGTCTATCCACTAAGGCCAAAAAACCCGCGATCAACAGAAATAAAACGAAAATCCCTATGATATTGATAGCTACTCCCGGATACCCTAAACGAGGAACATCCATGATATCATAAGGATACCATTCCTGAATCGCACCCCTGGTTAACGTGAATATCGCGTACGTGATCGGAAGAAGCCCTGCTAAAAAGATCCTAGGAATGGTTACCGTTTTTGCAGGTCCGAAGATGATCCAACCGGATACAGCAAGTATTGGAGCAAAATCATGTTCTAAGTAACTGGCAGTATCTGCAATGATATCGTTTTTAGGCACAGTCTTTAGTACGAAGTTAAAAACGATCCCAGTGATCGTTATATCAATGATCCCGATCAAACGCCAAATATGAAAAGAAGAAGATGTCCGATCCAAATCTATCGCTAGAAGCAAAGTAGTGATCCCTAAGATTAAATTAGACTGAGTCGTAAAAAAAGAAAATTGATTCAGTAAGCCGTCAATGCCAGGTCCAAATGTTCGGGTAAAGCCTGCGTTTGGCGGAAGGGAAGAGGTATGATGATAGGCATACCATAGTTCTAATAGAACGCCTATAAAACAAACAAGAGCTGTGGAAAGGAATACCAAGCGGGCCAGGATAAGATTGAGTTTAGAAGTTTGCATTTGTTTATCTTTCTCTTCATCAAAATGGATCCGCCGGATTCTTATGAGTTTTAGGAACTCGTCAATGCAATTTTTTTTCTTACATGAGAAGCGTCTCTAGCGGGAGAATCTCCGAAAAATCTGGAATATTCCCGATTAAATTGTGTTACACTTTCGTATCCGACTTCAAAGGCGGCTCGTGATGCGGAGTAGGAACTATATACCAAAAGTTTTCTTGCTTCCAGAAGTCTAAGTTGTTTTTGGAATTGGATTGGGCTAAGACCCGTGATCTGCTTGAATTGTCTATGAAAGGTAGTAACGCCTAATCGAGATTTTGCAGCCAGCCGTTTTATTTCCATGGAGGCTGTGTAATTTTCTCGGATCCATCGAATGGCAGGGTATACGTTTGGACCTTTACCTTGGGCTTGGCAGAATTTTCTCAAACGCCATCCTTGCGGACTAAGAAGGACTCTATATAATATTTCCTTTTCATAGATCGGTGCAAGTGCGGGTATATGTTCGGGCGTTTTCAAAAGTCGTAACATTCGGACCCAAGCTTCTAATAATTCAGTGGAAGCTTCGCATGCCATAAATTCGTTATTCGCATATTCTTC
Source organism: Leptospira sp. B5-022 (assembly GCF_000347035.1). Taxonomy (GTDB): domain Bacteria; phylum Spirochaetota; class Leptospiria; order Leptospirales; family Leptospiraceae; genus Leptospira_B; species Leptospira_B cinconiae. Next base: position 64,640 of record NZ_ANIJ01000049.1, read on the forward strand.
CGAGGGATCTTTCGGAAGGTCGTTTAATAAATCCAGGATCGATTCTTGGTCCAGTTCGAGACCCAAGGAAATATAAGGGCCGTTTTTGCCTTGTTGCACTTTTCCGGTCGCCGGGATATCTGAAGATATAACAAAATAAGAAGCCGCATTTAAGTGGATAGTCTGCTCTCCTATAGAGATCGTTTTGCCACCTTGCACTACTAATCCGATCATCGGCTCGTAAATTGCCGCGAGTTGGTGCTCGGCTACCTCTCCTTTTATGAGTAATACTCTCGGCAGAGCCGTTTTAGTCGGTTTTGTTGTCGCCTGGATCGTTAGCTCGGCAATCTCTTTAAGGATTTCCTTCATTCTTCAGCATAATAAAATAGAACCGTATTTTCAAAAGCAAATTCCCGATAATATTTCGATTTTCTTATGATAAGGTAGGATTAGGCAATGAAAAGGTATGATCCGATCTTTACGATTTTTTAAAAACCTCTTACGATCAAAGTATTGGAGGACATTATGAAAGTCGCAATTGTCACGGGAGCAAGTAACGGGATCGGAAAAAATACCGCGATCGAATTAGGGAAACGGGGTATAGGAGTCATTCTTACGTATCATTCGGATAAGAAAGGCGCGGAAGAAGTCGTAAAAGAAGTGGAAAAGAACGGATCGAAGGCGGTCTGTCTAAAGTTAGATCTGAGCCAAAAGTCCTCTTTCGAAACTTTTGCGGAACTTACAAAGAAGTACCTGGAAGAGATTTGGAAAAGAAAAACGTTTGATTACTTGGTGAATAACGGAGGTATCGGAGGAGGTATGCCCTTTACGGAGATCACGGAAGAATATTTCGATCAGATATTAAACACAAATTTTAAGGGACCGTTCTTCATCACGCAACAACTTGTAAAATTTATGGAGGACAATGGAAGGATCGTGAATACGTCCAGTTCTTCCAGTCATGGATCTTTTGTCGGATATTCCGCATACGGAGCCTCAAAAGCAGCATTGACTTCCTGGACAAAGTATTTGGCAAAAGAACTTTCTCCCAGAAAGATCAGAGTGAATGCAGTATCGCCAGGTCCTGTTCACACAAATCTGGGAGGCGGAGTATTCGATAAACATCCCGAATATATCCAACCCTTAGCGGATCAGACCGCACTAGGAAGGATCGGAAGCCCGGACGATATCGCCAAGGTGATTGTGAATCTATTGTCCGACGAATTTTCTTGGGTAACGGCTCAGGACTTGGAAGTTTCCGGAGGATTTTTACTGTAGGGAGTTTGTGTAGGAGCTCCTACAGAGTTTGCGGTTTAGAATATTACTTGTTGTTTTGAGTTTTTTGTGATACGGCAGGTTGAATAAGAGGAAATGTGTACCACCGACCCGGCCCCCGCCCAGAAAGGGCGGGGGCCGAACATTTTTGTAGGAATTCCAACAAATCCACTTTGAAAACTCCTTTTCTCCCTGGAGTAAAAGGCTTGGATAGTCAGATACATGCGAGCCGGTCTGAAAGAAAAAGAAATCGATTCTCCAGGCTATGAATTCGATCCTAAGACAAATTTAAAGCTGAGACATTGGTTCCTTAAAGAAAAACGAGACTTGGCATTTCGAAAAAATAGAACTCCTTATTCTACTTGGGTAAGCGAGATCATGCTGCAGCAGACAAGGGTGGCAGCAATGCTTCCTCTTTACGAAAAGTTTATAGAGAGATTTCCAAAACCGGAAGCTCTTGCGATCGCGGAGGAAGAGGAAGTACTTCGTTACTGGCAGGGACTGGGTTATTATTCCAGAGCTAAAAATCTTTTGGCTGGAGTCCGAAAGCTCGTGAGCGAGTTCGGTGGGAAATTTCCTAAAAGTTTGGAGGAGGCTCTTTCTCTTCCCGGTATCGGACCTTACACTGCTCGAGCCATTCTTTCTATTTCCTATAATTTACCCTTTGCCGTTTTGGACGGAAATGCAAAAAGAGTCCTCTCTCGTTTAGTAATGTTCAGAGAGTCGGGACCGAAAGCCGATCCAATCCTACAAAAAATCGCGGATTCCTTTTTGAATTTGGAATTTCCGGGAGATCACAATGAAGCTGTAATGGAATTGGGTGCCCGTATCTGTATTCCAAAACCTTTATGTAAGGAATGCCCTCTTCAAGATGACTGCTTGGCCTACCGACATGGTGTACAAGAATCTATTCCGGAAATGGAAAAGAAAAAAAAGGAAATTCCTTTAAACATCCGTTTTTATATCCTAAAGACCAAACAAGGTATACTTCTGGTCCGTTACCCGGAGAGAAGATTTTTTAAAACGATCTATTCTTTGCCTTTTTCTTTCGAAGGCAAACATCCATACGAAGCAGATCCTATATTGGATTGGAATTTAAAACCATCGGATCTAGGGATCAAATTTAAACATACGATCACTCACCATAAGATCCAAGGTTTTGTTTCCGAAACCGATTTGGATTCAAAGTCGGAGAAGAAGATCCTGGAGAATTTCCGCAAAATTCGTCCTTCTATAGAGATCAAATACTGTAACTGGAAAAATTTGGAAACGGAGTTTCCATCCTCCATCGCAAAGAAGATCAAACAAACCCTGGCCAAAGACGGCGCTGTTCTTCCGGGTTTGGAAAATGAAACGAATATTTAAAAGGAAAACTATGAGCATTCGATCTACTTCAGAATTCGTAAAAGAACTTTCTAAACAAGGAGAACTTCTAGAAATAAAGGAAGAAGTGGATCCTATTCTGGAGATCGCAGAGATCCAGAGAAGGGTAGTCGCTAAAAGAGGACCCGCCCTTCTGTTCTCAAATGTAAAAGGATCAAAATTTTCCGTAGCCACCAACCTATACGGATCGGAAAGAAGGATCAGGATCGCATTCGGTGAAGAACCCGAAAAGTTTATTCAAAAAATCGCATATACAGCGAAACATCTGATGCCCCCTTCTCCAAAAAAAGTATGGGAAGCAAGGTCCCTTGCCTGGACCGCTCTAAAGGTTGGACTTAGAAAAGTAAACAAGGCTCCTATTCTGGATTCCGAATTGCAAAGTTTGGATGAGTTGCCCGCATTAAAATCCTGGCCTAAAGACGCAGGAAGATTTATCACATTACCTTTGGTATATACGGAAAGTCCCAAAACCGGAAAAGGAAATTTGGGAATGTATCGTATTCAATTCCATGGACCTAAACTTACCGGGATGCATATACAGATCCATAGAGGAGGGGGGTTTCATTATTCGGAGGCGGAAGAGGAAGGAAATGTATTACCGGCTCATATCTATGTAGGAGGTCCTCCTGCGCTTACCATTTCCGCAGTGGCGCCTCTGCCCGAAGAGATCAGTGAATTTTTGCTCGCATCACTTTTATTAGGCGAAAGGCTAAAGGTTGTCAAAAATAAAAAGATCAGTCCGCTTCCTATCGTTGCGGATGCAGACTTTGCTCTCATCGGAAAAATCCCTCCGAAGATCAGGAGACCGGAAGGACCTTTTGGAGATCATTACGGATATTACGCATTAAAGCACGATTATCCGGTATTCGAAGTGGATAAAATTTACGCTCGTAAGGATGCGATTTGGCCTGCCACAGTGGTTGGACGTCCTCCACAAGAAGATCATTGGATCGCAGAGTATCTGCAGCATTTATTATCTCCAATGTTCCCGATCGTAATGCCTCAGGTAAAAGGAATTTGGGCTTACGAAGAATCCGGAGTACATTCTTTAGCGGCTGCGATCGTAAAAGAAAGATACAAAAAAGAGGCATTTATGGGCGCTCTTAGGATTTTGGGAGAAGGACAATTATCTCTCACTAAGTTCTTGATCGTGACCGACCAAGACGTTCCTCTGATGGATTTTAAAACTACTTTTCTTGCAGCACTAGAAAGGTTCCAACCGGAGACGGACTTACATATCTTCTCCAATATTTCTCAAGATACATTGGACTATACAGGACCGAAAGTTAACGAAGGAAGTAAGGCGATATTACTAGGAGTTGGACCCAAAATCCAAAAATTAAAACCTAAGATCACTTCTACTTTGAAAAATTCTAAATTCAAAGATCCTAAAGTATATTGTCCTGGGGTCTTAGTGGTTTCCGGACCAAAATACAAAAAAGGGGACGGATCTCTGGAGTTACTTCGTAAAGAAGCGATCACCCAGGGATTTTTATTCGTATTCTTAGTAGATGATTCGGGGGAAGCTACAAAATCCGATCATGATTTCATTTGGAATGTATTTACTCGATTCGAACCTGCTGCGGATATTTTCGGCGACTCTAAAGTCATCCGAAATCATATTTCTTTCCAAGGTCCCATCCTTGTGGATGCAAGATTAAAAACTTGGTATCCTCCCGTTCTGGAAGAAGATCCTAAAATCTCCAAACAAGTGGAGAATAGATTTGGTAGACTTTTGGATTCACTATAGGAACCTGTCTCCAAATGTCTCTAGGCTCTTGATAACTTGCCGAGCGAACTATAACTAAATGGATGAATCGGAATGAAACGAGTAATCGTTACCGGCGGAGCCGGATTGATCGGAAGTAATATAGTCAGACTTCTAAACGAGCAGGGGATCTCTGATATCCTCATCGTCGACCATTTGGGCAAGACTAATAAATGGAAAAACCTAAGAGGTTTACAATATTCTGACTATTCCGAAAAAGAGGAATTCCTAGAAAAAATACAAACCACCGATATCTTAAAAGAATATTCTCATATCTTTCATTTGGGCGCTTGTTCCTCCACAACGGAAACGGATGCTTCTTATCTGATCCGAAACAATTATGAATACACTAAGATCCTAGCGGAAGAATCGTTGCGTAGAAAGATCCAATTTTTATACGCCTCCTCTGCAGCCACTTATGGAGACGGGCAATTTGGATACGACGATAAGGCGCCGATCCATTCTTTAAAACCCCTTAATATGTACGGATACTCCAAACAAATGTTCGATCTATATGCCTTAAAAAAAGGATTCTTAGATAAGATCACCGGAGTGAAATATTTCAATATATTCGGATTCGGAGAGGCTCATAAGGGAGATATGAGATCCGTAGTGTTAAAAGGATACGAGCAGATCTCTACCGAAGGAAAATTAAAATTATTCAAGTCTTACCGTCCGGATTACAAGGACGGGGAACAAAAAAGGGACTTCTTATACGTTAAAGATGCCGCCAAGATCAGCCTCTATCTTTTAGAAAATCGTAAATTCGGTTTATATAATGTAGGAAGAGGACAAGCGGAAACCTGGAAATCGCTCGCTTCCGCATTATTCAAGGCCATGGGAAAACCGGAAAATATAGAATATATGGAAATGCCGGAGAGTTTAAAGGCAAAATACCAGTATTACACAAAGGCTGAGACCCAAAAATTGATCTCCAGCGGTTTTAAAGAAGGATTTACTGATTTGGAAACTGCGATTGCGGATTACGTGGATCTGATCCGAAAAGAAGAAGAATAATGGGGGTCCTTTAAGAGAACCCCCAATTATTAATTACCTAGAAAAGATCTGAAGTAAAGATTTCGCAAATGCTTTAAACTTTGCGTCTTTGATGGAGTAGAATACTTGATTGGAAACTTTTTTGCTTCCTAAGTATCCTGCTTCTTTCATTTTGCTTAAGTGCTGGGAAGCAGCTGATTGGCTGATACCAAGTGCGTCTACAAGTTCTCCTACGCTGTGTTCCTTTTTAGAAAGGTGGAGAAGGATTTTTAATCTATCAGGATGCGCTACTGCTTTAAGTCCGCGGATAGTAGAATCCAGATGAGTTTTTTTAATGTCTAACTTTTGGGCTGCCATAATCTGCCTTCTGTTGTATTTGAATCCACTCTAACATAACCTTTGAAATTTACAAGGATTTACGAAAACTATCTCTATTTTTTGTAAAATTATAAATCGTGTAAATTATGATATAATTATGTAAATAAAATGGAAAATAATTTATTACCAAATGTAGGATTATTAACCTCTAAAACTTACGTATATTGAATATTATAAATTTCAATCCTTCGAATATTAGAAGCCTCTTACGTTTAGAAGATCCCAAAAACTCAATATTCCAATTTAACAATAAACGAAAAATGTACTATTATAATCTTCGAATTTGCCGGAATTCTAATTCAGGAAAACGTTTATTAGATGAACAAGCTTTCAGCCTAACTAAGATAGGCGAAATGGGAGTATTGAGGGCAAAAGTGTGGAAGAATTAAGGAAAACTAATGGATTAAAGATAGGGTGAAAAGAAACAAAGGGGTCAAATTTTGACCCCTCCTGAAATTTCCAAAACGACTCCATCTACCAGATCGTTTTGAGCGATAAATACCGCAGTGTTAGCGATTTCATCCGGTCTCCCCAATCTACCGATCGGGATTTGGGACTCCCATTTTTTAAGGGCTTCCGGATTCATATCTTTCATTACCATTTCGGTAGCGATAAATCCGGGTGCAATTCCCGCGACACGGATACCGTAGCGGCTGAGTTCTTTCGCCCAAAGCCTTGTCATGGCAGCTACGCCTGCCTTAGCCGCAGAATAATTGGTCTGGCCAGGGTTTCCATGCATAGAAACGGAGGCGATAGGTATGATCACTCCTTTGGTACCGTTATTTACCATTTGGACTGCCGCCTCTCTACCGGTTAAAAATACTCCGGTTAGATTTACGTCGATTACCGCCTGCCATTCCGCCAAAGACATCTTGGAGGCAACCTTACCTGTTTGTTTGTCCGCCTTGATCAAAAGACCGTCTCTTAAGATCCCGGCATTTAAAACCGCAATATCCACGGATCCGAACGCCGAAACCGCTTTTTCCATGAGTTCAATTGCGTCTTTTTCCTTGGAAACGTCCGTCGGAACTGCGATGACCTTAGCGCCAATTGCTTCGATCTCTGTTTTGGCTACTGCAAGTTTATCGGCGGAGATATCCGATAGAACGATATTGGCTCCCAATTTCGCAAAATGAATGGCCATCTCTTTGCCTAAACCTCCGGCGGAACCGGTGATCACGGCAGTCTTATTTGTTATTTCCAACTTGGTTGATTTCCTTACTTCTAATGGTTACGTAATCGTCGGTGAAAGGGATCTCTACTCTGGCGATCGTTTCGGAGGAATCCGTGTGGATCCTGAATAAGTTCGGATCTATATTTTCACTTTTGAGAAGGATCATAATTAGGGCAATCCCAAGACCTGCTCCCTCTGTATTGTCCATATTGTCCATATAGAACTCGGCGATATCGTTATATTCCATCGCCTTTCTCATCTTCTCTCTCATCCGGGTTTCTTCGATATCGATCACAGGAGTATTGTTCACGACTTCAACCACCAAACCCTCGGAAGTGTAGGTGACCGTAATTTTGACAAAAACGCCTCTGGCAAGACAACGTTTCCCGTATTCGTCGGCCATTTTTTCGGAGAAGTTCTGTTTAAATTGAGCTAAACCCTGGTCGTAATGTTCGAGATTCCGGATATCCAAACCCAGATCTTCGAAAAAAACCCGCTTTTGGTTGGCCTTTACTCCATTGATCGCCATTTCCTTGGTGATCGTATACAACATCTCAATGTATCTTGATTGTCCTAATTTTTCCAGAACCTCTGTTAGGATACGCAGAACATATTTTTCCAATTTAGAGTTCATTCTGGAAGATTGAACGGAGATGCGGGAGCGGCTGAGGATGTATTCGGAGAGCTGGGCGTCTAGATCTTTGAAACTTTTTGCCATGCTCGTTCAATCCTCAGCAGAGAGAAAAATCGATACCCAGTGTTTCCGCTAGGACGATTCATGCAATCAAAAATCGGCGCATTCCAGATCTCAAAAAGGATACAAACGGTTCGGGCAGGCCGCGTCCGATCCGGACTACATCCGGCTCGGACCAGGCTCTCACCTCCTGCTAAGAAATTGCGGCACGAATTTTTGACCTATCGAGCGACCTATAGGGAGCGAAGATAGCCGCAATGCAAGCGAAGCACAAGGTGCGCCAAACGAGCACGCGGGTTTCTAAAAAAGAGATCTTCTATTCTTTGCGGCTTCGAGTGATAATTATTATAATATGATTTGTTCACGCAAAGACCTGTAGACGCTAAAAGGATCCGTGATTAGTAAACTTCTATCGGTTTCATTTTCGAAATATTACTAAATTCTTATATGTCCTGAAATTGGATCTCAATAGACAATTCTTCCATATATTCTCTAAAAATCTCCAAATTCTCTTTTTCGTGTGACTTTTAAAATTTTTAAAATACTATACAAAAAAATAGTTTACAAAAGTATATAAACGCACGAATAGTATATTGTTGCCGGGAGGACAAAATCATGCTTCAAACAATTACAATTCGAGACTTCGCATTAATTGAATCTGCTCAAATCGACTTAAGTAAAGGGCTGACTGCGATTACGGGAGAGACCGGTTCCGGAAAATCTCTCTTACTAGATGCTCTTTCTTCCTTACTTGGAGGCAAGAGTAGCACTATGGATATCCGAACAGGCTCGGATAAATATTGTTTAGAAGCGGAATTCGATATTTCCCAAAATCCTGCTGCCAAAACTTGGATGCAGGAACATGGATTCCGACTCGATGGGTCCGTGGTCGTGATCCGAAAAGAGTTCACTCGGGACGGAAAAACTAAGATCCAGATCAATCATTCACTTTCTTCCGCTCAGGTGCTTCGCGGTCTAGGAGAGATTTTATCCGAAGTCCATAATCAGAACGACCAGATCTTGCTTTTGGACAAGGCGCAACAGTTGGATATCCTAGACAGCTTTGCCGGTTTACATACTCTACGAGGAGAAGTGAAGGAAGGGTTTTTAACCTATAAAAGTCTTAAAAGAAGATTAGAAGAGATGGAACTATCCCATGCAGATCGGAATCGGAAAAAAGAAATCCTCCAATACCAGATAGAAGAGATCCATTCCGCCAATCTAAAACAGGGAGAAGAGGAAGAGCTGAGTAAGGAAGAGAACTTGCTCGTCCATGGAGAAAAACTCGCCGAGAATCTGGATATTATCACCGGTTACCTACATGAAAGCGAATCTTCCGTTTTAGGGATTTTTCCCAAGGTGCTTGCCGCATCCGACAAGATCAAAGTTTTAAACGAATCATTAAACGAAATGGATGTCGCCCTCAGAGAGGCGTACGTTACGATCCGTGAGATCAATACTGCCGCCCAGGACCAAAAGGAAGAGGTATTCTTTTCTCCGGAAAGATTATCCCATGTGCAATCCAGATTGGATCTGATCCAAAAGCTTAAGAAAAAATACGGAAATTCTATTTCTGAAATTTTAGAAACAAAGAAGAAGGCGGAAGACGAACTTGCCGCCTTGGAACAAAATTTAGATTCTAAAACCTCTTTGGAAAAAGAAAAGAAAAAGGCTGCCGATAAATTGACCCAAGCCTGCTTACAGCTTTCCAAATCTAGACGAGAAGTATTGAACAAATTCGAGTCCAAACTCAAATCCGAGTTGGAAGTATTAGGAATGAAAGGAGCAGGTTTACAGGTAGTACTTCGCTGGGAAACAAGTCCGGAGGGAGAGGTGGAGGCCCAGGGAAAATCCTATTTGGTAAATGAATTCGGATTGGATCAGGCGGAATTCTATTTTAGTCCGAATCCTGGAGAGAAGCCAAGACCTCTTCGTAAAATCGCTTCCGGAGGAGAAATTTCCAGAGTGATGCTGGCGATCAAAAGTGTACTAGGTTCCAATTTTGATGGAAAAGTTTTAGTTTTCGACGAGATTGACTCCGGTCTGGGTGGAGAGATCGCTTCGGATGTAGCAAAAAAACTAAGAACTCTTTCTAAAACTCACCAGATCATTTTGGTCACACATTTGCAGCAGATTGCAGCTGCGGCAGACCATCATCTTCTTGTGAGTAAACGATTAAAAGAGGGAAGGACAGTCTCGGAAACTGAATTTCTAGGGATGGAGGAGAGAACCATGGAACTTGCAAGAATGATTGCGGGTCAAAATATCTCCAAAGGCGCTCTCCATCACGCGAAGGAATTGCTCAAAAAGAAGGCGGTATAATCCTCCTTCTTGGGTTCCCATTTTTTTACCGGGGCAGAATTTGCTTCCGGTAAAAAGGAATACTTCCTTTTAAAAATCGTTTGGCAGGGATAGCCGAGTTGGAAACCCTACTCCTTGGAGAACCTCAAGCCGATATGATCCTTGCCAAAACAGATTCTTTGGTTTCCATTATTCCGCCGGAAACTGTACCTATTCTGATCCTTCTCGTTTCCATAGTAGGGTTTACAATCATCATAGAAAGGCTGATCTTCTTCTCTCGTTGGAAATCTATTACCCCGGACGATTGGAGAAGGGTAAAAGATCTACTCAGAGAGAAAAACTACGACTCTGCTTCCGATTTAATAAGAAGCCTCAGCCAAGGACCTGTATCTCAGGTGTTACAGGCAGGTATCACACAGTTTAAAAAAAATTCGTCTTCCGTTGACGATGAGATCCTGACCCAAGGATTAAATCAGATCCAAAGAATGGAAAAATTCCTTTCTCCGTTAGCTACGATTGCTACCATTTCCCCCCTTTTAGGGGTTTTAGGAACGGTTCTGGGGATCATTCGTTCCTTTGCAGAAGGTTCCGGAACCAGGGGAGCGGAAGTGGGGATCAGTGAGGCATTGATCACCACGGCTATGGGGCTTGCGGTTGCGATCCCAGCTTATATTTTCCACAATTTCTTCCAAAAGAAAAAAGAAGATGCGATTTCCGAAATGGAAAGTCTTTCCGAGCAGGCGCTTAGGTTTTTAAAATAAAATGAAATTCAAAAAATGGAATCGGGGCGAAAGCGGAGGTTTTAAGGCAGGGCAGATTGAGCTCGCACCTATGATCGACGTTATCTGCTTCATTGTAATTTATTTTTTGATGAACGCTACTTTGGAAAAATCCACAGTCGTAAAAATTGAACTTCCTAGATCTTCCAGTACCGCCCAGGAAAAGAAAAAGGATGAACTTGTAATCACCGTCAATAAGGATGGAAAAATTTTCTTAGATAAAGATACGGAACCTGTACCTTTGGAAAAACTGACTGAAAAGATCAAATTGTTCAATGGCCAGAACCAGGGCGACGACAAAGATAAAAAAGAGCCAAGTAAAAATCGGGTGATTATCAGAGGGGATGGCGGGGCAAGTTACCAAACCATCGTCAAAGTGATCGATAAAGTGAACGAAGCCGGAGTAACAAGATTCAATCTTGCAATGGTTCGGCAACCGGGAGGTCAGTGATCCTCTTCGGTGGATCTAAAGACTTATTTCGAGAAGGTTCTTTGCTTTCTTGATTTTAAATAAAGCCTTAAGGCGATTCCAAAAAGACCCTTGAAACGAAAAGTATCTATATATAAATCCTTTGCCGTTATTTTTGTAAGCGGATTCTTTTTTTACTCCGGCGAGATCTCTCAACTTTTCTCCAAAAAGAGCGATTATTTCGGAAAGATCGTAAAAGAAATAAAATTTAACGGAAACAAGAACACATCCGATTCGGATATCAGTTCTCTTTTGGAATTGAGAACAGGGAAACTTCTCACCAAAGGGGTCATAGACCGAGATTTAAAGGCCTTATTTGCATCCGGGTTCTTCTACTATATTGATATAAAGGCGGAAGATGTGGAAGGAGGCGTCCGTGTCATTTTCGACCTTAGGGAAAGACCTCGGGTTAAAGAGATTGAATTTATCGGAGCGGACGAGGTTTTTCCTGCCGACCTCAGGGATAAGATGCCCCTTAAAGACAATGAGGTAATCACTCCGCAGAAAGTTACCAAGTCCAGGGATGTTATATTACAAAAATATAAAGATGAAGGATTTTTCCTCGCTTATGTAAAAGTGGAACTCGGGAAACCGGATGCTAAGACGAACTTAGTAAAGGTCCGTTTTATCATAGACGAGGGAGAAGAGATCCCGGTTGCAAAGATAAATATCTACGGAAACGAGACCATTGAAACTTCGGAACTACTGGGGCTCATGGAGTTAAAGGAAGAAGGTCTATTCGAAGGCGGTAATTTTAAAGAGAGTTCCTTTGAAAAAGATAAGGAAGTTATCCAAGCTTACTTAAGAAGTAAAGGTTACTTGGATTCAGAGTTGATCCGAGAAGGTACCAATTGGGAGATCCACTGGGAAAACGCGGAAAAGAAAAACAGAAGAGTCATCATAGTCAATATCAAACTTTATGAAGGTCAGGTGTATTATTTTAACGGATACACGGTCGCTCATGATATGAGTACGGACGGGGAAGGTAGACCTATCTTCCTAAATAAAGAGAATAATCCTCCTGAAACTCCTAAGGACAAATTAAAACCATTATTCACAGTCTCGGAGATAGAAAAGTCCTTGGATTACAGTTCAAAGGATGCAGGAGAAGTTTTCGATGAGTCCGTATTTTCCAGGGATAGGGCAACAGTAAACGAGCTCTACGGTTCCAAGGGTCATATTTTCGCCCAGGTGATTCCCCGAAGAAAGATCGTTTCTTTGGATTCGGAAAGTTTAGAATATTATGAAAATTGCGCCACCAGAAGGACCGAATTGGAGAGAAAGACATGCGAGGAAGAATATAAACAATTAAATATCCGTAAATTACGAGAAATTTATAGAGATAGTCCGGAACTGAGAGGACGTAAATTCGTTCACGTGGATTTTACCATTCGCGAAAACAATCTGGCGCAGATAGAGAACGTAATCATTAAAGGAAACAAGAAGACCCAGGACAAAGTGATCCGTAGGGAGTTACTATTCAAACCGGGAGATTTATTCGATTCCGGATTAGTAAACCGTTCTAGAGAGAGGATCTTTAACCTAGGATATTTTAAAGAAGTAAACTTCAACATGAGACCCGGTTCGGACGATACAAAGATGAACCTTGTCATCGAAGTATTGGAGCAACCTACCGGAACGGTTTCCATGGGCGGGGGTTACGGAACCATCACAGGATTTACGATCTTTACTGAGATTGGAGAAAACAACTTAAACGGTACAGGGCAAAAAGTGTCGGGACGTTTGGAGTTCGGACCTTATCGTAGATCCTTCCAGATCTCTTGGACGGAACCTTGGATGTACGATACCCCTTGGTCTCTTTCACTTTCCATGTTCTATTTTTCTCGGTCGATATTCCTGGGATCCACTTCTACGATCTCCATTTCGGATAGTACAACTGCTCCTACGGTGGAGAACGCCACCTATGATAATAACGGTTTAGGGGTTACGATGGGAGTAGCCCACAGGTTAGGAACCAACTGGACTCACTTCCACCGATATACACCCGCTTTTTATTCTTATTCCAATCCGACAGCCCTTGTGTCCGATGCGGTTTTGGCTAACGTAAGAAGAGGATGGCAGTTCCGTTCCCAAATCACAAACGGTATAGCTTACGATGTACGAGATAACGTATTTGCTCCCACTCGCGGATACGATCTGCTTTTCCAAGTGGATAATGTAGGGCAGCATTTGGGTGGAACTTCCCACTTCGATCAATATAGGATCTTAGCGGAATATTATCATACTTGGTTCGACTTTACTTTCGGAGGTTTGATCCGAAATAATGCCCTTCGTAGATGGAGAGTGGTCCAGGAGTTTAGGACTTCCGATACTTTCATTTTCCAAAGATCTCCGGCGGGCGGGTCTCAAAATCAGGACCCGATCCAGGACCCTTATATTCGTCCCCAGGATTTACTTATTATCGGCGGTTACGAATCCTTAAGAGGTTGGTTTTATAACGACCAGAAGTATCCAGTGGAATGGAGAGACGGTGCCCAACATCGTCTCCTCTTCGATACGGAACTCCGTATTCCGATAGAACCGAGCTTACTATGGCTCGTCGTATTCTTGGACGGAGGAGCACTGTACGAACAGGTGAACCGTGCAGTAGGTACAAAAAAAGATTATTTCGAATCTTACGATAAGAATAAAGCGGATCAGATTGCTGCGAACCCGCTTGGCTGGTACATTCAAAACAATTTCAATTTGCAGAATGGACGTAAGGCCGACGTAACCTATGACGAATTGAACAATCCGGGAAGATTGATCCTATCCTCGGATAACGTTGCAATGGATAGAATGAGATATTCTTGGGGTATAGGTCTTAGGGTCCAGATCCCTGTTCTTCCACTTCGTATTTACTTTGCCCAAAAGTTAAAACCTACCGGAAATTTCTGGGCACCTTTCGAAAGATATGAATCGGATAACGCATTCCAGTTCGTTTTCGGTATCGGCGACTACCGATTCTAGGGGATTTTGTTTTGTCAGTTGATCTAGTGCAAGGCTTGAACGATCCGCAGAAAGCCGCAGTCGAAAGATTGGAAGGTCCTGTTTTAATATTAGCGGGCGCAGGTTCCGGAAAAACCAGGGTAATCACCCATAGAATCGCTAACCTGATCCTGAATAAAAGAACGGATTCGATATGCGCTCTTACTTTTACCAATAAGGCCGCTGCGGAAATGTTGGAAAGGGTAGCGAAGTTAGTTCCATCCATTCCTTGGAATGTACAGATCAAAACATTTCACTCACTCTGTTTGTATATTTTACGAAGGGAAACTTCTTACCTTGGAATGCCTTCCGGATTTACGGTTTACGATTCCGTATTACAGGAATCCTTAATCAAACAAGTGATCAAGGATCTACATGAGGATCCGAAACAATACAAACCTTCTTCTTTGACAGGTATCTTTTCCTCTTGGAAGGACGGACTCTCCGATTCGGATTCTTATATTCGGAAAGAAAATTTTTCTCATCGTTCTCAGATGATCTCAAACATCTATGAGGAATACGAAAAACGTAAGAAAAAAAACCAAGCCCTGGATTTCGGAGACCTGATACAAAAAACCGTGGAGTTGTTCAAAGAAAATCCCGGTGTCCTAAAGTCCTACCAAGATAGATGGAATTATATCATGGTGGACGAGTATCAGGATACGAACAAGGCTCAATATACATTAGTACGTTTACTTTCAGGGGAGCGGGGAAATCTTTGCGTGGTGGGCGACGACGATCAGTCCATCTATTCCTGGAGAGGAGCGGATATTTCGAATATTTTAAATTTCGAAAGTGATTTTCCGAACGCGTATGTAGTGAAATTGGAGGAAAATTACCGCTCCACTTCCAGGATTATTCGTGCCGCTTCTAAGGTGATCGCAAATAATAGCGGCAGAAAAGAAAAAGAATTATTCACAAATAACGAATTAGGAGAACCTATCTCCGTTTCCCAATTCGAAAATGAAACGGAAGAGGCCTATGATATAGTTAAGAAGATCCGGGCAGGGTCGGCCCGAGGTGCGGATTACAAAGATTTCGCGATCTTCTACAGAACAAACGCACAATCCAGATATTTTGAAGAAGGACTCAGGTCTTCCGGGATACCTTACAAAATTTTCGGGGGTTTCCGATTTTTTGATAGGGCCGAAATCAAAGATATGATCGCATATTTGAACGTGATCGCAAATCCAATGGATTCCACTTCTTTATTAAGAATTGTGAATACACCTCCCCGAGGGATCGGAGAAGCCAGTATAGAAAAGATCAGGACTTTTTCTCTGGATAAAGGGATCTCTTTTTTAGAAGCGATTGGACATCCGGATCTTCCCTTAAAAAAAGCAAGTTTAGGAAAAGCAAAAGAACTTTATCATCTATTCGAGGACCTGATCGATCGCAAAGAAAAAGGGGAATTACCTTCTAAGATCGCCTTAGAGATCGTGGAAAGATCCGGTTGGGTGGATTATATGGAACGAAATTTACACGATGAAGAAGCCGTTTCTAGGGTAGAGAACGTTCGTGAGTTTGTGAACTCCATCGAGGAATACGAATCCAGGGAAGATTCTCCCAACTTGGAAGAATATCTGAATCAGATCAGCCTTCTCACTTCCGAGGAGGATTCCGCCCAGCTCACGGATTATGTTCATCTCATGACCGTCCATAATGCAAAAGGATTGGAATTCCCGACGGTATTTATAACCGGATTGGAAGAGGGAACTTTTCCCCATTTCATGAGTTTGGAAGAGCCGAACGGTCAGGAAGAGGAAAGAAGGCTTTTTTACGTGGCTTTAACCCGGGCTAGGCAGAAATTATACCTGAGTTATTCCAGGACCTCCCGAAAATTCGGAAAAGTAGAAGACCGAATTCCGTCTCGCTTCCTTCCGGAAATACCCTCGGAATGTTTTGGAGAAGAAGGTATTCTGGCCCAAAAGGGGGTCCGAAGACCGCAAGGGCCTCCGGTTGCTTCTTCTGGGGCTTACAAAATCCCGGAAACTTCGAGAGAAACTCGGGAAAGCGAAAATTCTTCCAAACCATTGGGCGAAGAAGCGGCTATTCGGGAAGGGGACAGGGTAAAACATGCCCAATTTGGCCTCGGACATGTGATTTCCATCCAGGGCACGGGCAAAAATCGTAAGGTAAAAATCAAGTTCGGAAGCCTAGAGAAGAACTTTTTCCTTGCCTATACTCCCTTAGAGAAATTATAACAAGGGGGAAAGTTCACCCCCTGAAATACCGATATTATTCATAGGACATAGGAGAAACAATGAAACGGATCGTGATACTCGCCTTGGCTATCTGCCTTGGGACCCCATTGTTTGCTGGAAAAGTCAGCGGTTTAGTAGAAGAATTTAATAAAGTAGAAGAATTTAATAAGAATCGAAAAGTTTCTGAAGCGGCTAAAAAAGCTACCTTAGAAAAAAATCTTCTATCCGCTTTAAAATACAGCCTTCATCGTAAATACCTGGATTATAAGGAATACACAAAGGACTTAAAAGCCGATTCTATTTCGTATGAGCCCCAAAAAGGGACTTTCGGGGTGTATGTTAAATACAAAACATATATCGTATTTTACAGTTATCTAATGGATCCGGAAATCTATCTCCAAACTCCTATCAACGAAGTGTTCTATGTTCGTCCCGATAATTTGGAAGAGGAGCCTCATAAGGAAGATAAACAACCGACTCAGCCGACTTCCGGTAAATAATCCCTTTTCATGCGATTTCCGGAAGAAGCGGAATTAGTTTCAAAACTTGTTCTGGAAGCCGCAGACCGGATCTTTTCCATCTATGGAACAAATTTCCAGGTGATTGAAAAATCCAAAGGTGACCCTCTTACGGAAGCCGACCTGCAGGCAAACGAGATCATCGCCGGCGGCATCCGCAAAATCCTAAACGACAAAGTATACTCCGAAGAGGATTCCGATTTTTCACATTCTTCTCTACAAGGGGAAAGAGTTTGGATCTTAGATCCTATCGATGGGACCAGGGAATTTGTGGCTAAAAATCCTGAGTTTGCGATCAGTTTGGGACTTTTGGAAGATGGTAAACCTGTTTTTGGGATCGTAATGAATCCTGCAACGGGTGAATTCTTTTGGGGTGCGGAAGGTAAGGGGGCATATTATAATATTCTAAAGTCCCCTTATGTTGAAAATAAGATCGATTGGGAGAATACTTTTTATCTGCAAAAGGGTGAGTCTCCCGAACTTCCTAAGATACTTGTTTCCATTTCGGAAACGAAAGCCGGACTTTTTAAAAATTTTAATTATGGAAATGATTATGTTTTGGCGCCGAAAGGTTCCATCGCTTATAAACTCGCCTTAGTCGCGGTGGGGAAATATCCTTTAACACTTTCTCTTCGGCCTAAAAACGATTGGGACGTGGCTGGAGGGATTGCGATCCTGAGAGCTTCTCAAGGCAAAGACTTGGAGATACGATCCGGAAAAGAGTATCCATTTTTAACTTCCAAACTTGGAATAGGATTGCTTGCCGGTGAATCAGAATTAGTTACCCAATTTTGGGAAAAGTTTAAAACTTCTCTCCAAGGTTCCATTAGGGATCGTTGGTAAATCAATCTTTTAAAAGGCAAGTTCTTACTTTGTCCAATATCGATAGAAAAAAATACAAGATCGCCTTGGATGCAAGGCCATTGTCCACTCCTGTTTCAGGTGTGGGACGGCTCATCGAATCGGTACTAAAAGGTTTCGATCAAGATCCCGATTTCGAATTTTATCTTTTTTCGCATAAGCCGATCCACGAAGGTTATTCGGATCTATTCAAAAACCCGAATATAAAGCCTGTAATAGGACAGGGTCTATTTTCTAAAAAAGGAGGGATTTACTTCGCTTTCTATCTTCCTTTTCAACTAAGGAAATATGAGATCGATTTATTTTGGGGAACTCAACAGGTATTTCCACTTTTCCTTTCTAAAAATATTCCCGGGGTTTTAACATATCATGATTTTGTAGCCTATCGTTTTCCGGAGACTATGAGACCGATTGCAAGATTTCAGCAGCTTTTTTATTTAAGAAGAAGTATCCAAAGAGCGGATTATATTCTTGCTAACTCGGAATTCACTCGTTCAGAGATCTTAAAGTATTCCTCTTTCCCGAAAGATAAAATAGGTATTATTTATCCCGGTTACTCTCCTCAAGAGATTCGAAAGATTAAAACTCCGCCTACAAAACGAATCGGCAAATTGCCTAAAAAGTTTTTCTTGACCGTTTCCACTTTAGAACCCCGAAAAAATTTCGGAACTCTTCTAAAAGCCTATCGAAATGCAAAAAAAGAAGGATCGGACCTAGTTTGGGTGCATGCAGGGAAAGAAGGTTGGGAATCTCCCGAGCTCCTCTCAAAATTCAAACATTCGTCCGCAGCGGGAGAGTTATACTGGTTCGATTTTGTAAATGAGGAAGAACTAAAATATCTCTATTCTCAAGCGAGCTTATTTGTTTTTCCGTCCATCTACGAAGGATTCGGGATACCACTTTTAGAGGCTCTTGCTTATTCTCTACCTTGTATCGTTTCGGATCTTGAAGTTTTTAGAGAAATAGGAAAAAGATCCTGTGTGTATATTTCTCCGGAATCGGAGGAAGATTGGAAAAATGCGATTTTGGATTTCCAAAAGAAGAAGTTCAAGTTCCCGAAGCCGGATCTGAAACGATTCGAACGACTGAAGTCTGCCGCACTCGTAAAAAAAATTTT
Source organism: Leptospira sp. B5-022 (assembly GCF_000347035.1). Lineage (GTDB taxonomy): Bacteria > Spirochaetota > Leptospiria > Leptospirales > Leptospiraceae > Leptospira_B > Leptospira_B cinconiae. The sequence continues at coordinate 83,524 of NZ_ANIJ01000049.1, forward strand.
TAGAGACCTAGTTTCTTATAAACGGACTTAAAATCTTTTGGAAAAGAGATTTTGTTCCTACTTCTATCGTTCCTGAAAAAAGAATATCATTGGAAGATTTCCAATGGATATGGATGCGGTTTCTGTCCAGTGCCTGGAAATAAATTTGCTCCGTTGGACTTACGTTCCAAACGAATAGATCTTCTTTCCTGGTCCAAAAATTGTCCGTCCAATCGGTACATATCCTCTCTAAAGTTTTGCCGGCTTTTAATTGTAGAATAAATCCTTTTTTAGGATCTAAAAAAGCGGAGAGAATCGGAGGTTTGACAGATCTTTCCGAGGATCCGGAATCAAAATGGATCCCTTGCCCTTGGAACCTTTTTCCTTCCAAATAGGATTGGAATTCCGAAAATTGGAAAAAATAATTATAGATCCTGGTTTCTTCCAAGGCTAAAAACCTTGTACAAGTTTTTGATCTCCTCTCTTTAAAGCAAGGTGGAATTGGAAGGAAATGACTTGTAGCTTATATTCTAATTTGTATTCTGGAAGTATGGTTTTTAGAAAAGCCTCGCCTTTCTTTTTACTTCTTTTATCCGTTTTATTCTTAAATAATTGCAGATCGGATGAGCAACCTTTGCTCTACCAAATTACTCTCCAGGATTGGGATGGGAATTCCCATAAATTTTCAGAGGATAAGGGAAAGTTAGTAGTCTTGGATTTTTGGGCGAGCTGGTGTGAGCCTTGCAAAAAAGCGGTGCCTGTGGTGGAAAAACTGAGAGAAAAGTTGAAAGATTCTCCCGCCGTTGTGTTAGGCGTGAATACCGAAGATGATCTCAGTTTGGAAGAAATCAAAAAAGCCGCTTCCGATTTCGGGATGTTGTATCCGAGTCTTTTAGATCCGGAATGGAAACTTGTGACCCCTCTGAAAATAGAAGGTCAGCCCGCTTTATTCGTGTTTAGCAAATCTGGAAAGAAACTTCATTCCCAATACGGAATTTCAGAGAAAGACCTGCCGGTATTGACCGGAAGACTAAAAAACTGGCTCGAATCTCCGTAAAATTCGCTTCTATCCATAACAATCGTGCAATAATAATCCAAACTCGGACTCGTTTTAAAAAAAAGGATTTATCTTTCAGCATTTCCTTGGAATCTGGAATCAGATCCCCGGTAGGTGCTGCCGGACATCATCCATCTTTCCATTTCATTTCAGGAGAATTTCCATTCATGGCTGAGAATCTCGCCCAATTATTCCGTGAGTCGGCAGAAAAATTTAAAAATAAACCGGCTTTCTTATACAAAGATGCGCAAAAGAATTATTTGCCGATCACCTATTCAGAGTTATACGAGGCAGGTCTGAATCTTGCCGAGGCTTTGATCGATCTAGGCATCCAATCTAGAGACCATGTAGCGTTACTCGCCGATAACCGTGTAGAATGGATCATCGCGGATTACGGTATCATTATGACCGGTGCGGCTGACGTTCCGAGAGGAACGGACATCACCGATTCCGAAATCGTTTATATCGTTAGCCATTCCGAATCAGAAGTGGTATTCATAGAAAACGATAAAATGTTGGAAAAATTCAACAGAAACAAATCCCAGCTCGGAAAAGTAAAAACAGTCATTTTAATGGACAAAGAATCCGAAGCTCCAGGCGTTCTGAAAATGTACGACCTGATCGAAAAAGGAAAAAGTTTAAGAGCTTCCGGATCCCGTAAGGTAGAAGATAGAGTAGCAGCTATCAAACCGGAAGACCTTTTCACATTGATTTATACTTCCGGGACTACCGGTCTTCCTAAAGGTGTTCAACTAAGACATTCCAATATGATGCATCAGGTATTGGAAGTCACTCCAATGTTGAAAATAAGTGCGGAAGCAAGATTACTCTCCATTCTTCCCGTATGGCACGTATTCGAACGGGTTGTGGAATATGTTTGTATCAGCATAGGTGCAGCTACATATTACACAAATGTTAGGGACCTTCGCCAAGACTTAGCGACCGTAAAACCGACATTCATGGGCTCTGCTCCTCGTCTTTGGGAAAATATCTACAACGGTATTTATACAAGGATCAATGATCCAAGCCAAACTCCTGCAATCCGCCGCGGTTTATTCAAACTCGCTTATTTCTTCTCCGATAAGAAAAACGCCGCAGTTCGTTTTATTACGGGCAAGGAAGTGGATTATCACGGAAGAAATCCGATTCTCTCCTTATTTTACGGGATCTTAATGTTCATCCAGTTGATCCTGACGGGACCTTTCACTTTGACGGTAATCTCTTCGGTTGCGGCTTATCTGCTTTCTTCCACAGAATTTTCCTTCTTAAGTCTTCCCTTATATATAGTGGCTGCTCTTGCTGCGTTTTTGAACAGCGCAACTTTGGATAAGATCGTTCTTTCTAAGATCAGAACTGCCACCGGTGGAAAATTGAAGGCTTCCATCTCCGGAGGAGGAGCTCTTCCTCGTCACGTAGACGAATTTTTCAACAATATCGGTATCAACGTGCTGGAAGGATACGGTATGACCGAAACTTCTCCGGTTCTTTCCGTGAGAACGTTCCAAAAGTTAATCATCGGTTCCGTAGGTTCGATCGTTCCTAAAACCAATCTGCAGATCAGAAACGATAATAACGAAGTTCTTACCGAAATAGACGAGAACGGAAAAGTAATCAAAGGAAGATTAGGTAAGAAAGGTGTTGTATTCGTAAAAGGTCCTCAGGTCATGAAAGGTTACTTCAAAAATGAAGAAGCGACTTCCAAAGCTCTTGTCGACGGATGGATGAATACCGGCGATATGGGAATGATCAACTTCAAACATACCTTAACATTGACCGGTAGAGCAAAAGACACTGTGGTATTGTTGGGCGGTGAGAACGTTGAGCCGGTCCCGATAGAGAATAAACTCCAAGAATCTCCGTATATCAGCCAATGTATGGTAATCGGGCAAGACCAGAAAAACTTGGGAGCCATTATCGTTCCTGACTTCGAAAAATTGGAAGAATGGGCAAAAGAGAACGGAGTGGACGCGTCTAACAAAGAAACTTTGATCGAGAACGCTAAAGTATTGGATCTTTATAGAAAGGAAATCAAAGCGCTCAACAACGCGAAAAACGGGTTCAAGTCTTTCGAACAAGTTACTCCATTCTTCATAGTTTCCAAACCTTTCGAGGTAGGGGACGAGTTGAACAATATGTTGAAGATGAAACGTCACGTAATTGCTGAAAAATACGCGGATAAGATTAAAAAAGTCTATTCAGGTAATTAAATAATCCTCTTTAACATATCAAAAAGGTAAAAAGAAGCCTCGGTTGCAAACCTGAGGCTTTTTTTTTACCCTGATGGGAATTTTCTAAGCCGCCGATATGTATTCTATATGGCGAAAACGATCCTCTCCAAACCCAGTATTTTCGAACCTTACGGTCATTCGGACCTATATGCTTTGGATAATTTATATTTTTCTCCGCTAAGAGAAAGAGAAGTCTGGGACTTTTCCAGAGTAAGGGAATTTTCCGCCTTAAATTTAGGGTTCATTTTTGCCAGAGCGGAACTTGCTTGGAATAAGTTACACGCAGAATTGGAAATCAAAAATTTAAACCCAAGTTTTAAAAAGGGGATCTGCTTAAGTGAAGGCTGGGAAGAAGCTCCCGGACTTAAAATTGATTCCTTTTTGCCGAAAGTATTCGGCACCGAAGCGACTTTTCAATATTCCAGATTGGAAAATCTTTCGGAAAAAATCCAGTTTCGGGAATTTTTCTCCTCGGAAGGATTTGTTTTCAACGGGAATTGGAAGGAAAAAAATTATTTAATCTTATTTTCAAAGATACATTCGGAAGAAAGAAATTTACCTTCCGTGATCAAAAAGATCTCTCATTTCCATACCGAACAAAAATCAGAAGGGAATTTTTTCCTCAGAACGGAAAAACAATCTTATTTGAATTTTCTGAAGCCGAAAGAATCTTTGGGTCCTTTATTTTTACAAGAAAAGAAAATAGACCAAGATCCGTTCTTATTTTTAAGTTTGGAATATTCGGATATTATTAAGTAGGAATTACAGTAGTTGGAAATGTAGGAGCTCTTACATTTGAGTTCCTTCTCGATATTTGCGACTTTGTTTGAAAATTGCGATTTATATTTAGTTCCGAGAAAAGGTACTGGATAAAAACGTTTTTAAAGTACGAGTTTAAATAAGATTTTCTTTCATTTACTCCAAGTGTTTACTGAATAAAAACGCCTCGATCGCTTCGTAGTCCTCATTTTCGGAAAGTTCCAAAATTTTTTTCAAAAGAAAATTCGCCTGTTTTAAACTTACGGATCCTAAAATTTTACGGATCGGCCCTACGAACGGAATGGAGATCGAAAGTTCCCTAAATCCCATACCCAAAAGTAGGATCGTAAAATTCGTATCGGAAGCGATCTCTCCACAAATACTCAGCGGTCTTTCGTATTTCCAAGCTGTTTCTACTATCTGTATAAGAGTTCTTAAAAATGAAATATGGAATGGATTATATAAGGAGGAAACATTCACGTTATTTCGATCCACAGCCATCAGATACTGCAATAGATCGTTTGTTCCGACGGAGAAAAAATCCACTTCTCTTGCAAGTACATCCATAGAAGATACAGCGGAAGGAGTTTCCACCATCACTCCAAGTTTGATCTTTTTATTGAACTTTTCCTTGCTAGCAGTAAGTTCTTTTTTACATTCTTCTAATATTTCTTTTGTTTTTTTGATCTCTCCCAGATTGGTAACCATAGGAAGCATGATGCTTAAATTTCCATAAGCAGAAGCTCTAAGTATTGCGATCAATTGTTCCTTGAACCAATCTGGATTTTGAAGGCTGTATCGAATCCCTCTATTTCCTAAGAATGGATTCTCTTCGAATTCTCCCGTGGAAAATTTATCCGCGCCTATATCGAAAGTCCGTATGTAAACCGGGTTCGGATCCATTCCTTCCGCGATCCTTTTATAGGCTAAAAATTGTTCTTCTCCGGAAACGTTTTTGTCCTGGTATTTTAAGAATAACGACTCCGAGCGGAAAAGCCCCACACCGTCCACATCCGCTTTCCTTGCAATTTCACAGTCGGTATCCGATTCTAAATTACATTTTAACCGTATCTTGACTCCGTCTTTTGTAACCGCCTTTTTCGGTTTTATTACCTTTGTCTCAAAACTTAAAGGAGAAGAAGCTCCGTAATATTTTACTTCTTCGATGGTTGGGTTTCTTACGATCTGGCCTGTGTCAGCATCCAAAAAAACATATTCAAAATCGTTAATATTTCTATAAAATTCCTTTAAGCCTACGATTGTTGGGATACCATAATTTCGGGCAAGGATTGCCATATGACCGGTTTTTCCTCCCAAATCGGTGGCAATTCCTCTGATCCTACTCTTGTCCATGAGTATCATCTGAGAAGGAGTCAATTGTCTAGCGACCAAGATCACGTCCTCGGATTGGTCGGCTAAGAAGGAGACTTCTTCTTTTTTGTCTAAAAGGTTTTCTAAAATACGGTTGGAGATGTCCTGAAAATGGTCCGATCTTTCTCTGAAGAACGGATTATCCATACGAGTGAACTTGTCGGTGAGTTCGTTGATCGTATTCTGGACCGCTAAAAATGCGTTTTCGTTATATTCCTTAATACGATTTCTGAATGAATCTTGTAAGCTCGGATCTTCCGTGATCGTGACCTGAGTCTCTAAAATTTCTTTTAGTTCTTTATCTTGTTCTCTTGTTTTGAGTCCGGAAATGATCGATTTTAATTCTATTTTGGAAGAATCGAGAGCATTAGAAAGTTTTTTCAGCTCTTCTTGTTTTTGGCTCTCATGGATATAGGCTCCGTGGGCGAGATGTCTTCTCTTCGTCCCGACTTTTACGCATCGACCGTAAAATCTGCCGGGAAAAGCGACTATCCCCATGTATGTAGTTCTCTTCCCACCGCCATTCATTGAATGAATATCCGCTGGTAGAAATACAGTAGTTTAGTGAATCGACAAGTCTTTTATAAACCGATGTGGTCCCGCCCGGATTAGAGGCGGGAAATCCGGAATATTTAGACCATCGCAGCTTTTCTGTTGAAAAGTGGGATCCGACGGCTTTTGTATTTACCCAGTTCGTTTCCTGTTACTGAACTCATGACTAATTTAGCCATGGAAACGTCCAATGCATGTCCCGCCTTGGAAGCTAGATAATGTCCGATAATCGGTCTGCCTGCGATGGAAAGATCTCCTACCAGGTCCAAAATTTTATGTCGGACACATTCGTTTTCGTAACGAAGGGATTCGTTTAAATATCCGTCTTGGGTGAGGACGATCGCGTTATCTAAGGATCCTCCCATAGCAAGTCCTCTCGCTTGGAGAGCTTCTACGTCTTTTAGGAACCCGAAGGTTCTGGCAGGTAAAATTTCGTTTTTGAGAATGTCACGGTCCAGATCGATTGTGATATTCTGGCCTTTTAAGAGCGGATGGGGGAAGTCGATTGTGTAGGTCACTTTCCAGGTTTCGCTTGGTAGAATGACCAGGTATTTGTCCCCATCTACCACCCACATAGGATTTTTTACATAAATAGGTTCTATTCTTTCTTCGAATTCGGTATAACCTGTGCTTTCGAATGCTTCTAGGAATGGAAGGGAAGATCCGTCCATGATCGGAACTTCTACGGAGTCGATTTCTAGGATCATATCCGTAATTCCTACGGAGAATACCGCTGCCATCAGGTGCTCTACGGTTTGGATACGATGCAGCCCGTCTCCCAAAGTGGTAGCATTACTGGTATCTACCACATTACTTAGTTCTACAGGGATGGATGCCTTATCTTCTCCCTTTCTATATTCAAAAACTATGCCCGTCCCTGCAGGAGCAGGGTGCCCGATCAGATTTACTTCCTTGCCGGAATGTAATCCGATCCCCTTAATTCTAACTGTTTCTTTAAGAGTTTTTCTATGTTCTGTGAAATTCATCATTTCCTACCCCGGAAACTTTCGTATCCGGAATCCATTCGCTTTGCACCGGGCTTCACTCTATTGGACGTTTGCAAGATCCAAATCAAAATTAACCCTTTAGGACTATGAAAGCAATATCCATGCCAGGTGCAGTGCAAAAAGATGATTTTAGACGGGCATTATAGCTCGGTACAGAGATAACTAGACATAATTTGAAAGAAATTTCTGTACTTCTGTCTCTTTTTTACAACAGTGTTGTTTTAGGGAGACAGAATCCATTTACCATGGTAACTCTTCCCCGTTTTGATGAAAGAATCTTCCGGATCGTTCTGGGGACAGTTTTTCGATTTGATGGAAGAGTCCCTGGGCCGCATCCTTTGGTGGAATTCCTTGTCTGCCGGTCATTTCCGTAGCTACCATTCCAGGGTGAAATATACCTACGGAGATCTTTTTAGGTGCAAGATCCCGAGCGAGACTAACAGCTCCAGCATTCAAGGCGGCTTTGGACATTCTGTATCCGTAATAGGCTCCGGAAGTATTGTCCGCAATTGAGCCCATTCTGCTCGTGATAAATATAACTTTGGAGTGTGGGCCGAGTTTAGGAAGAAGAAGCCGACTCAATCGTATTGGCCCGACTGCATTTACGAGAATTTGGGTCTCTACTTCGGTAAAATCGACACTTTCTAAATTATCCGGGATCAGGATCCCTGCGTTATTGATCAGTATGTCCAGTTTGATCCCGGTTAAAAAATTGGATAAAGTTTCGAAACTTTGACTTTGGGTCAGGTCCAGTCCCTCGAAAATTTTCACTCCCAGCCTACGTAAGGTTTCCGAACTTTTTCGGCAAGCCGCATAAACCGTATAACCTTTCTCGGAATATAAATTAGCAAGCTCCAAACCGATCCCTCGATTGGCTCCTGTGATTAAAACTTGTTTCATTCTGAATGTATTTGGAAAAGAAGAAGTCTAGAAAGAAATACTTGAAACCGGGAATCGATTGACGTTTTGGAAAATATTTTCCAAACTTTCCCGCGTATGCAATTCCAGATCTCTCATAAACCTTCCTTCTCCTTATTGAAACTTAGATTAGGCCCCGGTCAATCGATTAAATCGGAAGCCGGAGCCATGGTGTACATGAGTTCCCGAATGGGCGTGGAGACCAAAATGGGGAGCGGATTTCTTTCCGCACTTTCCAGAAAAATTTTCGGTGGAGAATCATTCTTCTTCAATACCTACACTGCTCCTGAAACGGGAGGGGAGATCGGACTCGCACCTGAACTTCCCGGCGATATCATAGATCTGGACCTCGTCGGAAAAAGTATCTTTGTCCAGTCCGGATCTTATCTGGCTTCCGATCCTGGTATCCAAGTCGTTTCCAAATTCGGCGGACTCCGTTCCTTATTCGGTGGAGAAGGTCTGTTCTTATTGGAAATTTCCGGAACCGGAAAAGTTTTCTTAAGTTCTTATGGAGCCATTGTTCCAATCAGAGTAGAAGGAAATTATACGGTTGATACTGGTCATATAGTCGCATTCGAAAATTCCCTACAATTCAAAGTAGGAAAGGCGGGAGGGAATTGGAAATCCACACTCCTAGGCGGCGAAGGTTTAGTCGCGAATTTCTCGGGCAACGGAACTCTTTGGATCCAATCTAGAGTGCCTTCCGGATTTATCAGCTGGCTTACCAAACTTCTTCCCGTTTAACAAACATTAGGAATTAAAATGAATATCCAAGTTTTATACAAACCATCTTATTCCGTAGCGAAAGTAAACTTAAGCTCCGGAGAATCCATCAAGGCGGAAGCGGGAGCTCTTATGAGTATGAGTTCTCATATCCAAATGCAAACAAGTAAGGCGCAACAAGGAGGATTATTTAAATCTTTGAAAGCGGCCTTCTTAGGAGGTGAATCTTTCTGGATGAATACCTTCTCCGCATCCCAACCTGGAGAGGTTTTACTCGCTCCCACACTTCCCGGCGATATTGAAAAACTGGATTTGAACGGAACGGTTTTTATCCAGTCCAGTTCCTTTCTCGCGGCAAAACCCGAGATAGATATAGATACTAAATTTCAAGGTCTAAAAGGTTTTTTCAGCGGAGAGTCTTTATTCTTCTTAAAACTTTCCGGAAGCGGTCCGGTTCTCATCTCCAGTTACGGCGGGATCGAAGTATTGGACGTCGAAGGTGAATTTATAGTAGATACAGGCCATATCGTAGCCTTCGAAGAAGGTTTACAATACGAGATCACTAAGTTCGGAGGTTGGAAGTCCTTCTTTTTAGGTGGAGAAGGTTTAGTCGCTAAATTTAAAGGAAGAGGAAGGCTCTGGCTCCAATCCAGAAATGTGCCGACACTCGGCGCTTGGTTCAGATCCGAATTACCACCTAGAAAGGAATAAACTATGAAATTTGAAATATTAGCAAAACCTGATTTTCCCATATTAAAAATTGATCTAAATTCCGGAGAATCCATCCGTGCAGAATCAGGAGCTATGGTTGCCATGTCCGCTCAGGTAAAAATGGAGACCAAAGCCCAGGGTGGAATATTCGCATCCGCTAAAAGAGCCTTGTTTAGCGGCGAGTCCTTCTTCCAAAATACGTTTACTGCCGAGGGTGGAAATGGCGAGTTATTCTTGACCTCCGCGACCCAAGGAGATTTGGAACATAGAGCTCTTAAAAACGAAGAATTGATCTTGAGTAGAGGAGCCTATGTTGCAGGCGGCACGGAACTTGTGATCGACAGCAAATGGGGAGGTTTCAAAGGATTTTTTGCGGGAGAAGGTTTATTCTTCCTGAAAGTTTCCGGAACTGGGGACCTTTTTTTCTCAAGCTTTGGAGCGATACATGAAGTAGATGTGGATGGAATGTACATCGTGGACACAGGTCATATCGTAGCATTCGAACCTAGTCTAGAATATCATATCGATAAGGTAGGAGGATTAAAATCTCTCTTCTTATCCGGTGAAGGGCTGGTCGCAAAATTTTCCGGTAAGGGAAAACTGTATCTCCAAACTAGGAATCAAAACTCTTTTGCTTCTTGGGCAAATACTTGGAGAAGGGTCCAAAGGTCTTCAAGCGTTGGAGGAGGGGACTAAGCCCTTCCTGAATAACCGATCACATCCATAAAGGCGGAAACGGAGAATACCGCCTTTCCTGGTCCGGGTTCTCCATACCCGGGAGGCGTAGGAAGATTATATTTTTCGAATGTAGACTTCCATACGGTTAATAACTCGCAAAAATATTCCAATGGAGGACCGGCTTGTGTCCCAAGAGTTGTATAAGGTTCCGGACACCAAGCTGTAAATCTAGGCATGATCCCTTTTGACATGAAGAAGTCCAAACCTTCTCCCGTAGATTTGATCGCTTCTGCGACCGTTGCAAATCCCCAAGGCTGAGAAAGTTCTACTCCACCCACGAAGTTCGGGATCACATAAGAAGGTCCGAAAATTTCCGCAGAGTCGACGATCCTTCTGATCCAAGTATCTCTACCGATATAGGCTTCTTTTCCCGGACAGATTTTTCTGAATAGTTCGGGTTCCCAGACTTCGTAGTTGGGATGATAGACTTGGATGCCTGCGTCTTTGAACTTTTTGCAATCCTCATTCTCCCAAGCTTGGGAAACGATCTTACCCATCCATCGTCCAGGGAATTTTTGCTCGATTGCTTGCGCGTATTCTAAATAAAAATCGATTTCGTTTTTCTTTTTGAGAGAAGTGATTACGGAACCGCCGGTGATCGTGTACACTTTTGCGATCTCGTCTTCCGCATCGATCCAAGAAAGTACTTCTAAAATATCTTCGATATCTTTAACGCCTGTATATGGTCTACCCGCATTCTTCTGTTGTCTGTAGTTATGATTGATATCGCAGTATGCACATTCTTCGTCCTTACCGAAATACTGGCAATTACGGAAAACGGTTAGGTAGATGAGATATCCCCATTCGATAACGGGTGCGATCTCTCCCGGGATTTTTCCTGATTTGGTTTTGTGTCTGTACCAAGCAGGCTTAGGTGGATATTCTAGTTTTCCTAAAAATGTTTCGTTAAGATAGAGACCAGGTCTGCCTTCGTCTTTTTCTCCGGCAGGGATACGTTTTACTTTATAAGGTGAGTTCGGGTTATTACGAGTAGATACTATAGTGGGTAATAAATTAAAATATCCGCCTGTGATCTTGATTTCCTCGGGAGCCTTGGAGTCGGTACCTTCTTTCATATCCGCAAGTGGAATATGGTCGAAGGAGAAGATGAAATAATCCTTGGTTTTATAATCTTCACCCACTTGGAAAGATTCCGGAAGAAAATGGATGCCCTGTCTTAGAATGTCCTGCTTCAGAATTGCTTCGAACGGGATCTGTTTATATTTTCTTTCCATCTCCTCCAATAAGGCTATCGAAGATTCGGGGCGAAGGGTACTCGTGCTCATCTTAGCTCCAAACTGGTTTGTGGGTAAGTTTTGGCATCTAGTTTTTGGCTTTTTCATCCTTGACTGAGAGCTTTCAAACTGTATTTTTTTCTGTCAGAATGAGACGATTTCGCAATAGGTTCTTACTATTCTCTCTATTTCTGGGACTCTTCCTTTTTACAGGAGAGGATACCCGGCTTCTCTCCAAAACTAAAAAACAAAAACCGAAGCAAGAGGAGAAGAAGTCAGCATACGTTTTTGGCTGGACCCAAGTGGCTTCCTGCTTTAAGGAGATCACCGATATACAATTTCATCCAAGTCTTCCTGGAGAGATGCTAGTATTAGAGAAGAAGGGAAAAATCCATCTCTGGAATTTCACAAGCAAGGAATCCAAACTTATCGCGGATTTTACGGGAAACGTAGAGACAAGATCGGAAGAAGGTTTGCTCGGTCTCGCATTTCACCCTAAGTTTTCGGAAAATAAACTCTTTTATATCAATGCAGTTTCCAAAGAAGCAGGCAAGGACCAGACATTCATCTTAGAATTTCGTTATGATGATTCTAAGGTCATCCGTTGGCAGGATCGTAAAAGGATCTTACTCAGAGTGGATCAGCCTTATTCGAATCATAATGCCGGTCAGTTAAGTTTTGGTCCGGATGGAAAATTGTACATCGGCTTTGGGGATGGAGGTGCCGGAGGAGACCCATATAAACACGGACAAAATACTTCTACTTACCTAGGAACACTGATCCGGATTACTCCGAACCTGGAATCAAATGCTCCTCCCTATAAGATCCCGGAAGACAATCCCTTCAAAAACTCGCCCGGCTTTCTCCCTGAGATCTGGGCGTATGGATTTAGAAATCCATGGAAGTTTTCCTTCGATACTAAGACAGGAGATCTCTATCTGGCAGATGTGGGACAGGATGATTGGGAAGAAGTAGATCTGGTTCTAAAAGGTAAAAATTACGGCTGGAATATAATGGAAGGATTTCACTGTTTTTTACCCAAAGAAAATTGCGAAAAGCAGGGATTGACCGATCCTATTCTGGAGTATGATCATAAACTGGGTCGCTCCATCACCGGCGGATATGTGTACAGAGGGAAAAATCTTTCCAAATACTATGGATGGTACATTTTCGCTGACTTTGTTTCCGGAAAGATCCTTGGATTCCCCACTGAAGTGGAAGGTAAAAGGAAACTAACTGTATTAGGGGATACTCACTTCCTAATCAGCACATTTGGGCAAGATTCCACGGGTGAGCTGTATTTTGGCGATTTTAGTTCAGGAAATATCTTCCAAATTGGAAAAAAAAATTGAAATAAATTGAAAATCCCAGATCCATAGGTGTTAACCCAATATAGATCGGACTGCCTCCACCGCGGTTCAGATTAATCTCGATCAAAGAAGGATAGGGGTATGAATAAAGTCATTTCCGTTGCATCAGCCGTCCTACTGGTCGGTCTGTTGACATCCGGAGCTTGTAAAAAGCCTGCGGAGAACGCGGATTCCGCGAACGCAAAACAGAGCCAACCATCGGCAATCGTAGTATTTAGCGTAGGGGAAGCAAAAATCCAACACGCTGATTTAACTGAAGACAAAGCTAGTCTTGGAACAGTCCTGAAAGAAGGGGACAAGATTGAAACTAAGGCAAAAGCGAAAGTCGATATCCAATTCTCCGACGGTTCCGCCATTCGTTTGGCTGAAAAGTCCAGCATGGAATTCTCCGCTCTCGCTTTGAATACCCAAGGAAACACTGACACTAGATTGTCCTTAGTTTCCGGAAAAGTTTTCGCTAAAGTAAATAAAGCAAGCAAAGACGATCAGTTCTCCGTAGTAACTCCGACCGCAATCGCGGGAGTTAGAGGAACTTCTTTCGTTGTGGATCGTACTAAAAACGACAGATCCGTCGTAAAAGTATTGGAAGGATCCGTTGCAGTATCTCCAAGAGTTCGTGCTCTGGAAGGTGCAACTGCTGAAGAGATCTCTGCAAATGCAGAACTTCAAAAGATCAAAGCTTCCTTGGACAAAGCAGAAGTTATTTTAGAAAAAGACGAGTCTTCCATAGTAAAAGCTCCTGATAAAAAATTCGGTGAGAAAGAACTTACTAAGCTAGACGCTACTTTGGAAAAAGATATTCCGAAAGCGGTTACCAAACTGACCGGTGCTGGAGTTTCCAAAACCGAAGAAGAAGAGATCAGAACTATCGTTACTCTGGATAAAGACACTACCGATAAATTAGTGAAACTAAATATCGATCCTAAGTCCGGAAAAGTAGACGAAGCTACTAACGCAGCTAACGAAGCTGAGAGAAAGAAAATCGAAGAAGACTTAGCTAAGCGTCAGGCTGACGAGCTGAAACGATTCAAGAACGTTCTTGTTTCTGCTCCTAAAAACCTGAAAACGAATAAAGACTTAGTAAACTACTACGAAAAACTGGAAAAAATCGTACTGGCTGACGGTAAAACTACCATCATCGGAGCGATCGTAGACCAGCAAGGTAGTACAATGATCGTCCATACCGAAGACGGTATTAAGAAGATCAACCAGGATGACGTAAAAGAAGTTATCTACGACTTCCAAACTAAATCCGAAAACTAATCCACAGGCTTAAATAGGTGGAAAAACCCCGGGTTGTCGAAAGACAGCTCGGGTTTTTCTATTTAGAGGCAGCGGTTTATTTCGCACAGAGCTCACGGAGAACACAGAGTTTGGTCTCACGCTAAGTCGTAAAGAACGCTAAGGGACTAAAATAAAAATGAACTGGTGTCTTCGTACGTACCTTTGCGTGCGAAATCCTCTGTGGTCTCCGTGCGAAACTATTTTGCTTTATGATGTGGATGTGTATCTAAGTAATGATCCCAGAGTTTTAGGATCATATTCGAAATTTCTTCTAGATCTAAAACTAAAACCTTATCTTTATAATTCACTAACAGTTTACTTCTGCCGAATTTTTGGATCTCTCCCCATTCTACTCGGAAACCCGGGATCAAACTAATGGAATCGAATAGGATGTCTTTGATCTCCATTTTGGAAACATGGCCGTTTTGTTTGGAAAGATAAGAAAGTATAGAATGGAAGATGATCTTTTTCATCTCCGAAGATTCCGGAATATCCGGAAATTTATCTTTGAATCTTTTTAGTTTTCGAACCACGGCACTTGCTCGTCCGCGTGATAAGAACTTCTGACCAAAGGCCCTGAGAATACGGTTCGAAATCCCAAAGCTTTTCCGAATTCTTTCAGATCTTTGAACACTTCCGGACGAATGTACTCGCTAACCGGAAGATGTGTTGGAGTCGGCTGCAAATATTGTCCTAAGGTCACCATTTGTACTCCCACGGATCTGAGATCTTTCAGGGTCTGATGGACTTCTTCTAATGTTTCTCCAAGTCCTAGTATCAATCCACTTTTCGTTAAAAATCCTCTTTCTGATGCGTGATGGAGAACGTCCAAAGACCTTTCGTATTTTTTGGCGGGAGCCACAGTGGGAAATAATCGCTCCACAGTTTCTAGGTTATGATTGAATATATCAGGTCTGGAAGAATAAACGATCTCTAAATTTTCTTCCCTCATTTTGAAGTCCGGGACTAAAATTTCAATTTTACATTCCGGCAATCTTTCCCGGATCAACTCTATTGTTTTTTTGTAATGAGCTGCTCCACCGTCCGGCAAATCATCCCTGTTTACGGAAGTGATAACTATATGTTTGAGGCCTAAAGCCTTTGCGGATTCTGCCACTCGTAAGGGTTCTTCCGGATCTAATGCGAGCGGCTTTCCGAAGGCCACATCGCAATAGGAGCAACGTCTTGTGCAGATATCTCCGGCAAGCATGTAAGTGGCGGTTTTTCTGGACCAACAATGATTCAGGTTGGGACAAGAAGCGCTTTCACAGACTGTATTGAGTTTTCCTCCCTCTACGGAACCACGGACAAAGTCGACCGGGTTCTCCTTTTCGCGGAAAGGAAGCCTTACTTTTAACCAATCCGGTTTTTCTGGTGCGGGTTGGTACGCGTTGGATCTGGGCTTCTTTTTGAGAGGATTCACCCTTAAAAGCCTCCGTCTGAGTCTCCAAAGAGTCAAGTGTTTTGGGTAGCCGGAAATCGGCGGGTGTCCGAATCTGGAGGGATCGGTCGAGGCCGGGGGCAAGTTTGGGCGAAAAAAGCGCGAAAGAAAAAACGGGGAAAGAATCCTCCAAAGAGATCCGGATCAACCGATTCTTGGCAGATTGTGGCCTAGGTTCTCGCAGAAAGGTGGAAGAATTGATCCTCTCCGGCAAAGTGAAAGTCAACGGAGTCGTCGAAAAAAATCTAAGCACCAAGATCCGGGTAGATTCTGATATAGTTCAGCTGGGAAATAAAAAATTAGTTCCTCCTACAGCTGCAGTGTTCCTCGCTTTAAACAAACCGAAAGGTTTTCTTTGTTCCCATAGCGATCGTTTTCATTCCAATACTGTTTTCGAATTACTTCCTAAAAAGTACGGTAAACTTTTTATCGCAGGAAGATTGGACCTGGACTCTCGGGGACTTCTTCTTTTATCCGACCAAGGAAATTTGGTCCAAGAGATCACTCATCCCTCCGAAGGTTCCGAAAAAGAATACGAAGTGATTTTAGAAGAAGAATTAGATCCTAAAGAAGTGAAGGATAGATTCACTAAGGGATTTATGGACGAGGGAGAATTTTTAAAAGCGGAGAAGGTTCTATCCTTAACAAAAGGAGAAGCATCTTCCAAGTTCAGAGTGATCTTAAAACAGGGAAGAAAGCGCCAGATCCGTCGAATGTTCTCGATTCTCGGCGGAAGAGTAATCGATCTACAGAGAATTCGGATCGGAAAACTTTCATTGGAAAAATTGAAAATCGGAGAAGGTAAGTTTATCTTGCTGGATCCCAAAGTTTGGAGACCATGAATTTTACCAGTTTAGAATTTTTATTTTTTTTCTGCCTAGTATTTCTGGTGTATTGGAATCTTCCGGACGCTTTAAAGAAATATTTTCTTATATTAAGTTCCGCCTTCTTTTACGCGGTCTCCTCTTGGAAGTTTTTATTTCATCTGATCATCGTCGTGAGCATCAACTGGATGTTCATACGATTTTTCCTGGCGAAAAAATGGTTTTTGCCGGTTTCCATAGGTTTTAATGTTCTTAATTTAGCGTTTTTTAAATATTTCTATTTTTTCGCGGATCTGGTTGGAATATTTTTAGGAATTCCGGAATTTCAAAACAAGATCAGCTTGGATGGAATTCTTTCTAAATCCTTGGACTGGGTCGGATTCGAAGTAATCCTTCCTTTAACCATCAGTTATTACACATTTCAATTCATTTCCCTTTTAGTGGATAAGAAGAAAGGAGTGATCACGGAAAAGATCGGATATTGGAAACTGACTTCTTATATTTTCCTTTTTCCCGTAATGATCGCCGGACCTATATTAAGATTTAACGATGTAGCGACTCAGTTCGATTCTCCAAAAATGGAAAAAGAGGATATGGTGGACGGCCTTTGGCTCGTGGTGATCGGACTTTTCAAAAAGTCGATCGTTTCCGTCTTAATGTCCGGATCTATCTTCCAAGTATTTGCGGAGACCTCCGCTTTTTCGGGAGCGGCACTTTTAAGTACCGTATATTTCTTTGCGATCTATCTATATTTGGATTTTTCGGGATTGACGGATCTTGCCAGAGGAATGGGAAAACTTTTAGGATTCACTCTACCTCAAAACTTCAGGGCGCCATTCTTCTTTAACGGATTCGGGGATTTTTGGAGAAGATGGCATTTAACCTTCTCCTTTTGGATCCGAGACTATTTATACATTCCGCTTGGCGGTTCCAGAAGCGGTACGTTACGCACCTGTTTTAATTATCTAGTTGCTTTCGGACTTGGTGGACTTTGGCACGGAGCCAATTTGAATTACCTTCTTTGGGGAGTTCTAACCGGATTGTATCTTTCCATAGAAAGAGTATTGAATGATTGGAATGTAAAAATCCTGCCTGAGATACCGTACGTGAAAAGGATTATTACGTATTTATTCGTTCTGAATATTTACAGTATTTCTTGGGTTTTATTCTTCACGCCTGATTTCGGATCGGCAGTTGCGGCGGTCCAAAGAATATTCGTTTGGGCGAACGGGGTATCTTTTCCGAATATGGAACCTTGTATTTTTGCACTTTTGGTCGCGATCCTATTTCATTCAGCGGAAGAATGGCCTGAAAAATTTAAGGTTCGTTTCAAATGGAAAGTTGTACTTCTCCCCATCGTATGGATCTTGGTCTTACTTGCATTACCTAGCGGAAATGCGGATTTCTTTTACGGACAATTTTGAGAAATAGTATGAAAAAGAAGTATATCTATCTCCCTGTACTCTTTCTGGTCGTTTTATTCTTTGCGGATAAAATGTTTCTTTTAGACTTCTTCCAAACGTCTTTTTACCAAGAAGGGAATCCTGTCTATTATGCACAAAGAAGGCATTTGTTCGAAAAACTCCAGAAAGATAGTTCTCTTAAAAACAAAAATCTTCTTTTGGCGTTTGGGGATTCTAGGGCCTATCCGTATTCCATTAAAACACTTCCTCCTTCTTTTGCAAATGATTGGACCGTGTATAATTTTTCAGGACCACAAGCGGTTCCTGCGTATGGTTTTTATTGGTTCCGTAAAATACTAGGAGCTGGGATCAAACCCAAGGCCGTTTTTTACGTAGTTAGCCCGGAGGCGTTCGATGATTCGAAGGGTTTGTTCTGCGAACCTTTTTTAAGATTGGGCGCAGACGAAGAATTTAAGAATATCTATTGGGAAAAGTTTTCCTTTTCCGACAAATTGGAAATTTGGAAGGAAAAAATCTTTAGCATTCGAAAGATCAAACCCGGTTTTAAACTTTTTTGGTCCCGATTGTCCGGTGGAAAATTAAAACAGTACAGAGCGGACCAAAACCACGAAAATCTGATTTTAGAACTGGGAAACGGAGAACAACTCGCGTATGCAAGTGCGAGCAATAATCCTAAAAAATTGGAAAAGGACGCACTCCGTTTAAAAAGTATTTATCTTTCGGGCTTCACTCTAGGCGAGACCGAATTTTTCTTTGTGGAAGAATTCTTAAAACTGGCGAAAGAAGAAGGGATCAAGACCTATTTGATCTGGCCCAAAGTATATCCCGGTTATAGAGAAGGGTATTACGAACTAGGTCTTGAAAAATCCTGGTGGCCACGCATCCGTGAACTGGCATTCAAATACGGTGCTTCAGCCGCCGATATGAATACTCTCAGTTCCTGCGATCTGTATTACGACGGTTCTCACCAGAGTGTATTTTGTATTTCAGAACAATCTGAAATTTTAATGAACGATTTTACAGGGAAGAAGAAGCTACCTTAAAGGAGTGGTTCGCACGGAGGTCACAGAGATCACTGAGTTGATCTAGGTTATTTCAACTCTGCGTACTCCGTGCTCTCTGTGCGAAAAACTATAAGGATCTTTAGATCACCACTTTAACTTCTTAGCGTCTTCTAAGAATTTTTCCAAACCGATATCGGTGAGTGGGTGTTTGAATAACTGCTGGTAAGCGGAAATCGGCATAGTCGCACAATCCGCGCCACGAAGAGCTGATTCTTTCAAATGTATAGGTCCTCTGATAGAAGCAGCTAGAATCTTAGTTTCATAACCGTAATTATCGTAGATCTCTCTGATCTCGGAGATCAGTTCCATTCCGTCCCAAGATGTGTCATCCACACGGCCTATAAAAGGTGAAATATAAGTAGCACCCGCTTTTGCTGCAAGAAGTGCCTGAGGCGCGGAAAAACAAAGAGTTACGTTTGTCGGAATTCCTTTTTCAGTCAGTTTTACCACGGTTTTTAATCCTTCCGGGATCAAAGGGACTTTGATGACAACGTTCGGAGCGATCTTTACCAGTTCGTCCGCTTCTTTCAGCATGTCTTCGTGTTTTGTAGCGAGTACTTCCGCGCTTACGGGACCTGGTACGATCGCGCAGATCTCCTTGATCACCTCTTTAAAATTGCGACCGGATTTTGCGATTAGGGAAGGGTTTGTAGTAACTCCGTCTAAAAGACCGTAGGACGCGATCTCCTTGATCTCGTCCACATTGGCTGTATCTAAATATAATTCCACGTATTACTCCGAAAGATTTTGGATCTCTCTGGATAGTGGCGGCCTTAAGCGCCTTCGGTCAAGGATTTCTTACGGGATTAGATCTCTTAAAGTTTTGATTTCTTCTGCGTTGAAGAACTCTTTGTATTCTTTCTCGATCTGAGACTTTACCTTGGAGCTGAAATAATCCACTCTTCTAGTAAACGGTTGTTTTTTATAAGCTTCCTTCCATTGGACAATGAATCCGCCTGCGGGAGGAGCCTGTCTTTCGTCGGTCAATTCCCAAACCACAGCTCCCCCGATCTTCTTATCATCCAGGGTCTCTTTTTTGGGTTTTCCATATTTATTTTCCAGTTTGGACTGAACGTCTTTGCCTGGAAGATAACGGAAGGAAACCCCAACGGAGAATAATTTACCCGGCTCCAGATGTTCGTCTTCTTCCGGAGAAGTTTCCTTTTCCGGACGAGGTTGGTTCTTATCTTTAGGACGGGAATCCAATACTAATTTAGGAGTGGAATAAAAGCGATATAAATAGAAAATCCCGTTCCTTCTTACAAGTAGGGACTTCTCCTTATCTTCATGGACTACTTCTATTTTTTCGTCACTCTGAGGATTAGAAGCTAAGGATAAAAATTTGTCTCTGACTTGGGAGTACGAGGCTTCCCAAGAGACTTCGGCAAATCCGTCTAAGGTAGGTTTGGAGCCGTTATTTCTGGAATTATCTCCCGGAAACTGAGAAAATATAGAACTCCAAGGAAGGAGTAGGGAGAATAAGAACAGGAAGATGGATTGCCCTTTCATACTCTTTAAGTATCGGCAGAAGACCGAACAAGAATTAGGAATCTTCCCCTAAATCCTCTGCCTCTTCTTCCTCTCTGTCCACTCGAATTCCCCCGAATTTCACCTTTCCGTTCCATCTCAAGATAAGAAGAACGAGAAGGATCAAAACGTTCGGAAGAACGAATAAAAAGGAAATTTCATGATAAAGGCCGTAAACTGCCAGATTTGAGGCGATTACTGAGATAAATATCCCGGTAAGTAAAGGAACCTCCTGGTTAAGTAGCCTTGCGAGAAAGGTTCCGCTATTCCGAGAGATCCTAGCCGCTCTTAAAATTTCGGAAGAGATAAATGAGTAGAAGGCCAGCATAAGCACGGGCATGATACAGGAAAGAAAGAAATAATTTCCAAAGGAATCCGTATAATGAGGAGAACCGATTAGCCCTCCGGTTAAAGTCCAGACATACGCGAAAAAAGCGGAGAGTCCGAATGCGAGAAGTCCATATTGCAGACTCCCCGCAGATTCAAAAATGGAAACGATCTTTGAAGGAATAATTCTCGCCCAATCCGTAAGTTCCTGTTTTTCGAAAGTATCCTTTCCGCTTAAATAGATGAGTCGAAAATAATAATCTCCCAGAGAAACGACCACTAACGTGATCACTAAATAGATCAGGTAGAGAAAAAATTCCATCTTAATGCCTAAAATGCCTCATGCCGGTAAACACCATGATCAATCCGTGCTCGTCAGCCGCCTTGATCACTTCTTCGTCCCGGATAGAACCTCCGGGTTGGATGATTGCTTTCGCTCCTACTTTTGCGATTGCATCTATCCCATCTCTGAAAGGGAAGAAGGCATCGCTCGCCACATAAGAACCCACAACGGAAAGTCCTACATTTAGAGCCTTAGTCGCACCGAGTTGGACCGAATCCACTCTGGACATCTGTCCGGCACCGATCCCGAGCGTAGCGTTCTCTTCCGTATAAACAATCGCATTGGATTTGATAAATTTAACGGTAGACCAAGCGAACATCAGACCTCGGATATCTTCTTCCGTAGGTTGTTTTTTAGAAACGATCTTTAGATCTTTTTCGGTGATGGTCGCATAGTCTCTGTCTTGTAGAAGAATCCCGTGATGGATCGGTCTTAGATCCATTTCGTCCAATGCTTCTTGGAAATTTTGGATCTCGATCAGACGAACGTTCGGTTTTTTAGAGAAATAGTCCAGAGCGGCAGGTTCGAACTTTTGAGCGATCACACCTTCGACAAAAGTTTCGCCTATGAGAACCGCCAATTCTCCGGTTACAGTTCCCTTGATCCCTATGATCCCGCCGAAAGCGGAAATAGGATCCGTTCTTTTTGCTAGACGGAATGCTTCTAGAGTATCGTCCGCATAAGCGATCCCGCAAGGATTCAAATGTTTGATGATACAAACCGTATTATCCGGAAGAAGTGCGGAAATATGGAATGCCGCATCAAAATCCAACATATTATTAAAAGATAATTCTTTTCCTTGGAGAGGAGAAAATTCGCTCTTGGTAAATAAAGGTTCGTAGAAAGCGGCGCCCTGGTGTGGATTTTCTCCGTATCTTAGTTTTTGTTTTTTGGTAAAGGAAAGATTTAAGATATCCGGGAACTTCTCCCCTGCAAGCTTATTGAACCAAGAAGAGATCGCAGTATCGTACATCGCAGTATGAGAAAATGCTTTTCTCATAAGAAGGAAGGAAGTGTCAGCATCCACGGAGCCGTCATTGACCTTCATGGATTCTTCCACTGTTTTATAATCGTTCGGATCCGTTACTACTACAGTATGTCTGTAGTTTTTACTCGCGGAGCGGATCATAGAAGGTCCGCCGATATCAATATTCTCTATTGCTTCGTCCAGATGAACTCCCGGTTTCGAAACGGTCTGCACGAACGGATATAAGTTCACAACCACCAGATCGATCTTTGGAATTTTTAATTCCTCCATCTTCTGTTTGTGTTCGGGTTTGGAGATCACTCCCAATAGTCCGCCGTGGACTTTTGGGTGGAGAGTTTTTACTCTTCCGTCTAAAATTTCCGGAAACCCTGTATAATCGTCTATTGCAATGGCTTTGATTCCGTTTTCGGTGAGTGTTTTTAGGGTTCCGCCTGTGGAAATGATTTCCACTCCTTTGGATTCCAGGTACTTGGCAAATCCGATAAGTCCTGTTTTGTCGCTAACTGAAATGAGGGCGCGAGTGATTTTGATCATGCTAGAGGATTGAGACCTTCCTGTCTTTGATGGAGAGCCGATCTTCGCAGAAGTGTTGAACCGCGAGTGGCAGGATTTTATGTTCCTCTTTGAGAATGGCAAGAGTCAATTCTCTTTCGGTCATTCCTTCCTCGATTTTAACAACTCCTTGCAAAATGATAGGACCGGAATCCACACCTTCGTCCACAAAATGGGCCGTGCAGCCCGCAATCTTCACTCCATACTCGAATGCCTGATTCTGAGCATGTAGACCCGGAAAGGAGGGAAGAAGAGAAGGATGAATATTGATGATCCTGTTTGGAAAGGCTCGGATAATTTCCGGCTTTAAAATTCTCATATAACCGCAGGCCACGATCAGATCCGGAGAGCTCTCTTGTAGGAACTCCAACAGTTCGCGATGATACTCTTCTTTTTTGGGATAAGACTTCCAATCCAGGATCTTGGCTGGAATATTTTGGCGGGCGGCAATCTGGATAGAAGGCGCCTCAGGGTTATCTGTGACTAAAAATGCGGGATTTGCGGGGATTTTGCCCTTTTGGATTGCCTGAAGGACAGCTTCCAGGTTGCTTCCCCGCCCAGAAGCCAAAAAGACAAGCTTTTTTCTCGGTTTGGGAATCAGACTTGCCAAGAATTTTCGCATCCAATACGCTAAGAATTACCAGTCCACGTTAAGGCGGTCCGGAATTTTGTCGAAAAGTATTTCAGGAGAGACACATGTCACTTGCTAGAAAATCGACGGCCTCCGTCGAACAGTATAAATCCAATGAAATTTCTACTGTGAGTCAGGGCCGGCTTATCGTGATGTTATATGAAGGAGCGATCCGCTTCCTAAACGTTGCCATCGAGAATAATACACCCCGCAAGTACGACGTGGTGAACAATCATATCCTGAAAGCCCAAGAGATCGTGACCGAGCTGATGCTCGCCCTGAACATGGAAAATGGGGGAGAGGTTGCAAACAATCTGCTTGGGATCTATGTTTATATTAAAAAGCGCTTACTCGAAGCGAATATGAAGAAGGACAGTGAGATCCTTTCCGAAATCATCAAATATCTGGAAGATCTAAAACTTGCTTGGGAAGAAATTGAAAAGAAGGAAAAAGCTTCTTCCGTGGTCCCATTGCCAACCGCCGGTTCAAGAGGAACCGGTCTTTCCCTCCAAGGTTAAACACAAATGGCGGGCAAGGTCTCTAAAAGTCTAAACTCCATGGAAGAAAAACTTTCCTCACTCTATGGGGAGAAAATCTCCTTTTTGAACAAACTGATAGAACTTCAAAAACGCCAATTGCAAATTTTAGATTTTGAGGATGGAGAAGGTGCGGCGAAACTCGAGCTGCAAAATTCCGATCTGGTCGAAAAGATGAAACGACTGGACCGCAAGATCGAACAATTAGAAGAATCTTCCCCTCAGACCCTGGAAATTATTCGACTCTCCGATACGATTTTCCAAAAATTGGAAGAGTCCAGGGATTTGAATTCCCAAGTAGGGGAAAAGATGGAGATTATTCTGCGGGAATATCGTAAAGAGTTGAACTTGGTACAATCCAAGATCCAACTTAAAAAATTCCTAGCTCATAGGAAATTGGATTGGAAGACGGGGACCTGCTGAGCCGTGCCCTGGACTTTTACGGACTCCCCAAAAAATTCGACGCAAATTTAGTCCGGAGCAGGTTCCGTGAACTCTCTCGGAAATATCATCCGGATTCCGGAGAATATGAGACGGATCTTCTGTTTAAGGAGTTGGTCCAACTTAGGGACGTTCTTCTTGCTTCTCTCGGGAACGAATCGTCTGTAATTTTAGAAAATTCTAAAGAAGATCCGGAAGGATTCCAATTTTATAAACTAGCCAAACAAAAGGCCGCAAATGCGATCGAAAAATATTTCCAGTTCACCGACGGTAATCCGGTATACTTAAAAAAAGAAGACAATCCTGCACTTCTACGTTTAAGAGAAGAATTGGAAGAGGCTAAAAAAGAATTAGGAAAGTTTTTGGAAAAATATCCCAAAAGTATCTGGAAAGAAGATACGGAAACTACTCTTAAAAAAATAAACGTCTGGTTTAAAGATTAAGGAACCTGTAATGTATTCGAAGGCATGGAGAATACGTAAATGTCCTTTGTGCCACTGTTCAAGTCCAAGGAGATCACGGAAGATCTTAGAGTTACGTAATCGCCTGAATTCAGTGTAGCGATAATCTTACAAACGCGGTTCGTGTTTTCTCCAGGGCCTGGGACCGCAAGAGGCCCATCCGTCGGATTTACTTCTATGGAATATTCTCTTGGCTGATTTGGAAGCATATTCAAGGGAAGTTCACATTCTTTTCCGGAGGAAAAATCGGAAGGATTCCTGGATGCGTCCGCAGTATTTCCCGAATACAAAGTATATCCGCTAAAAAAAGCTTCCGGGTTTCCTGCCCTTAACCTGAGTTCGTATACTCCTGTACCGATCAAAGTAATCCCAACCAAAGTAGGCGGTGTGGTTACGATCCGATTCGAGGAATAATTATAACAAGAAAATAAGAATAGAATTGGAAGTAAGAAAGGAAAGAATCGAAACATTCTTCCTGATAAAAAAAGATTCATTTAGATGCGTATATAGTCCGCCCAGCCGAACTTTTCGACCAATTGGGTGGATACTGAAAATTGTGGAAAACGTCTCTTGTTTGTCGATCGATTTTCCGGTACATCCCACTTGAGTTCCTGCAGAAGTTTGTTTCCTTTTTTGCTATTGCAATCCCTACATGCCGTGACCAGGTTTTCCCAAGTATGATAGTCTTTCGGTTTTTTTTCCCTGGGAATCTCTTCCCATCGACTTTTTGGGATCACATGATCCAGGGTGAGTTTAGAAGAAGGAAGTTTGCGTCGGCAATACACACATTCGTGATCGTCTCGGACAAATATGTTTTCTCTAGAGAGTTTATGCTTACGTTTCGGGACCTTATAATAGTCTGTGAGCAGAATGATCCGAGGAGTGGAAAGTTTCAGTTTTTCGGATCTGATAAAGTGGCTTTTTTCGTCTTTGATGAGTTCCGCTTTTTTAAGGATGAGAAGAATAACGGCGTCTTTGACCGTTCGGATCGCAACCGGGACATAGGTCGCGTTCAGCACCAACACAGGTTGGGTTAGAACATCCATATCTAACCAAACAGTATAGATTCATAAAATTATGTCGAGTAAAAGTATTAATTCTCGGACCGTTTCTTTTTGATCGTGAAATATAGAACCAAGACTAACACAAGAATCCCTAATAAAGCAAAAACGGTAATTTGCCCCTGGTGGACCCAAGATTTGAGCTGATCTAAATTTTTTGCGCCGTAATGTCCAAGATATACCCAGATCGGGACGGAAATCGCAGCGGCAAACATATCCAAAAATAAAAATCTAAAGAAGGAGATACGATCAGAAGTCCCTGCCGTTAGATAGATCGGCATCCTAAGACCGGGCATAAATCTCGCCATGAATACGACCCAGTTCCCATATTTCGAAAATTTTTCTTGTACTTTGGAAAATCGTTCCGGGGTCAAAAATTTTGCGATGAAAGGAATTCGTAATACTTTCTCGCCGAAAATCCTTCCGAGTAAAAAAACGGAACCGTCTCCTACGAGAACTCCTGCCATTCCAACACCGAACATTACATGTTCGTTCGCATATCCTAAACCTGCTAAAACTCCACCGGAAACCAGGGAGATATCCTCAGGAACCGGAAGACCGAAACCACAGAGAATCAGAGTGGAGAAAACTGCTAAGTAAGCGAACTCATTCCCAAAGCGGGAAAAAAAATTTACTAAATCCGGGATATTGACTAGATCCATGAATGCTTCTATCTATTCCGAGTAGATTCCACCAGTGAAACTTTTCCAGGGCAAATGGGAATCGAAAAACTAGATTTGTTTGGCTTGCTTTTAAGTCTTTTTACGTTCCAAATTGGTTTCAGGTGCAAAAAGACAGAAACCAAATCATCCAAGCCGAAAATTCTCTATTAGCGGGTTATGCAGTTTTACACGACGAAACCGGTGGAAGAGAATACAAAGAAGAAGAACACCCATACCGTATCCCGTTTCAAAGAGATAGGGATCGAGTCGTTCACTCTAGTGCATTCAAAAGACTACAATATAAGACCCAAGTTTTCGTTTATTCGGTAGGGGAAAATTATCGTAATCGTCTCACTCATACTTTGGAAGTCGCCGGAGTATCCAGAACGATCGCTTCCGCATTAGGACTCAACTCTTTACTTGCGGAAACGATAGCACTCGCTCACGATCTGGGACATACACCTTTCGGACACGCAGGACAGGATATGCTTTCCGATCTAATGGGAGAATTCGGCGGATTCGAACATAATAAACAATCCGTTCGTATCGTCACCATATTGGAAACACGTTATCCGGAATTTCCGGGTTTAAATCTTTCCAAAGAAACATTAAAAGGTATGATGAAACATGGAGCGGAATACGGCGGTTCCAATTTAGGAAAGGAAAGAAAGGATGAGGGCCCAAGTTTAGAAGCCCAATGTGCGGATGTCGCGGACGAGATCGCATACACAAGTCATGATATAGATGACGGTTTGGAAATGGGCTATTTGAAAGCGGAAGATCTAAACTCACTTTCTCTTTGGGCGGAAACCTCCAATATGGTAAAAGGTAAATTCCCGAAACTGGATGGAAAAGTATTCGTTCGAACTGTGATCCGAGAATTGACCAATAGTATGGTTTCTAATATGATCAGAACCGTTGAATCTAGGATCTCCGATTGGAAAATCCAGGATCGTTCCGATCTGAATACTGCCTACCAAGAAGGAAAAAGGATCGCAACGTACGAACCTTCTTATGGAGAGAAGGTCCGGGAATTAAAATCTTTTCTATACAAAACACTTTATAGACATCCTTCCGTTATAGTTACAAGCGATCGAGGAAGAGATATTATAGAAACATTATTCTTTCATTTTAGAAAGCAGCCCGATTCCATTCCGGAAACGTACAAAAGAAGGATCGAGAAAGAAGGCCTGGAAAGATGTGTATGCGACTATGTAGCCGGAATGACGGATAGATACGCGGAAGAAATGGCATCTAGTCTAAGGAAGTGAGCGTTCCTAAAAACTGTTATAATTCCTGGAGTAAACTCTTTGCCTTCCCCTTCGCTTGCACATCCTGTGCAAACCTCCGGGTCGCTTCGCCATCCTGGCTTCGCTCTCAGGCAAAAAGTTCACTCCAGGTTATTTTAATGTAATTTAGATTACTTTCTTATCGAATAGAAAGGATCGTTTCTTCCAGAGCGATAAGAAGAGAATCGACTTCTTCTTCCGTTGTGTATAGACCGGTGGAGATACGGATCGCTCTCAAAGCTTCTTCCTCCGAATATCCCATTGCCAATAAAGAAGGCGCCGCTTCTCTGGACCTGGACTTGCAGGAAGATCCGGTGGAAAGTGCGAATCCTTTCTCTTCCATTCCCATCATAAAGAAGTCCAGATCGTCCAGAGGAAGTAGGGCAAACGTTGTGGAAAAAAGCCTGGGGGAATTCTCAGCTACAATTTCGGCTCCCATACTTTTGAGTTTGGACTCTATCTTATTTCTGTAATATTCCAGTCTTTTATTCTTATTCTCCATTTCTGCGAATTGGATCTGGGCCGCTTCTGCCAGAGCTAGAATAGAAGGAGAATTTTCCGTGCCGGCCCTATGTCCATTCTCCTGATTCCCTCCTTGGAATACTCCTCCTTCCGGTAGGTGTTTCGGATCGAACCATAAAACGGAAGATCCGAGTCCTCCGCCGATTTTATGACCGGAGAATGTAAATCCGTTTAAAACGGAAAACGGTACTGGGATTTTAGAGAAGGATTGGATAAGATCGGAATAAAAGGGCATTCCAAATTTAGCGGAAACTTCCGCAAGTTCCTCGATCGGTTGGATTACGCCTGTTTCATTACCCGCATGAAGTACAAATACGGGACCCGGCTCATCCTTCAGATAAGATTCTAATTCGGAAAGGGAAACAAGTCCGGATTTATCGGCGCTTAATACTTTATAAGGAATTCCTAAACTTCGAAAAGAAGAATACAGGGCGGCATGTTCGAAAGGAGAAAGATAGGCGGTAGTTTTGATAAATTGTTTCGCAAAGTATACGAGGGAATAATCCGCTTCCGTTCCGGAAGATACGAATACGAATCCTTTCGGATCTTTTCCAGTGAGTTTTGCTAAAACTTTTCTCGCTTCCTCGATCTTGCCCTGTCTGGCTAAGGAAAATCGGGTAGGCCCGGAAGGGTTGAAAAAGTCTTCTTCGTATTCCTGTAAGACTTTAGTTAATAAACCTGGAATAGGAGGATGGGTCGCATTATAATCGAAGTATTTAATTCTTTTCATCGAAAATATCGTCTGCTTCTTCGTATCTTCCTTTTCGACGAAGAGTGTACTGCAATAGTTTCTTTTTATCTTCGATCAGTTCTTCGTAACCGGATTTATCGTTCCTGTAGTTCGGATCCACCGTATAAACTTCGGTATCCAAGGCATCCAATTCCTTTAAGGCGGTATCGAAATCGGATTCATGCAATAGGCATCGGACTCTCATAAGTTTTGCCTGGAATCTTACGCCTAAATCCGTCGCAGAAGAGCGATATACCGACTCGAACATATCTTTCGCTTTTTTTCTATAATTGGAATCCCTATCGCCCAATCTATAGAATAGCTGAGCATTTCTGTTCAAGTTGGAATAAAATACTTTGGCTCCTTCCGTATCGGTTGGCTCGCAAGGGATCGCTGCGATCGCACTTACTCCCCAATACTTTGCTTCCGCCGGTATATTTCTTTTGGAACAGGAGAAATATAATACTCTCGTAAATAAGGAAACGGATTCTTCCGGAGAAAGAGAAGGATGGGATTCGTCCGTTCTAAGTCTAAGCAATTCCAATGTTCTTAATAATAGAGTTTTGTATTTATTCGCGGTTAATGTAGTCGTATCCGGATAATCGGAGGAAAATACGATCGGGTCCGATTGGGACTCGCCGATCTTTTTCCAGATACGGATCTCTTTCGGAAGATCCTCCGTTATATTCTCTTCTTCTTCCTTATTACAACTGAAACTGAAAAAATTCAGGATTCGTTTCCACCAAGGAATGGAAACCGGTTTAGCCTCTTTCAATTTTTCGAATACGAGTTCTTCTATCCTTTGGATGGCTTGGAAATGTGCAAGTATCGCTTCTTCCGGACGACAAGACGCAAAAGAGGAAATTCGGATCTTCTCCAAAAGACTTTTGCCTGCAATTTCTGGTTTGTTTTTTTCAAGAGAAGCTTGGGCAGACGGAGAATTATAACCATCGAAAGGATTATAATTTAAGGCTCTTTTATAATAGTCTAATGCTTCCAGAGGGATTTTGTAGAATTTTTGCCAATAATCGTACGGATCCACAGGTTTTTCTCCCGTGGAAAATTTGCTCTCACTAGGATCTGCAAGTCTTTCTATGGTCCAGCCTTGGTTTTTTGCTTCCATCCAACTTGGGATCCTGAATATATCTCCTGTACCTTCTTTCCCTATTCTATAGGCACGTACGCAGGCTTTGGACAGTTGGTCCGTTCGGAGATAATGTTCAATTTGTCTATATTCAATTTTTTCAGATAATAGATCGTCTCCCTTGGACTGCAATTTTGCGGAAAGGGAAGGATTTAGGACGGTAGGTTCCAACCAAAGTGCGAAGGAACGTAAAATTTGAAATCTCCTGGGATAGATATAGATCGCTGCCAGGGTCCAAATCAACAAAAGTGTTAAGAATAACTTTTTCTTTTCTTTAAGAATGCTGAACAATTTCTTTCCTTAAGTTCCGGAAAATTCGTTAGACGAATAGAGTCCCTCGCTTGAGAGTAGAGAGAGTGAAGATTTCGCTTTTTTCGATTCCAAACCCTATACAAGTCCGGGGATTATGAAACACGCAAGCATTATTCCGATCCTTCTGGTATCCCTTCTGGATGCAGGTGCCTTACTTTCTTCTCCCCGTAATACAAACACCGTTTTCGTATGTAGGGACACCGATTCTTCCGGAAGGGCAAGAGCCGTGTGGCCGGCCTATTATTATTCTCTCGGATTAGAGAGTTTGAATAAGGCCAGGAATTCGGAAGGAAGAGAAAGAACAGAAGAGATCATAGAAGCTGTCCGAAATTTCCAGGATTATATCCGTTGTTCCGAATCCGTAGGATCTCCTGTTTCCGCGGTGTTTCGTTGGAATAAGGCGTTGGCGCATTATTATTTAGGACAGTGGAAGGACGCGGTTTCCGAACTGGACTTGGCGGAAAAGTCAGACCCATATTTTAGAGAATCCTATATTTTGAAAGGTACCATTCTTTTAAATAGCGGAGAATATGAAAAGGCTGCGACCTATTTAGAAACTCATCTGAGTAAGTTTTCGGAAGATCCTGATTTCTATTATTTATTGAGTTCTGCCGAGCTTGCTTTGAAGAATGATGCAAAATCCGTTTTGTATTTGAGTTCTCTCAGAGATCTGATCAAACAAAAAGATTCCAATCCTAAATATCCCGAATTCGTTTATTTATCTCTAGGAAAGACGTATTTCGCTTTAGGCCAAAATACGAAGGCACTCTTTTATATTTCCGGTTATTTGGAGATGAAACCTGAAAACTGGGAAATCCGATTTTTACTCGCGAAAATTTTGGACCAGCTAGGCAAGTTTTCTCAAGCAAAAAAACAACTGCAAAGAATTCTGCAGGAGATCCAAGGAAATTCTTCCGTGGAGCTGATGTTGGGGGAAATGTACTTTATAGAAAGTAGATCCATGGCGGCGGGTTATTTCGAGGATCTAAAAAAGAAAGGAAAGTTGAATAAGGACGGGGTCCTTTTCGGGCTTTATTCGGTACTAAATTCCAAATATTCGGATGCTAGACGTATTCTCTTTCCTTTAAAAGAAAAATTTCCCAAACGATTATCCATACGCCTCGGGGTTTTGGAGATCCAAAAAAGAGATCCAAATATTAATAAAAAGGAATATATTAAAGAATTGGTAGAAGTCGCCTCCATTGCGCTCCAATCCCAATTGACCACCCTTGCGGAAACTTTACTCCTTGAATCGATCAAGATCACGGAAGAAGAAAAACTAGATCCTCGCATTCTTGCGGAACAATACGACTTTTTAGCGGGCGTATACGAACAATCCGGTTCCGTATTTAGATCCATCATTTCGGTTCGTAAAGCGATCCAATATACTCCCTCACCGGAGGATTCTAAAAAATACGAATTACATTTGGCGTTTTTGCTAAGAGGAAATCCTCCCGGAAAGGTCCAGGAATCGGAAGAGATCATACAGAATATTCTCAAAAATGATCCGAACAATCATTATGCGTACTATCTTTTAGGGATCGTACTATTCCAATCCGATAAATTGGAGGAGAGTCGGGGGGCGTTCGAACAAGCGATCCGATTGGAACCTAAATCTTCCGTGTATCATTTTTATAGAGCTTCTGCATTGGAAAAATTAGGAAGGATCCCGGAGATGGAAGCGGACCTTCGTAAGTCTATGGAGTTAGATCCTGAAAATCCGATCGCATATAATTACTTAGGTTATCATTATTCCGAAAAGGGAATCCGTTTGGACGAGGCACTTGATCTCATCCGAAAAGCGGTGGAGCTTGCTCCCGATAACGAGGCTTACCAAGATAGTTTAGGCTGGATCTATTACAAAAAGGGAAGAGTGGATGAGGCTCTTTTACATTTGAATCTTGCCTTTCAAATTTTACAGGATAAAAACGAATATGATCCTACTATCTGTGAACATTTAGGCGATGTTCATCATGAAAGAAGAGAATTTGCTGATGCCAGAAGATTCTGGGAAAAATCGGAAACTCTTTTTCAAAAGAAGGAAGACAAACTTCGAATTCGGGAAAAATTGGAGAGGTTAAGAACGAATCCGGTCTCAAATAAATCATAATGGCCGGGAGGACTGTTTTGAGAACAAACCATTTAAACCGGATCTTTGTATTCGGATCACTTTACTTTTTTATTCTATTGTTCCAATCCTGTGTGACGACGGATATAGAAGAGATCAATTTTCGTCAAAAGGGAAAAATAAAATTTTGGAGCGCAAAATCCAAGGAAGGTTCCAAATATTTAGAAGCGCTTCGTAAATTAGAAGAATCGAATACTTCTTATACGGGAGAGTTCGATATAAGGATACAGAATTTTTTTCCTAAAAAGGACGTATTCTCTTTGGCGGGAAAGATTTTTTACGATAAGCCGTCAGGCAAAATGCAGATAGAACTGACCGATCAATTATTCGGGATCAGCGTTTCTAAAGTGTTCAGCGACGGGCAAACGATCCGTATCAAAACGGTTTCCGTGGATAAGATACATGAACAGGCCATGGACGATATTATACTTTCCGATCCGAATACCAGAAAGCAGACAGTAGTTCCTTTTCCGGTGATCTATTATCTTCTATCCAATCGAAATGCGGAATTGTTCAAGCCACAATGGACGCTCGTTCAGCCGAACGATGGAATTGTGCTCGTCAGAAAACCGGGAGAAGAATGGACTTACTACACTGCGGAAAATGGTATTCGTTCCGTGGAATGGGATTCCAGCGGGAAGAACGTAAAAGCAGTCACGAGTGTCCAAGGAGAAGTTGAATTTCCTCCTAAAACAACGATCACTCGTATCGTTTCCAGAGCGGATGGAGCCGATCAAAATCGTATCGAGATCAAGATGAAAAAAGTATCTCGCATTGATAAATTGAACGAAATGTTGTTCGGATTTTAATATTAAGGAAAGTGAATATGTTGGACGTGGAAAAAAACGGTCATATTTTAGAACTTTATATCAAAACAAACGAGACCAATTCTTTAGGCAGGGAATTTTTTCGAAAATTTAGGGAAGTCCTGGAACAAGCGGAAAACGATAGATCCGTAAAATCCATCATTCTTTCCGGAAGGAACGATAAGTTTTTTTCCAACGGATTCGATCCGGAAATTTTCGTGGGTAAAAACTTGGAAGAGATCAAGGAAGTACTTCGAGAAGCATTAGGTGCCTGCGGAAAAGTTTTATTCTCTCCTAAACCTGTGGTTTGTGCAATGAACGGTCACTCAATGGGAGTGGGAGCGGTGATTGCTATATTCTCCGATTATAGAATCCTTGTGGAAAAAAAAGGAAGATTAGGTTTTCCTGAATCTTTGATCGGTATCAATTTCCCGTCCACTGCCGGAACCGTTCTGAAAGATCTAGTCGGAATGAAAACCGCAAGAGACTTATTGTACAGCGGAAGAGGTTTAAAAGCTGATGAGGCTGTAGAGGTAGGACTGATCGAAGAATCTGCCACTCCGGAAGTAGTAATTCCTAAAGCCAGAAAATGGTGTTCTCAATTCCAAGACATGGCAATGGAATCCGTAGTTGGCGTGAAAATTGCTCTTAGGGATTCCCAACGTTTGCTTGCGGATACTTTAGAAAAAAGAGATGTAGAGCTTTTGGCACAAGCGATCGCTAGCGCAAACGGACAGGAAGGAATGAAATCCATTCTAGAAAGAAGACGCCCAGTCTTTACTTGAACTGAATTGCCTGGGATTTTTCCCAGGCTTGTCCGATATCGGGTCCCGGTATCGAAGTATTTTTAAGAATGGAATAATTTCCCAGGGTTCAAAATTTCCTTTTGATCCAATACTTTTTTTAATCCGTTTAGGGCTTCAATCCCAGGTTTTCCTAAACTAGACTCGTACCATTTTTTATGATCGAAACCGACTCCATGATGGTGACTGATCGGGACTTTAAAAGAAGTGAATGTATCCGAAACGGCTCTTTTCATTTTAAGCCATTGATCTTCCGGTTTTTTCGCATCCATCGGAAATAAGATCGTATAATACAAACAAGCTCCTTCGTGATAACTATGAGATAAATGGCACATAGCGATCGAACCGGGGATTGAATTTTGTAGGGACTCGATCCCCGCTTTATGCAGATCTTCCAGCTTATCGTACGTACTGGAAGTTTCCATCGTATCCACACCCATTCCGTGCTGCATGACATGATTTCTTAAAAACGGCATATTGTATCTGCTATGGATCCAATTTTGTCCCAGCTTTTCTCCCGCATAGATCGCTCCGCCTTTTTTCCAGAGTTTTTTAAGTCCTTGGAAAGAATGATCTACCTCTTGCCTTGATCCGTCTAGTCCCACTAAAATCACACATTTATTATCTCTTATTCCGGCCGCTCTCAGATAAGAATTTTGCAGGAATTTTTTGAATTTGCGGATGGGTGTATTCGTCTTTCCTAATTCTCCCAGATACTCATAGAGTCTTGTTTCATTCGCATCCGAAAGTCTCATCATAGAAGTTTTGATCTCTTCTTGATTTGTTTTTCTGATAAAATTGATGGAGGAAAGTAGGTCCGGAAATACTAAACCGAAATATTTTCTAGTCTCAGGGATCTTGTGGATCTTGACAGTAACTTCTGAAATGATCCCTAAAAGGCCTTCACTACCTGCTATGATCTGGTTCCAATCGGGTCCGATAGAAGATGCCGGCGCTCTTAGGGTCTCTACTGTTCCTTTTGGGCTGATCAATTTTACTGCACTCAGGATCTCTTCTATTTTTCCATATCGGTTGGATTGTTGTCCCGCACTTCTAGCTGCAACCCATCCACCCAATGTGGAATATTCGAAAGACTGAGGAAAATGGCCCAAAGTATAACCTTTTAAATTCAGGCCGTATTCTAATTTGGGTCCATAGATCCCGGCTTGGAATGTGGCCGTCATGCTGATGGGATCGAAGGATACCAACTCTTTCATTTCGGTCATATCCAAAGAAATTACAGCTTTTTGTCCTTTTCCCTTCAGGACTTCCACGCCGCCCACTACGGAAGATCCTCCGCCGAAAGGAATAACTGTGATCTTATTCTTGGAACAATATTCTAAAATTTTAATGATCTCCGAATCTTTTTTGGGGTAGACCACTCCATCCACGAAAGACTTGAGAGTATTAAAATGAAGTCTGAGAACGTCGTAGTAGCTACGGCCGGCAGAGTGGAAAACTCTTTCGTATCTATCGTTTTTAAAATTATTTTTACCTACGATTGCGCTTAGGTTTTTGATATCATTCGGACTTAATTTACTGTTCGGAATTTTTATATCTTTTAAGGAAACGGCAGGAGTTTCGCGGATAGAATCTAACTTGAATTCCCTTTGAAGAAGTTTGAGAATTTCTGGCATCTGCGCCTTTCTACCGAAGTCCTGATCGTTTGCACCCCAGGCATTCCATCTAAGATTGGATCTGGAATAGTCGATTTTGGGATTGAGCTCGTGGTAGAACATAGGTCTTATCTCCGATTAATTAAAAACGTTTCCAATAAATACGAATCTTTCCAGAGGGCAAGGTAAAAAGGATATTCAATGTTGATCAAATATCACATGTAGGAACTCCTACACCGCTATTCTAACGTAAGCCTAAAGACGTTTTTTCAACTCTGCGATCCTTGGATCATCGGGAGAAAGAATGGATGCCTCTTCCAATAACTTTTTGGCCCGTAAAGAATTGCCGAGTAATCTATAAATATCCGACAGGTTGATCAAATTTTTAAAATGGTCCGGAGAACGGACTCTTAATTTTTCTCCTAGCTCCGCTGCGGATTTCAAAGATTCAGTGTCTTTTTTTTGAGTATAAACCTTTTTCCAAAGGATAGAAGAATAGAATAAAAGTTCAGTTTCAGAAGGATCCCAGGCAAGGGACTTCTCCGCCCACTCGGCCGCTTTTTTGAAATCGGATATTTTATCGTACCATTTGGACAAAAGTTTGGCTACTTGAGGAAAATAACGTTCCCCAACTATCCCCGATCTATGTAAACTTTCTTCCAGGATACGTATTGCTTCCTTTGTATTTCCCTTTTGAAAAGCGGACTCCGCTTCCGAAATGGATTTTTTGTCCTCTAAATACGGGTTTACCGAGGGATTATAAGAAATAGATAATATACTTAGATCGTCCGAAAGTTTTCCTCTGCTGATCAGTGATCTTCGGATCGTTTTTAATTCTCCGCCGCTTTCTTCCACCGAGGTTAAAAAGACCGTTTCGTCTTCGTTCATTACCCTTTTACCGGAAAAATCCTCTTCTAAGACTAGATCGTCCCTACCGTCGGATCCGCAGAAGATCGTATCTCCGGGGAGCATACGAAAAGTTTGGACCCGTATTTTGGACCCGAACATTTCAGAAATCCCTAATTTACGAATATTGGATTCCGATCCCAAAAACATAGCCTTTCCATCTCTGTAAAGAACAGGCCAAGGATGTTCCGCGTTGATATAATACATCGCTCCCGTGGAATGTTCGACGATCCCTAAAACGGCGGAGATGAGCATAAATCCGTCGAATGTTTCGAATACGTTTTGAAGATCTATGAATGCTTCTTTTAGCCAGCGTTCCGGAGACTTGGATTGGATCTCGGGAGAAAGTCTAGTTCGACTAATGATAGAATTGAATACGGAACCTAAAACCAAGGCGCCACCCGCACCTTGGATTGATTTTCCCATAGCATCCCCGTTGATGAATGCGGTATATTCCCTATCTCGGATATTAATTATGTAGGCGCTTAAGAAATCCCCGCCAAGTTCATATTCCTTTTCTTTGAAGGAGAATTTTTTGAACTGATCCAGTAGGAATTCCACTTTGACCGACGAATTTTCGGAATTATCCAGTTTGATCAGAGGAGAAAGAAGTAAAGCGGTTAAAAAATAATCTCCATCCTGCTTTTCCTTTAATGCTTGGATCTGTAACATTTTTTCGGAGATCTCTTTATTACTTTCCTGGATCTTAAATCTACTTACGAAACTTACGAATCTGTATCTTTCTAAAATGACGGAAAATACAAGTGTGAGAAGATATGCGATCCCCAGGTTTTGCATCGAATATGCGGCCTGAGGAGAGCTTAAATTGGGAGAATAGATCAGGATAGAACTTATAAAAGTTAGAATAGAAAGTATTAGGAAAATATAATACGACTTTTTGGGAAGTGGAACGAACGCGATAGTGATCAATGCTATTTGGAGGCCTGATACGTAATTCGGATCGTCCGCTATTCTACCCGTAAAAAAGGATGTACAAAGTAATAGATAGGCGATATATACGTATGCCATTTCTAAACTATATTTGCGGGTAGGGATCCTAAATAAAGTGTCCAAAAGAAGAAAGATTAAACTAAGAACACCTACTAAGGAGAAGCCGATCCGAAAATAAAATAGTTCCGGAAATTCTGGATGTAATTTTTGGTCCGTTCCGAATGCGAAACCCAGCCAAACGAAGATGGCAAGTATTGCACCCGGATATTGGATGCTGCGCGTTTGTCGTTTTAGATCTTCCGCATATTGATTCTCATATACGTCTCTATCCGGGTCTTTTTTTAAAAAACCTAGAACAGAATTCCATTTGTTTGGAAGACTACCTGCCCGGGAGGAAGTATATGACATCTATTGAATCGAACTCCGTTCGGTTCAAGTCCCTTAAATAATTGGGAATTAAGAACCGGGTCTAAGCAAAAAATATCATCTACTGATTTGGAGTAAAGAACTTGTATAATTTCTAATGTCTTGACCGACCGAGTTCTTGATTCCAAGCTGTGAATCTATGGCCAAAACGAAAGACGTTAAAACTCAATCTTTTCAGATTTCTTCCCAAGTTTTCGATACTCTAGTGGTGGGGGGAGGGATAACAGGTGCCACTACTTTGTGGGATGCC
Organism: Leptospira sp. B5-022; assembly: GCF_000347035.1. Classification (GTDB taxonomy): domain Bacteria; phylum Spirochaetota; class Leptospiria; order Leptospirales; family Leptospiraceae; genus Leptospira_B; species Leptospira_B cinconiae. The sequence continues at coordinate 121,621 of NZ_ANIJ01000049.1, forward strand.
ACCTTACGCGGGTTAAAGGCTCTTTTGGTGGAAAAAAATGATTTTGCTTCGGGGACCACTCAGGCCACTTCCAAATTGATCCATGGTGGTTTAAGATATTTAAAGAATGCAGAGTTCGGTTTGGTCCGAGAGTCCTTACGAGAAAGAAGGATACTCGCTAAGATCAGTCCTCACGCTCTCAAGACCCTAGGCTTTATTATTCCGGTTTATTCTAATCCTGAAAAGTGGATCACAAATATAGGTCTCAGGATGTACGATTATTTTTCGTACGATAGAAATCGAGATATTAGTTCGGATTCTTGGATCCCTAAATACAGATCCTTATCTCCGGAAGAAGTTGTGATGGAAGCGCCAAGTCTCCCTAGAAAAGGACTCAAAGGTGGATTTTTATATTACGATTATCAGAACATGAATCCGGAACGACATACATGTGAGTTCATCTTCTCCGCTGAAAAAAAAGGGGGAACTGCTCTCAATTATACGGAATTAGTCGCGATCTCGAAGCAAGGAGAAGTCTACCAGGCAATCTTAAAGGACAAAAGAGGCGGCAAAACCTATCCGGTATTTGCAAAAACTGTAGTGAATGCCGCAGGTCCTTGGGCGGATTTTGTGGAATCTTTGGCCGGGGTCGGAATGGACAAGGTGCTTGTCCGATCCAAGGGAATACATATCGTAACTCGGGCTTTAACCGTTTCCAAGGCAATCGTTTTGAAAAAAAGGGACAAAACACATATGTTCGTTCTTCCTTGGAGAGGAAAGACGATTATCGGCACAACGGATACCGTATTCTCGGATTCTCCCGATAAATTTAAGGTCACCAGATCGGACATCCAAGGTCTATTAGAAGAAATTAATATTGCTTTCGGATATACCGATTTAACTGAATCGGACGTGGATTTTTACTACGGCGGTATGAGACCTTTGGTAGAAGATCCGGGCGAAAAATCGGACACTTACAATGCATCCCGTAAAACCGAAATTTTAGATCATAAAGAAAAAGGACTTCCCGGATTTTTCACAGCGTTGGGCGGAAAATATACGACAAGTAGACATTTAGCGGAGAATATCACGGATAAACTATGCGAGTATTTGCCAGGGAAATTTTTACCTTGCGAAACCGATCAAGTACCCCTAGTTTCCGGAGAATTTTCAGATCTTTCTTCTTTAATTAAAGGGCTTAGTAAAAAATATCCAAAACTTTCCGGAGAATACCTGGAAACTTTGGGCGCTCGATATGGAAGTTTAGCTTATGAAGTTCTTAAATACCAAAAAGCAAACGACGAGTCTCTTACCCTTCATAATGGAGAAAAATTCAGTACGGCAGAGATCCGTTATATTGCGTCCGAGGAAAAAATAGAGAAGGGGACCGATTTCTTCTTCCGTAGATCCGGAGTGGGAGTTCCTGGCGCACCTCCTATGGAATCTATGAATAGAATGATAGAGGAATTAGGAAAAACGCTGGGCTGGAACCCTGCTCGCAAAAAGGCGGAAACCTCGGAGATACTTTCAAGATATCATTTTTGACTTTTCATCTAGTTTCAATCTGATATCTCTAAGTAGTTCCATGGATTTAGAAACCGGTTATTTAGTTTTTGGAGCAGCCTTTGGCTGTATCTGGTCTTTAGGGATCTTACTTTCTCCGGCTTCTTTGGGGGAAAGGACGAGAGCCGCGCTAATCATGTTTTTTTCCTCTCTTTGGCTTGTGGGAGGTGCAACTTTTCTTTCCGGTTTAGTGCGCAAGTATCCGTTCCTATACGGGATCCATATTCCTTTTGCATTGGGAATAGCACCGCTTCTTTACATTCATTTTCAGATCACATTACTTGGACTCGAAGTTTCTAAAAGAGAGCTCTTTCTACACTTTCTACCCAATCTATTCTGTATAATTTTACTTTTACCGTTCTGGTTAGGTGGGGAAGAATTCCGTTTGCGCACATTACAAGAGATCACCCAAGCTCGAAGTTATTCCAGTATTCTCGCTTTTTTGCAGATCACTCCTAAAATTTCGATTTTATCCTACTTTCTACCGCTGCTTTGGATGTACAGAAGTTATCTATTTAGCTCCGAGCAGGATGAAAACGAAGAAAGAGCCAGAAGAATATTTTTACTCTTCATTTGTCTTGTTTGTTTTGTGATCTTCTGGGGACTTACCGGTTCTATTTTAAGAAGGATAGAATTTGTTAAAGAGAGTATTTTCAGTCTTCCTGTTCTTTTGGTGTTAGGCTTTTTACTTTCTCAACGTGAACCGAATTGGCTCGGATTCGTTGGGAAAAGTTTGCGAGAAGTCCGTTATAAAAAATCCAGACTGAAAGGAATGGATGAATCCAAGATCAAAGATCGTTTGGAATCATTGATGAAAAGGGAGAAGGTTTATGCGGATGAGGATCTTACACTTTCCCAACTCGCGGAAGAGTTGGGACTCACCAACCACCAACTTTCGGAATTTTTAAACCGACGTTTGGCCATGAAATTTTCGGATTATATCAATTCTTGGAGAGTGGAAGAAGCTAAGGTTCTACTTTTAGAAGATCCGGACCGTTCCATTTTAGCGATCTCTGAATCCGTCGGTTTTAATTCCAAATCCGCATTCAATGAAGCATTTAAGAAATTTGCGGATTCTACACCTAGCGAATTTAGAAAAACAGCCGTATTATACAAAGCATCTCTAAAATTTTAAAATCCACACGTCCTGAGTTATACGCCAGGACGACAAAGTTCAGAACGAGCACTATACTTTCCTCCACTCTAGGAGGTGGCATGAAAACTCTTGCCGATTTATATCAATCGTCCAAAAATAAATATGGGGAAAGACCTGCGTTTCTGACTAAAAATTCTTCGGGGGAATTCGACTCGGTAGGATTTTCGGAATTGTACGAGTTAGGATTACAACTCGGGACCGCACTTATAGAATTGGAATTTCCGTATAAGGGACATGCTGCCGTTCTTTCAGATAACCGTTTAGAATGGATTATCACCGATTATGCGATTGTGATGGCGGGTGGGGCAGACGTTCCGAGAGGAACGGATGTTACAGATTCGGATCTCAACCATATTCTTCCCCATAGCGGGTCCACGATCGTATTTGCAGAAAACGATTCGGTCCTTAAAAAACTTTATCAAAACCAAAGCGCCATCCAGAACGTAAATACAATTATTCTAATAGACAAAAATGCGAAGGGTTCGGGCAAAGAACTTAGATTTTGGGATCTAGTCCAAAGGGGAAAAGAACTAAGAGATAAAGGCAACCGAGAAATGGAAAAAAGGATTTCTCAGATCCAGGAGGAAGATCTTTTTACTTTGATCTACACCGCCGGAACAACGGGTCGTCCTAAAGGAGTTCCTTTAACTCATAAAAATATCATGTCTCAGATCAATCGGATTCCGATCAAACTGTCTGCGGGAGAGAGGATACTTTCTATTCTTCCAGTTTGGCATAGTTTTGAAAGGATGTTCGAGATGGTATGTATCTATTTCGGAGCGGGTACGTATTATTCTTCCGTGAGAACGCTGAAAGAAGATCTAAAAAAAGTAAAACCTACGTTTATGGCTTCCGCACCGAGGCTTTGGGAAAGTGTATATCAAGGGATATATGCGACTATCGCTAAGTCTTCGAGTATAAAACAGAGTCTATTTCATGCGGCACTATTCTTCTCTTCGAATATTCAATCCGCGAAACGTTGGCTAGGTTTTCGAGAATTGGATCTGACCGGAAGAAATTCACTGATTTCTTTCTTCGTGGGAATATTCAAACTTCTACAATATATTTTGAATATACTGCCGGCTACTCTTTTGGATCTGATCGTTCTGAGTAAGATCCGACAAGCTACGGGCGGAGAATTGAAGGGGACTGTTTCCGGAGGAGGAGCTCTTCCTATCCATGTGGATAAATTTTTTAACGCGATAGGTATCCAGGTTTTAGAAGGATACGGCCTCACCGAAACTTCTCCCGTGATATCAGTTCGTATCTTGGATGAAGCAGTGATCGGAACGGTAGGGCCTCTGTATAAGGGAACTTCTCTCCGTGTTGTAGATCCGAATACTTCCAAGATACTCTGGACTACGGAAGAGGGAGGGCCTAAAGGATATGGAATCAAGGGAGAGATCCATGTAAAAGGGGATCAGGTCATGTCCGGATATTATCATGATGAGGAAAATACTCGTAAGGTGATGATCGACGGATGGTTCAATACCGGAGACCTAGGAATGATGACTTACAATAATTGTTTGAAAATTGTAGGTAGAACAAAAGAAACCATCGTTCTTCTCGGAGGGGAAAATGTGGAGCCTGTTCCGATCGAAAATATTCTGAGCCAGTCCGAATTCATATTACAATGTATGGTGATCGGTCAGGATCAAAAGTATCTTTCCGCATTGATCGTTCCGAATCCTGAATTTTTCCCGGATTTTAAACCGGGAGTTGGATTCAGCTCGGCGGAAGAGGAAAAAAAATGTGCAGTAAAGATCCAAGGAGTGATCAAAAGTGCCATCTCTGCTACGAACGGTTTTAAGTCTTTTGAAAGAGTAGTGGACTTTAGATTATTACCTAAACCTTTTGAGACCGGAGACGAACTTACGGCAAAACTTTCCGTAAAACGTCACGTAGTGACTGATAAATATGCGGGACTTATCGCCGATATATATTCCGGTAAAAAAGAAGAAGTTCTAAGATAGGATATTCTGTCGCTCACTCTAGGAGTTCCTACAGTGGTGAAAGAGCTGCCCCTACCCAATCCTCGCGACCCGTAGGAAGCGAGGATTCCCGAAGGGTAGCTGAGTATAGCGAAGCTAAAGTTTGAATCAAACAAGTTGTATCGTATTCGGCACCTAGCTTTGGGTGGCGAGGAGTGGCTCGTGGGAGCGCTTCGCCCCTATATCATATATTTTTAATTTGTGGAACCAATTTTTTAAACGAAATTTTGTTGGAATTCCAACAAACAGTGAATTATTTATAATGTAGATACTTCTACAATCCCAACTGGTTCCTCTTTAGATCTTAAAAAGTGAACGTGTTCGCCAGGACCACTCCCATAAAATCTTTCACCACTTCTGCTACCTCATCTAATTTTATGGATTCTTGGTCCACGATCCTTTGACCTACAGTCCCTAAAATAATACTGATTAGAAGTCTGTTTAAGTTCGGATTCGTAATTCCTAAATGTTTTGTGATGATGGTTACGTATTCTTTCATCGCTTCTGCGATCAGTTGTTTTTCTTCTTCATGATTTTTTAATCTAGAAACGTCGCAGATGATATAAAGAAGATTTTGGAAATAGGTCTCTCTGTCCTTTACCATCGTGAAGAGCGCTTCTACTCTTTTTTCGATGGTTTGGTTATCTTCTCCTTTGGAATAGACCTGTAGTTCTTCGATGTCCTTATTCAGTACGAATTTTACAAGTTCCTTAAATATATCTTCCTTCGTGGAAAAGTAGTGGTAAAGGGTTCCGGTGGAAACATCTAATTCTGTGGCAATCTCTCTCATGGAAACAGCCGAATACCCTCGCCTGGCCAAAATATCCACACATTTAGAGAGAATCTCAGCTTTGTATTTTTCGTGGTTTACGATTTTGGGCATTTCCTTCTGTCCTGAAGAGTGTTTTCTATTTTTTCGTTTTCGCTAGTTCTAAGGTTCCTTGGAGAAGGAAAGGGGATCATCCCCATCTTCTTTTGAGGAGCAAGTTAATTATTTTATTTGTTCGAAAAAAGAATGCAAGTGTTTTTTCCAGTTTGGGTCTAGGTGACCTAAGATCCTTTCCTTTTGTTCTTCCGCATCTTTCCGCCCTGTTTCAAATGCATACCTTACTAGGTTCGGGTTCGTATAATCAAATCCCTGTTCAATAAATGGTCCCCCCGGGGAAACAAGCAAGGTATCCGATAGGACGGAAGCGGATTTTCCAACTAAGGTTGTAGGTTCGTAAAATACTCCTATCTTCGGCAGTTCAGGGGAGAAGTCTTCCAGTAAAAGATTATTGGTTAATCCGCCATCCAGATAATAATTCCCATTAAAACTTTGTAGAGGCAAAACCGGGAAAGCCGAGCAGGAATTCATTACGATCTGGGTGGTCGTTTCCGGATCGGTTAGGTCCTTCTCCGTAAAAACTTTTTCTCTCCATCCCCAGTCTTTCATTCTTTTTAATACTTCGAAAGGTTGTTCTCCCTTTCTTCTTAAGGTTTCATCCTTAAAATAGGCGCGGATAACGGAAGCTGCCTTAGCAAAAAGTATCCTTTGTATCGGTTGGCCTTTTTTGTTTTTGTCCAGACTTTCTTTCGGGATTTCCACAGTATGGATCCTGATCCTTGCGGCTTTTGAGATGAGTTTGGAAAATCTGAGGCAATATTCTACGGTTCGTCTTGCTATACCATGATGAGGGAAGGGAGCGCTGATCCTAAGAAGTCTATTCCAATAAAAGTTTTTAGGATTTCGTTTGGTCAGTTCTTGGAAATAATTCGAACTGTCTTCTTCCGTTTCGGATAAGGTGCTGATGGCCATGGCGGCTCCCGCACTGACCCCAGATACTTCTTTAATTTTTATACCCCAGGTCCTTAGTGTATATGCAAAGCCGAGTCCATAAAACGCTTTAATCCCGCCGCCTGCGATTGCAAGTGCGATCTCCTTTTTGATCCCAAGTTCTTGCCATGCGGTCCGGATGCCGTTTTTCAGTTTAGTTTCGAGGAAAATGAAGGGGTTCATTTTCCTACATATTGGTTGTGTCACCAAATCATGGCAATTTTAATTTGCTCGAATCCAATTTCTTTACAAGATCGGAATATACTAGGAGATCCACCTTGGCGAATCAAAAAGATTTAGAAGATATGCAGAAAGAATGGGAGAAGTTTTCGAAGGCCGCACCGGGTTTAAAGGTACCTCCTCCCGCTTTCAAAGAATTATCCGGGGAATTTGTTTCTTATGTGCGTAAGAAGGAGATGGTCTGTAGTTTTTACGTGGAACCTCGATTCTCCAATCCGATGGGAGTTTTCCAAGGCGGATTTTTAGCGGCAGCATTCGACAATACCTTCGGTCCGTTATGCTATTTGGCCGCCGGCAAACCTACCACCACTTTGGAATTAAGTGTTAGTTATATTCGAATGGTAAAAGAGAACCAAAGGATCACTGTACATGCAAAGGTTGTCGCCAGAGGAAACCAACATATTTATTTAGAAGGAGAGTCCTTCGATGAGGAGGGCAAACTTCTTGCAAAATCGACGACTCAGGTTTTGATCTTAAGAATTCCGAGTGGGGTTGCTTGAGATTTACGTTTCCGGAATAGAAGGGGGAGAAGGTACTTCCCCTTTCGGTTCCGTGATCCTCTCTAGGGGGAGTTTTTTTACGTGTTCCGCCATTTCTTTTAAGATGTTCGCAGTGATATCTTTCATAATATCGCCGATCACTTCCGTTTCTAAAACTTCCGCGATCATTCTTCCGATATCTTCTCCTAATTTATGAGAGATCTGCGACATGAAAGGTATCTTGGATAATTCTTCCAATAAAAACTTAGATTGTAAGGATTCGTTTACCTTGGAATTTAGTTGATCATTATGTTTAGAAATGGCCTCTTTTGCGAGCTGACTATAATCCAGTCTTAGCATCACTTCTTCCACTCTTGCCAATGAATGTAAAAATACGGCATCCGCGATCGTATCTACGATCACATCCCTGAATCTGAATGTGATCTCGCGAGTTAGAACTTCGCTAACGTTCTGGCCCGATGTCCCGAACCTATAGAATGCAATCGCAAGTTTAACTCCTCTTAAAAGTAAAAACGGCCTCAGGAAAAATAGAGGGATGATACCAATGAGTTCGTACCAGTTGGTTCTCAAATATTTTTTGATGTCTTTTTTTTGACGAATTTTGATCCAAACTTCTATTCCCCATAAAAATATGACGAATAAGTCGAACGCTAGAATATAAGCGGGAATGTCCTTGTGGATGAATTCTTTGTAAGAGTTTACGAATAGTAGAAAGAATACGTCGATTGCGGCCAAACCTAAAAGAAAATAATCTTTTGCAGTACCTGGCAAAACACTTCTCCAATATTTTACCCTTTGTATGAAGTTTCGGATTTTAGAGGATTTTGCCGGTTGGGAATTTGCTTCCGCCATGAGCCATTGTCCGATTCGGTTCGGTGTTTACAAGTTTTTCCAAAACATACATTCTGGTCACTAGTTTTAAAGGGATGCATTTAGTCGTAGACGGTTTCAACCTGATTTACAAAATTCCTGAATTGGAAGAGTATATGTATTCCAATCGATTGAGGGATGCCAGAGTCGGCCTCTTGCGGATTTTGGAATCTTATTCTTCTAAATTGAAAAGTTCTAAGGTCCATGTTTTCTTCGATGGTAAAAAAGAAAAAGGGAACGAGACCAAAGAAGATTCATACGGAAAAATACACGTTTATTTCAGCCAGGACAGAAAGGCGGACGATTTGATCAAGGAATATATCAAGTTTGCTCCAAGGCCTGCGGATCTATTTGTTGTGACTTCCGATCAGGAAATTTTGGCTTTTGCAAAAAGACTAGGAACAAAACCTATACTATCCGAAGAGTTCGTAAAAAAAATAGAAAGCGCCTTAGCGGAAAAACCGACTCGGGAAGAAAAGGACTCCGGTGCAAAACTTTCTCCGGGAGAGATTCTCTACTGGAAGGAACTATTCAAGAAGGGAAAGTAAAAGAGTGCTCTACAATTCGATCTTATTTTTCGTTTTTTTCTCCGTCATATATTCAATCTATTGGCTTCTTCCGGAAAAGAGAAGATCCGATTTTTTACTCATTTCCAGTGCGATCTTTTACGTAATCGCTTCTTCTACCATCTTAAATGGGCTCTATTTCTTTTTTCATTTCTTAATTATCGTTTTATTCAATTATTTCGCATATTTTAAGATCAGGACTTCCGCAAAACCGAAGGTTTGGATGATCTTTGCCGTTCTTTTAAACGCGATTAATCTAGGATTCTTTAAATATTTTTACTTTATGAACAGGATACTTTTTGATCTTACTAAGTATCCGTTTTTTGACGAAGTTCCTCGAATATTGCAGATCTCTCTTCCTTTAGCGGTGAGTTTTTACAGCTTTCAAATGATTGCTGCGGCTGTGGATGCCTATCGCAAACCGGAAGGTGATGTGATCGGATTGAAACAATATCTTAGTTTTGTAATATTCTTTCCGGTTTTGATTGTAGGGCCGATTTTAAGGACTAAGGATTATTTCGTAAATATCGGACATTTGAGCCCAGATAAGGATAAGGTTATTCGCGCCTCTTATCTGATGATCTCAGGTTTGATCAAAAAATTACTGATCGCGGACCCTGTGGCCGGAGTGATCGCTCCAGTGTTTTCGAATCCAGGACAGTACGATAATCTATCCTTGGTCTTAGCTGCTTTCGGATATGCAATCCAAGTATATTGTGATTTTTCGGGTCTTACGGATATGGCAAGAGGAGTCGGTCTATATTTCGGATTTGAACTTCCTGAAAACTTTAATGCACCTTTGTTTTCTCCTTCCGGAAGAGAATTATGGCAGAGATGGCACATGACTCTTTCTTTTTGGCTTAGGGATTATATTTATTTTCCTTTGGGTGGAAGTAAAAAAGGAGAATGGCGGACCTACCTCAATCTGATCATCACTATGACGGTGGGCGGGGTATGGCATGGCGCAGACTATACGTTTATAGCATGGGGATTCTATTGGGGAGTCATTCTCGCTTTCGAAAGGTTTTTAGTAGGCAAGTTCGGTTGGAACGACGAAGATTCCAAAAGTAAAATTCTGAACTTCTTGAGGATACAATTCGTATTCTGTTTATTCTCATTCAGCGCGATCTTATTTAGGGCAAACTCAGCAACTAAGATGCTTCAACACGTTGTGGGACTTGTTACGAATACTCCTAATTATTTATCCGCTTCTTTACAATCCTTAGGCTTTGGCTGGATAGAAAATTCTATTTCCCTGGTCACCGGACCTTCTCCTTTTATTTTAGAATCCATGAAGAATATTGAAAAGATCGGATATTCTTATTTGGGATTTATCGTTTTCCATTGGATCCAATCCAGAAAGGACTTATTGTTGAAATGGGGAAGAGGAAAGGATTGGCTACTTGTGGCCTGCGGGGTAGGGACGGTATTTGCCATCGCATTATTATCGGAGGATTCCGGAGCCTGTATCTATTGTCAATTTTAGGCGATTAAATCACTATGAAAAAGAATACATTCTTACTTCTTCCTCTGCTTGTTCTTTTGATTTCCTTGGGCTTGGATCGACTGTTCACCTTAGAGTTTTTTCAATATTATTATTCCAATACGTTATCTCATTTGAATTTTATCAGCAAAGAGGATCTATATTCGGATCTGAAAGAGTATCTGAAGAAAGACCCGGCTACACGTAAAAAAACTTTGGTGTTTTTCGGAAATTCCAGGGCGCTTCTGCTTCCTACGAAAGAATTGGAAAAAAAACATCCGGACTGGGTGCTTTATAATTTTTCTGTTCCGGGAGGATCTCCGGATTATTTTTTATACTGGGTGGAAAGATTTCATTCGGACGGCACAAGACCGGATTTTATTCTTCTGGACCAATCATTAGAAATATATAATAAAACTCCCGTTCTCGCATTGGACGAAGTCTTGATTTATGGCCTTTCCCCAGAGTTTATACTCAGGCATTGGACCAGGTATTCCAGAGAAGAATTATCGGTTTTTATCTCCAAGAATCTATTTCATACTTATAGAGATAGACCTAAACTCTGGCGGGTTTTGGAAAGAATGCAAAACTCCTCCGCTTTAGCCAAAGTGTATCAAACAGCGGTCCAAAAAGTGTTGACTATGCTTAAAGAAGAAAGGGGAAGCACTCCTAGAGAGCTTGTTAAACAGAAACATACGGATGAACAGCTTGTAAAGGTATCCGAAACGGATTTTTCCTCCTATTTAAAACCGTATACCTTTCATTCGAATATGTTCGAAATGCAGAAAGATTCCATCAGTATATTAAAAGAAAACAATATACCTTACGCGACTATCTGGGTGAAGGTGGCTCGTCCATATTTTAATCTATATATGACTAGGAAAGTGGAAACTTCCGAAGGTCTCAAAACTCCCATGGAAGTCTGGAAACCTATTGTGGAGAAGTTTAATCAAGAGACGGGGACGCCTTTCTGGAATATGAACGAGGATCCGAATTATAATTGTGAGGAATTTGCGGATCCAGGTCATATGTCCCCGAATTGTTTCCCCGTCTTCGGAGATTATATCTTTAGAAAGTTAGAAGAAACGTTTCCAAAGATTCATACGAAATAAGAAACAATTTCCGGTAGGATTTCTCCCGCCTTTCCTTGTAGGAATAGGTCCGCGTATCTGCTATAGCCGCTTGGATCGAGATTTATCTCTATCACAAAAGCTCCGTTTTCTTTTGCAATCCTGGCAAGTTCTACGGGAATTCCTACAGCGCCGGAAGAACCGATCACTAAAGCGAGTTCCGATCTTTCTGCAAGAGACACAGCTTGGTTTAATAGTTCCGTATCATAACTTTCTCCGAACCATAGAACATCCGGTCTTACCAAGTTTCCGCAGTTTGCACATTCTATAGAAATTTTCAGTTTAGAAAGATCCGAATCATAAAAGTGAGCGCAGCTGATACATCTATTCCTAAAAATATTTCCGTGGATTTCCATGACCTTTTCGGAGCCTGACTTTTTATGAAGGCCGTCCACGTTTTGGGTGATTAGGTAAAAATCGGATCTTTTCTTTTCCAATTCTGCCAATGCAAAATGAGCAGGATTCGGAGACTTAGTAGAGATTAATTCCATTCTCCAGAGATACCATTCCCAAACGAGTTTCGGATCTTTACGAAATGCTTGAGGAGTTGCAAGGTCCTCCGCCCTATATTGTTTCCAAAGACCTTCTTTTCCTCTGAATGTAGGAACTCCGCTTTCCGCTGAAATTCCTGCCCCCGTGAGCGCTAGAATATTCTTGGAATTCTTAAATCTGTTTTTTAGCTGCGGCGATATTTGCATTTTATGCAGGAAGTTGTAAGTTTTTTTCCACTTCTTTTCTTTTTTCGACCCCGGAGAGAAGTTCCACAATTTTTAAAGAGAATTCGAATGCGGAGCCGGGACCGATACTAGTTAGAATTTTATCGGAAAGTTCTAATCTGCTTCCCGTATATTTTTCATTGGAGGGTACACTTCCGGGGAAGGCGGTAAATTTTTGGTCCTGAAGAATGTTGTGGGTTAAAAGAACGTTCGGTGCCGCACAGATAGCACCGATCCATCTGTCTTCCTTTTTAAATTTTTTTAATATTTCCGAAACTAAAGGATCCGCATTCAGATTTTTAGTTCCTTGGTTTCCTCCAGGCAAAACAATCATATCAAAATTAGAAGGATCGATTTCGGACAAAAGTGAATCTGAAACTAATTTTATTCCTCTGGAAGCTAAGATTATATTCGAGGAAATTCCGGCAGAGACAACCTCAATCCCGGCTCTTCTAAGCACGTCCACCACGATGACTGCTTCCATTTCTTCCATTCCGTCCGCAAAAGGAACGAGCACCTTAGGCATATTTTTCTCCGATCGATTGGGTTGGTTTAGAAGGTAGTGGACCTTCTCTTTATTGTCCGCATTTGCAGGCTTCAGTATCCTTGAAACTTGTCAAGGACAGGCTATCATTATATTGGGATCCTTGGAGAAGAAATCAATAAAAACTTTATCTATTTAGTTCCGCTTTCTTGGACCAAGTCAGATTGGAATTCAGGAAATAATTTGAGACCATAGCTGTCAGGATGGAAAGAATATCCGCGCTGAATTTTAAAGTAAGCTCGGAGACTCCACTCCATTGTTTGAAAATGGAATAATAGATAAAATGGAATGCTGACATTTGAACAAGTAGCCCTACCATACTTACGGAATGAAATATTAGAAATCCAATTCCTAAATTTTTGCCTGAATACCTTCTTTCATAAAATGTAAAGTAATTGTTCAAGAAGAAGTTGGATAGGATAGAAAGTTCTATACCGAAAAATACCGAAAGTGAAAAAGGATCCAAAAAGAATATCCCGGTTCGTACTTCCGGAAATTTACATAATTCGCCGATAAAAAACCCGATTAAGTTTACAAGCACTCCGCTTGCACCTACAAGTGAATAGAGTAAGAAGGTGGGGGAGATCCATTTTCCGAAACGAATGTCCAAGATTGCCAAAAAGAAATTTTTGATTACCGAATTGTTTAACTTTGTTTCTCCGTATATTCTTGTTTGGAAAGTATATGGGATCTCTTCAATTTTCAGTTTTTCCTTACTTCTTCCCAAAAATTCCAGAAGGATCTTAAAACCTCTCGGGTTGATAGAGTTTTTAGTTTCAGAGTACACGGAACGTTTGATCCCGAAGTAACCGCTCATAGGGTCTGAAACAGGAAGACCTAAAAGACCTTTTGCTAAAAAATTCGCAAATCTGCTGATACCAATTCTAGCCAAAGACCATTTCCCCGTAGATCCTCCTTTGGCATATCTGGTCCCGAGACAGACATCCACATTTCTTTCATAAAAAGAACGGATCATCTCCGGAAGTATCTTTTCGTCGTGTTGCAGGTCGGAATCCATTACCACAAAAACTTCTCCTTCGGCAGCGCCCATTCCGGTTAAAACAGCGGAGGAGAGACCTTTTCCGGTCAACCTGCGGATTACTTTGAGTTGAGGTATTTTCTTTTGAAGATGTTCTGCGACTTCCCAGGTATGATCCGGACTGTCATCATCCACTACGATAATTTCATGACGATAATCGGATAGGGAGCGAGTAATTCTATCCGCTGCAATCGGTAGGTTTTTGCTTTCGTTGTATGTAGGAAGTATAACTGAAATAGATGGCCGCATGAAACCAAATTTCTACAAGCAAGTTTCGAATTCAATATTTTAAGTAATTAATTGATTACATACTAAATACAAATAAATTTCCAGACCAAAGTATTTAGAAAACGTAAATGATTTCGACCAAATTCTATTCTTTCTCGAACTAGGTATGCACTCGGATGAAGTAAAAATTTGTATTCTACTTCGGTCGAAAATATATCGGGAATGCTCCATGTTTGAGGAGATATTTAACCGCTTGACTTTTGAAAGTGGAACGGATTTGATCTCGGGTCGAAAATCATCAGATAGGCAACAATATGACTCCCACCTTTAGAATGTTAGGTATTGCTAGTTTCTTTTATTTAGGCATTTTCGATCTCGGAACGAATATCATTTTGGAACAAGTTTTAGATCCTTCCTACCGAACAAAAAACCAACTGGAAGCGAGTTCTTGTAATCCTCCTGGAACTTATGAATTTTTTCCAGGAACAGGTTATTATCCGAGCGGTTCTAGCGAGGTTTATACCTGGCAAACACCAGACGGAGTTTCGTTCGAAGGTTTTGAAACGTACGCGGATGGAACGGTGATAGAAGTAAGTTCTAATAAGGCTTTGCAATCGCATATTGAAGTTACTTCCGGAAGTCTGCTATCCAAACATCTTTCGGGTGGGCTTTATAAGAGGGCGAAAACGGAAGATTACAATTTTAGGATGTTGATCCAAGGTTTACATAATGGTTCTCGGGTAAAATGGACGGATCAAGCCGTTGAGGCGAGGTTTTATATAGATTCTTGGCAGGAAGCAACGGACAATTGGCAGGGGATTCATTTATTCACGAGATACAGGACAGAAAATGATTTGTATGTGGCATCTCTCCGAAGTGATGGGACCGTTTATTTTAAGAAAAAACTCTGCGGGACTTACACAACCTTGGCAACCGGAACCCTAAAGGATCAGGCAGGAAATCCAAAATCTTTTCAAACAAAACGATGGTATAAGCTGACCTTAGTTGCGATTGGGAACCATATTGACTTTTACGTGGATAATGTTCTGCAATTGTCCGTTACGGATGGGACCTTTAGCTGGGGAACATCCGGACTCCGGACAGATTATGCAAATGTCTATCTGGACGATCTGATTTTGTATGATGATTTGAGCGATTTTTGAAGAATGTAGGCACTTCGACGAGTTAAAAAAGTAGACTTCCATACGACAAAGGAGCCGTCCATTTGTCTGCAGTCTCGGAATCTAAGCTTTTTATATCCAGAAAAGGCTGCAGAGTAACTTTGTTCCGATCTAAGTCAACTTCCGATAATAGGTATTATGTCGCATTAGATTCGGCGTCTGGTGATATCGTGAACCAAGGCTATCATTCCGTAGATCCGGTTCTTTCCAAAAACAATTTGGAACCACGCAGGAAGGACGTTTTCCATGATGACTTTGACTCTTTTGCCTAGCAGATTAACTGTGTTTGAAAGTTTCGATGTTTCGGCATTTGAGGACCAAAAACTGCTATTTAAGAAAACCTATCTGCATGAGGTTCGGTCTTGGCTCTGGCTACCTTTGGTTTTCTTTTTTTGGGCAGGAGAAGATCAGAAAGAAGGACAGTATTACTATAAAGATGTGCTCTCGAATATTATCGCGAAAAAAAAAGAACTGAAAAAATGTCCTAGGTAAAACGTCTAGTTTTTTTAAAGTTTTAGGACATAATCCCGACTTCTCCGCAGCTCTACATCGAACGTTAAGAAAGACCGGGACCTACTAAGGAAGGATTAATACCCTTGCCAAAGAGAGATGGTAACGATCGTTTTTCCGTTATCGGATTTGTTATCACATTGGCATTTGATTTTAGCGGATTGGCTATAATAACCTTGTCCGAGTGAGAATCCTGGGGCCGGCTTACAGCTTTTATACAATCCCCCATCTACCAAACGGTTACAAGCTGCTTGGATTGCTGCTTCAATGTCCCCACTTTGTGAGCTGATTGTGCCTGGAATTGCTAAGAAGACCGCAACGGCTAATGCGGAAGCGGAGATAAATAGAAACTTTTTCATGGTAATGTC